>NZ_JADLQX010000001.1 GCF_015477605.1 Nocardia amamiensis
TTCTCCATGCGGCGGGTGGAGACCCCGAGCAGGTAGCAGGTCGCCACCACACTGGTGAGTGCGCGTTCGGCGCGTTTGCGGCGCTCGAGCAGCCAATCCGGGAAGTAACTGCCCGAGCGCAGTTTAGGGATCGCGACGTCGATCGTGCCGACACGAGTGTCGAAGTCGCGGTGGCGGTAGCCATTTCGTGAGTTCACCCGCTCGTCGGAGCGTTCGCCGTAGCCGGCGCCGCACACAGTGTCGGCTTCGGCGCCCATCAGGGCCTGGATGAACGTGGACATCATGTTGCGCAGCAGATCCGGGCTCGCTACGGCGAGTTGGTCCGACAGCAACTTGGACGGGTCGATAGGCTGGACAGAGGTCATCGCGTGAAGCTTTCTTCCTTCAGTGACTTGGTAGGTCTGTTGAAGGATCACGCGGTGACCACCTCTACTCGGCTACGACACGCCGATCATCGAACCGGCCGGTCCGATTCCTACACCACTCTGCCGGACGCAACCGGCAGACAGCGCCCACTCGACCCGGCTCGACCGGCGCATTGCCGAAATCGAAGCGATGCTCGCCTGATCTGCTTGATGCGGCGAGTACAACGGACCGTAATCCCGTACCGGATCAGGGGGCCTGAATGAGCCATCGACGTGACTACGAGAACGACCCGAACGGACCGCAGCCGAATAGCCTGGTACCGGCGGCATCCGTGGTGGTAGTGAACGAGGCCGGTCAAATCTTGTTACAACGCAGAACCGATAACGGCATGTGGGCATTACCGGGCGGCAAGATGGAATTGGGCGAATCACTGGCTGATTGCGGCATCCGGGAAACCAAAGAAGAGACCGGTATAGACATCCACATCACCGGTATCATCGGTACTTATACGAATCCCCGCCATGTCTTCGCATACGACGACGGGGAGGTCAGACAAGAATTCTCGATCTGCCTCCTCGGAAAGCCGATCGGCGGAAAGCTCAGCGTCTCAGACGAGTCTCATGAGGTTGCATGGTTCAGCCCGGCCGAGATCGACTCGCTGCCGATGGTCGACAGCATCCGGCGCCGCGTAAACGATTGGCGTTCGGGAAGTTATCCGGTAATCAGATAGGCCGAGACTTCCACTCGCCCAGAAGCTGGTAGCCAAAACCGACCGGCCAGCTAGGCCTGGTGTGGCGTACGACCGGCGGCCTTGGCTCGGCGCCTGGCCATTTCCTCCCGTTCCAGGACGGCGGCCTCGGCGAGAGTCGGTGCGGTGCCGCCGAGTCGCAGGGGCACCCAGCGGGCTCTCTCGGGCATCGGGTAGTTCCGCTGGGCATTTTCCAGTAGTTCGTTCATGCGGGTGCGCATGGTGGCGGTGAGTGCGTCCGCCGGTTCGGCGGGCGGGATCGGGGCGCCGATGCGGATGTGGATCGGAAAGTTGTGGCGGCCCAGTTGTTTCGGGATGTCCTTGGTCCAGACGCGCTGTGCGCCCCAGATGATCAGGGGAATGATCGGCACATCGGCTTCGATGGACATGCGGGCCGCGCCGGACTTGAATTCCTTCAGCTCGAAACTGCGGCTGATCGTCGCTTCGGGGTAGACCACGACCAGTTCGCCATCGCGCAGTGCCGTCACCGCACGGGCATACGACGCCGCGCCCGCGGTGCGATCCACGCCGATCGCCTTGCAGTGCTTCATGAGGAAACCGATGATGCCGTGTTCCAGTTCGGCCTTCATCATGAATCGGACGTTGCGGCCGGACTTGCGCCCGACCAGCCCGACTTCCATGAAATCCAGATAGGCCGTGTGGTTGACGGCGAGCACCCCGCCGCCGGACCGGGGAATGTGCTCTTGGCCTTCGATGTCGATGCGCAGTCCCTGCGCCAGGAAGATGGTGCGGGCCAGGCCGGTGAGAATGTCGTAAACCGGTTCCCGCGCCATCGCAACTCCCGTTACTGCTCCGCCGCGTTCTTGCGGGCGGCCTTCTCCTTCGCCTCGGCGGCGTCCATCGCGTCCGCCTCTTCCAGGGTAGGAGCGCTGCCGCCGAGCCGGGCGGGCACCCAGTACGCGCCGGGCTCGTGCACATAATCCTTCTGCAGGTCGAGCAGCATCTCCTGCATGGTCGAGCGCAGCTTGGCGGTGAGTTCGGCGGCGGGCTCGAACGGCTGGATCGGTTCGCCGACCGCGATCGAGATGGGCGTGTTGGTGCGGCCGAGCCGTTTGGGGAATCCCTTGGTCCACACCCGCTGTGCACCCCAGATGACAATCGGGATGATCGGCACCTCGGCCTCGATGGCCATGCGCGCCGCGCCCGATTTGAATTCCTTGATTTCGAAGCTACGGCTGATGGTCGCCTCGGGGTACACGCCGACCAGCTCACCGCGGCGCAGATACTCCACCGCGGCCTGGTACGACTCGGCGCCCGCCGAACGATCCACCGGAATGTGCTTGAGCACCCGCATGATCGGGCCGGAGATCTTGTCGTCGAAGACCTCCTTCTTGGCCATGAACCGAACGTAGCGCTTCGGGGTACGCACCGGCAGACCCGCGTAGGTGAAGTCCATGTATCCGGTGTGGTTCACCGCCAGCACGGCGCCACCCCGCGCCGGGATATGTTCATCGCCCTTGACGGTGAACTTCAGACCTTCGAGGAAGAAGACGGTACGGGCCAGCCCGATGATCGTCCGATAGACGGGTTCCACAAGTCCGCTAGCGTAGTCGCTGACCGTCCCCTCCGGCAGTGCGCCGCCATCACGTGCCGCACCGGGTCGAGGACGCCTGAGCAGCCCCAACCGCACGCCCTTAGAGAAGAGGATCGTCGAAGTGGAACGCGCCCGACCGGAACCGCGTGAATACGACCACAGCTCAGCACGCGATCGGATCCGGGCATCAGCGAACGTGGGCCAACCGACGTCCACAGCCGCACACCCGATGCGGTGCCAGAGGGCCCGACAGGGCGAAGAAGCGCTAACCGGTCGGAAATCTACGCCTCTGGGGCAACCGACGCGCACCCCTACGCGCTCGGCTCGGCGTCGGGAAGCACGGCCTATGCGTGCAGCAATGATCGGCCTGGTCCTGATCGGCGCGGGTGCCCTAACCGGCTGCGACTCCGTTGCCGGTATCCCGGACGAGAGTGCCGCACCGGCAGCGGTGCGCACGACGCCACCCGCCGCCGTCCCGGCGACGACACCTCCGACCACCGCATCGCTGCCGCCGGTCCCCGCCGACGCCCCACCGGTGGGCACGGTTGCCGGGCTCCCCGCCGCCTCCAGCGCGGTCCAGCGCTGGGCGGCCGACCTGCGCTCGCACAGCATCGCCGAGATGCAGGAGAAGTGCTGGACCATCGCGCCCAAGAATGTGGCCGACATGTACGACGACCAGCAGTCCATCCTGGCCGCCCTGGCCCAGCCGGGGACGGCGACCACGGACACCGTCGTCTGGCAGAGCAAAACCACCACGGTCGCCGTCGACCGCGCCGAGGTCCAGACCGGCTACGCCTGTCCGCGCGTCGCCGCGGCGGGCGCGGATATCGCGTACAACGACGCCGACGCCAGGCACACCGTGCGCCGCTACCTGTCCCGCTTCGTCGGATCTCCGCTCGACCCGGCCGACAAGGAGGGCACCTACCCGCTGGTCTGCAAGGCGTCAGCCAGCTGGGACCCCGCTGCCACCGGACGCGCGATCCCGGCCCCGCTGGCCGGCAACCCGGGCATGCTGACCGGGACCACCCAGTTCGCCGACCAGCAGATCCGCTCGGAGCAGTTGAACACCGACTACATTGCGGTGCAGGTCCCCGTGACGAACTCCGCGGGTGTGACGCAGACCCGTACCTTCACCCTGCGATCCGGGCCGGACGGCTACTGCATCGGCGACGTCTCGCCGTAACTACTACCCTGGTTGGCTGGTAACAGCAGGAGGAGCAGCTAGTGCAGATCACCAGCGTCGGACACGCCGGATTCCACATCCGCACCGCGGCCGGGTCGATCCTTTGCGACCCCTGGGTGAACCCCGCGTACTTCGGTTCGTGGTTCCCGTTCCCGGACAACACCCAGCTGGATTGGGATGAGCTGGGCGCATGCGACTTCCTGTACGTCTCGCATCTGCACCGCGACCACTTCGACGCGAAGACGCTGGCCCAGCACGTCGACAAGGACGCGACCGTGCTGCTGCCGGACTACCCGGTGCCGGACCTGCGGCGGGAACTGGAGCACCTGGGCTTCCACAAGTTCTTCGAGACCGAGGACTCGGTCAAGCACACGGTGACCGGCCCGGGTGGCGACCTGGACATCATGATCATCGCGCTGCGCGCGCCCGCCGACGGCCCGATCGGCGACTCCGGACTGGTCGTCTCCGACGGCGAGACCACCTGCTTCAACATGAACGACGCCCGCCCGGTCGACATGGACGTACTGCACGACGCGTTCGGTCATGTCGACATCCACCTGCTGCAGTACTCGGGCGCGATCTGGTACCCGATGGTCTACGACATCCCGGCCCGCACCAAGTCGAACTTCGGCAAGCAGAAGCGTCAGCGCGGCATGGACCGCGCCCGCAGCTACATCGAACAGGTCGGCGCGACGTGGGTGGTGCCGTCGGCGGGTCCGCCGGTGTTCCTGGACGACGAACTGCGCTACCTCAACGACGACCGCGGTGACGAGGGCAACATCTTCCCGGACCAGAAGGTGTTCCTGGAGCAGATGGAGATCCACGGCAACGCGGGCGGGATCCTGATGATCCCTGGCTCGGTCGCCGACGTGCGCGGCGCCGAGCTGACGCTGACCCATCCGAGCGACCCGGCTGAGATCTACGACAACAAGACCGTGTACATCGAGCGGATGGCGCAGCGCCTCGCGCCGGTGCTGGAAGCCGAGAAGGCAACCTGGGCCACCGGCGAGGGCGCGCTGCTGGAACCGCTGCAGAAGCTGTTCGAGCCGATCATGGCGCAGAGCGATCTGATATGCGACGGCATCGGTTACCCGGTCGGTCTGGTGATCGGCGAGGAAACCGTGGTGCTGGACTTCCCCAAGCGCACGGTGCGCGGACCCATCGAGGGCGAGGGCCGCTACCGCTACGGCTTCCGCATCGCGCCGGAACTGGTGCGCACGGTGCTGCGCGACCAGGAGCCGGACTGGGTGAACACCATCTTCCTGTCCACCCGCTTCCAGGCCTGGCGTATCGGCGGGTACAACGAGTTCCTCTACACCTTCTTCAAGTGCCTCACCGACGAGCGGATCGCCTATGCCGACGGCTGGTTCGCCGAGGCGCACGACGATTCCGCTTCCACCGAACTCGGCGGCTGGGAAGTGCAGCGCCGCTGTCCCCACCTGAAGGCGGACCTGTCGAAGTTCGGCGTGGTGGACGGCAACACGCTCACGTGCAACCTGCACGGGTGGCAATGGGATCTGGAGTCCGGGCGCTGCAAGACGTCCAAGGGCCACGAACTCCGCACGCGCAAGCTGGGCTGAGCCCCCGACTTCCGGCCGACGGTTTCCACGTCGGCCGGAAGCGTTTGCCGACCGGGAGCTACGGGATTATCTCGCGGGTGAGTCTCGACGACCACGGGCACCACATACAGCCCGGCAGGAATGCGCCGCACGCCTCGTCCAAATGGTCCTGGACGTACATGATGCTGGCGTCGCACACCTCGATCGCCTGGGTGAAGAACGAAATGGTTTCCGGATCCAGGTGGAAATTCCAGCCCGGGTTGTAGGGCATTGGTGTCTTCATGATCCGCCCCATGACGTGCACAGACATCTTCTCCTCACCCGAGAGGATGCGACGGGCCTCGGCGATCCGCTGCTCATCGACCAGCTGGATGATGAATTCCTTCTCTGAGGCGTCAGTGAATGCGAAGAACGCGGTCATGTCTTCCCCTCTTGTCGATGGGTCCGATGAATGGCGAACTCGCACCGGTGCCACTCGATCCTATCCGCGCCCGACCACCTATTAGCTGTAAATTTGCTAAGAGCGCGGTGCTGATTACTCGGTCGGTCCGGGCGGCGGAAGAGAGGTAGGCCCCGAAATTCAGCGGCGGGTCCCGGCCAGGATCCCGTTGTACGCGGAGGTCGGCCTGCGGCGTGCGGTTTTCACCGTGCTGATCAGCTCCCGGATCGCGATACCGCCCCTTGCCACCGGCGCGGACACCCGTCCGTCGGGGTCGATCAGCACAGCAGACGGGGTACCGCGCACCCGGTAGCGCAATGCCGTTTCGTTGCCTTGCTGCACGAGCGATGGAATCTCGCCCAGCCCGTTTTCGATACCCCACGCGGCTTGCTCTGCCGCGTCACCGTTACCGACCGCCACGATCGCCAGGGCGTCACCGATTCGCGCGTGCCAGCGGGGCAGTTCTCTGGCCAGCGCCGCACACAGCTCACAGCCCGGATGTACGAAAACAAGCAGGACCGACCGGCCTCCGGCCAGCAGAGCCTCGAGCGTGGTCTTCGATCCCAGGAGGTCGAGCAGTTCGAACTCCGGCGCCACCGCACCGACCGGTAGACCCTCGGCGCCCAACGTGGACAGCGCCTGTTCATCCACCCGGCGGCGCAGCGTACGCAGCTGTCCGGTCAACCACACCAGCACCCCCACCAGCACGGCGACCACCGCACAGCCGATCGCGTCGTCGGCGGGCAGACCCATCGGCACGTGCGGATGCGTTAGAGCGCCAACACCGACAGCCGCGGCGAGCACGGCGAGAGCACCGTTGCGCACCAAGGTTTTCGGGCCGATCGGCGCTGAGCTCGCAGCGCCGAAGCACGAGCAGGAAGGCCGCTCGCCGCGCCGCAGCAAGCGCGCGATCACCGCCGTGAACACGCCGAGCAGCAGCAGCGCCGCCACCGCGGCCACACCGGAGACCCACGGAAGCAACACCGCGACCGCGAGCATCGCTTCGACGATCGGCAGCCCCCATGCCACGGCGGACACCCGGCGCAGCGGCACTCCGAAATCGCCCACAGCCTGCCTTGTCGCACTCCGATCCGCCAGCTTCCCCCACGCCGACAACCCGAATACGACAAACAGCGCAAGCCGCGAAACCCACACCCCGTATTCGATGAGCATGAGCGCACCATCCCACACTCATGCGCTTCGAACATGAATGACTCGGCGGGCTTTTCAGGACCGAGATCGAGTGGCGACGCCGACGGCGACGAGAGTCAGCACGCAACCGGCGACCGCGGTCGCCGACAGGCCCGCGGTTGTCGGGGTGAACAGGTCGAGGGCCAGCGCGAAGAGCAGTTGGCCCGCCACCGAGGTGAGGCCGAGCAGCAGCACACCGATCCAGCGGACGGTCAGGGCCGCCAGAGCGATGAACGCCACGCCGATGAACCCGCCGAGATAGAGCCACGGCTCGGTGGGGAATCCGGCCGGGCCACCGGAGGTCACGATCACCGCGGCCGCGAGGACCAGCAGCGCGAACAGGCCGACGCAGAAATTGACCAGCGCCGCCGAGATGGGACCGCCGACCGCGCCGACCTTGCCGTTCACCGCCTGCTGCCAGGCCAGGCCGATCCCGGCCAGGGCGGGGAGCACGATCAGCAGCGCGGTCGGCGCATCTCGCAGCGCTTCCGGCACAGAGAGACCACCTGTCGCGGCGCGGCCGTGACCGAATCCGGCGACCAGCACCGCGAGCACGCCGAGTGCCGCACCGGCCAGACGCACCGCGGTGACCGGCGTGCGCCCGCTCGGGCCGAGACCGAGACGGTCGACGATCAGGCTGCTGAGCAGCTGACCCGCGACGGCGGCCACGGTGAACGCGGTGACCCCGATGGCGGCGACAGTGAGGCCCTGGCACGCGACGAAGAACGCGCCACACAGGCCGCCGAGCAGCTGCCACGGCCGCAGCGCACCGGCTGTCAACGCCCGCCGCACCTGCCGCACGCCCTCGCGCAGCCGCCCGCTCACCGCGAAGGCCAAGGCCAGCACGAGGAGCCCCGTGCCGAAACTGATGGTGGCAGCGGCGATCCCATCGTGCAGGCGCGCGCCCAGCGCACCATTGATCCGCCCCTGCACCGCGACACCGGCGCCGATCCCGAACCCGAAGACCAGCCCCAGCCTCACCTGCACGGTCATAGCCCGCACGCTACCGGGCCGAGATCAACCGCGAGTGGCACCTGAATGCGGCAAAACGCGAGAGCGGATCTGGCGTGCTGTGCCACTCACCGGCGACGCGGGAGCCAGCGCGGCGTCAGGGCGGCTATGGCGAGCATGGCGACGCCGAGCATCGCCAGGAGGGTGGACATCGAGTACCAGATGGTCACGACGGCGGCGAAGCCGAAGACCGCGAGCGCGACCACCTCGCTCAGCAGGCCGGACACCGAAGTTACCGTGGCACGGGCGGGGCCCTCGATGGCGTCCTGGAGGCGGGCGCCTGCGACGACCACCGCGTTGTGCACGATGCCGTAGGAGATGCCGATCGCCGTGAATCCGAGAATCGCCAACGGATGCATCACATCGGTGCGCCGTGCGGCGAGCCCCGCGACGAGCGCGCCGCCGAGGAACAGGACACCGGCGATACCCATCACGATCCCCATCGTCCGGCCCGACATGCCTTCGGTCCGCCCGCCCAGCACGGAACCGATGAGCGAACCGAGCACGGTGAGACCGACCAACAGCGGCACCACCACGGTGGAGATGCCCACCTGCTGCGCGAGCAGGGCGAAATACTCGTCGAACGCGGTGATCCCGTACAGCAACGCCTCCAGCAGCACGGCATAGCGCACCGCCCGTACCCGGACGGCTTCCCCGATACCGGCTTTCAGCATGCCGAGGTACCGAGCGAACGGCCGCGGCTGTTCGACCACGCCCTTCGGCAAGGCATCTCGCAGGTCCGCGATCGACACCGTATCGACACCAAGAGCTGAGCGACCTGGATCTGTGTGTGGCACTGGCGTATGGGCGGCACCGGATGGCGCCGCGCCGTCGTCACCGGACGACTCCGGTACAGCGTCTTCCAGGTCGTCGACGTCCACCGCGGACACCGCCTTCGGCGCGGTGGGCAGCGACAGCGCGAGCACCGTGTGCAGGGCGGCGACCGCGACGCTGGACCAGCCGACCAGCGCGTAACCGCCGTACAGATAGAGCGGGGTCGCCGCGACGATGGCGACGACGACAGCCGCTTCCGCACCCGCGCGGGTGTAACCGAGGATGCGCGGATAGGCCGCGGATTCGCCGCGGGCGGCGAGGTCGTCGTAGAGCAACGCCTCGAATGTGCCGGAGGCCAAGGCACCCGACGTACCCCACAGCACGAATCCGGCGGTGAAGCCCAGGAACGAGGGCGCCACGGTCCACATAGCGAAACCCGCGGTCAGCAACACACCGCTCAGCACCAGCAGACCGCGCCGCGAGACCGTGTCGGCCCACGCTCCAGAGGGCACCTCGAGCAGGAACGACGTCGCCGACCAGACCGCGAACAGCAGCGAGATCTGTCCCGTACTCATCCCGTGGTCGGCGAACAGCAGGGCATACAGCGCGTAGAGCGGAATCAGTTCACCGATGCTCTTGAAGAGCACGGCACGAACAGTCAGCGAGCGCAGGCTGAGATTGTGCGCGCTACCCGTCGAAGGGGTGCGCGCCGATTCGGCGAATCAATAGGCGTAGATGAGCAAACGCATGCTGTCAGCATGCTCACGGTCGCCATGCGGCGTCAAGGGAATTAACCGAAGCTCAGCGGGGGCCTCGTCACAACGGTCAGTGCAGCGGCACCCAGCCGTTTGCGTGCACCGAGTCTCCGTCGCCCAGTTCCCGATCCGTGGTACCGATACCCACTCGGCCATGATTCTCGTTGAGGTCGCTGATCAGTTCGGACACCGGATGCGAGTCGCTGTAGTGGTAGCCCTGCGCGAGCGCGAAGCCCAGTTCGGTCAGCACCGCGGCCTGGTACTCGGTCTCCACACCCTCGGCGATCACCTGGAGATCCAGTGCGCTGGACAGGGCGGCGATCACGCCGAGCAGCGGCGGCGCCGGTGAGTCCGAGCGGATCGCGGCGACGAAAGACTGGTCGACTTTGAGAATGTCGCTCGGCAAAGTGGCCAGCCTGCTGAGCGAGGAGTACCCGGTGCCGAAATCGTCGATGGCGATGCGCACGCCCCGCTCGCGCAGGGTGTGCAGATTCGTGATCGCGGTCTGCGATTCGGCCGCCAGCTCGCTCTCGGTCACCTCGAGCACGAGCTGATCGGCGGGCCACCCGGTACTGGCGAGAATGCCGGCCACCCGGTCGGCATAACCGACCTCGGCCAGCTCGAGTCCGCTGACGTTCACGTTCAAGGTCAAGTCGAGCTGGGCGAAGGTCTCCTGGAGCCGCGCGGCGTCCGCGCAGGCCCGGCGCAGCACCAGCTCGTCCAGGTCGGAGATGAGGTCGTATTCCTCGGCGACCCGGATCAGGCCCTCGGTCGTGACGTCCGGTTGCGCGCTGGACGACCAGCGCAGCAGCGCCTCCACGCCGACGGCCTTGCCGCCACCCTCGGTCAGGCTGACGATCGGCTGGTAGTGCACGTCGAGCGCGCCGCGATCGATCGCCTCGCGCAGCTCCACCGCCAGCGGCAACTGCCGCGAGGACTCCAGCACCGTCCGGTTGCGCCCGGCCTGCTTGGCCCGGTACAGACCGACGTCGGCGCGGCTGACCAGCAGCGAGCCCGATTCCCCCGGCTGCCAGGAGGTCACACCCGCCGAACAGCCGGTGGTCACCGCCGCGCGCAGCTGTTCGGTGAGCAGGATCGCCGCCTGCTCCGTGGTGTTCGGCAGCAGTAACGCGAACGCGTCCCCGCCGTAACGGGCCAGACGCTGATCGGGGGCGAGCAGTTTCGACCAGGTGTCGGCCACCCGCTGCAGGACGGCGTCGCCCGCCCGGTGACCCAGATGGTCGTTGATCTTGCGGAAGCGGTCCAGATCGACCAGGACCAGAGCCAGGCCCTGCCCGGAGCGGGTGGCCTGCTCGATCGCGGTGTTGAGCGCGCGATCGAAGCCGCGACGGTTGAGCAGGCCGGTGAGCACATCGATGTCGGCCTCGGACGCCATCCTGGTCAGGATACCGACGACGACGCCGACACCGAAGGTCACACCGGCTGGGATCAAGCCCGACCACCACGGCAGTCCCGGAGTCACCGGCCGGGCGGGCAGCACCCAGAGGCACAGCGCCAACGCGAACGCGATGTGGGCCGCAGCCTGCGACCAAGCGAAGAACAGTGCTGCGTCGCATGCGACGAACACGTAGAACGACGCCAGGCTGATCGCGCCGACCGTGTTCGGGAACGAGTGCACCGCGATGGTCACCAGCACCGTGGCGATCGCGACGTAGACGTGGTGGATCGAATGCGGCAGTCTCGGCCCCCACGCGAGCAGCGTGAGACCGAGCGCCAGCGCTACCGCCGCCGCCCCGCCGACCAGAGGCCGATTACCCTCCTCACCAGGGGCGATCGCGGTGATGAGCAGGCCGAGAACGCCGCCCATGACGTAGAACGCCCCGGTGGTCCGAGCCATGACCATAGCTGTCGCCAGCGCAGATGCGGCCCGCACCCGAGTCCGGGTATCGCCGCGAGACCCGATTCCTCGCACGAGGAATAGCCTAAACATAAGGAATCCCGCCGGTTGCCACATCCCGGGAATCCGGCACGGCGAACCGGTAGCTATTCACCTGTCCGTCATTCGTTCGTCGTCAGTTCGGCGGCCGGAGGACCTCGGCGCCGACGAACGGCACCAGCGCCGACGGAACCCGGACCGACCCGTCGGCCTGCTGATGGTTCTCCAGTATCGCAACAATCCAGCGGGTGGTGGCCAGCGTGCCGTTCAAAGTGGCGGCGATCTGCGGCTTTCCGTTCTCGTCGCGATAGCGCACGGCGAGCCTGCGCGCCTGGTAGGTAGTGCAGTTCGAGGTCGAGGTGAGTTCCCGATAGGTCTGCTGGGTGGGTACCCACGCCTCGCAGTCGAACTTGCGCGCGGCCGAGCTGCCCAGATCGCCCGCCGCGACGTCGATCACGCGGTAGGGCACCTCGATGGCCGCGAGCATCTCCTGCTCCCAGCCGAGCAGCCGCTGATGTTCGGCGTCGGCCTGGTCCGGCGTGGTGAAGACGAACATCTCCACCTTGTCGAACTGGTGCACCCTGATGATGCCGCGAGTGTCCTTGCCGTAGCTGCCCGCCTCCCTGCGGAAACACGACGACCAGCCGACATACCGCTTGGGACCGTCGCTCATATCGAGGATCTCGTCGGAGTGGTAGCCCGCCAGCGGCACCTCCGACGTGCCGACGAGGTAGAGATCGTCGTCGGCGAGATGGTAGACCTCGGCCGCGTGCTGCCCGAGGAACCCGGTGCCCGCCATGATCTCCGGACGCACCAGCACCGGCGGGATCATCATGGTGAAGCCGTTGGCCACCGCCCGCTGCGCGGCCAATTGCAGCAGACCCAGTTGCAGCAGCGCACCATATCCGGTGAGGAAGTAGAACCGGGCGCCCGATACCTTCGCGCCGCGCTCGGTGTCGATCAGGCCGAGCGACTCGCCCAGCTCCAGGTGGTCTTTCGGCTGGAAGTCGAATTCTCGTGGCGTGCCGATGGTCTGCAGCACGACGTAATCGTCCTCGCCGCCGGCGGGAGCGCCCTCCTGCACGACGTTCGAGATGGCGCGGTGCGCCGCGTCCAGGTCGGCGTCGGCGGCGTTCTGCGCGGCCTCCGCCTCCTTGACCTTGACCGACATCTCGCCCGCCTGCGCGAGCAGCGCGGAACGCTCCTCTTTGCTCGCCTTTCCGATCAGCTTGCCCATCGCCTTGTGCTCGGCACGCAGGTTGTCCGCGGTGGCCACCGCGGCACGCCGCGCCGCGTCCGCCTCGAGCAGCGCGTCGACGAGGGCGGGGTCTTCGCCGCGGGCGCGCTGCGAGGCGCGGACCGCGTCGGGGTTGTCCCGCAGGAATCGGAGGTCGATCATGGGCCACCAGCCTAGTGGTCGGCGGATTGCCGTTTCACGCCGATATCCCAGGATGCGGTCCATCGGCGTGTAATCACGCGCATAGTGGGCTTGTGGGCACTCCATTCGACGAGACCGCCATCGACAACGCGCTGGCCGACCTCACCGCGGGCGAGAAGGCGTGGGCCGCGACCCCGCTGCGTCGCCGCCGCGAACTGCTCGACGAGCTGCACGCAAGGACCGGCCGGTTCGCCGAGGACTGGGTGCGGGCCGCGTGCGTCATCAAGGGCCTCGACGAGGATTCGCCGCTGGTCGGCGAGGAATGGATGTCCGGACCGCTCGCCCTGCTGCAGGCCACGGCAGCGCTGTCGGCGACGCTGGCCACGCTGGAAGCCGGATACAGCCCGCTGACCGGCATCGCGCTGAAGGAGGCGCCGGGCGGCCGGGTAGCGGTGCCGATCCTTCCGCACGGCGTCTACGACCGGCTGCTGCTCAACGGTTTCAGCGGCGAGGTCTGGCTGCGTCCCGGCGTCGACGCCGACACCGCGCGCAGGCGGGCCGGACTGGCGCAGCTGGATCCCACCGCGACCGGCGGCATCGGCGCCGTGCTCGGCGCGGGCAATATCACCTCGATCCCGCCGCTGGACGCGCTCTACGAGCTGTACGCGCACAATCGGGTGGTCGCGCTGAAGCTCAATCCCATCACCGACCCGCTGTTCACGGTGTTCGAGATGGTGTTCGAGCCGCTGCTCGAACTCGGCGTGCTGCGGATTCTCACCGGCGGCGCCGAGCAGGGCGGTTACCTGGTGCACCACCCCGACGTCGCGCATGTGCACATGACCGGCAGCGCGAACACCCACGACGCGATCGTGTGGGGCGCCGGCCCCGAGGGCGCGCAGCGCAAGAAAGGCAACCAGCCGCTGCTGGACAAACCGATCAGCAGCGAACTGGGCGGCGTCTCGCCGACCATCGTGGTGCCCGGCGCCTGGTCCGACGCCGACCTGCGCTACCAGGCCGCGCACGTGGCCACCCAGCGGCTGCACAACGGCGGCTACAACTGCGTGGCGGCGCAGACGGTCGTGCTCAGCGCGGACTGGGACCGCAAGGACGAGTTCCTCGACGAGCTGCGCCTGGCCCTGGAGCGGGCGCCGCAGCGAACGGCGTATTACCCGGGCAGCGATGCGCGCGTCGCCGGCGCGCTGGCGTCGTATCCGGAGGCCGAGCGCCTCGGCGCGGGCCGCGTGCTGATCGACCAGTTGCCGCGCACCGACACCCCGCTGCTGCGCACCGAGTACTTCTCTCCGGTGCTCGGGGTGGTGGAGCTGCCTTACGTGGGCGGTGAGTTCCTGCAGCGCGCGGTGGACTTCGCGAACGCCGAGCTGACCGGAACCCTCGGCGCGAACGTGATCGCCCCACCGACGACCATCCGCAGGCTCGGTACCGCCTTCGACCGCGCGATCGAGCGGCTGCGCTACGGCGCGATCGCGGTGAACACCTGGACCGGGCTGGCCTTCCTCGCACCGCGCGCCGCCTGGGGCGCGTTCCCCGGCCACAGCCTGGACGACGTGCAGAGCGGAATCGGCGTGGTGCACAACGCCTTACTGCTCGACGACGTCGAGCGCACCGTGGTGCGCGGTCCGTTCCGGCCCGCGCCGCGCTCGCTACTCGGCGGTGAACTCGCCCTCTCGCCGAAACCGCCGTGGTTCGTCGACAACGCCACCGCCGCGACCACTGGGCGCAGGCTCACCGAGTTCTACGCCGGCGCCAACCCCGCCAGGCTGCCCGGCGTCTTCCTGTCGGCGCTACGGGGCTGAGCCCCGCGACCGGCTGCCGCGCCGATAGGGCCAGGTCGTGGCACCACGGGACGGACACTGCCATGATGGACCGCGATGTCCTCCGAACCTGTGTCCCGATCCCGCCGAGCGCCGAGGCGCGGCGCGTCCTCGCGCGCCGACGCGGCACGCCGCTCGTTCGGCTCGGCCAAGGCCGCGCTCGCCGACAGCAATCTGCGCGACGTGCATCTGTCGGCGCGCACCTTGCGCTGGGGTCTGCTCGCGGTGGCCGCGGGCGCCGTGGTCGCGGCCCTGGTGACGCTGTTCGTGACCGGATTCGACAACGAGAAGGGCCTCGAGGCGCACAATCCCGCCTCGCCGCTGCAACCGGTACTGGACAAGGAGTTCGGCACCGCGGCCAAGGGCGACTGCCTGAGCTGGACCAAGCCCGACCGCTCCGACCTGGTCAAGGTGAACTGTTCCAGCAAGCACATGTTCGAGGTCGCCGCCGACATCGACATGAGCAGGTATCCGGGCAAGGAGTTCGGCCCCGGCTCGCGGTTCCCGGACTCGCTGCGGCTCACCGAGCTCAAAGAAGAGCACTGCGTGCCGGCCGTGCAGAAATACATGTCCGGTCGCTTCGATCCCCGCGGCAAGTACATCGTCGGCCTGATGTACCCCAGCCCGGACGGCTGGCAGCACGGTGACCGCACCTTGCGCTGCGGGCTGCAGATCGCGGCCAGCGTCGGCACGCCGCCCTCGGTCGGCAGCGCCAAAGAGCACGACCAGTCCAGGGTGTACGAGTCCGGCATGTGCCTCGGCATCAATCAGAACCTGCCCACCGATCCGGTGGACTGCGCGCAGCCGCACGCCGTGGAGATAGTCTCCACCGTCGACCTCGGGGCCCACTTCAACGGCGGCCCGCCGCCGAAGGAGGAGCAGGACAAGTTCGTCGAGGAGGAGTGCACCCGCACCTCGACGGACTACCTGGGCGGACCGGACGTGATCCGCAACAAGACGCTGACGCTGTTCTTCGACTACATCGACGCTCGCAGCTGGATGGCGGGCAGCCGCAAGCTGGACTGCATGATCGGCAAGGGAGCCGACCAGGAAGGTTTCGCACCGATCACCGGTTCGGCCAAGGGCGACATCCTGATCAACGGCCAGGCTCCGGTGCCGCCGCCGAACAACGGACGCTCCACGCCGGCGCCGCTGCCCGGCGCCGCGCCACTGCCGCCGCAGCCGCGGCCGAGGTAGCCGATCGCCGATGCCCGTCTCGATGTCCGACGACCGATTCGAGGAATTGGTCGGCGACGCACTGGATCTCATCCCGCCGGAGCTGGCCCGCGCGATCGACAACGTGGTCGTGCTGATCGAGCCGCGCAATCCGGATGACCCACATCTGCTGGGGCTGTATCACGGCATTGCGCTCACCGAGCGCGACAGTCAATACGGCGGAGCGCTTCCCGACACCGTGACGATCTACCGCGAGGCCATCCTCGAGCTCTGCGCCGAAGAGGCGGAGGTCGTGGAGGAGGTGGCGATCACCGTGATCCATGAGATCGCACACTATTTCGGGATTGACGAAGACCGCCTGCATCAGCTGGGATGGGGCTAATCTTTACCGAGTCGTATTGCGTACCCACAGCCATGGGTGTGTAATCGGCAGGGAGATCGAAAAGTTGGGGATTCGATGGAACCGATCGCGTTGCTGTCGCGTCCTATCACTCGAAGGGGGAATTCTCGTGGTTCCGCCCCACAGCCACTAGAAGGAGTCGAGTCATGGTTGGACATGTACTGATCGCACCCGAAGCCATTCTCGCCGCCGCGGCCGAGCTCGACCTCGTCGCCGACCGGCTGGCCGCCGCCGCGGCGATCACCGCGCCCGCGACGCACGTATTGCCTTCTGGCGCTGAGGAAGTCTCGTTCGTCAGCGCCAGCCACTTCAACCAGGGGGCGATGTCCCACGACCGCGCGATCGCACAGGCGATTCTGGAGTGCCACCACGCCGCGGCAACGCTGCGCATGCAGTTGGCCCAGCACGTCGCGGGCGACGTGGTGCGTGCCGCGGGCATCAGCGCCTTCCAGGTCTAGGTCCGCGACCGAGACCGTCAGCAACATTCATTCAGGGGAGTAGTCAAACATGGTTGCAGGAGTCACCGGCGTGATCTGGGCGGCTCGGCCGTCGGAGATCAATTCGGCCACCTTACACGCGGGCGCGCACGCGATTCCCATCTCGGCCGCCGCCACTGCCTGGGGCGGGCTCACCGCCGCCTGGGTCGACGCGACGACAACCGTCGCCAGGGTGATGGCCGAACTCGGCATCGGCATGCAGGGCGTCAACGGTATCGCCGCGTTGAGCAAACTCACCGGCTTCCTCGGCTGGTCCGAACAGCAGGGCGTGCAGGCAGCCGCGATGGGCGCGAAGGCCGCGGCGAACGCCACCGCCTACACCGTCGCCGCGCTGGCTATGCCGAGCCCGCCGGAGATCGCGGCCGTCAACGCCGCCTTGATGGCGTCGGCGAACCCGCCGGGTGTGGTGACCGGCGCCTTCGAGGCCGCGGAGATCGCCAGGCACGCCATGGACATCCGTGCCGCGCTGGTCATGGAGACCTACGAGGCCGCGACAAGCGCCATGGTCGCGACGCCCGCGGAGTTCCTGACGCCGCCGCCGATCGCCGCCGGCGCCGGAACCGCGACGCCCGAACAGGCGGCGAACACCGCCTCCGAGGTCCCGGCCGATCCCATCCAGGCCGCCGTCGCCGCCACACAGGCGTTCTTGAGCAACCCCGGTGTGGCGAGCGCCGCCACGCAGGCGGCTCAGGCCGTCGGATCGATCGCCACCACCGGTGTTTCGACGGTCGGGAATGTCGCGGGCAGCGCGATCGCCGCGGCGACCACCAGCGCTCCTGCCGTGTCGGGCTTTGCGCCGATGGCCATGGGTGCCGGTGCGGCCGCCAGTGGCGCTGCCACGACGCGCGCGGTGTCGTTCACCGGCATAGGGTCCGCGGCGGGCGCGAACGGCTCCCTCAAGCTCCCGGAAGGCTGGGGCTCGAGCGGCGCGATCGGTGGCTCCACACCGACCCAGGAGACCAACGCGGCCAACCGTGTCGACGCGGCGCCGGTCCGGCAGTCGAACATGGGCAATGGCAACCCGTTGCTGGGGAACCAGGCCCGCAGCGACGAGGACGACGAGACCGAGCACAACGGCCACGACTACCTGCGGTCGACCGAGCACTTCAACGACGGCCGGTTCGCCGCCGACGGAGTCATCGGCGGCGGTGACATCAGCGGGACGGTTAGGTGACCGTACTCGGTGCGGGCCGCGACCCATCGACGCTCGAGGCGGTCGTCCTGTCGCTCGACGAAATGCAGTTTCTCATTGAGAAACTGCAGATCGAGGTCCCCGTCGTGTTGAACGCGCGGGGACGCTACGACAACATGACCGACCACCGGACGGCGATGGACGCGGCCGCCGAGTCTCTGATCCAGCGCGAGCTTCTCCTCGATGACGTAGTGCACAGCGATCTGGAGAATCGGCTGCGCGCGCTGAACCGCCCGCACTGGATCATCGCGCTGCGGTTGGTCGTCGATGGGTGGGTAAGTCGCTTCTGTCTGGCGAAGGGCGTCGATCTTCCGGTCGTCGCCCTTCGCGGGCGGGACTCCTACGTCATCGACGAGGCCGGGATCGATCTGCCCGCCACGGTGCTCGCGGCGCTCGGCTATGCCGAACCGCTCGAGCTCTACGGCATGAACGTTCCCACCGAAGAGCTCGCCACGATCTTCGGAGACACCGGTGACGCCGCCGCCACCGCGGCACGCCTGGCAAAGGCTGGCAACCCCCCGAGCGACGCGAAGACTTTGGCCGCGGCCTTGGTCGAGATCCACTCGTATGCCGAGATCGTCGGCGTGGTGTACGGCGACGGCACCAGAGACGTGGCCGATAACCACATCGCCGTATTCAACACGCGCGCAGGGCGATTCATCGCGACCGCGAGCAAGTCCGACGACGGCGTCAAGTGGAGTTCACTCAGCACCGGAACCGCGGCTCGATTGCGCACGGCGATACAAGATCTGATCAACTCGCTGCCGGAACGCGAAGATTTCCCACGGAATCCGAAACTGTCCTGAGTGCCGTAAGCGCCCAGCTCTCGGACGTAGTCCGTCTTCAGCCCGCACATGCCAGAGCAAAGGCACGCAGGTACGCACGACGCGCACGGCCGGAGCGAAGGCAAGCAGATACGCAAAACGCGTACGGCCGGAGCGAAGGCGAAGTCCGCAAACGCGGAGGGCCGGAGCGAAGGCGGGAAGCAGGCAAAACGCGCACGGCCGGAGTGAAGGCGAGGGTTACGCCTAACCCATCGGGTCGTCGGAGGTCGGCGCGACGTCGTATCCGAACGGCGGCGTGAACCGGCCCCAGCGGATGCACTCCCACTCGCCGCCGGGCATCGGGACCAACTCGATGGTTTCGGTGTTGTCCAGGTGGTTGTTCGTGGTGAACGGCGGTTGCACACCGGCGAGTGTGCGACCGACGAGCCGCATGGCGGCGCCGTGACTGACCACCATCACATCGCCCGCACCGTCATTGGGTGTCAAGTAGGTAGCCCGCAACTGCGCGATCGCGGGAAGAAAGCGGTCCAGGACATCCTGGGCGGATTCTCCTCCCGGCACCCGCAGCCCGAGATCGCCTTCGTGCCAGGCGCGATAGATCCGCTGGAAGGTGCGATGGGCATCTTCGCTGTGCTGCCCTTCCAGGTCACCGGCCTGTACCTCGTGCAGGCCGTCGAGCACCATCGCCGCCACGCCGGTAGCGGCCTCGATGTAGCTCGCGGTCTGCCTGGCGCGCAACGCCGCCGAGGAGAACAGCACCTTCGGCGGCCGGAGCAGGCCCTCGCCGAACGTCTTCGCCTGTGCCGCACCGCGTTCGGTGAGCGGCAGTCCCGGCACCTTGGTATCGAGCAGCTTGGCGACGTTTCCCTCGGTCTCACCGTGCCGGACCAGAATCAACCTACCGATCATAGGTCCGCCATCCCCTTTCTCAACTGAATCAACCACTCCGCCGCCGCTTCGTCCGACGGCGGCGGCGTGCCGGTTGCCGAGGTCGCCGGCCAGGATCCGAGGAAACGGATCCGTGCCGTGCGGTGCAGCGCCTTCAGCGCCTCGGCCACCGCCGTGTCGTCGATGTGCCCGACACAGTCGAGATAGAAACGGTACGTACCCATGCCGGTTCGGGTGGGACGGGATTCGATCCTGGTCAGATCGATTCCACGCGTGGCGAACTCCGCGAACGCTCGCATCAGCGAACCCGGCACGTTCGGCAGCTCCAGCACGATGGACGTGCGGTCCGCGCCGGTGGCGGACGGCGCCACCGTGGGCCGGGTGCACAGCACGAAGCGCGTGATCGCCTGCTCATGGTCGGCGACGCCGGAGGCCAGCGCGATCAGCCCGAGCCGTTCCCCTGCCAGCGCGGTCGAAACGGCGGCATCCGCGTGGCCCGCCACCACGTCTTCGGCCGCGGCGGCATTGGACGCCGAGATGTAGGACCGCGCCTGCGGCAGGTGCCGGGCGACCCACAGCCGTACCTGGGCGGCGGCCACCGGGTACGCGGCCAGAGTCCGCACGTCCGCCAGGGTCCTCCCCGGCTTGCCGAGGATCGTGAAGCTCACCTCGAGCTCGGTCTCGGCGACGATCTGCAGACGCGGGCCGATCGCCAGGGAGTCCAGCGTCGCCGAGATCGACCCCTCGACAGAACTCTCGATCGGGACCACGGCACCATCCACGTCGCGGGAGCGGACCAGGTCCAACGCGGCCCCTTGGCTGGGCGCGGCGACCCGCTCCACGGGTCCGTCGAAGGCTCCCGAGGATTCGAGTTGAGCGAGGGCCATCTCGGTGAACGTTCCGGACGGCCCGAAGTACGCGATTCGCGGCACGGTTACGAGATTACTGGCGAGCCCGCCGGCTCCCCACGGATTGCGACGGCTGGACCGGCGCACGGCAGTGTCCTGCGCTCGCCGGACGGGTGCTCAGCCGCGGCTGAGCACCCGCAATGCGTCGATGAGACGGTCTGTGTCCTCGGTTTCGATGGCGAGGAGTACCGATCGGACGGCCTCCACCGCCGGTGGCTTCAGCGAACTCAGAAACGCGACATCGGGCCTGCTCAGGGCGGTGTGGATGTCGTCGCCGCACAGGGCGGCGGCCGTGGCCGCGACGATGGCGACGGCACGCTGACCCGAGGAGGTCCGAGCGACGAAGCCGGTATCGGAGTGTGCCGCGCCCGCGAGGAAGCCGGCGATGTCGGCGTCCGGCGAATCCAGGTCCAGGATCGGCGCCGCGGCGCTTGCGCCGCGGTTGCGGACCAACCCGTCGACCAGACTGCGCCGCGCGGGCGTCGACAGCGTTACCAGCACCGGTTCCCCGGCTTCCGTCCTTTCCGACACGCACTCACGGTAACAACCCTGACACCGCCGTTACCCGGCGGCGAGGTCACCCGCGGCCCCACCCGCACCGGCAACCAGCCCCCACCGGCAACCCACACCTGCGACCAGCCCGCACCCGCAACCCACACCGCGCGGCCAGCCCGCACCTGCGGCCAGCCCGCACCGGCAACCCACACCCACACCCACACCCACACCGGCACCGGCACCGGCACCGGCACCGGCACCGGCACCGGCACCGGCACCGGGCGATGGTCGCAGCCATTGCCAGCGGTGCACGCTGCACCACGCATTTGTAGCGATCTGCTATCCGCGAAGTCCGTCCCGCTCAGTCGGATCGAAACACTTGCAGAACGCGTTCGTGTCACTTAGCTTAGGGTAACCTAAATGAAGCGCGATCGAGCACCGGAGGTTTGCATGCCGCGTCCGACCCCGACCGTCGCCCCGTGCACCGCCGAGCGGGTGCGCAGCGCGTGTGTCCATGCGGAGCAGGCGGTCCTGGCCATGCCGGGCATCGATCCGACGGCCGCGTCCGTGCATCACGTGCGGCCGTGCGGCGACGCGGTGATCGCGGTGCCGACCGCGTCGGTCGCGGCGATCCTGGCGGGCAACTCCGGCGAGCACGGGGCGCCCGCGGTGCTGGAACTCACCGACCACGCGCCGCTGCCGCTGCGCGAGCCGGTACGCGCGCTGGTCTGGCTGCGCGGCTGGGTCCGCGCCGTGCCCGGGCAGGCGCAGCGCGCTCTGGCCACCGAAGTGGCGAAGGAGAACCCGCATCCCGGACTGCTCGACGTCGGCTTCGGCGCGACCCTGCTGCGGCTGGTGATCAGCTCCGCGGTGGTGGCCGACTCGACCGGGGCCGAGTCGGTGAGCAGCGACGAACTGCGGCTGGCACAGCCGGATCCGTTCTGCGCCATGGAATCCGCGTGGCTGCAGCACCTGCATGCCGACCACGCCGACATCATCACGCAGCTGGCCAGGCACCTGCCGCCGCGCCTGCAACAGGGCATCGTGCACCCGCTGGCCATCGACCGCTACGGACTCACCCTCCGCGTCGAAGGACTCGACGGCGACCACGACTTCCGCCTCCCGTTCAGCGCCCCGGCCGACGACATCGAGGCACTCAGCCGCGCCGTGCGCACCCTGGCCGGCTGCCCGTTCCTCAACGGCTTGCGCCGCATCTGACCCGCCGGCTCCCGAAGCCCGCCGCAGCCAACACGCCCGCGGTTCCCCCACCCGGCGATCCGGTTTCCCTGCCAGCCGATCTGCAGGCCGCTGACCAGACAGACACTGGCGGTGCTATCCCTCTTCGCGGCGAGCTCAGCGCTCGGGCCTCGACCCAGCCGAGCTGGGCGTTGGAGACCGCTGGCGAGCTGGCGCCTGACCTCGACCGGGTGCACCGATCTCGTCCACCTTCGATGTCGCGACATCGACGCCGAGTTCGGATCGCGGGGTTCCGACCCCGACGTGCCGCGCGCCACGCATGGCCAGCGCAATAGATTCGACCCATGCGTGCGGAGTCCGGTGCCCAGTGGGACGAGGCCGAGCCGACCGATCGGGAACGGTTCGCGCTCAAACTCGAGATCGCCGTCGTGCTGCTCGTCACCTTCGGCCTCAGCGGGCTGAACGCGGCGCTCTCGCTGATGGAAAGCGCGCTCGCGCCGGGCGGGGTCGGTGGGCGGACCATCGCGCTGAACCCGTCGCGATCGACTCAGTCCACCATCGACCTGCTGTTTCAGCTGCTCAGCGTGCTGCGGCTGGTCGGATGGGCGGCGCTGGGACTGTATCTGCTGTGGCGCGGCGGGCTCGGGCCGCGACTGATCGGACTGGCGAACCGCATCCGGTGGCGTTCGGACGTGCTCCCGGGCATGGCTCTCGCCGCGCTCATCGGAGTGCCGGGCCTGGGGCTGTATCTCATCGCGCACGCGCTAGGAGTCAGCGTGACGATCGTGCCCGCCTCGCTCGGCGACTACTGGTGGCGGCTGCCCGCGCTGATCCTGTCGGCCTGCGCGAACGCCGTGGCCGAGGAAGTGATCGTGGTGGCGTTCCTGCTCACCCGGTTACGCCAGCTCGGCTGGTCGGCGCACTCCGCGCTGCTGGCCTCGGCGCTGCTGCGCGGCAGCTACCACCTGTACCAGGGGCTGGGCGGCGGGCTCGGAAACATTGTGATGGGCGTCATCTTCGGTCGCTATTGGCAGCGCACGAATCGGCTGTGGCCGCTCATCCTCGCGCACGCGACTATCGACGCGGTCGCCTACATCGGCTATACCGTTCTGCGCGGCCATGTTTCGTGGCTGCCGTAACTCAACTGTGCCCTCCGGGCCGCTAACGGCCCGGTCCCGTAGGCGAATTACCAAACAGCAGGCCGCTGTACGCATGCGGCACCCGATGACCGCCCGATAAGTAGAGTCTCAGTGATGAACGGCGACGACCCCCAGCGCAATGCGCGAGCGCGCCGGATGCCGCCGCCAGGTAGGCCCGGTGAACCCCCGATGCGGCGGCGCATGCCTCCCCCGGGGCCAGGCGGACCGCCGCCGATCGAACCCACCCAGGTGATGCGCCGCGACGGGCCACCCCACCCGCCGCCGCTGGCATATTCGCAGGTCCCGCCGGAACAGCGCAGGCCGCCGCAGGCGCGCAGGCATGCCCCCACCCAGCGTCCGGTCCCGCATCGCGAGGGTCCCCCGCACGCACCCACACAGCGTCCGGTCCCCTTCGACGAGGGGCCGCCCCACGCGCCGACGCAGAAACCGCGACGGTATCGCGAAGGCCCGCCGCCGGTACCCCCGCGCGGCGTGCGCCCTGCCCAGGCGCCGCGACCGCGCCGCAAGCGCCACCCCTTCCGCTGGTTTCTGGTGATCCTGCTGGTACTGGTTGTCGCCGCTGTGGGCGCCGTCATCCAGCTGGACAACTCGCTCAACCGCATCCCCGCGCTGGCGAACTACGCCAAGCGGGTCGGCAACACACCGGGCACGAACTGGCTGCTGGTCGGCTCCGACGGACGCGGCGGGCTGACGCCCGAGCAGGAGCAGGAACTGGCCACCGGCGGCGAGGTGGGTCCGGAGCGCACCGACACGATCATGCTGGTGCACGTCCCCGAGTCGGGCAAGACCACCCTGGTGAGCCTGCCGCGCGATTCCTACGTCAGCATCCCCGGCCACGGCAAGGACAAACTCAACGCCGCGTTCGCCCTCGGCGGCCCGGCCCTGCTCGCGCAGACGGTGGAAATCGCCACCGGGCTGCGCCTCGACCATTACGCGCAGATCGGCTTCGGCGGCTTCGCCAGCGTGGTCGACACGCTCGGCGGCATCGATGTCTGCGTGCCGAAACCGATCGACGACCCGCTCGCCGGCATCGATCTGCCCGCGGGCTGCCAGCGCCTGAACGGGCCGCAGGCGCTGGGCTTCGTGCGCAGCCGCGCCACGGCGCTCGCCGATCTGGACCGGATGAACAATCAGCGGATCTTCATGACTGCCCTGCTGGAGAAGGCGACCAGCAGCGCCACGCTGGCCAACCCGTTCAAGCTCTGGCCGCTCGCATCGGACACCGCGAAGTCGCTGAAGGTCGACAATGGCGACCACATCTGGGACCTGGGCCGACTGGCCTGGGCGCTGAAAGGCGACACGATCGCGACGGCGGTCCCGATCGGCGGGTTCGACGACACCGACAGCGGCAACGTCGTGCTCTGGGACAAGGACAAGGCCAGCCGGTTCTTCGACGCGCTGGCCAGCGACCAACCCGTCCCGGAGGACCTGCTGACACGGTAGCGTCGGTGCCATGCCGGATACCGATGTGGCTCAGTCCTTTCCCGACTTGCTCCGCGCGCAGATCCGTCACGGGTTCACCGCCGCCCAGCAGTATCTCGCCGCCGCCGTGTACTTCGACTCGAACCGGTTACCGCAACTGGCTGGAGACGCCTACGCCCGGTCGCGCCAGCAGTACGCGAACGCGCTGCGCATGGTGCAGTACCTGCTCGACCGCGATCTGGAGGTGCGGATCGGCGGGCTGGAGGAGATCCATTCGACCTTCGACGGCCCGCGCGCCGCGATAGCTTTGCTGCTGGATGCCGAGCAGACCCGCAGCACGCAGATCAGCGACTTGGCCCGAGCGGCCCGCACGTCCGGCGACTACCTGGGTGAACGATTCGTCCAATGGTTCCTCGAGGAACAGGTGAAGAACGTCGCCGGGATGACCACGCTGCTGACCGTACTCGACCGCGCCGATGGCCAACTGTTCGACGTCGAAGAGTTCGTCGCGCGCGAACTGCGGCCGGGACCGCGAGCCGATATCCAGGCGCCGAAAATTGCGGGCGCCGTAAAGAATTAATTAGGCAACACTAGCCTCAATAAGGCTGCACTTGGATGACATACGTTGTGACCAGCGCTAATGTCACTGCTATGTCAAGCCATCCGGAATCCCCACGCAGCAAATTCCACAGCCTGTTGCACGACCAGATCCGGCACGAATTCAATGCCGAGCATCAGTACATCGCGATTGCGGTGTGGTTCGACAATGCCGATCTGCCGCAGCTGGCCAAGCGGTTCTATGCGCAGGCGGTCGAGGAACGCAACCACGCGATGATGATCGTGCAGTACTTCCTGCACCGGGATATCAGTATCGAACTTTCCGGCATCGACGCCGCGAAATCCCGGTTCGACCATGCCCGTGAACCGATCGCTCTGGCGCTCGCCCAAGAGAAGACCGTCACCGAGCAGATCGTCCAGTTGGCGAGCACCGCCCGGGAAGAGGGCGACTACCTCGGCGAACAGTTCATGCAGTGGTTCCTGAAGGAACAGGTCGAGGAGGTCGCCAAGATGACGACCCTGCTCAACATCGCCGACCGCGCCGGGTCGAATCTGTTCGACCTGGAGGAATTCGTCGCCCGGGAAATCAGCGGCCCGAGCGATGCCTCCGGCGCGCCTTCGGCGGCGGGCGGCTCCATCTGACCGCGTTCGCCGGAAAAGGCAAACAGACCCAGCTCCACTAGGAGCTGGGCCCGTTTCCGTTTCAGCGAGATACCCGGCATAAAAGTGCTGGACATTGCCCTGGCCAACATCCACAGTGCATTACGCGTGCCCCGGCCATCATTAGTTCGGTAAGTCTATCCTCACCCGCCGGCATTTGGTTCGGCCGAGAATCCCGCACCGGACAATGTATTAGCGACGAGCTCGTCTCCACTTCCGAGCGACCGCCGCGGACGCAATGAAGTCGCCGGCGGCAGTCGCTCGCACGACGGCCATAAAGCGCCGCGAGCGCTGCGAAATCGAACAGCTCAGCGCAGCGTGACCTGACGCGACCGCAGTCCGTCGCGGGAACGCCGTTCGTCGGCCGTCAACGGTGCGTCGACGGCCAGCGCCTCGGACAATCGGGCGCCGAACTCGACCACCGGCTTCACCCACTCGTCGGGGTGCCGCTCGCGGTCCAGGTCGAACACGGGAACGAGCACGCCGTGCGTGCGGAACGAACCGGCGAATCGGGAACCCTCACCCAGACTCAGGCCGCCCTTGGCGTGCACGCGGGCCAGTGCCAGCATCAGATCGTCCTCGTTCTCGGGCCGCACCCAGCGGATGTGCGCCTTCTCGCCCGCGTCCACCCACCACGCGGCACCGATCGCGTCCGCGTCCAGGGCGAGCCGCGCGGACGGCATGATCGCCTGCTTGGCCTGCTCGATGGTCGCCGCCACCTGCGGATCGGGCTCGACGCCCTCCGGCACCCACCAGTCGAAGTCCTGGTGCACGGTCACGTCCAGGCTCGCGGCAGGTTCGATGACATCGGCCAGCCGCGGGCCACCCGCGACGCTCTCCACGGAACTCAGCGAGTCACCTGGCTCGGCGGACTGCGTCCACAGAATCGCCGCGGCCAGATCGGCGGCCGGGTCCGCGCCCTGGAACTGCACCTGCGCACCTACGTAGCCGCTGGGCTCGTCACCGGCACGCACCAGGGCGGCCACCGCGCCGGGCAGCACCGTGGCGAGCACGACCGGACGTTCGGCGGCGATCGCGGGCGACAGCGTCAACCGCGCCGTGGCCGACGGAACGAACTCGCGCAGCGCGACCAGGTCGCACTCCGCGGCCAAGCCCTCGAACGGACGCGTGACGGCCTGCGCCGCCTGCTCCAGCGCCGCCCGGCGCTCGGCGAGACGCTGCGCCCGGTTCCCGCCGGGCTTAGGACTGTTGCGCTTGCTCTTACCCACGAGGGGTCAACCTACAGGGTGCTGTGTTGGTTTCGGCAGCGCCTGCGGCACTGCGTGTTCGCGGCGCGGTCTCGCGTAACCGGTTCAGGCGGCGCTGAGCAGCGACTTGGTGCGTCCCGGGTGGTTGGTGGCGACCCAGCTGACGCCGAGATCGGCGCAGAGCTGGACGTCGCCGGGGTCGTCGACGGTCCAGCAGTAGGTGGCACGGCCCGCGGCGGCCGCCTTGTCGACCAGATCGGGATGGTCGCGCAACGTCTTCACCGAGGGGCCGACGGCGGTGGCGCCGACCGTCGTCGCAGCGGATCCGCCCAGGTAGCGCGATGACTCGCCGAGCAGAACGGTGGGCAGCAGCGGTGCGGCGCGGCGAATGCGCCAGACCGCGGTAGCCGCGAAGGACATCACCACCGCACGGGAGTGGTCGGCCGAGGCGGGGGTGGCGATGCCGAATCGCTGGAGCTCTGCCAGCAGCTTGTTCTCCACCAGCGCGCCATAGCGGACGGGGTGCTTGGTCTCGATGAACAGTTTGGTCGGCCTGCTGCGCCAGTCCAGCACCAAGCTGATCAGCTCGCTGAGGGTCAGCACCGAGGCGGGCGCGCCGTCGGCGCCGAAGTCGAGCGCCCGCAGTTCATCGAGAGTCATCTCGCTGACCAGCCCGCTGCCCGAGGAGGTTCGGTCGACGGTACGGTCGTGCACGCAGACCAGATGCCCGTCCCTGGTCAGCCGGACATCGCATTCGACGCCGTCGGCGCCTTCCCGCAGCGCCAGCTCGTAGGCGGCGAGCGTGTGCTCGGGTCGCGCCGCCGAGGCGCCTCGATGCGCGACGACGAATGGCGCGCGACTGCCCTGGCTCACTTGGCCATAACCTCCTCCTGCTCACGGTCCTGAGCAGCGTTGTCCTCGCGCGCGGACGCGCCGGTCGTCGTGGGCGCCGAGTCGGGCGTGCCGCCTGGCTGGACGGGCGCGATCACCGGTACGGCGGGGTCGACCGCGATCAGCCAGCGGCGCGCGGCCCGCCCGCGCCCGAGCAAATCACGTCCCTCGATCGTCCGCAGCACCCACAGGGTCAGCAGCGCTACCACGGCGGCGACCGCGTCGGTGAACGCCGTGAACAGCACTCCGTCCGCCTTGGCCTGCAACGAGTCCGCGTTCCGCCACAGCAGCGCGGCCAGCGCGACGCCGCCGCCGAAAACCCAGGTCACCCACCAGATCCGAATCGCGCGCCGCGATCGCGGGTCACCGCGCAGGGCCGCCACCTCGGCCATGAAGACCCCCGGCCACAGCAGGTTGAGCACCGGAACCAGGCAACCGAAGGCGATCAGCCGCGGCGAACGCGGGTCGCGCCGCCCCGCCTCGGCGTAGGCCGCCTGCCTGATCTCGATCAGCCTGCCCACCACGGCCACCGCCGCCAGCAGCGCGAACACGAGCGCCAGCGCTCCGGCCACCACGACGAACGCGTCGGAGGCGAACAACACCGCGGGATGGATCAGGCGCGTGCGGTTTCGCAGCAGAACCGAGTAGCGCGCCAGCTCGGCGAGAGCCGCGAGCACGAAGACGCCCACGGTCGCGACGAGCAGCTTGGTCACCGAATCGGTGAGCCTGCCGAGCGCATGGCGGGGTGCGGCCCCGGCCTGCGGCGGCGCGTCGATCAGACCCCAGCGCGGTATTTGCGCGTAGCGGGGCGTCGGCGTGGCCGCCAGCACTGCGCCGGGCGATGGCGCCCTACGCGTCCGGTGATCGGGTTTGCGTGCCACCCAGCGGTAGTTGCGGCGGTCGGCTGGCGCGTCGATCGGCGCGGGCGAGAGGAGCACGCCGCGGCAGCGTGGGCACCAGTGCATCGGCGCCCCTTGCACGGCCCAGCGCGCGCCGCAGCGCGCACAAGGTTGCACCACCGTACTCACGCGCACCTCGTTCCTTCGTCAGTAGATCTTCGCCTCGTGGTCGCCACCCGCGACCAGGGGGCGTCCCGCCTGCTGCCATGCCACCATGCCGCCGCGAACCTGGATGGCGTCGTATCCGATATGCGTCAGATATTCGACCACCTGCAGGGACCGGCCGCCTTGCCGACAGACGACATAGAGGTCCGCGTCGTATTCCAGCTCGTCGATCCGGGCGGGCACGTCGACCATCGGGATGTGGATCGCACCCGGCGCATGTCCGAGCCGCCACTCGTCGTCCTCGCGCACGTCGAGCAGAATCGGGCGCGGCGCGTCGGCCGAGGCGGGCGCGCTGCTGTCGAATTCGGCAGGCACCTCCGCGACCGTGACCGACGGAACGTGGGGGCTCGTCACAGATCCGATACTGCCATGGGGCGCTGGATACCGTGCAGTTCCGGACCCGGGGACGAGCTCGACAGCGGGCAACGACTTCGGGTATGTTCTCCTCTCCGGAACTCGACCACGGCCCCACTCCATGCTGGTTGTGCATAACTCGGTCGAAGTTATCCACATAATCCACAAGCTGATCCACAAGACGCGGCTATGGAAGAGCGCGCCACCGAAAGGGTGCGGCTATCGAGCAGCCAATCGATCACACCTTTTCCGTACCCACGGCCCGGAACCACCCCGGCTTCGACGTTCGCCCCCTGGTGTGCCCCGTGTGAGCGATGCGAATGACCGATCCGGGACTCCCCTCCTGACCATCCCGGAGCGGCCATTCGTCGCCGACATCGAAGCCTGCGGCCGAAGAGGCTCCGATATCTACTTGGACGGCGCGGGCACTCATTCGGTTCCATGAAAATGGGAACGCCGCTGAAATACGGGGTTACCGTCGCGAGGGTCGGTAGCCTGGGCTTATGAACGTGAGCAGGGGGCTACTCGACGGAATGGACACCGCCGGCCTCAACGTCGCGCTGTCGGAGGCCACGTGCCTCGGCCTCGCGGTGGACGAGGCGGCCAATCAGCTACGACTCGACCTGGAAGTGCTGACACTCCCCGAGCACGGCACGGCATCGGAGGACTACCGGGTCCAAGTGACCTTCACCGGCGTGAGCCGGATCGCCGCCTCGCTGCGGGCACAGCACTGGGACGATCTGGAGCCGCGGGTGCTGCCGCTGCAACTGGACGGCTTGGACGAGGCCATTCGCAGCTTCGGCGGCGGGCGGCTGCACGGCTGGGAATTCATCGACCTGGACGACAGCGGCTGGGCGCTGTGGAGCGAACTGCTCAGCTTCGACACCCGGATCGACGACCACAAATCCGCGCACGTTCTGGAGTTCTCACAGGAGGAGGGCATCGATCCGCGCGAGCTGGACGTCCGGGTGTGGTTCGACGGCATCACCGTTCACGACGCGCAGGGCAAGCAGATCCCGCTGGCGGATTTCATCGCGAATGGAGTTCGCTGGTGGAAGGCACACGACGCGGGCGACCCGCGGGCAACCCGGCCCGGGATCGCTCCACCGCTGTAACCGCCTGCCCCGGACCGAAACGACGCGCGTCACCGGGTTCCGCGCATCCGGTCCACCGGATGCGCGGTTCTCCGTCCGGCCGGGCGGGTCAGGCGCCCAAGCCCACCGGGCAGCTCACGCCGGTAGCGTGCACCGGGCAGTATCCGCCCGGGTTCTTCGCCAAGTACTGCTGGTGATAGCCCTCGGCGTAGTAGAACGCCGGCAGTCCGGGCAGCGCCGTGATCTCCGTGGTGATCTCGCCGTAGCCGGCGGCGGACAGTCGCTTTCCGTACGCCTCGGCCGTCACGCGGGCGAGATCGGCCTGCTCGGCGTCCAGCGTGAAGATGGCCGAACGGTACTGCGTGCCACGGTCGTTGCCCTGCCGCATGCCCTGGGTTGGATCGTGGTTCTCCCAGAAGTGCTTGAGGACGCCCGCGTAATCGATCACCGCGGGATCGAACACGACGAGCACGGATTCCGTGTGGCCGGTCCGCCCGCTGCACACCTCTTCATACGTGGGATTCGGTGTGTACCCGCCGACATAGCCGACCGCGGTGGTGTATACCCCGTCGAGTTCCCAGAATCCCTTTTCCGCGCCCCAGAAACAGCCCATCGCGACGACCGCGACCTGCATGCCGTCCGGAAACGGCGGATGGATCGGGTGACCGTTCACATAGTGGGTATCCGGCACCTCGAGCGGATCGGCCCGGCCGGGCAGAGCTTGTTCGGGCGTGACCATGGCGGGTTCGGGGAGGCTGAGACGCCCCACTAGTTCGTCGTACCACGACATGGTTCGATGCTACGCGTGCGTTTCCAGTGGTGCCGATGTTCGTGATGTGACGATCCGCGACCCGTCCGCTGGCGGGCGAACAGCGCTTCGCCATCGTAAAGCGATGCGATGTGCGGTTCGGGCGGCGTCACCGGAATGCGCGGGCGTCAGCCCAAGTTGGAATCGACCGGGTGTACGAATGATGGTTGGCTGTGCTCTGGACAACGGGCACACCAGCCCGACATAGGAAGGGACATCGTGGCTGAGTACACGCTGCCAGATCTGGATTACGACTACAGCGCCCTGGAGCCCCACATCTCCGGGCAGATCAACGAGCTTCATCATTCCAAGCACCACGCCGCTTACGTCGCCGGTGCGAACGCCGCACTGGAGAAGCTGGAAGCCGCTCGGGAGTCGGGCGATCACAGCGCCATCTTCCTGAACGAGAAGAACCTCGCCTTCCACCTGGGTGGCCACGTCAACCACTCCATCTGGTGGAAGAACCTCTCCCCCAACGGCGGTGACAAGCCGGTCGGCGAGCTGGCCGCGGCGATCGACGACCAGTTCGGCTCGTTCGACAAGTTCCGCGCGCAGTTCACCGCGGCGGCCAACGGTCTGCAGGGCTCCGGCTGGGCGGTGCTCGGCTTCGACACCCTCGGCCAGAAGCTGCTGACCTTCCAGCTCTACGACCAGCAGGCCAACGTCCCGCTCGGCATCATCCCGCTGCTGCAGGTGGACATGTGGGAGCACGCTTTCTACCTGCAGTACAAGAACGTCAAGGCGGACTACGTCACCGCGTTCTGGAACGTCGTCAACTGGGCCGACGTGCAGGAGCGGTTTGCCAAGGCGACTTCGCAGGCCAAGGGTCTGATCTTCGGCTGAGCCGTTCGGAACACCGGTACCGGGTCCGCGAACCCCTCGCGCCGCGCGCGGCTGGGTTCGCGGACCCTTCCGTTTCCGGACCGACGCGGGCGCTTTGCCGACGACACCCGCGATCGCCGCCGCTCCGGGTTCGGCCAGGTAGAGCGGAATCCACTCAGAGCACAGCCGGATAGCTTCCCGTCCGGCGGCAGCTGGCCCGATTGGCACTCTTTGGTACTTGTGTGCCAGGTGATTCGTGGTTCATATTCGGGAATCCAGAGAAAAAGGACGGGCAAGGCCGCCCCCGGTTCCACAACGGGAGGCAGAAATGCGCACGAACGAACCCATCGGCATCACGCCGTTCCACTCGCGTGGGTCGCTGCGGGGCTTCGTCATCTCCGGCCGCTGGCCGGACACCACCAAGGAATGGGCCCAAGTCCTCGTACTCGCGGTACGTGTGGCCACGCTTCCCGGGTTGCTGACGACCTCCACGGTGTTCGGTGTGCGTGAGGAGCTACCCGACGACCCGGCCCCAGGCACGGTCGGTTTGGTGCTGGCCGAAGGTCCCGTGCTCGGCGAGGAAGCCGTGCAACCCGGCCGGTTTGCCACACATGTGCCGCCTGCCCTGCTGATGCTGCATCCCCCGTCCGAAACCCTGCCGTCGCTGCCCGAATGCGCGGGCGCGGCATCCGGCTGCGTACTGCTGCCGGGCGTGCCGCATCTGGGGCTGGAGCACCGCGCCGCGTGGGCCGAGGCGGAGTCCGACGGGACGGTCACGTCGCTGGTCAGCCGGGTCGGCCTGGACCCGATCAGTGATCCCGACACCGCGGTTCTGGCTATGCTGCTGGCCGCGTGAGGGTAACCGAAACCCCTCGCGTGGATCGCCAAACTTATTGCGCGCATTGCGATTTCGATTACATCGAGTTGGCGCGGAGAATCCGGCGGGGTAGAGTCGGGGACAGCGAAGGGGAGTAGCCCCCAATTGCACAGTCGACATACTGACCCGCAGCCCCACCTGGGCCCGGGTCCGGCTGTGTGAACCGGCATCCATCCGGTGGGCGAGACCTTCGGCCCGGACAACCGTTTCGTTGTCGGCCGGAGGCTACCCGTATCTCCGACCGGCAGGCCGGAGACCTTGGAGCAAAGCCACACATGATCGCCACCGTATTGCTGAGCGTCGGCATCGTCTTTCTCGCCGAGCTGGGAGACAAGTCCCAGCTGATGGCGCTGACGTTCGCCCTGCGCTATCGCTGGTGGGTAGTGCTGGGTGGCATCGCGACGGCCACGGCGGCGGTGCACTTGATCTCGGTCGGTGTCGGCCACTTCCTCGGTACGGCGCTACCCACCCGGGCGATCGCCCTGGTCGCCGCCATCACCTTCCTGGCCGTCGGCCTGTGGACCTTGCGTGAGCACTTCGGCCCCGCCGACGAGGAACCGGAGCCGAAGGCGCCCAAGACCGCGAGCGCACCGTTCTTCGTGGTGCTGTCCGCGTTCCTGCTGGCCGAACTGGGCGATCGGACCATGTTCGCGACCGCGGCGCTGGCCACCGACTTCGACTGGGCGGGCGTCTGGCTCGGCTCGACGATCGGCATGGTCGCCGCCGACGCGCTGGCTATCGCGGTCGGCATCCTGGTCGGCAAGCACCTTCCGGAACACGCGATCGGCATCGGCTCGGGCTTGCTGTTCCTCTACTTCGGTGCGGCGACATTGCTCGGCGCGGCCGCACCGGCCCTCCACGGCGGCGCGGTGGCCGGGTTAGCGGCGCTCGCTCCCGCGCTGGCCGGTGTGGCGCTGCTGCTCAGACGGGCGGTTCGCCGGAATCTTCCAGCGCCACCCCGTACAGATCTCCACCTCGACGCACCAGATCCAGCAGCGGTTTCCGCAGCGCGAGCAGACCGTCCGAGTCACCGGCCGCGATCCGAGCGGTGACCATCGACCCCACCGCGGCGGCAAGGGTCTGGCAGGCGAAGCGCTGCTGTTCGGTCCGCGCTTCGAGCACGTCGGCGATCAAACCGACGAACAACTCCTGCAGCTGGGCACGGCGCGCGATGGCCGCTGATCCCACCGCGAAGACCTCGACCAGGAACAGCCGTGCGCTGGCCGGATCGTCCACCAGATGCAGGAGGTAGGCGCGCAGGATCCGGTCCATTCGTGCCACGGGCTCGGTGCCCTCTGCCGAGACCTCTTCCGCCTCGGTGGCCTCGGCGATCCGATCGAGCAGTAGCCGCACGGCACGCTCGTAGGCCGCCTCGAAACAATCCTCCTTGGAGCGGAACTGCTCGTAGAAGGTTTCCCGGGACACACCGGCCCGCTTCAGGATCGCCGCAACCGACGTTCCGATATAGCCGTTTTCGGCCATGGCCTCGGCTGTCGCGATCAGGATCCGCTCGCGTTGCGAGGCGATCACCTGCTCCCGCGGCAGGCCGTGCCTGCCGCGCGGGAGGCGGGCGCTGATGGCCGATTCGGTCATGCGGTGACTCCGGTATCCGGTCGAGCTGACGTGGCCGCTCCATTCTGCGGGGTTGTTTCGGGTGGCATGTCCGACAGGGTGCTCCCCTGGCCGGGGAGCCGTGCCTTGGCTCCGGCGGTGCGCGGGGCTGCGGACAGACTACGTTCGAGCGCGCCTACTAAGGTGCAATTGACGAAGGGCCAACTGGCTGTCACGAACGAGAGGACCATCGTGGAGATTTCGGGTTCCGCCGCCATTGTCACCGGGGGCGCATCGGGCCTAGGCGCCGCCACCGCCAAGCGTTTCGCCGAACTCGGCGCCACCGTCTTCGGCCTCGATGTGCCGCAGTCGATCGAGCGCGCCGGCGACAACGTGCCCGACGGGGTCACCCTCATCGCGGCCGATGTCACCAGCAACGACGAGGTGAGCGCGGCCGTCGAGCAGGTCGTCGAGTCCGGCACGCCACTGCGCATCGTGGTCAACTGCGCGGGCGTCGGCTGGGCGGGACGCATCCTGTCCAAGAACGGCCCGCACGACTTGGAGCTGTTCCGCACGGTCATCACGGTGAACCTGCTCGGCACCTTCAACGTCATGCGGCTGGCCGCCGACGCGATCGCGAAGACCGACACCGTGGACGAGTACGGCCAGCGCGGCGTCATCATCAACACCGCCTCCGTCGCCGCGTTCGAGGGCCAGATCGGCCAGATCGCCTACTCGGCGTCCAAGGGCGGCGTGCACGGCATGACCGTTCCGGCCGCGCGCGACTTGGCTCAGTTCGGCATCCGGGTGAACACCATCGCCCCCGGCATCATCGACACCCCGATGCTGGCCGGCGTCACCGAGGAGTACCGCAAGGGGCTCGAGGCGGGCGTGCCCTTCCCCTCCCGCCTCGGCCGTCCGGACGAGTACGCGCAGCTGTCGCAGTACATCGTCGAACACGACTACCTGAACGGCGAGACCATCCGCATGGACGGCGCGCTGCGCATGGCCCCGCGGTAATTCCGCTTACCCGGCTGCGCGCGGTCTGCGGAATGCCGCGCGCGGCCGGTTCAATCCTGCGGCTTGTGCCCGATGCCGAGGTACGCGGTGGTGGACAGCGGACAGTTCGGCCGGTACTTCTCCGCGAGATATGCCTGCATGACCGCGGCTCGCTGGGCCCAAACCTCCGCACTGACGCTGTGGCGCATGAGTTCCAGCGGCGCGCTGCTGCGCACCATGGTCTCCCACATCTGCGCCGGGCTGTCGAAGGTGAGCGCGATCGAATGCCGCTGAATCGACACGGCTTCGAAGCCCGCGCCCCGCATCTCCGATTCGAAGACCTCCGGGTTCTCCAGGCTCAGGAAATTCGGCTGCGGCTCCTGGATGTCCGGGTCGGCCGCGGCCAGGGCTCCGAACATCATCCGCATGAGCGGCGAGTCCGCGACCGGCGCCCAACTCGACACCACCGCCGTGCCGCCCGGCCGCAAGACCCGGAACAACTCGGCGAATCCCCTGGCCCGCTCGGGGAAGAACATCAGACCGAACATCGAGAACGCGGCGTCGAACCGATCGGACTCGAACGGCAGATCCTGCCCGTCACTCACCTGGGCGCGGATATTGGTCAGCCCGGCGGCAGCGGCGTCCTTCGCCAGCCGCGCGATCATCGGCTCGGAGAAATCGATCGCCTCGACCACTGCCACCTGCTCGGCGGCCAGCATGCTGAGTGTGCCAGGGCCCGCCGCCACGTCCACGACCTGCGACGTGGGCGACAACGAGGCGAACTCGAGCGCGCGGGCCGAGAACGGCCGCATGATGGCGGGCGCGAAGTCGGCGTATCCGTCGGCGACAAGGTCCCACGGCTCAGCGACGGCAAGCGGGTTTCCGGACATGTTCGGACGATCCTTTCAGCCATCCCCATCTAACCGCGCCACACCGGGGACGAACTCCCCAGTTCTGCGAATATGCCATCTCGAGCGCCTCGGAAACCGCGAAATGGCCGAAACAGCGTCCCGCGGCCCGCCGCGACCGGAGGACATCACGGTCCTCCGGTCGCGGACGGTTCACAGCGTGCGGGTGAGCCGGTCGGTGAGGATGTGCGCGAAGTGCGCCGGATCCTTCAGCTCGCCGCCCTCCGCCAGCACCGCCGTGCCGTAGAGCAGTTCGGCGGTTTCGGACAGCTCGGCCGCGGTGCCCGCGTCCGCCTCGTCCTTCTTCGCCGCGTACGCGTCGCGCAGGCCGGTGACCAGTGGGTGGGTGGGGTTGAGCTCCAGAATCCGCTTGGTCTCCGGCAACACCTGACCTGACGCGCGATACATCCGCTCCAGCATCGGCGTGAAGTCGAAGACGTCACCGACCAGGCAGGCGGGCGAGGTGGTGAGCCGGTTGGTGAGACGGACCTCCTTGACGCTCTCCTCCAGCGTCTTGCCCAGCCAGGCCAGCACGTCGGCGAAGTCCTTGTCCTGCTGCTCGCGCAGCGCCTCGGAGGCTTTCTTCTCCTCTTCGGTCTCCAGGTCGACCTCGCCCTTGGCGATGGACTGGAACTGCTTGCCGTCGAATTCCGGCACCGAACCGACCCACATCTCGTCGACCGGGTCGGTCAGGATCAGCACCTCGCGGCCCTTGGCAAGGAACGCCTCCAGATGCGGGGAGCTCTCGACCTGCTGCCGGGTCTCGCCGGTCATGTAGTAGATCCTGTCCTGGCCTTCTGGCATCCGCTCCAGGTACTGGGCCAGCGTGGTCAGCTCGGAGTCGGAGTTCGTCGAGGCGAACGACGAGACCTGCAGAATCGTCTCGCGGTTGTCGAAGTCCGAGAGCAGGCCCTCCTTGAGGACGCGGCCGAACTCCTTCCAGAACGTCTGGTAGCTGGTCTGGTCCTCGGCGCCCTGCAGATCCTTCACCGTGGACAGCACCTTCTTCACCAGGCGCTTGCGGATCATCTGGATCTGCCGGTCCTGCTGCAGGATCTCGCGGGAGACGTTGAGCGACAGGTCCTGCGCGTCCACCACACCCTTGACGAAGCGAAGGTACTCCGGCATCAGCTCTTCGCAGTTGTCCATGATGAACACCCGCTTGACGTAGAGCTGTACACCGCGCTTGTGCTCGCGGGCGAACAGGTCGAACGGCGCGTGCGACGGGATGAACAGCAGCGCCTGGTACTCGAAGGTGCCCTCGGCCTTCAGCGGGATGATCTCCAGCGGATCGTCCCACCCGTGGCTGACGTGCTTGTAGAACTCCTTGTACTCCTCGTCGCTGACCTCGCTCTTGGGGCGGGTCCACAGCGCCTTCATGGAGTTGAGCGTCTGGTCTTCGAGGACGGTCGTCTCCTTGGCGTCCTCGCCCTCGCCTTCGGTGACCGTCCGCTCGACCTGCATGCGGATCGGCCAGGCGATGAAGTCGGAGTACTTCTTGACGATCTCGCGCAGCTTCCACTCCAGGGTGTAGTCGAAGAGGTGGTCCTCCTCGTCCACCGGCTTCAGGTGGAGTGCGACGGACGTGCCCTGCGGGGCCTCGTCCAGCTCTTCGATCGTGTAAGTGGAGCTGCCCGCGGTCGCTTCCCACCGGGTGCCGATGGAGTCACCCGCGCGGCGGGTGGTCAGCGTGACCTTGTCGGCGACCATGAAGGTGGAGTAGAAGCCGATGCCGAACTGGCCGATCAGCTCCTCCGCGGCGGCCTCGGACTTGGCGTCCTTCAGCTGCTTGCGCAGCTCTGCGGTACCGGACTTGGCGAGGGTGCCGATCAGGTCGACCACCTCGGCGCGCGACATACCGATGCCGTTGTCCCGAACGGTCAGGATCCGGTCGTCTTTGTCGACCAACAGCTCGATGTGCAGGTCCGACGTGTCGACGTGCAGATCCTTGTCCCGGAAGGACTCCAGCCGCAGCTTGTCCAGCGCGTCGGAGGAGTTCGAGATCAGCTCCCGCAGGAAGGTGTCCTTGTTGGAGTAGACCGAATGGATCATCAGCTCGAGCAGCTGATGAGTCTCTGCCTGGAACTCGAGTTTTTCGACGTGCTCTGTCACGTCGCGATGGTACCGCCGTCGCCGACCGACGGGCCCGAAGGTGGCAGTGCGGACGCGTGCCGGAAATCGGCCAGACCGGGAACCTCGGAGTCGGCGCGGGTCGTCATCCACTCGCGCAAGACCTGGGTGGCGCGCACGTCGTCCTCGTTGTACTCCAGCAGCCGGGTGCGCTGGGCCGGATCGAATGCGCCGTCGTAGCCGACCGCGAGTCGATACCAGCTCATCGACGCCTCGCCGCTCGCCTCGGGATCGCGCCAGGCGAATCCGGCGACGGGTGCGATCTTCTTCAGTCCCTTGCCATTCGGGCAGATGAAATGGTCGGAGACGGCCTGGAACATGTCCACCCACTGCGGCCCGTCCACGAACGCGCGCACCTGCTCCACGGTCGGCACGCCCGGGCGTCCGGCGAACCGCCGCGCCGACTCGTACAGCCATTTGTCCTCGGCGGTGCGCGAGTAGCAATAGGCGGCAAACGTTTTCCCTGCCGCGGCCGCCTCGGCGCGCACCGTCATCAGCCAGGTCCAGAACTCGCCGAAGGAACGGCCCTCGTCCTCGGTGGGCAGCGGGTCCCAGGTCACGAACGGGCGGTACACGCCGTCCAGCAGCGTTCCCCACAGGTAGGCGCCGTGCTCCTGGAAGCTTTCCAGGTCGACGTCGACCTCCACGTCGGCCCGCCGGACCCGCACCGGCTCGACCCGGCGCACCAGCGGCGCGCCCACGATCCAGGCCCGTGCGGTCACCACCGCCTCGTCGAACGGGCCGTGCTGCCAGTCCTCGGGATCGGCGCCGATCCAGGCGGCCAGTTCGTCGATCGTCTCGACGCCGTGCCTGCGCAGCACCTCGGCGCGCGAACCGGGCGCCACCAAGCTGACGTCGCGGCGCTCGATCAGCCAGCTCTCGCAGCTGGGCCCCTCGATGCCCCGACTCCACCATGGGCACTGCCTGCACTCGGGCACCTTGGACGGGACGGTCGGCAGCTCGCCGCGCACCACCGCGATCCGGTCGGCATAGCGGCGGTCGTAGTCGGCCAGCAGCGGGGCGAGATCATGCACCAGGATCCGGTCGAAGTCGAAGCCGATCACGCCGCCGACCACCGCCGGACTGGCCAATCCGTGCCGCTGCAGCATCCGGTGCAGGTGGGCGAGGCGCTGCTGGTCGCGGGGCTGCTGACGCAGTTTCCGGTACGGATCCGGTTGCGGGTTCCAGCGATATGGGTCCGTGGTGGTGGGATGGAAGTCCGCCGGTTCCGGCTGCCGCGGGTCGGTCACCTTGTGGTTCACCACGATGATCGGGATGTATCCGCCGCGTTCCTGGTCACGCAGCAGGATCTCCGCGCCGCCGCGCCGGCCTGTTTCCGGCTCCTGCGGCAGCAGACCGCCCCAGATGCGTTGCGCGCCGGCCGCACACGCGCGCATCGTCGCTTCGGCCCGCTCGGTGGCGCGCAGTTTCGGATCGATCACCACCCATGTGTCAGGGGCCGCCGCGATCAGGGCGTCGCGCACCCGGCCGCGGTGCGCGGCGGCGGCATCTCTGCGCTGACGGACCCCCGCGTCCTCGGTGATTCCCGTCAGTGCCTCGGGATGCGCCGCGTCCAGACGCAGGCGATGGCGGCATCCGATCAGCGCCCTGGCATCGATGAAGGCGGTCGGCAGGTCGGCGGGCCGATCCACGGCCGAGCCGTTGCGCTTGCGACCATCCTGGTCACCGATGTCCGAATCCACGCTATGCAGTATGGTCCCTCCCCCCGACAACTCCGCTGTGCGGGTTTTTCGGGCCATCTGATTTCCAGTGCGGCATGCCGCCTGAGACGCGTGCACGGCGCAGTACCCTCGCAGCGATCAGCATCGAACCGATAGGGTAGCGGCGAACTGTGTGACATGGGCGGACGGCCTTCCCCGGCGTCGTACTGCCATGGCGAACCAGCATGACGGAGGGCCTTCGATGGGGTTGTTCACGAAGCGCAAACGGCGGCCGAGCCGCAGGGCCGAGGCGAAAGCCCTCAAGCACAAGGCCGTGATCGAGGCCAAGCTCGCAGCCAAGAACGACCGCAAAGCCCGCCGCGCCGAGGCGCGTACCCAGCGCAAGGTCGCCAAGGCGCAGATCGCCGCGCTCCAGGCGGAGGAGAAGGCCGCGCTGAAGGTGGCCGCCAAGGCCGAGCGTGATCCGTTCAGCGCGAGTCAGGTGAAGAAGTACCTCGGCGTGGCCCGCGTGCTCATCCCGGTGCTCGCCCCGCTCGCCTACCGCGGTGCGACGTTCCTGCGCGGTCAGCTCGACACCCGCCGCGCCCAGCAGCTCGGCATCGGCATCGACCAGCTCGGCGATTTCACCGGGCACGGCGCGAAGCTCCAGGCCAGGATCGCGAACGCGGAAGCGGCGCTGGGCAAGGTCGGTAGCCAGGACGGCAAGGACAAGGGCGAGACGCAGAAGTTCACCGCCGCCACCAAAGACCGTCTCGGCAGCCTCACCGCCGCCGTGCGCACCTCGGACCAGATGCCGGCCCATCGACGTCGCGCCGTGCACGCGTCGATCGCGCACGAGCTGTCCGGGATCGAGTCCGACATCCTGGCCCGGCTCGGCGTGCGCTGAGCCGGACCATCCCGATGTCCCCGCACCTGATCGCCGGCCGCCTGCGCGGTGGGCTGGTCGGTGCGCTCGTCGCGACGCTCGCCGTGGCGGCGCATGGCGCCGCGGGCGGCGGTGTTCCCGACTCCGCCGAGCTGACGCTGCTGTTGCTGATCGCCGCCGCGGCGGGGTCGGCCGCGGGCATGGCGCCTGGACGTCCGGGCCCCGTGCTGTTCGGGCTGCTCGGGGTGGGCCAGCTGGCGGGCCACGCCGTGCTGTCCGGTCTGCTCGGGCACGACCACGCCGGGCACGGAAGCGGCGCAGCCACAACACTTCCCACCCTGCCAGTCGGTTGGATGCTGTTCGCGCACGCCCTCGCGACGCTCGGCTGCGCGGTCCTGGTCGTGCTCGCCGGGCGGCTCTACGCAGTGACCTCTGGGGCGCTGCGCGCCATATTCGCCCCTCCTCGAGCGGCGCGGATCATCAGCGCGCCGCACTGGCCGGACCCGGGCCTTGTGCCCTATCGCTGTGCTCCGAACGGCGCGATCGGTCCTCGCGCGCCACCGGTGTCGGCCTGATCATCCCGACACCACTTCCTTTCGCACAGAAGGCTTTCAGCATGCACAGCTCGATTTCGCGCGCCGTCGGCACGACGGCAGGCGCGGCGGGACTCGTCCTGCTCGCCTGCGGCACCGCCGCGGCACATGTCACGGTGGACGCGCCCGGCGCGACCCAGGGCGGATACACCGTCGCCAACTTCCGGGTGCCCACCGAGTCCGACACGGCGAGCACCACGGCGCTCACCGTCACCCTGCCCAATCTGAAATCCGTCAGGACCGAGCCCATTCCGGGGTGGTCGGCCAGGGTCGAACGTAACGAGCAGTCCCAGGTCACCGCCGTCACCTGGACCGCCGATCCCGGTGCACCCGGCATTCCACCCGGTCAATTCCAGCGTTTCGCGGTGTCGCTCGGCCCGCTGCCCAAGCAGGATTCGGTCAGCTTCCCCGCCAGGCAGGCCTACTCCGACGGCAAGGTGGTCAGCTGGGACCAGCCGGTCGGCAAGGATGGCGACGAGCCCGAACATCCGGCGCCGTCGGTGACCCTCAGCGCGCGCGACGACAACGTGGCAGACGGGCACAAAGTGGACAGCGAGGCCGCCGTCGACGATGCCGACCACGCGGACGACACCGCCCGCTGGCTCGGCGGGATCGGCCTCGCGCTCGGCGTGCTCGGCGTCGCGCTCGGTCTCGGCAACGTGATCCGAGGGCGGCGCTCATGATCCGCCGTCTGCTCACCGCCATGGTGGCGGCCATGTTCCTGTTCGGATTCGGTATCGCCGCGACAGGAGTCGCCACCGCGCATTCCGCGGCCACCGGTAGCGTTCCAGAGGACAACGCGACGGTCGACGCCGGGCCGGCCCGGGTCAGCGTCACGTTCAACGAAGAACTGCAACCCAGCTTTCCGTCGCTCACGGTCGTCGGCCCGGACGGCAACCTCTGGTCCAAGGGCGATCCGGTGGTCGAGGGCAAGACGGTCAGCGTGACCGTCGGCGAGCTGGGGCCGGCCGGTGAGTACACCATCGCCTACCGGGTGACCTCGGCCGACGGCCACCCGGTCAGCGGCAAACGGCACTTCACGCTCAGCAAGCCCGGAAACGGCACGCCCGGACCCAAGCCGAACGCCAAGGCGAGCGAGCACGCGGACGACTCCGGTGGCGTTCCGCTGTGGGTGTTCGTCGCCGGCGCGATCGTGCTCTTCGGCGGCGGGCTCGCATTCGCATTGTTCGGCGGCAGGAGCCGCAACCCGAAGCGGTGAACGACGTGAAGATCGGCGGCCGGGGCGCAGGACGGGCCGCCGACCGCGCGCCCTGGCCCGCGCTGCTGCTCAGCATCCCGTCCGGGCTGGCCGGGGTGGCACTCGCGTGGATCTTGATCGTGCCGGAGCCGCTGCCCGCCGAGGCGGTGGTCCGGGTGGTGGCCGACGGCGTCGGGGCGACCGCGCTCGGGTTGGCCGCGCTGCCCAGGGTTGCGCCGCGGCTGCGGACGCCGTGGCGCTTGCTGGCCGTCCTCGCCGGGGTTTGGGCGATTGCCGAGTTCGCCGTGCTGGTCTTCGAGGCGGCGGACGTGGTCGGCGTTCCGGTCGCCGACCTCGGCGCCGCGCAGTTCGGCGCCTATCTGGTCGATGTCAGCGGCGGACAGGTCGGGATCGCGATCCTGATCGGCGCCGGTGCCGTTGCGGGCGGGTCCGCTCTGGCTTTCCGGCGGCCCGAGTCCGCATCGGGTGACCTCGTGCTGGTGTTCGCGGCGGTCGCCTTGGCCTTGCGCCCGATCACCGGGCACATGTCGCAGCAGGCATTCGGCTCGGTACTCGCGGCGGTGCACGCGTTGGCGGCGGCCGCCTGGCTCGGTTTGCTGATCGCGCTCGCGCTGGTGGTCCGGACCCGCGGCGAGTGGGCGGTCGTGCTGCCCAGATATTCGGCGGTGGCGCTGCCCTTGGTGGTCACGGTGGCGCTGACCGGATTGCTGAACGGGCTGATCCGCGTCGGCGGAATCGTTCCGTTCGTCACGACCGGCTACGGCAGGATATTGCTCGCCAAGACCGTGGTGCTGCTCGGACTGCTCGCGCTCGGCTGGTGGTGGCGGCGCAGCTGGGTGCCGCGGGCGGCCGGCCACCGGATGGACGCGGACGCTTCGCTGCGCCGTGCGGTCGCCGAGGTGGTCGTGATGGCGCTGGCATTCGGGCTGGCCGCGACGCTCGCGGTCACCGCATGAACCGGTGTCGCCCTGCGCCCATTAGGGTTTCCGTATGACCGAAGTGAAGATCGTCGAGGATTGCGTTGCCTCGGCGGAGTCCGCGTTCGCTTATGTGAACGACTACCAGAACCTCCCGCGCTTTCTCCACGGCGTGCAGTCCTTCACACCGGTCGGCGAGCAGACCGAAGGTGTCGGCGCCACCTTCGACGGGCACATGAAGCTGGGACCCGCCGCGCTGAAGTCGCGGATCGAGGTGATCCGGTGGGAGAAGGACTACGCCATCGGGGTGAAGTCCATCAAGGGTTTCGAGATCGAGTCCACCTTCCTGTTCCACGCCAAGGGCGACGCTCTGTGTACCGTCGACGCGATCGTGGACTACCGGGTGCCGGGCGGCCTGGCCGGGCGCGCACTCGGCAAGACCATCGAACCGTTCGTGAAGATCGCCGTGCAGCACACCACACACAACCTGGTGACGCAGATCGCCGCGTTCCACGCCGCGCGCACTGTTTGATCCTCAGCGCCTGCGGCGCCGTGCGTTCGTGGTCGACCTGTGGATCGTGTCCGAGCGCCCGCCGCGGGCGACTGCGTCGCTGTTTGGAGTGAGCGCGGTTGCGCGAGCGATATCGAGGTCGGGATGCTGGAGCCGTGAGCGCGACACCCTCTTTCACTCAGCGGATCGGCTATATCTGCGGCCGCACGCTGCCGGACTCGATGACCGATTGGGTGCGTGCGGATCTGGTCGGTCCCGGTGCGACGCGGCGTTATCTGGTGCGGTTCCTGGTGCCGGTGCTTCCGGTGCTCATGCTGTTCCTGCTGCTGCCGGGTCCGCTATGGATGGGCTTGGCGATGATGGCGCTGCTGTATCTGCCGCTGATCTACTTCACGGTGGCGCTGCTGTACGTCTACCGGCGGCACCGGCTGATCAAGCATGGTCTCGACCCCGCGCTCGCGGACGCCGGCGCTCGCCGCCGGGCCGAACGCGAACGCCTCGACTACGAACGCAGACATGGCCGCGCCTGAGCCACGTCCACGACCTAGCGGTGACTTATACCACAGGCATAGCCTTGACGCATGAAAACCCCCACGATAAGGCAGCGGATCGCCTACGATCTCGGCCGCGAGCTCCCCGAGGAGCTGCACGAGTGGGTCATTCACGACCTCGTCGGACACGGGGCCATGGAGCGATATCTCGTCCGGTTTCTCGGGCCGGCCATCCCGTTCTTCGCCTTGGTGCTGCTGTTCCCCGGGCCGCTACCCCTCAAGATCGGCTTGATCGTGATGATGATCGTTCCCCTGGTCGTCTTCACGGTCGCGCTCAGCTACGTCTGGCGCCGATTCCGCCTGGTCCAGCACGGCTTGAATCCGGAATTGGTCGATCACGGCAAGATCACCGAACACGATCGGGACCTATACGAACTGCGCTACGGCCACCGTTAGCGTGAGCCGCGAACGCAAGCCGAGACGTACGTGCGCTGAGTAACCACGCACGGCGGTGGTCCACGTCCGAAACGAACACACCCCGCGAACGTACCGCGCTGCGGGCGCGGCAAAATAGCTACAGTGACCGAATCGCAGAATGTAATCGCCACCGCCGACCTGGCCGATGAGATCGGCCCGGAGATCCGCAGCTGCGACACGCAGTTCATTCAGTTCGGCGGGCGTGCGGCGTTTTCCGGACGCATCACCACCATCCGCTGCTTCCAGGACAATCTGCTGGTGAAGCAGACGCTCGGCGAACCGGGCGAAGGCAAGGTGCTGGTGGTGGACGGCGGTGCGAGCGTGCACACCGCGCTGGTCGGCGACATCATCGCCGGGCGCGGTGTCGACAACGGCTGGGCAGGCGTCATCGTCAACGGCGCGGTCCGCGACTCCGCCATCCTGCGCACCCTCGATATCGGCATCAAGGCGCTGGGCACCAACCCGCGCAAGAGCACCCAGACCGGCAGCGGTGAGCGCGATGTGCCGGTCGAATTCGGCGGGGTGACCTTCATCCCCGGCGAGATGCTCTACAGCGACCACGACGGCGTCGTCGTGCGCGCCGAGCACTCAGCGATGGAGTGAGCGGTCGCGCACCGACGCTGAATCGGCGGTCCATCCGAAGCGGACCGCCGGTGCCGCGGCCGCGGTCAGGCGGTCACTCTGGCCTTGTGACCGGCGATGGCGACCACGTCACCGACGTGCAACTGTCGTCCGCGACGTAGCTCGACCTCGTCGTTCACTCGCACCAATCCGGCGGCGATCACGGTCTTTGCCTCCGAACCGGATTCGATCAGGTTGGCCAGTTTAAGAAACTGACCGAGCCGAATGACGTCATCATCGATCGGCACATCGACTGGTTCTGACATGAGGTAAATACTTACTCCGCCATCCCGACTCACCAGACAGCGCCCTACACCTCCAGCGATTTATGAGCAACCGTCGACTTACGAGCACTGACACGCCGCGCCACAGGCGTGGCAAATCTGACACAGCTGCGTACACACTGGTTCCGTGACGTCCACGCAAGCCCAGCAACACATCGATACCGCATCGCCCCCGGACAGACCGACCTCGCCGGTCCCACACCGTGGGCACGGACGACTTTCGGAAGTGCCGCATATCGCGGGATCGACCCTCGGTGTGTTCGCGGTGCTGTGCTTTCTCTGGAGCCTTTCCCCCGGACTTCGTTTCCTGACCCAGGTGCCGCGCCGCTACATCGACGACTATTACTTCGACGCGCCGGACACCAATTTGATGTGGGCGCTGGTCGTCGGATTGCTGGCGGGCGCGATCGCCAGCCGGAAACGAATCGCCTGGTGGTTGCTCGTCGGTTATCTCGCGAGCTACACGGTCGGAAACATCCTCACCTTCACCGAGCAGGGCAATATCCACGCGCTGGTGGCCATGGTGCTGCACCTCGCGGTGATCGGTGTGCTCATCGCGGCGTGGCCGGAGTTCTACACCAAGGTGCGCCACGGCGCGGGCTGGAAGGCGCTCGGCGTGCTGGTCGGCGGCTTGGCCGCCGGCGTGCTGCTGGGCTGGGGCCTGGTCGAGTTGTTCCCCGGCACCCTGCCGCCGGGCGTGCAGCGACCCGCTTGGGCGCTGTACCGGGTGACCGCGGCGGTACTGGCGGAAAACGAGCACTTCGACGGCCATCCGCGGCCGTTCGTCAACTTCCTGCTCGGCCTGTTCGGCGCCGTCGCGCTGCTGGCCGCCGTGATCATCCTGCTGCGTTCCCAGCGCGCGGCCAACGCGATGACCGGGACCGACGAATCGGCGATCCGCGGGCTGCTGGAACGCTCGGACGTGGAGGATTCGCTCGGCTACTTCGCCACCCGCCGGGACAAGGCGGTGGTGTTCGCACCGAGCGGCAAGGCGGCCGTGACCTACCGGGTGGAGCTGGGCGTCTGCCTGGCCAGCGGCGACCCGATCGGCATCCGCGAGGCTTGGCCGCAGGCGATCGATGCCTGGCTGCGCTTGGCCGACCGATTCGGGTGGGCTCCCGCGGTGATGGGCGCGAGCGAACTCGGCGCGACGGCGTACCGGCGCGCGGGCCTTTCCGTCCTGCGTCTCGGCGACGAGGCCATTCTGGACACCAGGAATTTCTCCCTGGCCGGGCCGGAGATGAAGCCGGTGCGCCAGGCCGCGAACCGGCTGCGCAAGCACGGCGTGGGGGTGCGCATTCGCAGACACCGCGATATCCCCGCCGAGGAGTTTCCCCAGATCATCGCCCGCGCGGAAAGCTGGCGCGACACCGAGACCGAGCGCGGTTTCTCCATGGCCCTCGGCCGGTTGGGTGACCCGCTGGACGGCGATTGCCTGCTGGTCGAGGCGGTCAACCCGCAGGGCCGGGTGCTCGGGATGCTGTCGCTGGTCCCGTGGGGCCGCACCGGTGCCTCCCTGGAGTTGATGCGCCGCGATCCCCAAGGTCCCAATGGCGTGATGGAGCTGATGATCTCGCAGCTCGCGCTGAACTCCGACCAGTTCGCCGTCACCAAGGTGTCATTGAACTTCGCGGTGTTCCGCTCGGTGTTCGAGGAGGGCGGCCGGATCGGCGCCGGTCCGGTGCTGCGCTTGTGGCGGGGCGTGCTGTTGTTCTTCTCACGCTGGTGGCAGCTGGAGGCGCTGTATCGCTCGAACGTCAAGTACCAGCCGCTTTGGGCTCCCCGGTTCTTCGTGTTCGAGGAACGCAGGCACCTGCCGCGAGTCGCGGTGGCCAGCGCGCTGGCCGAGGGTTTCCTCCCACGGCTCGGCAAGGAGCCCGGCACGATGACGCACACCGGCGAGCACACCGCGGTGCCCGCGGCAATGACGGGCCTGCATGCCGACGGCAGCCCACCGGTTATCTCGGAAGTTCCGGGCGAGCAGGAGCTTCCGCGCAGGCCCGAGCAGGTTCGCGTGCGCATGGACAAGCTTGCGCGCCTTGTCGATTCCGGTATCGACCCCTACCCGGTCGCCTACCCGCCGACGCACACCGTCGCCGAGGCGCGGCGGTCTCCGCGCGGCACCACCGTCCGGGTCTGCGGCAGGCTGCTGCGCATTCGCGACTACGGCGGCGTGATCTTCGCGGTGGTCCGCGACTGGACCGACGACATCCAACTGATGATCGATCGCGACCGGGTCGGCGCCGAACGCAGCGCCGAGTTCGGTGAGTTCTTCGATCTCGGCGACCTGATCGAGGTGAGCGGCCAGATCGGGCAGAGCAGGCGTGGTGAGCTGTCGCTGCTCGCGGCGGACTGGCGGATGCTGGGCAAGTGCCTGCACCCGTTGCCGGAGAAGTGGAAAGGCCTGTCCGATCCCGAGGCCAGGGTGCGGCAGCGCTACGTCGACATGGCGATCAACACCGAGATACGCGAGGTGCTGGCCAAGCGCAGCGCGGTAGTGCGCTCGCTGCGGGATTCGTTGAATTCCTGGGGATTCCTGGAAATGGAGACACCGATCCTGCAACGAGTGCACGGCGGCGCCAACGCGACGCCGTTCGACACCCACATCAACGCCTACGACCTCGACCTCTACCTGCGTATCGCGCCCGAGCTGTACCTGAAGCGTCTGTGTGTCGGCGGTATGGAGAAGGTGTTCGAGATCGGGCGGACCTTCCGCAACGAGGGCGTCGACTTCAGCCACAACCCCGAGTTCACCATCCTGGAGGCGTACGAGGCGCACAGCGATTACGAGCGCATGATGCACCTGTGCCGTGTGCTGATCCAGAACGCCGCGATCGCGGCCAACGGTGCGATGGTGGCGTTGCGGCCCACCGGGAACGGCACGTTCGAGGAGGTGGACATCTCCGGCGAGTGGCGGGTGATCACGGTGCATGCGGCGGTGTCCGAGGCGATCGGCACCGCCATCACGCCGGAGACCGGGGTCGAGGAACTGCGCGAGCTGTGCGACAAGGTCGACGTGCCCTATCAGCACGGCTGGGACGCGGGCCAAGTGGTGCTGGAGATGTACGAGCACCTGGTCGAGTCCCGCACCGAGGAACCGACGTTCTACATCGACTTCCCGACCTCGGTGTCCCCGCTCACCAGGCAGCATCGCAGCATACCGGGCGTCACCGAGCGCTGGGACCTGGTCGCGTGGGGTGTCGAGCTCGGCACCGCCTACAGCGAACTCACCGATCCGGTGGAGCAGCGGCGCAGGCTCACCGAGCAGTCGCTGCTCGCGGCGGGCGGCGACCCGGAGGCGATGGAGCTCGACGAGGACTTCCTGCAGGCGCTGGAACACGCGATGCCGCCGACCGGCGGGCTCGGGATGGGCGTGGACCGGATCGTCATGCTGATCACCGGACGCAGCATTCGCGAGACGCTGGCTTTCCCGCTGGTGAAACCACGCTGAGCGAGCCTTCTCCGCGATCGGTTCTTCTCCAGCGAATGGGACGGCTACGCTTGGATATTCGGCTCCGGGAGGAGGCCGATACACCTTAAGGGGTTTGATATGTACCTTGACCTGCTGGCCAACGCGAGTCTGCTGGACCACTCCGTGTGGGCGAGCCCGGACGTGTGGATGAGTTCGGCGACGGAACTTGCCGCCAAAAAGAAGAAGAGCAGCAGAGGCGGCGGCCTGATCATCGGCGCGATCTGCTGCCTGTTGGTCGTGGCGTTGATCATCGCCGGTATCTACCTGTTGACCAAGCGGAAGAAGAACACCTAGGGCAGACGTCGACGGCCCGGCTCGCGTGAGCGAACCGGGCCGTTGTTCGTGCCGAGTAGCCCGACTCGGAGCCGATCGATATCGGGGTCTCTCACCGACCTGTGGCCCGAGCAGGGACAGTGGGTCCGGATGGAACCGGTTACTGGGGATCGGGCAGAGTGGGCGTGTGCAGTTGATACTTGTTCGCCATGCTCAGCCGGTCCGGATATCGAACTCCGCCGGACCAGCGGACCCGGAGTTGGCACCGGTGGGGCTGGAGCAGGCCGAGCGGGTGCCCGCGGCACTCGGGCATCATCGGATCTCCCGGGTGGTGAGCAGTCCGCAGCGCAGGGCGCGGGAAACGGCCGCACCCACCGCCGCGAAACTCGGTCTCGGCGTGGAGATCGTCGACGACCTGGCCGAATACGATCGCGATCTGCCCGCCTATATTCCGATCGAAGACGCCAAGATCGAATTCCGGGACGCGTACGAGCGGATCAAGGCCGGGGATTTCCCGTTGCAGATCGATGGCGATGCCTTCAAGACGAGAGTGCGCGCCGCCGTCGCCGACATTGTCGCCGCTGCGGAACCAGAGGACACCGTGATCGTGTTCGCACACGGCGGGGTGATCAATGTGACGCTGCAAGAAATCCTCGGACTGGCACGGCCGCTGACGTTCCCCATCGACTACTGCTCCATCACCCGCATCCTCTTCTCCCGCAATGGACGCCGCACAGCGGCGACGGTCAACGAGAACGGGCACGTGTGGGATCTGTTGCCGCGCAATATCGCTCCGCGGAGCTGAGCCTTTCACAGCCGATTGCCAGGACCATCGCACCGGTGTCCCAGCGACGGAATCTTCGATGGGACCGGTGAGCCACTCGCACAGTGGTTCACGGTTCGAGAGAAAGGAATTCCGTGTCGCTCTCCAAAACCACTACGCCGCTATGGCGTCTCGCCCGGGTGACCGTGGCGGGCGCGCTGATCGCGGTTCCGCTTGCCGCGCTCGCCGGGACCGCATCCGCTGAAACGCCGGCCGGGCCGGCCGACGGGGTCCACGTCCAAGTCGTGGACGAACCGGAGCAGGGTGCCGATATCAACCGTCCCCGTCACTTCGAAAGATACGAAAGGCACGACGGCCCGCGCCCCGGGCCGGGTGACCACCCGTGGCGCGATGCCCCGCCGCAGCGGGAGTTCCACCACTTCAAGCAGTACTCGCCGCCGACCGGGTCGAGCTAGCCCGCTCGCCCGGGAAAACCGAAGGCCCACCTCCATATCCGGAGGTGGGCCTTGTGGTTTCCGCGATGGCTCAGGCCATGCCCGCGATCCAGTTGCGCATCCAGGAGATGGCGGTCTGGCCGCCGCCCACCTGATAGCTGCCATACACCGTGTGCGCCTGCGACTTGTAGAAGCGCTCGAGATCCTTGGCCCGCTGCTGGTTGGCCGAGTCGGTCAGCTGTGCCTGCAGCGTCGGGACACCGCCGAGCGACATCAGGTCGCCGATGATGTTGCCCGCCTCGATCTGGTAGCGCCAGAGGTTGGCGGGGTTGGCGTCCGACGCCTGGGCGAGGAATCCAGCGAACCGTGTGACGAAGTCGTCGCTCGCGGTCGCGCAGTAGAGGTCGTCGACGGCGCAGATGGTGCGCGTACGGTCGCTGACCCAGCCGAAGCCGCCGACCCGGGGGCCGCCCGCGCCTGCGCCGGGAGCGATCGGGCCGACCTGGGCGTCGGTGGGCGAACGCCGCGGATCGGAGATCAGGCCGACACCGGCGACGCGGTCGGGCGACACGACACCGAGCCCCGTGCCGATCTCGGCGGCGAGGTCACCGGCCGCGTCCGCGCCCTGGCTGTAGCCGACGAGCGCGATCTTGGTCGCGCCGCAACGCTGCGCCATGGCCGCGATCAGCCCGCGCGCGTTGTCGACCGCCTCTTTCTTCGAGTTGCCGTAAACCTCACCCTCCCAAGGGAAGGCGGTGGCGGCATAGGTCACGTAGTCGACCTCCGCGGAGGACGGCAGACCTCGGGTGACGCCGGACAGCATGCCCGGCTGCGGCGCCTTGTCGTGCCCGGTCTCCCAGGTACCCGGAATCGCCACCACATACAGACTCGGGCAGCCGGGGGCCGCGCTCGCCGACCCGCTGCCGAAAACCAAGCCGGACATCACCGTCGCGGACGCGCCCAGAGCCGCGACGACCTTCTTCCACTGCATACCGCTCCAAACCCTTGCCCTCGTCGAACTTCCCGCCGAGTTGCCGCGTCAATGCTGAACTCATCGGATGTCGTTCCAGTGCACGCCAAGTGAACATAAGTCACCCGACCGGTTCGACCTGCACTTTCCAACGACATGTCAAGATCAGCCACACGCCGAAGATCACAATAAGGGCACGACCGCCGCAATGCCATTCGAAACCCGGAGTGTGTCGGATTTCCGACACTCCGCGGCCCGAGGACCATCGATCGCGAAAAGGCGCCTGTGGACGAGTTGTCCACAGGCGCCTTCGTTTCCGCTCCGGTAAGAGAGGGTCTAGCGCTGAGCCACCATGGTGGGGGTGATCGGCGCCGGGAGGGCGGTCTCGCCTTCCAGGTACCGGTCGACACCGGCGGCCGCGGCGCGGCCTTCGGCGATGGCCCAGACGATGAGCGACTGACCACGGCCCATGTCACCCGCGACGAAGACGCCGGGAACGTTGGTCGCCCAGTTCTTGTCGCGCTGCACGTTGCCGCGCTGGTCGTAGCCGACGCCGAGATCGGTGAGCAGGCCCGGCTTCTCGGGTCCGACGAAGCCCATGGCCAGCAGGACCAGGTCGGCCTCGAGGGTGAAGTCGGTGCCCTCCACCTTCTCGAAGCGGCCGTTGACCATCTTGACCTCGTGCGCCTCCAGGCCGGTCACCTTGCCGTCCGCGCCGACGAAACGCTCGGTGTTCACCGAGAACACCCGCTCGCCGCCCTCCTCGTGCGCCGAGGAAACCCGGTACATCAGCGGGTAGGTCGGCCACGGGGTCGAGGCGGCCCGCTCCTCCGGCGGACGCGGCATGATCTCGAACTGGTGCACGCTGGCGGCGCCCTGCCGGTGCGAGGTGCCGAGGCAGTCCGCACCTGTGTCGCCACCGCCGATGATGACGACCTTCTTGCCCTTCGCGTGGATGGGCGGCAGGCCGTCGGCGTCGGTGACGTCGTCGCCGAGTTGCACCCGGTTGGCCCACGGCAGGAAATCCATCGCCTGATGGATGCCGTCCAGGTCGCGACCGGGGATCGGCAGGTCACGAGCGACGGTGGCGCCACCGGCGAGCACGATCGCGTCGAACTGCTCGCGCAACTGCTCGGCGGTGAGGTCCACGCCCACGTTCACGCCGGTCTTGAAGATGGTGCCCTCGGCCTCCATCTGCGCGAGACGGCGGTCGATGAAGCGCTTCTCCATCTTGAATTCCGGGATGCCGTAGCGCAGCAGACCGCCGATGCGGTCGGCCCGCTCGAACACCGTCACGGTGTGTCCGGCGCGGGTCAGCTGCTGCGCCGCGGCCAGGCCGGCCGGGCCGGAACCGACGACGGCGATCTTCTTGCCGGTGATGCGGGTCGGGTAAACCGGGGTCACCCAGCCCTCGTCGAAGGCGTTCTCGATGATCTCGACCTCGACCTGCTTGATCGTGACCGGATCCTGATTGATGCCGAGCACGCAGGACGCCTCGCACGGCGCCGGGCACAACCGCCCGGTGAACTCCGGGAAGTTGTTGGTCGCGTGCAGCCGGTCGATGCCTTCCCGCCAGCGGTCCTTGTAGACCAGGTCGTTCCACTCGGGAATCAGGTTCCCCAGCGGGCAGCCATTGTGGCAGAACGGGATACCGCAGTCCATGCACCGGCTGGCCTGGGTGCGCAGGGTCTGGTGGGAGAAGTTCTCCTCGTAGACCTCTTTCCAGTCCATCAGGCGCAGCGGCACCGGCCGCCGCTTCGGCAGTTCCCGAGAAGTGTGCTTCAGGAATCCCTGGGGGTCAGCCACGTGCGGCCTCCATAATCGCTTCGTCCACGTCCTTGCCGCTCTTCTCAGCTTCGGAGATGGCGAGCAAAACTTTCTTGTACTCCCGCGGCATGACCTTGACGAAGTGGTTCACCTGCTGCGACCAATCGCTCAGAATGCGATCGGCGACCGGGGAACCCGTCTGGTCACGGTGCTGGGTGATGATGTCGTGCAGCCAGGTGAAGTCGTCACCGGCCAACTGCTCGACGGCGTCGGCCTGCTCGGGGTTGAGCTTGGACGCGAAGGTGCCGTTCGGGTCGAAGACGAACGCAACGCCGCCGGACATACCGGCGCCGAAGTTACGGCCGGTCTCGCCGAGGATGACCACACGACCACCGGTCATGTACTCACAGCCGTGGTCGCCGACGCCCTCGACCACCGCGGTGGCGCCGGAGTTGCGCACGGCGAACCGCTCGCCGACCACACCGCTGAGGAACACCTGCCCGCTGGTCGCGCCGAACAGGATCACGTTGCCCGCGATGATGTTCTGCTCCGCGACGAACTCGCCGGGCGCGTTCAGCGACGGGCGCACCACGAGGCGGCCGCCGGAAAGGCCCTTGCCGACATAGTCGTTCGCGTCACCCTGCACGCGCAGCGTGATGCCTGCGGGCACGAAGGCGCCGAAGCTGTTGCCCGCCGATCCGGTGAAGGTGATGTCGATGGTGTCGTCGGGCAGGCCGGCGCCGCCGTAGAGCTTGGTCACCTCGTGGCCGAGCATGGTGCCGACGGTGCGGTTCACGTTCGTGATCTTGGTCTCGAACTTCACCGCCTGCCCGCGCTCCAGCGCGTCCCGGCTCTGCGTGATCAGCTGCTGGTCCAGCGCCTTCTCCAGGCCGTGGTCCTGGGCTTTGGTGCAGCGGCGGTCCTGGTACATGAACGCCGTCTCGACGTCGTCGAGGATCGGCGACAGGTCCAGCTTGCTGGCCTTCCAGTGCTGCTTGGCCCGCGAGGTGTCGAGCAGATCGACCCGTCCGATGGCTTCGTCCAGGGTGCGGAAGCCCAGCTGCGCCAGCAGTTCCCTGACCTCTTCGGCGATGAAAAGGAAGAAGTTCTCGACGAATTCCGGCTTGCCGGTGAAGCGTTCGCGCAGCACCGGGTTCTGCGTCGCGACACCGACGGGGCAGGTGTCCAGGTGGCAGACGCGCATCATGATGCAGCCCGAGACCACCAGCGGCGCGGTGGCGAAGCCGTACTCCTCGGCGCCGAGCAGCGCGGCGATCACCACGTCGCGACCAGTCTTCATCTGGCCGTCGACCTGCACCACGATGCGATCGCGCAGGCCGTTGAGCAGCAACGTCTGCTGGGTCTCGGCCAGGCCGAGCTCCCAGGGACCGCCCGCGTGCTTGAGCGAGGTCAGCGGCGATGCGCCGGTGCCGCCGTCGTGACCGGAGATCAGCACGACGTCCGCGTGCGCCTTGGAGACGCCCGCGGCGACGGTGCCGACGCCCGGCTCGGCGACCAGCTTCACGTGAATGCGCGCCTGCGGGTTCGCGTTCTTCAGGTCGTGGATCAGCTGCGCCAGATCCTCGATCGAGTAGATGTCGTGGTGCGGCGGCGGCGAGATCAGGCCGACGCCCGGCGTCGAGTGCCGTACCTCGGCCACCCACGGGTACACCTTGTGCGCGGGCAGCTGGCCGCCCTCACCGGGCTTCGCGCCCTGCGCCATCTTGATCTGGATGTCGGTGCAGTTGGTCAGGTAGTGCGCGGTCACGCCGAAGCGGCCGGAGGCCACCTGCTTGATCGCGCTGCGCCGCCAGTCGCCGTTCTCCTCCGGCTCGAAGCGCGACGGCGACTCGCCGCCCTCGCCCGAGTTGGACCGTCCGCCGAGGCGGTTCATCGCGATCGCCAGGGTCTCGTGCGCCTCCGCCGAGATGGAGCCGTAGCTCATCGCGCCGGTGGAGAACCGCTTCACGATCTCCGACGCGGGCTCGACCTCCTCGATCGGGATCGGGGAGCGCGCGTCGTTCTTGAACTTGAACAGGCCGCGCAGCGACGCGAGCCGCTCGGACTGGTCGTCGACCAGCTTGGTGTACTCCTTGAAGATCGAGTACTGGCCGGACCGGGTGGCGTGCTGCAGCTTGAACACCGTGTCCGGGTTGAACAGGTGGTATTCGCCCTCGCGCCGCCACTGGTACTCACCGCCCACCTCGAGCTCACGGTGCGCGCGCTCGTTGCGGTTCTCCAGGAACGCGACCAGGTGCCGCTGGGCGACCTCGTCGGCGATCTCGTCCAGGCCGATGCCGTCCAGGTGCGAGCGCAGGCCGGTGAAGTACTCGTCCACCAGCTCCTGCGACAGGCCGATCACCTGGAAGAGCTGTGCGCCGTTGTAGGAGGCCAGGGTGGAGATGCCCATCTTGGACATCACCTTCAGCACGCCCTTGCCCGCCGCCTTGTTGTAGTTCGCGACTGCCTTGCGGTAGTCGGCGGCCAGGTCGCCGGTGCTGCCCGGCATCTCCAGCGCGCCGCGCTCGAGCATGTCCTCGATGGTCTCGAAGGCCATGTACGGGTTGATCGCGGCGGCGCCGAAGCCGACCAGCATGGCCATGTGGTGCACCTCGCGGGCGTCACCGGCCTCCACGACCAGGCCGACCATGGTGCGGGTGCGCTCGCGCACCAGGTGGTGGTGCACCGAGGAGGTCAGCAGCAGCGACGGGATCGGCGCCAGCTTCTCGTTGGACTCGCGGTCGGACAGCACGATGATCCGCGCTCCGCCATCGATGGCGGCCGACACCTGGGTGTTGATCGCCTCGAGCGCCTTGCGCAGGCCCTTGCCGCCCTGCTGCACCGGATACAGGCCGCGCACGACCACCGAGCGCAGCTCGGGGTGCGAACCGTCGTCGTTGATGTGCACGAGCTTGGCCAGCTCGTCGTTGTCCAGGATCGGCTGCTCGAGCGCGATCTGGTTGCACGACTCCGGCCCCGGGTGCAGCAGGTCGGCCTCCGGGCCGATGTTGCGCTTGAGGCTGGTCACCACCTCTTCCCGGATCGCGTCCAGCGGCGGGTTGGTGACCTGCGCGAACAGCTGGGAGAAGTAGTCGAACAGCAGGCGCGGACGGCTGGACAGCACCGCGATCGGGGTGTCGGTGCCCATCGAGCCGAGCGCTTCGAGGCCGGTCCTGGCCATCGGCGAGATCAGCAGGCCGAGCTCTTCGGTGGTGTATCCGAAGATCTGCTGGCGGATCAGCACGCGATCGTGCGACATGTGCACGTGCGGACGGTCGGGCAGGTCGGCGAGGCGGGACACGCCCTTGTCGAGCCACTCCTGGTACGGGTGCTCGGCGGCGAGCTGGGTCTTGACCTCCTCGTCGCCGACGATACGGCCCTGGGCGGTGTCGACCAGGAACATGCGGCCCGGCTGTAGGCGCGCCTTCTTGACCACCTTGGACGGGTCGATGTCGAGCACGCCGACCTCGGAGGCCATCACGACCAAGCCGTCGTCGGTCACCCAGATGCGGCTGGGGCGCAGGCCGTTGCGGTCGAGCACGGCGCCGATGACGGTGCCGTCGGTGAAGCACACCGACGCCGGGCCGTCCCACGGCTCCATCAACATCGAGTGGTACTCGTAGAAGGCCCGCCGCTGCGGGTCCATGTTCTCGTTGCGTTCCCACGCCTCGGGAATCATCATCAGCACGGCGTGGGGCAAGCTGCGGCCGCCGAGGTGCAGCAGTTCCAGCACCTCGTCGAACCGGGCGGTGTCGCTTGCCCCCGGAGTACAGACCGGGAAGATCTTCTCCAGCCGGTTCTTGCCCGCGGAGTCGGTGCCGAAGACGTCGCTGCGCAGCAGCGCCTCACGGGCGCGCATCCAGTTCTCGTTGCCGGTGACGGTGTTGATCTCACCGTTGTGCGCGACGCGGCGGAACGGGTGCGCCAGCGGCCAGGACGGGAAGGTGTTGGTGGAGAAGCGGGAGTGCACGATGCCCAGCGCGCTCTCCACCCGGGAGTCCTGCAGGTCCAGGTAGAACGCGCGCAGCTGCGGCGTGGTGAACATGCCCTTGTAGACGAAGGTCTGCCCGGACAGGCTCGGGAAGTAGACCGATTCCTTGCCGACCGCGCCCTCACCCGCACCGGCCGACCCCAGTTCGTGCTCGACTCGCTTGCGCACTACGTAGGCGCGACGCTCCAGATCCATGCCCGACAGCGGTTCGGAAGCGTTCTTCGGCGAGGCGATGAAGATCTGCCGGAAGGTCGGCATGGCGTCACGCGAGAGTGCGCCGAGCGACGACTCGTCGATCGGGACCTCACGCCATCCCAGGACCTCGAGGCCCTCTTCCTTGACGATCTTCTCCACGCCGTATGCGGCGCGCGCGGCTTCGCGACGGGCCTGCGGCAGGAAGGCGATACCGGAGGCGTAGGAGCCCTCCGGCGGCAATTCGAAGCCCACGATGGCGCGGAAGAAGCGGTCGGGAACCTGGATCAGGATGCCCGCGCCGTCACCACTGTTGGGCTCGGCGCCGGCGGCACCACGGTGCTCCAGGTTCAACAGAGCCGTAATAGCCTTGTCGACGATGTCGCGGCTGCGGCGGCCGTGCATGTCGACGACGAATGCGACGCCGCAGGCGTCGTGCTCGTTCGCCGGGTCGTAGAGCCCGATGGGTCCAGGTGACCTGTGGCCAGGAAGTTGCGTCATGCCTCTGCCTTCAAGAAAGTCGGCCTTCGAAGAAAACGGCCTTTCGTTCGAACGCCTCCGTACAAGACTGCGCCCGTACGTTCCGAAGCCAGCCGCGCTGATGGTCTTCGGCGTGCAGTCAGGTCTGCAGTTGTCTCCACCCGCTTCTGTGACGTAGTGGGTGCCCTTCGGTAACGGATCCCTAACAAGATCCTTACCTCCGAGCGGGGTCTCGCCCGCTACGCTGAGCACCGGCTAGGGGCTGCCCGAGCGGGCGATTGCCGAACATTCTGTGTTCGGCGTAAGAGCAAACGATAAGTCAGGTCCAGGGCCCAACCAACTTAGGTTTCGCTAATAACCAGGTTTAGCTGGGCTTCTGCATTCGGTCCTCCACGTGTGCGCGTCGTCCAGTGTAAAGCAGCGAGTAGGGTGCAATCGATCCCTCTGGCACTGGGTGCCAGCAGGGAAGAACCGGCGTGCACAACCGGCCCGAAACCTCCGCGCAACACCGGGAACCCGTCCTCACCTGCGTCGAAGAAGATTTCCCCGGACCGGGCCGGACAAAACCAAGCGGCAGCGGCTAACTCGGCGATCGAGCCGCTGAGATGTTTCCTACACCGGCGTGACAAGCCGCGAATGCGATCCGACCGTCCGGACTCTTTTGCTCACTGTGGAGTTCAGCACATTCTCAGCAAATAACGTGGAGTGTTGTTGGACACATCTTCCGAGCGTCGGCACGGCGGCTGTTCAGGCCGGGCAGAGCACGATTGCGGCACGTACCAGCGCGGCTTGGTGCAAGGCATCCAACCGGCCGGTGAGGAACGCACTGAAGACGCTGCGCGCCAACCGTTCAGCGCAATCCGGCGCGGTCAGCTCGGCTCGATGGGCGGCCAGCTGGTCGAGGATTTCGACGTTCACCCGGTCGATGACCGGACGCACGGACGCGAGACCGGCGGGGTCGCTCGGCGCCGCGGCCGGGTCGAAGCGCCACCGCAGGATCAGGCCGCGCTGCACTGTCTTGTTCGCCTCGATCTGACCGAAGAACACCTGCCGTACCCAGTTCTCCGGCAGTTCACGGCTGTTGCCGAGGCGGGCCATCGCGTCGTAGACCTCGGACTCACGGACGGGATCGTCGATGGCCGGCTCGATGCCGCGCTCGCCGGCCGCCGCCCACTTCGCCGCGGCCACCGCGTCGGCCGTGTCCAGCCGCTCGATGACCAGCGCGACCAACCGGTCCAGCGATCCGTCGGCCGGAGCCGCGCCCGCGTTAGCCGGCCACATGAGCAGCGCCGCCGCGAATATCGTCACCACGACTCCGCGCATGCCGGGACCTCCTGGGATCGCTCACCACTGCGCCAGAGTAGGTGTATTCAGCCCCCGCGGTCCCGGCGACGCTCGATGACCTGTGAGCCTGGACACATCCGGCCGCCCCTGCTCGCTGAGTCGGCCGAGGGCCTGTCACGCTGTCACAACGAATCCGTGACAGTTTCGTCGCGCCCGCGAAAGCGCCTGGGACGTAGAGGATGTGCCTTCCCATGACCGTCACCGGCTTGTTCACCTGGCTCGGCGGGGGCCGGACCAGCGAAATCATCGATCACCACGAGCGCGCCGGTTACGCCGTCACCGGCGCCGTCGTGCTGTTGTCCGCGACGGTCTCGGGCGCGATCACCGGCCTGGCGGCGGCCTCGACGGACGCGTTGCCGCTGTGGGCGACGCTGGCGGCGGCGCTCGTGGTCGCGGCGCTGACCGGTGCGCTGGCGCGAGCCGTGGCGACGGCGCGGCCGAGCGGAGGGCCGGACCGGCTCGGCCTGATCGTGCGCGTCACGGTGGCCGTGCTGGCGGGTGGATTGATCGCCGAACTGGCCGCGGTCGTACTCTTCGGCGCATCCGTCGATCGTGTGCTGGACGACCGGGCTCAGCGGTCGGTCGATTCGGCGGCGCAGGTTGTCGCGGCGCAGAGCGAACTGGACCGGGCGAAGGCCGACCGGGCCGCGCTCGACCGGTCGATCACCCAAGCGCAGGCGGACATCGACCGTGCGTTGGTGACCGCCCGCTGCGAGTACAACCCGACCCCCGAGTGCCCGCAGACCAGGATCACCGGTGTGCCCGGCCGCGGACCGGAAGCGCAGACCGCCAACGACATGCTCGACGACGCCCGCAAGCAACTCGCCGCGGCGCAGGGCCGGGTCGATGAGGCCGACCGCCGGATCGCCGACGACCAGAACACCCTTTCCGCCGCACGGAACTCCGCCTTCGAAGGAGCCGACCGTGGGCTCGGCGCGCGCTGGCTGGCGATGAACGACTACACCGTGCGCGAGGCGTTGCCGCTGCGCATTCTCACCATCGTGGCGTTCGTCGCGCTCGCTTTGCTCCCGCTGGTGCTGCGCTGGTGGCGCGGGGAGACATCGTTCGACCGGCACAACGCGGCGCGTGCCGTCCACGACCGCGCCGAGCGCGAAGCCGACACGGCCATCGCGGTCAAGCAGGCCGAAGTACGCGCCGAAGCCGAGACCCTGCGCGCCGAACAGCAGCTCACCGCCGCCCGCCTCGCCATCGAGGCGGACACGGCCATCGACCGGGAGCGGGAGCGCACCCGCATCATCGCGGCCATCGGCGGTATCGAGATCGGTATCACCGAACCGCCGCGCCGCCCCGAACTTCCCGCCGCCGCGGCGGACGATCGAAAGGACAGCGCCATGCCGGATGAGGCGACGCCGAACCTACCCGCCCCCGTCACCGCGAGCCCGCCGGCGCCCGCCGTCGTGCCAGCACCCGCACCCAAGGGCGGCGGTCTCGAGCTGCCGCTGATCGGCACGGTGCCGTTCACCGACACCGCGGCGCGCTTCATCCGGCCGCTGGTTCCGTCGTTCGTCGCCAACGCCATCGACACCGCGACGCACCCGCTGCGCACCGCGCGGCAGGCGTTCGAGGAGGTCGAGGAGATCACCTTCACCCTGCGCCGCACCCGCAAGGTGACCATCGACGGCCAGACCTCACACCCGCAGGCCATGGGCGGTCCGATCGGCTACCAGCTCCAGTCCGGCTCCCCCGACGTCGCACACGCCCAGCACATCGCCTCCACGGTCGTCGACGCCGACTATTCCGCCCCCCATGCGCCGCGCTACTCCCTTCCCCCGACCGGTGCGGCGGGCTACGGTCTGCCCACCGGTGTGAGCCGGGAAGAACTCACCCACAACCACCACGCCGAACTTCCCGAGTCCAACCGCCGCGAACTCCCGCCCGGCCGGTGATCCGCAGCGGCACCGGGAGGCGATAGTCTCCGCAGGCTCGACTTCGACCCGGGACCAGCGGAATCAGCGCAGCCACACGGCAATGCCGACTGGCGTGACGGGCAGCGGTCGCCCGGTCAGGAACATCGTCCACTGCCGTGCGGGCTGATCGGGAAACCGCAGGTACGGCTCGATGACGAAGACGGTGCCCGCGGCACGCAGCCGGTCGGCCAGCCGGTGCCGGCGATGCCGAGACGCTTGGCCGAGCCGCTCAGGAGCACGTCGACTCGGCCCGCCGCAGCTTTTTGGCCGACCTTCCCGAATAGTCCCGCACCGCAGGTCGCCCGCCGTGGCGAGCTGATGCGAATCCGTCCGTTATCCGTGGGCGCTGCGCAATCGGAACGCCACGGCGGCGAGCAGCAGGATCGACATGGTGCCGATGGTCCGGCAGGCGCTGGTCGAGATGATGAACTCGTGGTTGGTGCAGCGCCTCCCGCAGCGCTGACGGTTAGACTCGGCCCGTGCTGCCAGCCGCCGAACCGGCCGGTGCCGTCGGGGCGGGAACAGATCCGGTACCGGGATTTCCTGGAACGACGGTGCCGATCCGACCGCTGATTTTCCGCGAACTGCTCGATCAGCCGTTCGCTCTGATCCAGGCGAACATTCGCGCCCTGGCCGGGTTCAGTCTCGCAGGCTTGTTCGCCGCCGAGGCGGTCGTCGTCGCGGTGACCGCGGGCGTCTCGGGGCTGACCGACGGCTCCGACCCGGGCACCGCCTGGGCTGCGATTCTGTCGACCGCCGCCTGCGCGTGGGTGCTGCGGTTCGCGTTGCGCGGGATGACCGTGGCGCTCGGACTCGCGACCGTCGGCGGCGCCCCGATCGGCTGGCGCACCGCGCTCGGCCGGTGCGCTGCGATCTTCGGTCCGCTGCTGGTGTTCCAGCTGTTGTTCACCTCGGTTGGTGTGGCTGTGATCGCGCTGAGCAGCCCGTTGATCGTGACGCTTCCGCTGATATTGCTCTGGCTCGGCTGGCTGCGGGCGCGCCGTTGGATCACGGTTCCGATTCTGTTCGCCGAGCGAACCTCGCATCGCGACGGCGTCGCCCGCGCGAAACTGCTCGCCGAGGGCGCCGAGTGGCCGACCACCGGACTGTGGATAGCCCAGCGTGCCCTGTTCGGGCTGCTCGCGGTGCCGTTGCTGGCCATCCCGCTGTTCATCACGGATTTCTCCGGCACCCATCGGTGGCCGGTGATCATCCTGACCACCTCCGCCGTGCTGCTGGTGACGGCGTTCGGCGAGGTGGTCGAGGCATCGTCGCGGGTGGTGTGCTACATCGATCGCCGTTGCCGCAGGGAGGGATTGGACATCCGCATCCCCACTCGGGAGACGCGATGAACGATCCTCGGCCGCCGCGAAGCGCGCCGGATACACGCGATCCCGCGGAAATCAGTCTGGCCAAGACCGTCCCGGTGACGAACGACCCGGCACCCGGCACCCCTCATCTCCGCTCCGCCGCCGACCATCGGGCCGCCGCTGAATCGGCGGCGCAGCGCCGGGATTTCGACAGCGCCCTGCGGGAACGATTCCGCGCCGTGCTGCGCGGCTTGGAACAGCATGGCGTGCTGGAAGTCCGGCGCTCGCGCACCGCGCGGGAAACCGCCGACGACGTGACGACCGCGCTGCCGCTGGAGGTCGCCACCGAACTACATCCCGCGGCACGCAGTTTCGACGAGGTGGTTTACGGCGGACGCCGCGCCGGCGAAGACGAATACCGCAGACTCGAATACGCCGACCGGTTCTCCGCCGCCGCGCCGCCACCCGCATCGGAGCCCACCGCGATCGAGGCGAAGGAGCGACCGCCGCGCACCAGACGGCAACTCCCGCCACTGCCGAAGCTATTGCGCAGTCCGAAATTCTGGGCCGTGCTCGCCGCCACAGCCGCATTGCTGCTGCTGGTCTACGGCGCACTGCAATCCTGCGGTGCGCCGACCGCGCCGCCGCCGAAACCACCACCGGACCTGCCCGACGTCCCGCCGCCGGACGATACCTACGACCCGCCTGGCTTCGGAGCGGGCGACGATCCGATCTGGGATCGACTGCCCGCACCGGTCTTCTACGGCGCAGTGCAGTTTCTGCTCGCCGCCGCACTGGTGGTGTGGTGGCGCGCGCGGCGGCGGGGCGCTCTGGTGCGCGAGCCGCGCCCGGTGGAAGTCGCGGCGAACGAATTGCTCGCCGGCCAGGCCGCGCTGTATCGGCGCTCGAAGGACCACGACCACGTCGCCGGAAAGCTGCGAGCGGCGACCATGCGCCGCATTCGTACACCGCTGGGCGTCACCGCCGACACTCCGCCGGACCGGATCGTCAGCGCGATCGCCGCACGCATCGGAGCCGACCCGGCACAGATCGCGGCCGCGCTGTTCGGCCCGGTGCCCGACCCGGACGCCCTGCGGATGGTGGCCGCTCAGCTCGAATGGATCGAATCGGAGATCGGATGAGGCAGCATCGCCCAACCACCCGGCCGACGGCGTGCGGGAACGCCCGCGAACCACAGGAGGTCGAATGACCAGCATCGATACCACCCCGACGGCCGAGGAAGCGCTCGCCGCGTTCCACGCGCTGCGCGCCGAGATCGGCAAGGCGGTGGTCGGCAACGACAACGCGGTCATGTACCTGGTGCTCGCGCTGCTGTGCCGCGGCCACGTGCTGCTCGAGGGTGTGCCCGGCGTGGCGAAGACGCTGCTGGTGCGGGCACTGGCCACAGCGCTGGATCTGGACCACGCGCGTGTGCAGTTCACCCCGGACCTGATGCCGGGCGACGTCACCGGCTCACAGATCTACGATCCGCACTCGGCGGAGTTCACCTTCCGGCACGGCCCGGTGTTCACCAATCTGCTGCTCGCCGATGAGATCAACCGCACTCCGCCGAAAACCCAGTCCGCGCTGCTGGAATCAATGGAGGAGCGGCAGGTCTCGGTGGACGGGAAGCCGCAGCCGCTGCCCGACCCGTTCGTCGTGGTCGCCACGCAGAATCCGATCGAGCAGGAGGGCACCTACCCGCTGCCGGAAGCCCAGCTGGACCGGTTCCTGTTCAAGGTGGACATCCACCTGCCCGGCCGCGATGACGAATTCCGCATCCTGCAACGCCACGCCGCCGGGTTCGATCCACGTGACCTGACCGCCGCGGGACTGCGTCCCGTGGCGGGCCCCACGCACATCGCCGCCGCGCGCGCCGCGATCACGAAAATGACGATCAGCCCGGAGGTGCTCGCCTACACCGTCGACGTCTGCCGGGCGACGCGCACCTCGCCCGCCGTGCAGCACGGTGCCTCCACCCGAGGCGCGACCGCTCTGATGGCGGCTTCACGCGCGTTCGCCTGGCTCAACGGCCGCGGTTTCGTCACACCGGACGACGTGAAATCCGTCGCGGTCGCCGTGCTGCGGCACCGCCTGCACCTGCGCCCGGAAGCCGAGCTGGACGGGGTGACCACCGAGGGCGTGATGTCGGCGCTGCTGCTGTCGGTTCCGGTTCCGGTGTAGCGCATGGTCGTCACCGGTCGGCTGGCCGCCGCGGCGGGAGCGTCCGCCCTGTTCGTCACCCTGCTCGTGCCCTCCCTGCTGGGGGTCGTCACGCTGACCTGCGCGCTGGCCGCGGCCGTGCTCATCGATCTGGCCGCGGTGGGCCGGGCGCGGGATCTGACGCTCTCCCGGCAAGCACTGACCACGGTGCGACTCGGACGCTCCACCGAAGTCGAGCTCGTCGCGGTGAACACCGGGCCCAGGGTGCTGCGCGGCATCGTGTGGGACGACTGGCCCGGCAGCGCACGCGCCGTAAACCGCGCGCACCCGCTGGATCTCGCGCCCGCCACCTTGGTCCGGTTCCGCACCACGCTCACACCGACCCACCGCGGTGATCGAGTCGCGGGACCGGTCACCGTGCGGCTGCTCGGCCCGCTCGGGTTGGCCGGCAAGCAGACCAGGCACGACGTGCCCGCCCGGGTACGCGCGCTGCCCGCGTTCCGCGCCGAGCGGCTGCTGCGGTCGAAAGTGAAACGGCTGCAACATCTCGAAGGCAGCAATGTAGCCAACCTGCGCGGGCAGGGCACCGAATTCGATTCCTTCCGCGAGTACGTCGCCGGCGACGACGTGCGCGCCATCGATTGGCGCGCCACCGCCCGTGCCACCGACGTCCTGGTCCGCACCTGGCGCCCGGAACGCAACCGGCACATGCTGATGCTGCTGGACACCGGCCGGATCAGCGCGGGCCGCGTCGGCGAAGGCACCCGCCTGGACGCGAGCATCGAGGCCGCCCTGCTGCTCGGCGGGCTGGCGGCCGCCGCGGGCGACTCGGTGGACCTGCTCGCCTTCGACCGGAAACCGCGCGCCGAAGTCCGCGGTGCGGGCGGAAAAGGTTTGCAGCTGAAGCTGATGCACGCGATGGCGGGCATCACCCCGGCCCTTGTCGACACCGACAGCGCCGGCCTGGTGCGGGCGGCCGTGCAGCGCACCCGCCGACGCAGCCTGGTCGTCTGGTTCACCAGCCTCGACGGGGCGGCCGTCGAGGAGAATCTGCTACCCGTACTGCCCGTCCTCGCGCAGCGCCACCGGGTGCTCATCGTGTCGGTGACCGACCCCGACGTCGCCGCCGCGGCGGCCCGCCGCGACAACGTGGGCGATCTCTACGCGGCGGCCGCTGCCGAATCCGTCCTGGCCGAACGCGCTCTGGTCCAGGAATCCCTGCGGCGCATGGGGATCGCGGTTGTCGCCGCGCCACCGGAACGACTGCCCGAGGCCTTGGCGGACGAATACCTCGAACTCAAGCAGTCCGGCGCCCTCTAGCCGTTCCGCGCGGGCCGAAACGGCATCCAGATGCGAGGGCGAAGGAGGATCATTGGCCCATGTCCTCAGATCTCGCCGCCTTCGTCCGCGGACTGCCCAAAGCGGAGCTGCACCTGCATCTGGAAGGGACACTCGAGCCGGAGCTGAAATTCCGCCTCGCCCAGCGCAACGGCATCGAGCTGCCGGAGAAGTCCGTCGACGAAGTCAAGCAGACCTATCGCTTCCATGACCTGACCTCGTTCCTGCGGGTCTACTACCCGGCCATGCGGGTGCTGCAACGGCCGGAGGACTTCCACGACCTCGCCTTCGACTATCTGACCAGAGCACATGCGCAGGGCGTCCGCCATGTCGAGATGTTCTTCGATCCGCAGGCACACACCGGGCGCGGTGTTCCGTTCCCCGCCGTGGTCAGTGGGTACCGATCGGCGATCGCGCGGGCGCGGCGCATGCTCGGGATCTCCGCCGAGCTGATCCTGTGCTTCCTGCGCGACCATTCCGCGGAGTACGCGATGGCGACACTGCTGGAAGCACTGCCGTACAAGGACTGGATCATCGGGGTGGGGTTGGACTCCGACGAGCGCGGCAATCCGCCGAGCAAGTTCGATGCCGTCTTCCAGCGCGCCCGCGCGGAAGGATTCCTGCTGACCATGCACTGCGACATCGACCAGCAGAACTCCATCGAGCACATCCGCCAGGCGCTGGAGGACATCGAAGTCGACCGCCTCGACCACGGCACGAACATTGTCGAGGACGACCGTCTGGTCGAGCTGGCCAAAAGCAAGGGCATCGCGCTCACCTGTTGCCCGGTGTCGAACTCCTTCGTCACCGCGCAGATGAAGTCCGATGAGATCGTCGGCCTGCTGAACCGCGGCCTGACCGTGACCGTCAACAGCGACGACCCCGCGTATTTCGGCGCGTACGCCGCCGACAACTACCTGGCGCTGGCCGAGCAGGCCGGCCTCGAAATCGATCAGCTGGCGGAACTGGCCAAGAACTCGTTCCGCGCGTCCTGGATCACGCCCGCCCGCCAGGACCAGTTCCTGCGTGAGATCGACGCTTACGTCGCGGGCAACAGCTAAAGGAGCGAAGACAGAGGCAGCCGCAGAAACGACGCTGCCGGACGGAGTCCGTCCTCAGACCGCGCCGGGCCGAGCGAAGGCGAGGCAGCCGCCTACTGCGCCCGCACCGGCATCGGCGCCGGCAGCACCGGAAACATAGGCCGAGGCAGCACCCGGCGCTGCCGTTCGGCGATGACCGCACCGAGGATCTGCAATGGGGGGTAGCCGACGGGGGGTGCGACGCGCAGCCGATCGCATACTTCGGTTACGAGCACGGTCCCCAAATGGTGCTGGGCGGCGGGGGTCAGCGTGCGGAAGCGGGTCAGGTACTGCCGCACCGCCAGCGCGAGATCTTCTGGCAGCCCGGACAGGTCGAGTTGCGCGCTCCAGCCCGTCAGCCACGGCGGGGCGATCGCCAGCGCGGGCAGCGGCAGCGGCCGTTGCGCGTGCACGACCACGGTGCCCGCCAGCACGTCACCGATCCGCCGCGCGTGTGGCGAGCACATCGAGGTGAGGACCGCGATGGCGCCGAATCCGCCGAGCATCCAGAAGTCGACGATGGCGCCCGCCAAGCCGCGGGTGAGCGCGTGCCGGAAATCGACCGGTCCGCCGTCCTGACGCACCACCCGCAGGCCGAGCATCAGCTTGCCCAATGTCCGCCCGCGCCAGACGGTCTCACAGGTCACCGGGTAGCCGACCAGAACAGCGACGACGGTGACCAGCACCACCGCGTCCAGCCACGCCGAATCCACTCCCGGGGGCAGCAACATCCAGACGATCGCGAACAGGACGAATCCGAGCGCACACTGGACCAGCACGTCGATCAGGAACGCGGTGGCCCTGGTGGGGATCCGGGCGATCGGCAGCTCCAGGGCGACCGCTTCGCCGGTTGTGAATTCAGCCATCTCGTTAGCATTCTTGCGACTGGCGGGAGTGGGAGGCAACCGAATGGACGTGGACGCATACAGCCTGGCGCACCGCAGGGCTTGGGAACGGCTCGACTACCTGTCCACGCGCGGCAAGCTGACCGGCGCCGAGGCGGACGAACTGGTCATGCTCTACCGCCGGACGTCCCAGCAGTTGGCGCGATTGCAGTCGCACAGTCCCGACCCGGAGTTGATCGCCGGACTGAGCGCGCTGCTGGCCCGGGCCCGTGGCCGGGTGCTCGGGACGCGCACCGGAACCTGGCAGGAGGCCGGCCGGTTCTTCAGCCACCGTTTCCCGGCGGCGCTCTACCGGTCCTGGCCGTGGTGGGTCGGCGTGGCCGCGGTGTTCCTGCTCGTCACAGCCGGGTTGGCCATCTGGGTGGACCGGTTCGAATCCGCGCGAAAGGTACTTGGGATCCCGGATGACAGCGGGGATCTCACCGCGCCCGGCGGCGCGTTCGAGACGTACTACTCGGAACATCCGCAGGGTGCGTTCGCCGCGCAGGTGTGGACGAACAACGCATGGGTGGCGGCCATCGCCTTGTTCACCGGCGTGTTGATCCTGCCCGCCGTGTACCTGCTGTTCATGAACGCGCTCAATCTGGGCGTCAGCGCGGGACTGATGGCCGATGCGGGGCGGCTGGATTCGTTCTTCGGTTTCATCCTCCCGCACGGCACCCTCGAGCTGACGGCCGTGTTCGTCGCGGGCGGTGTGGGGCTGAAACTCGGTTGGACGCTGATCGATCCGGGTCGGCTCAGCCGGGTGGAGGCGGTCGCCAGGCAAGGCCGCGCGACCGCGACGGTGGCGCTCGGACTGGTCGCGGTGTTGCTGGTGTGTGGCTTCATTGAGGGATTCGTGACGCCGAGCCCGCTGCCCGCGCCGGTCCGTATCGCGATCGGGTTCACCGCCGAGGCGTTCTTCCTGGTCTATGTCTTCGGAGTCGGGCGTCGCGCGGTACTGGAGCAGGCGGGCGAGGTCTACGAGCCGTCGAGGAATCAGCACGCGAGTGTGAGCCAGACAACATTCAGCACACGCTGAGCGACGACGGCCTGGGCAACCGACAGCTAAACCGGGTTACAGAGTGGTTTCGAATCCCCCATTTGAGTTCCGCTGGCCGCAGCGAGTCTTGCTCGAGCTGCGGCCAGCGTTACCGTCAACTCTACACAATCGTTATCCCTACGCAACCGTCCCCGCCGAGGTCAAGCGTATAAAGCAGCACGCCAGCAAACCCTGGCGGCACCCTTCCTCCGACCCGTGCCAGCAAACCGAGCGCGGCGGCGGAATCCACCGTTTCGGCACGCTTACGGCACCCTCGTAATCTCCCTTCGGCCGCCACTCCGAATCGCTCCGCAAAGGAGTCGCGGATATCCCGGGCGCGTTAGCTATACCTGGGATAGACCTCTCCATGGTTTGCTGACATGCGCTCTCACCTGCACGTTCATTCCCTCGAAATGGCGATTGCTGGCCGCCGCCGAATAGAAAGCGACCAGAAGTTTGTTTACTTGGTAATAAACCGACGCGTACACAGCCCAGATACCGGAAGACCGGTCAGTTCCCCGACAGGCTCCGTATTAACCGGCCCGCACATCGGACCGCTCGGCCAGGCCCTACCGCCGCCATTCAGCACCTCGATCGCAACCATAAAGGCGTGTGTGATCTTCGCCTCACTACCTCGCCGCAGCGGCCCTGCCGCGCGAAATGGGCACCGTGACAGCGCAGTTCGAGAGATCCACGTCACAATCATCAACCACTGAGCACCGCTCCCGCGGTCCATTGGATCGCTGTCCCAGCACCGTGGCGCAGCTCCATGCGGGCCAGCCCGATCCCGATCGCCGGGCGCTCCGAGCCGCCTCACCCCCTTGGCCCGGCTCAGCCGACGCGCAGGATTCCGGTGATCGTGCCCTGGAGGAGCCGCCCGTCGTGGGTGATCAGCGGCGCGGTCTGGAGCGGATCGTGCGTGATGGTGCCCGGGAGCGGGTACGAGGAGGTGACCGCACCGGTATCCGGATCCACGACAGTGAAGACATACCCGTCGAGAGGTGTGGGGTAGTCGGGACCGACGCGCGCGATGGTGTACAGCCCGCCGTCGGCGGTGGACAGTCGCGGTACCGCCGCACTGCGAATCCTGTTATCCCACACGGTCTGACACCCGTTGTCGCGCACGTCGATCCGCGTCATGCCGCCGGTGAACGGCGCGCTCGGCGGCACTGCCGGACCCGCGCCCTCCGGCAGTGCCGGATACGGGTAACCGTAGGTACTGGCGACGAACACGGAACGACCGATCCCGACCGGCGAATTCTCACTGCCCGCATCGTGTTCGGCGAGTACCGGAACCGTGCACACCAATTGCCCGGTACCCGAACGGAATACCAGCGCGTTCACCTGCCCGTCGGCGTTATCGACGATGGTCAGGTAATCCGCGCCGGTGTCCGGACCGAAGTAGGTGGGTGTCGATCCGGTGCCCCAGCTCAGCTGTCCCGGCTTTCGCGCCGAGCCACGGTCGTAGGCCGCTCGCCATATGATCTCCGGATCGCCGAACGCATCGGCGCCCAGTTCATAGAGCGCGTGCGTCGTCGCCACGGCGATCAGCCCGCTCGGTGCCGCCGAAATGCTGTTCGTCACTTGCTCGCCGGCGGGCAGCGTCAATGCCGCGACCCGCCCGGTCTGGGTGACGAACCCGACCACGCCCTGGCCGGTCGCGAACCACACATTGCCCGACCAGTCCGGGACCAAGCCGGTCACGTTGTCCCCGAATGGGACCACCGACCCGAGGTCGGCGGATTCCTCGCTGACCAGCCGCCAAGCCCCCGCCACGTCACGCTCGTGCCGCACCCGGAGCATTCGATGCGCGCCATCCACGACCACCAGCCGGTTGTCGTTGTCCAAATAGGCGTACACCCCACCGAGCAGGCTGCCTTTGGTCAATGGCAGCGCGGCGAGCGGGGCCGGCAAAGGACCAAGTGCCGAAGGGTCGAGCAGATACACCGTCGGCGTCTGTCCCGCGATCGCGGTACACAGCGCGACCACAAGAAGGTCCGATCCTTCCAGCAAAGTCGGGCACGCTGCGGCCAGCGGAAAGGCCGTGACAGCCGCGACCCTGCCGCCCGGCCCGGCAAGCGGGGTGGCGTCCGAGGAACCCGCGTCGCCGTGCATGGTCGCGGTACCGGTCGGCCCGAGGAAAGGATTGCGCGGCGCGAGCGGTCCCCAGTGCCCGGCCGCCGACGCCGGTTCGCTCGGCAGCATCGCCAGGGCACAGATCGCGAGGATGGTCAACGGGCGGCGCATGCGGTGGTCCTTCTCAGGCATCGCGGCATCCGAATGGACACCCCGGGGAGCAGTATTCAGGCTTCGGCCGCTCGGATCGGTGCGGTCGGGTCGATACGATGGCGCCATGAGTAGTGTGCGGGAACGCCTGCTGTCCACCCTCGCGAGCCAGCTTGGCAACCCGCACGGCGTGCTCGGCAAGGGCGTCGCTCTTCTGCTCAATCGCGGCAACAAGACCGCCATAGCCAGTGCGGTCGACGCCGCCGCCGTCCCGTCCGGTGGGAACGTCGCGGATATCGGATTCGGTGGCGGAGCAGGGCTTCCGCTGCTGCTCGAGCGGGTCGGCGCCGATGGCGTGGTGCACGGCGTCGAGATCTCCGCCGACATGCTGGCGCGCGCCCGCTCCGGTCACACTCGCGACATCGGCTCCGGCCGGCTGCGCCTCGCCGAGGGCTCGCTCACCGCACTGCCACTCACCGACGACAGCCTCGACGCCGCGATCACGGTCAACACCGTCTACTTCGTCCCGGATCTGGCCGCAGCCTGCACCGAGCTCGCGCGGGTGGTCCGACCGGGCGGTCGCCTGGTGATCGGCATCGGCGACCCGGACGCGATGGCGAAGCTGCCGTTCACGTCCTATGGCTTCACCTTGCGCCCCGTGCCGGACGTGATCGCCACACTGGAGCACGCGGGCTGCACCGTCGAACATCAGCGGCTGTCGACCCGGCCGATTCCGCACCATCTTTTGGTCGCGACACCCCGATAACTACATCAGCGCGCCGCCGTCGACGCGGATCTCGGTCCCCGTCATGTAGCGCCCGTCGTCCGAGGCCACCATGGCGACCACGCCGGCGATGTCCTCCGGACTGCCGAGGGCTCCCCCGTTGAGCCATCCGGTCATCCGGGAGAAGAGCTGCGGATCGAACCCCTCGGGCTGATCCAGGATGGACTTCGTCGTGATACCGCTGGTGATACCGGCCGGAACGATATTCACCGCCCGCAGCCCCTGCTTGGCGTACTCCAGGGCGATGGCGTGGGTGAAGGAGTTCACGCCGCCCTTGGACGCCGCGTAGGACGCGAGGTAGGGAGCCGCGCTGAAGGCCGCGGTAGAGGAGATGTTGACCACCACGCCGTGTCCGGTGTCCAGCAGCGCGGGCAACGCGGCCTGGGTCATCAGGAAGGTGCCGGTGAGATTCACCGTGATGACCTGGTTCCACACCTCGAGCGGCATCTCGTGGGTGCGGGCGGGCCGCAGGATGCCCGCGGCGTTGACCAGCACGTCCAGGCCGCCGAGGAAGTCGAGCGCCTGTTCGGTGGCCCCGCGCACGGACTCGGGGTCGGCGGTGTTCACTTCGACCGTTCGCAAGCGCGCGGCGCCGTCACCCGCCTTCTCCGCGGTGGCCGCGAGGCCGGTCGCGTCGATGTCGGCGGCGACCAGCTGGGCCCCCTCGTCGAGCAGCCGCAGGGCGATGCCCTGACCGATGCCGGATCCGGCTCCCGTCACCATCACGCGGCGACCGTCAAATCTGCGCATGCCAAAAATTAGAACACGTTCTTGTTGATCGTCAAGATGCTTCGGCCACCCTTGCGCGACCATCGGCCGAGCGCTGCCCGCTGGCGATGCACAGGATCATGGCCGCCGTCGCCGCGCCGTAAGCCCGACTGGCCGCCGTCGGGCGGGCGGTGGGGTAGTTCGAGCGATGCGTGACGATGACGCCGTTGGGCAGGGTGACGGTAGTGTCCGGCACCGTGGCGACACAGTTGCCGCCCGCCTTGGCCACGAGATCCACGATCACCGTGCCGGGAGCGAGCAGCTCCAAGGACGCTTGCTCCAGCAGGCGGGGCGCGCGGGATCCGCGGTGCGCGGCGGTACCGATGATGAGGTCGGGCGGTGTCGTGGCGAGGAGATCGAGCAGCGCCGCGTTGTCGTCCTGGTTCGGCACGAAGCGCCCGGCCCCCGCGCCGAGAGCGGCGATCTCCTGTTCGAGTCGATTGCCGACCGCGCCCGGCTTCTCGTCGTCGAAGGTGCGCGCGGCGGCGATCGCGGCAAGTCCGGCCGCCCCGCAACCCAGGACGAGTGCGCGCACCGGACGCGACCGCACCTGCGGAGAAAGCAGCTGCCTGCCTTCGGCGTAGCCCACCGCGCCCGCGATCCGGCTCATGGTGGTCAGCGCATCGATCTCGGTCGTCGTGTCGTCGCGCGGCACCGAGTCGAACGCGACCGATTCGACGCCGAGCCCACGCAACCGGTCGATCACGTCGCGGCGGTAGTGCGGATCCTGGAAACCGACCATGGTCGTCCCGGCCCGCAACGGCATCGATGCCAGCTCGAAGGCCGGCGGTTTCACCCAGGCCACGATGTCCGAGCGCTCGAATACGGCCGTGCGATCCCCGACGACGAGCGCTCCGGACGCGCGGTATGCGGAGTCGGCGAAACCGGCGCCGCGTCCCGCACCCTCCTCCACGACGACCTGGAGTCCCGCCGTCGACAGTTCGCGCACGTTCCCCGGAGTCAGGGCGACGCGAGATTCCCGGGGAGCCGTCTCACGAAGGACACCCACGATCACCGTGGGGTCCTCGCGTCCGCCAGGAGGGCAGTAAGACCGCGAGCGGCGAGCGCATCGCGATAGGTCTGTCCATCGGCGATGTCGCGGAGTAATCGCTCGAGGCGGTCGAAAAGTTCATCGATCAACGCGGGTGACTCTTGCCGTGGCGCCTTACGCGGCGCAAGGACATTCAGGCGCACACCGGGACGCAGCGACCCGGTTCGGTCCAGCGCCACGCTGTCGACGCCCGCGACCGCGAGCAGCATGTCCTCCACCTGCGCACTGGTATGCATACCAGCCGCGTCGAGCAGGGTCCGATCGAATACCAGCGAAAGGAACATGCCTTCCTGACTGCCCAATGGTCGCAGCACGTCGGCGCCGAGCCGAGCGTTGATCGCGGTGACGCGCCGAGCGGCCTTTTCGATTTGCGAACGCATGAGCGCGTGGTTGCGTTCGAAGTAGTCCTCGGAGGTGTGCTCGAGGATCGCGCGGACCAGATGGGTGGTCTCGCGCTGGAAGGAGATGGTGAGCCGTTCCCTGATCCGCTCCAGCCACGCGCTGTCGCCGGTGCACGCCGCGCCCAGCTTGCACGGACCGAAGGCGTTGTAGCCCTTGGAGTTTCCCGTGATGGTCAAGACGGCGTCGTACAGGCGCCGAATGCCCTGGTCGGTCTCGACGTGCAACGCCGCGATCGGGATGTGCGAGGCCACCAGCCGGTCGAAGGCCATATCGCAGATGACCGGAACATCGCAGTCGAGCAGAACCCGTCCGATCTGCACCAGTTCGGCCGCCGTGTAGTCGGCGACCACGGGGTTGCCCGGCAGGGTGAGCAGCACGCCGCACAGTTCGCCGGTCGCGCGCAGTTCGTCGAGGCAGCGGGCGAGCCGCAGCGGGTCGATCTTGAAACCGTCGTCCGGGGAAACCGGGCAGGACGCGATCCGCAGCCCGAATTTCTCCACGTGGATGCTGGAACTCTTGTAGAAGCCCTCGGGACAGACGATGACGCCGCCGGGCTTGGCCAGCGTGGCGATCGCTTCCTCGAGCAGCATCGTGCTCGAGTACGGGCAGACGATCACTTCCTCCGCGCGTACCCGCACACCGGGGACGCCCTCCACCGGATGCGACAGGCGCGCGAAGAGCCTGCGCGCCGCCAACTCGCGCAGGCTCAGAGGTTGCCGCTTGTCATACAACCGTCCGTCGAGATATTCCGTCGGGGGCGCGACATGCAGGAGCTCCCGCCACGCGCGATCCAGCGCGGCTATGGCCCGCGCATCCGGCGCACAGCCGGTTTCGCCGTGGTAGGCGTCGATAACCCCCGAGTACCGGCGGCCGCCGGTCCCGAGGAACCAGGCTTCTGACGACAACTGCCCGCGTACTTCCCGTTTCCTGGCCTCGGAGCGGTTGGTCAGGATCGCGAGATCGGCGAGCGGATCGGTGAGCACCGGGCTCCGCGTCACGGCACCTCGCCTTCTACCGAAGATTCTCCTGGTGCGGGCATCGCGTTCCACTTCTCCTGTAGCGCGGCGCGGAACAGGCTGCGGCAATTGCCCTCGGTCAGACGCTCGAAGTCCGCCAGTGGCGGCTCCGCGACGATCTGGTCGACCACGATGGCCGACCCGGCGCGCCTGAGATCGTAGAGTTTCTCGAAACGCCGAACGGCGAACGCGACGTCGTGTTTGAGCACGGAAAAGCGCGTCGCGACCCGCGCCTGGCGCGAATAGTCGTATTCGCCCACCGCCACATAGCGGTCGTCGACCACGAGCATGCTTTGCGCATTGCGCGCGTACTCACGTTTGACCAGCACGCTTTCCACCCCGGCCCGGGCCTGTTTCCACAGTTTGTCCTCGTAGGGCCAGACGTCGGAAATGGTGTCCAGCACGTACATCCGGCGCACGTCGATCTTCGGCGGATGGGTCGTGTCGGCCAGCCGCAGGATCGCGGCATGGTAGTCGTCACCGACGTCGCCGCCGATGGTGCCAAGATCCGCGGTGTGGATCGCGCGCACCGAGGCGGTGGCCTGCTCCAGGATCGTCAGCCAGTCGCTGACGGTGTTCCACTCCCAGACCGTGGCGCTGCGGGAAGGGATCTGCGCGAGGATCTCCTCGGCGCGTTCCAGCTGCCGGTCGGCGATCAAGCGCAGCGGCTCGATCTCCTCCCGCGCGCCGGAGGCGTCGATCAGACTCTGTGCGATACCCAATGCGCGCTCGACCAACTCGGGGTCTTTGCCGAGCAGAACGTTGAACCGCATGCGCAGGTCGTAGTACGCGCTGCTGGTGGGATCGGTGGCGGGAGCGGCGCTGCCGTCCATCGGCAATTCCGCCCCAAGGGCGAGGCTCAAACGTTCGCGCAGCGCGAGCGGCGGAATCCGGGTGCCGTTCTCGATCTGCTGGACGAGACTGCGCGAGCAACCCGCTCTCGTCGCGAGCGCCGCCTGGGTGTATCCGCGTTCCAGGCGAAGCCTGCGGACCAGGTTGCCGACTTGCTCGCCCGAGCCCGAGTCAGCCATCCCGTGCCTCCCATTCCGAGTCTTGCATACCCCTGCTCACAGAGTGTCACGGAGCGACATTCTAATCACGATGTGTCAACAGGGCATCGGATGAATCGCGAGCAGCGCCGTATCGTTGCCGACGAAATCCTCACCCGCCCTGCGACATTCCACAGTCGGGGGATGCAGCGCTGCTGCGGCGGCATAAAAGTACGCTTTCCGGTACTCCATTCGTTCACGAGAAGCGATGCGCAGTACGAAAACTGCCACAATTTGAGCACGCTAGCGGCAATTCCAAGCTTGTCAGCTTATTCAATATCATCACGCTGCGTTAAAGCTTAGTTGACATCCTCACGTGGCGTTCCTTAGCCTTATCCTCGAATCCACCGCAAATCGACGTCGGCACAACGGTTATCGCCTGCCGGGTCCCGGTGGCCGGATAACTCGAGGAGGTGCCCGACACGGATACCTCGATATGGCGCGGTCCAGGCAGCGCAGACAACAGCTGTGGCATCACCCAGCCGGCCGGCCTTCTCGGCAACGCGCCGATCTTCTGAAACCACTCGGACACATAGCAATCAGGCACGGACGGATCCACCGCGTTCGGGCCGTGACCGAGCCCGGTCACCGCGTCCTCAGCCCAACCGCGGTTCCGCGACATCTCGAGCACAATGAATGAGAGCGGAGCATGGCACTCGATATCACCGATTCGATCATCACCAGCGACATCACCCCGGAAAACGCACGGCTGCTGTCCATTTCCACCGGCGAGGCATGGGAGCTCAGCTGGTTGCCCACCGTCACCCTGACCCGCGAACAAGCCGTGAACGGGATGGTGCTCGACGAGCTGCTCAGCGACCCCGGCACTGCCGCCAACGACCTCGCGCTCGAAGTGGCCACCATCCGCGCCGCCGAGCTCGGCATCAGCCTGCGCGACGTGCTGCTCCGGCTGTACCTCCGAATCGCGCAACGCGATCAGGACAGCGCCCGCCACCCGCACACGCCCATACCGGCGACCTGACGGCCGGAACCAGCCCGCGCACCCGGATCGCGGCATCTGTCGATCACCACACCGAGAACGTCTCGAATCCGGGAACACGGTGACCGCTGCCGGCTGGGCCCGCGAACGACCTGCTACTTGCGTACGGCATGCACGGGGCGAACGATTAATTGTGCGTCGGCCGCGGTCGCGGGCCGTGCGGCGTCCTGCCCTCGGTGGACCACGACGCGCCGGCCCCGCGACACCGCGGAGATCGCTCCGCACGAGGAGGATCGATGTTCATCCAAGTCATTCAAGGCAAAGCCGCAGACCCGGCCCGACTGCGTCAGCGCATGGATCGGTGGACCGAGGAACTGCAACCCGGAGCCACCGGCTACCTCGGCATGACCAGCGGACTGTGCGACGACGGAACGTTCGTCGCGCTGGTTCGATTCGAATCCGAGGAGGCGGCGCGCCGCAACAGTGAGCGGGCCGAACAAGGCGCCTGGTGGGCCGAGACCCAGAAATGTTTCGACGGACCGGTCACCTTCCTGGACTGCTCCAACGTGACCCAGTGGATGGGTGGCGGCTCCGATCGAGCCGGATTCGTGCAGGTCATGGAGGGCCACACCCGCGACGCGGGCCGACTGCGCGAACTACTGGAGCAGACCGGCGACCGGGTGCACGAATTGCGCCCGGAAATCATCGGCGGCACCCTCGGGACATGCGGCACCGACGGGTTCGTCGAGGCAGTGTATTTCACCTCCGAAGCCGAAGCCCGCGAACACGAGAAGATGCAGATTCCCGACGACCTGAGGTCGCTGTTCGAAGAGGAACGCAGCCTCATGGGTGACGTGACCTACTTGGATCTGCACGAGCCGAAGTTGGTGTCGGCGCAGAGGTAGCACTGCGTCCGCCACACGGCAGGACCGAGCCGGAAGCTCGGCGACGCGGTGAGCCCGCGGGCGATCTCGGTCGGCGCGCGGGTCGGCAGCGCGCCGACCGAGCACAACCAGCCCCGACCAGCCGATTCCCGCCCTGTCGCCCAGGACGGCATCGTGTTGACCGCGGTCGTGATCCGACCCAGGTGCCGCTGGCATCTGGGCCGCCTGGACCGGACGCCATCAGAGCCCTGATGTCCGGCGCCGAGGCAGGCAGGGTGACCCGAGAGAAAATGATCACCGTCTTCGGCGATGACGGCGCTTCGACATCAACCGGTGCCATGTATCAGTACTCGGTCGCCGGCCTGATGGCGAAGGCGCCGGAGCCGATGCCGCCGAACAGGCGATCAGCCGGGTACGGGACTACATCACCGGACGCCAACCAACCGGATACCACCGGCTCCCCGCTCGCCCAGCTGACCGCTTCAGCGTCGGCTGGATGGTGCACGTGCCCGCGCCCGACGGGCACCCGCATCCACGAGGGCAATCTTCTACGTCGCCGACGACGGTGCGTTCGAGCACTCGTCGTCCGCCATTACTCCGACGACATTCATCGCCGAGTTCGAGCAAGATTCTTCGAACGCCACAGCATGCCCGCCTGACCAACAGATATCTTCGGCATAAACCCGACTTGCGTCAGTGGCGAATTCCCCATGTGAGACTCCGACCACACCATTCAGCCCAACTCACCCCCATTACCCCCCAACGCAACCCCTCCACACAACCACCCCAACGCAAGCGCCCCCGTCCAACGCAACCACCCACGGAGGGGGGTCCGGGGGGCGAAGCCCCTCCGGGCGGGGCGTGGGGGTTGCACCCCCACAAAACATGACGAAACGAGAAAGGCCCATGCTCTCCATGAGCATGGGCCTCCCACGAGTGAAGTGGGCGAAGGGGGACTTGAACCCCCACGTCCCGAAGGACACTGGCACCTGAAGCCAGCGCGTCTGCCATTCCGCCACTCGCCCGAGCGACTGGGAGACAGTATCACGCTCTCGCGCCGGATACGAAATCGCCATTTCAGAGGCCTGACAGGGCCCCTGGACGGGCCAGGGAACCCAGCGCCGTCACCAAGAGTTACAGGTGTGGACGATCGTGGATATCATGCAATGAACGTGGTCGATAAGCGACACGCCATACACGCGTGTCGTTGTTACGAATCAGGAAAGAGACGCTCACCGAAAGGAGGCCGAGATGGGCATCGTTTCGCGGTTCGAGCGTCGCCTGCAAGGCGCCGTCGGGGACGTCTTCGCCAGAGTGTTCGGCGGCAATGTCGTGCCCCAGGAGGTGGAGGCGGCGCTGCAACGCGAGGCCGCCGATCATGTCCAGGATCTCGGCGGCGGTCATCTGCTGGCACCCAACAGCTATGTGATCACGATCAACTCCTCGGATCATCAGCAACTGGACGCCGACCACGACCTCACCACACGCGCATTCGCCAAACATCTACAGGACTACATCCGCGAGCAAGGCTGGCAGACCTACGGCGAAGTACACGTGGCGTTCGAGGCATCACCTACGCTGCACACCGGACAGTTCAGGGCAAGCGGCCGCGTCGATCCCGATGTCGGCCACAGAGCCAGCGCGGCTCGCCGCCCCGAATCACCGCCACAACGACGACCTGCAACCCCGCAACCAGGAGCTGGCCCCATGACGCAGAACTCAGGCTACGACCCGAGCCGTGAGCCCGCGGAGTCCGATCCACGCAACCGCGGGTACGCTCCACCGCCTGCTGGTCGCGGCGGTCCGCAGAACGGCGCGTACCGCGACGACTACGGCCGCGGTGGCGCGTACGGGGCGGATTACCAGGCCCCGGACGCGCAGCAGGGTTACAGCGACTACCAGAACGGCTACGACTACCAGCAGGGTGGCCAGGGGTACGGCCAGCAGGGCTATGGCGACCAAGGCTACGGCCAGCAGGGCTACGCCGATCAAGGCTACGGCCAGCAGGGCTACGCCGATCAAGGCTACGGCCAGCAGGGCTACGCCGATCAGGGTTACGGTCAGCAGGGCTACGCCGATCAGGGTTACGGTCAGCAGGGCTACGCCGATCAAGGCTACGGCCAGCAGGGCTACACCGATCAAGGCTACAGCCAGCAAAATCAGGGCTACGGCCAGTCCGGATACAGTCAGTCGGATTACCGCGACCCCGGCTACGGCGATCAGAACTACCCCGACCAGGGCGGCTACGGCCAGGACGACCAGGGCGGTTACGGCCAGGCCTACTCGCAGCAGCCGGGATACGGTGCGCCGCAGAGCTACGCCGGCGGCCAGGGCTACGGCGCAGCGCCGCAGGCCGCTTCGGGCTACTCGGCCACCCTGCAACTGGACGACGGCAGCGGCCGGACTTACCAGCTCCGGGAAGGCAGCAACATCATCGGCCGCGGCCAGGACGCGCACTTCCGCCTGCCCGACACGGGCGTTTCGCGCAGGCACATCGAGGTGCGCTGGGACGGCCAGACCGCGATGTTGTCCGACCTCGGCTCGACCAACGGCACCTTGGTCAACGGTTCCCCTGTGCAGGATTGGCAGCTCGCCGACGGCGATGTCATCCGTGCCGGGCACTCCGAGATCCTGATCCGCATCGTCTGATCCCGTAAGCTCGCGGTGCAGGTCACGAGATGGCTCTCGAGGGATTCGTCGGTCGTATCGTGATCGAAATCGACCGACGGCCCTATGATGCTGCCAACACACGCGCGGCGCCGACACCGGGGCCGGCAAGACCAGCAGGCTGGTGGGGGTGGTCGAACCGCACCTACGGCACCGACGTACACGGTCGAACAGGAGGTGGAGCGCCGTGCAGGGACTGATCCTGCAACTGACCCGTGCGGGGTTCCTTCTGCTGTTGTGGTTGTTCGTGTGGGCTGTGCTGCGCACGTTGCGCAGCGACATCTACGCGGCATCCGGCATTCGGATCCAGCCCAGGGCCGCACGCGGCTCCGCGGTGCTGCCGTCCTTCAGCCGGGGCCAGAAGGGCGCCAAATTTCTTGTGGTGACGCAGGGTTCACTCGCCGGCACCCGCATCTCGCTCGGCACCCAACCGGTGCTGATCGGACGTGCGGACGATTCCACGCTGGTACTCACCGATGACTACGCCTCGACCAGACATGCGCGGCTTTCTCCGCGTGGTGACGACTGGTACGTGGAAGACCTCGGCTCGACGAACGGCACGTACCTCGATCGCGCGAAAGTCACCACCGCCGTCCGAGTTCCGCTCGGCACTCCGGTCCGAGTCGGCAAAACAGTGATCGAGCTGCGATCGTGACACTTGTTCTCCGCTACGCAGCGCGCAGCGACCGCGGTCTCGTCCGAGGCAACAACGAAGATTCCGTGTACGCGGGCGCACGACTGCTCGCACTCGCCGACGGCATGGGTGGCCATGCCGCGGGAGAAGTCGCGTCTCAGTTGATGATCGCCGCGCTGGCCCACCTCGACGACGACGAACCGGGCGACGACCTGCTCGGCAAGCTCGACGCGGCGACCCGCGAGGGCAATGCCGCCATCGCCGATCAAGTCGAGGAAGAGCCCGAGCTCGACGGCATGGGCACCACGCTCACCGCGATCCTGTTCGCGGGCAAGAAACTCGGCCTCGTGCACATCGGCGACTCGCGCGCGTATCTGCTGCGCGGCGGCGAGCTCACCCAGATCACCCGGGACGACACTTTCGTCCAGTCGCTGGTGGACGAGGGCAGGATCACCCCCGAGCAGGCGCACAGCCATCCGCAGCGGTCGCTGATCATGCGCGCGCTGACCGGAAACGAGATCGAGCCCACGCTGATCATGCGTGAGTCGCGCGCCGGGGACCGGTACCTGCTGTGCTCCGACGGGCTGTCGGACGTGGTCAGCGACGAGACCATCGCGAACACGATGCGCGAGGGGACCACCGACGAATGCGCCGATCGGCTCATCGAGCTCGCGCTACGCAGCGGCGGTCCCGACAACGTGACCGTCGTCGTGGCCGACGTCATCGATCTGGACTACGGACAGAGTCACCCGATCGTGGCGGGAGCCGCGTCCGGCGTCGACGATGACACGCCACCCCCGAACACGGCGGCGGGCCGCGCCTCCGCGCTGCGTCCGCCGCGGGCCGCGCCGCGGCGGGCCGCCGCGGTACCGGAGCCCCCAGTCAGCAAGTCGCGCCGGCTGCGGTGGATCGTGCTCGCCGTGGCGCTGGTCGTCGCCGTCTGCGTCGGGCTCCTGGTCGGCTACAAGATGATCCGCAGCAACTACTACGTCGGCGCCGACGACGGTTCGGTGGTGATCCTGCGCGGGCTGCCCGGCTCGATCCTGGGCTACTCCATCCACGACGTGAACCTGGTCGGCTGTGTGACCCGCAACGGGGAACTCACCCTGACCGAGCCGGGCGAGGATGTGCCGTCGTCGTGCAAGCCGCTGAAGGTCAGCGATCTGAAGCAGACCGGCCGCGATCAGGTGGACAAGGGGCTGCCGCCCGGTTCGCTGAACAAGGCCAAGGACTCGATGACCTATCTCGCCCAGCGCGAGCTGTTGCCGCCGTGCCCGGCCAAGGAAACGGCGCCGCAACCAGGTGTGGTCCCGCCTACCGAGCCCGCGCCCAACGGCGCTCCCGCCCCGGCGTCGCCCGCACCTGCTCCCGCCCCGGCGCCGGAGCAGGGTGACGCACGCGGCACCGAGATCAAGACACCGACGAAGTCGGAGGCTACGGCCCCGCCGTCGACCACGTCGCCGAGCCCCCAATCCATAGGGGAGAACTGTCGGGTGACGGACTGATGTCCGCACCGTCACCGCCGTCGGCTGGAGCCTTTCCCAGTCCCCCGGGCGGCTTCGCTCCCGCGCCACCGCCGAGCACCAGACGAAATGTCGAACTGCTGCTGCTCGCCGCGGCGGCGGTGATCACGACTGTGTCCCTCTTCCTGGTGGAAGCCAGTCAGGAACAGTCGATCACCCTGGATATCGCCAAATACGGTTTGACGTACCTGGCGTTGTTCGGGGTCGCGCACCTGGCGGTACGGCGGTTCGCTCCGTTCGCCGATCCACTGCTGCTGCCGATCGTCGCGCTGCTCAACGGACTCGGGCTCGTGTTGATCCATCGGCTCGACCTGGCCGACCAGCAGACCGCCGCCTACAACTCGTGGGCGCTTCCCTCCCCCGACGCCAATCAGCAGATTCTGTGGACCGCGCTGGGCACGCTGGTGTTCATCACCCTGCTGATCGCCCTGCGGGACTACCGCACGCTCGCTCGCTACAGCTACACCCTGGGCCTGATCGGCCTTGTCGCACTGGCCATTCCGGCCATCTTGCCGAGCAAGTTCTCCGAGACCAATGGCGCGAAGATCTGGATCCGGCTGCCCGGGTTCAGCGTCCAGCCGGGTGAGTTCGCGAAGATCCTGCTGATCATCTTCTTCGCCTCGGTGCTGGTCGCCAAGCGCGAGCTGTTCACCGCCGCGGGGCGGCACGTGCTCGGTATGGAGTTTCCGCGCGGCCGCGATCTCGGTCCCATTCTGGCGGTCTGGATCGTGTGCATCGGCGTGCTGGTGCTCGAGAAGGATCTCGGTACCTCGCTGCTGATCTTCAGCACCGTGCTGGTGATGCTGTACATCGCCACCGAACGGGTCGGCTGGCTGGTCATCGGCGGCGGTCTGCTCGCGCTGGGCTTCTTCTTCGCCTACCAGTTGTTCGGCCACGTCCGGGTCCGGGTGGAGACCTGGCTGCACCCGTTCGACGACTACAACAACACCGGCTACCAGATCTCCCAGTCGCTGTTCGGGCTGGCCACGGGCGGTCTCGCGGGCACCGGCCTCGGCAGCGGCCGACCCAACCAGGTGCCCTTCGCCAAGACCGACTTCATCGTCACCACGATCGGCGAGGAGCTCGGGCTGATCGGCCTCACCGCGGTCCTGGTGCTGTTCTTGGTCTTCGTGGTGCGCGGCCTGCGCACGGCGCTGGCGGTGCGGGACAGCTTCGGCAAGCTGCTCGCGGCCGGCCTGTCGTTCACCATCGCGATCCAGCTGTTCGTCGTTGTCGGCGGGGTCACCAAACTGATTCCGCTGACCGGTCTCACCACACCGTTCATGTCCTACGGCGGCTCTTCGCTGCTGGCCAACTACGCACTGCTGGCTTTGCTGATCAAGATCTCCGACGCCGCCCGCGCGCCCGCGCCGGTGCGCAAGAAGGAACCGGCGCCGATCGCCGACGCGCAGACCGAGTTCATGCGCCGCGACGCGGGACGACCGGAAGCGGGGGCGGTGATATGAACACTCCACTGCGCCGAGTCGCGGTCGCGGTGATGGTGATGGTCGTCGCGCTGCTGGCGAATGCCACCTACGTTCAGGTGATCAAGGCCGACGACCTCCGCTCCGACCCACGCAACTCGCGGGTGCTGCTGGACGAATACTCCCGTCAGCGCGGGCAGATCTCGGCCAGCGGCACGGTGCTGGCCAGCTCGGTCGCGACCGACGACCGGTACAAGTACCTGCGCACCTATCCGACCGAACCCGAGGCGTACGCGCCCGCCACCGGTTTCTACTCGATGCAGTACGGCAGCACCGGGTTGGAGCGCGCCGGGGACTCGGTGCTGAACGGCTCCGACAACAAGCTTTTCGGCAGCCGCCTGGTCGACCTGGTCTCCGGCCGGGATCCGCGCGGTGGCAACGTGCTCACCACCCTCAACCCGGTGATGCAGCAGGTCGCCTACGACCAGATGACCAGCAAGAACTACACCGGCTCGGTGGTGGCCATCGAGCCGAGCACGGGCAAGATTCTCACCATGGTGTCCACGCCGAGCTACGATCCGAACAGGCTGTCCGGGCACGACGGCGCGCGGGGCACCCAGGCATGGGAAAACCTGAGTGCGGATCCGCGCCATCCGATGTTGAATCGCGCTATCTCCCAGACATACCCGCCCGGATCCACGTTCAAAGTGGTGGTCACCGCCGCCGCGCTGGCCAACGGCGCCGCGACCCCCGACGACCAGTTCACCGCGGCACCGAACATCACGCTGCCCGGCACAACGACCACCCTGGAGAACTACAACGGATCCACCTGTGGCCCCAATCCGACCGCTTCGCTCTTCGAGGCGTTCCGGCGGTCGTGCAACACGGCATTCGCCGAACTCGGCGTGAAGGTCGGCGCGGCGAACCTGAAGGACGAGGCCGCCGCGTTCGGCGTCGGACCACACCGCGGCATCCCGATGCCGGTGGCGGAGAGCACCGTCGGGACCATTCCCGACGACGCCGCCTTGGCCCAGAGCAGCATCGGACAGCGAGATGTGGCGCTGACCCCACTGCAGAACGCGGTCGTCGCGGCTACCATCGCCAACGGCGGCGTCCGGATGGAGCCCTATCTGGTCGATCAGCTGCAAGGCCCCGATCTGAGCGAGCTGTCCAAGACCAAGCCGGTCTCGGTCGGACAAGCGGTCAGCGCAGAGGTAGCGTCGACCCTGACCAACCTGATGGTCGCGTCGGAGAGCAACACCGCCGGAGGTGGCCAGTCCCGCTATCAGATCGCGTCCAAGACCGGCACCGCGGAGCACGGAACCAACCCGCGCAGCACGCCGCCGCACGCTTGGTACATCGCGTTCGCCCCCGCGCAGAACCCGAAAATCGCCATCGCGGTGATCGTGGAGAACGGCGGGGACCGGGCGCTGGCCGCGACCGGCGGCTCGGTGGCCGCGCCGGTGGCTCGCGCGGTCCTGGACGCGGGTCTTCGAGGGGGCTGAACGATATGGATGTGCGAGTGAAGGTACGGGGACTTCGATGCTGAACAACGGTGCGATGATCGCCGACCGGTACCGGCTGCAGCGACTGATCGCGACCGGCGGCATGGGCCAGGTCTGGGAAGCCCTGGACACCAGGCTCGACCGCAGAGTCGCGGTCAAGGTGCTGAAATCGGAGTTCTCGGCCGACCCGACCTTCCGGCATCGGTTCCGCACCGAGGCGAAGACGACCGCCCAGTTGAATCACCCGGGCATCGCCGGGATCTTCGACTACGGCGAGACCATCGACCCGCAGGGCGGCGAGACCGCCTACCTGGTCATGGAGTTGGTCCAGGGCGAGCCACTGAACACCGTGCTGAACCGGCTCGGCAGGCTGTCGGTGGCCCAGGGCCTGGACATGCTGGAGCAGACCGGCCGCGCGCTGGATGTGGCGCATCGCGCTGGCGTGGTGCATCGCGATGTGAAACCGGGCAACATCCTGGTCACGCCGACCGGACAGGTGAAGATCACCGACTTCGGCATCGCCAAGGCGGTGGACGCGTCGCCGGTGACGAAGACCGGCATGGTGATGGGCACCGCCCAATACATCGCGCCGGAGCAAGCGGTCGGTGAGGACGCCACCGCGGCCAGCGACGTGTATGCGCTCGGCGTGGTCGGCTACGAGGCGCTCGCCGGGCAGCGGCCGTTCACCGGCGACGGCGCGATCACCGTGGCAATGAAGCACGTCCGCGAAGCCCCGCCGCCGATGCCCGCCGATCTGCCCGGCAACGTGCGCGAACTGATCGAGATCACGATGGAGAAGGACCCCGGGCGTCGCTACGCCCGGGGTGGCGAGTTCGCCGACGCGGTCGCAGCGGTGCGCGCCGGCCGACGTCCACCGCCGCCGAGCGGCGCCCATCCCGGCGCACCGCTGACCGGGGCCACCCGGGTACTGCCACCCGGCCCGACAACCGTCATCCCCTCCGCACCAACCGATTTCGACGGCGCCACGGTGCGCTACTCGACGCCTGCGGCCGGGGCGGTCGGCGCGGCGACCCGCGCCGGGGCGGTCGCGGCTCCGGCGACGATGCTGAGCCGCAGCTCCGACGGCAGCCAGCCACCCGGCGGCAAGCGGCCGACCACGACGCAGAAGTGGATGGCCGGGCTCGGCCTCGGCGCGCTGCTGTTCGGCGCGATCACGACTTACTTGCTGTTCGGCGGCGATACCAACCCGGATTCGACGCCCTCGCCGACCTCGACGGTCGCGCCGAACCCGAAGCCGATTCCGCCGGTGGTCACCACAAGCCCCAAGCCCGCGCCTCCGCCGGTGATCACGACCATTCCGGAACCGATCACCACCGATCCGACGACCACGACCCCGGAGCCGACGACGACCACGCCGCCCACCACCACGGCGCCGAGCACGACGAAGCCGACGACGACCACGCCGACCCCCACCACAACCACTCTGCCGCGGGTTCCGACGATCCAAATACCATTTCCCGGAATTCCCGGCGCCCAAGGCCCCACGGCCTCCCGCAGCGGATCCGCTACTTCGTCGCAAGGACAGCCATGACGACCCCGAAGAATCTCTCGTCTCGCTATGAGCTGGGCGAGATCATCGGGTTCGGCGGCATGTCCGAAGTGCACAAGGCGCGTGACATCCGGCTGAGCAGGGACGTGGCGATCAAGGTGCTGCGGGCCGACTTGGCGCGCGACCCGACGTTCTACCTCCGGTTCAAGCGGGAGGCGCAGAACGCCGCGGCGCTGAATCACCCGGCCATCGTCGCGGTCTACGACACCGGCGAGGCCGAGGTGGACGGCGGTCCGCTGCCGTACATCGTGATGGAGTACGTGGACGGCGATACGCTGCGCGACATCGTGCGCGGCAAGGGCCCGCTGCCGCCGCGGCGGGCCATGGAGGTCGTCGCGGATGTCTGTGCGGCATTGGATTTCAGCCACAAGGCCGGAATCGTGCACCGCGATATGAAGCCCGCGAACATCATGATCAACCGGTCCGGCGCCGTGAAGGTGATGGACTTCGGCATCGCCCGCGCGATCGCCGACAGCTCGAACCCGATGACGCAGACCGCGGCTGTGATCGGCACCGCCCAGTATCTGTCGCCGGAGCAGGCTCGCGGCGAGACGGTGGACGCCCGTTCGGATGTCTACTCGGTCGGCTGTGTGCTGTTCGAAATCCTCACCGGCGAGCCGCCTTTCACCGGCGACTCGCCGATCGCCGTGGCCTACCAGCATGTGCGGGAGGATCCGCGGCTGCCCTCGCACGTGTTCCCCGGCGTTCCGCGGGAACTGGACTCGGTCGTGCTCAAGGCGATGAGCAAGAACCCGGCCAACCGATACCAGACCGCGGCCGAGATGCGCGCCGACCTGATCCGGGTGCTCGGCGGGCAGAAGCCCAGCGCCCCGATGGTGATGACCGACGAGGACCGCAGCAGCTTCATGAGCTCGGACGAGCCGGCGCCGCGCAGTTACCGCACCATCGAGCGCGACGACGACACCGCCGAGCAGGAGTCGGCCGACCCGGACGGCCGACGCCGCACCGCCTATATCGCACTCGGCGCTGCCGCGGCGATCGCCGTGGTCTTCGCGCTGTTCTGGGTGTTGATCGGTCCGGGGAGCCGGCCGGACCAAGTCGCGGTTCCCGACCTGGCCAACAAGTCCGCCCAGCAGGCGCAGGACGCATTGCAGAAGCTCGGATTCACGGTGGCGATTCAGCAGAAGCCCGACGGCAAGGTCGCCACCGGCAATGTGATCGCCACGCAGCCACTCGGTGGCTCCAGGATCGACGAGGGAAGCACCGTCACGGTCCAGGTGTCCAGCGGACCGGCGCAAGTCCAGGTGCCGAGGCTGGACGGTCTGACCCAGCAGGAGGCCGAGCAGAAGCTCAACTCCATCGGGCTGCAGATGGACCCGAACGTGGACCGCAAGCCCTCCAGCATCCAGGACACCGACAAGGTGATCGGCACCGAACCCGCGGCGGGCTCCCGGGTCGACGCGGGCCGCACCATCGTGGTCGTCATCGGTGGCGGCCCGGAGAAGGTTCGGGTGCCGAACGTGATCGGTCAGTCGATCGACGTCGCGCAGCCGAATATCGAGGGAGCCAATTTCAAGGTTCAGATCCAGGAAGTCGCCTCGTCGCAGCCGAAGGGCGAGGTGGTCGCCACCAAACCTGCCGGCGGTTCGTCGGCCGACAAAGGTTCGACCGTGGTGCTCCAGGTATCCACCGGCGACCAGATCAGCATGCCCGAGATCCGGGGGCTGACGCCCGCTCAGGCGGTGGACAGACTGCGCCAGAGCGGCTGGACCGGCAGTCTCTCGCAGATCAGTCAGTCCACGGTATTCGATCCGGGCAACGTTGGGCGCATCGTCGCCCAGCAGCCGTCGGCTGGTTCGTCCGTCGGCAAGAACGCCACCATCGCGATCACGACCGGGGCGATCGCTTGACTCTCGCGCGGTCGCGCCCGTGGCCGCGCGGGGTGTCGTTATCGGTATCGAGAAAACGAGACCACCCGGTGTGAATTGCGGGAGAATAGGGCTGCTTCATCCTAATCAGCGCAGCTGACCACAAGGAGGTAGCTCATGACCACTGCCAGGGACATCATGAAGCCCGGCGCACAGTGGATTACCAAGGAAGAGACCGTCGAACGGGCCGCCAGGCTCATGGACGAACTCGGCGTGGGGTCACTGGTCATCGCGGACGAGAACGAACGGATGTGCGGCATCGTCACCGACCGCGACATCGTGGTGAAGTGCATCGCCCATGGCAAATCGCCGTCGAGCACGCGGGTGGAAGAACTGTGCGAAGCGACGCCGCGATGGGTCGATGCCGACGCCGACATCGAGGTCGTTCTCGACGAGATGGAAAGCAACCGGGTCAAGCGCATGCCGGTGATCGAGAACAAGCGGCTGGTCGGCATGATCAGCGAGGCCGATCTGGCCAGGCACCTGGACGACAACCAGCTCGGCGAGTTCGTCACCGCCGTCTACGGACGTCCCTAGGTTCGGCACATAATCCAGGCGGTGCCCTTGGGACACCGTCCGCTGGACTTCGGCTTCGACGGCGGCTGCCGTAGCTTTCGCACCGGTACATCGATCACGAGATCTCGCCTGGCGATGACAACTCGATTGATCTCCCAGCGCCGGATCGGTTGGTGCACGGCAGCCGCGTCGAAGTGGTGCCCTTCGTCGCCCAATGGGCGGATCTCGTCAGACCGAACGCGCCTTCGGCAAATAGCGCAGCACGGCGACATCGCCCGCCTGAGTGACCTCCGCGAGCCGCATCCTGCGATGCGGCCCGCCGGGGTACCGCGCGTCGCCGAGGAATCGCGGCGCAGCAGTATCGCCGACCAGGATGGGAGCGACGGCGACGTGTAGTTCGTCGGCCAAGTCGGAAGCGAGGAAAGCGGTGTGGACCTGGGTGCCGCCCTCCACCATGAGGCGGCTGACGCCGCGACGGCCCAGGTCGTCGAGCACCGCTCCGAAGTCGAGTTCCGCGCCGAGACTGGCCACCTCCGCGAGACCGGCCAACCGATCGGCGAGTTTCGCCACGCCCGCGTCGGTGGTGTAGACGAGTTTGCCGCCGCCGTGATGCCAGAACCGCAAGCCTCGGTCCAGGTCGCCGCTCGCGGACACGGTCACCTTGAGCGGAAACTCCGGTTTGCCCGCGGCGACGCGGGCCGCTCTGCGGTCCGGACTGTCGACGAGCAGCCGCGGGTTGTCCCTGCGCAGGGTCTGCGCGCCGACCAGAATGGCATCGGAGTCCGCGCGGACCTGGTCGACGCGATCGAAGTCCGCCGCGCCGGACAGGCGCAGCCGCTCGGGGCTCGCATCGTCGATGTACCCGTCGATGCTCACCGCGACCGACAGCAGCACATGGGGACGGGTCACTGCAGCACCAGCGCGGCGACCTCCGCTTCCAGCGCCGCCACCAAGCCCTCGGCGGGACGCTTTCCGCACACGCCGAGCCAGTTCGCCAGCATGCGGTGGCCGCCCTGGGTCAGGACCGATTCGGGATGGAACTGCACGCCATGGATGGGCAGCGTGTGATGACGCATCGCCATCACGATCCCGCTCTCGGTGCGTCCGAGCACTTCGATCTCCTCGGGGAGGGTGTCCTCCAGCACGGTGAGCGAGTGGTACCGCGTAGCCGTGAACGGGTCGGGCAGGCCGGCGAGTACACCGGCGCCGATGTGGAAGACCTCGCTGGTCTTGCCGTGCAGCAACTCGGGAGCCCTGGTGACAGTGGCGCCGAACGCCTCGCCGATCGCCTGGTGGCCCAGGCATACGCCGAGCAGCGGAACGCCGTGGTCGGCGCAGGCACGCACCAATGGGATGCTGGCGCCCGCACGGTCCGGGGTACCGGGGCCGGGACTGATCAGGATGCCGTCGAAATCGCGCACGACCGCGTCAACGTCGGCCAGGTTCGGATCGTCATTGCGCCATACGACGGCATCGACACCCAGCTGACCGAGGTATTGCACCAGGTTGAAGACGAAGCTGTCGTAATTGTCGACGACCAGAACTCGCATGGCATCGAGATTACGTCCCCGCCCGGCACCACGTCGCACCGATTACCAGTTGGGATAGCCTAGGGGCACGACCTGCACGCCGAATACGAGGACGTCATGCCCAAGTCGAAGGTCCGTAAGAAGACCGACTATACGATCAACCCCGCCAGCCGGACCCCGGTGAAGGTGAAGGCCGGGCCGTCTCCGGTCTGGTATGTCGCCATCATGCTCGGTTTCATGCTCGCCGGGCTGATCTGGCTGCTCGTCTACTATCTGGCAGCCGAACAGATCAGTTGGATGAACGACCTCAACGCCTGGAACTTCCTGATCGGCTTCGGCCTCATGGTGGTAGGCCTGATCATGACCATGCGCTGGCGCTGACCGCGTCGAAGCGGATTACAGACGTGTCATTCATGCACATCTGTGGATGAGCCTGTGGACAACTCGAGGAGCGATTGGGGATTGCCTTGACTCCGGAGCCTCAGGATTCCGTCGCCGGCGACGAGCCGCACTTGGCGTGGACCACTCCGACCGCGGCGCTCGTAGCGGTCACCGTCGGCGGCGTCGTCTTGGCCGTGGCCGCTGTTTTCAGCACCGATGCGCCCAGCCGCCTGCTCGTCGGATTGGCGGCCGTCGGCCTTCTAGCTCTTGCCGTGCTCGGTTTCCGGCAGCGACCACGCCTTTCCGTGCGGCCGGGCGCACAGCCGCGTCTGGTCGTCCGCACACTGACCGGGCCGGTCGAATACACCCGGGACCAGATCATTCGAGCCCGCGTGGTCGGCTACCGTCGCCTCGGTCGCAAGAATCCCATGCTGGAACTCGACGTGGAGCGCGACGGCGCGGAGCGACTGCTGATCTTCGGCCGCTGGGACTTGGGCGTCAATCCCGAGGTCGTGTACCACGACCTCGTCGAGGCATTGCGCCTCTCCGAGGACAAGACCCGCTGATTCCGGGCCCGGAGCGACACGACACGCCGGTCGCGATGTTTCACGTGAAGCGAATTCTGTGTCAGGCTGCCAGCGCGACCGCGCTGACACCGGTTGCCGCCAATGCCGCGACCGCGACAACCGCCACGGCCACCCAGCCGACCAGCCGCGCGGACTCCTGCGACTTGACCCGCAACCACCCGGGCAGGAACAGGATGCCGAGGGTCGCCAGCGTGCCCGCAGCCAGACCGCCGAGGTGCCCCCAGAGCGAGATGCCGGGTAGCGACAAGCTGATGAATACGTTGATGCCGATGATGATGAGCATCTGATTCGGGTTCTGCCGCAATCGGATCAGGATGACGGTAATGGCGCCGAACAGTCCGTACACCGCACCGGACGCGCCCGCAGTGAGGCTGTTCTGGGCGAACAGCATCACCCCGGCCGCACCGCCCAACAGCGAGACCAGATAGACCGCCAGATAGCGCAGCCGTCCTAGCACCAGCTCAGCGTCTCGGCCAACGACATACAGCGCGAACATATTGAGCAGCAGGTGGATCGGACCGTAGTGCAGGAAGCCGGAACCGAGCACTCGCCACCACTGGCCGTCCGCGACCGCCGGGGCGAACAGCACCCAGTCCAGGAACAACGCCGAGCCCCGCTGGTTGTCCATCAGGCTCTCGGCCTGGGCCGCGGTGATCGCGTAGATCACCACATTGATCGCGATCAGCGCGTAGGTCACCGCGGGCGTCGACGACCGGGCCGCCGGTGCGCCCGAGACCGTCCGCACCGGCGGAACGCTTCGCTGATCCTGACGCAGACAGTCGACGCAATGCTGGCCGACCGCCGCGGGGCGCAGGCACTCCGCGCAGGAGGGCCGACCGCACCGCGTACAGGCCAGGCCGGTCGGACGATTCGGGTGGCGGACGCACGTCGGTGCGGGCGGCTGAGGATTCATGGTCTCAATCGATCGTGATCTTGGTGATGACGACGGGCTCCAGCGGGCGGTCGTCGCGATCGGTCTTGGTGGTCGCGATCGAGTCGACGACCTTGCGCGAATCGGGATCGATGACTTCGCCGAAGATCGTGTGCTTGCGGTTGAGATGCGGTTGCGGGCGGACGGTGATGAAGAACTGTGACCCGTTGGTACCCGGCCCAGCGTTGGCCATCGCCAGCAGGTAGCCGCGGTCGAAGCGCAGTTCCGGGTGGAACTCGTCGCCGAACTCGTAGCCTGGGCCACCACGGCCGGTACCGGTCGGATCGCCACCCTGGAGCATGAAGCCGGCGATCACCCGGTGGAACAGGGCGCCGTCATAGAACGGGCCGGAGCTGCCCCCGCTGGCGTTCGCTGTGGTGTACGGCGCCGAACCGTCCGCGAGACCGACGAAATTGCGGACCGTCTTGGGCGCGTGGTTGCCGAAAAGCGAAATCTTGATATCGCCGCGATTCGTGTGCAGTGTCGCCACGGATGTCTGGTTCGGTGAGGTCACGCCGCCCATCGTGCCACGGTTTCCGACGGCCCCGCCGAATTGGGCCGAGCCCCGCTGTGAGCTGGGGCTCCTGCGCGAATCGCCGGGCTGTGCCAGAGTGGTCCAATGACCTCGGGGCGCCTACATGTCTCTTCGCGTGCACGTAACCGGCTCATCGTCGCAGCTACCATCGCGCTGGCAGGCGGCGTGGCCTATCTGATCCGCACCCGGCGGCCCCAGCAGCCGGAACCCGCGCCCGCGCCGCCGCGGATCGGATACTCCCGCAATGGCTCCGCGCCGACCCTCGTGGCGGGCGCCGGCGCGGAGCAGGATCGCTAGACGCGGACGAACCGGTCAGCGACTGACCGCCTTCTTGTACTGACGCAGGGCCAGCGGCACGAACACCACCATGATCACCACCACCCAGATCAGTGAGGTGAGCACCGGGTGCTGGAGCGACCACGCATCCGGGGTCGGCGCCAGCGGGCTGGTGTTGCCGAACAGGTCGCGGGTCGCCTGGGTGAGCGAGGACACCGGGTTCCACTCCGCGATCACGCGCAGCACGGTGGGCAGTTTGTCGCTGGGCACGAACGTGTTGGCGATGAAGGTGAGCGGGAAGATCACCATGAAACTGGCGTTGTTGAACACCTCCGGTGCCCGCACCAGCAGACCCACCACGGCCATGATCCAGGACACCGCGTAGGCGAACAGCAACAGCAGCACATAGGCCAGCACCGCGTCCAGGAACGAACCGCGGATCCGCCAGCCGACGACCAAGCCGGTCAGCGACATCACCGTCAGGCTCACCACGTTGATCACCACATCACTGATCGTGCGGCCGACCAGCACCGCCGACGACGCCATCGGCAGCGAGCGGAACCGGTCGATGATGCCCTTCTGCATGTCCTCGGCCAGGCCCGCACCGGTGAAGGTCGCGCCGAACACCACGGTCTGCGCGAAGATGCCCGCGATCAGGAACTCGCGATAGCCGCCGGAGAGGCCGGGCACGTCGATCGCCGCGCCGAAGACGTAGGCGAACAGCAGCACGAACATGATCGGCGAGAGCGTGGAGAAGATCAGGACGTCGGGTACCCGCTTGATCTTGATGACGTTGCGCTTGGCGATGGTCACGCTGTCGCTGACCACTATCGACAGTCGCTCGCCCAGCGAGGGCCGTGCCAGGCCAGGGGCCATCGCGGTCATCGATTCGTTCCTTTCGTAGCTTCCACCTTGTCGCCCGCTTCGGGCCTGTCGTTCGCCTGGTCCCCGCCTGCGGGCCTTTCCGCCTCGTGGCCGGTGAGGGTGAGGAAGACGTCGTCGAGCGACGGGCGCCGCAGGCCGACGTCGTGAATCTGCACGCTGTGCTCGGCCAGCCTGCCGACCGCCTCGACCAGCGCCTGCGATCCGTCGGCCACCGGGACGGTGATCCGGCGCAATCCGGGCTCGAGATGGATCTCGCCATCCGCCAAGCTCTTCAGCGCCGCCTCGGCGGTCGCGAGATTCTCCGCGCGATCGACGGTGAGTTCGATGCGGTCGCCGCCGACCAGGGTCTTGAGCTCGTCGGCGGTCCCCTTCGCGATCACCTTGCCGTGGTCGATCACCGCGATGGAATCGGCGAGCCGATCGGCCTCTTCCATGTACTGGGTGGTGAGCAGCAACGTGGTGCCGCCCGCGACCAACTCCTCGATGACATCCCAGAGGTCGAGGCGCGCACGAGGATCGAGCCCGGTAGTCGGCTCGTCGAGGAACAAGACGGGCGGATTCGCGACCAGTGCCCCGGCAAGGTCGAGCCGACGTCGCATACCGCCGGAGTACCCCTTCACGGGTCGGTCCGCGGCGTCGGTGAGCCGGAATCGTTCGAGCAGTTCGCGGGCGCGTTCCTTACTTCGCTGCACGCCCATGTGATAAAGACGTCCCACCATTTCCAAATTCTCGAAGCCGGTGAGATATTCGTCGACCGCGGCGTACTGACCCGACGCGCCGATGCGGGAGCGCAAGGCCTGCGGGTCGCGCAGCACGTCGATTCCCGCGACCGTCGCGCGCCCGGCATCCGGCACCAGCAGGGTGGTGAGCACCCGGACAGTAGTGGTTTTACCCGCACCGTTGGGTCCGAGCAGTGCGGTGACGGTCCCTTCCGGGACCGTCAAGTCGAGTCCGTCGAGGGCCACCAGCTGGCCGTATCGTTTGACCAGACCCTCGGCGACTATTGCGTCGGGCATGATTCTCCTGACGTTGAGTTTTCTCGATATGTTCGGTGCGGCGCCAGGAGTCCGGACGCCGACGATTCGCTGGATCAGGTGACCCGGCCGATACTCGAGTCAGTATTGCGCCGGCCACCGACAAATTCATCCGGTTTGTTTCGGGATGGCAACGGGCGCAGCGCAGCAGCGGCGCGAGAAGGCCGCATTCCGATCCAGGCGTGCTCGGGGGTCCCGGATCGGAATGCGACCGGTTCGATGATCCCGCGCGCCCGTGCGCCGGGGCGCGCGTAGCCGACTACCCGAATGGACGAGGACCCATACTCGGATCGCATACCGCCGAGCGCGGAACGGCGGATCGAGCGGGTGTGCTCAGCCCGGCCTGTCGAGACGTTGGACACGAACACATGTTCGCATCGGGGTATGACACATTTCGGCGGCCGCGAGTGTGCGACACGCGGTGTGCGGGTCCCGCGCGCCGACACGCACGATGCCGCACGGATCCCGCCCTTACGGCGACCGGTCGGCACTTTCCGCGCCGTGGGTGCGGCAGCAGGTCATGGGGCTGCTTCAGCACGGAATAAGCTGCTGGCCAATGCTTTTGGCAAATGAGAGGCCACCGGGCGGATACGGCGCGAAGAGCCGGTCGGTGACCCGCGACGGCCATCGGCCGACGGAAAGGTAAGCCCAACCGAAAAAACTTGGAAAGTGGCCGCCCCCACGCACACACAATCGCGGATCATCGAGTAGCATCATTCACGTCGGCCCCTCCCCCCCGGGCCGACCTTACGCGGGCCTCGGCTAACTCCCCCCCTTCGCCGAGGCCCGCTCCCATTTCCGGGGCCAGGCGATACGCCTATTCCGTCCAGTCGACATCCGGTTGCACGGTGCGCCACGCCGCGGCCAGTCGCTGCCCACGCACCCGCCCCGCCGTCGCCAGCAGCGGCCGGTCCCGCTCCCACCGCTGCCGTGTCACGGGGTCCGCGGACTCCCACAGCGGGTCGAGACCAGTCAGCAGATCACCGAAAAAGGCGAAAACCCCGCCGAGCGCGATGTGCACGCCCGGCGAGGTCGGCGCATCGATACCCAACCCGCGAACAGCCGCTATCGCGGTCAGCAGCCGCTGCAAACTCTCCCGCGGCCAATCCGACGCTCGGGCCACGCGCACCAGCCAGCCCAGCGTGGCGGCCAGCACGTGGATGTCCTCGATCGTGCGAAATGGCTTGAGATAGTCCAGATACCCATCGCCGGGCAAGACCCGCGCGGGCACGTCGGTCAGCAGCACCGAGGCGTGCGGCACCTCCGGCGCGAACGCGAGCGCGGGGTGGTCGGTCAGACGCACGCCGGTCTCGCGCGCGTCGACCATGGTGGCTCGCAGCCGGTTTCGCCCATCCGCAGCCGTGCCGACGCTGGCGATCACCACCAGAAGGTGCGCGAAAGCGCCCATCGTCGCGAACGACTTCGTGCCGTTCACCAACCAGACGTCGTCCCGCTCGGTGAGCGTGGTGCGGATCGCGGAGGGATGACCGCCGCCCTCCTCCGTCGCGCACATCGCGACCAGCTCGTCGTCGGGCAGGTCCGGGATCAGCGTCCGTAGTGCCTCCTGATAGCCCGAGAGGAACGCGAAACCGAGCCGGTCGGCGCCGAAGCCGCCCGCGATCGCGACATCGACCGGCCGATCGAATCGGTTCGCGGCCACACGATGTCGCGTCCACGCGGCGGCGACGTCGTTCAGCGGCGCCGTCACGGCGGGCTCGGTCAGCAGGAAGTCGAACAGGGAATCCACCTCAGCACGGTAACCGAGCGGCGAACCATCCTCGCGGACTCAGCTCGTGGCCTGCCGCGCCGCCGCCGACGCCTGCCAGATCCGGCTGCGCAGATCCCGGCCGCGGATCACTTGGATCCGCCACGGATCCAATCGCAGAATCCGCAGCTGGGGATCCTGCGGCGACCGCCAGAACTGGCCGAGGTCGTAGCCGGCGCCACGCGGACTGGTCCGGCGGTACAGCCGCCACACCCGCTGCCGGATATCGGTGGTGTCGACCCCTTCGGCGGTGGCGTCGACGGCGACGGAGTTGTTGCTGCCCTGTGCCCAGTAAGAGAAGCTCACGTGTGGATTGTTCGCGATGTGAGCCTCCTTGACCGGCGTGCGGTAGGTCGCCAGCCACCCGAGTGGGCGCCCGTCTACGGTTTCCCAGATCGGGATCAGGATCCTCGTGCGCGGCCGGTTCCGCTTGTCCACCGTCACCATCGTCGCGTACACGATTCGCCCGACGTAATCGTCGAATTCGTCCTCGATCTCGGCGAACGACGCCACCTTCTGTGTCATGCCGCCGCCTCCTCCGCAGGCGCAGCGGCGCCGAGGCCCTCCCCCCAACCACCGTCGACCGGAAACTCGACCGGCCGCCCGGCCAGGCGGGCCCGCGCCTGCGCGAGGTTGTCCTCGTTGCGGCCGGTCAGCACCACCTCGACGCCCTCGACGAGCAGAGCCTCGACGATGGCCGGCCCCATGCCGTGCGTCCCACCTGTTACCACGGCCTTCTTTCCTGCGTTCACGATCAGGGTCCTTCGCTGTGTCCAATGGTTACTTTTTGTAACCGACAGCATCTTGCGTCACTGGGATCGACCTGGGAAGACGGCACTTCGAAGTCACTCGGTTACCGCACGGGTACCGACTGCGTGTGAGTTCTGGAGGAAGTCTGGGCAGAGCCGGTGGCGATCCGCTGGCAACCTCGGCGGTGCGTGGGCGAATTCCGTGGACGAGCCTGTATCACTGAGGTATCGCACCGTCCTCGAAGGAGCCGGACCTGTGCCGAAAACGGACGTTAGCCGCCATCAAGCACTGTTCAACGCCGAAGCCAGACTGTCCTGGGTGCTCGCCGCGCTCGCCGGCCTGATCGGTGCGGCGGCGTTCATGCACACGGCTGGCTATTTCGTCACGTTCATGACCTGCAACACCGAACGCGCGGTCCTCGGGTATTTTCACGACGAGCCCGACATGGCGGTGGCGGCCGCCGGTCTGCTCATGTCGTTCCTGTCCGGTGTCGTGGTCGCCTCTTGGTGCCGCAGGCGTTACTGGTCCGGGCACCCCCACGGCCCCACCCTACTCACCACGGTCTGCCTGGCGGTGGCTTCCGTTGTCGACATCCTGGAATACCAGACGATCGCCGAGCGGATCGGCTTGCTGCCGATCATGTTCGTCGCGTTCGGAGTCGGCGCGCTCAATACCTCGTTCGTGCAGAACGAGGAGGTATCCGTGCCGCTGAGTTACGTCACCGGCACGCTGGTCAAACTGGGCCAAGGTATCGAACGCCACCTCAGCGGTGGCGACTACGCCGATTGGCTCGGATACTTCCTGCTCTACGCGAGTTTCGCGCTCGGCGCCCTGATCGGTGGACTGCTGAGCCTGGTCGTCGCGGGCTGGGCCATGCTGATCACAGCGACCGTCGTATGCCTGATCGTCACCGGCTACACCTACCTGCACCTCGACCGGCACGGTCCCCTCACGCGGTAAGCATCCGCGATGCGTCTGTCGGTGTTCGCGGCTACGGTGGCCGCGTGCAGAATTTCGACGACGAAGCCGACGCGTTCGCCGTGCTCGTCATGCGACATCTGTCCGCGCGTGGCGAGACCGACATCGAGTACGAACAGGATGAGTTCGCGATACGCACCGGCGATCTGATTCTCAACCTGCACAATATCTTTCGGGAGACGCGCGAGCTCGATGACGCGGAGCGCGACGCCCGCGTCGCCCGGCACTTCGAAGCACTGCGCGATCTCCAGGATCCGCAGCAGGATTGGCCATCGGTGCGTTCGGCACTACGGCCGCTGTTGCGGCCAACAGCTTCGGCGTAGATGTCCCCGAATTCGAGCTGCGGCCGATCGCGCGGCCCGCGTTCCCGTTCGTGGACGAGCTGGTCGCCATCGACATGCCCCATGCTCGATCGATCGTCACCTACGCGTCGGTACGCGAATGGGGCGTCACGGTCGACGATGTCTTCGCCGCCGCTCGCGAAAACCTCGGCGCCATAGTGGGTTCCACCGGCATCAAGGAACCCGGCATCCTGCGTTTCGTCGACGACGGCGACGGCTACTGCGCATCCTGGCCGCTGATTCCCGGTTGGCTCGCCGGCTCCGGCGCCGGAGCCGAGCCGCCGGTCGCGTTCATGCCCGACATCGACACCCTGATCATCGCCCCCGGCGGGGACGAGCTCGAGCACGTCTTCGAGGCGATCGAGGAGCAGTATCGCGACGCGGTCCGCCCGATCTCGCCGCAGGGATACACCGTGGACCACACCGGCGCGGTGATTCCGCTCGATCGCTCACCCGCATACCGCCATCTGCCCGCGGTGCAGCGCGCCCGATGCGGTCTGGCCGTGACCGAGTACGACGCTCAAGCCCAGATTCTCAACGAGATCGTCGAGCGAGATCTCGAGTTCACTCCCTATGACATCGAGCCCGCCTACGTCGGCTCGGTCATGTACGGCCATGGCGACAACGGTCCCTATACCATCACCGTCTGGGGCGAGGGCGTCGAATACCTTCTGCCGGAAGCCGACTACGTCGCGTTCTGCCGAGACGACGAGAACGGCGATCTGGAGCGTCTTTTCGAGGTCCCATTCGATACCGTCGCGGCCCTTACCGGTCTCACGCCGGTCCCGGACCTGTCACCCCGCCGCTACGAGATCCGCGAGTGGCCCGATGCCGAAACCCTGGCCGAACTGAAGGACGCCGCGGTCTCGCTCTGACTTGCGAAGGGAATCTGAACGTACTTGCCCGGTCGGCTCCGCGCGGTAGGCGAGGGATATACACGGGCGGAGGTCAGAATCGGCGGGCACCCGCCACTGGCATAGAGGAGAGGGGCGAGGTGGTCACCCCGATGCCGTATGTCGACGCGTGGATGACCTTGCCTTCGCCCGCATAGAGAGCGGAGTGGCTTCCGCCGTAGAACGACACCATATCGCCTGGTTGCAGCTCGTCCAGTGGTACCGGTGTTCCGGTGGCGAGTTGCGCCTCGCTGGTGCGGGGAAGGTCGACGCCGGCTTGCTCGTAAGACCACTGCACCAGCCCTGAACAGTCGAAAGAGTCGGGGCCGACCGCGCCGTAGTTGTAGTCCGCGCCGAGTTTGGTCCGCGCGGCCTCGACCGCGATCTCACCGGTGGTTTTCCGCGGCGCCGCCGCGGCGGGCGGGGTCGGCGCCCGCGGCATGATTTCCGGCGTTCCAGCACGGAAAGGCAGCTCGATCGAGGGCAGAACATTGAGCAGCGGAATCTCGATCGGCGGGACAACCGCGAGCACCGGCACCTCGACCGCGGGAACGGATAACGATATCGGAAGCTCGATTATCGGAGCCGGAGTAAAAGGCGCGATCTCGATTTGCGGAACCGCAATGGAAGTTGGGAACTCCATTTCGGAGATGTCGGCCAAGATCGGGCTTTCTTCCGTTACCTCGGCCATTATCGGGGCTTCTGTGACCGGAAGAATGGCGTGGTTCCGGAGCGGTACCTCGAGTGCGCCGGGAAACGAAATCTCGTCTGAGACTTCGAATGCCCCCACACCGGGAACAGTGACCGGCTGGGCCGCTGCGGGTCCGGCTTCGATCACCATGCCCATGAGTGCGGCAGCACCTGCGGCGAGTGCCCAAAAAACGGCACGTCGCAGGTAGGGGGTATATCGGACGTCGGTCGATGATGCCATGATGCGGTCCTCCGATGCTCATATCGTCGGCCGGTGGCGGGCCGTACGACGCCGCAGCTCGTGGCGCGTGGGACCCAACCAAAGACCTCGAATTGATTCGAAAACCATCACGGTGCTTCGTCAGTCCAGCGGATCCGATCCGAGAATTCACTTTTCGCCATAGCGCACACAACGCAAAGTCCAACACGCCCGAATTCGATAACAAAGCAATAACTCCCGCAAGCGGCATTCGCGGCCTGCGACGCAGAAGTGCCCCGCAGGGAATGCATCCGGCTGCGGGGCACTGGCGGCGATCGGACCTCAGGCGGTGATCTGTTCCTCGATCTGTTCGGCGATCGTGCGGAGTTTCGCCGCGAATTCGCGCGCCGCGGCCGGATCATGGCTCGATCCTTTGACGACTCGCCGGGTCAGTGCGGCGAGCCGAGATTCCATCGCGCTGAACACGCTTGCCGCCCGGTCGTTCGAGTCGCCGCGCAGTTCACCGCGCAACCACGCCTGCAGCCGCTCGACCACCACGTGCTCGTCATAGCGCTCGGGCAGCAGCGCCACGGCTTGGCGGAGTTTTCCCGCGGTGACCTTCACATCCGCGTCAGCGGCCACGGTGGCGTACACGGTGACCGCCGCGTCTTCACCGTGTTCGGCGACTACCGGCAGCAGTTCACGGACCTGGCCCTCGTTGATGGCAGGTGCGATCGGATGCAGCCTGGCGGCTAGGGGCCACGCGCGAATTAGCTTGTGCGCGTAAGAACGCTGCATGTCCCACCGCTGTTCGACATACTCGTCGAAAGTCTCGTGACTGTCGCGGTACAGCCGTCCGTCACGCACGATCTGCAGAGCTCGTCCAGCGGCCCAGAAGGCCATGCGAAGCGTATCGATCGACGACTCGCACGCCGTCAACTGCGCCCGCTCCCGATCACTGAGCGGCCCGTCGCCCGCGGCGGGCACCGGCATGGTCAGGACATTAGAAGCCGCGCCATGCGTCGAGGATGGCGCCGAAACCTCCGCACCCGCACCGGCGGCATCCGGTCGATGCCATTCCGCATCGCGCAGCGGCGAGACCGGAGGGGTGTGCTCGGCAGCGTCGGCCAGTGGATTGCCGCCGCCGATCGATCCCTTTCTCCGCTGGGGAGGCATCAGGCAGGCACCTCCATCATCAGCCGGTAGGAGTTCACCAGCTCGTCACCGACCTGCCGATATTCGCCCAAGTCTTCGATCGGGTTCTCGGCGCCCTCGCCGACCTCGCCATCGGCCGCCTCCCGATACCATTTCCAGGCACTCAAATAGGATTCGAATACGTCGTAGCCGGCGTTCTCCAGATTCCGCCGCTGGGCTCGGTATTCGGTCGAGACGTTCACGCCGTTTTTCATGATCACCGGTACTTTGGTCATCAGGATCCGCACTCGGATTTCCCGGCTGCTCCCGGCGGCTGCCTCCTCGGCCGCCTTGAATGTACTCGGCACTCGTTTGACTTCGGACGGGCTCACACTTGTCACCAGCAAGAGCTCGTCGCTCCGCGGGATGGCGGCCTTGAAGATATCGGCCGACTCACCGCCGGCATCCACGATGATTACGTCGAAATCGGCGGCCTTGTCGCTGATGCAATCGTCGACGTGCCGGGAGGGGAACGCAACCAGTTCGAACGGCACCTCGATTCCCCCTTTGACCAGCCGCCGGTGCCAGGAGTACCCGGTCTGACTGAGCGGGTCGGCGTCGATGACCAGCACCCGCGATCGGTGCACCGAAGCGAAGTAACTCGCCAAGAAGAACGCCGAGGTCGTCTTGCCGACGCCGCCCTTGAGATTCCCCAGCGTGATGACCAGAGGTTCGGGCAATTCGAGTGGCGCAACAGAATTCGTCATGGACGGTCCTCCGAGGGTGAGGAGTGCATTACTGTGCGGGGCAAGTCTGGCACAGCGCCACTGAATTTCGGCTGATTGCGGCGGCCTGTTGTCGCCGCCGTCTCGGCACCGCTGTTGTGTCCAATTGGACACAGAGCGCCTGGTGGCCGCTATCCCTGCGGCGCGTGTTAGCGGGATTACCCACCACAGAGCGGAGGGTCGGCCACAGACAACCAGCGGCCCCTCGTTCACCGCACGGCGAATTCCCATTGCTGGGGATACCTTCGGCGTGCGCGGACGAACCCGGACCGATGATTACCGCCGAGGCTTTCGCGGTTCAGGATGAGGGACCTGTCGAGAAGGGCAGTTGTGTGATGGAGCCGCTACCGGTGACTCTCCGGCGAGATGACTGGGTCGTATTACTCGGTACCGAATGGGAGTCGGCCACACCCCGGTCGGAGCCGCCATTGGACATTATCGTCGGTGGCTGGATGGTGGACGAGGAGGGCAAAGCAGGTCCATTCCAGCCGAATCCGAGCTATATACCCGCTGACGAGGCGACACCGACCGATCCTGTCGATACGCTGCTGCGCCGGATCGCAGCGGGCGAGCCCGTCGGCAACCAACTCGTCGCACTTATCCGCAACTCGGTGGTCGAGATCGGGTGCGATGAACAGGACCAGCCCGTGGTGGACACCGCACCGGACGGTGTGCCCTGCGTTCTCGTCGCCACGGCCGAAGTTCAGAAGCTGGACGTGATAGCCGACCGCTGGTGGCCGGTGCTCGGCAGCGACCTTCCCGCGGTCGTCCCACCCGGTATCGACATCCTTCTCAACGCCAACGGTGCAGCCCCGTTCCGCCTCGCGGCGGACATATTGCGGAACGAGTACCGAGATCTCTGAGACATCACCGTGTTACGCGCAATCGCTCAAATGGTTGGGCGCCTGGACGCGGCCGTTGCAAACGCGGCACGAACGGTCGGAGGTCGCTTCACAGCCACCGGTAATCACCTCCGCGAAACAGCCATACGCCTCGAGCACGCCGATTCGGAAGGTGCGCTCCCGTTCGGGCGGCTGGACACACAACCTGCGGCGCGCAAGATGGTCGGGTCGGATCGGTCGGGCAGGTTTGTGCGATTTCAGGCCGACGATGTCGTGAGCGTTCCCCTGAGAGACGCGCAGGGGAACGTCATCGGGGTGTCATTCCCGTCGAGAAGGGGCGACATCGGAAGTAAGAAGCGATGGGCACGTGCGGCCTTCAGGTCGAGCGACCACGTGTACTACCCGTTCTGGAAGAATCCAGCGGCGAAGCAGCCCCAGTGGGTATTCGGCCGCCGCCGCGAGGCACCGTGGTCGTCTGAAGATCCGGTCTACGCGCACGCACACGCCGACAACCGCACGTTCCATATCAAGATCAAGACAGGGCGTTGGAGGTCGAAAGCCGTGCAGATCGACGGACCGACATATGCCGAATTGCTGGCCGGGAACAAGCATTTGGCCCAAGCGCTCGATGCCAAGCCAGGCCCGCTGGTTCTGCTCTCCTGCAGCCCGGCCCGGCCCGGCGGTTCCGCGGCCGCCTCCATGGCCGATCATCTCCATACCCGGACCGACATCGACCGGGACGTCTACGCCGCGAAGGGCGATGTGATGACACAGACGTGGCAGTCTCGCGAGAACGTCTCCAGTGTTGGTGTCGAGGTTGATGCGGCAACCGGCGATGCAGCGGACTCACTATGGGAGGTCTACCGGGCCCCTCGGGGCACTCCGGCAGAACCGAACGACCACTAGCTGTTGGCCTCCAGCCAGCCACCACAACTTGTGCGAGTACCACCGGATGGTTCCAGGAGACGCGGCACCGGGACTGGCCCCGTATGGGGTCCGGGAGCGAAGGTCTCCGGGCCGGGCGTGGGCGTTGCGCCCTCACAGAACACGCGGGACCAAAAAGGCGAGCCTCTCCGCGAGCACTCGCCTCCATTGGTGGAGCCTAGGGGAATCGAACCCCTAACCCCTGCCTTGCAAAGGCAGTGCTCTGCCAATTGAGCTAAGGCCCCGAATCAGCGGGTGGTGACCTCGTGCCACGTGTCCGCGTCGCCGCGCTGGCGCAGCTTGGAGATGCCGAAAAGGATCAGAATCACGGCACCGGCGGTGAGAAGGATTTTCATGGCCCCAGCCTACTGTGCTGGCCAGAAGTCAGCCTAGAAGAGATCGGGCTCCTTGACCACGCTGGTCAGCACCTACACCCCCGCCCGGGCCGAGACTCTCAATAGTGATTGTTTCATCAGTTACGGGGCATAGGCAGTGTATAGGCGTGTCAAGTCTCGGGCTGCGCACTGCACGGTCCCGTCCGGGCGGACCAGCGCGGCTCGGGCGCCTCCCCGGCGCAACCAGCGGCGCAGTTCGGTTCCGGGACCGGCAGTCACCACCACCCAGCCACGTGCCCGGATCTCGCCGTATTGCGCCGGTCCCGGCTGCACCGTGGTGACGATCGCGTACCGTCCCGCGGCGACATCGTCGTAGCGGCGGCCTTCGTCGAGAACCGCGTTGGGCACCAGGCTGCCCGCTCGACCGCCGAGCAAACGCGGCCGCACCACGAGCTCGGACCGCCGCAGCGGCGGCGTCACCCCATCGGTGACCAATGCGTGGAAACCGGGCACTCGGTGCAGATGTGGCGTGATGAGACGGCGGAGGAGGTTACCGAGTTCGCCGCCGTCGGTCATGGCCACGCCGGTGGCCTTCGCGAGTCGAATCATGGTGCGGGCATGGGGTTTGCGTTCTGCCTCGTAGGTGGCGAGTACCCGCGCGGGCAGGTCTCCGGCGAGGACTGCGGCGAGTTTCCAGGTGAGGTTGGCCGCGTCGCGCAGTCCGGCGCCCATGCCCTGGCCGATGAACGGCGGTGTGAGGTGGGCGGCATCGCCGAGCAAGAAGATCCGGCCGGCGCGCCAGCGGTCGGCGAGCTGTGCGCGGAAGGTGTAGTCGGCGAGCCGGACCAGTTCGAGTTCCTCGATCGGAACCGTGCCGGTCCACGGGCGGATCAGTCCGTGCAGTCGCTCGATGTCACGGTAGTCGTCCGCGGTTTCGCCCGGCCCGAGCCGGAATTCCCATCGGTGCCGCGTCTTTCCGATGCGCATGTACGTGGCAGCGCGAGCCGGATCGCAGACCTGATGTACGCCTTCCCATTGCCCTAGTTCGACGGTGGTGGCCACGTCGACGACCAGCCAGCGCTGCTCGAAGTTCAGGTCCTGCATGCTGGCGCCGATCGAGGTTCGGACCAGGCTGTTGGCGCCGTCGCAGCCGAGGACGTACCGCGCCCGGACCGATTCCGCCGCATCGGTCGTCCGGTCCGTGAAGTCGACGCGCACGCCGTCCGTTTCCGGCACGACCGCGGTGACCTCGACGTCGCCGCGGACGGTGACGTCGGCGTGCCGTTTCACGGCGGCCCGCAGGATCTCCTCCAGCTCCGGCTGGTCGAACATGTTCGCGTCCGGGTAGCCGTTGCGGCCGCCCGTCGGATTCCGGTGGAATTCGGCCAGCACCCGCAGTTTCCGGTCGACCAGGCGCAGCCCGAGGGCCGGCCGGGAGATGGCGTCGAATTCGTCGCCGACGCCCAGCCGGTCCAGAATCCGGCGGATCTCACCGTCCAAGTGGACCGCGCGCGGCTGCGGGTAGACCCCCTCCCACCGCTCCAATACCAAGCATTCGACACCGTATCGGGCGAGCAACGTGGCCGCGGTGAGGCCGGTCGGTCCCGCGCCGACGATCACCACAGGTACATGCGCGGAAGGCATTACAAGGCTCCCAACACAGTCACGATGTAGCTGACGGCCATCAGTCCGGTGCCGACGGCAGGAGCGAACTCTCGCACGCCGTCTCCGGTACGCCGATGAACGACGACAGCCCCGGCCATCAGCAGCACCAGACCGGCTCCCGCCGCCGCGCCCACCGGCCACCAGACGATGCCGCCCAGTAGACCCAGCGCGGCGGCCAGCTCGAGCGCGCCGATCCCCCGGTACGCCGAGACGGAGAACCCGGCATGCGCGGCGCGCTCTCGCATCGGCCCGACGGCCAACACCTTCGACACCCCGAGCAACAGGAAGAAGACCGCCAGCAGGAGGGCCAGCACGATCGACGCGACATTCATCGGCGCGCCCCGATTCGCCACTCGATCGAGTACCGGGCGAGGACGGCCGCTACGACGGCCTCGGCACCGGTGTCGTCGAGTTCGACGGTCGCGACGATCACGCCGTCCTCGACGGCCGCGGCGATGCTGTGCACTCCGATGATCTCGGCGAGGGCATCGAGAAGTTCGCGGCGGGTGGCGTCGGCGCGGAGCCCGAGTTTGTCGGGTTTGCCGACGTCGGTGACCGGTAGCGCGTCGAGGATCGTGACCGTCTTCGGCGCGGCAGCCCGTTCGGGTACGTGTTGGCCGGCCCAGTCGACCAGACCGGTTTCGGTGACGTCGGCGCCGGGTGCCAGGGTGACGTAGGCGACGGGCACTTCACCGGCGTGCAGGTCGGGGCGGCCAACCGCACCTGCCGCGGTGACCTGGGGGTGGGCGAGCAGGGCGTCTTCGATGGTCGCGGGGTCGATGTTGTGCCCGCCGCGAATGATGAGGTCCTTGGCGCGGCCGTGCAGATGGACAAAGCCGTCGGAGTCGATGTGGGCGAGGTCGCCGGTGTCGAGCCAGCCGCCGACGAGTTTGCCCATACCGTCGAGCACATGCCGCTGCTGGCCGCGCCCGGTCACATAGCCCGCGAAGACGGTCGGGCCGCTGATGGCCAGCACCCCGGTCGCGCCGGCGGGTAGGTCGGTCCAGGTGCCGTCCTCGTCGATGCGCACCGTCTTGAGCTGCTGGTATGGCATACGCTGCCCGACCGATCCCGGTCTCGGCAGGTCGGGGAAGCTACGCGCGCTGGCGCAGGTCGCTTCGGTGAGTCCGTAGCCCTCGACCAGGGTGATTCCGGTGTGCGTCTGGAAGTTGCCCCGCACCGCGGCGGGCAGCGGCGACGCGCCCACCATGGCGTACCGGAGGCTGGAGATGTCGGCGGTGACCGGGCACTGCGCCAGCACGGCGTACACCGTTGGCACCGCGCTCATCGCGGCGATCCGGTAGTGGGCGACGATGTTCCAGAACTCGCCGTAGATCGCGAAGTCCCGATAGCCGAGCGGCCCGGCCCAGACCACGGATTGGCCTTTGAACAACGGCGCGAGCAGTGTGACGACCAGCGCGTTGACGTGGAACAGCGGCAGGGCCGCGAACACCACGGCATCGTCGTCGAGCAGGGAATTCGCCGCGATCATCCACGCATTGGCGACCTCGTTGGCATGGGTGTGCGCGGCCAGCTTCGGCACACCGGTGGTGCCCCCGGTGTGGAACAGCGCGGCGAGATCGGACGGGAGCGGCAGCCGCCCGGCGAAGGCGTCCGGATCGTTGGCTGCGGCCAGTTCGTCGAGGTAGCCGACGCGCACTCCGTCCAGCGGCTCCAGTGGCTGAGGTTCACCCGCCGTGGTCGGGCGCAGTGCCAGCACCGCGTCCAACAGGCCGTCGGCGGCCAGCGCACGCGCGGAATCCCACACGGGCGCAGCCAATTCCGGCCCAGCCGTGATGAGGACGCGCGCTCCGGTGCGTTGCAGCAGTTCGGCGATGTGCCGCGGGGACAGGCCGCCGTTGATCGGGGCGGCGATTCCGGCCAGCTGGGCGGCGAGGGTCGCCGCGATCAGCTCGGCGCAGTTCGGTGCGATCAGCGCTACCGCGTCACCGCGTCGGACACCGAGCTCGTGCAGCAGGTTCGCGTACCGGTGTACCTGTGACAGCAGTTGAATGAAACCGAGCCGCAATGGTTCTCGCCACCGCGCCGCGTCCGGCAAGACCGTGACGGCGGTCCGCTCCGGCCACGACCGAGCTGCCCGCACCAGCAGGGCATAGGTCGACTCGGGCAGACCACGCCGCGCCAGCGGCGTCGATTCGATCTCGGCCAGATCGCTCGGCTGCGCGTAGCGTGGCCACAGCAGCTCCTCGGACGGGGTGCTGATGGTCAGGTTGTCGGTCACCGGTACCTCACCGTGGTGCGCTGGCGGCCCAAATCGATGGCGCCGTCATCGGTGGCGATCGTGGCCTCGACGACGTCGCCGTCGTGCAGATACTTCGGGTTCTTGGCCTGACCTTTGAAGAAGAGGTTCCACTTCACCGTCGCCGGGAGCAGATTCGCGATGAACTGGACCGGTTTCGGCGGAGCGCTCAACGCGGTGCCGATCGGGGTACCGGTGAGCAGCAGGTCACCGGCGTCCATGCGCTGGAACCGCGTCAACGCCTGCAGCGTCTGCAGCGGCCGGTAGATCATGTCCGCGACCGTCATGTCTTGGCGCACTTCGCCGTTGACCCACAATCGCAGCCGCAGATCGGTGAACCGCTTCAGCTCATCGGGCTGCAACAGCACCAGCGCGGGCCCGACCGGGGTGAACGTCGGATATGACTTCGCCTCGTAGAACTGCGTTTTCGGCAACTGCACATCACGAGCGGAGACGTCGTTCGTGACGACGAGACCGGCGATGTAGTCGGCGAGGTTGTCCGGGGTGACTTCCGATCCGACCGGCATCTCCCGGCCGAACACCAGGCCGATCTCCACCTCGTAATCCAGCAACCGCACGTGGGCGGGCCGGATGACATCGGTGTGCGGACCGCTGATCGACCCCGACGCCTTCCGGAAGAACGTCAGCGGAATCGTCTCCGGGTCCATGCCCGAATCCTTGACGTGCGAGGCGAAATTCGTCATTTGCGCGACCACCCGGCACGGCGCGGTCACGGGAGAGACCAGCGAGAGCCCCTCGACCGGCACGGCCTCGCCGCTCGCGGCGGCCGCGAGGACCGCCTCGCGATCGGCGAGCAGCTGAGCTGTCGTGGTCGCGGCGGTGTCGACTTTCGCGGCGCCCGCGGGTGTGGCCACCCACCAGGCATCGCTGGTTCGAAGAACGGAAATGCTCATGAATTGGCTACTTTCAACAGGCCGCGTAGGCGACGGAGATCGAATTCGTTGTCTTCGCGCAGCGCGTCGACCATCGCGCGCAGCTCGTGAAGCGATTCCCGGCCGGGCTTCAGGCCGAGGAAGTCTTTGCTGGCCGGCGGCCCCCACTGGGCCAGTCCGGAAGCGGTGAACGGCGCCCACCCGGGTTCCAGCGTGCTGTCGAACATGTCGCCGTCGCTGAAATGCTCGACCAGGAACCCATCCGGGTCGCGCCAGTAGTCGAAGATCTGGCTGCCCTGGATGTGCCTGCCGATCCCCCAAGACCGGTAATAACCGTGGTCGCGCAGGTACTCGCCGCCCGCGGCCAGCGCGTCGAGATCGGCGACTTGATAGGCCGAGTGCACATACCGGTTGGCCGGTCCGAGTACCAACGCCAATGTGTGGTGATCGGCGGGTGTCCGGCCGCGGTCACAGCGGATGAAGCTCATCACCGGCCCGCGCACACGCTGCCCCGGGTAGTAGAGAAAGTCGCTGACGATCAGGCCCAAATGCCGCAGATACCAGTCGAGCGTCTCCCGGTACTTGGTGGTCTGCACCACCACATGCCCCAGACGCTGGACCAGTGCCGGTTCGCGTGGCGGGCGCTGCGTGCGGTTTATCCGGGCAACCCCGTGCCCGACGTTGAGTGTGTGCGGCGCCTGTGCGGGCAAGGCGGTCAACGTGTGCATATCCGCGACGACCCGCACCCGCAACCCGCTCGGGTCAGTCAGCTCGACGGTCGATCCGCCCAGGCTGTCGGGCAGGTTCACCACCTTGGTTCCCCCGGCTTCCGCCAAGCGGAGCAGATCGGCGGTGTCCGCCGCCCGAAAGGCCGGGCCGATGAATCTCGAGCGCGGTCCGCGCCGGATCAACACGCATGGCGCGTCGGCGTCGGTTCCCCGCAGGTGCAGTTCATTCGACGTGCGCAGCGACGTCGCGAAGCCGAAAGCGTGTGCGAAGGCCGCCGCGCGCTCGAGGTCCGGTTTCTCGAACTCCAGCCACGCCAGGTCGTGCACCTTCACGATCGGGTCGCGCGCTCGCCCTGGATGTTCGCCCGCCAAGGCGCTGTGCTCACTGTGCAGGCCGGTGTGCGGGTCGTGATGGTCGATCATCGACCACTCCCTCCATCTGACTGACGATATCGTCATATACGACGTAACACTCAGTCAAGTAGTTCTGAATAATTCGTCACAACTGAAGTGGGGGTTACCATGTGCGAGGACGAGCAGGGAGAGGTGAGCAGGCATGACCGAACAGACCGACGCGGAACCCAACCGGCTGGAGCGCCGCAAGGCACGCACGCGCGCCGCCCTGGTGAGTGCGGCCCAGTCCTTCATCGCGACCGGGAAGCTGAACGCGCCGATCCTGGAAATCACCCAGGCGGCCGATGTCGGCATGGGGTCGTTCTACAACCACTTCCACAGCCGGGAGGATCTGTTCCAAGCCGCGGTCGAAGAGGCGCTGGACCAGCACGGCGCCGTGCTCGACACATTGATGGAGGGGTTGGACGACCCGGCCCAGATCTTCGCGCAGAGTTTCCGGCTGACCGGTCGCATGCATCGGCGAAACCCCATCCTCAGCAAGGTGCTGCTCAACAACGGACTCGCACAGACCGCCTCCGAGAAAGGGTTGGCGCCACGCGCTCGGCGGGACATCGAGGCCGCCGCTCACGCGGGCCGTTTCCACATCAGCGACGCGGAACTGGCCATGACGATCGTCGCCGGCGCCGCACTGTGCCTGGGCCAGCTCCTGCACGATCAGCCCGAACGAGACGACGCCGCCGCGTCCGACCAGGTCACCGAGGACCTGCTGCGCATGTTCGGCATCCCGGCCGACGAGGCGGGCGAGATCTGCCGGCTCCCACTGCCTTCACTCGACCTGCTGCCGCTCGGCGACAGCGCCGCATGACCTGATCGACGGCGTCAACTCACGCTGGGCGCGAAGTCGCGAGTGAATTCGTGCTCCAGTTCCGCGCCCTCGATGTCGAGATCCGGCACGTAACGCCCGAACCAGCGGGGGTGGTACCACATGCGGCTTCCGACCAGGGCCATAACGGCCGGCACCAGCGTGAGCCGGACGACGAAGGCATCGAGCACCACCCCGACCGCCAGCGTGAACGCCAGGGGCTTGACGATCGGATTGTCGACCCAGGTGAAGGCCACGAACACGGCGCACATGATCAGCGCCGCGGCGCTCACCACCCGGGCCGAATGCGCCACCCCGTTCTGCACGGCCCCGACCGCATCCCCGCCACGGCTGAATTCCTCCTTGATCCGGGACACCACGAAGATCTGGTAATCACTGGAGAGCCCGAAGATGATCGCGAGGATGACGATGGGCAGGAAGCTCAGCGTCTGCGCCTTGGTCACCTGAAAAAGACCCGCTCCCCAACCCCATTGGAACACCGCGACCTGAATGCCCAGCGCGGCGAAAACCGAGAGGATGAATCCGACGATCGACGACAACGGCACCAGCACGGTGCGGAACGCGATCGTCAACAGCACAAGCGCCAAGCCGACCACGACCAAGAGGAAGATCGGCAGCGCGTCGGCCAGCCGGTTGGAGGTGTCGATGTTCGCGGCGGTGGTGCCGCCGATCAGGAAGGTGGCTCCCGTGTTCGCTTCGATGCGGGCGCGGTTGTCCCGCAGCCGGGTGACCAGATCCGAGGTGGCCTGATCGTCCGGACCGGTTTTCGGCACGACCTGGAGGAGCAGCAGGCGGTCGCCGCTGCCTGCCGGCTGTACCGCGGCGACGTCGGGTTCGGCCTGCAACCGTTGCGTCAACGTCTGCCCCACCTCCGGGCCGGTGGCGTTGGACAGGTCCGTCACCATCAGCAGCGGACCGTTGAACCCGGGACCGAATGAGCGGCTGACCAGGTCATAGGCCTTGTGGGCAGTGCTCGATTCCGGTTGCGACTCGCCACTGGGCAGCCCGAGATCCATCCGAGTGACCGGTATCGCCAGGACGGCCAGCGCCGCGATGCCGACCACGAGCAGCGGCACCCGGAAGCGCGTGACGAATCGGCCCCAGGCATGCCCCATCGTCTGCTCCGGTTCATACGCCGCGATCCGCGCCACCTCCTCCGGACGTCCCGGATGCAACGGAGGCGAAATGAACCGAGCGACAGTGTCACCGGCGAATCCGAGCAGCGCGGGCAGCAGCGTCAGGGCGACCAGCATCGCCACCAGCACGGCGCCGGCCGCCGTGAGCCCCATGACCGTCAGGAACGGAATGCCGGCGACCGAAAGCCCGCACAGCGCGATGATCACGGTCACCGCCGCGAACACGACCGAGCTTCCCGCCGTGCCGACCGCCAGCGGTATCGACTGCTCCGCGGGCAGCCCGAGCACGATGTTGTGCCGATGCCGGGACAAGATGAACAGCGCATAGTCGATCCCGCACGACAGCCCCAGCATCAACGCCAGCGACGTCGCCGCCGCGGGCACGTCGACGAAAGCGGCCACACCCAGGATTCCGGTCAGACCGATGGCCACGCCCACCAACGCCGTGACGATAGGCAGTCCAGCGGCGACAACCGCCCCGAACGTGACCAGCAGGATGAGGAAGGCCGCGGCGATACCGAATATCTCCGGTGTTTCGGGTACTTCGGCGGTGAAGCCCGGATACACCGCTCCAGAGAACTCCACGTCCAGGCCCGCATCCCGCGCCGGGGCGGCGATGTGGTCCACCTCGCCTAGCGTCTCCTCGGTGACCTCCCCGGTCGGCACCGAGAATTGCACGCTGCCCAACGCGACCCGCTGATCGGGTGCCACCGCCTTGGCCTCGAACGGGTCGACCACCGTCGCAACCTGCGGCAGCCCCCGCAGACCGGCCATGACCTGCTCTATCTGGGCGCTGGGCTGCTGGTCGGTGACCTTCGACAGCCCCGGGGTGGCGAACACGACCTGCATCTGAGCTCCGCTGTACGCGGGCATCCGCTGCTTCAACAGGGAAACGGCGTCCTGTGACTCGGTCTTCGGAATGGTGAAGTCATCTGTGGTCTTGCCACCGCTCAGCGCAGCGAATCCGATCGCACACGCGAGCAGAACCAGCCACACCGCCAGCACCCACCAGCGTCGAAGGGCGACCAGGCGACCAAGAGCGAACAGATACCGAGACATGCGGGTCCTCTCATCGAGCAACCAGCGACACATCGACGAACCGGATCACGACCGCTGCGACCACGATAAATGCCCTCGCCAGGCGGTACCTCCACAACGCTCGAATCCTGGCCCCGACCTGGGCCCTCCGACCATCCCCGCGCACCGAGTCGCCGGCTGACCTCGCGTGCTGATCCGATCGCCGTCGACCGGGTCATGCCCATACCGGCCATCGCCTCGGCCGTTGCTCGACGCCGCCGGCACCGATCCCCGCGGCGCATCGCATGGCGAACAGCTGCGACAACCGCGCTCCGCGCACCATTTACCCTGCCGTTTTGACCGCGTCAACGGCGAGAAGGTACCGTTTTCCAGGCGTCTGTACGCGCCGACCGTGATGAACGGTGATGGGGCCTTAGCTCAATTGGCAGAGCACTGCCTTTGCAAGGCAGGGGTTAGGGGTTCGATTCCCCTAGGCTCCACGCATCGCAGGCTCATGCTCATGGAAAGCATGAGCCTTTTGCGTTCCGCGTGTTTTGTGGGGGTGCAACCCCCACGCCCCGCCCGGAGGGCTTCGCCCCCGGACCCCCGTGCTTGTGGTTGCGGTGGGTGGTCATGGTTCCCGGTGGAAGGGCTTGGCCACCGGACCCCCGTGCTTGTGGTTGCGGTGGGTGGTCATGGTTCCCGGTGGAAGGGCTTGGCCACCGGACCCCAGGCTTGTGATTGCGTTGGGAGCTTGGCGGAAAGCCGACAGTCACTGTGCGAGCAGCCACTCCACCGTGCTCCGGCCTTCCGCTCCGCCGTTCCTCACTGATGCACGATGCTCTTGGCGCCCACCATGCGCACCATGCTGAGGATCGGGAGTCCGATCACCAAATGTTCGACACCAGTGGTGATGCCCACCCACAGATCGTTGGACAGTGCCAGTGGAATGACCACCGCCGCGGCGGTGAGGATTCCCACGATCCAGCCGAAGAACAATTCCGGTGACGGAGTGCCCAGGCGCAGCAGATACCAGAGCACCCCGGCCAGCAGCGTGCAGATGAAGGCCACCACCGCGAACCAGAACGAGTCCTGAGCCATCGGGTTCCATACGCCGAACTTGCCGCTCTCGGTCACCCGGGTGGCGATGATTTCGATGATCCAGGCGCACAGCCAGGCCGCGAGCGCGGTCACCACCGCCGCAGCGAACACACCACCGGTGAACATGCCGATGTTGACGTCCGGCCCCTGCTGTGACCGAGACTGCCGGTCCGGATACTCGGACTGCTGATATGCGCTGTATCCGTGGTCTTGGCTGTATCCGTGGTCTTGGCTGTATCCGGAACCCTGGCCGTATCCGGAACCGTCGCGGTATCCGGGATCACCCCTGTACCCGGGATCGCGGTAGTTCCCCGGCTGGTATCCGGCTTCATAACGTGCCGTGTGCTGGTCGCGCGGATCCATGGGATTCAACCGCCGATCACCTCCGTCGAGAGCATGCGTGTGGGTCGAGTGTAGGGCCCGACCGAACCGGCTGCTGGCCGCATTCGGATACCCATAGAGCTGCGGGAGCGAGAAGTGTGGGATGACTTGGGCCCGGCACGGTCCACGATCGAAGCCGCCCCGGGTCTTATCGGTCGTACGCCGACTCACCGAACTGCGGTAGCGCCAATCGCAGCATGACCGGCGCGCTAGAGGTGCAAACCGCGCCGACTGTCACCTGCTCGGCGGCGGTGATCGAGTCCGCTGGGCTCATATATCCGGTAATGCAGACGCTCGAATACCCGATGCGCGTGCCGAAGGACCTATCGGTATTCCCGCACAGGGCTGGCGTCGCCGCCTACAAGGCAACTTCATCCATCCGGCCGCGGGATAGCTTGCCGCGCACAGCCATTCCTTCGAATCGCATTTTCGATGCTCCCTCACGGACTGTCCGGATTCGTTCGCCTGGCCGTCCCCGCCCGCGGATAAACCATCCCGAGCCTGGTAATACGAAGCGGTCCCGCATGTTCCGGGCCGTCACCGAGAATGCGTCGCTGGGCGCGGGCTCGAACTCGGAACTCCCCGCATGCTGCAGCTATCCGCGATCCAAATGTGAAAACCGACCGCGTGACTCTAAGAGAAGTATGAGAAACCCCTATGGACATCATAAGTACCGAGGAGGAGCATATTCATGATGCCGTTTGTCGGGGAAACGGACAACCGTAAATCGGCAGATTGGAAGTCCAATGATAATTAGAAAGTTGGTGGCGACCGCACTCATAGCCATTGCATCCACAGGGATCGCTACCGTCACGGCCCAAGGTCAGGGCCGAGTAGCGGGGCAGGAAATCACTGCCACCTTGTCGGACGGCCCCATCGCCTACACGACGACCCTGGCGGCTGATCACTCGAGCGCCACGATCAACCTCGCGTCCGGGAAGTTCGTCCCGGCTCCCGAAGGGATCAATGTGATCGCGGACAACGGCGCACTCGTCGGCTCGATCCCGACGACGCTGCGCATGGAGACGGGGCAAACCTTCACCGTCACACCGTCGCTCGACAGCACGGGCCGGATCCTGACTATGACACCGGCGAGTGGCGCACCGTCACCCGAGGCGGCCAACATGCCACCTGAGGTGCAGAGCCTGGTGCAGGATGCCCTGTTTATCGGGCTGTTCGTGGGCGCAGCGATCGGCTGCGCGATCGGCGTTCTCATCGGAATCTGGTTCTTCCTGGTGGGCGCCGTGATCGGTTGCGCGATCGGCGCTGCCATCGGTGCGACGATCGGCTTCTTCTTCTTCCCGCTCTGACAGATCTCCGGAAGGAACCGAATCAAGGTGGTCGACACGGCCGAGCGGTTACCAGGCCGCTCGGCCTCTCTGCGCTCGCAGACAGTCACACCACTCGCAATCACTTACCGCCGAGGACTTGACCGGTTCAGGGAATCGGTTTGTCGACGCGCGAGATGCCCGGGTGTAGCCGTCGAGTGCATGCCGTGGCGGCGTGGCGCGCTCTTGATATGAGCCGAGAGCAGACTTTGTCGACGATGTCTACCGCGAACCCGGTACGGGACCATGCCCCAGATGAGAATCTCGAGGTGGGCCTAGGAGGACTTGAACCTCCGACCTCTTCGTTATCAGCGAAGCGCTCTAACCGCCTGAGCTATAGGCCCGTGTTGTTCGACTCGGATCTCCGAGCCGAGAGCAAAGACTACCGGACATGACCTCCATGAACCAAAACGGCTGGTAGGCGGCATGCGGTGGTACGGGCGCGGAATGCCGATAACTTCCGGTGGTCGACACCCGATCGCCCGTCTTTCCAGCACCGGGATTGCAGGCACGGTCAGAGTACCTGTGCCAGATGCGCTGGGGAGACCCAAAAACGGCCGGTACCAGCCCCTGCAGAGGCGGGTACCGGCCGTTCGGAAGAACCGGCTAGTCGGGGTCGGCCAGGGTTACCTGGATGCCGCCGACGAGGTCGCAGCACTGGTTGTAGATGAAGGTGCCGACCGTGCCCAGCGCGGTGAACAAGACGACGTTGATCAGGCCGATCACGCCCGCGTAGCCGAAGACGGTGCCCGCGTCGATCAACCCCACCGAGCCGCTGTCCTGAGACACCATGTCGGTGAACGTGTTGTTCAGCCGCTCCCACACGCCCATGCCCTCGAGCACGATGTACAGCAGGCCGACCGCCAGCATCCACACGAAGAACATCGCCACGCTGATGACGAGGGTGATCTTCAGCGTCGACCAGGGATCGATGCGACGGAGCTGCACCGTCGCCCGCAGCGGCTGACCGGAAGCGGCCGCGGCGACCGCTACCGGAACCGCGGGCGAGACCGGTGCGGACTGCGGACCCGTGGGTTCGGTCTGCGGCAGCGGGTGGCGGATCTCGGACAGGTCGGGCATGTCCTTGATCAGCTCCGGCCGCGCGATGCTGCGGGTGGGTCCGTCGATGCCGACGGACTTCACCATCGCCGCTTCCTTGCGTGCCGCCTTGGCCGCCAGGTCGGCGGTGGTGCGCGCGTTGGACGCGTTGTTGCCGAGCCCGACCGACCCGCCGGAGTTCGGGCGGCCGGTGACCGGCGCCTGACCAGGGCGGTACAGGTTGGACTGCGGTTCCCGCTGCGGAAGCTGCGACCAGCCGTCCTGATACGGCGACTGCTGTCCGCCGTTGCCTGCGGCGCCCCCGGCCTGCTTCTCCCCGCCCTCGGGCGCGGGCTGCTCGGCCTTGGTGTTTATCCGCGCCGTCTTCTGATCGAAGTGCTCCTGGCCGTCGCCGCCGGGCACCTTGTCCGGCTTCGCCTGCTGGGCCGGGAAATCACCCTGCTTGTCGCGCAACTCCTGCGGCTGGGCATTCGGCTGGTTGGCGCCGGGCCTCGGCTGGTTGCCGGGCTGCCCGACCGGCTGCCCACCGGGCTGAGGCCCCGGTTGGCTCTGGTGACCACCCGGCTGTCCACCACCGGGATGGCCGCCTCCTTGCTGGCCGCCACCGGGCTGACCGTTCTCGGCCGAGGCGACCGGCCGTGGGATCGGCCGCGGCGGGATCGGTGACGGTGCGATCCGCTCGGTCACACCGTTCGTCTGGTGCCGCTCGTCATTCGGCTGATTCGGAGTGGTCAATGGGAATCCTTAGATCCGTTCGTTGCCGCCGCTATTGGATTACTTCTCAGAAGAACCGGTGTCACCGCCGCCGGCGACCTGATCGGGATCGGGCTCGTCGGCATTGCGCGCGATCGCAAGCAAGGTATCGCCCTCTGCGAGGTTCATCAATCGCACGCCCTTGGTCTGCCGTCCAGCCTTACGAACTTGCTTCGCCGCCGTCCGGATGACGCCGCCCCCGGAGGTGATCGCGTACAACTCATCCTCGTCGTCGACGATGAGCGCCCCGACCAGGGTGCCACGTTTCGCGTCGAACTGGATGGTCAATACGCCTTTACCGCCGCGGCCCTGCGGGGTGTACTCCTCGATCGCGGTCCGCTTGGCATAGCCGCCGGACGTCGCGACCAGCAGATACGTGCCATCGCGAACCACATTGAGGGACAACAGTTCATCGCTGTCGTTGAACCGCATGCCCTGCACACCCGAGGTTGCGCGGCCCATCGGACGCAGCGCCTCGTCGGTGGCCGAGAACCGAATCGACTGGCCGAGCGCCGATACCAGCAGCAGGTCCTCGTCGGCCGAGCACAGCACGGCACCGACCAACTCGTCCTCGTCGCGCAGGTTCACCGCGACGATGCCACCGCTGCGGTTGGAGTCGAAGTCGGTCAGCTTCGACTTCTTCACCAAGCCGTTCTTGGTGGCCAGCACCAGGTACGGGGCATCGTTGTAGGACTTGATCTGGATGATCTGGGCGATCTTCTCGTCCGGCTGGAAGGCCAGCAGGTTCGCCACGTGCTGACCGCGCGCGGTGCGGTTGGCCTCGGGCAGCTCGTATGCCTTGGCGCGGTACACCCGGCCCTTGTTCGTGAAGAACAGCAGCCAGTCGTGCGTCGAGGTGATGAAGAAGTGCTTGACGATGTCGTCCTGCTTGAGACCTGCGCCCTGCACACCCTTGCCGCCGCGCTTCTGGCTGCGATAGAGATCGGTCTTGGTGCGCTTGGCGTAGCCGGTCTCGGTGATCGTGACGACCACGTCTTCGCGGGCGATGAGATCCTCATCGGCCACGTCGCCGTCGGCCGCGATGATCTTGGTGCGCCGGTCGTCGCCGTACTTGTCGACGATTTCCTGCAGCTCGTCACGCACGATCGCGCGCTGGCGGTGCGGCTTCTCCAGGATGTCCTTGAGGTCGGCGATCTCGAGTTCGATCTTGGCCAGCTCGTCGACGATCTTCTGCCGCTCCAACGCCGAGAGGCGCCGCAGCTGCATGTCGAGGATCGCCGTGGCCTGGATCTCGTCGATCTCCAGCAGCCGCATGAGGCCGGTGCGCGCGGTCTCGGTGTCGGCCGAGCGGCGGATGAGCGCGATGACCTCGTCCAGCGCGTCCAGCGCCTTGACCAGTCCGCGCAGGATGTGGGCCCGTTCCTCGGCCTTGCGCAGCAGGTAGCGGGTGCGCCGCACGATCACGTCGAGCTGGTGGTTGACGTAATGGCGGATCATCTGGTCCAGCCGCAGGGTGCGTGGCACCCCGTCGACGATGGACAGCATGTTCGCGCCGAAGCTGGTTTGCAGCTGGGTGTGCTTGTAGAGGTTGTTCAGCACCACCTTGGCCACGGCGTCGCGCTTGACGGTGACCACGATTCGCAGACCGGCGCGATCGGAGGACTCGTCGTGGATGTCGGAGATACCCGCGATCTTGCCGTCGCGCACCTGTTCGGCGATCGATGAGATCAGGTTGTCGGGATTGACCTGGTAGGGCAGCTCTGTGATGACGATCGTGGTGCGGCCCTTGTTGTCTTCCTCGATCTCGACCACACCGCGCATGCGGATGGAACCGCGCCCGGTGGAGTAGGCGTCGTGGATGCCCTGGCTACCCACGATCAGGCCGTCGGTCGGGAAATCCGGGCCCTTGACCCGCTCCATACACGCGGCGAGGGTGGTTTCCTCGTCGGCATCGTGATTCTCCAACGCCCAGTAGATCGCCTCGGCGACTTCCCTGAGGTTGTGCGGCGGGATGTTGGTCGCCATGCCGACCGCGATGCCGCCCGAGCCGTTGATCAGCAGGTTCGGCACCCGGGATGGCAGAACCACCGGCTCTTGCGAGCGGCCGTCGTAGTTCGGCACGAAATCGACCGTCTCGTGGTCGATTTCGCGCAGCATCTCCATCGCGATCGGCGTGAGACGGCACTCCGTGTACCGCATCGCGGCCGGGCCGTCGTTGCCGCGCGAACCGAAGTTGCCCTGCGGGTCGACCAGCGGGTAGCGCAGCGACCACGGCTGCGCCATGCGCACCAGGGTGTCGTAGATCGGGACGTCGCCGTGCGGGTGGTAGTTACCCATGGTCTCGGCGACCGGGCGCGCCGACTTCACATAACCGCGGTCGGGCCGATACCCGTTGTCGTACATCGCGTAGAGGATGCGCCGGTGCACCGGCTTCAGGCCGTCGCGCACGTCGGGCAGCGCGCGGCCGACGATCACGCTCATCGCGTAATCGATGTAGCTGTTCTGCATCTCCTGCTGGATATCGACCGGCTCGATGCGCTCGCCGCCGGTCGGGGGCAGGGTGGTGTCGGTCATGAGGTCTCCTGTGTCTTGCGGATGCTCCCGCACCCCGTCGGCGTCATGAGCGCTGCGCGATGGTCTCGTGCGGAATCGTGGGATCGCGCGTCACGACGCGCGTGCTGACTCACAGATCGAGGAAGCGGACGTCCTTGGCATTGCGCGTGATGAAACTGCGCCGCGCCTCGACGTCTTCGCCCATCAGCACGCTGAACAGCTCGTCGGCCGCGGCCGCGTCGTCCAACGTCACTTGACGCAACAGCCGCACCGACGGATCCATGGTGGTCTCCCACAGCTCCTTGGGGTTCATCTCACCGAGACCCTTGTAGCGCTGCACGCCGTCGTCCTTGTTGATCTTCTTACCCGCGGCCAGACCGGCCTCCAGCAGACCGTCGCGCTCGCGATCGGAGTAGGCGAACTCCGGCTCGCTGCGCTGCCACTTGAGCTTGTACAGCGGCGGCTGCGCCAGATACACGTGACCGTGCTCGACCAGCGGACGCATGAACCGGAACAGCAGCGTGAGCAGCAGCGTCGAGATGTGCTGGCCGTCGACGTCGGCGTCGGCCATCAGCACGATCTTGTGATACCGCAGCTTGCTGATGTCGAACTCGTCGTGGATGCCGGTGCCGAAGGCGGTGATGATCGACTGGACCTCGTTGTTCTTGAGGACCTTGTCGATGCGCGCCTTCTCGACGTTGATGATCTTGCCTCGGATCGGCAGGATCGCCTGGTACATCGAGTCGCGACCGGACTTGGCCGAGCCGCCTGCGGAGTCACCCTCCACGATGTAGATCTCGGACTTGTGCGGGTCCTTGGACCGGCAGTCGGCCAGCTTGCCGGGCAGACCGCCCAGGTCGGTCGCCGACTTGCGGCGCACCAGCTCGCGCGCCTTGCGGGCGGCGACGCGCGCCTGCGCCGAGGACACCGCCTTGTTCACGATGGTCTTCGCGTCGGCCGGGTTGGCTTCGAACCAGTGGGTGAGGTGCTCGTTGCAGGTGCGCTGCACGAACGACTTCACCTCGGTGTTGCCGAGCTTGGTCTTGGTCTGGCCCTCGAACTGCGGCTCGCCGACCTTGACGCTCACGATGGCGGCCAGGCCCTCCCGGATGTCGTCACCGGTGAGGTTGCCGTCCTTCTCCTTGATGAGCTTCTTGTCCTTCGCGTACTTGTTGACCACCGTGGTCAACGCCGCGCGGAAGCCCTCCTCGTGCGTGCCGCCCTCGTGGGTGTTGATGGTGTTGGCGAAAGTGTGCACCGACTCCGAGTAGCCGGAGTTCCACTGCATCGCGACCTCGAGTTCGTGGCCGGTGCCCTTGCCGGTGAACCCGACGACCGAGTTGTGGATCGGCTGCTTGGTCCGGTTGATGTGGCGGACGAAGTCCTCCAGCCCGCCCGGGTAGTGGTAAGTCCTGGTCTTGACCTTGTGCTCGGCGGCACCGCCGTTCTCGTCGGCGTGCTTGGGCGCCTCGGCGGTCTCGCTGACCACCTCGTCGATGACCTCGGAATCGCTGACGCGCTCGTCGGTGAGCTTGATGGTCAGTCCTTTGTTCAGGAACGCCATCTCCTGTAGCCGGCGAGCCACCGTCTCGAAGTTGTACGTGGTGGTCTCGAAGACCTCCGGGTCCGCCCAGAAGCGGATGGTGGTGCCCGTCTTCTTGGTCGGCTCACCCTGCACCAGCTTGCCGGGAGTGGCGTCCTTGTAGGTCTGGCTCCAGTGGTGGCCGTCGCGGTCGATTTCCGCCTCCAGACGGGTCGACAGCGCGTTGACCACCGAGATGCCGACGCCGTGCAGACCGCCGGACACCGCGTAGGAATCCGAGTCGAACTTGCCACCCGCGTGCAGCTGGGTCATGACGACCTCGATGGTGGGCACGCCTTGCGCATGCAACGCGACCGGGATGCCGCGGCCGTCGTCGACCACTTCGACGCCGCCATCGGCCAGCAGGGTGACCTCGACCTTCGTCGCGTACCCAGCCATCGCCTCGTCGACGGAGTTGTCGACGACCTCCCAGATCAGGTGGTGCAGACCGCGTTCACCGGTGGAGCCGATGTACATGCCCGGACGCTTGCGAACCGCCTCGAGCCCCTCGAGAACCGTGATGGAGGAGGCACCATAGTCCTGCTTCCCGGTTGCCTTGGTCGAACCCGATGCGGTGGAGTCTTTGGCAGCCACTGGTCGGTAGCTCTCCTTACTTGCTGATCCCGGCATACATCCATCGGACAGCACACGTGGGGCCCTGGTGGTGTCTGCTCGAAATCAGGGTCCACGCGCGGACTGTGCGAAACGCGCCGAAGGGTATCGCCGCTAGTTACGTCACCATCCTACTGGTACACCCAACTTACAACGCACCTCCGACACCCCTGACGGCTCCGTGAATGCGAGAAAACGGAATCCGCCGAGTCGGGTCCGCCTCCCGCCGGTTTTCATCCAGCAGGCGTGGGCTGAGAGATGCGTTGGCCGCCGCGCACTTCGAGTCGCCCGGGATCAGCGAACGGCGCCGATCCGATCCACGAAGGCGGCGAGGTGGCGTGCCAGCTCCGCCGGATGTGAGATCGGCGACCAATGCCGAGCCGGGATCTCGGCGCGAGTCAGGTCCGGCACCCATCGACCGGCCTCGGCGTTGACCACCGGCCGCACCGCCCGGTCTCCGGTGGCGACGATCAGCTGCACCGGCACCTCGACGGGGCGGGGCCGCGGGTGGCGCAGGTGCGTGCGGATGTTCGCGCGGTAGAGCTTCAGGTTATTGATCATATCGGTGCGCAGCGTCGGCGCCGTCTCCACCAACGCGGGATCCAAGCCATCGAAGAACCCGAGGAAGCGCGGCCAATGGTTGGACAACACGCGCAGCACCGGATTCGGCAGTCCGGGAATCTGGAAAGCGACGGTGTAGGCCGAGGCGATGGCTTGGATGAGCGAACCGCGGAGCCGCGCCGCGGTGACGGGGCCGCGCAGATAGGCGCCGAGGAAATCCAGGTTCGGGCCGGACACCGAAGTGAACGACGCGATCACCGACGCGGCGTCCGGAGCGGCGACCAACTCCCACCCGATCACCGATCCCCAGTCATGGCCGAGCACGTGGACACGTTGGCCCGGGGCGACCGCGTCGATCACCGCGCGCACGTCGGCCGCGAGCTCTTCGATGCGGTAGGCGGCGACGTCAGTGGGCGCCGAGCTGTTGCCGGCACCGCGATTGTCGAACGCGATCACGCGATGACGGCCCGCGAGCAGCGTGGCCACCCGGCTCCACAGCACGTGCGTGTCGGGCCAGCCGTGGATCAGCAGGACCGGAATGCCCTCGGGATTACCACATTCATACACCGCGAGTTCGACGTCGCCGCGGTGGACGGTTCGGGTCGCGGTCGCGGGAAACGGGCCAACGGATGTGGTGATCGTCATCGAAAAACCTTCCGCCCGGACGAATTCGGTCCGATGCGACAGGTTCCGGGCACGACATCGGGCCGAGGCGTTCCACGTGAAACGCCCGTCGGTATAACCGTAACACCGAGTATCAGATACTGACCAACTATCCGTACGTATCGCGCGGTCCCCGGCCCTTGATGTGGCGTTCGCCCTTACGCCAGCTCGGTGCGGCAGGCCCGGAGATCTTCAAGGAGGTCACCACGCCCGGGCCGACCGCGGTGTTGATCTTCGCCAGGATCTGACTCTGCAGCATCCGCAATTGCGTGGCCCACGCGGTCGACTCCGCCGCGATACTCAGCACGCCGTCCTTCAGCGCGATCGGGGTGGCGTGCGCGGCGATGTCCTCACCGACGACGCCTGCCCACCGGCCGAACACCATGCCCTCGGCGACCTTGCCCGACCAACCACGGCTCTTGGCGATCGAGCCGGCCAGCTTGGACAGCAGCTGGGGATCGCGATCGTCCGGGCGTGCGCCGGACCATCCGGTACGCCTGCGGGCGCCGGTCCGCAACCTGCGCTGCGGCGAGGCACGACCCTGGCCGACGGACTTGCCGCTGGCCCGTGCCGCGGCGCGCGCCTCCTCCAGCGCGCGCCGGGCCAGATCGATTCCGCGTAGCTCGGGTTCGCGGCCTGCGGATTCGGCGGATCCGGGCTCGGCGGGCTGATCGCTCATCGGCCCCCTCCCTTCGCACGCATTCGTTTGTCCCCAGTTTCGATCACGTTGTCCCCAGGCTTTGCCGGATGTTGCCAGCTACGCGGGAACGCACGCGGCCGACAAGCGGACAGCCGGTCAATTGACCTATTCATCGCCCATTCGAGGGGTTTCCACATGACGTCAGTGCGATTGCCAAGTCGTTGCTGAATCCATTTTCGCCGAGTCGCCCGACGTCGACCTGCCGAGTTTTCCACAGGTGTTGGGGAGTCGGCCTCAGCTGTTGAGAAGACGGGCGGCAGTCCCGACGACTGGTCACTGTAGTGGATCCAAGCCATGGACGTGCCGGGCGCGGATCGCGCCGGCGCATCCGGGTTCACGGAGCTCACCGCTCGCCGCCGGAACCGTGGCTGTCACCGCAGGCCGTCTCTTCGACCACGAGGCGCGAGACGCGTCCATCGGCGCTTCCCGTGGTCTCGACGCGCAGGGGCACTGCGGCGAGTTCGCCGGGTACGTCCTCCGGCACGGCTGCCGTGATCAGCACCTGCTCGGCCCCCGCGGCGACCGCGGCGACCGCGGCGCGGCGACGGCGGTCGAGTTCGGCGAAGACGTCATCGAGCAGCAACACCGGTTCGGCGCCGGTGGCGCGCAAAAGATCGAACGCCCCCAAGCGCAAGGCCAGCGCGAACGACCACGACTCGCCATGGCTGGCGAACCCCTTCGCGGGCGAGTCCCCGAGCATCAGCTCCAGCTCGTCGCGATGCGGGCCGATCAGGCACACTCCACGCTCGAGTTCTTTCGGCCGCGCCGCGGCGAGTTCGCGCAGCAGGATCGCCTCGAGCTCCTCGGTGTCCTCCGCGCGCGGCGATCGGGCCGGATCCAGGAATTCCGGCGGCAGCGCGGCGCTGCGATAGGCGATCGAGGCAGACCGAGACTCCGGAGCGATGGAGGCGTAGGACTCCGCGACGTACGGAGCCAAGTCGTGCACCAGTCGCAGCCGTTGGGCGAGCAGTACCGAGGCGTGCGCGGCCAAGTGCCCGTCCCATACGTCCAGGGTGCTCAGATCCCCCCTCGACCTGGCCTGGCGCCCAGCGGTTTTCAGCAACGCCGACCGCTGGCGCAGTACCCGGTCGTAATCGCTGCGCACCGCGGCCAGCCTGGGCAGGCGTGCTGTGCACAACTCGTCCATGAAGCGGCGGCGCTCGCCGGGATCGCCGCGCACCAGTGCCAGATCCTCCGGTGCGAACAGCACCGTCTGCAGGATGCCGAGAATTTCCCGGGTCCGGCGGACCGGTGACCGGTTGATCTGCGCCCGGTTGGCACTGCCCTGGTTCAGTTCGACATCGATGCGCAACTCGCGGCCCGCGTTGACCACGGTGGCACCGATCCGGGCACGTTCGGTGCCGATCCGGATCAACGGCGTCTCCGTGGCGACGCGGTGCGAACCGAGCGTGGCCAGGTAGCCGATCGCCTCCAGCAGGTTGGTCTTACCGTTGCCGTTCGATCCCAAGAAAACCGTGCGGCCTGGGGATAATTCGAGTTCCACCTGCTCCCAGGAGCGGAAATCACGCAGCGACAGTGCCCGGATGAACATCCGCTATCGAGCCCCTGCCTGGGCGGAAGCGGTCGTTCCCGCCAGTCGGTCCGGCGTCGGCACCGCCGCCGATCCCCATGTCACATGCCACAGTCCTGTGGAACACCTGTGGATAAAGTGTGCGGGCACCCGCGGCGCGACCCGGTTTTCCGACGTCGCCGGCGGTCTCCCAGCGGCAAGGTCGCTCACCTGCACCGGATCACGCGGCGCGGATCCGCACGGTACCCGATCATGCACCGGCCATCAGCCCGGCAGCCGGACCGGCATCAGCAGATAGATGTACGGGCTGGACAGCGCCGCGAACGTTCCGGAGTCGAGCACCTCGGGCTCCTCCTCCGCAGCGGGCAGCAGCACGGCCGGCCTGCTGGGTGTGGTGAAGCCGAAGGTGACCCGGTCGGCGTGCAACGCGGACAAGCCGTCGATGAGGTAGCCGGGGTTGAACGCGATGGTGAGCGACTCGCCGCGGAAGTCGGCCTCCAACCATTCCTCGGCGCGTCCGGCGTCGTCGCCGCCCGCCGACAGCAGGAGACCGTCGGTGGAGAATTCCAACCGCACCTGGGCACCGCGCTCGGCTACCAGTGCGACGCGCTTGATGGCGTCGGTCAGTGCGGCGACCGCCAAAGTGGCGATCGAAGTGTGTTCCTTGGGGAGCAACTGGCGGAACTTGGGGAATTCCGCGTCCAGCAGACGGGTGGTGGTGCGGCGGCCCGCGTTCACGATGCCGAGCAGGCCGTCGGATCCCGCACCGGAGCCCAGCGACAACTGGACCGGGGCGTCGGACGGACCGAGCGTCTTGGCGGCCTCGGATAGCGTCCTGGCCGGGATGAGCACCGAGGTCTCGATGTCGGGGCGCGCGGGCTGCCATTCGATGTGCCGGACGGCCAGGCGGAACCGGTCGGTCGCCGCGAGGACGACCTGCGGGCCTTCGATCTCCACCCGGATTCCGGTGAGCATGGGCAGGGTGTCGTCGCGCCCGGCGGCGACGGCGACTTGGCCAACGGCCTCGGCGAAGACCTCGACACTCAATTCACCGGTCTGCTGCGGCACCTCGGGCAGCTGGGGATAGTCCTCGACCGGCATGGTGGGCAGGGAGAACTTCGCGCTGCCGCAGGTGATCAGCACCCGGGTGCCGTCCACCGAGACATCGACCGGCTTGTTGGACAACGCTTTGGTGATGTCGGCCAGCAGTCGGCCGGAGACGAGCACCTGGCCCGGGCCCGCGACCTCCGCCGCTACGCGCACCTGCGCGGACACTTCGTAGTCGAAGCCGGAGACGGTCAGCCCGTCCTCGTCGGCTACCAGCAGCACACCGCCGAGCACCGGAACCGGAGGCCTCGACGGAAGACTGCGGGCCACCCAGGCGACGGAGTCGGCGAAATCCTCGCGGGCGACCCGAAACTTCATGCTTGCAAGCTCCATCGCCCGATCTGTCCTCTCCCGGTTCCGTGATCTGTTGTCGGCTCGTCAGTGTCGGTTCTCGAAAGGGTCCTGCCGAATCGGCCGCCTTCGCAGTCTGGCACAGGCGACCGACATCAAACCGTACCCGCGTGCGAGACGAGCACCTAGCCCGACCCTCCGGCGGTACGCGTGGTCGGTGCCGGGTGGGGTCCCCCAGTGTGGGTTGAGCAGAAGCAAGCGAGTCGTCCAGGGGCGCGGCCGGGTCCGTCGCTCGTGCATCGGCCGGATCGTGGTGAGCCGACGGACTGTGTGCATGGACATCGGCCTGCGCTGTTCTCCATGCCGGAAACGTCGTGACACCGAAGCCGCGTCGCTCGACCGACTTTCCACACACCCTGTTTTGAAGAGAGATCTCTGAAGAGAAGAACTGAAGTAGTAGTAGGTGCTGTGGATTCTGTGGACTGCGGCCGAATCCACTGGTCAGGGGGCGTGGTGCCGTGGGGATGACCGCGGGGTGTCTCGAGGATGAACACCAGGCATCTGTGGAGGTTCACCGGTTGTCCCCGATTCATCCTCGAGCGCTCCTCGAGTTGTTCCACCGGATTCACCCAGTTGTTCACACATGTGCACGAAATCGTGGACAACTCGAGGAATCCTCGAGGACTCCACACGGACTCCTCGAGGATTCCACAAGGCTTGATCCGGACACCGTGCTGGTCACCGGGTGTGCGCAACCGCGGCTGGGGAAACTGTTGAATTCGGCCTGTGAGCCGACAGTTGGGGACGCTCCCCCTGGCCTGTGGGTGAATCGGTGGACAAACCGGGGGATTCCTCGAGGAATCCACAAGGATTCCTCGAGGAATCCACAACCCACAAAAAAGCACCGCCCCAGGTCAGGGGCGGTGCTCAGCTGTGTATGGACCTCAGCGCGAGCGCTGTTTGATCCGGGCTGTGAGTTCTTGGACCTGGTCGTAGACGCGGCGCCGCTCGGTCATCTCCTTGCGCACCTTCTTCTCCGCGTACATCACCGTGGTGTGGTCGCGACCGAACGCCTGACCGATCTTCGGCAACGACAGATCGGTCAGCTCGCGGCACAGGTACATGGCGATCTGCCTGGCCTGGGCGAGCGGCCGAGCCTTGCCGGGACCGGTGAGTTCTTCCAGGGTCGTGTTGAAGTACTCCGCGGTGACGGCCATGATGGTCGCCGCGTTGATCTCCAGCGCCGCGGTGTCCGGCATGAGATCGCGCAACACCACCTCGGCCAGCGGCAGATCCAGCGGCTGCCCGTTCAACGAGGCGAACGCGGTCACCCGGATGAGCGCCCCCTCCAGCTCGCGGATATTGCGCTCGACCCGGCTGGCGATCAGCTCCAGCACGTCGTGCGGCACATCGAGCCGATCCATCCGCGCCTTCTTGCGCAGGATCGCGATCCGCGTCTCCAGTTCCGGCGGTTGCACGTCGGTGATCAATCCCCACTCGAACCGTGTGCGCAGCCGCTCCTCCAGAGTGGCCAGTTGCTTCGGCGGGCGGTCCGAGGAGACGACGATCTGCTTGTTCGCGTTGTGCAGGGTGTTGAAGGTGTGGAAGAACTCCTCCTGGATGCCTTCCTTGCCCTCGATGAACTGGATGTCGTCGACCAGCAGGATGTCGGTCTCGCGATAGCGACGCTTGAACGCGACCTTCCGGTCGTCGCGCAGGCTGTTGATGAAGTCGTTGGTGAATTCCTCGGTCGAGACGTACTTGACCCGCATGCCGGGAAACAGGCGCTGCGCGTAATGGCCCGCCGCATGCAGCAAGTGTGTCTTGCCCAATCCTGAAGCACCCCAGACGAACAGCGGGTTGTACGCGCGTGCGGGGGCTTCGGCGATGGCCACGGCGGCGGCGTGCGCGAAACGGTTGGACGCGCCGATGACGAAGGTCTCGAAGGTGTATTTCGCGTTCAGGCTGGCCGAGGAGGTCGACGGAGCGGACGACTCCTGCGACTTGGTGAAGTAGGTCGGCCAGGAGTTGCGGACATTCACAACTGGCTCGTCGTCATGATCGCCGCGCGGGTTGTCGCCGACCGGCTCGCGCACCGGATCGTGCACCAGGCCCGTATCGGTCTCGGCGGCCTCCCGCACCGGCGCACGGATCGGGCCGCGCATCGGGGCCGGTTCGGGATTGAACAGCGACTCCTGGCCCGGCGGGATAGCCGACTCACGGCGTGGCGGAAGTCCGGTTTCGCGCCGCGGCGCGGCGTCCGGCGCGGATACCCCGGGCAGTTCGGCCATGGTGGAGTAGTCGCCGCGCGCAGGGTAATCGGCGTGGGCGTACTCCGGCTGGCGGTAGTCCTCCCCCGGCGCGAATTCCTGTCCGTATTCCGGTCGGGAGAAGTCGGAGTCATCGTCATAAGGCGACGCGGGCGCGTAGTCGGCGGACTGTGTGTAGCGGGGCGCGGGGTATGCGTCCCGGCCCGGGAAGTCGGAACCCGGATATGTGGCCGGCCCGCGCCCGACATCCCGGGTTCGCTCCGGCCTGCTCGTCATCCTGGCATGCCGGGGTGTGTTGCTCTGCCGGTCGACCGTCGGGCTGGTCGGGGCGGCGATGCGGACGCCGAGCCCTTCCACTTGCGGACCGAGTCGACGGGCAAGCGACCGGAGGATCGGCTCGCGCAGATCGCGTTCGATGGCTTCCTGGGCCAGCGACGAGGGTACCGAGAGCAGGGCGAACCCCTGTGCGACCGTCAGCGGCTTGACCAGCTTCAGCCAGGCCTGCTGTGCTCGGGTCACCGGAGGGATGGCGCCGTCCGGTGAGCCGGTGGTCAGCTCGGTGACAACCTCGGGCCACACCGTGGCCAACACGTTCTGCTCGTCGTCCATGCAGTTTCCTCCCCGGAAGTAGGTCGATAGGAGCAGACGGCCGGGGTACGCGGGGAGGATGAGGTGCGACCGTGCTGGGGTCGGTACCGTGATCCTGCGTACGTCCGTAACCGGTTCGGACGCTGTCCGGGTCCCCCCTCCGGGCAGCGGCGTGGCACCGTCGGCTCTACGAATATGCCACTCCAGGGGTCTTTCCACACAATTATCCACAGATGTGGAGAACCCTGGGGAACTGAGAGGGGCGCACACGCGCGAGGCTGACAACGCTGCGACCTGCGGTTCTGCAGCAATCACTTGGCTAAGTACCCTAGTGGCCGAAGCGCGTCGCGGGCTAGGGGTGTGGACGAACTCACCGTCATTGCCAGGACGTCTGACTCGTCGCGACCGATTCTGCCTGGTCGTGGGCTCCGGGGCGCGGGTGTGGGGCGAGTTTGACCCGCCCCGGACCGATCAGTACCCTCGTACAGTCACCCCTTGGTGCGGTGGCGGTCTTGTGCTGACCGCGTTTAGGTCGTGATCGACCGACTGTGCGCCAGGACCGACGCGCGCCGATGATGACCAGACCTGCGATTCATTCGCGCACTACACGTATCACCGACAAGCTTCGGGCGCTACCTGGTGCCCGCCTACTCGAGGAGTGTTGACCGTGGCCAAGGGCAAGCGGACGTTCCAGCCGAACAACCGTCGTCGGGCGCGGGTGCACGGCTTCCGCCTCCGGATGCGCACCCGTGCGGGTCGCGCCATCGTCTCGGCGCGTCGCCGCAAGGGCCGCGCTTCCCTTACTGCCTGATCCTCGCTCTCGGACGCTCGGGTGTTGCCTGAGCCGTATCGGTTGCATCATCGTGCCGACTTCTCCCGGACGGTGCGCCGTGGCCAGCGAATCGGGAGGCGAGATCTGGTCGTGCACGCGCTCCTAGGCGAGTATGACGGAGTCGTGGGCGTGAATGAACGACACGATCAGATCCCGGACGACAAGCTGGTCCGCGTGGGTGGACCGCGCTTCGGGTTGATTGTCAGCAAGGCGGTGGGCAACGCGGTGATTCGACATCGCGTTGCCCGCCGCCTGCGTCATATGTGCGCCCAGCTGCTCGCCGAGGTGGCGCCGGGAACCGACATCGTGATCCGGGTACTTCCCGGTGCCGCCACGGCGTCCTCGGAAGACCTGCTCCGCCAGCTGCGTGGCGCCCTGCGCAAGCTCGGCGCCGGCGCCGCGGCAGGAGCGCGGACGGGCGGTCCGACATGAACATGCCCGCGATGATCACCAAACTGCCCGCGAACGCGCTGATCTTTCTGATCGAGCTGTATCGGACCTACGTCTCTCCCACCCGCATGCCGGTGTGCCGGTTCACCCCGACGTGCAGCGAGTACGCGGTTACCGCCCTGCGCACCCGTGGCCTGTTCATCGGGCTCGTACTGACGGTCGTGCGCTTGGCCAAATGCGCACCCTGGCACCCTGGTGGGTGGGACCCCGTCCCGGAGCGGAAGCGGAGCACCCTTCGCACCGACTCCGTGGACGAGGCAGCTGCCGACGTGGCGTCGCAGGAACCGAGCGTGCCTGCCGAGCCGCCGTCGCAGCCGAACGCTTGTAAAGGATCACCGCACGCGGTGATCGGCGACACGAACGACGGGAGTGCATAGAGCCGTGCTCGACTTCATTTATTACCCGGTGTCCTGGATCCTCTGGTTCTGGCATCGAGTCTTCGGGTTCGCGTTCGGCGCGGACAACGGTCTCACCTGGGCACTGGCCGTGGTGTTCCTGGTGTTCACCTTGCGACTGGTGCTCTACAAGCCGTTCGTCAAACAGGTGCGCACCACCAAGCAGATGCAGGAGCTGCAGCCCCAGATCAAGGAGCTGCAGAAGAAGTACAAGAACGACCGCCAGAAGATGGCGCTCGAGATGCAGAAGCTGCAGAAGGACAACGGCTTCAACCCGCTGATGGGCTGCCTGCCGGTCCTCGCTCAGGTGCCGGTCTTCCTCGGGCTGTTCCACGTGCTGCGGTCGTTCAACCGGACCGGGCACGGCTTCGGCCAGCTCGGCCTGACACCCGAGCAGAACGCGAACACCGCGAACTACGTCTTCAGCGCCGCCGACGTCCAGTCGTTCCTGAGCGCCCGCATCTTCGGCGCGCCGATCTCGGCCTTCATCACCACGCCCGTCAGCGAGTTGCAGGCGTTCGCCGACTACGGTGGCGTGCCGAGCCGCTTGAGCATCGCGCTCGTCGCGATCCCCTTGATGGTCATCGCCGGTCTCGCGACCCACTTCAACGCGCGCGCCTCGGTCGCGCGGCAGACACCGGAAGCCGCGGCCAACCCGCAGGCGGCGATGATGAACAAGCTGGCACTGTGGGTGTTCCCGCTCGGCGTGCTCGTCGGTGGTCCTTTCCTGCCGATCGCCATCCTGCTGTACTGGGTCTCCAACAACATTTGGACTTACGGGCAGCAGCACCTCGTCTTCGGCCGTATGGAGAAGGAAGAGGAAGCCAAGAAGCAGGCGAAGCTGGAACAGCGCGCGCAGAACGCGCCGAAGCCGGGCGCCAAACCGGTCAGCGTGAAGAAGAAGCCGACGCCATCCGCTGACGCCGCCGGGACGGATGAGCCCGCCGCGGCCCCGTCGACGAACGGCGCCGCCAAACCGGCGAAGCAGGCCCCGAGCCAACGCCGGACGGGCGGCCAGAAGCGGTCGCCGAACCGGGGCAGGCCGAACCAGAAGCGTAGGCGCTGACCCGGCAATCGGTGGGCCATGGGTCCATCTCTATCACTGAGCAACCCCTTGATCGCGAATACCGCCCGGCGGCGATTGCTCGGCGCGCGCGATGAGCAGATGAAGGAAATCAAATGACTGTTGAGACCGACGGAGGGGACGCCACAGTGGCGACGACGATGGTGAACGCCGGTTCCGATGCCGGCGAGGTCGAGAACGACGCCGAGGAAGCGCTCATCGAAGAAGGCGAGATCGCTGGCGATTATCTCGAACAGTTGCTCGACGTCCTCGACTTCGACGGTGACATTGATCTCGACGTGGAAGGCGACCGCGCCGTCGTGAGCATCGACGGTGGCCGCGATCTGACGAAGCTCGTCGGACGCAACGGTGAAGTGCTCGACGCCTTGCAGGAATTGACCCGCCTTGCTGTTCAGCAGGCGACGGGTGTGCGGAGCCGGCTGATGCTGGATGTGGCCGGTTGGCGGGCCAAGAGGAGGTCTGAGCTGAGCGAGCTCGGTACGGCGGCCGCGCAGCGGGTGCTGGAGTCGGGTGCGCCGGAGTCGCTGGCGCCCATGACACCGTTCGAGCGCAAGATCGTGCATGACGCGGTGGCCGCGGTGGAGGGCGTCAACAGCGAAAGCGAAGGTGTCGAGCCGAACCGCCATGTGGTGGTCGTTCCCGCCTGAGGCGAGGCAGCCGCGTGTTCCGCGGCCGGCTGGGTAGTGGTTGGATAGGGCCTCTGGTCTTCGGACCGGGGGCCTTATTCGTGTCCGGCGCCCGACTGCTCGCTCGTTGATCGACTCGAGTTCGGAAGGATGTTTCACGTGGAACGAGATCTCGGTGGAACCACCGCGGTGCCCGCGGAGCTGGAGCCACCTGCGTCGGCGGCGACCGTCTTCGGCGACCGACTCGATCTCGCGCAGCGATATTGCGCGGCGCTCGCAACCGTAGGCGTGGAGCGCGGGCTGATCGGTCCACGCGAGGTGCCCCGGCTCTGGGATCGCCACATCCTGAATTGCGCGGTGCTCGGCGAGTTGATCGCCGAGGGGGCGTCCGTGGTCGACATCGGCAGCGGTGCCGGACTCCCCGGGATTCCGCTTGCGATCGCGCGGCCAGACCTACGGATCACGTTGGTGGAACCGCTCCTGCGCCGCACCATCTTCCTCAGCGAGTTCATCGAAGCGGTCGGATTGGACGTGACCGTGGTCCGGGGGCGTGCGGAACAGTCGGGCGTGATGAAGGAAGCCGGCGGCGCGGATGTCGTCACGTCCCGCGCGGTTGCTCCGCTCGGCAAACTGGCGCAGTGGTCGCTTCCCCTCCTCCGCGACCACGGGCACATGCTCGCGCTGAAGGGAGCCAGCGCGGCGGAAGAACTCGAACGCGACGGCGAGGCGTTGGCGAAGGCCGGCGCCGGTAATGCGGTCGTGCTCGCGTGCGGTGCCGGATTGGTGTCCACGCCGACGATGGTGATCAGCGCCGAACGACTCCCCCGCGCCGAGCGCACGTCCCGGCGGCGCGCCGAACGCGCGGGCGCGAAGGCGGTTCGTGGCGGTGCGATGGAGCGCGGCCGCGCCAAGCGTGCGGCTCGAAAAGCCAAGTAAGCGTTCGTCGTCGCGAGAGCCGGCCGCGCGCGGTCGATCCCCTACCTTAAGCCCCGCGATCCAGCGCGCTCGATAGCGGATTTGGGGATACGAATGCCCCGGGGTTGGTCTATTTCGTCACGCTGACGGAACTGAGCCGCTTGACTGTCAATCGACTGCTTCCCTGTGAGCGGCGACGGATGTTCCCGAGTGCGTCGCACCTCAGGCGATCACTCGCATTCGTAGTCGTTCTCGCCGCTGTGTCGGTTCACGAATTTCAATCAGCTGGTGCCGGATACGCCGACGAGCGCCTGGCAATGTTTCACGTGAATCCAAGTCGATTCGCGGCAGTGACGGCGGCAGCACCGATCCCAGGAGGGGGCGGTGTCCAGAGTCTGGGCAGCGGCGAAGTCGAGGAAGTCCGGACCGGTGTCGATATCCACCATGTGGCCGCGCGGAACTCCTGGCGTACGCCGAGGGAGGCCTCATTGAGATTGGACGCGGTGGTGCGTGACGGAGTTGACCCCGTTCGCAAGGGCAGTCGCGCCTCTTGGATCCACGTCCGGGGATGGCCGGTGCCATCGAGATTGGTCCGGGACTGGCGCACGCGCTCCGCATGATTCATGTGAAACATGGCTTCAATCGAACACGCGTGGGGGCGTGAACCGAACGACTTGAACCGACTTCGATCATGGCGCGAGGGATGCACTGAGCGACGCGGTTGTTGGCGATGGCCTGCACTTGCTACCTACTCGGACCGGTCCGGCCCGTAGGACGATGTTTCATGTGAAACAACGGACATGGCGGCGTGAAACCGTGCGGATATGCGTGTCGCTGTGCGCGTCGCCGCGATTCAGCTTTCCTATCGCGCTGAGTGCTGGCAAGCTAGTGTCCGTCGGGCGTGAGCGTAGGTGCCACGGAGGATCTGGTTGTCACAGCGGCGAGAGCTCCGCTCGGTCGATCGGGCGCCGCGAACCCGGTTGTGCATCGTGTTCGATCCGACAACAGGCTGTTACAACACGACGTCGACCTGTGCGTCGCGCGCACGTGTTCTGAAGTTTCTCGGGTTAGGAGCTGTCTATGTCGAGCGGTCCGGCGAATGTTTCACGGGAAACGACGTCGCGCGTGCCGGGGATGCTGGACTCCAGCAACTTTGACGCGGAGGCGTTCGGAAGCACACCGTTCGGGCACATCTCGCCGAGCGAGACCCCGATAGCCGCGGAAGCCCAACGCGCAAGTCAGGTCCTCCATCCAGGAAAGGCGACTGTGCCGAAACCGCATGAGCAACGCATCATCACGATCGCCAATCAGAAAGGCGGCGTCGGAAAGACGACCACCGCGGTGAATCTGGCGGCCGCCCTGGCGCATCAGGGGATGACCGTTCTCGTGATCGATCTGGATCCGCAGGGCAATGCCAGTACCGCCCTGGGGATCGAGCATCATTCCGGCGTCCCGTCCACCTACGAGTTGCTGATCGGCGAGGTGTCGGTCAAGGACGCTATCCAAACCAGCCCGCACAGTGAACGTCTGCTCTGCATCCCGGCGACCATCGACTTGGCCGGCGCTGAGATCGAACTCGTCTCGATGGTTGCCAGGGAAGGTCGGCTGAAATCCGCCATCCAGGAGGCGAATATCGCGGGGTACGACATCGACTATGTGATGATCGACTGCCCGCCTTCCCTGGGCCTGCTGACAGTCAACGCTCTGGTCGCTGCGAAGGAGGTGCTGATTCCCATTCAGTGCGAGTACTACGCGCTGGAAGGCGTCGGGCAGCTACTCCGCAATATCGGGTTGGTGCAGGCGCATCTGAATCCGGAACTCCATGTCTCGACCGTAATTCTCACGATGTACGACGGCCGCACGAAGCTGGCCGATCAGGTCGCCGAGGAGGTCCGTGGTCACTTCGGCGATGTCGTACTGCGCTCGGTGATTCCGCGCAGTGTGAAAGTGTCGGAGGCGCCGGGCTACGGAATGACAGTGCTCGATTATGATCCAGGCTCCCGGGGTGCGATGAGCTACCTGGATGCCGGACGCGAGATGGCAGCCCGCGCGATGGTGCCGCGCGCTACCGCGACGAAGTCGGCGGAGTGACTCGGCCGGCCGAGTCGATGCTCGGGCGAAGTCCGGTTGGTGGCGGAACGAGGAAGGGGTCGGTAGACCGATGAGTCAGGCGAAGAAGGGTGGACTCGGGCGCGGTCTCGCCGCGCTGATCCCCACGGCACCGGCGGGCACGCCGGGGCTCAACGGCTCCGCTGCGAGCGTCATCGGTCTCGATCCGATCGGGCCGCAGCCGACCGCGACCTACCTGCACCGGGTCCCCGACCCCACCGAGGACAATGCCGATCTCGCGGTCGGCGGCGCGATCTACCGGGAGATCCCGCCGGATCAGATCGAGCCGAACCCGAAGCAGCCACGCACCGTCTTCGAAGAAGACGCGCTGGCCGAGCTGGTGCATTCGATCCGCGAGTTCGGCCTGATGCAACCGATCGTGGTGCGCCGACCGGAGCCAGGTGTGGACCGCTATCAGCTCGTCATGGGCGAGCGACGCTGGCGGGCATGCCAGGAGGCTGGTCTGGCCGCCATTCCCGCGATCGTCCGCGAAACCGCGGACGAGGCGATGCTGCGTGACGCGCTCTTGGAGAACATCCACCGGGTACAGCTGAATCCGCTCGAAGAGGCGGCGGCCTATCAGCAACTGCTGGAGGAATTCGACGTCACCCACGAGGAATTGGCTGCCCGAATCGGCCGCTCCCGCCCCGTCGTGACGAATATGATCCGTCTACTGAAGTTGCCGATCCCGGTGCAGCGACGGGTCGCGGCGGGCGTACTGTCCGCCGGGCACGCGCGGGCACTGCTCGGTCTCGAAGCGGGTGCGGACGCCCAAGAGGTGCTCGCCGCCCGTATCGTCGCCGAGGGACTCTCGGTCCGGGCTACCGAGGAAGCCGTCACGCTGGCGAACCGAGATCCGGACGCCGCGGCGCCCTCACCGGTTGCCCGGCGGAAGCCGATCCACATGCCGGGTCTGCAAGACGTGGCCGATCGGCTGTCCGGCTCGTTCGACACCCGGGTCACCGTGAGTCTGGGCAAGCGCAAAGGCAAGATCGTCGTCGAGTTCGGGTCGATCGAAGACCTCGAGCGGATCGTCGCCCTGATGGAGCAGAACACCCCTGATGCGTGACAGAAGTGACGAAATTTAACTTGTGATTTCCATAGGTGCGGGTCTCCGGCCGAAACGTCACTGTGACGGCATGGCTCCGCGCGGCCTCGGAGCGCGTGCTGCTCCGCGGCAGAGCAGCACAAGTTCTTCTGACCAACAGCACAGCGACATGGAATGAGGCGGGTTCCCTTTGATCGCTTATTCTTGCTGGCGAGCAAATATTGATGCGACGTGAGTGAGCGCGGCGAGCGAGCCATGTCACAGCGCGCAACGCGTACGCCGGAGGCGAGCGCCACCGAGGTGGAGGCGTGAGCGTGGATGAATCGGACAGCTGGAGGCTGAGCAGAGCGGTGTCGACCAGCGTCACAGCACTTACCCTCGGCGGACTGGAAAAGCTTCCCGCGCATGCGCGGCGCTGTGTTTTCTGGGAGATCGATCCCGCGGTGGCCGAGGACTCACGCAATTTCAGCGATCCGGTCTTCGAGAAGGAAGCCTGGCTGTCCACGGTCATGCTGGAGTGGGGTTCCTGCGGACAGGTGGCGAACGTCGATGGCAACATCGCCGGCTGCGCCCTGTACGCCCCGCCTAGCGCGGTACCGCGGGCCACCCTGTTCCCCACGTCTCCGGTGAGCCCGGACGCGATCCTGCTGACCACGCTGCGGGCCGAATTTCCGTATCACGATGCCGATATCGCCCATCAATTGATTCAGGCGGTGGTGTCGGATCTGGTGCGCCGCGGCGTGCGCGCGCTGGAGGCGTTCGGCATCCGCACCGATCCGTCCACGCAGGCGCTGTCGGAGCGCTTCGGCTCGATGACGCTGATGGAGCGGATCGTCGCACCGATCAATGGTGGCAGAGTGTCCGGGGCGACCACCGAATGCTCGCCGGAGACCTGCATGATCGACGCCGACTTCCTGGAGGAAGTCGGTTTCGAGGTCGTCGCCCCGCACCACCGGTTTCCGCGGTTGCGGTTGGAGCTGGACTCGGATCACGGCTGGAAGGAAGACGTCGAACGGGCGCTGGACCAGCTGCTCGCGGCGGCTTCGATGACCGTACCGACACGCATCGGGGCGCGCTGAGCCGGAATATCGAAGCGCCCCCTGTCGCTCCGAAAGGACAGGGGGCGCTTCTGGTTTCAGGGCAAGCGAGCTACATCCGGTCCGCCGCTGCCAGCTCCTCGGCCAGCAATTCGGCGAAAGTGTAAGTGCCGGTGGGCTGATCGTCCTGACCGAGCAGATATAGCCGCTTCACCGAGATCAGGATCGCTTCCGCGATCACGTCCCGCATGCGCGGGTTGGTGAGCACCGAGGCGTCGTATTCATTTGTCAGGTAACCGATGTCGACCTGCACGGTCGGCATCTTGGTGAGACGCAACAGATCCCAGGTTCGCGCATGGGTCCGGCAGTCCTGCAACGACGTTCGTGCGACGACTTCCCGCTGGATGAAACCGGCCAGCACCTGCCCGATCATCGATACCGAGCCGTGCGAGTTGCCGAAGTAGAACCCGGCGACGCCGTTCGCGAGCGGACTCGGGTTGGTGGCGCAGCGCAGCGAGATCATCAGATCGGCGTCGAAGGCGTTCGAGGTATCGGCGCGCTGGGCGTCGGTCGGGTTGGCCCCCCACGGGCGCGACAGGAAGGTCTCCATGCCGGTGGCGGCCATCCTGCCCTCCAGGCGACTCGCCAGGTCCCACAGGATCTCCGATTCGTAGACATCGCCGTACTCGGTGGCCACCGCGCAGCCCTTGTCCGGACCGCCGAGCCCCGGATCGATGACGATCCGTTTGCCGGTCAGCTGCGGGCCCGCCCGGTGCACCACTTCTTCCTCGGCGATGCGATGCGGATTGCCTCCGGTTACCCTCGCGCCGAGCAGGTCCAGCGAGCGAAGTGTGTCGGGACCGCAGATGCCGTCCGCCGACAACCCGATCTCACGCTGGAAGGCCGTCAGCGCGTCATGCGTGTGCGGCCCGAAATAGCCGTCTACACGGTGCACGTAGAAACCGAGGTCCTGCAGCCTGCGCTGAAGGGTGGCCACGTCGTCGCCGTAGAGCGGTGCCGACAGCTGATAGATCAACGTGCGCGCGCCGAGCCGGTAAGACGCCTCCTTCAGCGCCCGATAGGTCGCCGGTCCGACCACACCGTCGACGAGCAGCCCGCGGTGCTGCTGGAAGGCACGGACCGCGGAGTCGAGATGATGGTCGAAGGAGACGTCGGCGTCTTTCCAATACTCGCGCGCGTCCGAGTGATCGGTACCGACGTGCGCATGTAGGAACCCGAGACTTGCCAGGGTGCTCCGAACCTCTGCTACGGCTGGACCGGAATCGCCGTGACGAAGTCGGTGCATGCGTGAGAGCCCTTTCCTTCCGTCAACCCGCGGGTACCCACTCATGCGATGGGATACACCTTCGCACGACCGAAGCGTCGGTCGATTGTCTCAGACCCGGACCGGGTTGCGACTTTCCCGGGTCCAGGCATCCTACGGCGCGTTATCGTTTCGCGTCGTCAGATGACGTCTTCGAGTTCGCGCAAAAGAGCCGCTTTGCCCTTCGCTCCGACGATCTGCTTGACCGGCTTACCGCCGCGGAACAGCATCATAGTGGGCAGCGAGAGGATCTGATAATCGCGGGCGGTGCTCGGGTTGGCGTCCACGTCCAGTTTCGCGATGGTCAGCTTGTCCGCGTGCGTGCCGGCGATCTCCTCCAGGACGGGGGCGACCATTTTGCACGGCCCGCACCAGTCGGCCCAGAAATCGACGAGGACGGGCTTCTCACTGAGCAGCACGTCGTCGGCGAAGGACGCGTCGGTGACGGTGACCGTGTTGGCGGACTCGGACATGAATTTCTCCTTGGAATATGGCGAGACGGAAGATCAGTTGGCGGGGACGGTGACCGACTCGCCCGCGTGCTCGAGGGTGTTCGCGGTGATATCGCCCTGCTCGGCCAGCCAGCGTTCGGCGTCGATGGCCGCTCGGCAGCCGGTGCCCGCGGCGGTGATCGCCTGGCGGTAGGTGTGATCGACGAGATCGCCCGCGGCGAAGACACCCGCGATATCGGTTGCGGTGGTCGGGTGCTGCACCAGCACGTATCCCTCGTCGTCCAGCGTGACCTGGCCCTTTACCAGCTCGCTGCGCGGGTCGTGGCCGATCGCGACGAACAGGCCGGTAGCTTGCAGTTCGGAGGTCTCGCCGGTGCGGGTGTCGCGCAGCGTCAGGTGTGTGACGCTGTTCTCACCGTGCACCTCGATCACCTCGGCATTGAGCACGAACTTGATCTTTTCGTTCGCCTTCGCACGCTCCAGCATGATGCGGGAGGCGCGGAACTCCTCGCGGCGGTGCACGATGGTGACGCTGGAGGCGAACTTGGTCAGGAAGGTGGCCTCCTCCATCGCGGAGTCGCCGCCGCCGACCACGACGATGTCCTGGCCCTTGAAGAAGAAGCCGTCGCAGGTAGCGCAGGCGCTGACACCGCGTCCGAGCAACCGCTGCTCACCCGGGACGTTCAGGTACCGCGCGGCCGAACCCATGGCGAGGATCACGGCATAGGCCTCGTAGACATCCTCGCCGACGGTGACCTTCTTGATCGGACCGGTGAGGTCCAGCGCGTCGACGTCCTCGGTGCGGATTTCCGCGCCGAACCGCTTGGCCTGCTCGCGCATCTCCTCCATGAGATCCGGACCCATGATGCCGTCGCGGAAGCCGGGGAAGTTCTCCACCTCGGTGGTGGTCATCAGCGCACCGCCGAACTGGGTCCCCTCGAACAGCAGCGGCTCGAGCTCGGCCCGGCCCGCGTACACAGCGGCCGTATAGCCGGCAGGTCCGGAGCCGATGATGATCAGGTCGCGAACGCTCATGGGGCCCTTCCGGGGAGTTGCAGTGGACGTGTCGGTCGACGACAGGGACGTGTCGGTCAACAACAGGGTAATGGCTGTTGTTCCCGTGTTGTCCGGGTCACACCGTGCGTGTGCCCGATCTCGCTGTGTCAGCCGATGTCCTGCACTGCCCTGCGTTGCGGATCGCCTGTGCCGCAATTGGTCCCGACGACAAGCGCGGTGATCGTGGGGGGACGCGGACCGCTCAGCAGGATGAGGACCGCGTTGCCACCCTGGAAGGTGATGTCGGTGGAGCCGAGGACGGTCCGATCGAGCCCGTTGGCTCGGACACAGCGATCCAGGGCGGCCGGGTTGGCGAGCGAGCCGGTGACGCTGTGGCGGCCTAGGGCGGTGAGTGCGACGGCGGCAGTGAGTTCCTCGCCGGCGTCGTCGTTTCCAGTGCTGGGTTGAGCGGTGGATGGCGCAGTGCCGTCACCGCCGCGCAGGGTCGAGACGACGCCGCCCACACCGGCGACGGCGAGGATCGCCGCGGCTGCCGCCGCTAACCAGCGCACCCTGCCGCGGCGGTGCTCAGCCATCGGTTGTGCAAGCGCGGATTCCGAAGCCGTTGATTTCTCGTCGGATTCGTCTGTCGGCACCGACCGTAGCGAATGGATCACGGCGTCCCGCGCAGTCGGGCCCTCGGGCGAGTCCAAGTCGTCGACGAACTGGGTGAGCCGGGCGGCGACATCGGCGGGCATGGCGTGGATGATGCGCTCGTCGCGGCCCAGGGCACAGAGCTCGGCGCTGACCTCGTCGAGTGACCGCAGGTAACGCAGCGCCTGTGGGTCGTGCGCGACTGCGGGCCACAACTGCGCACGCTGCTCCGGCGCCACGTTGTCGGCGTGCAGGTCAGCGAGCAACTCGGCCGTGAACGCAGGCCGCGGCACCCCGGTCGCCATCACACCTCCGTTGTTCGCCTCTGCCATCGTGGCAATCCCCTCGCCGATGGGAGCTGCCCCTACATCGCTTCGTGGTTCATCACTGTTAATGACGCATCCCGGCTACCTCCGGTTCCCCGGATCACGCAGAAATTCCAGTCGCTGCTGCAACCGCTGCCGCGCCCGGGCACAGCGGCTTTTGATCGTGCCCTCCGCCACCCCCAGCAACGCGGCCGCCTCGGCCACGCTATACCCCTCCACATCCACCGCCACCAACGCGGTGCGCTGCTCCGGCGGCAGCGAGAACAAGGCCCGATCGATCACCATCGACGTCTCCAGCTCGGCCATCGCATCACGGTCGTCCTTCGGTTCGGGCATGGTCTCCGGTGTGAACGAGAACGTGCGCTTGGTCTTGTTGCGCCGGATCCGATCCAGACACGCGTTCACCACGATCGCATGCAACCAGCTGCGGACCTCGGCCTCACCGCGAAACGACCCGGCGGTGCGATGCGCCGACAACAACGCGTCCTGCAGCGAATCCGCCGCGTCCTCACGGGTGTAGGAGGTGCGCAACGCGGTCTGCCAGAGATGATCGTTATGCCTGCGCAGCAGCTCCGCGAACGCATGCCGCTGGCCACGGACGTGCGCCCGCAGCAGTTCGACATCGGTGTACTCGTCGGGGATGAACGAGCGCTCGCGGTACGCCACCGGACGCGGCGGCCGCACGGCGACCTCGATGTGGTCGCCTGACCCCTCGTTCAATTCGGACGACAATGCCAACCCCTTGGACAGCGCTCACGGCGGCAACGGGCACTGTTGACCATCGCCGAGAATTTCGCAGCATCCGGGATCGAAAGCACCAGAACCCGGGAAGCTCCCCTGCTGAGAGCGCTCGAAGATCATATCGCCCGGCACGATTTGGCAGCAACCAAGGGATCGGGCGGAAATCGAAGAAACGCGTGACGTTTCCAGCGTGTGCTGGCGGATGGTCGCACCAGCGAACACGTGCCGCGGAAGTCCGCGTGGAAGCGGGGCTAAGGCGCTGCGTCGAAACGAATGTCGGCGATCGCGCTTTGGAACTGACCGCCGGAGTTCCCCAGTCCGGTGATCCAGACGAGCACATAGCGGGCGGCTTGGTCGGCCCGCACCGGGATGTCGGTGACGCCGTCATCCAGCCGGGCGGAACCGATCAGCTGTGTCTGATCGAGGGTCGGCGAGCCGGTGGGCGACGTGCGAATCTCCACCGACGTGCCCGCGCTGGGCGAATTGATCGAGACGTTCGTGAGCTTGGCTGGGGTGGGCAGCGTCGCCAGCAGCCCGACGCCCTTCTTGAGCGCCGGGAACTGCTGGAAGTACTGATCCGTGCGCCACTGGGTGTCCGGGTCGTTGTCCAGCACCGCTTGGACGTTGGCGACGCCGTCGGGGGTGCCCTCCGGAGAGAACACCGTCACACCGGTCACGGGGACCGGCACGCCGGTCGATGTGAGGTTGGGTCCGGCCGCCGCGGGAGTCGGCGCGGGCTGGCTGTTGGTGGTCAGCCCGATATTGCGTTGTTCGTTCAGCGGTGCGTCCGAGGCGCCCGGTGCGAACACACTGACCATCCACCAGATGACGATGCCGACCACGAGCGCGGCGAGGATGCCGAGGCCGACCATGATCCACATCATGCGCTGCGAGCGTTCCCGTTCCGCCGCGAGCAGTTCCGGATCGGCGAGCGAGTCGTCGATGTTCGCGGGTGCGCGCTGACCGAGTCGGAGCACCGGGATGAAATCGGTCTTCTGGTCGACCACCGACGCCTGCTCGAGCACGTGCTGGACCGTGGCGGCGGTGCGCACGCCCTTGTTGGCCTCCAGTGAGCGCACGGCGACCGCGGAGATCTCGAACGGCACTTCGGGGCGGATCTGCCGCGGCTCGATGGGGGTGCCGTCCGGTCCGAAGTCGGCCAGCCGCAAGCCGCCCACCGTGGCGGCGGCGCCGGTGACGCCGCCGGAGCGGATCGGCCAGCGAGCGGTGATCAGCGCATAGAGCATCGCGCCGAGACCGCGCACGTCGGACTGCGCGTCCGAATCGGACAGCGTGCCCGGGAAGGCCAGCACCGCGTCACCGGACGCGCTGATGCGGACCCGGTCCGGATGATCGATGGACAGCGACCCACCGCCGCGGTGGGCCAACTCGGCCGCCGACGCGAGTGCACGGATGGCGCGTGCCGCACCGATCGGCGAGGGCACCGTCTCGGCCATCTCGCGCAGGGAGCGGCCCGGCGTCCATTCCGCGACCACGATGCCGCCGGAGCTGCCACGCACCACGTCCAGAACCCGGGCGAGGCCCGGCGAATTGATCCGGCCGAGACGCAGCGTGCGGGACAGGATCGCCTGCGGGCCGTCGTGGCCGGAGTTGTCGGTCGCCTTCTGGTCGGCGTCGACGAAAGTCAACGCGACCTCACGGTCGAGCTTGATGTCCAGCGCCTGCCAGAACTTCAGGCCGCGCGCACCGCCGTGGCCGGCCAGCAGCCGGTAGCGGCCACCGGCCACCGACGCGCCCGGGATCAGCTTGGGACCGCGCGGAATGCGCCGAGCGCCGAGGTTCTCCCCACCCATCGGCGGCATCTCCGGCGAGCCGATGGGGATCATCCCGGTGTCGTACATCGGATCGCGCGGCGGCAGCTGATTCTCCTGCGGTCTCGCCGCGCCCGGATCCGGCGCAGCCTTGCCCGGCTCCTTGTTCGCGTACGCGGGATCCAACGGCTCCCCCGCGGTCGGCGGTACATCGGTGGACAGTCCGCCGGCCGTGGTCGCAGAAGAATCGGCGGCCGGGACGCCGCCCACCGCGTCGTCGCTCACCCTCGGTCCTCCTTCGCCCTGGTATGTCGAGGTTCCGGCGAATTCGCCACTTGTGCTTCTCTGCCGAACAGGGTACGGGAACTCACCCACGCCGGTGCGGTCAACAGCTTCCGGTCTGATCACGGGCAGCACCATGGTCTGAGCATCCATGTACGGGTCGAAGCGCGGGTAGGCCAGATACGGGTCGGGCCTGCGGAGCACCTGCGTGACGTAGGGGTCTTCGACCGGGCTCTCCAGATCGAGTTCCGGCGCGGGCGGGGTCCAGCCGAGCCGCCGCGAGACGGCCACCGTGATGGCGACGATCTCCGGAATCCCGGCGAGGCGCATCAGGCCGAAGGCCACCGCGAACATGACGACCGCGGTGATCGCCACCCGGACCAGCGAGCCGGGACCGTCGAAGGCCGCGGTCAGCCGGTTCAGCCCGAGTACCCGATCCACGATCCACATCACCGCGCCGCCTGCGAGTGACGCCAGCACCACCCGGGTCACTGTGCGGCCGACGTTGCTCATCCGGAGATCGCCCAGGCTGCGGTGCAGCAGGAAGCCGCCGACCACGGCGCCGACCGCGAAGCCGAGGCCGTTCGCGACGCCGAGCGCGATCACCACGTGTTCGGCGTCGGTGACCATCGGGGCCAGCGCCGAGAAGACGATCTTCGCGGCGGTGATGCCGAGAATGATCCAGGTCGGAATCCACGCCTGCTCCCTGGCGTAGAACACGCGCAGGTGGATCAGCACGAGGGAGTACGGGATCAGTGCGAACGCCGACCAGCTGACCGCGAGGCCGAGGCGCTCGGCGTCGGAGCCGAAGTTGCCGTAGCCGTACAGTGCCTGACCGACCTGCGGGCCGGCCAGAGTGAGGAAGGTGACCACCGGGACCAGGGCGATCATGGTCAGACGGGTGGCCGCGGAGAGATCATCCACCACCGCTGGCGTGTCGTCGGCCGCGGCGTTGCGGCTCAGCCGCGGCATGATCGCCGTGAGCACCGTGACACCGAGCACGCCATAGGGCAGTTGCAGCAGCAGCCATGCGTTGTTGTAGATCGCCGGGCCGGCCGCGTCGGCATGCGAGGAGATCCGCGTGGCGAAAACGAAGCCCGCCTGGCTGATCAGCACGTACAGGACGATGGCGGCGCCCATGCCGCCGAACTGCTTGAGCCGGGCGTCGACCCCCCAGAGCGGACGCAGGTCGATGCCCGCCCTGCGGATCGCCGGAATCAAGGTGACCGCCTGAACTACTACGCCGCTGAGCACGCCGACACCGAGCACGAGCAGCTTGGGATCGCTCATCCGGACCGGATCCAGGGTGATCTCACCTGGCATCAACACGTACAGGCCGAGCACGGCCAGCACGACCAGATTGTTCAGCACGGGCGCCCATGCGCCGGGCTTGAACATCTGCCTGGTGTTCAAGATCGCCGTGAGCAGCGCCGACATGCCGTAGAACAGGATCGCAGGCAGCAGCAGGAAGGCCAGCGCCGTCGTGAGCGCGGTGTTGACCTGGCCGTCGTCGGACAGGAAGACGTGCGTGGTCAGCACCGGCGCCGCCGCCGTAGCCAGCAGGGCGGCGGTGGCCAGGACCACGAAAGCCGCGGTCACCAGCCGCCGGACGAAGGCGGCCCCGCGATCGGGGTCCTCCTGCTCCGCGCGCACCAGCGTCGGCACCACGATGGCGGTGAGCACTGCGCCGAGCACCAACTCCGCGATCATGTTCGGGATCTGGCTGGCGACGGTGAATGCGCTGGCGATGGCCGGGCCGAGCACGGTCAGCAGCAGGAGCTGTTTGCCGAACCCGGTGATGCGGCTGATCAGCGTCGCGAACGCGATCGATCCCGAGTCGCTGAGCAGGCGGGAACTCGAACTCTGCGTCGAGCCCTCGTCCTTCGGCGGCGCCGCGGTAGCGGCGGCCGGCCATTCCCTGGTCCGGGGGCGATCCGGCTCGGCGGGTTCGTGCCGGACCGGCGTGGGCGGCCGCTGCCGCGGCGGTTGCGGGAACTGCTGCTGCGGCTGCTGTGGCCCGTAGCGAGGCGGTGGCACTCGGCCGGGCTCGGGCGAGGCGGCCGGGATCGGTCCGGATCGGGGTGGGCGCGGCGCGGCCGGGATCGGACCCGACTGCGGCGGACGCGGCGTCGCCGGAATCGCGCCCGATTGCGGTGATCGCGGCATGGCGGGCGGAGCCGGCGGTGCGGGCCTCGGCGTACCCGTCGGGAGCGGACCGGACTGACCAGGCCCTGGACGTGCGGGACCAGGCGGCACCGGGCGTCGTTGCTCGGCGGGACCGGCCGGTTGTCCCGGGCCGGGCCGTTGTGCGAAACCGGACACTTGTGCGGAACCGGGCGGCTGTCCGGGGCCCGGAGGCGGCGCGGGGTATTGCCGTTGACCCGGGTGCGGCCCCCGGTCAGAGCGCGGCGGCGGCGGCGGAACGGGCGGTCGCTGCGGTCGCGGCTGGGGTGCGGGCGGCGGCGGTGGTGGCATGCGCTGACTTGGCCGTGGTTGTGGCGCGGCCGAAGGATGACTGATCTGCGGCGCCTCCGGCTGGCCGCCATTCTGGCCGCCGTTCATGTCGGGATCAGCCTCGGGATGCGGCGACCGGCGTTCCCACGGTGCGGCCGGCGCTCGGCGCGCCGGTGGGCCGTCGAGCCGGTCACCTGGTCCAGGGCGATGAGCCGATATGTCATCGTCGCTCATCATGCCTCCTGTACCAGCCGGGATATCCGCACCCCCATCGGTGTGGTGCGCCGCGGCTCGCCACACCGGTTCACCGTGATCGGTGAACGTTCTGCCCATCGCGCCCCACCGGCCAGGACCGGCACGGGAACACTCCGATTGTCCTCCACCGTGCCACACGACACCGGGGGATACCACATTGGTGCAGGTAGAAGCGGTTTGCGAGAGTTCGTCGCCGCAGGATCCCTCACCGGGTCTCCTGGAGCTGCTCCTGCTCCCGCAGCATCCGGCTGCGTGCGCGCCGGTACCGGTTGACCCGGCGCCTGGTGCCCGGATCGAAGCCCTCGTCCGCCGGGTCGGGCTGCCCGCGGAACCGGCGCCACAAACGGCGGCCGGCCAGCAAGAGCAGCAGGAGTCCGGCGCATCCGGTAATTATCGCCAAGGCCTGACCGTAGGCGTTCGAACGCACCGAGACTTGCGTGGGATTGCCGAGCGCGATCCCCTCCGCTGTCGTCAGTGAGATCGGGATGACCAGGTTGCGGCTGTCGCTGACCTCGGTGGGAATCTGGAACGATCGGGACCCGTTCGCAGGCAGCTGCTGCTCGCCGGGATCGGTGATCGTCGTCTCCGCCGGCGCCTCGATCCGGAACCTGACCCGGATGGCTACCGGCAGATCGTTGCGTGCGACCAGCAGCAACGGACTCTGCTCGGACGCGAGCGTGTACACCCCGCCCGGCGGCAGCACGGTGACCGAGCGGTAGAGCCGGTCCATCGTCCGGATGGTCTGGTCCAGCCTGCGCTGGGCGAAGGTGTCCGGTTGCGCGGCGCCGCCCGCGCGCCGGTCGGACAGGCTCAGCGTGCGGATCAGGTCGTCTCGCAGCGGCGTCAGGAAAGCGTGCGGTGTCGGCTCGGCCTCCGGCACGTCCACCAACGCGCGCATCATCTCACTGATCCGGCGACCCTGGTCGCGCACCGGCTGCACGAAACGGTCCGGCACCGCGTCCTGCGCGGCCTGGGGCAGATAGTCCAGCTCGTAGGGCTGCGGGTCCGGCGGAAGGGCCACCAAGTCATGGAATGGGCGCGCGGTGGCGAGGTTGCCGTGCAGCAGCGTGTCGACTTGGCGCAACAGCGCGCTCGCTTCGTCCCGGTTCGGGCCCCACTGCTGCGGCGGCACGAGCAACAGTGAGCGTGGCCGGTTCGCCTCCCGATTGAGCGCGGTCCAGGAGATCGCGCCGAGCGCGTCCTGCAATCGCGCCGCACGCGAATCGTTGGTGACGTCGTAGCGGACCCGGGGTGGGGTGAACGGCGGCGTGGGTGGGTTGGAGCCGACCGCGGCCAGGGCGGTCGCGGACCAGATGTCGAAGGTCACCGCGTGCAGCGCTGGGTCGGTGGCTGGAGCGGGCGCGGCCGGCGGAGTTCCGTTGGCCGTCGCCGCCGGCGGCGACGCGGCCGGTGGCAACGCGGTGATCGCGGGCAGCCGGACCACTTCCGGGCTTGCCGAGTCCGCGATCGAGGAAACCGAGTTCGCATCGGCCGTTGTCCTACCGCTTTCGCTGGTCGACTGCGCCCAATCCGCGGTGCCTTGCGCAATAGTGGCAGTCGAGGCGAGCACGGCGGTCCCGAAACCATGGTTGCGCAACAGGAGTCCCGCGCTGGCATCGATGCTTCCGGAATCCGGCAGGCTGACACCCCGCACCGAGCGGCTGGACAGGATCGAGTCGACGATGTCGGCGGGTTCGGTGATCGCGCGCGCGGACAGCGCCGGGTCGTTGACCGCGGCCAGCGTGGCGAGATCGACCTGTGCGAACGGCAGCGCCACGGTGCACATCGACCCGGCCAGCGCGCGCAACCGGTCCAGCCAGATCTGCGCGTTTTCGGCGCCCGCGCCCGCCCTGGTCGCGCCGTCGGGATCGGACGGGCTCGCCAGCACGCGATAGCCCCTGGTCATCGACCGCACCGTGAGCAGCAGATCGGGATCGACGGCGACGCATACCGCCGAAGCCAGGGTGCTGTCCCGGCCGGCGCCCCCGCCGAGTACTCCCTCCAGCGCGGCAAGCAGTTGATCGAGACGGCCGCCCTTACCGAGCGAAGCGGCCAGTTCATCGTCGGTGAGTTCGACTTTGCCGTCGACGCTGCCGGGTCGGCCCGCGACCTGCCGCGGCCGGTCGGCCAGCGGCCAGAGCAAGGTCGTCGCCACGGGCGCGTCGGTGGGCGAGGATATCGCCGGGGCCGCGGTGCCGGTGCCGCCTTCGCTCGGGGCGGGCGGCACTCCGAGTACCGGTAGCAGGAACCTGGCATCGTCGAGCCTGGCCTGGGTGCCGTAGGCGGGTTCGCCGTTCACGTTCAGCAGGAGCGGATAGACGCCCGGCTCGGTGATGCGCAGCGACGACGTCGTGCCGCTCTCCGAGCGCAACGGGATGCTCAGGGTGAACTGCTTGCGCTGCCCTGGATCGAGCCGGAGCGCGACGTCCTCGAACTCGCCGTTCACGTCGTAATTGACCTCGTCGAGGCGCAAGGTGGCGCGCAACCCGCTCGGCGCGGTGATCGCCGCCGCTCGCTGGATGCGGATGCTGACGTCGTCCACCCAGCGGTCGCCGATGTTCGTGACCGTGCCCGAGACGGTGAGCACCGAGTCGCTGGCGGTAGTCACCGTTGTCGGCGACACCGAATCCAGCGAAAGCTTCAGGAACTTCGGATTCGATGAGGTACCGGATCCGGTGGGCTGCGCCACGGCCGTCGCATCCAGCAGCGGCAGCGCAGTCACGGGGCCGAGGATGGTCAGGACCGCCACGAAGATCCGGAACAGTCCACGCGTCATCGCTTGCCGGTCTCCATCCGGTCGATCAGCTTGTTCGCCATCTCGGCCAGTCGCCGTTCATCGGCGTAGGCCAGCCGAGAATCCAGTTCGGTCAACGGAACCCACGCGACCTGGGTGACTTCCACGTCGGCGTCGGACAGTTCACCACCGACCGAACGCAGCAGATAATGATGCACCGTTTTGTGTACCCGCCGACCATCGGTCACGAACCAGTAATCGATGCTGCCGAGTTCGGCGACCACCACACCATTGATGCCGGTCTCCTCGGCGACCTCCCGGATCGCGGTTTGCTCCGCGGTCTCCCCTTCTTCGATATGTCCTTTGGGCAGCGACCACAGTAGCCGCCCGCGACGGTCGGTGCGGCCGATGAGGGCCGCGCTGCGGTTCTCCCGCGGGCCGTCCAGGCCGTCGACGACGAGCCCGCCCGCCGAGGTCTCCCGCACCGTGCGCATCCGCGGTTTCGCGGCATTGGCGGCCGAACCGCGGCGCCGAGACTGGCGGCGTCGACTGTTCGCACGATCGGCCGGAGACACCTGGCAATCCTACTGTGTTTGATTTGCAGCGCCTGCGGCGCTGCGTGTTCGCGGCCCCTGTGAGGCTCGCGTCCGAGCGACCGCCGCTTGCGACTGCGTCGCTTGCGCGTCGGCCACTCGGACGCGAGCCGGGCCGGCGAACGGGCAATGCTCGGTCTCGCTGCGCTCGGAAACGGAGGTTGGGCCGGTGTGGTTCGGTGGGCGGTGACCGAGAACCTGGATGTTCACGGAACCTTGTCGGATGCCCAGCCGCAGGCGTGCCGAGAACGGTCTGTCACGGTGGTATGCGTGTGGCCCTGCGCCGTAATATTCGATGTCGCCGCTCGGTAAGCTGCTCATTCGTGGTTTCGCCCAAGTCCGAGGACGCTGCGCTGGATAGACGTACCCGATTGCTGGCCGCCGCGGCGGTGACGCTGGGGAGGCTGTCGGATGTGCTGACGCCGCTTGGCGAGATGTTCGCTGCCGGGGGGCACGAGCTCTACCTGGTCGGCGGCAGTGTGCGCGACGCGGTGCTCGGCAGGCTGGGGACCGACCTGGATTTCACCACCGACGCGCGGCCTGAGGTGGTCCAGGACATGGTGCGGGGCTGGGCCGACCATGTGTGGGACACCGGCGGCCTGGCGTTCGGCACGGTCAGCGCGGCAAAAGGCGCCGAGCAACTGGAGATCACGACGTTCCGCGCGGACAGCTACGACCGCGTGTCCCGCAACCCGCAGGTGACCTTCGGCGACTCGCTCGAGGACGACCTGGTGCGCCGGGATTTCACGGTGAACGCGATGGCGGTCCGGATCGGCGCGGACGGCGCGCTGGAGTTCGTCGATCCGCTCGGCGGGATGGATGCCCTGCTGGGCGGGTTGCTCGATACCCCAGCCGCTCCAGAGGATTCGTTCAACGACGACCCATTGCGCATGCTGCGCGCCGCACGGTTCGTCTCCCAGCTCGGCTTCGAGCTGCACCCGCGGGTGCGGGCCGCGATCACCGCGATGGCCGGAGAGATCGACCGGATCACCGCGGAGCGGGTGCGCGTCGAGCTGGACAAGCTGATCGCGGGTGCGCACCCGATCGACGGCATCAACGTCATGTGCGAGACCGGGCTGGCCCAGCGGGTGCTGCCCGAGGTCCCCGCGATGAAGCTGGAGATCGACGAGCATCATCAGCACAAGGACGTCTACTGGCATTCGCTCACCGTGCTGGAGCAGGCCATCGACCAGGAAGAAGGAGACCCCGACCTGGTGCTGCGCTGGGCCGCGCTGCTGCACGACATCGGCAAGCCCGATACCAAGCGCAACGAGCCGGGCGGCGGCGTCAGCTTCCACCACCACGAGGTGGTGGGCGCGAAGATGGTGCGCAAACGGATGCGGGCGCTGAAGTATCCGAAGCAGTTCACCGAAGACGTGGCCAGGCTGGTGTTCCTGCACCTGCGCTTCCACGGCTACGGCAAAGGCCAGTGGACCGATTCGGCGGTCCGGCGCTATGTCACCGACGCCGGCGATCTGCTCCCCCGCCTGCACAAACTCGTCCGCGCCGACTGCACCACCCGCAACAAGCGCAGGGCCGCCGCGCTGCGTGCCACCTATGACGATCTCGAGGTGCGGATCGAACACCTGCGGCAGCAGGAGGACCTGGCCAAGGTCCGCCCGGACTTGGACGGCAACGCCATCATGGAGCTGCTCGGCCTGCCGCCCGGCCCCGAGGTCGGCCGGGCCTGGCGGCACCTGAAGGAGCTGCGCCTCGACCGCGGACCACTCACCCGCGAGGAAGCCGAGTCGGCACTGCTCGAGTGGTGGAAAACGCAGAGCTGACCGGGTCAGAAGACGATCAGCGTGGTGCCGGCCAGGATCGCGGAGCGAATCTGCGCGAGATCGAACGAACCGGTGACCGCGGGCAGCTCTACGCGGAACCGGATCAGCTCGCCCTCCCGGGTGGCGTACGCGATCCGGGCGCCGTTGGGGAGTTGCTCCAGCAGCACGGCCGGGACGCCGATCAGCCCGCGCGGGATCGGAATGCCGAACCAGCTCGCCCTGCGCACGGTGATGTCCAGCCGATTGTCCGTGACGGACGCTTCGACCAGCGCGGTGACCGCTCGTCGGCGGTGCCGGGCCCGGATGAAACCGGTTTTGTGCAGGTCCAGGGTCCAGCCCAGCGGCTGGGTGTTGAGCCACCCGATCAGCGCCGCGGCGGTGACCGTGCCGTCCAGGTCCAGTTGCGCGGCGCGGACCTTCGTCGGCACGCCCGGAATCAAGCGGACGCCGTGTGCGATGACGGTCACGGCCTCGATCGGATGGTCATCCCAGCGCAGCTCCGACAACACCGTCTTGGTCTGGAAGTGCGCGCCGCGGCGGCGCACCTTCAGCACCTGCAAGGTGGCCCGCAGGTCGTGACCCAGTAGCGTCGCGCTGACCTCTTGCCCGCCGAACCGGCTCAGGATGCCCTCGCTGAGCATCGTCATCAGCACATCGGGCAGCAGCGCCGTGACGGTTCCGGAGCCGAGATCGGCGACCGGATCCAGCCAAGCGCTGCTCAGCGCGACCCACTGCTCCAGCCAGGATTGATCGAATAACCGCTTGCCGAGATCGACGGCCCGTGACGGCGACCAGGACTTCGGATCGAAATACGTGGCCATGATTGGACCGAGCGTACTCGGCGGTCGCGCGGGACGACGGCTTACGCGTGTCGTGTCACTGTCCGTCGGTCGGCGCGACACCACCGGAAAGCGGTCGGCACCCGTATCCGCCGCCACCCGGAGTTTCGATGACCAGAACATCGCCGGGTTCCAGCCGCGCCGAATCCGCGCCGCGCAGGCGTGCGACCGTCCCGTCGGTGCGTTCGATCTTATTGACACCCAACGCCCCCGGTTCACCGCCTGCCATACCGTACGGGGGGACGCTGCGATGACTCGACAGGGTGGAGACCGTCACCGGTTCGGTGAACCGGAGGCGGCGCACGGCACCGTCTCCACCGCGCCAGCGACCGGCGCCTCCGCTACCCGCGCGCACCGAGAATTCCTCCAGCAGCACGGGCAGACGCCACTCGAGGACCTCGGGGTCGGTGAGCCGGGAGTTCGTCATGTGGGTCTGGACGACACTGGTGCCGTCGAAGCCGTCGCCGGCGCCGGAGCCTGAACCGATGGTCTCGTAGTACTGACTGCGGTCGTTGCCGAAGGTGACGTTGTTCATCGTGCCTGAGCCCTCCGCCTGCACGCCGAGTGCCGCGTACAGCGCGCCCGTGATGGCCTGTGACGTCTCGACATTGCCCGCGACGACGGCGGCAGGCGGTTCGGGAGCCAGCATCGACCCCGGCGGCACGATGATCCGCAGCGGTCGCAAGCACCCGTCGTTGAGCGGGATGTCGGCGGCCACCAGCGTGCGGAATACGTATAGGACCGCCGCGTTGGCGACGGCGTAAGGCGCATTGAAGTTACCGGACAACTGCGCGGACGTGCCGGTGAAATCGATAGTGGCGCAGCGGTTGTCGCGGTCCACCGTGATCCGCACCCGAATGGTGGCGCCGAGGTCGGTCCGGTACGTGTACTCGCCGTCGTCGAGCGCGTCGACGACGCGGCGCACCGATTCTTCGGCGTTGTCCTGGACGTGGCGCATATACGCCTCGACGACATCCAGCCCGAAGTGCTCGATCATCTTCCCGACTTCTTCGACGCCCTTGGCGTTGGCGGCGATCTGCGCCCGCAGGTCGGCGAGGTTGGTGTCCGGGTTACGCGACGGGTACGGCGCCTCGGTCAGCAGCCGGTAGGTAGCCTCCTCCCGGAACTTGCCGTTCTCGACGAGCAGCCAGTTGTCGAAGACGACACCTTCCTCCTCGATGCGGCGGCTGTTCGCAGGCATGGAACCCGGTGTGATGCCGCCGATCTCGGCGTGATGGCCGCGGGAAGCGACGTAGAACAGGATCCGGCTGCCCGCCTGGTCGAACACTGGTGTGATGACCGTGACGTCCGGCAGATGGGTGCCGCCGTGGTAGGGGTCGTTGACGGCGTAGGCGTCTCCCGGCCGCATGGTCTGCTGGTCCCGCGCTCCAGGCGGGCTGGTTCCAGCTCGCCGCCGGATGACCTCCTTGACGCTGGTGCCCATCGAGCCGAGATGGACCGGAATGTGGGGTGCGTTGGCGACGAGATTGCCGTCGGGGTCGAACAGCGCACACGAGAAATCCAGCCGCTCTTTGATATTCACCGATTGCGCGGTCGACTCCAGACGCGCGCCCATCTGCTCGGCGATGGACATGAAAAGGTTGTTGAACACCTCCAGCATGACCGGGTCCGCCTCGGTACTCGCCTCTGGTCCCGCCACCACGGCCACGCGATGCATGATCAGATGCCCGATATCGTTCACGGCCGCCTGCCAGCCCTCCTCGACGACGGTGGTGGCGTTGGCTTCGGTGATCACGGCGGGCCCAGGTACGGTCTCACCGGGCATGAGCTGCGCACGTCGATAGAGCGATACCTCGCGCCAGGCGCCACCGGTATGCAGGCGCACCTTCTCCGGACCCGTTCCATTCGCGGTGGATCGTCCGAGACCGGACAGTTCCGGTGGTTCGGTCAGACCGGTCGCTTCGACGGACAGAGCCTCGACGACGACGGGGCGGTCCATCGTGAAGGAGTACGTTTCCCGGTGGCGCGCTTCGAAATCCCTGGTCATCCTGGCTGGTTCAGTGAGGTGAACGGCCAGGGCGGTGTCGGTGCCGTCGTAGCGCAGCTGGGCTCGCCGCAGCACTCGGATGCGTTGTTCGGGGATCCCCTCGGCGGCCAGCTCGGTGCGCGCGGCGGCCTCGAGCGCATCGGCGGTATCGGTGACTCGCGGCATCGACTCGGGCCGCAGTGGCAATTCCACGGACTGTTCGCGCATCGCGGTCGTGTCGGCCAGCCCGATGCCGAGTGCCGACAACACGCCGGCCATGGGCGGGACGAGGACGGTCCGGATGCCAAGGGAATCGGCTACCGCGCAGGCGAGTTGACCTCCAGCACCGCCGAACGTGGTCAGCGCATATCGGGTGACGTCGTGGCCTTTCTGCACCGAGATCCGTTTGACGGCGGCCGCGATATTGGCGACGGCGATCTGCAGATAGCCTTCGGCGACCTGCTCCGGGGAGCGATCGTCACCGGTGCGCTCGGTTATCTCTGCGGCAAGCTCGGCGAACCGGGTGCGCACCAACTCGTCGTCGAGTGGTTGGTCGCCGTCCGGGCCGAAGACGCGCGGGAAATGGGCCGCCTGAATGCGGCCGAGCATGACGTTGGCGTCGGTCACGGTCAGTGGTCCGCCACCGCGATAACAGGCCGGTCCCGGCATGGCGCCCGCGGAGTCGGGCCCGACCCGGTAGCGGCTGCCGTCGAAATGCAGGATCGAGCCCCCACCAGCCGCGACGGTGTGGATATCCAGCATCGGGGCGCGTAGCCGAACGCCGGCGAGCTGGGTGGTGAACACCCGCTCGTATTCGCCGGCGAAATGCGAGACATCCGTGGAGGTCCCGCCCATGTCGAAGCCGATTACCCGGTCGAACCCGGCGAGCTGAGACATCCGCACCATGCCGACGATGCCGCCGGCCGGCCCGGACAGAATCGCGTCTTTGCCCCGGAACTTTCCCGCCTCGGTGAGTCCTCCGTTGGACTGCATGAACATCAGCCGCACGCCCTCGAGCTGGTCGGCGACCTGCTGGATGTAGCGGCGTAGCACCGGCGAGAGATAAGCGTCCACCACGGTGGTGTCCCCGCGTGGCACCAGCTTCATCAAAGGGCTCACCTCGCTGGACAGCGAGATCTGCGGGAATCCGATTTCGCCGGCGACTCGGCCGATCGCCTGTTCGTGCGCGGGATGGAGGTGACTGTGCATGCAGACCACGGCGACGGCCCGAATGCCGTCGTCATACGCCTGCCGCAGTTCGGTGGCGAGGGCGTCCAGGTGCGGTGGCGTCAGCACCGTGCCGTCGGCCATGATCCGTTCGTCCACCTCGATCACTCGTTCGTGCAAGAGTTCTGGCAGTACGATCTCGCGGGCGAAGATGTGCGGACGGTTTTGGTAGGCGATCCGCAAGGCATCTCGGAAGCCGCGGGTGATCACGAGAACGGTTCGCTCGCCTTTGCGTTCCAGCAGGGCGTTGGTGGCCACGGTGGTCCCCATGCGGACCGCGTCGATGCGGTGTTCGGTGTCCAGGCCGGCGCCGAGGATCGCACGGATACCGGCCACCGCGGGATCGGCGTACCGCGCCGGGTTCTCCGAGAGGAGCTTGTGCGTAACCAGCATGCCGTCCGGCCGCCGCGCCACCACATCGGTGAAGGTGCCGCCTCGGTCGATCCAGAACTGCCAGCCTGATCCGCCCTGGGCGGATGTCGTCGCGTCCGTCTCGGTCACCGGAATCTCCCGTTCTGAACACACCCACGCCGGTCGTTCATACCGCGCACGATACCAACGCGGATCCGGCGCGTTGACCAGCGTAATCGCGCTGCATGGCGGACGATGACGCCGCCGTCAGCGTGGTGAATCCAGCCTGGCGTGCATGAGATACACGTTGTAGCTGTCCCACGCCGAGAGCATGAAGTACAGATCCTCGCTCGTCGACCACGGATGGATGAACCCGCCGTAGGACTTCGGGTAGTCGGCGGTGGACACCAGCGGGATCGCGTCCGTCCACGCGCCCTGCGGGCTCGACGCGGTGCGCAGCACGATCGCGCCCCGAGCCGAATCGAGGTAGACCATCTGCCACTGTCCGGTCTCCCGGTCGTAGCGCACCGACACCTCACTGGCCATGCCGAGCACGAGCGGGGTGGCTTGGTTCTCGGCCGCTGGCGCCCAGGTGCCGTCCACCCAGTACTGGTAGGCGGATTTGTTGAGCACTTGGTGCTTCGGCACCCTGGCCAGCCCGATCACACCGATGCGCCCGTTCGGGGTGCCGAACATGTAGACGTAGTCGCCCTGCGGCACCATCGCCGCCACCTGGAATCTGCCGAGGCCGAAGAAGTTCTCCCACTTGGCATGCTGGTCTTTTTTCCAGGTGCGCCCGTCATCGTCGGAGTACGCGATGCCGCCGTGGTTGGTCCACCACAGGCCGGGAATGCGGCTCCACCGATTCACCGACATGTAGCTCAGGTACTGCCGGTTCCCGACGGCGAACCCGGAGGTCGGGATGGTGGTGGTCTCCCAGTTCTTGATCTTGCGGCTGCCCAGGATCTCCGCGGCGTGACAGCGGCGGTCCTGCGCGAAGGTATCCAGCGTCAGACCGTCGGAGAGATCGCGATCGCTGCTGAACCCGATCACGTTGCTGCGCCAGTCCTGGTCGTCGTTGCCCGCGCCACCGCCGCCCCAGCCCTTGCCGAAAGTGTCGCCGAAAACCACCGCGACCTCGCCGGGCCTCGTCTCCCACATCAGTCCCAGGTCGGTGCCGTCGACCTGCCAGCGCATGTCGGTCCGGTTCTCCGAACCGTGCCCGGTCACCTGCCCGACCAGCCGCACCGACTCGACCTGCGGCGCGGTCACCGGCGCGGCTGGCGGACCCGGTTCGGCCGGATGCACCACGTGCGGCGGCGCGGGCTGTGGCTCCTCCCCCGGACCGCCGGGCACCGGAATCGGAATCGGTTCGATCTCCGGCTTGAACTCGATGCGAGGAAGTTTGACCGGCTCACCGGAACCCGAGCCGCTGCCGGAACCCGAACCGCTGCCTGAGCCGGAACCGCTGCCCGAGCCGCCGGCCGAGCCCGAGCCCGAGGCGGACCCGGAGTTGGAGCCGGTGCCGGTTCCGGTTCCGGGATCGGTGCCGTTGTCCGACTTCGGGCTCGGATCGGCATCCGGCTCCGGCGGTTTCGGGTTGTCCCTGATGTCCGGGCACGGGTTGTCACACGGATTCGCCGGCAGGGGTTCGGAGACGATCCGCGTGTTGTCCTGCGGCGGGTCGGGCACCGGAACCGGAGTGAGCTCCGGGATCGGCACCGGAATGTCGATCTGTGGCGGCACCGGCGGTGGAGGCGGCTGCGAGGGATCGGGCTCGCGATTGAGCGGATCGAAACCGACCTCACCGCAGCTGTTCACCGGCGGCGGCGCCCATGGGAACGGTGCGGCCTGCGCTGCGGGCGTCGGCATGGTGAGAACGCCCGCGAGCAACGCGCCGAACAATGCCGGTGCACAAGGGGATCTGGTTCCGGATTCGCGCATCACGTCGGCTTGCCGGTGGCTATCCGAGCATCGGGCGACCGGTAGCGGGCCGGGTCTTCCACGAGCCCAGCAGGTTTCGCACCGCATCAGGCTTCGTCGCCGGAAAACCCATGTCGTGTTGCCTCCTGTCGGTCGGCCGCCGACAGGTCAACATACCGGAATCAGCCCCGCGAACGTGGGACGGGAATCGGAAAACGCCGGGTTGTGGAACCGGCGCGGCCGTGCGTGCGTCCAAAGGGATATGAATGAGATCGAGTATGTGTTCGGCACCGGCGACGGACTCGTGCACGTCTGGACCAGCCAGGCCGACTTGGAGCTGGGTGCTACGGGCGGGGCCGACGCGGTACGGCTGGACTTCGACGGAGACGGCAGCGCGGACGACGCCTTATGGGATTCCTCCGGCTCCGGCGTCGCCGATATCGCGGCGCTGGACCTGGACGACGACGGTGTGCTCGACCACTTCTTCACCGACCCCACCGGCCTGGGCACCTGGAATCATCAGATCACCGGCCTGCCCGGCGATGCGGCGAGCGAGCCGCTCGACTGGATCGTGCGCACGGAGCAGGAGATGCCCGATCGCCTCGTCGCCGGCGCGCAGCCGCCGGATGCGCACCCGGACACCGGTCATCCCGCCGCACTGTCCGAGCGTGCGCAGGTCGACGCGCTGCCCGAGCACTTGGCGCACTGGTCGAGTCGCAACGGACGAAGCCTCGGCGACGAACCGTTCATCGTGTGAGCGCGTCGCGTCGCGTATTCAGCGCGATGGCCGCTATCCCCGCGCCGTAGACCGCGGCGCCGGCGAGAACCACGGCCAGCGACCGGCCGTCGTCCGGAATAACCAGAGCGGCAGCCGCGATCGCCAGCACGAACGTGATGTTGAAGACAGTGTCCTGAAGCGCGAACACCTCGCCGCGCCGGGCGTCATCGATGTCTATCTGCATCGTCGCGTCACCGGTCAGTTTGATCGTCTGTCCGGCCAGGCCCAGCAGGAACGCGCCGACCAGCAGGAGTTCATGCGCGCGCTGCATCGTGCCGGAGTCGGCGAACGCGATCGGCGTCACCAGCGTGAGCTGCACCAGCATGGCGGTGATCAGACCGGCGACCACGGTGCGCGGCCGCCCCAGCCTGGGGATGAGCAGCGGCGCCACGACGGCGGCCACCAGCATGCCCGCCGCGGTGGCTGCGATGGCGACGCCGAAACCGACCAGGCCACCGCTGAGCCCCGAACCGTCCACCGGAGCCTGGCGCAATACCAGCACCATGATGAGCGAATTCACGCCGAAGACGATCCGGTGCGTGCCGATGCCCAGCATCGCTGTGGTGACCTGCACCGATTCCCACACCGCCGTGGCGCCGTTGCGCAATCCGGTGGCGATCGCGTGCACGGTGTTCTCCCGCGCCGCCGCGTCCGAGGCAGGACCGAGCACATGTCGGCGGAACCCAGCCGCCAGCACCGCACCGACCACCGACCCCGCACCGCTGACCGCGACCGCGATCGCCGAGGCGAAGTCCCCAGCCCCGATCAGCCCGATCATGCCGACCGCGCTGGCCGCGCCCAGGCCTGCGCATCCGGAGGCGACCGTAGCGAACACCGAGTTCATCGGCACCAGCCACGCCTGCGCCAGCACCCGCGGCAGCGCCGCGGACACCCCCGCCAGGACGAAACGGCTGACGCCGACGACGGCCAACGCCAGGAGCAGCAGCGGCGTCTCCCCGATCCCGGCGAGCAGGCCCGCGGTCACCATGGCGATCAAGACCGCACGCAGCACATTGGCCACCAGCAGCACGACGCGCCGGTCCCAGCGATCCAGCAGCGCGCCCGCGTACGGACCGATCAGCGAATACGGCAGCAGCAGCACGGCGAAGCCCGCCGCGATGGCCAGCGGATCGGTCTCCCGCTCGGGATTGAACAGGATCGCGCCGGACAGCGCGGCCTGGAACATGCCGTCGCCGAACTGCCCGGCGAACCGCACCAGGGCCAGGCGCGACACGCCCGGGCTTTCCCGCAGTGCCGCGCGCAGCCCGATCGGCCGTTGCTCCGCCGGGGTGCGGCCTTCGGCGTGACCAGTCGACACGTCCGCAGGGTACTGCGTCCCTCGACGGCGCCGCACACTCGGCCGCGGCGCGTGAATCACGCGGCGTGCGAATCACGCGGGGCGCGAATCAGACCCGGTCCACCAGTGTGCTCACCGTCTGCCGGGTGTCCGGCGCCATCGGCAGCTCGTCGAGCGCGCCCGCGTCGATCCAGGCGAACGCGTCGTGCTCGCGCGGCGCCAGAGCGACGTCACCGGGTTCCGCCTCCACGACGAAGCTGTATTTACGCACTTTCGACTTGGTCCGGGTGGCGTAATCGAATCCACCCAGGAATTCGGTGATCGCTCGCACGCGCAACCCCGTTTCCTCCAGCAATTCCCGCGCTACGCACTCGGCAAATGTCTCCCCCGATTCGACGCCTCCGCCGGGCAGTTCGTACAAACCGCCGCGGTAGTCGTCGGCGGCCCGGCGCACCACCAGCAGTCGGCCCGCGCGGAACACGGCGATGCCGATCACGAAATGCGCGATGCCGTCGCGCCGCGCTTCGCTGCGGAGTCGCCGCTCGATCCGGGCGAGGTCATCGGGTCCCAGCACGTCGTTACCTCCGGTTGGCATTGTGGCGTTCGCGATCGGCACGGGCCTCGATATCCGACGAGGTGGCCCAGCATTTCGACGTACCGGTTGGTTCTGCTCGCCTCCCGTTCACCCTCCGGTCGCTCGCGTAAAATGCCGAGTGCAGCTCAATTTACTAGGAATGCGGAGTACCGCGGCGGAAGTGCCCTACCCTGAATGGCGATCGGTGCACGGTCCCGAGAGGAGGACCATGATGTCCACACTCACGACACCACACATCGACGTCCATCGTGGTGGCGACCGCATGAAGACGCGGGTCTCCTGGCTTGATTCGAAGCACTCGTTCTCCTTCGGGGAACACTACGATCCCGAGAACACCCACCACGGCCTGCTGCTGGTCAACAACGAGGACATCGTCTCCCCCGGCCAAGGCTTCGACACCCACCCGCATCGGGACATGGAGATCGTCACCTGGGTGCTCGGCGGCAGCCTGGTGCATCAGGACTCCCTGGGCCACAGTGGCGTCATCTACCCCGGTCTGGCCCAGCGGATGAGCGCGGGCACCGGCATTCTGCACTCGGAGAAGAACGACTCGTGGCGGCTGGACGGCCGCACCCTGGAACATGACGAGCCCGTGCACTTCGTGCAGATGTGGGTGGTGCCCGACGAGCCGGGGCTCACCCCCGGCTACGAACAGCTGGAGATCGACGACGAGCTGGCCGGCGGCGGCTTGGTGACGGTCGCCTCGGGGTTGCCCCGATATCGCGACCGGACCGCCATCGCCATCAACAGCAGCCATTCGGCGCTGCACGTCGCACGGATGATCAGCCCGGAGCCGGGCGCCGAACCTGTGGTCGAACTGCCCGACGCGCCCTACCTGCACCTGTTCGTCGCGCGCGGGGAGGTGGAGATGGAAGGGGTCGGCCCGCTCTATGAGGGCGACGCGGCGCGGCTGACCAGGACCGGCGGCCAGCGCGTGATCGCGCGGCGGCCTTCGGAGATCCTGGTGTGGGAGATGCATGCGCGATTGGGCGCCCAGTAGCCGGTGCGCAGGAGCACTCGGCCGGACGAATGTCCGGTCACCGCATTAACATCCGTCCGTAGGCAGCGCGATCAGTAGGCGATCGTCGCGCACCTACCGGGCCACCTCGTCCGGACCGAGCATCGCGAGGCACCGACGGAGAGGAAGTCCATGTCGCAGTATCCGCCCCCCGGCCAGTACCCGCCGCCACCGGGTCAATACCCGCCGCCACCGGGTCAATACCCTGGCCAGCCCGCCTATTGGCAAGAGTCACCGAAGGGCAAAGGCTTGGCGATCACCGCGCTGGTGCTCGGTATCGTCGGGTTGCTGAGCTTCTGGACGGTCGTCGGTGGCTATCTGTTCGGCATCTTCGCCGTCATCTTCGGCTTGATCGCGATGTTCAAGGCTCGCGCAGGCACTGCGGGCGGCATGGGCATGGCGATTACCGGCTTGGTGCTCGGCGTGCTGAGTCTTGTCGGCGCCGTCCTGCTCACCATCGTGGGGTACAGCTTCTTCGTCGAGTCCGGCGGCAAGGACTTCGTGGATTGCCTGAACAAGGCGGGCAGCGATCAGTCCAAGATCGAGCAGTGCGAGCGTGAGTGGAATCAGAAGCTGCAGGACAGGTACAGCGTCACGCTCACTCCACCCGCGCCACCGACTCCCCGGTAGCGGCGGCGCACGCTCGGGTCGTGGCGATCACCTCGGCGAACTCGCGGCGGAAGTCGCCGTCCGGCGCGTCGACCCAGATCCGGTAACCACCGCGCTCGTCGGTGGGTGAGGGCAGCACGATGTGGCTGCCCGGTAGGGCGATCGATGCGCAGTGGCGGAAGAGGTCGGCGAATAGCCCGGTATCCAGGTACGAATTGTCGGTGGGCCCGGTGAGGAAGGTCCAGCGGTCCGAGCGTGGATGCGCGATGATCGGCCCCGGCCGGTGCTCGCCTCCCGCTATCAGCCGCTCTTTCACCTTTCGGCCGAACGCCGTGGGCATCACGACGGCACCCACCGAGCCGACTTCCAGCATGATCCGTCCGAGCGTCGCGTCCACCACGGCGTACAGCCCGTTGTCCTGGCGGTAGTGACGGCAGCGGGCGAACGCGTCCTGAATCGCCGGCGGACCTGTTGAGGCGAGACGGCTGCCGGACTCGATGCGGGATCTACTCATGACGAACAACCTCGCCTCGCTGCGGGTGGATCGCGTGCTCGGAAAATCGACCGCTTGGATCGACCCTAGCCTTGCGCAAGTCGGTTGACAATAGTCAGACGTCGGCGCGTCGGAGTCGGCGTAGCATCACCGGGCATGGCACCCGTCTCGCCGACCGTTGCCCGCTGGGAGCTGGTGCTTCGCCTGCGTGAACTGCGCGAACAGCGCGGTTTCGACTCGGCGGGCTTCGCCAAGCGGGTCGGGTTCACCCCGGCCAACTGGTCGCACGTGGAGAAGGGCAGACGTGTCCTCACCACCAACACCATCGGACCGGTGCTCGAGCTGCTGGAGGTGGAGCCGGAGGAACGCGAGGAACTACTCGCCCTGCTGGAGGCCAGCAAGCAACGCGGATGGTGGGCCAAGTCTTCCGCGCTGATCGGACCGGAGTTGCAGCGGCTCTACGGAATGGAATACGGCGCGCAGAGCATCCGCAGCTACGACAGCCTGGTCGTGCCGGGCCTGCTGCAGACCGAGGACTACGCCCGCGCGTTGATCAGCGCCGACGTGATGATCCGGCCGGTTCAGGTCGAGCAATTGGTGGCGATTCGGATGCGGCGCCAAGAGCGGCTACGCGGCGAAGACGCGGTCGAGCTGACGGCGGTGTTCGGCGAGGGCACCCTGCTGCAGCAGACCGGCGGGCCGGACGTGCTGCGGGGGCAGCTGAACTACCTGGCCGAGCTGATGGAGGAGCTCGACACCGTCGCGGTGCGGGTGATCCCGTTCGCCGCCACCGCAGGCGCGGTACTCGGCGGCTCCAGTTTCCATCTCATCGACTTCGCCGGCGAGCAGCTGCCCACCTTCGGCTGGGCCGAGAGCGCGGTGTTCGGCGGCGCCGTCGACGACCCGGATCTGGTGCGGGATCTGAGCTTCGCCTACCTGCGCGCCGTGGAGCAATCCCTCTCACGTACCGAGTCATTGGCCCTGATCAGGCGCTATTCTCGCGTGTAAAATCCTGCCCATGGCCACCACCGCACGGCCGGAAAGCACCGGCTGGTTCACATCGACCAGATCGAACAACGGCAACCAATGCGTCGAGGTTCGGTTCGATGGTGATGCGGTACTCATCCGTGACAGCAAATATCGCCGTAACCCGGCCAACCGCCCCGCCGACGAGCCCATCATCACCGTCACAGAAGCCGAATGGACCGCGTTCCTCGACGTCCTGCGCACCCGCGGGCGATCGAATGGCGAACTGAGCGCGCACACCGCCGCGAACGGTCACACCACACTGCGCCACGGCGAAACCGCCCTCACCTACACCCCCGAGGAGTGGGACGCCTTCTTGCTCGGCGCACACGACGGCGAATTCGACCGTATCGTCGCATTCGCCTGATTCACCTGCTCAGTGCCCCCGGCCAGCCGCGGCCGGGGGCCGGCATTCGCGCGTATCGGCATACTGGAGATCGTGACTTCCGAGCTGACCCGCCCTTCCGGTATCGATCTGTCCCACCTCGACCACGGCGTGCGGGTGCAGGACGATCTGTTCGCGCACGTCAACGGCAAATGGCTGGCCGACCACCAGATACCCGCCGACCGCGCGGTGGACGGCGCCTTCCGGGCGCTGTACGACCAGGCCGAGCTGGACGTCCAGGCAATCATCCAGAATGCCGCCGCCGCCGATGCCGAACCGGGCAGCGACGCCCGCAAGATCGGCGACCTCTACTCCAGTTTCATGGACACCGCCGCGGTAGCCGCCGCCGGGCTCGCGCCGATCGCGGCCGAACTCGCCGCGATCGCCGACGTGAGCGGCAAGGGGGCTTTCGCGACGCTGCTGGGCCGGTTGCAGCGCACCGGGGTCGGCGGCGCAGTCGCTGTCTACATCGACACCGACGACAAGAACTCCACCCGCTACCTCGCGCATGCCACCCAGTCCGGGATCGGGCTGCCCGACGAGTCCTACTACCGGCAGGACGAATTCGCCGAGATCCGCGCGAAGTACATCGCGCATATCAACCGCATGTTCGCCCTGGCAGCCGCCGACCCGCGGTTGGCGGGGTCGCTGCCCGCCGAGTTGGACACGGTCGGACAGCGCGTCTTCGACCTGGAGCAGAAGCTGGCCGCAGGCCACTGGGACGTGGTGCGCCGCCGCGATGCCGAACTCAGGTACAACCTGACCACCTTCGACGCGCTGGTCGCGGACAATCCCGAATTCGACTGGAACGCATGGACTTCCGCTCTCGCCGAGGGAATCGAACGAAACGGACCCGAACTCTTCGCCGAGTTGGTCGTCCACCAGCCCGATTATCTGCGTGCGTTCGCGCGGGTCTGGGCCGATGAGCCGCTCGCGGACTGGCAGGCGTGGGCCGCGTGGCGGGTGCTGCGTTCGCGGGCACCGTATCTGACCGACGCGCTGGTCGAGGAGAACTTCGATTTCTACGGCCGCACCCTCACCGGCGCCGAGGAGAACCGGGAGCGCTGGAAGCGCGGCGTCGCGCTGGTGCAAGACCTGCTCGGCGAAGCGGTCGGCAAACTGTATGTGGCCGAACACTTCCCGCCGGAGGCCAAGGCGCGGATGGTCGAGCTGGTGGCCAACCTGCAGGAGGCGTACCGGCGCAACATCGCCGAACTCGAGTGGATGGGGCAGGACACCAGGTCCGCCGCGCTGGACAAGCTGGCGAAGTTCACCCCGAAGATCGGTTACCCGGACAAGTGGCGGGACTACTCGGCCGTGGTGATCGATCCGGCCGATCTGGTCGGCAACTACCGCAACGGCTATGCCGCCGAACACGATCGGGAACTGAACAAGCTCGGCGGCCCGGTCGATCGGGACGAGTGGTTCATGACGCCGCAGACGGTGAACGCCTACTACAACCCCGGCATGAACGAGATCGTCTTCCCCGCCGCGATCCTGCAGCCGCCGTTCTTCGACATGAACGCCGACGACGCGGCCAACTACGGTGGCATCGGCGCCGTGATCGGCCACGAGATCGGCCACGGCTTCGACGATCAAGGCGCGAAGTACGACGGTGACGGCAACATGGTCGACTGGTGGACCGACGAGGATCGCGCCGAATTCGCCAAGCGGACAAAGGCGTTGATCGCCCAGTACGACGTGCTCTCACCCACGGCCCTGCCGGACGAACACACCGTCAACGGCGAGTTCACCATCGGCGAGAACATCGGTGACCTCGGCGGCCTGTCCATCGCGTTGGAGGCGTACAAGATCTCGCTCGATGGAGCCGCGGCCCCGGAGATCGATGGACTCACCGGTTTGCAGCGAGTGTTCTACGGCTGGGCACAGGTGTGGCGCACCAAGGCCCGTTCCGAGGAGGCCATCCGCCGGCTCGCTGTCGACCCGCACTCTCCGCCCGAGTTCCGCTGCAACGCGGTCGTGCGCAACATCGACAGCTTCCACGAAGCGTTCGGCGTCGAACCCGGCGACGCGCTGTACCTGGAACCTGCTGAACGCGTGAAGATCTGGTGATCCGAAGACTGAGGCGGCCCCCATTCGGGGGCCGCCTCGGTCGCTCTTAGTTCCAGTCGCCCAAGCCGTCGCTGGCGCTGAGGGTGCCGCCCTTGGTGTTCTGCACGATCACCGCGTCACCCCGGCGCGCGTTCTCGAAGAACCACTTGCCGTCTTCGGTGCTGACATTCAGGCAGCCGTGGCTGACGTCGGACACGCCCTGCTGGGCGACCGACCACGGAGCCGCGTGCACGAAGATGCCGCTGTTGGAAATGCGGGTCGCGTACTCGACCTCGAGCTTGTAGCCCTCGGGGTCGGTGATCGGCACACCGTAGGTGGACGAGTCCATGATCATTTTGCGCTGCTGTTCGCCGACGATGTAGGTGCCGTTCGGGGTCTCGTGCTTGGGCTTGCCCATCGAGGTCGGCATTTCCTTCACCACCTCGCCGTTGATGGTGACGGTGATGGTGTGGGTCGTGTCGTCGGCGGTGGCGACGAACGCGTCGCCGATCCGGAACGAGCTGGTCGTGCCGCCCGCCTGGACCTGCACGTCGGTGTTGTCCGGCCAGAACTCGTCCGGCCGCCAGCGCACCTGCTTGTCGCCGCGCCAGTAGAAGTGGCCGGGGGCGGGCTTCGATGACGTGATCTTGATGGCCTTCTCGGCGGTGGCGTGGTCGGTCACCGGTTCCTTGAAGGTGATGACGATCGGCTGCGCGACACCGACGACCTCGCCGTCGGCGATGTTGATCGAGGGTGGCGCGAAGTTGGCCTGCGGCCCCGGATCGGTGGCAGCGGCGTTGGCCGAGCCCGTGTCGAGACCCGGAATCGGTTCGGCTTGTGCAGGCGCGACGAGCATGACTCCAGCGGCCGCGATCGCCGCGGACAGCAGGACGCCCTCGCGCAACCGGCGGGTTAGCCGAGCTCCCTTGCGGTGAGCAGGCAACGACGCGGTGTGCAAAGCGGCATGCATAGGTTTCTCGTCCATTCCATCTCTCGCACGCGCGCGCACGAGATCTTTCATTTCAGCGCGGAGCCAGAAGAGCGCCCCATGGGTATTGACAGCCCGACCCGCCGTCCTTCCTACCGTCCCGGAGCCCGCCGAAGCCACCGGCGTTTCGGTGTGATTCAGTCAGCGCGCTGAATGTGTCATGCATCACAATTGATTTCGATGGGTATCGGTCCGATGAACGTCCCGGTCACGCCGGAACACCCGACGCGAGATGGCGCCCCGAGCGTTGCTGAAACATGGTTCGCCGCAAACTTCTTAGTGAGGAACATCACTCACTACGTCGAACATAATCGGGCGATGCGGACCGGACGCGATGTTGTGCGCCACCGAGACCGGGACACGTCCGCGCGCATAGCGGGGCGATAGTCGCAGGTGCTTCTGCCCGAGAATTGTGGCCAGCGCGATCCGCAACTCGTAGTCCGCGAGCGCGGCGCCGACACAGCGCCGGTGGCCACCGCCGAACGGAGCGAATTCGAACGGACGGTAGCGGCGGTCGGTGAAGCGGCTCGGGTCGAAGCGGGCGGCGTCGGACCAGACGTCCGGATCGGAGTGCAACAACGGCACCGCGATCCCCATGGTGTCGCCCGGTGCGAGCTCGACATCGCGCAGCGTGTACGGCTCGGTGAGCTGCCGTAGGACGATCGGGACCGGCGGGTGCAGCCGCAACGTCTCCTGACATACGGCGTCCAGGTAGGGCAGTCCGGCCAGCTCCATCGCGCTGGCGCCGGGACCGGCGTCGCGCAGCTCCGCCCGCAGCCGCGCCAGCACATCCGGTGCCCGATGCAGCCGGAACAGCGCCCACACCAGCGCGGTGGCGGTGGTCTCGTGCCCGGCGACGAGCAGGGTGCGCACCTGGTCGCACAGCTCGTCGTCGGTGCCGGCCGCAGGCTCACCGGCATCAGCGGACAGCAGTAAGCCCAGCACATCGGTCGGGTGTGCGTCGACGGTCTGGCGCCGCCGTGCGATCTCGGCGCGGATCAGCCGGTCCAGCCGCGCGCGGGCGGTTCGAAATCGGTCCCATGGACCATGCCCGAACACTCCGTGTCGCAGGGCGGGCACCAGCAGCAGCGGCCCGGAGAATGCGGTGAGGAAGTCGATGACGGCGGCGGTGTACTCCGCCCGCCGCTGCGCGTCGTCCACGCCGAGCACCACCGTCGAGATCACCCGCAGCGTGAGCGCCCGTGCGGCCGCGCGGGCATCGATGCGGGCGCCCGCCACCCAAGCCCGGCCACTCTCGCCGGTCAGCTCCCGCATGGTGGCGTCACGGATGAGTTCGCCGTGTTCGCGAATCCGGACGCTGTGGAACGCGGGCGCGAGCAGCGCACGGCCGCGCCGGTGGCGTTCGCCCGAAGCCAGGATCAGCGATGCCGCGCCGACCATCGGCTCGATCGGATTCGGTCGCGGCGGCTGCGTGGATTCGATCGGTGCGCGGAAAACTTCGCGTGCGCCGACCGCCGTCCCGGTGAAGAGCGCCGCACCGAATCCGGGAAACCGAACAAAGAACGGGTCGCCCTCGCGCGCCCTGCGCCACTGGAAGTACCGGTCGAAATCGATTGCCGCGGCCAGCGCGTGTAGCACCGTCAGCCGAGGCGCTCGTGGACCAGCGCTGTCGTTGTTTGCGCGGGTCGAAGGCATACGCACGTCCATACCCACAGATACGAACTCGACACCGGAGGGGTTCGACTTCCGGCATCATCAAGGCGGGCCCGGCAACCGTCCGGCCTGCTTGTATTTGCGGACCGTGGCCTGTGCCGTCGCCCCCAGCCGCGCGAGCCTGGCGTCACCGAGCGCGGTCACCATGCTGCCGATCCCATTGGTCACGAACGCGATCGACATGCGGAGATCCCGATCGGCGTACGCACCGGAACCGCCCATGCCGTAGTGGCCGAACGCGTTGTGGGGCTGCTGCTTGGCCATCAGCACCGGGCGGTGATAGCCGAGTGTGAAGCGGATCGGCACACCGAGCACGTAGTCGCGGCTCTGAGCGGGCTGCACCTTGCTGATCGTCTCGATCGTTTCCGGAGCCAGGAACCGCGCGACGTGCTCCGGCGCGGCCGTGCCGAGACCGTGCACGCCCCACTCCGGCCGGTCGGGGTAGACCACGCCGTCGTTGGCCAGCGCACCGTACATCCGCGCCAGCGCACGTGCCGAGAAGACGCCGTTCCAGCCGGGCATCACCGAGTCGTACACCCGGGGGTCGCGGACCAGCTCGTCGAAGCTCTCCGGCATGCCCGCCTCGGCGATCCCGCGCACCGGCCGCACCCAGGACAGTACCGAGGAGGCGGTGTTCCAGCGGATTCCCGGCGGACCGAGCGGCCGCACGATCTTGGCGATCCGATGTCGTTCGGATTCCGGCACCCGGAACCAGTACTCGTCGAGCCCGAGCGGTTCGGCGATCTCGGTGCGCAGCACATCGGTGAACGACGCGCCGGTCACCCGCTGCACGATCTCGGCGACCAGCCAGCCGAAGGTGATCGCGTGATAACCGGAGGTGCGGATCCGGCGCGGATCCGGCGGGCTCTCGGCGAGCGCGCGAACAACGGCGTCGTAGTTCAGGATCCCCTCCCGGCCCGGGACCAAGCCGCGCACCCGATGCAGACCCGCGCGGTGCGACAGCACGTCGCGCACCGTGATGTCCTCTTTGCCGTGCGCGGCGAACTCCGGCCAGTACTCGGCGACCGGCGTGTCGTAGCCGATCAGTCCGCGCTCGGCCAGCCGATGCACCACGGTGGAGGCCACGCCTTTGCCGGTGGAGAACGTCAGTGTGATCGTCTCGCCGTTCCAGCGGCGCTCCTTGTCCGCCCAGCCGGCCCAGATGTCGACAACCGGCCTGCCATCCAGGTAGACCGCGAGTGCGCCGCCTCCGCGCGCAGGCTGGGCGAACAGGCCGAAGAACTGATCGGCCAGCCGGATGAAGCGCGGGTCGACCAGCATGTCGCGCGGTGGCGCAAGCTTCTTGGCCGCATCGGCTGGCTCGAACTCGTCAGCCGCCATTGCCGAAACCATGGGGTCACCTCCTGACCACCGTTAGTCGCGCCGGTGAACCAGAGTAACCCGCGGACCAGCTCTGCCGACGGTAAAAGGCGTGGTGAGGCAGTTATCGCCGGAATCGTCGGCGGCTGGTTTCGGTCTCCGGCTCGACGCGCGCTCGGTCCATGGTGTATTCATGGCGTGGTATTTCAAGCACAGCCATGGCAACTTCGGATTCTTACGGGGGTGTGAGTTCGGAGCGTTACAGCTCGGGAGGACTGTACGTGTCTCGTCAACCCACCTGGGGTCGTCTCGCCTTCGCCGGACTCGCGATCGCGGCGGGTCTGTCGCTGATCGGGTGCAGCTCCACCATCAGCGGTACCGCGCAGCCGGCCGTGGAGAACGGGACGATCGATGCCGTCTCGGTGACCAATACGCCGAAACCGTCCGCGAGCAAGCCCGCTCCGAGCAGCAAACCGTCGCCGACCAAGTCGGGCGGCGATACCGACTTCCAGGCCGAGATCGGTGACTGCGTGACCCTCGGCGGCACCACCACCAACGCCACCATCGAAAAGGCGTCGTGCGGTAGCCGCGCATCGAACTACAAGGTGATCGAGAAGAAGTCGAAGAGCTCGCAGTGCGTCAGCGACGCGGACAACTACTACGCCGAGACCATCAACGGCATCGAGCAGGGCGCGCTGTGCCTGGACATCGACTGGGTGGTCGGCGGCTGCATGGACGTCGGCGGCGATGATCCCAAGCGCATCGACTGCACCGGTTCGAGCCCGGCGAAGGGCGTGAAGGTGGTCAAGATCCAGCAAGGCGCCGACGACGTCAGCGTCTGCGGCAGCGGCACCGGGTACGTCTACGACAAGCGCCGCTTCGTCGTCTGCGTCCAAGAGCTCTGACCGAGCCTGCCGGATGACCTACGGGCTGTTCCTCGCGGGGCCCGGCCCGTCATAGTTGGGGCTACTGACCTGCAGGCCTGTCGCTAGGTTGGGTTGGTGAGCACCACCGAGCTTCCTCGTCTGCGGTCGAGCACCGGTCGCTGGATTCTGCTGGCCACCATCCTCGGATCGTCGGTCGCCTCGCTCGACGCGACAGTCGTCAACATCGCGCTGCCGCGGATCGGGGAATCGCTGGACACCGACGTCGCCGGGCTGCAGTGGACGCTGAACGGCTACACACTGACCCTCGCCTCGTTCATCCTGCTCGGCGGTTCGCTGGGCGACAAGCTCGGCAGGCGCAGGGTCTTCGTGTGGGGAACCGTCGCCTTCGCGATCGCATCCGTCTTGTGTGGCGCCGCGACAACCATCGAAATGCTGGTCGCCGCCCGGATCCTGCAGGGTGTGGCGGGCGCGATGCTCACGCCGGGCAGCCTCGCCCTGATCTCCTCCTCGATCGACCAGCGCGACCAAGGCGCGGCGATCGGACTCTGGTCGGGTTTCGGAGGCGTGGCGGGCGCGCTCGGACCTTTCCTGGGCGGCTGGCTGATCGAGGTCGCGGGCTGGCGGTCCATCTTCTTCCTCAACATTCCGCTGACCCTGGTGGTGGTGCTCGTCGCGGTGCGACACGTGCCGGAGAGCCGGGACCCGAGCGCGGCGACCGAGCTCGATCTGCCGGGCGCCGTGGTGGTCGCGCTCGGCCTCGGCGCGCTCACGCTGGGATTGATCGACACGGTCGGCTTGCTCATCGCCGTCGGTGTGGCGTTGCTGGCGGTCTTCGTCGCGATCGAGCTGCGCAGCGATCACCCGCTGGTGCCGCCCACGCTGTTCCGTTCCCGGGTGTTCACGGCGGCCAACCTGGTGACGCTCGCGGTCTACGCCGCACTCGGCGGGGTGTTCTTTCTGTTGGTGCTGGAATTGCAGCTGGTGGCGGGATACTCGCCGCTGATGTCCGGGGTCGCTACCGTGCCGATCACCCTGATCATGCTGGTGCTCTCGGCTCCGGCCGGGCGCTGGGCGCAGGTGCACGGGCCACGCATTCCGATGACCGCCGGGCCGCTGCTGGCGGCCGCGGGCTTGGTCCTCTTGCTGCGCATCGGTCCCGACACCACCTATCTGACCGACGTGCTGCCGGGTGTGCTCGTCTTCGGGCTCGGGCTGGCGGTACTGGTCGCCCCGCTGACCGGCGCGGTGCTCGGTGCGGTGCCCAGCAGCGAGGCGGGCATCGCCTCGGGCGTGAACAACGCGGTCGCGCGGACGGCGCAACTGCTCGCCGTTGCGGCGCTGCCCGGGCTCGCGGGCATCTCGGGTGCGCTGGGCGACCCGGGCGCGTTCGACGACGGATTCGCCACCGCGATGTGGCTGTGCGCCGGCCTGCTGGTGACCGGAGCGGTGCTCGCCGCCGTCCTGCTGCGCCCCGAGCGCCGTGTGCCCGTCCTGGACAGCGTCGACTGCATGCCGCAGTGCGGCGTGGCCGGTCCCGCGCTCGCGCCGGCCCGAAGCGAAAAATGAACGGCCCGAATGGATTGCTCCATTCGGGCCGCTTTCTGCGATCAGGTCGGGTGTGCGATCAGATCGGGATGTAACCCGCTCCGACACCGCCGCGCGCGTTGAGGTCACCCATGATCGCGCTCATGTTGGTGCCGACTTCCGGGCCGAAGCAAGCAATGGCCAGGTAGGCGTTCACCATGCCGACAAGCGTCGTGCCGACCACGACAGGTGCGCCGGAATCGCCTTCCACCACGCACATCTGACTCCAGGTCTCGACGTTCGTCCGGAACACGTCACCCCAGGCGATACCGCAGGTGTTGCCGGTGGTCCGGCCTTCCTTGCAGACGATCTGCGGGAAGCTGGCAGGCGCGCCGATCCCGGTGATCGTGACGTTCCCGATGCGGTTCACCGGGACCATCTTGCCCGGCTCGAACTGGATGACGGCGTAATCCAGATCGTGGTTGGAGTAGGTGAACCGGCCGATCACGCCCGCGCCCCGATCGGATTCGGCGTAGACCTGCGAGCCGGGATCGCCGCAGTGTCCAGCGGTCAGCCCGACCAGACGGCCCGCGTTGTCGTGGCCGACTGTGGTGACCGTGCACTCGAATTGGTTGTCGATGATGATCCCGGATCCACCGCCCACGACCGGCAGGCCCGGTTGGGCGTTTGCGGCCCCTGCGCCCGTGCCGAGCAGCGCCGCGCCAAGGGCGACGGCGAAGGCGGCGTTGGCCACCTTGGCGAGTTTGCTGAACATGTCCCTCCAGACGTCGGAAGCCCGCACGATATCAATCTGTCGCACCCATCGTGTCAGTAATCGACCTCGGGCGCGTCACCCACTACGGGTTGTCCCCACTGGGATCTAGTTCAATCCTATTTCATACATTACAGTTGCAATGTATCTTACGGGCATATAGCGAATCGCTATCGCAATTGTGAAAATCTCGTGTCCGTTTGTCGCGCAGTGGTACCAAGAGGCCGATGTGTTGTCTCCGGAATCAAATACCATTTTCGATGAAGTTACTCCGTATTAATTCGCCACAGCAACCGGCATAGGCCGGAGATTGACGCAGGTAGGTTGTCACTTGTGCCAGAGATCAGCGCGCTGGTACTGGGCCGTATCCCAATGTTCACCCCCGCTGCCATTGCTTTTTGTCAATGGTGAGCGACATCTATGACCGTAATCACAAGTGGGTGGTGTGTTCTGCACTACTCCGTAGTAAGGTGCGTCAAGCAAACGAGTCGTCGGGGCAACCAACCGGCGTCGAGGAGGGTTAGCCAGTGCAGTCGACCGAGAGTCCGCCCCGAGGGTCACGGTTCAGTGATGCGGTCGATTGGACGAAGTCGTACTGGCAAGATCACCCCAAGCGTTCGCTGGAAACATTCGGCCGCCAGATCACCATGGGCTTCGCGGCGGTCGCCGAACTCTTCGTCGCGATTTTCCGTCGACGGTTCCCATTCGGCGAGTTCGTCCGGCAGTGTGGGTTCATGGCCAGCGTCTCCGCCGCGCCGACGCTGCTGGTCGCCATCCCGATCGGCGTGATCGTCTCCATCCAGGTCGGTTCGGTCGCCGGTCAGGTCGGCGCCACCTCGTTCATCGGCGCCGCCAACGGTCTCGGCATCATCCAGCAGGGCGCCCCACTGGTCACCTCGCTGATGATCGCGGGCGCGGTCGGCTCCGCGGTCTGCGCCGATCTCGGCTCGCGCACCATCCGCGAGGAGATCGACGCCATGAAGGTGATGGGCGTCGACCCGATGCGCAGGCTGGTCGCGCCGCGCCTGGGCGCCGCGATGCTGGTCAGTGTGCTGCTGTGCGGCTTCGTGGTCTTCGTCGGTTTCTTGACCGGCTACATCTTCAATATCTTCGCGCAGAACGGTACGCCCGGTTCCTACGTCGGCACCTTCTCCTCGTTCGCGGTGACCACCGATCTGCTTGTCGCGCTGATCAAATCGCTGATTTTCGGACTGCTGGCCGCAATCATCGCCTGTGATACCGGATTGAACACCCGGGGTGGTCCCGGCGGTGTCGCGAACTCGGTGAATTCCGCGGTGGTGAGCTCCGCCATCATGCTGTTCGGGGTGAACCTCATCATCACCCAGGTTTACAACGCACTATTCCCGTCACAGGTGGTCTGAGCCGGTGTCATCAACCTATGTACCTCCGCTGCTGCGGCCCCTCCAGACACTCCGGAAATCCGCGCAAGCGCCGGTAGATCTGCTCGCCAGGCTCGGCCATCAGGTGTTCTTCCTGTTGCGCTCGATCGGCTCCATTCCGTTGGCGCTCAAGCACTACCCCAAAGAAGTCTGGCGACTGCTGTCCGATGTCACCTGGGGCAATGGCAATCTCGTCGTCGGTGGCGGCACCATCGGCGTCGTCGTCATCCTGAGCGCCTTCGGCGGCATGACCGTCGGCATCCAGGGCTACAACTCGTTGAACCTGCTCGGACTGAGTCCGATCACCGGCGCCATCTCGGCGTTCGCGACCACCCGTGAACTCGGGCCGCTGCTCGCGACGCTGGCGTTCGCCGCCCAGGCCGGCTGCCGGTTCACCGCGCAGCTGGGCGCCATGCGCATCTCCGAGGAGATCGACGCGCTCGAGTCCATCGCCATCCGGCCGCTGCCCTATCTGATCAGCACCAGGATGTTCGCGGCGATGGTGGCCATCGTCCCGCTGTACTGCCTGGGTCTGGCCATGGCCTACATCTCCTGCGCGGTGACCGTGCAGCTGATCGGCGGCACCGCCGCGGGCACCTACCAGCACTACTTCTATCAGTTCCTGGTCCCGGTCGACGTGATCTACTCGCTGCTCAAAGCGATCCTGTTCGTCGCGATCACCACGTTCATCCAGTGCTACTACGGCTTCTTCGCCTCCGGCGGTCCGGAAGGCGTCGGTGTGGCCGCGGGCCGCGCGATCAAGATGTGCATCATCGCGGTCGTCTTCGCGAATCTGTTCATGACATTGGCGATCTGGGGTGTCAACCCCGGCATCCGGATCTCGGGGTAAACACCAGATGATCATCGATCCCAGTGGGCGCGGGCCCACGATGCGGCAGTTGCTCGTCGCAGGCCTGTGCGGTCTGGTCGTCTTCGCGCTGGTGCTGACCTTCCTGATGCTGCGTTACCAGGGCTACTTCAAGGAGAAGGTCAACGTCACCGCGAACCTGACCACCACCGGCGACGGCTTGCCCGAGCAGGCCGACGTGAAGTTCCGCGGCGTGCTCGTCGGCGCGGTGCAGAACGTCGACGTCGCCGCGAAGGGCGAACTGCAGAAGGTCAGGATCGAGATGAAGCCGGAGTTCGCCGGCGATATCCCGGCCAACGTGACCGCCCGCGTGGTGCCGAGCAATCTGTTCGCCGTCACCTCCGTCGAACTGGTCTTCAACGGACCCTCCGATCAGTATCTGCACGAGGGCTCCGTCATCGAGGAAGACCGCAGCCAGGGCACCATCGCGCTGCAGGACACCCTCACCACCGTGCGCGACATCCTCGACAAGATCGACCCGGTGCAATTCGGCCGCGTGCTCGGCACCCTGTCGCAGGCGCTGGACGGCAGCGGCCGGATGCCCGGCTCCACGGTCGAGCGGTTCGACCGCTGGCTGCTGGCGGTCGACGAGTCGATCCCCGACCTCGGCGTGCTGCTCGGCGACTTCTCCGCGTCGTTCCATGCGCTCAACCAGTCCGCGCCGGAGCTGGTCGACGTGCTCGGCAGCTCGGTGCAGACCGCCAGCACCATCGCCGACCGGCGGAGCGAGCTGGTCGCGCTGATCACCGGCACCAGCCGGACGATGGACACGGTGAACGATCTCTTCGCCCGCAACCCGGACGTCGGCAAGGAGGTCACGGCTGGCACCAGCGACATGTTCGGCGCCCTCGCGGCCGACCCCGACGCGATCACCAGGAGCCTGCTCAACCTCAGCGAGACGATGCGCCGGATGGACACCACGTTCCATTGGGGTCCGCAGAAGCAGCAGGTCTGGAACGCGGGTATCACGCTGACGCCGTACCGGCCGTACACCGTGGCCGACTGCCCGCGCTACGGCGAGCTGGTCGGCCCCAGCTGTTACACCGCGCCCGCCGTCGCCGAACTGCCGGAACTGCCGGAACAGCTGAAGCCGCGCGCGCTCGCCTCGGCCGCCGGGCTTCCGCCGGTGGTGCCGATGCCGGGTCTGCCCTTGATCCCGGGTGTCACCACTCCGGACCCGACCCGGGCCACCGCGGCCGCTCCCACCGGCGGGGTGCCCGCTCCGTTCGCGGGCACGCCGCTCGAGGGCCTGTTCCCGATGTTGCCGCCTGGCTTGCTCCCGCCCGCCGCCCCGGCGCCGGCCGCTCCGGCCGCCGCGCCCGAGGGCACCCCGTCGGCAGCGCCGATCTCCTACCAGGGTGACTCGGCGATCGTCGCGCTGCTCGGCCGCAAGCCGACCACCGCCGAATATTTGCTGCTCGGCTCGATTTTGAAGGGCGGAACCATGCACGTGTCCGACAACGGTGCCGGACGATGAGCATTCGTAAGCCGCTGATCGGATTCAGCATCTTCGCCATCGTGTCGATCCTGGTCACGGTGGTGGTGTGGAATACGTTGGCGCGCACTGTCAGTGGTGAAACCTACACCTACTCCGCGACCTTCTCCGACGTGCTCGGCCTGCACGAGGGCGACGACGTGCGCATGGCGGGCGTCCGGGTGGGCAAGGTGGAGAAGATCGAGCTCGGCCGCGACGCCGATCTGAAGAAGTCGGTCGCCAAAGTCACCTTCGTGGTGCAGCGCGACCAGACGATTTACGACGACACCAAAGCCCTTGTCCGCTACCAGAACCTGATCGGTCAGCGGTATGTGGCCCTGGCTCCCGGCACGGCGCCGAGCCCGACGCCGCTGAAGAACAAGGGGTCGATCCCGATCGAGCGGACCGAGCCGTCGTTCGATGTGTCGGCTCTGCTCAACGGTTTTCAGCCGCTGTTCCAGGTGTTGCAACCCGAACAGGTCAACCGCTTGTCGGAGACCTTCATCCAGGCGTTGCAGGGTGACGGTGTCTCGTTGAGCGCGTTCATCGTCCAAGCCGCGCAGCTGGCCACCGACTTCCAGCGCAGGGACGCGATTCTGTCCGATGTGATCACCAACCTCTCCGGCGTGATGGCGGGGTTGGCCAAACGAGGTGATGAATTGGAGACCCTGATAACCCAGACCCGGGCGTTGATCGGCGGGCTGTACGACCAGGGGCAGTCGCTGCTCGCCTCCACCGAGCAGATCGCCGGCGCCACCACGTCGCTGGTCGACATGATGGACCGGATCCAGCCCAAGCTGCAGACCGCGCAGAATTCCACCAGCGCGGCGCTGACCCTGCTGCTGGACAACGGCGCCAAGCTGGACCAGGCGGCCATCGATCTGCCGAACGTCCTGTCGGCGGCGGGCAGGCACACCTCCGAAGGCGCCTACGCCAACGCGTACCTGTGCGGCCTGGACGTCTCGCTCTACGGCATCCTGTTCCCGCGCGGACTGTTCTCCCAGATCGGCGGGACCTCGCACTCGGCGGTGTGCCGCCCATGATGACGAAACTCAAGGCCAGGTTCGACAGCAACCGGTACTTCTGGTTGGGCATCATCGGCGGCGTCCTCATCGTGGTGCTGCTGCTGGTGTCCAGCGTCTACAAACTCATCGGGGTCGGCGAGCAGTCGATCAAGGCCGAGTTCGTGCAGGCCGCCGGCATCAAGGTCGGCGACAAGGTGAACGTCGCGGGTGTGTCCGCAGGCCGGGTGGTCGACGCCGAACTCGAGGGAAGCCACGTGCTGCTCACGCTCAGCGTGCGCGACGACGTGAAGCTCGGCCCGGACGCGCGCGCCGCGATCAAGATGGCCACGCTGCTCGGCGCCAGGTATGTCGATCTGGAGCCCGGCGACGGCTCCGGCTTGAAGGGCAAGCGGATCCCGCTGTCCAATACCGCCGTTCCGTACAACCTGGCCGACGTGGTGCAGATCGGCACGCCGAAGTTCGAGACGCTCGACACCAAAAAGCTGGCGCAGTCGCTGAATTTGATCAATGAGCAGATGGGCGGCTCGCCGCAGCTCGCCGCGCAGGCACTCGACAGCGTCGGCGCACTGGCCAAGGTGATCGATACCCGCAGGGCCGAGGTGGATTCGCTGCTGAAGGACCTGGACCGGGTCACCAGGATCCTCGCCGACAACCGCAACAGCGTGCTGCTGGTGATCACTCAGGGCGAGGCCATCGCCAACCGGGTGATGGAGCGCCAAGCGCTGCTGCGCCAGCTGCTCGACGGCGTCGCGACGCTGACCAGGCAGCTGCAGGAGATCGGCGCGGAGAACGACGATCAGCTCGGGCCGACCATCGCGCAGCTGAACACCATGGCCGAGGGCCTGCAGAAGAACAAGGACAACCTGGACCGGCTGCTGTCGCTCATGCCGCCGACGGTGCGCTACCTGGCGAACTCGTGGGGTGGCAGCGGTCCGTACGGCGACGTCGGCCTGCCGTGGCTCTTCCCGGACAACTGGTTGTGCTTCGCCCAAGTGATCGAGGGGTGCCAGGGATGAAACTCCGCACGGCTTTTCCGCTGAAGACCGTCGCGAAGACGCTCATGATCAGCGCCGCGGCGCTGACGGTCGGCAGTTGCTCACTGCTGCCGAGTTCGGTGAACGACGCGCTGGGCACCACGATGCGGATCACCGCGGACTTCGAGAACATCGCGGGCATCTACGAGGGCAATCCGATCACGGTGCTCGGCCTGGACGTCGGCAAAGTCGACAAGGTCGTGCCCAAAGGCACCCTGGTCGAGGTGCACATGTCCATCGACAAGGACGTGAAGATCCCGAAAGACGCGCAGGCCGCGATCGTTTCGCCGTCCATCGTGACCGACCGGCACATCGAGCTCACCCCCGTCTACACCGGCGGAGCGACCATGTCCGACGGCGCGCACCTGCCCAAGGCGCGCACCAAGACGCCGGTCGAGCTGGACACGATGATCAAGACGATCGATCAGTTCGCCGCCGCGCTCAAGCCGGAGCCGGGCCAGGAGGGGATCGGCCCGCTGTCGGGCCGGGTTCTCTACCCGATGCTCAACGGCAACGGCGAGAAGATCCGCGACACCCTCAACGCGCTGTCCGGCGCACTGAAGGTCGGCGTGGACAACAAGGACGCGATCTCCAGCATCATCATCAAGTTGAACGAGCTCACCACCATGCTGGCCCAGAACGACCAGTCGGTGCGCGATTTCAGCAACCGGGTGACCCAGATGACCGGGCTGCTCGCCGAGCAGTCCCCGGGCCTTCAGGCCACGCTCGACCAGCTCAACGCCTTCCTGGCGAACACGAGCACCACGCTGACGCAGTACCAGGATCAGCTCGCGGGCACCATGGCGGGCCTGACCAACGTCACCCAGCAGCTGCGCGACAACGCCTACGGCGTCACCGAGGTCGTCGACGTGGCGCCGATGGTCATGCAGAACATCGACGGCATCGTGAACCGAGAGCATCAATACGTCCGGCTGCACGCGATCATCGGTACCGCGCTGTCTGGTGAGATCGTCAGCCTGTTCTGCGAACGCGTGCAGATGCGGGCCGATGGCTGCCGCACCGGAAACATGCAGGACTTCGGACCCGACTACGGGCTCACCGCCGCACTGCTCGGACTGACGAAATGACGTACCGAATGACGATCAAGGCACGCAGGGCGCTGGTCGCCGTCGTCGCGGTGGCCGCTGTGTCGGTCACCGCGGGCTGCGGGTTCACCGTGGAGAAGCTGCCGCTGCCCAAACCCGGCCTGAACGGGGACACCTACACGGTGCACGCGGTGTTCGAGAACGCGCTGAACCTGCCCGACCAGGCGAAGGTGAAGATCGGCGGCTCGGATGTCGGCGTGGTCAGCGACATCAAGACGAAGAACTTCCAGGCCATCGTGGATCTGACCATCCGCAAGGACATCGAGTTGCCCAAGGGCAGCACGGCGGAACTGCGTCAGGCCACCCCGCTCGGTGACGTGTTCGTCGCGGTGTCCAAGCCGAAGGTCGATCCGGGCGCGGAAATGCTGCGCGACGGCGACACGCTGACCCTGGACAGCACCTCCGCGGGTGCGACCGTCGAGCAGCTGCTCATCTCGGTGTCCATGCTGTTCAACGGCGGCGGCATCGCGAGCCTGTCCAGGCTGGGCGCGGAGTTGGACTCCATCCTCGGCGGCCGCGGCGGGCAGCTGGCCCATCTGATCACCGAAATGACCGGTGTGGTCAGCAGTTTGAACGCCAACACCGCCCGCGTGGACAGCGTTCTCGGCGAGTTCAGCACCTTGGCCAACACCATCGAGTCGCGGCGGTCCGAACTCGGCGAAGTGGCCGACACGCTGCCGCAGATGATCGGCGCTGTCGCGGAGAACAACCGGGCCATCGGCGAACTACTGACCAAGCTGTCGGTGGCCAGCGCCGCGCTCGGCGATTACGCGAACACCTCCACCGACCAGCTCGGCAGCCTGCTGGACAACACCCGTCAGCTGATGGACGCGCTGGCCAGAACCGGTGACGGCTTCGGCGTGCTGCTCGATCGGCTGCGCGTGCTGCGGCCGAAGGTCGACGCGACCTTCCGCGGCAGCAGTTTCGCCGTGTACGCGACCGCGACCAACCTCGACATCAGCGCGCTCACCGACCCCCAGCACGGCAGACTCCAGGACCTGCAGGACCTGCAGGACTTCGCGGGGAGCCTGATCCAGGTGCTGCAACTGGTGCAGGGCCGGGTGGCGGGAGGACACCGATGACCTTCCTGCGCAGCGCGGCCGGCCGCAAGCTGCTGCTGTCGAACCTGGGCCTGGTGCTGGTGCTGCTGGTGGGCGCCGCATATCTGATGGTGAACGTCATGCGGGTCAACCCGCTGCGCTCGGACTACACGGTCACGGTGAACCTGAACCGCTCCGGCGGTCTGCAACCCGGCAACGATGTGACGCTGCGGGGATGGCGGATCGGCAAGGTCACCTCGATCGAGCTGACCGATCGCGGCCAGGCCATTTCCGCCACCGCGCAGATCGACGCGAAGTACAAGATCCCCGTGGACACCCGGATCGCGGTGCAGGCCCTGTCCGGCGCGGGCGAGCAGTACATCGACTTCCGGCCGAACTCCGAGCAGGGGCCGTTCCTGGCCGACGGCGCGGTGTTCGAGTTCGATCCGGAGAAGATCCAGACGCCGACCCCGGTGTGGGCGGTGCTGGACAACTCCAGCGCGCTGATCGCGCAGATCAACCCGGACCACTTCAAGGTCATCCTGCAGGAGCTGGACATCGCGCTCAGCGCGGGACCGGATCAGCTGCGCGGCATGGTCAATGGAATCAGCCTCGCCATGGCCGGCCTGGACTCGTTGCTGCCGCAGACGACGAACCTGATCACGAATCTGCGTACCATCGCCAACACCACGTCCATGGCGCAGCCGGATCTGGCCACCCTGACCCGCAACTCGGGCACCCTGTTCGAGCAGTTCAACAATGCGAATGCCGAACTGCAGCGCGTGCTCGATCAGGCTCCCGGCCAGCTCACCAGCCTCGGCGCCGTGGTGGACCGGACAGCCGATCCGATCACCAGCCTGGCCACCAACTTCCAGGCGATCACCAAGGCGGCGCAGTTGCGGCTGCCCGCGCTGCGGGCGCTGTTCCCCTCGCTCGCGCTCGGCGGCGAGGCGCTGGGCGTCCCGGCGCACGACGGTGAGTTCCACGCGATCATCGACATCTGGCCGCGGCCGTTCTGCACCTATGAGACGCCGAAGATCCGTAACGAGGTCGTGCAGGACGGCACGATTCCGAAGTGGAATTACTGTGAGAACCCGCCGCCGGGTCAGCTCATCCGTGGTGCGGCGAACGCGCCGCGGCCGAACATACCGAACAACGGGGCGCAGATGCCGCCGGGTGTGGATCCGAACGAGCGGACTCTTCCTCCGGTGCGGTGAGTTCGCACCCGGTCCGCCGGTCATCCCGCCGGACCGGGCATACTCGCCGGTAGAACGCGTAAGGTTCGCTGTCGCGGGCCCTGAAGCCAATCGGCGCGCACCGATGTGCGCCGGGAAAGCAGGTTTGTATCGATGTCTACCGACGACGCCGAGACCGACAAGGACGCCGAGACCAAGGCCGCCGCGGGCGGCAAGGACACCGACGCGGTGACCGAGAAGTCGGAGGATGCCGCTGCCGCGGCGAAGCCCGAGCTGTCCAAGGCGGAGAAGGCAGACAAGACCGAGACGGCGAAGAAGGCGGCGGCGAAGGACGCTCCCAAGGCGGACGCGTCCGGGAAGTCCGCATCGCTTCCGCTGGTGGCCGCGTTCGCGGCGGGTGTGCTGGCGGTCGCGGCGATCACCGCTCTCGTCGTGTTCTTCCTGCAGGGTAAGGACCGCGGTGACAAGCTCGACGCGATTCGCGATTCGACCAGCGCCGCCTGCCAGTTCGGCAAGGACGTCTCGGTTTACGACTACTCGAAGAACCTGGACGACTACTTCACCACGGTGAAGGCCGGATCGACCGGGGAGTTCCTGAAAGAGTTCGACGACGCGACCAAGGCGCTCGAGGACGCGATGGTGCAGGCGCAGGTCAAGTCCTGGGCCGACGACGTGCAGTGCGGCTACCAGTCCGGCGACAAGACCTCGGCGAAGGTGCTGGTGACCCTTACGCAGTACCGGACCAACTTCACCCAGGCCAACCCGGAGCGGCAGTTCGTGGTCGTGATCGCCCAGCTGCAGAAGTCGGGCGACAAGTGGCTGGTCGAGAAACTCGACTCGCCGATGCTGAAGGGCGCCGGTACGGGCCTGCCGGGTGCGCCTGCGCCGGGCGGGACTCCGCAGCCCGCGCCGTCCGGTCAGCCCGGGCCGCAGCCGGGTAACTAGCCGAGCGCCTCCGGCGGTGGGCCGAGCCACCACCGCCGGAGGTCATTCGGGCAGACCCCGTGCCCGCGTGAGCGGATCAGAACAGTGTCAATGCTTGTGGCGCCGACGGCGCGGCCGCCTTCCCCGCGGCCTTGTCCTTCGGCGCTTCCGGCGCCGTCGACGCTTCCTCCACAGTCACCGCGGGCATTTCCACGGTGTTCGCCTCGGCGACAGCCGCGGTGACCGCGGCCTGCCGAGCCGCTTCGCCGGCCAACGCGTCGGCCTGCTCATTGAAATAGTTGCCGACATGGCCTCGGACCCATCGGAATCGAACCGGGCCGGGCCTGCTCGCGATGGCTCGATCGATCTGCTGGACGAGTTCGACATTCTTCACCGCGCCGCCGGTGGACGTCCGCCACCCATTGAGCCGCCAGCCGGACACCCACTCCGAGGCGCATTTGATCGCGTAGAGCGAATCGCTTTCGATGAGCAGGGGTTCGGACCCGGGATGGGCGACGATCGCCTCCAGCACCGCTCGCAACTCCGCGACCTGATTGGTTCCGGACGCGGCTCCCCCACTTGCCGAGGAGCCCTGATGATTGACCCAAGCCCAGCCGATGGCGCCGCCGGGATTACGCAGGCAGGATCCGTCGGTGCTCACGATGATCATGGCTGGCACCCTACGCAATCCGACCGACAAGATCGGTACCGTGGAATTCCTCTATCGCCCTCCGTAACCGGGATTCGGTACGTCGCAGCGCCGATCCGACCGCGGCGTCCACCAGGCGTCCGACCGGGCCGCGCGGTTGGCCGTATGCCGCCTCGGAGGTCAGCACCGACCGCCCGTAGCCGAGCGGGTCGAAGCGCAGCGTCAGCGTTCCGGACAAGCGTCCGCGAAGCGTATACCCGATCACCGCGTTGCGGCGGTATTCGGTGATCTCGCAGGTCACATGCGGTCGCCAGAATGCGAGGCGGGCGCTGGTCGCGAAGACCGCGCCGAACCCGCGGTCCGCTTCGCCGGTCGGTACGAATTCCGCGACGCCGAACATCCAGTCCGGCACGAATAGGTGGTTCTCCGTGTAGTTGAAGGCGACCTCGACGGGTGCTCCGACGTCACTCGCGTACTTGATGTGGCCCATAGGCCCTCCCTGTTCACGACTGGCGTCAAAAGTACTACAGCTCTCCTCTTTATTCGAGAGCTCTGCGCGATTTGGTGTGTCGTATTGCCAGATCGCGACCGGCCGGTTTCTCGGCGGCTCGCTCACTTTGGGCGTCGTCAGAGTTGATCGACGATGTGCTCCGCGATCGGCATGGCCGAGGTCGCTGCGGGCGAGGGCGCGTTGAGCAGGTGAATCGAGCGCTCGGTGCGCTCGATCATGAAGTCGTGCACCAGTGTTCCGTCTCGCAGCACCGCCTGCGCGCGAATGCCGGCCTCGCGTGGAAGCAGATCGGCGAGCGTGAGCTCCGGACAGTAGCGGCGGCACTGCGCCAGGTATCCGCGTTTGAACAGTGAGTCGCGCAGTTCCCGCAGCCCGGTCCGCACGTTCGCCCTGGCGACCCGGTGAAATCCGGTAAATCCGAGTATCTCTCGTGCGTCCCTGGCGTCGAAGCTGCCCTTGCGATAACCCTCTCTGGCCAATCCGAGCACCGCATTCGGGCCGACGGTCAGCGCGCCGTCGATCGTCGGGCTCAAATGCACCCCGAGGAAGGGCAGCTCGGGATCCGGAATGGGGTAGATCAGCGTGCGGACCAGACCGGCTCGTTCCTGCGGCAGCTGGTAGTACTCGCCCCGGAACGGAACGATGCGAAAGTCCCTGCGCAGCCCGGCCGCTCGTGCCATCCGATCGGCCTGCAAACCCGCGCAGGCCACCAATCGGCGCGCTGACCACGAGCCGGTCGGGCCGGCGGCGGTCACCGCGTCCGCCGTCTCGGTAAGCGTGGTGATCTCGGCGCCGAGCACGAATTCGCCACCTGCTGCGCGAACTTCGTCGGCGAGCGCGGTCGTCACCTGGGTGAAGTCGATGATTCCCGTGTCGGGGACGAACAATGCGCCGACCCCGGTGATCCGCGGTTCGCGCCGAGCGAGTTCCGCGGCGTCGATCAGTTCGACGGCCACCCCGTTGGTGATCGACCGTTCGTGCAGCGCGAGCATGCGCGCGTATTCGGCGTCGTCGGCGGCCACCAGCAACTTGCCGCAGACCCGGTGCGGAATGTCATGTGCCGCAGCGAACTCCTTGGTCCAGCGGGCGCCACGGCGGCACAGCGTGGCCTTCAGGCTGTTCGGCGGATAGTAGATGCCGGAATGGATGACGCCGCTGTTGTGACCCGTCTGGTGCGTGGCCAGCTCGGATGCCTTCTCCAGCAGCACCAGGTTCGCGCCCGGGTGGCGCGTGAGGATCTGGTGCGCGGTCGCGACGCCGACGATGCCGCCGTCGATGACGCAGAAGTCATAGGTGGTCATACCCGTGCCTCGATCCCGTGCGGCTCCGGCATGATCGCGGCTGTGTCGCTGGTTCGCTCGCTCATTGTCGAGCAGGGTAAGCGGTGCTTCCACGACCCTGCCCTCGTGGGGCGTTTATGTTTCCGGCAGTACACGAGCGGGTAAATATCCGTGTAGCAGGCGAGCGCCATTCTCGACTGCCACATCGAGACACCCCGGCCAATGGCGTCCGGCCGTCGACACGAACACGGCGCACCCAAGTGTGGCGCTCGCCCGCTCCCTAATCTTCGGATCGGGTCGGGGGCAGCGGGTCAGGCGAACTGGCCCGCTGTCCTTCCCTCGCCCGTCGGCCCCGCGAAAGCCTGTGCGATAGTCAGCCATTCCGCGGCGTCGTCGCCGTGCGCCTCGATCGCGAGGTCGTCCGGATGGCGGCGCTGCGTCACCAGGAGGCAGAAGTCGAGCGCGGGTCCGGTCACCCGCTGTGCGGCATCGTCGGGGCCCCAGGACCAGATCGTGCCGTCCGGCGCCGTCAGCTCGACTCGGAATTCCCCCGCGGGCGGGGTCTTTCCGTGCACGGTGTAGGCGAAGTTCCTGGTACGCACGCCGATATGGGCCACGGTGCGCAGCCGCGCGGTGGGTGTCCTGCGCACGCCGAGCGCGTCGGCCACGTCCTGCCCGTGCGCAAAGGTCTCCATGATGCGGGCGGTGGTCATCGAAGCCGCGCTCATCGGCGGGCCGAACCACGGCACTTTGACACCCGCGGGCACCGCGCGCAGTGCCGCGGCGAGAGACGCGCGTCCACGCCGCCACCGGTCGAGCAAGTCGGCGGGTGGCTCGGTCGCGGCCTTCTCGGCCGCTTCATCGACGAAGGTGAGCGCACGCGGCCCGGCCTCGGTCACCAGACGCTGGAAAGTCTCGGGGTTCGCTGCCGCGATCGTCGCGATTTCGTCGGTCCATGCCAGATGGCCGATCTGATGGGCGATGGTCCAGCCGGGCGCGGGGGTCGTACGCGCCCACTCCTCCGGAGCCAAGGGGCCGACGAGTCGTTCCAGATCCGTGCATTCTTCGGCGAGATCACCGAGCAGCGCTTCGAGGTCGGCCATGCGTTTCCTTGCCCTCCCAGGCACACCGCCTCGTGCGCCGTTATCGTCCAGCATCGCAGCGGCGCCAGAAAAAGGCAAGCATGCTTGTTTTATATTAGCCCGTGGGGCGCGCTACCAGCCGAAAACCACCAGATGCGTCGCGCCGACCACCAGCCCGAGGACGGCTCCGTGCAGATACAGCAGCCAGGCGTCCTGCTCGACGGACGCGTAGAACATCTCCATGAACTCGCCCGGCGTCAACCGCCGGAGTTTGCGCGCCGCGAACTCGTCGATGGTCTTGGCCTGTTCGAGGGTGAACTCCTCGTCTTCCACCAGGCTGGGCGCCAAGCCGACCGCGGCTCCCGCCGCACCGACCGAGAGGTTGACGAACTGACGGCGCCCGAGTGCCGCTCGCACCAGTGTGGTGGTCGGTCCGAGCTGACGATGGATCTCGTCGGCGATCAAATGCTCCAGCAACTGCCTGGTCTTGTCCCCGTTCGGGCCCTCGAGCAGCTCTTTCGACAGGTTGGGCAGGGTCAGCACCTGGTAGGCCAGGATGTGTGCGAGGTCGGTCGCCGCCTGCGGCTGCCGCTTCGCCAGCAGCGCTTGCTTCCACAGGTACTTGTACCTCGGTTGCGGGTCGCCCGGCTCGAAAACCATCTTCACGGCGATGACGTTCACGATCACACCGATCGCCGCCGAGGCGAGCAGCACGATCACCCAGCCCGGTACCAAGCCGAACACGGGAATGCGCTGGTGCACATGCATATACAAGGCCAGCAGCAATCCGAATGGCGCGCCGAGAAATCCGATGCGCACCATGAAGCGCAACTCGGGCGCCGCGATGGTGGTGGTCAAGTCCTTCAGGATGGCCGGGTTTTCCCGCAGGTAGCGGATCACGAAGCTCTTGATGTCGATCAGTTGGTCCACGTTGTCGCCGAGTGAGGCGAACGCGCGGCGCGACAGCGCGGGCAGCTCCCGATCCACCCGCTGATAGATCAACTGCTTGGCGGCGCGCGGCACGGTGCGCCACAGGTCGCGGTTCTCCCGGTACATCAGTTCGTCGACCAGTGGCCGCACCTGTTGGCGGGCGAGCATCGCGGTGTAGTCGGCGATACCGTCCAGATCGAGTTCGTGAATGAAGTCCTTGGGGCTGCCGATCCGCATCAGCGCCTTGTCCACGCAGATACTGGCCATCTTCTCCGCGCGGGCCGGAATGAAACCCTGGAATCCGAGGCGGCGGCCGTCGCCGGAGAAGGTCGGCAGCACCTGGACCCGGCGCGGAAAGTACGGATAGAGCACCGGCAGGCCGGGGATCCGAACACCGCGAAACTGGATCGGCCAGAACAACATCAGTACGCCGGTCCAGTTGGTCAGCCACCCGGCCAGCGCACTGAAGACCGGAAACGTGACCAGGTCCACCACGAACTTCGACTGCCCGGTCAACCCTTCCCAGTCGATGAACACGCCGGCGGCGAGCGACGACATCGATGGGACTCCCTAGGCCGAGCCGGCGGTACCGCCGGTATGAGATACCAAGGCCCCCACGTTCTCATTGTCTTGGACAGAGTGTCAACGAGACCCCTAGGCGGAGAATTCGCCGTCAGCGAACGACCCGACGGGCGTGGAACAAACGCGAACACCTCTGGGTTGAGTAGGCAACGCTCAACTTTTGGAAGGGTCGAAGACGTGACTACACCACAGAACCTGCCGGTGCTGTTCCTGACCGATCCGATCGTGCTGCCGGGCATGGTCGTGCCCATCGAACTGGACGAGTCCGCGCAGGCCGCGATCGATGCCGCCCGGGCCGCGAAGAAGGACTCCGTGCTGCTCGCCCCCCGGCTGACCGAGGGCTATGCCACCTACGGTGTGGTCGCGACGATCGAACAGGTCGGCCGGATGCGCGGCGGAGCCCCCGCGGCCGTCCTGAAGGCCGAGCGGCGCGCCAAGATCGGACACGGGGTCACCGGACCGGGCGCCGCGCTGTGGGTGGAGGCCGAACCTGTCGAGACACCCACACCGGACGGCCGGACCAAGGAGCTGGCCGCGGAGTACAAGAAGCTGGTCGTCTCGGTGCTCCAGCGCCGGGAGGCGTGGCAGATCATCGACGCGGTCAACCAGCTGACGGATCCGTCGGCGATCGCCGACACCGCGGGTTACGCACCGTATCTGACCTTCGAGCAGAAGCGGGAGCTGCTGGAAACGCCGGATGTGGCCAAGCGGCTGAGCACCCTGATCGAGTGGACCAAGGAACACATCGCCGAGGCCGAGATCACGGAGAAGATCAGCGAAGACGTCCGCGAGGGGATGGAGAAGAGCCAGCGCGAGTTCCTGCTGCGCCAGCAGCTCAACGCCATCCGCAAGGAACTCGGCGAGGACGAACCCGACGGCGCCGATGACTACCGCGCCCGCGTCGAGCGGGCCGATCTGCCTGACACCGTGCGGGAGGCGGCGCTGCGCGAGGTCGGCAGGCTGGAGCGGGCCAGCGATCAGAGCCCGGAATCCGGCTGGATCCGGACCTGGCTGGACACCGTGCTGGAACTCCCGTGGACGGTGAAAACCACCGACAGCGCCGATGTCTCGGCTGCCCGCGCGGTCTTGGACGCCGATCACCACGGCTTGGACGAGGTCAAAGACCGCATGGTCGAGTACCTGGCGGTCCGGGCGCGCCGTGCCGCCCGCGGCCTGGAGGTCGTCGGTGGACGCGGTTCCGGTGCGGTGCTGGTGCTGGTCGGTCCGCCCGGTGTGGGCAAGACCTCGCTCGGCGAGTCCGTCGCGCGGGCCTTGGGGCGCAAGTTCGTTCGCGTCGCCCTGGGTGGCGTGCGCGACGAGGCCGAGATCCGCGGTCACCGGCGCACCTACGTCGGCGCGCTGCCCGGCCGCATCGTGCGCGCCATGAAAGAGGCCGGTTCGATGAACCCGGTCGTCCTGCTGGACGAGATCGACAAGGTCGGCTCGGACTTCCGTGGCGATCCGGCCGCCGCCCTGCTGGAGGTGCTGGACCCGGCGCAGAACCACACCTTCCGCGACCACTACCTCGATCTGGACCTCGACCTGTCCGACGTGCTGTTCATCGCCACGGCGAACGTCATGGAGACCATCCCCGGACCGCTGCTGGACCGGATGGAGCTGATCACCGTCGACGGCTACACCGAGGACGACAAGGTGGCCATCGCCCGCGACTTCCTAATGCCGCGGCAACTGGAGCGCAACGCGCTCACCGCCGACGAGGTGACCGTCACCGAGGAGGCGCTGCGCGAGATCGCGGCCAACTACACCAGGGAAGCCGGAGTGCGGCAGATGGAGCGGCTGATCGCGAAGGCGTTGCGCAAGGCGGCGACTCGGCTGTCGGAGCGTGCAACCGATTTTGCCGCATCGGGTTACGACGCGGAGCTGGGCTACGAGGAACTGGTGCAGGACGCCTTGACGATCGGTCTGGGCGACTTGAAGGACTACCTCGGCCGCCCGCGCTTCACCCCCGACTCCGTGGAACGCACGGCGGTCCCCGGTGTGGCGACCGGTCTCGCCGTGACCGGGGCCGGTGGCGATGTCCTCTACATCGAGGCCAACGCCGCCGAGGGTGATCGGTCGCTGACCCTGACCGGCCAGCTCGGCGACGTCATGAAGGAATCCGCGCAGATCGCGCTGACCTACGTGCGCTCGCACCTGGAGGAGATCGGCATCGAGCCGTCGGTGCTGGATCGCAATATCCACATCCACTTCCCGGCGGGCGCGGTGCCCAAGGACGGCCCGTCCGCGGGCGTCACCATGGTCACGGCTCTGGTCTCGCTGGCGCTGGGTCGCCAGGTGCGCTCGGACGTCGGCATGACCGGGGAGGTCACGCTGAACGGCCGGGTTCTGCCGATCGGTGGCGTGAAGCAGAAGCTGCTCGCCGCCCAGCGGGCCGGCTTGAAGACGGTGTTCATCCCGGCGCGCAACGAGCCGGATCTGGACGACGTCCCCGAGGAAGTCCTCGCCGCGCTGGACGTCCGCCCCGTCGCCGACGTGGCCGACATCCTGGCCTACGCCATCGAGCCGGTCGCCGAACCGGCGCTCGATGGCAGGACCCTCGCCGCCACCGCCTGAGCTGCGCAAAGGGCCGGGCACGGAAACCTTCCGTACCCGGCCCGCCTTGCAACTTTCTTGCAACGCGAACCGGTCGTCCGCTATCCGGAAACCGCTCGAGGAGCCAGATTCCGGCCTCACGCCCCCAGGGCTCGTTCCACGGTTCGCGTGGTGCCCTGTGCCACCGCGCAGAGCACGGGTTCGCGGTCCGGGCCCTCGGCGTAGATCTCGCAGTGCACCACGGCCTGCCGTCGGGTCGAGCCCGTGACGGTCGCTTCCGCACGCAACCGCGTCCCCGCGGCCGGCCGCAGGTAGGTGATGGTGAAACCGCCGGTGAGCACGTTCGGCCCGAGGACTGTTCCCGCTGCGAAGGTGAGCGCGTTGTCGGCCGCGTAGGAGAGCACGCCGCCGTGCACGAAGCCGAATTGCTGGCCGAGTTCGGGACGGATGCGGATGACCAAGGTAGCGGCGCCGTCGCCGAACGCGGTGATCTCGGTGCCGACCAGGGCGGCGAACGGCTGAGCGTCGAGTACCTTTCGCGCGCTGTCGATGTCCAGCGTGGAGGCGGTCATTCGGAAACCTTTCCGTCGAGGGTGCGGTCGGCGACGAGAGTGAGCCAGGCGGCGTCGGCGAGTTCGCTCGCGACTTCGGTCGGAGCGATGCGCATTTCGCCGCCCAGCCACTGCCGCGTGTACTCCTGCGCTGGTCCGAGCCACAGTGCGTAGACCAAGTCCAGCGGGAGATCACGGACCACCCCGTACCCGGCATGCGTGCGCCACCAGCGCGCGATGTCGCTCATGAAACGCCGATTGCTCTCGCTCTCCCGTACCCCAGGTGGCCGCGCCGAGGTGAGCACCGTTGCCCGGTACTGGTTCTCGCTCACCCAGCGCAGGTGCTCGAGCACTCCGGCGGTGATCCCCTCGTAGGCGCCGGTGCTGTCGCCGACCACCGCCCAGAAGTGTTCCTGGTAGTCCGCGAGCGCGTTGGCCCACACCTGCCGGTACAGGTCGGCCTTGTCCGGGAAGTGGTGGTAGAGCGCCCCGACGCTGGCGCCCGCCGCGTCGCGGATCTGCGTCAGCGTCGCGTCCAGCGCGCCCCGCTCGGCGAACTGCCGCTCGGCCGCGAGCAGTAACCGATCTCGAATCTTCATATCCAGAATTTAGTTCTGGTTTCCTGGCGCGCACAAGGCTGTCCGGGTTCGGCGGAATTCCGGCAGCGTGTCGGAGGGCTGCGGTAGGAACGAACATGTGGCCAGATGGCTGTTGCACGTCGACCTCGACCAGTTCCAGGCGGCGGTGGAGTTCCGCCGTCATCCGGAACTGCGGGGGCTGCCGGTCATCGTCGGCGGGCACGGCGATCCGACCGAGCCGCGCAAAGTGGTGACCTGCGCGTCCTACCCGGCGCGTGCGTTCGGGGTACGGGCCGGGATGCCGTTGCGCAGTGCACAGCGCAAATGCCCCGAGGGCATTTTCCTGCCTTTGGACATGGCGGCCTACGAAGACGCCTCCGACGAGGTGATGTCACTGCTGCGGACGTTTCCAGGGCGGGTCGAGGTATGGGGCTGGGACGAGGCGTTCCTCGCCGCCGACACCGACGACCCCGAGGGCCTCGCACAGCGGGTTCGCAGCGCCATCGCCGGTTTGGAGCTGACCTGCTCGATCGGCATCGGCGACAACAAGCTCACCGCCAAGCTCGCCACCGGGTTCGCCAAGTCGGCGGGCAAGTCATCGGCCGAACCGGCCGCGGACGCCGGAGCCGCCGCGGGCGTCTACCGGCTCACCGCCGCGAACTGGAGCGAAGTGATGGCCCACCGGCCGACCGATGCGCTGTGGGGTATCGGCAATCGAATCGCCGCCCGCCTCGCCGAGCTCGGCATTCACACGGTCGGCGAGCTGATGACGGCCGACCGGCATCGGCTCGCCGCCGAGTTCGGTCCGAACACCGGTCCCTATCTCTGGGTGCTCGGACACGGCAAGGGCGACACCGAGGTCACCACCGAACCTCGAATTCCCGTCGGCCGCAGCAAATCCGAGACATTTCCGCGCGACCTGACCGATCCGGGCGAGATTCGTGCCCAGGTCGCGCGGCTGGCCACCGAGGTCGCCGAAGAGATGGCCGCCGCCGGCCGGATCGGCATCCGGGTCTCGGTGACGGTTCGCACCAACACCTTCTACACCCGGAGCAAGCAGGAAAAGCTGCCCGAACCGACCATCGACGTCGCGCGGATCGCCGAGACCGCAGTGCGCATAGTCGACCGGTTCGAGCTCGATCGGCCGGTTCGTCTGCTCGGTGTCCGCCTGGAGCTCGTGCCGCAGTAGTGCCCGGACCGGTCCGGACACTCGTATGCTCGTCGGCATGGAGTTCTGGGCGATGGTGGCACAGGAATCGGATAGCGGGATCGTCCTGACCCGGCGGCAGGTCGACGAGGAATTCCTCGGACCGGGCGACGTGACGATCAAAGTGCACTACTCGAGCGCGAATTACAAAGACGGTTTGGCGATCACCAAGGGTGGCGGCGTGGTCCGCAACTACCCGATCGTGCCCGGCATCGATCTCGCGGGCGAGGTGGTCGAATCGTCCGTCGATGATTTCGCTCCCGGCGATCCGGTGGTCGCGCACGGCTACGAACTCGGTGTTTCCCACAACGGCGGTTTCGCCGAATACGCCAGGGTGCCTGCGGACTGGATCGTCAAGCTCGATCGGCTGAGCCCGCGCGACGCGGCGGCGATCGGCACCGCCGGCTTCACCGCGGCACTGAGCGTGCAGGCCCTGCTGGACCGCGGACTCACGCCGGACGACGGCCCGGTGCTGGTCACCGGCGCGACCGGCGGCGTCGGCAGCGTCAGCGTGGATATCCTGTCGCGCCTCGGCTTCGAGGTCATCGCCTCGACCGGCAAAGCCGGCGCCGACGATCTGCTCAGCGAACTCGGCGCCAATGAGGTGATCGGCCGCCTGCCGGAGGACCCGAGCGCCAAGCTGCGGCCGCTGACCAAAGCCCGCTGGGCCGCGGCGGTGGACAGCGTCGGCGGTACTTCGCTCGCCTACATCCTCAGTGCGATCGGCTATGGCGGCGCCGTCGCGGTCAGCGGTCTCACCGGTGGGTCGGAGCTGCCCACCACCGTGATGCCGTTCATCCTGCGCGGGGTCGCGCTGCTGGGCATCGATTCGGTCAATGTGCCCATCGAGCGGCGTGCCGAGCTGTGGACCAGGCTCGGCGACGAGCTTCGCCCCCAGCATCTTTCGACCCTGGTGAGCTACGCGCCGGTCACCGAGGCGGAGCGGGTGCTGCACTCGATCAAGAACGGGACCCACTCGGGCCGAACGCTACTGGGCGTCGCGGGCGAGTTCTGAAAGTCACGCGAGCGCGGCGTGGTTCGCCGCCGGATCGGCAAACAACAGCACGCCACGAGGCCCTCCCTTCATGCAGCGGACGGTACTCCTGACCGGTGCCACCTAGTAGGTGGTAACGAAGGCATCGCCCCCTTGTGGAACACCGTGCGCAATTTGCCTGACGTGCGCATATGCGAACGACGTGCGCTACGCTCACGGTGACGGAAGGAGTGGGCATGCCCGCGGAGAAACAGCCGGTGGGTTCGGTGTGGACGCGCCCCAGACGCGGCCGCGAACAACCGGCTCTGACCAGGGAACAGATCGTCGCCGAGGCGGTGGCGCTGCTGGACGCCGAGGGGATGGAGGCGCTGAGCATGCGCCAGCTCGGCGCCCGGCTGAACGCGGGCGCCACCTCGCTCTACCGCCATGTGACCAATCGCGACGAGCTGATCGAGCTGGTGGTCGACGAGGTCTACGGCGAGATCAGCGTTCCCGAGATCGGCGATCCGGCGCAGTGGCGCACGGCAGCGCAGGAGTGCGCGCTGAGCCTGCGCGCGATGATCTTGCGCCACCCGTGGATGGCCTCGACGCTCGGTCAGGTGGGGTTGTCCTACTTGGGCCCGAACGTCATGCGGCTCAACGACCGCATGGTCGGGCTGTTCGAAGCGGGCGGCTTCCCCGTCGACGAGGCCGGCGACGGCATCGGCGCCGTGATCAGCTACGTGGTCGGCATGGGCATCACCGAGGCGGCGTATCTGACCCTGCTGGTCCGCAGCGGAAAGACCGAGAAAGAGTGGCTGGCCGAGCTGCGGCCCGCTGCCGAAGAGGCTGCGCGGGAGTTCCCGCGCATCCAAGATGATTGGCACCAGGACCCGGAACAGCGGCGCGAGCAAAAGTTCCGCTATGGGCTGGACCGTGTGCTGGACGGGCTCGACGCGCGCCGTACCACCCGACCGTGACGCCCGGGCTCTGCCCGAGTGGGAAGGGGTCGCTACTGCCGCGGCCCTGATCCGATACGGTTCACTGCGCAACAATCCCGCGTGTTCGCTCCCGTCGAGAGGCGAAGTCTGTTGTCAGCGAAGCTGTTCTGGCGGTCGATATCGGTACTGGCGGTCTCCGCGCTGCTGGCTGTGCCCGCGTACAGCCATGCGGAGCCGGTTGACGAAGCGCACCCCGCCGGGTTGGACCGGTTCTATCAGCAGCGGCTCGAGTGGAAGCCCTGCGGGATCGAGAACCTGGACAAGGCGGGTGGCGAGTGCGCGGATGTACTAGTGCCGCTCGACTACAGCAAACCCGAGGATCGCACGATGATCGTGGCGATCTCGCGGGTCAAGGCTGCGGACGCGGCACGGCGCCGGGGCATTCTGCTGTCCAACCCGGGCGGTCCCGGGGGGCAGGGCCTGGACAGCGTGGATCTGCTCGGTGACGTGCTGTCACCGGAGGTGCTGGCGAGCTACGACCTGATCGGCATGGATCCGCGCGGAGTCGGCGCGTCCGGCCGGACGCGGTGCGGATGGCCGGTCGGCGAGATGGTGCGCTCCGCGGGGCTGGACATGCTGGGATTCGTCCACGACACCGTACAGTCCGCGGGCATGGCCGCGTCCTGCCTGATTCGTGATCCGATCACGATGCGGCAGTTCACCACGCGCAACACCGCGCGGGATATCGATATCGTGCGAGCGGCGCTCGGTGAGCGCACGATCAACTTCTACGGCTTGTCCTACGGCACGTACCTCGGTGCGGTGTTGACCCAGATGTTCCCTGAGCGCCTCGATCGGGTGGTGCTCGACAGCGCGATCGATCCGGACCGGTATTGGACCGGCTTGGTGCAGGACTGGGGTCCGGCAGACGAAATCGCGCTGGACGACTGGGCCGGGTGGGCGGCGGTCCGGGATGGCGAGTTCCGGCTCGGTGCGACTCCGCAGCAGGTGCGAGCCAACATCGAGGAGCTCGTACGGGTCGCCGCCCGTCAGCCGATCGTCATCGATGGATTCGCGATCAACGATCACTGGCTGCCGTTCATCTTGCACGCCTTGCTGACCAATTTCCGGCTCAACGAAGCCTTGGCCGCCACCGTGCGGGAGATCGCCGACGCCGCGGGCGGTCCGCCGACGACGTCGCGCACACCCCGGCTGCGCGCGATCGTGCAGGCGCTGCGCGACGAGGAGAATTCGGCGCTGGCACAGATCGCCTGCGGTGATGTCGGCGCACCGATCGATCCGACCTGGTACTGGCGCAACATCGAAGAGACCCGTGCCACGCAACCGGTGTTCGGCGCACTGGCCGGCAATATCCAGCCGTGCGCCTTCTGGCCGCGGCCCGTGGAACCCCCGACGGTTGTCCGGAATTCCGTTCCCGCACTCATCGTGCAGGCTAGCGGAGATCCGCGGACACCCTATGCCCACGGTCTCCGATTGCACCAGTATCTTTCCGAGTCACGGATGGTCACGCTGCAGGACGTCCGCATCCACATGACCTTCCGGCCCGATCTCAGCAGTTGTGTGAACAGCGCGATCAACGCCTACTTCGGCGCGGGCACATTCCCGGACACCGACATCACCTGCTACGCGAATCCGTCCGCCATCTGACCGGCACCGCCGACCCGGCGATAAGCGCGGGTCAGCGGTGGTTGTGGCGCTGCGCGGCGGCGATCACGCTGCGACGGTCACGGGCTCGTCGGCGAACTGCGTCCGGTACAGCTCCGCGTAGCGGCCGTCGGCGGCGAGCAGCTGGGTGTGCGTGCCGCGCTCCACGATTCGCCCATCCTCCAGCACCAAGATCTGGTCGGCGGCGCGGATCGTGGACAGCCGGTGTGCGATCACCAATGCGGTTCTGCCGTCCAGTGCTTCGGAAAGCGCCTCCTGCACGGCGGCTTCCGAGGTCGAGTCCAGCGATGCCGTCGCCTCGTCCAGGATGACCACCCGTGGCTGCTTTAGCAGCAGACGCGCAATGGTCAGGCGCTGACGCTCTCCGCCGGAGAGCCGGTAGCCCCGCTCGCCGACCACCGTCTCCAGCCCATCCGGCAGCGAGGCGACCAGCTCACGCAGCCGTGCGCGCTCGAGCGCGTCCCAGAGTTCGTCTTCGTTCGCTTCGGGCCGGGCGAGCAGCAGATTTGCCCGGATGGTGTCGTGGAACAGATGACCGTCCTGGGTGACGAGCCCGACCGTCTCCCGCAACGACCGGGTGCTCAGCTCGCGCACGTCGGTGCCGTTCAGCCGCACCGCGCCGCCATCCACGTCGTAGAGCCGGGAAACCAGCTGGGCGATGGTCGATTTGCCCGCGCCCGACGACCCGACCAGGGCGATCAGCTGTCCTGGTTCGGCGTGCAGTGACACCCCGTGCAGTACTTCCACCCCGCCGCGGGTGTCCAGATTCGCCACCTCCTCGAGCGACGCCAGCGAAACCTTGTCGGCCGACGGGTAGCCGAAGCTCACCTCGTCCAGCTCCACGGAAACCGGGCCGTGGGGAACTGGTTTCGCGTTCGGCGCTTCCTCGATCAGCGGTTTCAGGTCGAGCACTTCGAAGACCCGCTCGAAGCTCACCAGCGCGGCCATGACTTCCATCCGGGCGCTGGCCAGCGCGGTCAGCGGCGTGTAGAGCCTGGTCAGCAGCAGCGACAGCGACACGACCGCGCCCGCGTCCAACTGCCCGCGCAGCGCGTACCAGCCGCCGAGCCCGTACACCAGAGCGATCGCCAGCGCCGACACCAGCGTGAGCGAGGTGACGAACACGGTTTGCAGCATCGCGGTGCGCACACCGATGTCCCGCACCCGGCGCGCCCGCAGCGCGAACTCGTCGGACTCCTGCTCCGGACGGCCGAACAGCTTGACCAGCGTCGCGCCCGGCGCGGAGAAGCGCTCTGTCATCTGGGTGCTCATCGCCGCGTTCAACCTGGCAGCTTCCCGCTGCATGTCGGCCAGGCGGTTGCCCATCCTGCGCGCCGGGACCACGAACACCGGAAGCAGCAGCAGCGCGAGCAGCGTGATCTGCCAGGAAATGCCGATCATCACGCCGAGCGTCAGCGCGAGGGTCACCAGATTGGCCACCACGCCGGACAGCGTGTCGCTGAACGCGCGCTGGGCGCCGATCACGTCGTTGTTCAAGCGGCTGACCAGCGCGCCGGTCCTGGTCCGGGTGAAGAACGCGACCGGCATCTTCTGCACGTGGTCGAACACGGCGGTGCGCAGGTCGAGGATCAATCCCTCGCCGATCCGTGCCGACATCCAGCGAATCGCCAGCCCGAGCCCCGAGTCGATCACCGCCAGCCCACCGATCACCAGCGCGAGGATGACCACCACCCGCGGCGCCGCACCACCCACGATGTCGTTGACGACCCGGCCCGCCAGTACCGGCGTGGCCACCGCCAGCAGCGCCGACACCACACTGAACAGCAGAAACGCCCCGATCCGACGGCGATGCGGCGCGGCGAACCGGACGATGCGCTTGGCGGTGGCGAGACGGAACGGTCGCTGTTCCCGCGGCGCGTTGGCCCGCCGGTACATCTGACTCCATGCCACGGATTCGATGCTCACGTTGTTCTCCCTCTCACTCCCACCCCATCAAAGACCTGGCCACCGACACTAAGACCTAAACAATGGTTGAGATCAAGTCGATTCCCGCCACGCGCCGGTTTCGCGCTGAGCAAACGCACGGTGAGGTAGCGCAGCGCCGAAGGCGCTGCTGATCAGACAGAGCCTAGGCTGGCGAGGTGACCGACAACCGGATGGCGGCACTGCGCGGCAGGATCGCGGGCGAGGTCGACACCTCCGAGCGTCGGCGTGCGGAGTACTCCTCGGACGCGTCGAACTACCGGGTTCGCCCGGCCGCGGTCGTCTTCCCGCGCACCGACGAGGACGTCGCGGCCACCCTGGGGTTCGCCAGCGACCACGGCCTTCCGGTAACCGCGCGCGGCGGCGGAACATCCGTGGCGGGCAACGCGATCGGCCCCGGGCTCGTGCTCGATTTCAGCAGGCATATGAACCGGATCGGGGTGATCGATCCGGACGCGCGCGTCGTCACGGTGCAGCCGGGCGTGGTGCTGTCGGACCTGCAGCGCGTCGCTCGGCCACACGGGTTGCGCTTCGGACCCGATCCTTCGACGCAGAGTCGCTGCACGCTCGGCGGCATGATCGGCAACAACGCCTGCGGACCGCGGGCCGTCGCCTGGGGCCGCACCGCCGACACCGTGCGCGAAGTGCGCATCCTGGACGGCACCGGCGCCGAACGAACGCTGGCAGCGGATCTGTCCGCCGTTCCGGGCCTACCGGAGTTCACCAGGGCGCATCTGGCGGTCCTGCGCACCGATCTGGGGCGCTTCGATCGCCAGGCGTCCGGTTACGGCTTGGAGCATCTGCTGCCCGAGCGCGGCGCATCGGCCGCGAAGGCGTTCGTCGGCAGCGAGGGCACCTGCGGCCTGCTGCTGGATGCCACGGTCGAGCTGGTCGCGCTGCCCGCGGCGACCGTGCTCACGGTGCTCGGCTACCCCGACATCGCCACCGCGGCCGATGACGTGGCCGCGGTGATGGCTTGCGCGCCTATCGCGGTCGAAGGCATCGACGCGCGGCTGGTCGATGTGGTCCGGGCGCACCGTGGTTTCGTCCCGGACCTGCCGCGGGGCGGCGGATGGCTGTTCGTGGAGACCGCCGGTGCGACGGCGGCCGACGCGGTGGCCGTCGCACAGCGGTTGTGCCGGACGGCGGGCGCGCTCGACAGCAGGATCGTCACCGATCCCGGTATCGCCGCCGCGCTCTGGCAGATTCGTGCCGACGGCGCGGGACTGGCCGGTCGCACACCGGACGGCCGCCCGGCGTGGCCCGGCTGGGAGGACGCGGCTGTGCCACCCGAGCGGCTCGGCGCCTACCTGCGCGATTTCGCCGCGCTGACCCGTGACCATGGCGTGGACGGGTTGCTCTACGGGCACATCGGCGACGGCTGCATCCACGTCCGGCTCGATCTCCCGATCGTCGACGCGCCACGGCGGTTTCGCGCTTTCCTGTTCGACGCGGCGGAGCTGGTCGTCCGTCATGGCGGCTCACTCTCCGGCGAGCACGGCGACGGCCGGGCGCGCTCGGAGCTGCTCTCGGTGATGTACTCCCCTGCGGCGCTCGACGTCTTCGCCGGATACAAGGCGCTGTTCGACCCCGGCGACGTGCTGAATCCCGGTGTGCTCGTCGCACCGCGCCCGGTCGACGCCGATCTGCGACTCGCCGGGCTCCCCCCGGTCCGAACATCGAACGGTTACGCATTCCCGCGCGACGACGATATCGGCGTGGCGGTTCATCGTTGCGTCGGCGTCGGCAAGTGCCGCGCCGACGGCGGTTTCATGTGCCCGTCCTTTCAGGCCACCCGGGACGAGAAGGACAGCACGCGTGGCCGGGCGAGGGTCCTGCAGGAAGTGGTGCGCGGCGCGCTGCCCTGGTCATCGGAGGCCGTCGCCGAGTCGCTCGATCTCTGCCTGTCGTGCCGGGCGTGCCGGTCGGACTGCCCGGCGGGGGTGGACATGGCCACCTACAAGTCGGAGACGCTGTACCGCCGCTACCGTCGCCGGCCGCGTCCGATTGATCACTACTCGCTGGGCTGGTTACCCCGGTGGCTGACCGTCGCGACTCGGATGCCGCGCGTGGTCAACGCGTTGGCCGGTCGCGCCGCGCTGCGTCGTATGGGTTTGCGCGCAGCGGGCATGGACCCGCGGCGTACCGTTCCGCAGTTGGCGGAGCGCACTTTCCGCCGGATCTGGCGTGATCTGGACGAGGGCGCCTTGCTCGCCGAGTCGGCCTATGCGCCCGAGGAACCGGGCACCGTGACCGGCCCCGGCGACGTGATGCTGTGGGTCGACACCTTCACCGACGCCTTCGATCCGGAGATCGCGCTGGCCGCGGCGCGGCTGCTGACCGCAATGGGCTACCGCGTCCGGATCCCCGAGCGCGGCGTCTGCTGCGGGCTCACCTGGATCAGCACGGGCCAGCTCGACGGCGCGCGCGCACGGCTGCGCGCCACCGTGGCCGCACTGGCGGAACACGTCGCCGCGGGCGGCCTTGTCATCGGACTGGAACCGTCCTGCACCGCGGTCTTGCGTGCCGACCTGCCGGAACTGCTGCCGGATGATCCCCGGTCGGCCGCGATCGCCGCCGCGGTGCGCACCCTCGCCGAATTTCTCGCCGAGCAGCCGAACTGGCGGCCGCCGGCCCGGACGGGGCAATCGGTGGTGGTCCAGCCGCATTGTCATCAGCATGCGATTCTCGGCTTCGAGGCCGATCGCCAGCTATTAACCAGCATGGGCGTGCGCATGATGGAAATCACCGGATGCTGCGGTCTCGCCGGAAACTTCGGCATGCAGGCCGGCCATTACGACATTTCGGTCGCGGTGGCCGAGAACGGCATGCTGCCCGCGCTGCGCGCCGCCGGCGAGAACGCGGTAATTCTCGCCGACGGCTTCTCCTGTCGTACCCAGGCCACTGCCCTGGCCGGACGACGAGGTCGGCATCTCGCGCAATTTCTCTTGGGGCAGTGAGTCTTTCGCGTGCCCGTCGGAGATCGGCGCGGGTGCGCGCCTCGGCTCAGCTGCCGAACGGCAGGGTGCCAGGCGGAATCTGGTAACCCGAGCTTCCCGCGGAAACATTGCCCCAGGCGTTGAGCAACCAGTTGAGCACGTTGGTGATCATCGAAACCTCCGTCATGGCGACTGCCAGCTATTTGCCGATCGAAATCAGTATCGCCCGGCTATCGGCGGCGTTACACGGAGGCGGACACCGGCGCGCGCACCGCACCGGGGCAGAATGATGTGGTGCGCATTGCGATGGCCGAGCCGGGAGCGTGCCGGACCGTGACCGCGGATCGGCCGATCGATCTGGCGAGCACCCTTCCTCCACTCGGCCGCGGCGGCGGCGACCCATGTCACCGGATGACGGGTGACGGCGCGCACTGGCACGCCTCCCGCCTGCCGACCGGGCCGGTCACCTACCGATTGACCCAGTCAGGTCCGTGCGCGGTGCAGGCCCGCGCCTGGGGACCCGGCGCGGCGGAGTTCCTGGACGGTCTCGAGCACATGCTGTGCTTGGACGAAGACGTCTCGGCGTTCGTCCCGGATCACCCGAAGCTCGTCGACGCGCACCGTCGTTTCCCTGGGTTGCGCATGCTGCGTACGGGTTTGGTGTTCGAGGCATTGGTGCCCGCGGTGCTGGAACAGAAAGTGCACAGCATCTCAGCGCGTGCGTCGTGGCGAAAACTCGTGCGGCAGTTCGGCGAACCCGCACCCGGCCCCGCGCCCGAGGGAATGCGGCTGCCACCGGACGCCGATACTTGGCGGCGGATTCCGTCCTGGACCTACCACCGGGCGAACGTCGGCCCGCAGCGGGCGCAGACCATCGTGCGCGCGGCCAGGGTGGCCGACTCGCTCGAGCGCGCGGCGCGAGTCGATCCGGCCGAGGCGGCGCGCATGCTGCGCAGTGTTCCCGGCATCGGGGTGTGGACCGCCGCCGAGATCGCGCAGCGGGCTTTCGGCGACGCTGACGCGCTGTCGGTCGGCGACTACAACCTGGCCGCCACGGTCGGTTGGACCCTGCTCGGCCGCCCGATCGACGACGATGCGATGGTGGAATACCTGGAGCCACTACGCCCGCACCGTTATCGGGCGATCCGCCTGCTGGAAATCAGCGGCCACTTTCACAAACCGAAGTTCGGTCCCCGCACTCCCCTCACCGACCACACCTGGCACTGAGCCAGGTCTTTCGTATATCGGCGTTCTTCATTTTCCCCAGTTTTGCCTATTCTTTATCGGTTTCTCCCACGCTGGACAACGGACACTTGAGTGACCCGCGCCACGTTGAAACCGCCACCGTATTACCCGCACCGGCGCATCGCTCGGAGCCGTCGTAAGGGTTCGGTATGGCTGGCGCACATTGTCGAACCACACAGCAGCAGGGGGTTGTCAGTGGATCAGATGCCACTCGGGGACACACCGCGGTCCAGATGCCAGTTCTATCGGCGGGAATGTGATCTGCCCGCCGTCGTCGACCCTCCCGAACTCGGCCGGATCGTGATGCGCGCCGGATCGGTATGGGCGTTGACGATGCCGAGCAGCTTGGGTCAAGCGGTCAAGGCGCATATGCAGAGCATGAGCGTCCCACTCGGTCCCATCCTCGCGCATCCGCGCTCGAACCGGTGGACGTTCCTGATCACGCCGGACCTGCCCGAAAGCGATGCACGGCTGTTCGCCGAGCTGTTCCGGCTGGATGTGTCGGTCGCCCGTACCGGATCGACCATCGCGTTGCCGTCACCGACGGCGGCGGTGGGCTCGATCCGCCGCTGGATCGTCCCGCCGCGCAACCATTTTCGCCCGTCCGGTCAGGTGGTGGTCGCGGCCATCCGCGCTTGGGCCGACCCGGCGCGGCACCGCCGGTGAAGGCACTCGCCGGGTGCGCGGTCGGGGATCGCTTCGCGGTTGTGTCATCGTGCCCGGCGATCTGCTCGGTTGTACACCGGACAGTGCCGGTGGCGGCGGTACGATCTCGCACGGCGGCACAGACGGCGAGCGAGGGGACATCATGAGCATTCAAGGCAACGCGAACATCGACCTGACCGGCGCTGTATGGCGGAAGGCCGGGGAAGGTTCGGGCAACGACAGCGTAGAGGTTGCTCTGCTCGCGGATGGGCATGTGGGTTTACGCAACGGGAAGGAGCCCGACGGGCCGGTGCTGGTTTTCACGCCGGGGGAATGGGCCGCCTTCACCGCTGGTGTGCACGACGGTGAGTTCGATCGCCCGAAGTAATAACGGCGCGGCCCGGCGGCGACCGAAGAGCTGCCGGGCCAGGGGCCGGGTCTCCTGAAAAACCCTGGTTATGCCGCATGATGTGATCGAATCTGCGCTTAAAGATCACGGAATGACACAGATTCGACAACGAAACCACGTTTGTCCGGGTTGATTCCGGGTAGCCCTAAGTTCGTGGACCGTGGGCTCAAGAGTTCCCATCCCCGGTACAAGAAATTGCGGCCGGGCGATTGGGTGGAATGGCTGATCGTCGCGTTGCTGTTCGCGGTGTCGGCGGTCGGTGTTTTCATCCTCACCAGCTCGGTCCTGACGGCGTTGCTCGTCGGTGTGCTGGTCTGGATTGTGGCCCTCGGTGTAGTGGCAATGCTGTAGGGTGCGCCGACCGGCCGGGGTGACCCGGCCGGTCGTCCGTGGCGTATCAGCGACGAAACAGCTTGTTGCCCAACCAGACCAGCGGATCGTATTTCCGGTCGGCAACCCGTTCCTTCAGCGGGATCAACGCGTTGTCGGTGATCTTGATGTGCTCAGGGCAGACCTCAGTGCAGCACTTGGTGATGTTGCACAAGCCGAGCCCCTGCTCGTCCTGCGCCAAGCCATTGCGGTCGGCGACATCCAGCGGATGCATCTCCAACTCGGCGATCCGCATCAGGAAACGCGGCCCCGCGAACGATGTCTTGTTCTCCTCGTGGTCGCGCACCACGTGACAGGTGTTCTGGCACAGGAAGCACTCGATGCACTTGCGGAACTCCTGCGAACGTTCCACGTCGACCTGCTGCATCCGGTAATCGCCCGGCTTCAGGTCCGCGGGCGGGGTGAACGAGGGGATTTCCCTGGCCTTCTCGTAGTTGAAGGACACATCGGTCACCAAGTCCTTGATCACGGGGAACGTGCGCATCGGCGTCACCGTGATCACCTCGTTCTCGGCGAAGGTGGACATCCGCGTCATACACAGCAGACGCGGACGCCCGTTCACCTCCGCCGAACAGGAACCACACTTGCCTGCCTTGCAGTTCCAGCGCACGGCCAGGTCGGGTGCCTGCGTCGCCTGCAACCGGTGGATGATGTCGAGCACCACCTCGCCCTCGTTCACCACCACGGTGTAGTCGTGCAGTTCTCCACCCTCGAGATCGCCGCGCCATACGCGGAATTTGGCGTCGTAACCCATCGTTACGCCTCTCGCTCCGTCGAATTCCCGGCAGCGGCCGGGTGCCCGGCGAGTTCCGCCGGGGTGTAGTACTTCTCGAGCTCGCCGAGATCGAACAGGGCGAGCAGATCCGGACGCATCGGAACCTGGTCCTTACGCGTCACTGTGACGCCGGGAATCGCGTCGCCTGCCGTGCTGGGATCCATCGCGCAGACCAAGAGTCTGTTGCGCCAGTCCGGATCCATCGACGGGTGGTCGTCCCGGGTGTGGCCGCCGCGGCTCTCGGTGCGCAGCAGCGCGGCCTGTGCCACGCATTCGCTGACCAGCAGCATGTTCTGCAGATCCAGCGCGAGATGCCAGCCCGGATTGAACTGGCGGTGCCCCTCCACGGTCACGTGCCGGAATCGGTCGCGCAGCTCGGCGAGTTTCCCGATCGCTTCCCGCACCTCGTGTTCCTTGCGGATGATGCCGACCAGGTCGTTCATCGACTGCTGCAGGTCGGTGTGCAAGGTGTAGGGGTTCTCGCCGTTGCCGTCCGTGGCGGGATCGAAGGGCGCCAAGGCGGCCTTCGCGGCCTTCGAGACGTCGTTCTCGGAGACCGACGGCCGGTCGGCGAGGCCCTCCACGTAAGAGGCGGCCCCGAGTCCGGCCCGGCGGCCGAATACCAGCAGGTCCGACAGTGAGTTCCCGCCGAGCCGATTCGACCCGTGCATTCCGCCGGAACACTCGCCCGCGGCGAACAGGCCGGGCACCGTGGCCGCGCCGGTGTCCGGGTCGACCTCGACTCCGCCCATCACGTAGTGACAGGTCGGCCCGACCTCCATCGGCTCCTTGGTGATGTCGACGTCCGCGAGCTCTTTGAACTGGTGGTGCATCGACGGCAGCCGCCGCACGATCTCCTCGGCGGGCATCCGGGACGCGATATCGAGGTAGACGCCGCCGTGTTCGGTGCCGCGGCCCGCCTTGACCTCCTCGTTGATCGCGCGTGCGACCTCGTCACGCGGCAGCAGGTCCGGGGTGCGGCGCGCGGAATCGTTGTCGCGCAACCACTGATCGGCCTCCTCCTCGGTCTCGGCGTACTGTCCCTTGAAGACCGGCGGAATGTAGTCGAACATGAACCGCTTGCCCTCGGTGTTCTTCAGTACCCCGCCGTCACCGCGCACGCCCTCGGTCACCAGGATGCCCTTCACGCTGGGTGGCCAGACCATGCCGGTCGGGTGGAATTGCAGGAACTCCATGTTGATCAGCGTGGCGCCGGCCCGCAGCGCGAGCGCGTGCCCGTCGCCGGTGTACTCCCAAGAGTTCGAGGTCACCTTGTACGACTTGCCGATCCCGCCGGTCGCCAGCACCACCGCCGGGGTCTCGAACAAGATGAAGCGGCCGGATTCGCGCCAGTAGCCGAACGCGCCGGAGATCCGGTCGCCGTCCTTGAGCAATTCGGTGATGGTGCACTCGGCGAACACCTTGATCCGTGACTCGTAGTCGCCGGTCGCCGCGAAATCCTCCTGCTGCAGCGCGACGATCTTCTGCTGCATGGTGCGGATGATCTCGAGGCCGGTCCGGTCGCCGACGTGGGCGAGCCGGGGGTAGGTGTGGCCGCCGAAATTGCGCTGGCTGATCCGGCCGTCGGCAGTCCGATCGAACAGGGCCCCATAGGATTCCAGTTCCCACACCCGCTCGGGTGCCTCCTGGGCGTGCAGTTCGGCCATGCGCCAGTTGTTCAGGAACTTGCCGCCCCGCATCGTGTCCTTGAAATGGACCTGCCAGTTGTCTTTCTCGTTGGCGTTGCCCATCGAGGCGGCGCAGCCGCCCTCGGCCATCACGGTGTGCGCCTTACCGAACAGCGACTTGCACACCACCGCGACAGACAGCCCGTGCTCCCTGGCCTCGATCACCGCACGCAGTCCGGCGCCGCCCGCTCCGATCACGACGACGTCGTAGTTGTGCCGTTCTACTTCTGCCATGCAGAGAACTCCTCAGTGAGGCGGTCAGTCGATGAACCGCAGGTCCGAAATCGTGTTGCTGGCAACCAACATGACGTAGAAGTCGGTCAGCACGAGCGTGCCGAGGGTGGTCCAGGCCAGCGCCATGTGCCGGGTGTTGAGCTTGGAGACCTGGGTCCAGAACCAGTAGCGCACCGGGTGCGCGGAGAAGTGTTTGAGCCGTCCGCCCGCGATGTGCCTGCACGAGTGGCACGAGAGGGTGTAGGCCCAGAGCAAGATCACGTTGCCCAGCAGCACGATATTGCCGAGACCGAAACCGAAACCGCCGGTCTTGCCGTGGAACGCGGCGATGGCGTCGTAGGTGTTGATCACCGAGACAATCAGGGCCACATAGAAGAAGTAGCGGTGCGCGTTCTGGATGATCAGTGGCATCCGGGTCTCGCCGGTGTACTTGCCGTGCGGCTCGGCCACGGCGCAGGCGGGCGGGGAGAACCACACCGAGCGGTAGTAGGCCTTGCGGTAGTAGTAGCAGGTCAGCCGGAAGCCGAGCAGGAAAGGCAGTGCCACGAACCCGAGTGGCAGGATCGCGGGCAGCTCGCCGAAGGGGGTGCCGAAATGGCTCGAACCCTCGACACACGAGGTGCTCAGGCACGGCGAGTAGAACGGGGTCAGATAGTGGTAGTCCGGAACCCAATATGCCGTGCGCACATACGATCTGATCGTCGCGTAGATGACGAATCCGGCCAGTCCGAGCACCGTGAACAGTGGCGGGATCCACCATCGGTCGGTGCGTAGCGTGCGTTCGGAGATCCTGGCTCTTGTTCTGCTGAAGACGCCGGTGCCCGTGTCCGGGGCGGCGGTGGGTGCGGCACTCACTGGGATGCCTCGCTGATCTTGTGTGCGGGTGGCCATCGTTACCTCCGCAATCGAATGTGATGCTGAGCACCATACGACACCCCCGCTATGGCGTGAGCAGGGTCCCGGCAATACGAGCCGGGCGAGATGCTAGTGATTTGCGCCACATCTACGGCGGAATCGGCTCGTGGTCGCACGCGGTGAATGGGCCGCAAACGGGTCGAACTCGACTGAGCCGGAACGGGTTCAGCGCACGTGCGCGGCACGGAATCGGGCTCGAATGGCGGTATCCGAGGTGTGTGCCGGGGTGGTGAGCCCGACGTGGTCTTGTGCGTAGATCGGCTGTCTATACGGCGTCAGACCTGGACCTGCTCATGTGAGCGCAGACGGAGCGAGATCCTCGGTAGATAGTTGCCGCCGGTCGGCTCCGCGACAGGGCGACCTTCATATGTGGTGGTCTTCCGGCGGCGGCCCGCCGATCCGATCCGGATCGAGCCGGCGTCCCCGCCCGCGCCCAAGGCGGATGAGCAACCGCTCCGGAACCTGGTCGGCGCAGCGCGCACTGCACAGGCACGCGGATCTCCACGCACGCCGATTCGCGGGCCCACTCCGGTTATCTCTGGGCCCGCGAAATCGGTGCCGGCGTCCTAGGTGGTTCGCGGACGGGAGTGGAAGCCGAGCCCCTCGTCCTGCGCGCCCATCCACGCGGCCTCGTCGGACTTGCTGTCCGGAACGTAGATGACGTCCTGCGGCCGGCGCCGCACCTCGGGAGGCGGTGACTGCTCGAGTTCCTCGGCGTCGATGACCAGGCGCTCGAGGTCGTTCTCCAGCCGGCGCACGGGACTCGCGTCGCCGTACTGGTCGCGCAGTACGCCGATGGATTGCCGGAGCTGGCCGACCGCGTAGCGTAGTTCCGCAAATTCGCTGCGTGTCATCGATACCTCCTGTATTCCCTGGCGGACATGCGAACTCGGTAGTAAGTGCGTGGTTTGCCCGCCTGCCTCGGACCGCACGTCACCGAGCTGTGTGACCCACCACACAACGTGATCTACAACACAGTACCGAAAGATTCGGGATCTGGCTCGTACCCGGCCGGAAATCAGCGATTGCCGACCGGTTGCCTGACGGTCAGCCCGCGGCGGCGTAATCGGCTGTCGCCCGCATCGTGGCGAAGGCGCGCTCGATCAGCCCGACGATGGACAGCGCGACCTCTTCGGCCCGCTCCAGCATGACGCTGTGTCCGGCCCCTTCCAGGCGCACCAGCTCGGAACCGGCCAGCTGGGACGCCAGCGCCACCGAATGCGCGAACGGGACGAGGATGTCCGCCGAGCCCGCCAGCACCAGCGCGGGAATGGCGCCGAGCCGGTGCAGGGTGGCCGTCTCGTCGAAGGCGAGCAGCGAGTGCAGGAAGCTGCACATGGTCAGCAGTGGGGTGTCGTTCAGCATCGCCGTGGCCAGCGCGGCCATGCGCGGGTTCACCTTCCCGGTGCCGAAGTTTGCCTCGCGCAGCACGGGCGCGACCAGGCGGCGGGTCAGCCGCTTGGACGCCTGCATCACGCGCGGTGCGCGGGTGACGGCGGCCTGCAGCGAGCTCACCGCGCGCCGGTTCAGGAAGCGGGCGAGCCCGGCTTCGGTGATGCCGTTGGACGCGCCCGCCAGCAGTCCGACGCCGGCGATCCGCGTGCCGATGGCTTCCGGGTAGAGCCGGGCGTAGGCGAGCACGACCATCGCGCCCATCGAGTGGCCGACCAGGATCACCGGACCGGTCGGGGCGATCGTCCGCAGCACGGTGTCCAGGTCGTGCCCCAGCTGGTCGATGGTGTAGGTCGACGGGTGTCCCGCGCCGGATGCACCGTGGCCGCGGTGGTCGTAGAACACCATCCTGGTGTCGCTTCGCCATTGCCGCAGCAGTTGGTCGCGCAGGTAGGACCAGGAGTCGCTGCGCAGGCAGTGGCCGTGCACGAAGACCACGGTCGCGGGGGCGTCGTCGGCGCCGAAGACGCGGACCGCGAGAGGGACACCGTCTGCGGCCGCCACCGTGACGCGGTGGCCGTCGTAGTCCGCGGCTCGGCGGGCGATGGTCGTGGACATGGCACTCTCCTGTGGGCGAGAAGCCTCGTCTGCGCTTCTTGCCCGGTTTTCGGTGAGATTTTCCGCGTCGTTAACGCCCCATACCTGCCGTTATGGACACGTTGCCCAACCGAGGCTGCCGATCGATCCGGTGGTCGCGGCCGCGCTCGCCAGGAAAATCTACGAAATGATCGGCCGCACGCTAGATTTCGGTAGATAACCCGATCATTCGCCGATCCGGAGAATCTGCGGGTTTCTACGGATAATCCGATACTGCCGAATAGTGCCTGAGCGACGGCCGCCGCCACGGTCGGTCCCCGCGCTACCGACCGTGACGGCGGTCTACCGCGCGATCACGCCTCCGCGCGGCTGCGGGTCGAGGACAGGAACGGGCGCAACAAGTTCGCCTCGGTCGACGGACCCATCTGCCACTCCGCGATCCACGGCCCGGTTCCCTCGCTGGGATCGAGCACACCCTCTTCCAGCCACTGGTAGCGGCCGTCGAGCACGCCGCGGGTGAGGGTGCGATCGTCGTCGTCGGTGTTCTCCCACAGCTCGTCGAACAGCTTGCGCACGCGCAGCCGCGACTGCCTGCAGAAGGTGTCCGCCAGCTCTTCGGCGGCCTTGGCCTCCGGCGCGCCCGCGGTGCGCAATGCCTGGGCGCGCACGCAGGCCGCGGACATGGCGAACAGCTCCGCGCCGATGTCGACGATCCGACCGAGGAAGTTCTGCCGGTATTCCAGGCCGGCCTGCCAGCGGCCCATCGCGTACATCAGCGACCGGGCCTGCTTGCGCGCACTGCGTTCGACGAACCGCAGATGACGCGCGAGCACGCCGAATTCGGTGTAGGCGGCCGGTACCGTGCCCGCTCCGACGGCCAGCTGCGGGAACCACTTCGCATAGAAGCCGGTCGCGCCGACCGCCGCCTTCGCCTTGTCCTTGAACTCGGCCTTGCGGTCCACCAGAGCGCCGGCGGCCGCCATGTGCGCATCGGCCATCTCGCGGGCGATCAGCAGCCGCATGATCTCGCTGGAGCCTTCGAAGATGCGGTTGATCCGCAGATCGCGCACCAATTGCTCGGCGGGGACGGCGCGCTCGCCCCTGGCGGCGAGCGAGGCGGCCGTCTCGTAACCGCGGCCGCCGCGGATCTGCACGAGTTCGTCGGCGATCTGACAGCTCATCTCGCTGGCCCACAGCTTGGCCAGCGCGGCCTCGATCCGGATGTCGTTGCGCGCCTCGTCGCACATGGTGGCCGACAGGTCCAGCGCCGCCTCCAGCGCGAACGTGGTGGCCGCGATGAACGCGATCTTCTGGCCGACCGCCGCGTGCTCGCCGACCGGCCTGCCCCATTGCACCCGCTGCGCGCTCCACTCCCGCGCGATCTTCAGCGACCACTTCGCGGCCGCGGTGCACATCGCGGGGATGGCGAGCCTGCCCGCATTGAGCGTGGTCAGCGCGATCTTGAGGCCGTCGCCCTCGCGGCCGATCAGGTTGCGCTTGGGCACCCGGACGTCGTGCATCCTGGTCAGGCCGTTCTCGATGCCGCGCAGACCCATGAACGCGTTGCGCCGCTCCACGGTGATGCCCGGCGAGTCCGCTTCCACGACGAACGCCGAGATGCCGCCGCGATGCCCCTCGCTCTTGGGCACCCGCGCCATCACCACCAGCAGTTCGGCGACGACGCCGTTGGTGGTCCACAGCTTGACGCCGTTCAGGATGTAGGCCTCGCCGTCCTCGGTCGGCGTCGCGGTGCTGGCCATCCGGGCCGGGTCGGAGCCGACGTCGGGCTCGGTGAGCAGGAACGCGCTGACCGCGCCCGCCGCGCAGCGGGGCAGGAACTCCGCCTTCTGCTCGGCGGTGCCCGCCAGCTTCAGCGGTTCCGGCACGCCGATGGACTGGTGTGCCGAGAGCAGGACGCCGAGGCTCGGGTGCGTGGAGCCGACCATCATCAGTGCCCGGTTGTAGCCGAACTGGGAAAGCCCCTGGCCGCCGAACGATTGCGGGATTTTCAGGCCGAAGCAGCCGAGATCGGCCAGCGCTTTGACGTACTCGTCCGGAATCCGGCCCTCGGCTTCGATCGCCAATCCGTCCATGGACTCGCACAGCGTCCGCAGCCGGGACAGGAACGCCTCGCTGTGCGCGGCGTCCTCGGGGCTGGGCTGCGGGTACGGATGGATCAGATCGAGCCGGAACCGTCCGAGAAACATCTCCTTGGCGAATGACGGCTTGGCCCAGGTGGTTTCGCGGGACTCCTCGACCAGTGCGCGGGCCTGTTCTTCGGTGGCGTCGACTTTCGCGGCTGTCGCCATGGTGTCCTCCCTCGGAGGTGATCAGGATCACATTCGAGTGTAGGAGACTTTGTTACCCGTCGGTAGGGCTCTTGGTCGACAGAAATCTATGAATATCTATTGATCTTGTAAGAGGGGCGAATAGTCGGCAATCGACAGCTGAGCTCCTGGCTGCCGACTGGCGTTCAGACCGAGCGCAGATAGCGGCCGAAGTGCGGCACGGTGAAGCCGATCGTGCCGCGCTCGGCGGAGTAGATGAGGCCCTTCTTGATCAGCCCGTCGCGGGCGGGCGACAGCGAGGCCGGCTTGCGCCCGAGCTCGTTGGCCACCGCCGCCGTCGCCACCGGGCCGTCGTCTCCGGCCAAGTCCGCCATGGCCCGCATGTACTCGCGTTCAGCGGGCGTTGCTCGCTCATAGCGAGAACCGAAGAACCCCACCGCCAACTCCTCCTCGGCGGCAGGAGAGGCAACCTCGACGTCTTCGGCCGTGATCGGGCTCTCCGGCGCCTGGTCCCAGGCCGCTTTGCCGTAAGCCTGCACGAAATAGGGGTAACCATCGGCCTTTTGGTACAGGGCGTCCAGGGCGCCGTCGGTGAACTTCACGTTCTCGCGCTGCGCGGGCGCGATCAGCGCTTGATCCGCGGATTCCCGGTCCAGCCGGTCGATGCGGTGATAACTGAACAGTCGCTCGGAGTAGCTCTTCGAGGCGGACAGCACCGCGGGTAAATGCGGCAGACCCGCGCCGACCACGATCAGCGGCGCGGCGTCCTGACTCAATTCGTGGCAGGCGCCGCAGATCGCGGAGATGTCGGCGGGGCCGAGGTCCTGCATCTCATCGATGAAGATCGCGACGCCGACGCCGATGTCGGCGGCCAGCGCGGCCGCCTCGACCAGCAGCTCCACCAGGTCGATCTCGATGTCGCCGGAATCGGCCCGCCCGCTCACCGCGGGCACGTCGATCCCGGGTTGCCAGCGCTCCCGCATGCCTTTGTCCGCGGTGGCCCGCAGGGCGAAAGCCTTGAGGATGCCGAGGAAGTCGTCCACCCGTTCCGGATTGCGATGCGCCATGGCGATCGCGCGCGCCGCCATGTGCAGTGCCGAGGACAGCGGTCGGCGCAGTTCCTGATCCGGCCGCGCCTCGATCTTGCCGGTACCCCAACCGCGTGAGATCGCGGCGGAGCGAAGCTGATTGAGCAGCACCGTCTTTCCGACACCGCGCAGGCCGGTGAGCATGACGCTGCGTTCCGGGCGACCACGCGCGACGCGTTCGAGCACGATGTCGAACGCGGTGAGTTGCTTGTCGCGCCCGGCTAGTTCGGGTGGGCGCTGTCCCGCTCCGGGTGCATACGGATTCCGCACGGGGTCCATGCCCCGACACCGTAGCCGTCAGGTCCACATAATCTGGGCACATCTACGGCGTGTCCTAGAGAGCCTTAGCGGTCCGTATTGCACTATTGCTCTCGCCGTCGGCCCGCCGGGCCGACGCGAGAAGGGAGGGTCATGTCCGACGAACCAACCCCGGGCGGCACCGCCGAGGTGGTCGAGTCGTGGAATGTTCCCGCGGGCGCCACGGTGGCCCAGCGCATCAGATCGAACATCTTGGTCGCGATCGAACGCGGTTACGACGATCCCCAGTTGGTCGCGGACCTCGCGGTCGGTCCGCTGGTGATGGCGCTCGGCAAACTCGAGGTGGAGCTGGCCGACGCACGGCGCCGACTCGACGAACTGGAGCGCGTGATCCGCGGAGACCGATCCTGAGTACGGCGCCGCGGATCGGACTGGGTTGTCCATTCGGTGATCCGTCGCGCTCGCCGAGATCTGGTTGTGACCCTCCGAGCCTGCCTGCTTTCCCGCGGCCGTCCACGGCTTCCCGCGGTGATCGCAAAGACGCAGCTCTGTGCGCTGGACAACACCGCGCCAACACCGTAATCTCTTCGTGACTTAGTGGAACCAGTCGCTTCGTAAGAGAAACGGCGCCATTAGTTACCGCCTAAACGGCAGTCGAGCCAACCGGTCTCGGCAGTCGTACCGAGGACTCGGAGGATCGTTCCGGGTCGGGCCGTTCTCCCGGTCCGAACTCGGTCGGCGGGAGCGTAGCAAGATCGGAGACGTAACTCGGTGGGTAAACACAGCTTGCAGCGGGATTCTCGGGTTCCGAATTCCGTCAAGGGTGCGATTGTCATGGGTGCGGTGGCCGCCACCGGCGCCATGCCCGCGATTCCGGCCATGGCCGCGACCATCAACGTTCCCGGTGTCGGCAACTTCGACGTTCCGCAGGAATGGGAACAGCCGGTCCAGCAGCTCAATCAGCAGATCCAGCAGGCGCTCGCGGCCGTTCCCGCCGCCCCCGCCCCCGCGCCCGAGGCGCAGGTAGCTCCGCAGCTTCCTGGTCTCGCGCCGGTGATGCCGGGTCTGTTCGCCCAGCCGAGCAGCCCGGGTAACATCGCCCTCGACGCCGCCAAGACCAAGGTCGGCGCCCATTACTCCTGGGGCGCCGCAGGTCCCAGGGCCTTCGACTGCTCCGGCCTCGTCCAGTGGGCGTTCCGCCAGGCGGGTGTCGAACTCCCCCGCACCAGCTTCGAGCAGTCGCACGTCGGCGCGCCGGTCGCCTACCACGAGTTGCAGCCGGGCGACATCGTCGTCACCAACGGCGGCGGTCACGTCGGCATCTACGCGGGCGACAACAAGCTTCTGAATGCGGTCCAGTCGGGTACGCCGGTGTCTTACACCCCGCTGCGCCCCGACATGGTGGTCACCGCACGCCGTATCGTCTAACGAGTGGCCCGCGCCGAAACCGGCATCCAGAGCAGCGCGACCCAGGCCCGCGTCGATTCGTGGACCTGGGCCGTGCGCCTGTTCAAAACCAGGTCCGCCGCCGCGGAAGCATGTCGCGGTGGGCACGTGCGGGTGAACGGCTCGACGGCCAAGCCCGCACAACATGTGCGTCCCGGTGACGAGGTGCGCATCCGGTCAGGCGGTCTCGAGCGCATTGTCATCGTGGAGCGAATCGTCACCAAACGCGTCGGCGCCCCGATCGCCGCGCAGTGTCTGATCGATCGCAGTCCACCGCCCCCGCCCCGGGAAATCGTGGCGAGCATGCCCCGGCGCGATCGCGGTACAGGGCGACCCACCAAGCGTGAGCGGCGTGAGACCGACCGTCTCCTTGGCCGGGCTGATCACTGAACAAGCCTGCGACCGCTCGTGGCGCATTGCTGACACCGCGTTGTCGGCGGGACGACCGTCGGTGTTTCTCAGATCATCGCGAGTGGGCGCAGGTGGCCTGCGACGTAGCGAGCCCTGCACTCCCCCCGTCGCAGCTTTCCGCTGCTGGTCTTGGGAATCCGCCCCGGCTCGACGAGCATCACCGCGGCGGGCATCACCTCGTGTGTGGACGCGACCGCGGATCGGATACGACGGGCCAGCGCGGAGAGTTCGGCGGGTTCGGCCGCGCCGATGGTGACGAGTTCGGCGACCACGACCAGGTCTTCCCGACGCCCGTCATCATGCCCGAACGCCGTCACATGGCCCGGCCGGATATCCGGAGAGCACGCTTCGACGGTCGTCTCGATGTCGGTGGGATAGTGATTGCGTCCGTCGACCACGATGACGTCTTTGCGGCGTCCGGCGATGTAGAGCTGGCCCTCATGCTGGAAGCCGAGGTCGCCGGTGCGCAGCCAGCGAACGTCGTCGCCGGCCAGCGTGGCGCCGAAGGTCTCCTCGGTGGCGTCGGGCCTGCCGAAATAGCCGTCGCACACGTTGGTTCCGGCCACCCAGATCTCGCCGACGCGCCCCGGTGGCAGCATCACCCCGGAGACGGGATCGACCACCCGTACCGCCTGGCCCGCCGGTGCGCCGCAGCCGACGAGCGGCGTGCCGTTCTGTGACTCCCGCGCGCCATCGGTCAGCGCGACCGCGCGACCTTCGGCGAGCGCGGCGCGCTCGAAGTGGTGCCACACCGGTTCCGTCCGTGAATCACAGACGGTGACCGTGAGCGTGGCCTCGGCAAGGCCGAAGCCGGGTGTGTGCGCATAGTGGCGGAAGCCGTACGGGGCGAACGTCTTGGTGAATTCGTCCAGCGCGTCGGCGCGGACCGGCTCGGAGCCGTTGAGCAAGACGTCCAGCCCGGACAGGTCCAGACCGGTCCGCTCCTGCGGCGTCGTACCCGACACCGCGAGCGTCAACGCGAAATTGGGGCATCCCGTGATGCCTGCGCGGTAGTCGGCGATCGCGCGCAGCCACCGGATGGGCCGCTTCACGAACTCCGCAGGCGCCAGGGTGACGCCGTGCACGCCGAGCCAGAGCGGCAGCGCCAGCCCCAGGATCAGCCCCATGTCGTGAAAGAACGGTAGCCACGTCACGATGGGCCGACCCCTGGACGCGGGCAGAGCATCCCGCAACTGCGCCAGCGCCGCGGCCAGATTCTCATGCGTGACCCGAACACCGGCAGGTGACTTGGTCGACCCGGAGGTGTACTGCAGATACGCGAGCTCGCCGCGCACCGGGTCGACGACGGGTGAATCCGCCTCCGTCGCAGCAGGTATCCGCGCTGATGCGTCCGGCCTGGATGCAGGCGGGCTCAGCAGCCGAGTGGTTGGCATGGCCAGACGCCCTGCCGTCGAGATCGGCGGAGCGGCTGGACCCGTGCTCAGTCTGTCCGACTGCGTCGTCGGCGCCAGCGGATCCGCCGCTGGCTTAGGTCGGCGGGCGCCAGGCTCGCCCGCACGCGACCCCGGCACGGCCGATTCGGTTACCGACGTCGGTGGCTGTGCGGTCGAGTACGCCACTGGTGCCCAGAAACGCGCGGCCGTGTTCGTAGTCGCCGGAGCAGGGGGCGTGGTCGAAGTCAGCGGACTCGCGGCTGGCGGAACCGCGATCGGCGCGGACGGTTCCGGCGGCACGGTGAGGACGCGCCCCAGCGCTGATCCGAGGGTTGCGGCGGTGATCTCGTCGTGGGCGGAGAGCAGGGTCAGGGTGGGGCGGGCGTCGGCGAGGATCGCGTGCAAGCGGTCTCGGTTGCGCGTGCCGCCCGCAGGGAAGAGCGGTACCGCTATGCGATTGCTGTACAGGCAGGCGAGAAAGGCGACCGTGTAGTCGATTCCATGGACGCACAGAACGGCGACCCGGTCGCCGGGCGCGCTCTCCCGCCGCAGTCGTGCGGCGAGCGCTCCCGCCGCGGCGTGCAGGCCCGCATAGGTCACCGTGACGGGCACGCGTTCTTGCAGGCGGAAGCGCAGTTCGGTGTAGGCGGGTTCGTCCGGCCGGGTAGCCGCCCAGTGGGCCACCTGGGCCGCGAGGATATTGCCCGGCGTGTGGTCACTCGCGGTCACGACGCCTCGTTGGCTCAACGTGATGGGTACGCGTTCTTTGCATGCGGTAGCGCAGTTCGGTGTAGGCGGGTTCGTCCGGCCGGGTAGCCGCCCAGTGGGCCATCTTGGCCGCGAGGATAGTTGCCGGGCGGAGGGCTCGTTGGTTCGACGTGACGGGCAAGCGTTTTGCATGCGGTTGCGCAGTTCGGTAAGTGGGCTCGTCCGGTTCGATGGCCGCCCAGTGGGCTACCTCAACCGTGAGGATATTGCCTGGCATGTGAATGCGCGCCGTCACTATGCCTCGCTGGCGTTCGCCGCGACCCGGTCCAGCAGGGCGGCGCCGAGTGCGGTGATGGTGGGGTGTTTGAACAGCTCCGCGGTCGCGATCCGGACACGCAGCCGGGTTTCCAGATTGCGGCGCATCTCGATCGCGAGCAGAGAAGTGAGCCCGAGGTCGTTGAAGTCGGCGGCGGGGTCGATGTGCTCGGCGGGCAGGCCGAGTGTGCTCGCCAGCACGCGGCGGATGGTGGTGGGCAGTGGCTCGGCGGATTCCGATGGCGTGAGCAGGTACTCCGGTGCGCTGTCTCGGTTGGGTGCCGAATCGACGACCGGCACAAGCAGGTCAGCCAGGCGCCCGGCTACCGGTGAGGTGTCGGCGGTCGGGGTGTAGTCCAGTGCGAGCAGATACGGGCCTTCGTAGCGGAGGGCTCGGGAGAGCACGGCGCTGCCTCGGTGCACGTCGAACGTCCCGACGCCTGCGCGCCGCAAGTGACTCGCCCCGCCGGCCGCAGCGGCGAGCCCGGAGTCCCACAGGCCCCAGCCGATGCTGAGAATCCGCCGGCCCGGGTCGCGCGAGGCCAGGGCGTCCATGGCCGCGTTCGCCGCGGCGTAGGCGGCTTGGCCGGGTGCGCCGAGTGCGCCGGTCGCCGAGGAGAACAGCAGGACGAAGTCGGTCGCGTCGGTTGCGGTGAGCTCGATCAGATTGCTCGCCGCGGTGGCTTTGGCGGCGCACATCCTGGCCAGCTGACTCGCCGTGACCGCTTCGAACGCGGCGTTCTCCAGCGCACCGGCGGCGTGCACGACACCGCGAATGGCCGCCCCCCAGGCCCGGATGTCGCTGAGCGCGTTCGCCAGCTCGTCTCGGTCGGCCGCATCGCAGCGCACCACGACGATGCGGTCCTCCAAGCCGTCGAGCAGCGCGGGCACCGGGCGGGGTGCGCGCGTCAGCACCACCACGTCTCGTGCGCCCGCGTCGAGCAGCCAGCGGACGGCGACCGAGCCGAGCGTCCCCAGCCCGCCGGTGACGACATAGGTTCCGTTCGTGTCGATACCCGCGATCGGCAGCGCCCGCTCTCGCGCGGGCGTGAATCGCCGGACCGCGACCTCACCCGCGGACAGGCGCAGCTCGTCGGGCAGGTCGGCAGCGGTCACGACCCGGCTGAGCAGCGGCACGCTGTTGGGGTCGGTATCGGCCCACACCAGGCGCACTGTCCGGCCCGACTCGAGCTGCAGGGAGCGCACCAGGCCCGCGATCGCCGCGGGCCCGACCGCGGAACGGATGGCGGGTTCGTCGTGCCGCCAGGGGCCGGAATCGTGTCGCGGCAGCACGACTGTCATGGACGCGGTGGAGTCGTCGGCGGAGATCTCTTGCAGCAGATCGAGAACCCGCCCGAGCGACGCGATGCCTGCCTGCGCATCGCTCGCGCCGCCGTCCGCGGGACAGACCACCACCACAGCGGTGCGGCCGTCACCGCGCCCGGTGAGGACGGCCGTCACGAGCGGACCCGCGTCGTCCGGTTCGCGTGCGACTCGTTCAGTCGGCAAGCCGGCATCCAGTGCCCTGGCGAGCCGGACCGCGAGCTCGGAGGCGCCCACCACTACCGCGCGCCGCCCGAACGCTTCGGCCGCGGGCGCGTCGCCGAGGCCGAGCGACACCGGATCGCGCGATATCCACGCCTCTTGACGAAACGGCGCGTCCTGTTCGGCGCGTGGCGTTCGCCGTGCGTCGATCCCGTCCGCGTCACCGGGCTCGACGTAGCGAATATGCACGCCGGAGAAGGCGAGACAGGGCACGCCGTGCTGGTCGGTCGCGATGACGTCGCCCACCAGACCGTTGTCGGTTCGCTCCCGGATCAGCGCGTGCACCTCGAGCACATGGCGATCCGGTTCGTTCGACAGCCAGGCGGAGTCCATGCCGATCGGCAACGGAATCGACGCGGCGGGCAGCTCGTCGAACAGTGCCGCGGCGAGCACTTGCAGGCACCCGTCCAGCGTTGCGGTGCGGTGCAATTCGGCGGCGTCGAACAGGCCGAGCGCCCGCCCGGTGCCCGCCGCGATGCCGCGCAGTGCACGGAAGCGCGGTCCGTACTCCAGTTGCCTGCGGCGCAATTCCTCGTAGAACGTGCCGGTGGCGATGACCCGCATGTGGTGGCGGGCGGCCCGGTTTGCGTCGACCACCCGCATCCATGCGACGATATCCGCGGGTGTGGGGTCACCGGCGGGCCGGGCCGAAGCCAGCGTCTCGGTGCCAGTGACCTCCGCCCGCACGCTTTCCTCGGCTCCCGGTCCGCGATAGACGACTTCGGGCAGCGTTCTCGAATCGGTTCTCTCGTGCACTACGAAGTCGGCGAGCCGGGTTGTCCCGGCCGTCGTTCGGGCCAGGTGCAGCAGCCTGCGCAGCCAGAACACGGCGGGCACCGCGCTGTCGCCCTGCACCACGTGATCGGTGAGATCCTCGGTGCGGAAGGCGGATTCGGGGGTGTGCCCGTTCGCCGGTCCCGACACCATGAGCGGGAACCTCCGCTTGCGCCACTGTCGAGGCAATGTTTCGCCGAACGGACCGAGCACCGACCAGTCGACCGGCCGCCCCTCCAGGTACAGCCGCGCCAGACCGGCGAGGAACCCGGCCGCCTCGTCCTCGCGCAGCGCCACCGGATGCGTGCCCTCGCGGAACTCCGGGTACTCCCGCACGGCGGAAGCGAGCACGGGATGCGGGCCGATCTCCAGCACGGTCGAGATGCCTTCCTCTGCGGCGCGTTCCATCGCCGCCGCCAACTCCACGGTGCCCGCGGCATTCTCGGCCCAGTAGCTTCGGTCCATGGCGGCTGTGGTGATCTTCGCGCCGCGCCTAGCCGTCGAGTACACCGGTATCTGCGGCGTCAGCGGAGTGATCTCGCTCAGCGCCGCGACAAACGCCGGGAGCACGGCGGTGACCTGCGGGCCGTGGGCGGCGAAGTCGACGGCAAGCCGACGCGCGAACATGTTGCGGCGGGTGGCTCGGCGCACCAGCGTGTCGATATATCGCGGGGTGCCGGACACCACTACTGATCTGGGGCCGTTGACCGCGGCGATGCCCACCTCGCGGTGCATCGGCTCGACCAGTTTCGCCGCGTCGTCCGGAGCCGCCTCCAGCACCGCCATCGCACCGTGGCCGTCCAGGTGGGCCAGGGTCGCGCTGCGCAGCACGACGATGCGCGCCGCGTCCGCCAGGGACAGCGCGCCGCTGACCGTGGCGGCGGCGATCTCGCCGAGGCTGTGCCCGGCCACCGCGTCGGGCCGAATGCCGAAGCCCGCCAACAGCTGCACCGCTGCCACTTGGAATGCGAACAGCGCGGGCTGCACCAGTTCGGTGGCGTGCGCGTCATCGGTGGCAGCGAACGTGAAACCGTGCCGCGGCGTCCAGATTCGCGGTCCACCCGCCGCCACGATCGCGTCGGTCGCTTCGGCGAGCGCGGTGGCGAAGACCGGATATCGCGCCGCCAGCGCACGACCCATTTTCGGATGCTGGCCACCTTGACCGGAGAACAACAAGAGCAGGCCGCCCGGACGGCGGTTCCGGACGGGGCCGAGCATTGCGTCGGCGTCGCCGCGGCCGAAGGCGCGCAGCCGGTGCACCGCGTCCGGGTGGTCGTGCGCCAGGACGGCGGCTCGCGTCGACTCGGGAAGCAATCGGGCCGTGGCCGCGGCGAACTCGCCCAGCGGCGGGCGAGCGTGATCCAGTTCGTCGGCCAGCCGCAGTGCGTGCTCGCGCAGCTCCACGTCATCGCGGGCGGTCAGCGGCAGCAGTACCGGGAATTGATCGCTCCGGGCGTGCTGTGGTGCGGCGACCCCGCGCACCGCGATGTGCGCGTTCGTGCCACCGAATCCGAACGAGCTGACGCCCGCCATGCGCTCCGGTGCGGGTACGTGACTCCAGTCCACCGGCTCGGCCGGCACACGCAGGCCGCGCTCGGCCAGGTGCAGCAACGGGTGTTCGGTGCGCAGGTTGATCGTCGGCGCGATCACGCCGTGATGGATGGACAGGGCGGCCTTCACCAGCCCGGTGACTCCGGCTGCGGCTTCCAGATGTCCGATATTGGACTTCACCGAGCCGATCCAGATCGGATCGTCGGTGTCGACGCACGACCGTTCGCTCGATCGCTGAGTGCCATCGCCGAGCGCGGCGGCCAGCGCGCTGATCTCCACGGCATCGCCCAAAGGCGTTCCACTGCCATGACATTCGATGTAACCAGCGCTGCGCAGCGTGCTACCGGCGCGCGACCACGCGGTGCGCAGTGTCTCCTGCTGCGCGCGGCCGTTCGGTGCGTAGAGGCCGTTGGAGCGCCCGTCCGATCCGACGGCCGTCCCGATGATCTCCGCGTACACCCGGTTGCCCTCGCTCAGCGCGTCCGCGGTCCGTTGCAGGACGACCACCGCGCAGCCGTCGCCGCGGGCATAGCCGTCGGCGGCGGCGTCGAACGGCGCCGTTCGCCCGCCTGGCGACAGGAAACCGCTCTCGGCCAGGTAGTTCGACGTGTGCTCCAACAGCACCAGATTGACGCCGCCGACGACGGCGAACGGGACCGTGCCGTCGGCGAGCAACCGGACCGCGAAATCCACCGCGGCGAGCGAGGACGAACACGCGCTGTCGAGCACCAGACTCGGTCCGTGCAGATCGAGCACGTACGACAACCGGTTGGCGATGATGCTGAGCGCCGACCCGGTCACCGCGTATGGGGCGTCGTGGCCTTCCCGGCCGAGCACCGCTATACCGTGGTCGTACCCGGACGCGCCGAACACCACTGCGGCGTCGGATCCGCGGACGCGATAACCGATTCCGGCGTCATCGAGCGCCTCCACCGCGACCTCCAGCGCGAGCCGCTGCTGCGGGTCCATGACGGCGGCTTCCCGCTCGGAGATGGCGAACCAGTCGTTGTCGAACGACTCGACATCGCCGAGGTAGCCGCCGCGCCGGGCGCCCAGGCGACCGGCGGGCGGTGTGGACGTGGCATCCCGGCCGTCGAGTAACAGTCGCCAGAATTCGGCGGCGCCGGCCGCTCCGGGCAGTCGGCAGCCGATGCCGATGATGGCGACGGGTGTTTGCGAGCCGTTCGAGTCCGTAGGCGCGGTGCTCATCGCATCGCGAGATACTCGACAAGCTGCTCGATGTCTGGATGGTCGTAGATCGCGGTCAGCGGAACCTCGACTCCCATAGCGTCTTCGAGATGGGCGGTCAGCCTCGCAAGCTGGGTGGAACTGAGGCCGAGATCGGTAAAGGGCGAGCTGGTCGACACCGTGGCGGCGTCGACCCCTAGTAGGTCCGCAACGGCCGTGACGGCGGCACAAGTCAACGCGGTGCGCCGGCCATAGCCGAGCGAACCGTCGTTCCCCTGCGCACCACTGTGCCCGTCCGGAAGACTGGGCGGCATCGCGTCCTCCCTCCCCGTCTCCCGGCTGCTGCAACCTACCCACAGAGAACGGTACCCACGCGATTATGCCGCAGAAATCGGCCGGAGCAAGGTCGCATTTCCGCTGCCTGCCCAGCCTTTCGCGAACCACGGCGATCACTTACGGTGGCATGGTGACCGAACCGGACAGCGGTGCTGCCACCCGTGCCGAGCGCACGCCGATCCTGCCCACTCTGCTGCGCTGCTGTGCCGCGCTGGCGGCGACGCCCGGCCGCCTACTGCGCCCGCGCCGCCCCGACACCGCACTGCTGGCGAACCTCGACGTGCGGCCGCTGCCCACGGCGAGCGCCGCGGTGCGGCTCACCGTGCTCACGCAGGCCACCATGTCGGCGCCCACCACCATCGTTGCCGAAGGCGTGCGCAGCCTGCGGGAGATGACGCTGTCGATGGCGGCGTTCCTGGTCGAGCATCCGAAGGCGCGGTTCCTGGTCGATCCGGCCCTGTGCGCGGGCGTGCACGACCGGGTGCTGCCCGAGTTGCCTTTCCCGGTCCCGCTGCTCGTCGCGCCGGACAAACCGGTGCTCGGTCTGTCCGACGCACTCGCCGCGCACGACATCGCGGGTTCCGACATCGACTTCGTGCTGCCCACCCACCTGCACTGGGACCACGTCTCCGGCCTGCTGGAATTGCCGTCTGCGGTCGAGGTCCGGCTGCCCGCGGTCGAATACGACTGGGCGATGGGCGGTCCGCACGCCCCGGCCGGTGTGGCGCGGGGGCCACTGCGCGGTCGTAACTTCGACCGGTTCGAATTGGACGGACCACCGGTGCTCACGTTCCCGCGCAGCAAAGACCTGTTCGGCGACGGTTCGGTACTGCTGGTCGATCTCGCGGGCCATACGCCGGGCAGCATCGGCGTGCTGCTCGCGGTGGACGACGGCAGCCGGGTGCTGTTCGCGGGCGATGCCGTCTGGAGCAAGCTGCAAGTCGATCTGCTGCGGGAGAAGGCGCCGATGCCGGGCAAACTCTTCGACTCCGACCGCGACGCCGCCTTCACCACGATCCACCGCCTGCACGCGCTGCCCGACGACATCGAACTCATCGCCAGCCACGATTACGAGGCCGTCACCGCCCGCGCCAGCAGGTAATCCGGTCAGCCGACGACGGTTGGGCGACATCGGGTTATGGCGGCTATGAGCCCGACCGCCCGCGCGGCCGACGAACCCGGTCAGCCGATGACGACGGCCCGGCGGGTTCGAGTCCGTGGCCAGTCACGACTGCGAGCCTGACCCTGTGGCCGACGAACCCGGTCAGCCGACGACGGTTTCGGCGAGGCGGGCGGTGATCAGCTCCTCGGCCTCGGTGACCATCCGGCCGATCAGTTCGGCGCAGGTCGGGATGTCGTGGATCAGGCCCTGGCACAGGCCGACCGACCAGATGCCCGCGTCCAGGTCGCCCTCCTCGAAGACCCGCCGACCGCGCGCGCCCGCGACCAGATCGCGCACGTCGTCGAAAGTGCCGCCCGATTTTTCGATTTCGACGACCTTGCGGCTGATCTCGTTGTCCGCCACGCGAGCGGTGTTGCGCATGGTGCGGAAGATGAGCTGGGTTTCGCGCTCGGAGTTGGCGACGATCCGCTCCTTGACCTTCTGATCGATCGATGACTCCTGCGTGCACAGGAATCGGGTACCCATATTGACGCCGTCCGCGCCCAGTGCGAGCGCCGCGACCAGGCCGCGGGCGTCGGCGATGCCGCCGGAGGCGATCATCGGAATGCTCAGTTCCCGGGCCGCGGCGGGGATGAGCACCAAACCGGGGACGTCGTCCTCACCGGGATGGCCCGCGCATTCGAAGCCGTCGATGCTCACTCCGTCCACGCCGATCCGCTCCGCCTTCAGCGCATGCCGGACGCTGGTGCACTTGTGCAGCACCTTGATGCCCGCGTCCTTGTAGTAGGGCAGGAACGGTTCCGGATTGCTGCCCGCCGTTTCGACGATTTTCACGCCGCTGTCGATGATCGCCTGAACGTATTCCGCGTACGGCGGCGGATTGATCGACGGCAGGATGGTGACGTTCACGCCGAAGGGCTTGTCGGTCAGCTCCCTGGTCCGGGCGATCTCGCGGCGCAGGTCGTCGGGGGTCGGCTGGGTCAGTGCCGTGATGAAGCCGAGCCCGCCCGCGTTGGCGACCGCCGCGACGAGTTCGGCGCGCCCGACCCACATCATGCCGCCCTGCACGATCGGATGCTCCACCCCGAATTTCTCGGTGAACCTGGTCCGCAGCATTGCGCTTCTCCTCTGTCTCGCGCGGGCGTGCCGGTCCGCCCGTTGGCGTCGATGGTGACATGAGGATCGCCTCGTGTTCAACTCATAAGTGAGCCGCGGTTCGCATAGTTTGCCCTGTCTCTCGGGGCCGCCACCATGCTTGGATGCGACCCGATTGTGCCTGAACAACGAGGTCGACGCCAATAATTGGAGGCAAGGTACAAATCTCGACCGCTTAACAACGATTCATCCAGCAGCCACTTGTCTGGCAATTAAGTTAGTTGCTATTCTGCTCCCGATTCAGCCCGTCGCCGCCGGACATCCGGCGGTCCGAGAGGAGTTCGTGGCATGACCACCGGGGCAGCAGCGCTCGCCGAGCCGTTCAGGTCGCGGCGTAACCACTGGAACAACCAGATCGCCGTGCATGCGCAAATGCGCCCGGACGCGGTCGCGGTGCGGTTCCGTGGCGTGGACACCACGTGGCGCCAATTGCACGAGCGGTCACTGAAATTCGCCGACGGGCTGGCGCGCCGGGGAGTCGGATTCGGCGATCGGGTGCTGATCCTCGCGCTGAACTACCCCGAATACCTCGAAGCCGTCTTCGGCATCAACGCGCTCGGCGCGATCGCGGTCCCGGTCAACTTCCGGCTCACACCGCCCGAAGTCGCCTACATCGTCAGCGATAGCGGCGCCAAGGCGGTGGTCACCGATACCGTGCTGCAACCGCTGGCCGCCGCGGTGCGGGCGCAGGCTCCCGCCCTGGAAACCTGCGTGGTGATCGGCGGTGCGTCCGGCGAGGGCGTGGTCGGCTTCGGCGACCTGCTCGCCGAACTCGGCGAACCGCATACCCCGCTGGACATCCCCGAAGACACCCCCAGCCTGATCATGTACACCTCGGGCACCACGGGCAGCCCCAAGGGCGCGGTGCTGACCCACGCGAACATGAACGCCCAAGCGCTGACCTGCATCCGGGCGCTCGCGCTGGAACCGGATTCGATCGGATTCTGCACCTCGCCGCTGTTCCACATCGCCGGACTCGGCAGTCTGGCACCGGCTTTCCTGCTCGGAGCCAAGACGGTGCTGCACCCGCTCGGCGCTTTCGACGCCGGGGAGTTCCTCGACGCTCTGGAGCGCGAGCAGGCCACCTCCGCCTTCTGCGTGCCCGCGCAGTGGCAGCTGGTCTGCGACCACCCGACCGTGAAGGAGCGCGAACTCGCGCTCGAGGTGTTGAGCTGGGGCGCCGCGCCCGCGTCGGACACGGTGCTGCGCGCGATGGCCGAGTGCTTCCCGAATGCGTTCAACGTCGCGGTGTTCGGACAGACGGAGATGTCGCCGATCACGTGCGTGCTGGAGGGCAAGGACGCGATCCGCAAGATCGGCTCGGTGGGCAAGCCCATCCCGACCATTCAGGCACGCATCGTCGACGACGAGATGAACGACGTCGCGCCCGGCGAGGTGGGGGAAATCGTCTACCGCGGTCCCACCCTCATGCAGGGCTACTGGAACAAGCCCGAAGCCACCGCGGAGGCATTCGCGGGCGGCTGGTTCCACTCCGGCGATCTGGTCCGCCAGGACGACGAGGGCTTCGTCTACGTGGTGGACCGCAAGAAGGACATGATCATTTCCGGCGGCGAGAACATCTACTGCGCCGAGGTGGAGAACGTCTTGTTCGCGCACCCGAAGATCCGGGAGGCGGCGGTGGTGGGCCGCGCGCACGAGAAGTGGGGTGAGGTGCCGGTCGCGGTGGTCGCCCTGCACAACCCGGACGACGAGCTGACGCTGGCCGAGCTCGAGCCGTTCCTCAACGAGAACCTGGCTCGCTACAAGCACCCCACAGACCTGGTGCTGGTGCCCGAGCTGCCGCGCAACGCCAGCGGCAAGGTCGTGAAAGTCCAGTTGCGCAAGGACTATTCGTCCTGAACTCGAGGAGCGCACGTTTCACGTGAATCGGCGCGGCGGATGGGCGTCGATGCGTAAGGTCTTCCCATGGCGATCCGACGCATCCGCGCCGCCGTGTTGGCGCTGCACTGGCAAGTGAATGTCATCCGGCCGGAAGGGTTCTTCGGTCCGATGTTGGCCGCGCCGGTGGCCGCCAGCGGTGTGGTGCCTCGTGCGACGGACTTCCACGCGGCGGCGCTCGCGCTGGAGGTGCCGGTGGTCTTCACCAGGTTCACCATCCCGGTTGGCGAGGGCGAGCTCGTGCGCAACACCGGCTTCATGCGCTCGGTCGGCGCGGCGCAAACCGAATTCCGCCCCGATGCCGCCGGCACCGCGATCATTCCGGAGATGGAGGCGCAGCCCACCGACGTGTTCGACAATCAGAAGCTGTCCGGGCTCGCGGGCAGCAAGCTTCCGGAGTGGTTGGCGGATCAAGGCATCGGGACGCTCTTCGTCACCGGGGTGGCAACCAACCTGACCGTCGAGCAGACCGCGCGGCACGGCACCGACCTGGGGTTCACCGTGCACCCGGTGTCCGACTGCGTGGCTGCTGGTAGTCCGGAAGCGCACGATGCCGCGCTGGCCAACCTCGAACTCGTCACGGCTGGGTGCCTGACCGCCGCGCAGGCGCTGGAACTGGTCGGCGGCTGACCGGGGCCTGCGCCTGGGCCGTTCATCGAGTTACCCAGCGACTTTGGTCAGCTCAGGCGGAGAAACCCGCAAGGCGAACGTCCCGGGCGGCATTGGGATGACGACTCCCGCTTCGACGAGCACTCGCACCACCTCCGGCGGCAACGGCCGACGCGGCGGTGCGAGCTCGCGGTCCACTCGACGCTCGAGCGCCCACGTGGCCCCGAAGTAACAACCCATTTGTACGAGGACGGCGAGAGCCGTGCACGCGAGGATCACGATGCTCATCGCCGTGTCACCTCGGCCGGGTCGAGAATGTGCCGTCGCTGCGGTGTGGTTGTGTGTGCGTGTGTCGGCATCACCGCACCCCGCTCATCTGGGTGAGGACGTGCCGGACACCCTCGATGAAGTCTCCGAAATGCGGCATCTCCCCCGGTACCGGCGGGTCGATCCAGACGTGGCGCGGGTCGCCAGGGGTCGGAAGGCGCACCCGCATGCCGAGGTAGGCGCTCACTCGGTGCACCACCAGAATCGGGTCGTTGCTGATTCCACGGATCAGTTGGACGTCCTCCGGCGCGGCGGCGGACAGGAACTGCCAGCGACGCGATCGCCCGCAGACGCATCCGGTATCGGCGTGGGAGATGGCCGGTGCGCGCATGTCCAACTGCAACAGACTGTTGCGCATGACGCGTCCGATCGCGGCGGGCATGCCGGCTACCCGCACTCCGGTATCGAGTCCGGCTTCGAGCCACAGTGCCCCGAGGTCGGGGTCGACGGTCGATCGGAGTCCGAACTCACGCTCGTAGAGATCGCGGCGCTGCCAGGCGGCCTGGATCGCGACGAATCTGGTTGTGCCCATAGGAACTCACAATTCAATCGTTGGAAGTCGGTTCGGCCGTCGTTCACCACGAAGACCGTCAGACCTGGGGAGTGGCTGCGCCCCCAGGCATCGAGAAAGTCATGCGCCGCCGTCTCGCACGCACAGCGGTCGATGACCAGGTCGCCTGTCGCCCCAACGTAGACGAAGCGGAGATGCACATCCCGCTCACCCGGCCTGGGACTTCCGTTTGGCGACAACGCAATTCACCCCGCGCGCCATTCCAGCGCGATCGCCACGGGGAGCTCCGCCTCAACCCCGCCCGAATAGCCGGGGCCTGCACGGCCGCGCCCGCGGACAGTCCCACGGCGGTTGCTGAAGCGCCATGCCGACCGTCTCCAACGCGGTGAGCCCAACCTGAACAGCCAGATCGCTCACCACAGAGGCCACTTCGGCGGCCTTCATCGCGGCCGTCGCCTGGTCGATGGTCAGCGTGCGCCCGGGTAGATACGAGACGACCCAGCACCCGCCGCCGACGCATTTCGCCTGATGCTCGGTCTGATCGCTGATCATCAGCGAGTTGCGGACAACTCTGACCGCCATGATCGCCCCTATCCCCTTGAGCCAGCACCTAATTGAGCGCCTGCTTAGCTGCTAGGTAGAGTACGTCACTTAGATTAAGTGGACAACCTAATCGCAAGGGTTGGTCGTAGTTCTCTGCTGTACGGTGATGGCGGCCTTATCGAAGGGGAAGGATCGAGATGGCACGGACGTCTCCGACCGTCGCTGGGTGGGAACTGATGCTCCGCATCCGAGAGCAGAGCAAGGCGCTCGGCGTGAAGGCGACAACGATCCAGAAGGCCTTGGACATCAGCTCCGCGTACTGGTCGCAAGTCGCCAACTACCGCGGTGTCCTTACGGAGAGCAAGCTGGAGATCCTCCTCGACCTGCTGGAGTTCGAGCCGGACGAGAAGGAGGAGTTGGTCGCACTCCGCAAGATCGCGAAGGGGCGCGGTTGGTGGAACGAGTACTCAGCACTGTTCAGCGACGAACTCGCCCGCTTCTTCGGGTTGGAGGACGGTGCGCGAAGCATACGCAGCGTCGAGAGCGGCGTGATTCCAGGACTGCTGCAGACCGAGGACTACATCCGCGCCCTGCTGTCATCGCCACTCTCAACAGGTCGGCCAACCGAGATCGGACAGCGTGTGCGGGCGCGCTTGCAGCGGCAATGCCGCCTCGACGGACCTGACCCGCTTCAGCTGTCGGTGATCATCGGCCAAGCGGCGCTGATGCAGGAGATCGGCGGCCCGCAGGTTCAGCGAGATCAACTCCGGCACCTTCTCGGGCTGGCCGACCAGTATGCGGACACTCTTGACCTGCGCGTTCAGTCATTCAGTGGTGCGAGTCTGAACGCATCGACCTTCCAGCTCCTAGACTTCGAGAGCCCTCGACTGCCGACGTTGGGCTGGCTGGAGTCCACCATCTTCCTCGAGGTCGTGCATGATCCCAAGCGCATCGAAACGCTCGACTTCTTGTACAGCAGAGTGGAACAGATCGCGCTCGATCGAGATGAATCACTTCGTCTGATTGATCAGATTGCAAGTCAGATAAGGTAGTTACTGTGAGCACGCGGTGGTTCAAATCGACGTTCAGCGGCGAAGCGGGGGCATGCGTCGAAATCTCCCACCGGCGAGATACCGTGCTCATCCGCGACAGCAAGTACACCGGCCCCGCAGCCGAGCAGCCGATCGTTTCCGTTCCACCCGCGATCTGGCCCGCCTTCCTGGACCTCGCCCTGAGCGCGAACTCCGGCACCCTGGACGATGGCGTGGCGATCTCCCTCCACCAGGATGGCGGAGCCGCGATCTCCGCCCAAGGCGTCACCCTCCTCTGCAACGCCGACGAATGGGACGCCTTCACCAAAGGCGTCGCCGACGGCCAGTTCGACCGCCGCTGACCTGAGCTGGACGAAACGCCGTCAGGCGTTCGTGAATTCGCGCGGACCGCGTGCCTGGCTCCAGCGGTAGGTCGGTGGGCACCGCTACGCTCGCGCCATGGATCAGAACGAGTCCGCGGAGCAGGCGCAGATCGAGAACGAAATCGCGCAGTCGATGCGGGTCGCGGAATTGCTTGCGCCTGACGAGCCGGAGGTTGTCCGGACTTGCCGGGAGGCTATCGAAGATCGGCAACGACTCCAGTGGTCCGGGGGCAGTCCATGGCACGTGCTGCTCGGTGAGTTGGGCGAGCAATCGGTTCTGGCGTATTTCGACTGGAAGGACGATCCCGAGCAGCTGCGGTCAGGACTCGAAGCGTTGAGTTCCTATCCCGCGCTGTCGTGGGATTGGGCAGACGAGTTCCTGGCCGAGAGCGACGGCTGGCACAGCGGCGAAATCGCCGCCGTATTCCTAGAGCAAGTGGGGGAAGAAACCCTGGGCATGGGTGTGGCCACGGTTTCACTCGACACCGACGGCGACGCCTACGCCGTCGGCTTCATCCCCGTCGCGCGCGTGGAGGAACTGCTCGCTGTCGCACCGGACATGATCAGCATCGTGCGCGAAGGTGTATTGGATTGACGGCGGTTCTTGCGTAAATGAATCCACTGAGCGACGGCAGCCACAGCAGAAAGCAGTGAGATCGAGCCGGCAAGAATCGCATACCAGGTGAGGCTGGCGGTGACGTAGGAAACCGAACGAAACCCTGGCGCCGGATAGTTGTCGTGGCCCTTTGCCCATCGGATCAGCAATCCGATCTGCGTGCCCGGATCTCGGGCCGTCCCGTACGAAACCACGCGCGTCAGTTCGTCGCCTTTGCTATTGAGGTAGAGCGCGGTGGCGATCGTGAAAACCGCGACGAAGACCGTGGCGACGGTCGCCATGTACGTGAGCGCCTTGGTGCGGACCACGCTATTGACCGCCACACTGCACACGGCAACGCCGATCGCGACGCTGGTGAGGATGCCCCACGTCCCGCTGGCCTTCGGATTGGGTACCGATGACTGCGCCCAGAGGTCTACCCAGAAGGTGGTTACATGGAGTCGGCCGAAGCCGTTCGCATGGATTGCGCCGTCGGTCCCGCCCGTGTTGGTGGTCAGCCATGGCTGGAACAGCAGAACAAATGTGATGATGCAGCCGATCGCCGCTAACAGATAACCCCAATTTCCGTCGAGCACAGCCCGCAGCCGCTTTCCTACGAGGGCTGCCCGGAGTCGTGTGTCATCCCATCGACGGCGCGACGCCTCACCTGCTGGGTCGGTCTGCTCATGTCGAGCATCTCTGATCTGCCAGGGGGTAGGGCGCATGATTCCCGAGCCTATTAGTTCGGCTGTATGGGGTCCGTCAAGGAATCAGCCCTTATGCAGCAAGGATTCGTCAAAAACAAAATTGCCCCACCTCGCGTGAGGTGGGGCAATTTGGGTGATTACTGGCCGGTGCCAGTTCCCGTGCCGGTGCCGGTGCCCGGCGCCGCGCTACCGGTGCTGAGCAGCTTGGCGAGTTCGACCACCACCTTCGACGAGCCGGTTTCGACGGGGGTGCCGCCACCGTTGCCCGTGCCGGTCCCCGTATCGGCCGCCGCCATGCCGGCGCCGGCCGCAACGATCCCGGCCGCCACTGCGCATGCCACACCGAACGTACGAATCTTCTTCATTGAGAAGTGCTTTCCCCTCTTGCGAACCCTCCCGCTGGGTGCGGTCGTCGACCGGACCCAGTTGGTCGGAGGCTGTTATCCACCTCCGTTCAGAGTCCTATCACGCGCCGTTAACGCCGATCCAGCGTGACGTGTGCGCGGAGCTGGTGCGGCGAATAGCCTCAACGTAACGGCGATTTCATTTCGAGCACTCGAAAGTATGTATCGCACGCCGGAGGCCAATGCCCTGCAATTCGGGGCATGCGGGTCTGCGGTTGCACTCCCGCAGTTGTTTCCGAATGGCACTACACCTGCATAGAAGTGCAGGGTCCAACTATCTTGCGCCCCGATGACCGCCCGCATCCAGCCCGGTGCCTCGGTCAGCCCGGCACATCGGCGAGACGGCATCCCTCCGCGGAAAGCGAGCACAGCGAATATCGTCACAGCAATCTTTTGGCGCGTGACGAGACAAGGCTCACAGTCGAGATTCTGTAACAGCGCGTATTCGCAATTGGATGTTGTCTGAATGGTTGCCGTTTGGACGCCCCACCCCCGATCGCTCGATGGATCGGGGGTGGGGCAATTGCGCCCGTGCCGCTCTACGCCGTCTGCGACCGCGGGATCGGAGCCCGCAGGAGACAGGGAGCGGCAGGGGCGGGTATGCGGCAAGCTCAGCCCGGCCCGATATACAAGGGGGACAGAAATTTTCGGGGGCGTGCCGCAGTTCGGGTAGCACTTGGGGACAGGGGTGACCCCACCCGGGTAAGGGCGGGCCGGGGTGGGGGTCGGACTCCAACGGCGTGTACAACCGCAAGAATGGTGTCGGGGAAACCTATCCGCCATCGGAGCTGGTCATTGTGCCGGATCGAGTCACGGTCTGAGACCGCCGACTGGGAGGCTGGAAACCCTTGGAACTCGAGGTGATTCGCGATGAAGGCGCAGCTCTGGCGCTGCAGATAGCTTCACGTAGGCGCGGCGATTTGTCAATCCCTGATCTAGAAAACAATCGAAAGTCGCAGGTAGGCGAGCTACTTCAGTGTTGCCGCGATGGGTCGGGAATGGCTGCGGAACCGCCGCGGACCCGGCTGCTCAAGCCGGGGCCGACCAACTCGACCAAGTGCTGGTACGCCTCGTCCGCCGAGAGCGGCGGATGCGGTTCCGCGATGGCGCCGAGCATGCCGACCACGCCCCAGGACAGGAATGTCACGGTGGTGGTGAATTCCTCCTCCGGCATCGCGAGCCGGTCGCCCAGCCGCTCGGCGAGGATCTGCCCGACCATCACCCTGGTCGTTCGCAGCAGTACGGTGCCGCTTTTGCGGCCGAGCAGGGCTCGATATACCTCGGGGTTGTCGGCGGCCAGCCTGAACAGGGTGCGCACCGGTGCGAGCGGTTCTTCGGCGTTGGTGTCCGTCTCGGCAGCCGCCACGGCGGCGTGCAGATAGTCGGTGCTGCTGCGCAGGAGCAGATCGTCTTTGTCGCGATAGTGCGCGTAGAACGTCGAACGCCCGACGTCGGCGCGGTCCAAGATGTCCCGGACGGTGATCCGGTCGTAGCCGCGTTCGAGCATGAGCTCGATCAGCGCTCGGTGCAGCAGATTCCTCGTGCGCCGGACCCGGCGATCCGCGCTGTCCGTGATGTCCTGCCGATCCGACACGATGCCTCCTGAACAAATCTTCCGTATGTGTCCGGTTGCGGATGGTTTCCGCCACATTGCCCCTGGTCGGCACGGCGACGTCCACTGATCCTGAACATATGACCGGAAACGAACCCAAGTCTGCCAAACCGCACCACGACGACGACATCGGCGTACTGCTCACCCAGCCACGCCGCTACCGGGCATTGAAGGCCGCGTTCCTGCTCGGCCGCGCGGGTCGCCTGAACGTGCGTCTAGCCGAGCTGGCCGGCCCGGCGTCTGGCGCCGATGTCGTCGATATCGGTTGTGGTCCAGGCGATTTCGCTCGCGTGCTGGCTCGCACCGCCGGTCAGGTCACGGGCGTGGATCCCTCGCCGCGGATGATCGACTACGCGACCACGCGCTCTCGCTCCCTGCCGAACTGCCGATTCGAACTCGGCACGGCGCAATCGCTTCTGCTGCCCGACGCATCCGCGGACCTGGTGACCTCGACTTTCGCCATGCACCACATCCCCGCGGCGCACCGCCCTGGCGCCCTCGAGCAGATGTTCCGGGTGTTGCGACCGGGCGGCAGGCTGTTGCTCGCCGACACCCAGCCGACCGGCCCGGTCCTTTCCGCGGCCGTGCGCGTCATGGCGCGATTCGCCGCGCACCGCACGCACGATGCCGCGCAGGACAACGGCGACCCCTTGGCGAGCATCGATATCCGCCGGTACCGAGACATGGTGCGCGCGAGCGGCTTCGAGGACGTGAAGTTCGTCGCGGTGCGGCCGGCGACCGGCGTACTGCTGGCCACCAAGCCTTAAATCAGGTCTCTCGCGGTCATCCACCGCATGGTTGCCCAGCCGCAGAACACCGGCAGCCAGCAGGTGAGCACGCGATACAGCAGCACCGAGGGCACCGCGATGTTCGCGGGCAGCCCGAACGCGGCCAGACCGCCGATCAGCGCGGCCTCGACCGCACCGACACCGCCCGGGGTCGGCGCGGCCGAGGCCAGCGTGCCGCCGATCATGGTGACGATGGTGACGGTGACGAACGTCGCGCCGCCGCCGAACGCCTCCACACTGGCCCACAATGCGCCCGCGAAACCGAGGATGATCGCCGCGCAGCCGAGGATTATGACCGCGGACCGCTTGGGGTCGCGGGCCAGATCGGCGAGTTCGCCGAGGACTTCCTGCAGTTGCGGCCGGACCGCGTTGTTCAGCCAGCGGCGCAGCTTCGGCACGAACATGAAGGTGCCGACGATACCCACGCCAACACCGGCGAGCAGATACAGCACTGTGGCGTCGGGGACGAAGTGCGAGAGATCCGCGGACGTGCCCGCCACGATGCTGAACGCCAGCAGCAGGCTGACGTGCGTGATCACCTGCACGGCCTGCTGTAGCGCCACCGCCGCGGTCGCACGAACCGCACCCATACCGCCCTTCTGCAGGAAGCGCACGCTCAGTGCGAGCCCGCCCACGCGCGCGGGGGTCGTCGTCGCGGCGAAGGTGTTCGCGATCTGCATGATCACCAGATTCCGGAAGCTCACCGCACGGGACGCACAGGCCCACAGCGCCGCCGCCGCGCCGATGTAGGTCAGCGCCGAGACCGCGAGCCCGAGCAGCGCCCACCACCAGTTCGCCGTTCGCAGCTGAGTGAAGAAGGTCGGCACCGCGCTGATGAACGGATACGCGACGTACACCAGCCCGATCAGCAGGACCAGCTGGATGATCTGGTTGCGCGAGAACCGGGTGATCTGCTCGGCTTCGATCCGGTCTTGCCCGGTCTGCCTGCGCACTTCCTCGCGCGCGCCGGTCAGCGCGTGTTTCCAGTCGGGGACCGACTTGCGAATCCCGGTGGGTATGGCCGACTTGGTCAACCGGCTCGCCGCGGCGAGCACCCGCGATTCGCCGAGCGCGCCGATGGCCGCGCGCACCGCGGGCTCCTTGCCGAAGACCGCGGTGGTGGTCACCAGCAATTGGGCGATATCCGACTGCAACTGCGCGTCCGACGCCCCGAATTCGGCACTGCCGAAGCCGCCGAAAGCTGTGGCTCCGTCCTCGACGCGGATGTCGGCAGGTCGCAGATCCCCGTGCGAGATCTGCTTCCGGTGCAGGATGTCGAGTGCCCGCCACAGACCGGGCAGCACCTCCTCGGCCGACTCGGTGATCGACTCGCCCCGCGGCTGCGTGTGCGCGAACAGCATCCAGCCACGGGAGAGCGCGGCGACCGCGACCGGCGTACAGCTGGCCAGCCCGAGGTCACCGACGGCGATCGCCATCAGCGCGCGATGCTCGACCGCGCGATGCATGGACCCGTGCATCGCCGCGGTTTCGCTGCTGCGGAAGGTGAGCCAGCGCCACAGCTGCCGCAGCGCGCCGAAGCTGCGCTGGTTCTTGCCGAACATCTCGACGACCAGCTCGCGCTCGGGCCCCTCTACGGCGGCGGCCAGCACCAGCGGCCCGCGACCGGCCGGATGCACCACGGTGAACCCGGTGACGGCGTGACCGCGCCTGGCGAGCACCCGGACGGCGGCGTCGAGCGGAACCTCGAGCGCGGGTGTGCCGACCACGAGCACGATCACCGCGCCGACCAGCCAGCCGACCGCGAGCCCGAACATCGCCCGCGCCGGGACCACGGTGCTGACCACCAGGTGGATCGGCGCGAAGGCGAGCAGCAGGAACCACAGCCAGCGACGCGCCCGGGTGGGCAGCCAGGGGCTGGAGACGGTGAGCATCGCGGCGATCATCGCGATCCAGCGGGGATCGTCCAGGAACTGGGACAGGAACGTGTCCAACCGGTCGGGCACCTGGAGGTGCCATTTCGGCGCGGACAGTCCGGTGCCGGTGATGGACAGCAGCAGTCCGGCGACCACTCCGGCCGCGGCATAGCCCGCCAGCAACTTCCACTGTCGGCCGATGATCAGCTCGATCAGGATCGCGAACGGCAGGGCGAGGATCGCCATGCCGTAGACCAGATACACCAGGTTCGACTGGGCGGGATTCAGGAAGTCGACGAGGGTGGATACCGAACTTTCCAGCGCCAGCCATTCCGGCCGGGTGATCAGCGACGCCGCGACGACGATCGCCACCCCCAGCATCGCGAGGACGACCCGGACGATGTCGCTCGTCCGCCGGCTCATCGGCTGCAGCAGGCTGCCGGTGACCGGGATTTCCCGCCCGCTCTTGCGCCCCTCCGAGTCTTCCGGCCGTACCAGCCGGGTGACGCGGGATTTGCGTTCAGGTGCTGCGTTGGGTGCCGCTCGGGTTCGGGGCGTACCCGACGAGTTACCCATGTGCTGTGCCGCCTCTCCGAGTCCTCCGGCCGTACCAGTCAGGTGGCGCAGGGTTTGCGTTCAGGTATCGGTTGTTACGTTCGCTGCACGATACTGCGCAGCAGACGTGGTGATGTTCGCGATATCCGCTGGTGTAGTGCGGCTCCGCCGCCCGCTGTGCCCTACATCACTCCAATCCGAGCTTGATCCTGACACTGGTGTCAAGTTCGAGCATGTGGGCATGGACCGGCCGCAGGCCCCGCGGCTGGATGGGTCCGGCACTCACCGGCCCGGAATTCGTGCGGATCGTCCGTGACCAAGTCGACCAGCTCTGCGCCGAGTCGGCCGACAGCGGCCGCGTCATGGCGCTCGCCTTGCACCCGTTCGTGATCGGTCAGGCATTCCGGATCAAATACCTGGACCAAGCGCTCGACTACGTGGCGACCCACCCCGGGGTGTGGCTGACGACCAGCGACGAGATCGCCGAGCACTACGCGGGCGCGTCGGCACTTGCCGAATCCGCGCGATCCGAAGACTATCGGGTCACATAGCCGATGCTCGGGAGGCGGGAATGGCAGTGCAGGACCAGGATCTGACCGGAAAGACAGTGGTGGTGACCGGCGCGAGTTCCGGAATCGGCGCCGCGGCGGCGCAGCGGCTCGCGGCGCGCGGCGCCACCGTCGCGGTGGTTGGCCGATCGCCGGAACGCACCGCGGAGGTGGCGGCGAACGCGGGCGCGCAGCCGTTCGTCGCCGATTTCGCCCGGCTCGATGACGTGCGCAAGCTGGCCGATCAGTTGCTCGACCGGTATCAGCGCATCGATGTGCTGGCCAACAACGCGGGCGGCGCTTGGCCCAAGCGCACCGTCACCGACGACGGAAACGAGCTGACCTTCCAGGTCAACCATCTGGCATCGTTTCTGCTGACCAACCTTCTGCTGGAGCGCCTGACCCAGTCGCGGGCCAGGGTGGTCAACACTTCGAGCGTGACCTACCGGATGGCCAAGCTGGATCTGGACACGGTCAACGCGCCGACGGGTTCGTTCAACCAGCTCGGCGCGTACGGCACGTCCAAGCTCGCGAACATCCTGTTCACCAGGGAACTGGCCCGCCGCACCGCGGGCACCGGTCTCACCACCGCGGCCTTCCACCCCGGGGCGGTCGCCACCCACGTCTACGACAAGGCCCCGCTCGGTATCGGCTGGTTCATCCGATCTCCGCTGTCGCGCCCGTTCTTCATCCGCCCGGACAAGGGCGCCGAGCCCTTGGTGCACCTGGCCACCGCCGCCGACGGCGAGGCGATCAACGGGCAGTACTTCCACCGATTCAAACTGGAGCCGCCGAGCAACAAGCAGGCGATCGATGCCGATCTCGCACAGCGATTGTGGACGCTGTCAGAACAGGCCACCGGCATCGCGACCACGAAATAGCGGCGGTCAACGTTCGGCGTCGGCGAGCCGGAGGGAGTTGACGCCCTCCGGCTCGTCCGTCGGGTCCAGCTCGACGCCCACGCCGTACACCGCGCCCGACCGGTCGCTCGCGTCCAGCTCGGCGATCGCCCGAGCGACCTGCTCGGTGGGCACGAGCGCGGGAAAACTGTTGGGCGCGACGGCATTGGCGCGCACACCGAACTCGGCGAACTCGGCGGCGATACCGCGAGTCAGTTGATTCAGCGCGGCCTTCGACGCGGAGTACAGAGTCTGTCCCGGGTACACCTCCGACCCGGAGATGCTCGAGACGTTGACGATGTTGCGGTTGCGCGCGCGGTTCTCCGGACCGGCGTGCAACCAGCATCGCTGTGCCAAACGCGCCGCAAGACGAAGGGGCACATTGACATTCAGCGCGAAATGGCGATCGAAGTCCTCCAGTGCCGCGTCTCCGTCGACGATGCCGCGCGGGTGCAGCCGGATGTGCGCCGCGTTGTTCACCAGCAGGTCGACGTGGCCGAACCGGGCCAGCGCCAGATCGACGACCCGCTCCACCTCACCCGGCTGCGTCAGATCGGACCGGACCACGAAAATGCGCGATTCGTTCTCCGGCACTGCCGCTTCCGGCGCGAGCGGATCGACGTACCACTCCAGTTGCGACGGCGCGGCGGGCGTGCGCGTGCGGCACACGGCGACGATGTCGTAGTCGCGGTAGTAGGTCCGGCAGAAGGCGTCGCCGAGCGTGCCGCTCGCGCCCGTGAGCAGGCAGACGCGGCGTTCACCAGTTGACAATCTTGTCTCCTCCCCAGCGCCGTTCGGCATCCGCCTTGGTGCGATGCACCCACATCACGACGCTGTTGCGGTCTTTGGTGTTGTTGCCCGCGAAGGTGTGCCAGCTGCGCGGCGTGACCTCGAACAGGATCAGCGAATTGTCCAGCGGCGGAACAAGCGTCACCGAAGGAAGCGTGGCGTCGTCGGCGACGTGGTCGTACAGCGCGGTCTCGCCGCCGTCGCCGGGCTCCCACCCGGGATTGCCCAGATAGAACAGCACCGCGACGGCGCGAATGGTCTCGCGTGCGGCGACGCCGGGGGCGCGTGCCCCCGTCTTGGTGTCGACCGTCCCGTCCGGCAGCCGTACCTCGCTGGAGCCGGGGGCCGGCCCTTGGAACCAAGCCGGGTTGAGGTCGTTGTGTGGCCAGCCGAACGGACTGCCTGGACGGTGATGGTGCACCGATCCCTCGATATCGCCGGTCGCCTCGACGCCGCCGACCCGGGCGACCAGGTCGTGCCACTCCCGCGAGGTGAATATCGCGAGCGGCCCGTCGCGCAGGTCGGCCAGGCGTATGCCGTTCGCGCTGTAGCCGTCGGCGACCGAACCGAACAGCTCGGGACGCTCGCGGCGAACCCGGTCCAGTTCGTCGGTCAATCGCTGATAGAACTCCGGAACGAAGACGTCGCGGGCGTACACGTGCGGAAACGGTTGGCTACGCCGGACCCAGCGCCGATGGGCGAACAACTCGGCGAACCACTGCGGCACCGCGAGCCCCGACTCGGTTGTGACCATTACTCCCTCCCGGTCTGACCCTCGCGATCATAAAGGGCGCAGTCGGACGGAGTCCGTCGATAGCCCGCGCCGGGCCGAGCGAAGGCGAGGCAGCCGCAGATTGCCCGCACCCGATGCGCGCGTCCGGGTCTCGGCGCTGGGAGGATCGGGCGGGTGAGCCGTGATCTGCGTGTGTGTTTCGTCGGAGACTCGTTCGTCGCCGGCGTCGGCGACGAACGCTGCCTGGGGTGGGCGGGTCGCCTCGCGGCCGCGGCGCACGCGGAAGGGGTGCCGCTGACCGCTTACAACCTGGGCGTGCGGAGGCAGACCTCGGCCGAGATCCTGGACCGCTGGCTGCTTGAGTGCTCGCCGCGGCTGCCCGAGGGCGTGGACGCAAGGGTGGTGCTGTCGTTCGGCGTGAACGACGCCACGTACGAGAACGGCGGTCCACGAGTGTCGTCCGCGCAGTCGGTGGCCAATCTGGAACGCCTGCTCGCACAGGCCGCCGAGCGAGGCTGGCCGGTGCTGGCGGTGGCGCCGCCGCCGATCGCGGACGACGAGCACAATGCCCGCACGGCCGCGCTAGACGCGCGGTTCGCACAGACCTGTGCGGCGTCGGGCGTGCCCTACGTGGGCGTGTATCAGCCGCTGTGCGACAACGCGGTGTGGGCCGCCGAGGTCCGTGCCGGCGACGGCGCGCATCCGGGGGCAGCGGGCTACGACGAGATCGCCGCCCTGATCGCGCCGCAGTGGCGAGAGTGGTTGTCGCGCTGACCGGTCAGCGCGAAGACGCCGCGGACCGCCGCCTGCGCACGGCCTCGAGGTCCACCGGCCGCGCAACGCGGGCGGGGTCCTCGTCGGAGCTGAACGCCTCGGCCAATTCCGGTAACCAGCGCAGGATTTCGTCGCGATAGTGCCCCTCGGTCTCCAACTGGCCGAGCACGCCGACCAGAGTGAGGAACGAGCGGGCGAAAGGAGTGCAATAGGCGGGCATGGTCGTCTCCCGTAGCACGTTCGACAAGCTGGGATTCGTGGTGCGCAGCACCTGTCGGCGCAACCAGCGCGTGGTCAGCCGATAGGTCGAGTGCCGCAGCGGCTCGCCGCACGGGCTGATCGCGGCGTACAGCTCCGCGCTGTCGAAGGCGCGTCCGGATTGCACGAATCCGTGTCTGCGCGTCGCGGCCGCCAGGTCTTCAGGGCCGCCGGTGAAGATCGCCTTGCAGTAATCCAGGGTCAGCTCGGCGAAACCCGCGGGCGGCCACGCGCAGCAGGCGCCGAAATCCACCACGCCGAGCCGGCCGTCGGGCAGCAGCCGGAAGTTCCCGGGGTGCGGATCGGCGTACAGCAGGCCGTGCCTGCCCCAGCCCGAGGTGACGAAGCGGACCATGAGCATGCCGACCCGGTCGCGCTCGGCCCGCGATCCGGAGGCGATGATCCGCTGCACCGGCGTGCCCTCGATCCATTCGCTGATCAGCACGTCGCCCTGCTGCGCGACGACGTTCGGCACGTGGAAGTCCGGATCGTCGGCATACGCGGCGGCGAAGGCCCTTTGGTGGCCGGCCTCGGCCGCGTAGTCGAGCTCGTCGGTCACCGACGCGCAGATCGCCTCGGTCACCGCCTTGACGTCCGCGCCGGGCAGGAATACCGATGCCAGATAGGAGATCCGGCGCAGCTGATCCAGATCGCCCGCCACCGCCTGCCTGCCGCCGGGGTACATCAGCTTGACCGCGACCCGCCTGCCGTCGTGCCAGACCGCTCGGTGCACCTGGCCGAGCGAGGCCGCGGCGGCGCGCCGGTCGTCGAACTCGCGGAATCGCGACCGCCACTGCTCGCCCATACTGGCCGCCATGGCGGCGTGCACGGTGTGCGGCAGCATGGCAGGCGCGGCGTCCTGCAGCCTGCTGAGTGCGATCCGGTACGGCTCGGCGAGCTCCTGCGGCAGCGCCAGTTCGTAGATGGCCAGCAGCTGCCCCAGTTTCGCGGCGCAGCCCTTCAGCTCGCCGAGCACTTCGAAAATGTGCTGTGCGGTGCGGAGCTGGATGTCGCGATTGACTTCTTCGGCCGATTTCCCGAGTGCGCGTTTACCGGCGCCCGCGGCATGACGTCCGGCGAACGCCATCGGGAGCGCGGCGAGCTTGGCGCCGCGAATTGCACTGTGAACTGGAGGTTTATCGTAGGATCGCGACGCGAAGAGCCGGGATCGCTTGCCAGCGAACGGCTCCTCCGGGCGTTCATCGCTGGGCCGGATGGTCATGACTCACCTCACAGTTGCGCGGACAAGTGTGACATAGGTGCAGTACCCCGCAGTAGGGCCTAGACTGTCTGGGACGTATTCGAAAGTAGTCGAAAGGTGACTTCGATGGGATCCCAGACGGTGGTCGCCGACGTTGCCGACGAGCTGGCGCGCCGGGTTGCCGCGGGTGAATATCAACCGGGGGATCTCATGCCGTCGGTGCGTCAGGTGGCCGAGGAGTTCGACATGAACCGCGCGACGGCGCAGCTGACTTTGGGTCGGCTGGAGTCGTACGGCTTCGTCGAAGCGCGGCGCGGCAAGGGATTCACGATTCGGGACGTCCGGGAGTCCGGCGGCGTCGACGTGTATCGCCAGCTGTTCCGGTTCTCGATTCCCATGCCCGACATCGCGATCGAGATGTTCCGCGACATCGTCGAGGTGGAGCGCAATCTCGTGTTCGAGGCGCTGCTCGCCTACACCAGTGGCTCGCAGGAGATCGACACGGCCGAGTGGAAGGCCTCGATCGACGAACTCGAAGCGATTGCCCGCCAAGATGTTCCGGACCTGCGGCAGCTGCTGACCATCGAAGTCGCGCTGGTGCGCCGGATGCTGACCGCGCTCGGTCTCACCATGCAGCGCGCGATCCTGAACTCGATCGGCGAGATGGTGCTCGAGGTGCCCGAGGCGGTCGAGGCGTACTTCGCGGGCGCGCCCGACCTGCACGTCCTGGTCTGGCGGGCGCTCGCCGCGGTATGGGATTCCGGCTCCGGGCCGAGCGAGGCGCAACTGGCGCTGTTCGAGGACCTGTTCGGCATGTACCACGAAAAGGTCATCGCGCGGTTCGACGAGCTGGTTGGCGGGGTCGAGCCGGCCGTCGACGAAACGCGCGCCACGGCGTAGCCGCTGTCGTTCGTACGCTGCACAATGCGTCTGGGACGCAATGTGTCTTGCGCGGAGGCGATACTCGCCTGCGGAGCGCGCTGCGGCAGGGTGCAGGTCAGGAGATTCGACCTGTGTCTCAGACAGTGTTGCCAATAGGCCCGGCCCGTCAGTCGACGTGTGCGCAGCCACCCGCGTCCACAGATGCGGGTCGTCAGTTTCGGCTCATCGTGAATCCGCCGCGGGCGCAAGTCGATTCGATCATGCTCACATGTCCGGGCACTATCCCGCGGGCACAGGGCCCTGTTCGGGCCAGCACCCGCGTTCCTCCGTGAATGGGACGACCCCTGTTCCGGTCCGACCGGTCGGGCGGGGTGCTCCCAGCTGTGCTCGGTGCATCGCCCGACCCCACCTCCTCCAGCACTGCGTTCCGACGACTCAGAGTCCGCCGTTGATCTTGTTGAGACGTTCGCACGCCTCCACGTACTCCTCGATCAGCCGGTTCACCACGTCGGCGGAGCGCTCCACCCGATTCATCATGCCGACGATCTGCCCGACCGGGTTGAAGTTGACGTCCTTGGCGGCCTCGGGGTAGCGGTGTCCGCGCTTCACACCGTCCAGGGCCACCATCATCTGCAGCGGCATCGGCAGCGGATCTGGGGTGTCGGCCTGCTCCCATGCCTCGGTCCAGTCGTTGCGCAGCATCCGGGCGGGCTTGCCGGTCCAGGCACGTGACCGCACCGTGTCGTGGCTGGTGGCCTCGAGGTAGGTCTGCATCTGCGCGGGCGGCACGTTGGCCTCCTCGACGGTCAGCCACAGCGAGCCGGTCCACGCTCCCGCGGCGCCCATCGCCATGGCCGCGGCGACCTGACGGCCGTTCCCGATGCCGCCCGCGGCCAGCACCGGCAGGTCGCCGACCGCATCGATCACCTGCGGCCACAGCACCAGCGAGGAAACCTCACCGCAGTGGCCGCCGCCTTCGGTGCCCTGGCAGACCACGAAGTCCAGACCCGCCTTCTTGTGGTTGAGCGCGTGCTTGACCGAGCCGCACAGCGCGCCGATCAGCCTGCCGGAGCCCTGCACCTGCTCGACCACATCCTCCGGCGGGGTGCCGAGCGCGTTGGCGACCAGCTTCGCCTTGGGATGCCGCAGGATCACCTCCACCTGCGGGCCCGCGGTGGTGGCGGTCCAGCCGAGCAACTGGTTGTGGTGTTCGCCCTCGGGCAGTTCGGGCACGCCGTGATCGGCGAGGATCTTCTCGGCGAAGTCGCGATGCCCCTGCGGGACGAGTTCGGCCAGTTTCGCTTCCAACTGCTCGGGGCTGAGGCCGTCGATCCCCTTGCCCTCGTACTTGGACGGGATCACCAGATCGACGCCGTAGACACCCTGCACGTGCTCGTCGAGCCAGGCCAGCTCGACCTCCAGCTGCTCGGCGGTGAAGCCGACCGCACCGAGCACGCCGAGCCCGCCGGCGTTGCTGACCGCGGCCGCCACGTCGCGGCAGTGGGTGAAGGCGAAGATGGGGAATTCGATCCCGAGCCGTTCGCAGATTTCGGTACGCATGGCGTGCTGGTCTCCCTCACTGCTCCGCCGCGAACGGCGCGGCGCAGATGTCATAGAACGAGTTACATAATTGTCGCGCGCTTCGGCGGGCTGCCAGCGCGTCGATGCCGCCGCAACCACGGATATCGCCATGAAGCGGCTACGGCGTCATCGACAGGCCCGCCCACCATGCATCGACTGTAACACGTTCTAGATTCGGGGGAGTCCTCGTCAATCCGCGGCGCGCTCGAGTTCGGCCAGGGAGTCCTCCAGGTGATCGAGCAGCCGGGGCAGCTGCGGCACGCTGCGGCGGCAGCCGACCAGGCCGAAATCGAGATTGCCCGCGTTGGAGGTCAGCGTGATGTTCACCGCCTGCCCGTCGAACGGGATGGACAGCGGGTAGCTGGCATCGAGGCGCGCCCCGCTCCAGTACATGGGTTCGCGCGGACCCGGCACATTGGAGATGACGATATTGAACGTCGGATTGGTCCACGGGATCAGCGCGGGCACGAGATTGAGGGCCAGCGGACTGAGCATCAACGCGGACAGCGCCATCGTCTGATTGCACGACAGCGCGCGGTAGACCTCTTTGCTGTCGTGCATCGACGCGCTGACCACACGCAGCCGCTCCAGCGGATCGGCGAGATCGGTGGCGAGGTTGCACAGCGCCGCACCGACCTTCACCCCGTTGGTCTCGTCGTCGTCCTCGGAACGCAGCGACACCGGCACCATCGCGATCAACGGCTTGTCCGGCAAGGCGTTCCGTTCGACCAGATAGCGGCGCAGTGCGCCCGCCGACATGGCCAGCACAACATCGTTGAGCGTCGAACCGGTCGCTTTCTTGACCTGCTGCAGCCGATCCAACGGCCAGGACCGGACCACCGAACGGCGCGCACCGCCGATCGGCACGTTGAACATGGTGCGCGGCGCCGCGAAAGGCTGCTGCCGCAGCAGTGCTTCGCGGGCCGCGCGCAGCACCGATGCGCCGGAAGTCGCCGCGGACAACAGGTTTCGCGTCGCGGCTCGTACACCGGACCGCTCCGCCTTGCGCCGTGTCCTGGGCAGATGCCACGGCACCCGCGCCGCCGTGGCGGACGGGTCGCTGGTCAACGTGCGTCGTAAGAGACGTTGTGCCGAAACGCCGTCGATCAAGGCGTGGTGCATCTTCGAATACAGCGCGAACCGTCCGTCGGCCAGCCCCTCGATCAGATGGATCTCCCACAGCGGGCGGTGCCGGTCGAGCAGGCTGCCGTGCAGTCCGGAGGCCAGCTCGACGAGTTGGTCCATCCGTCCCGGACCGGGCACCGCCAGCCGCCGCACGTGATAGTCGAGTTCGACGTCCTCGGCGTACGTCCACGCCAACTGCGGTGTGCCGAGCACTGTTGCGGGATGCTTGCGGAAAGTGGGATCGATATCGGCGCAGTGCAACAGTTTTTCATGAACCTGCGCGGCGAAGTCGGCGCCGGCGTCTTCAGGCGGTTCGAACAGTTGCAGCGATCCGACGTGCATCGGCTGTTCGCGGGATTCGGCGAGCAGAAAGACCGCATCGACCGGCGCGATGAATTCCATGGTGGGTCGCCCCCTGACGACAGTGGTGAAAGTGGTGTTATTTGCGATCGACCACGTTGTCGGCGGGCCCGCGCAGCCCATGAAAACCGCGACACGATCAACTTACCCGCACCGGACGGGTCGTGTTCGGCGAATCACCGAACCTTCGCGGCCAGCAGGTAAGCCTGTCCGAATCGTTCGTCGGGCCTCGGCTCACGAACCATCCGGGTGATCATGGTGAACCCGGCATCGGTGAGCAGACGCGCAAGCTTTTTCGGCGCCCATCGATAGGCGCGAGTCACCTTGTGGTCGAAGGCTTCTACCGCATCGGACGCGTCGGCTGTTTGGAACGCCAGCAGCAGGTGGCCTTTGTCCGCGAGTACCCGGGAAAACTCGCCTAACACCTGTGGCACGCGAGCGGGCGGGATGTGGATCAAGGAATACCAGGCGACGATGCCGCCGAGTTCCCCGTCGCCGATCGGTAGCTGTTCCAAGGAACCTTGGTCGAAGGACAGGTGTGGATATTCCGCCCGCGCGAGCGCGATCATTCTCGGCGAGAGATCGATGCCGAACACCCGCGCGCCGAGGGTCGCGAGGTGCGCGGTGATCCGCCCGGGGCCGCAGCCGAGATCCGCTATCGGTCCGGAACCGTTGTCCGCCACCAACTCCGCGAACACCGCGAGCATCGCCCGGTCCAGCGGCTGGCCGGCGAGCTGGTGCCGGACGAGCTCGGTATAGCGCTCGGCGACGTCGTCGTAGGCGATGCGCGTTGCGGTGACGTCGACGTATCGGTCCGCGGGGTCTTCGGTCGAGTCGAGCATTCTCAGCAGCGTATTACGCGGCCCGCGCCGCCGAGCGATCACCTCTCGGGTAGTGGGGCGGCCGCCTCGGGAACGGTGGGCACAGGCGGATCCTCGGGAGCCGAGTCGGCGCGGCTGCGCGCGGTGCCGAGAATCGAGCCCAGGATGACCAGCGGGAAGCCGATCGCCATGCCCGCGGTAAGCGGCTCGTCGAGCGCCGTTACGCCGAGCAGGATCGCTACCGCCGGGTTGATGTAGGTGATCACCGTGGCGCGCGCGGGACCGACTTCGGAGATCAGCGCGAAGAAGAACAGGAACGCGGCGGCCGTGCAGATCACCGCCAAGCCGAGTACGGACCACGCCGAATCGGCCGTGATGCGCGCCGGCCTCAGCCAGCCCGCCAACGGGGCGTAGATCGCCGCGGCCAGCAACAGAGAGCCGGTGACCACACCCAGCGGAGGCAGGTCGGCGAGTGCGCGGTTGATGATGATCGGGCCGACCGCGTAGCCGATCGTCGTCAGGCCGATCGCGCCGATGGCCGCCGGATTCCCCAGGTCGACATCCAGGCCCACGAGTGCGGCGACACCAGCGAATCCCACGAGCAGACCGGTCACCCGGCGCGCGTCGAACCGGTCGTGGCCTAGCTTGGTCACGATCACCACGGCGATCAGCGGAACCGCGGCGATCAGCAACCCGACCGTCGAGCTGTTCAGCGTGGTCTCCGCGTACCCGATCAGGAACCACGGGCCGGTGATCTCGACCAGGGTGTAGAGCAGCAGCGGCCGCCATCGCCGCAGCACCGGAGTCAACGCATCGCGGTACAGCGCGATCGGCAACAGCAACAGCCCGCCGATCAGCGTGCGCCCGAACGCGACCACGATCGGGTCGAGATCCTCCACCGCGATCCGGATCATCGCGTACGGCACGCCCCAGATCACCCCCATCGCGAGGAACAGCGCCCACCCGCGTCGCGTCATCGCGCGACCGCCGGCCGGCGCCGAGGAATGAGGATCGGATCGGTTCGTGACATGCTCCGCTCGCTTTCGATCACTCGGAGCTTAATCAAATGATCCGATCATCCGACAGGTTCGGTTTCCCGGTTCTGACAAGGCCGGTTTCGCCCTGGTCGGGCCGTCCCGTTCGCCCGGTTTTCCCGAATAGTCGGCGCGGCAATGGTGTTCGAGCTAGTCTCGCCGGGAGCGAAGGGAATGCATGATCGTGGTCGACGTCATCCGCCGGCTGGCCCCGAGCGAACTGATGTTCGCCGCTGGCGAGGTCTTCATCGGGTATTCGGCGCAAGTATCGGGCCCATTGGACCTGACGGCTCTGACGACGGCCTTCGAGGCCGTCGCCCGCGCGCATCCGATCCTTCGCGCCCGCATCGAGGTGGCCGAAGGCGGCGGTCATGCGTTCGCGGTCGCCGACGCCATCCCCGAGATCTTCGTCGCCGACGGGGACCCCGAAATGCCGCTGTCCGGGGCGAAATTCGATCAGCGCACGGGCGTTTGCGCTTTGTGCGTGGTGCGCTCGGGCGAAACCGCCAGCGTGACGCTCATGATCCACCACAGCGTCGCCGACGCCTATCATGCTTTCGCCGTGGTCGACGCGCTGTGGGCCGGGTACCGGGACGTCGCCGCCGGGCGTCCGCTCGACTTGCCGGTGCACGCGTTTCCCGAGCCCGTGGAGCAGCTGCTCGCGGCGCGGGGCATCGAGAAGATGACGTTGCCCGGAGCGCCACCCGCGGGCGAATCGACTGCCCCGCCACCTGTTTCGCAGCCGCGTGAGGACGAATACCCCGTGCTGCGCACGACCCGTTGCCGGCTCACCCGAGACGAGACCGCGGCGCTGGTCGAACTCGGTCACCGCGAGAACGTCACGGTGCACGGCCTGGTCTCGGCGGCATTGCTGCGGACCGAGGCCGAGGTTCGCGAGCTACCCCTGACCGGACTGCTCTACCTGTACTCCGTCGACCTACGCACCAGGATGAGCCCCGAAGTCGACGCCACCGAGGGGACGAACGTCCTCGGCTTCGCCAACTACCTCTCCCCCGAAGCCGACGTGACACTGGTCGGCTTGGCCCGTGGTATCAGCGAAGCCCTGCACGCGGGCTTGTCCGCGGGCATCGTGCAACGGACCCCCTTGAACATCCCCGACATGGCCGCGGCACCCCCTCCAGCGCTCCCCGGCGTGGTGATCGCGACAAACTGGGGCACCATCCCACAGCTGCCGGAGCAAGACGCCCTGCGCATCGACGACTTCCACTCCACCATGCTGGCGAAACCGGACCTCACCGGCCGCCGCCCGCAACAACCAGGCGGCGGCACCTGCGTCATCAGCACCTTCGCGGGCCGCCTGAGCGTGGAAATCCACCACCCGCCGGAATTCACCGACCTCCAGCGCCACCGCATCGAAGTACTGGAACGCAACCTCCGCTCCGTACTCCCCTGACCGTCAGCTCACGCGGCGCCGACCCGAACCGTCTCCCAAGCCTGGTCGCCATGTCGAAGCGGGGAATCCGCCGAGACCGTCAGGGTGCGCTCAGCGGTTCCCAGAGAGGCGATGGCGGAGGGTGGCCGCCCGGAGCGTGAGATGGTTGCGCTCGGCGAGGTATTGCGCCTGTGCGGCGGCCGCCACGTAGAGCTGCGCCGCCGTGGCGATGTCGCCGGCCCGTTCGTGGAGGTAGGCGGCCGAAGCGGTGTGCCGCGGGAGCTTCGGGTCGAGTTCGGCGAGGGCGGCGAGCCCCGCCTGCGGTCCGTCCGCCTCACCGACTGCGACGGCGCGATTGAGCCGCACCACCGGACTGTCGGTCAGGCGGACCAGCTCGTCGTACCACTCGACGATCTGCACCCAGTCGGTTTCGTCGGCGGTCTGCGCGTCGGCGTGCAGGGCAGCGATCGCGGCCTGCGCCTGGTACTCCCCGAGCCGGTCGCGGGCCAGCGCAGCCTGGAGCACGGCCACGCCCTCGGCGATCAAGTCGCGCCGCCAAAGGCCGCGGTCCTGATCGGACAGCGGCACCAAGCTGCCGTCGGCGCGCGTGCGGGCGGGGCGTCTGGCGTGGTGGAGCAGGAACAGGGCGAGCAGTCCCGCCGCCTCCACGTCGTCGGTGGTCGCGGCCAGCTGCCGGGCCAGCCGGATCGCCTCCGCGGCGAGGTCGACATCGCCGCTGTACCCCTCGTTGAACACCAGGTACAGCACCCGGAGCACGGTGCTCAGGTCTCCGGGACGATCCAGCCGGACGTCGCTCACGGTGCGTTTCGCCCGGCTGATCCGCTGGGCCATCGTCGCTTCGGGCACGAGGTAGGCCTGTGCGATCTGGCGGGTGGTGAGGCCGCCGACGGCCCGCAGCGTCAGGGCGACGGCCGACGCGGGCGTGAGGCTCGGGTGCGCGCACAGAAAGTAGAGCTGCAGCGTTTCATCCACCGACGCGGTCGGTCCGGGCGGCGGCTCGTCGGAGACCCGAAGCTCGCGACGGCGCCGCGCGGTGTCGGATCGGGTGAGATCGACGAAGCAACGCCACGCCGTGGTGATCAGCCAGCCCTTGGGGTCGCCGGGGCGCTGGTTCGGCCACGTCTCCACGGCCCGTATCAGTGCCTCCTGGACGGCGTCCTCGGCGGTAGCGAAGTCCGCCCCGCGGTGGACGAGGGCCGCCAAGACGCCGGGGATCAGGTCCCGCAGCTGCGCCTCGTCCACCGCGTCGGCGTCCATCACTCGGTGACAGTCGGCGCTGCGGTCAGGAACGGCCGCACTTCGAGCCACTCGTGGATCGGCTTGCCGCCCGCGCCCGGCGCTGCGGACAACTCGCCGGCCAGCTCGACGGCGCGCTCATAGGAGTCGACGTCGATGACCATCCAGCCCGCGATCAGGTCCTTCGTCTCCGCGAACGGGCCGTCGGTCACGGGGGGCTTGCCCTCGCCGTCGTAGCGGACCCAGGCGCCCTCCGGCGCCAGGGCTTGGCCGTCGACGAACTCACCGCTGCCTTCCAGGCGGGCCGCGAAGTCGTTCATGTACTGGATGTGCGCCTCGATCTCGGCGGGCGTCCACTGATCCATCGGCACGTCGTTGACCGCCGCAGGCGCACCTCGGTAGTGCTTGAGGAGCAGGTACTTGGCCATGACATTCTCCCTTCGGGACTTGCGACCCTAGTCGGTCGCGCACACCTGGGACGGAGCCGTCCCGCCGTTCTCGACATCCGCCGCCGAACTTTTTTTGCGGCTTTCCATGAGGCCACGTCATTCGAGACCACGTGATCTCATCCACCCCGCCGCGGTGCGGCCCACGTACCGCCGCTACGGCCGACGACTTCACCACAGCCCAGCCCATTCCGCCGCCGCCATCGGCCCGTCGGCACCGGGCACCGGCCTGCCAGCAGTCCTCAGCCTCGGGCCATATCCACGAACCGAGACAGATGCAGTTGGTGTGCGACGGTAATCGTCGCGGTCGGGCCGTTACGGTGTTTGCCGAGAATCAAATCTGCTTCGCCGCCGCGCGGGTCATCCCGTTCGAACGCGTCCGGGCGATGCAAAAGGATGACCATATCCGCATCTTGTTCCAAAGAACCCGATTCGCGCAGGTCAGAGACCATAGGACGTTTGTCGGTTCGCTGTTCGGGACCTCGGTTGAGCTGGCTGATCGCCACCACGGGGACTTCGAGTTCCTTGGCCAGCAGTTTGAGGTTTCGGGAGAAATCCGAGACTTCCTGCTGGCGGGATTCGACCTTTTTGCCGGAGGTCATCAGCTGGAGGTAGTCGACCACGACGAGTTTGAGATCGTGGCGCTGCTTGAGCCGCCGTGCTTTCGCGCGAATTTCCATCATCGTCAGGTTCGGCGAATCATCCACGAACAGCGGCGCTTCGCTGATCTCGCTCATCCGCCGCGCCAGTTTGGTCCAGTCGTCGTCGCTCATCCGCCCGGACCGCATATCGCCGAGCTTTATTTTCGCTTCGGCTGACAGCAGCCGCATGACGATCTCGGTGCGGCTCATCTCCAACGAGAAAATAACGCTCGCCAAGCCGTGCTTGATCGAGCAACTGCGCATGAAATCCATTCCGAGCGTGGAATTATGCGTCGGGATCATCGAGCGGCCGGCCAGATACAGATGGTCGGCGTTGTCCACTTCGACGCAGCGCACCGGAACACTGTCGATCCGGCGCACGTCGACGATGAAACGCGAGTTGGATCGGACGGTGCTGCGGCTGGCGCGGCGTTCCTTGTGCAGCACTGCCTTTCGGTGCAGGCCGAAGACCTCGTCGTCGGTGGCGAACGTGATGGTGTACGCGATGGAGGATTCTTCGGACCGACCGCGTACTCGTTTGGTGGAGACCTGGCAGCGATAGCCGAGGCTGACGATCAACTCCTGCACGTCCCCGACGAGTCGTGCGTTGGTGGCGCTGAATTGCACGGAGCCGCCATGCGTGACAGTGCCGTCGGTGTCCAGCAGCCCTGCCAGGAGCGCACGGCGCTGCGGTTCGGAGGCCCGAAGGTAGTCGACAGGGATGTGCTTGTCGCCGAGTACGCCGAGTGCCCGTAGCCGCGCCTGGACACTGCCCACGGTGTTTCGGCATTTCTGGCACAGGCGCAAACCGATCGACCGCCGACCGCAGATCCGGCAGCGAGGCGCGGGAACCGGGGCCGAACAGAACCGTGCTTTTCCGCCACAGGACCGCCCGCAGGTGCGGACCTCGCTGGTGAAGGGAACGAATTCCCGTCCACACACTACGCACTCGCGAGCGGCAATCGGCTCGTCGGCAGGCAATCGGAGTTGGTAACGCAGCCGCGCGGACTGCGACGGCACGGCGACGATCCCCTCCGCCCCGATGCGCACCACGATCTCCGGGTCGGCACACGTGAGCTGTGCGGCCGCCGACGTTCCGTCGCCGAGCCAGGCGCCGAGCGTGTAGGGCGGCACCGGCAACGTGCGCGCGGGCAGCCGTAGCGGCGCGGTGTTCGTTACCGAGTGATTCAGCCGGCGATCGGCCGTATCGCATCGCAGCGTGTGCGCGATCTCGGCGGTGGTCCGCACCTCGGCGAAAGTCCGCTTCGACCGCCGGGAAGATCTGGTCTCGGTGAGCCACTGGTGCTGTTCGTCCGCGACGAGCACAGAGCCGTCGGAAAACTCGACTTCGTAGCAGGGACGTCCGGACATGACCTCGGTGGCCGCCACGACACGGGTGGGAAAGCCGTCGGCGTCGAGCAATTCGTCGCCGACCTGGATTTCACCCATGGTGGTCCAGCCGGTAGGCGTAGGCAGCGGAGTGTCCACTGCCAGCGCTTTGCCCACTCCAGGCCGGGCCGCGACGATGATCATCTGTCCTGGGTGCAGGCCATTGGTGACTTCGTCGAGTTCGGAGAAGCCGGTGGGGACGCCGAGGGAGATGCCGCCGCGGCTGGCAATGGAGTCGATCTCGTCCATGGTCGGCTGGAGCAGTTCCTCGAGTGGGAGGAAGTCTTCGCTGGTGCGGCGCTCGGTGACCTCGTAGACCTCGGCCTGGGCGCGGTCGACGACTTCGGCGACATCCTGGCCGTCGGCGCCGGCGTAGCCGTACTGCACGATGCGGGTGCCCGCCTCGACCAGGCGGCGCAAAATGGCTTTCTCCGCGACGATTTCGGCGTAGTAGCCGGCGTTGGCGGCGGTGGGCACGGTCTGGGTGAGCGTGACCAGATACGGTGCACCGCCGATGCGCTTCAGTTCGCCGCGGCGGTCCAGCCCGGCGGCGACGGTGACCGGGTCGGCGGGTTCGCCACGCCCGTAGAGATCGAGGATCGTGTCGTAGATGGCCTGGTGGGCAGGACGATAGAAATCGCCGGGGCGAATCACCTCGACCACATCGGCGATGGCGTCCTTGCTCAACAGCATGCCGCCGAGCACCGATTGCTCGGCCGCCATGTCGTGTGGCGGCTGGCGGCCGAAGTCTTCGCCGGGGGGCTCGGGCGGGAAATCCGTGTGCCCGCGGTCATCGGTGGCTGTCACGAGACTCGACCGTCCTCTCTACCCCACGACCGGGTTCCACCCTGTTGACTCGTTCTACCCCCGGCCACCGACACGTTCGCCAGCGCCGCTGACCTGGGATCCAGCTACCGCCGCGGCACCCGCCCGTGCACGCCGTTCGCGTGGTGCGCACATGGCGATGCGAAGAACCTAGGCGACCCGGTGGGCACCCGCCAAACCGGTATGTGCACACAGCTGTGGATAACTTGGGGAGAGTTCACCTAACGATGTGCACCCCCTGTGTACAACTTGGGGAAAACGCCGGTGTACACGGTCGAACATGCAGATAGATAGTGACTTCCGCATTTCGGACCGTGTGGATTAATGAAGTTACGGCGTGTCGGCCAAGTTGAACAGCCGGGCGTGTTGGGTTAACAGCACATGAGGCGAATATGACTCGAGTCACAGTGCGAACGGTCGGTTTCGCCGGCAATCCACAGGCTGGAAAAATCGGCGCTGCACCGCGAGGTGATGAGCAGCCCAAATGTCCCGGATGGCATCCCGGCCATCCGGCAAACAATTAGCTATTTAGCAACCGCGGCACGTTCAGGACCACTCCCGTGTCGCCACGAGAGTGGTCCTCGACGGATGCCCGAATCAGGCGGCCGTGACCGTCAGGTCGAACTTCGCCACCACATCCGGGTGCAGGTGCACCACGACGCCGTGCTTGCCGGTCGTCTTGATGTGCGCCTTCGGCAGTTCGATGCTGCGCTTGTCGACGACGGGACCACCCGCCGTCTTGATCGCGGCCGCGACGTCCGACTGGGTCACCGAGCCGAACAGCTTGCCGGTGCCCGCGGTCTTCACGCTCAGCGAGACCGACTCCAGGGCCTCGATGGCCTGCTTCAGCTCGTTGGCGTGGTCCAGGTCGCGGACCCGGCGGGCTTCCTGCGCCCGGCGGATGCCCTCGACCTGCTTCTCCGCGCCGCGGGTGGCCACGATCGCCAGGCCGCGCGGCAGCAGGTAGTTGCGGCCGTAACCGTCCTTGACCTCCACGGTGTCGCCGGGGGCACCGAGGTTGTCCACATCAGCAGTCAGAATCAACTTCATTTGCGTGCCTCCCTTTCTCAGCGAGCCGTCGACACGTAAGGCAGCAGAGCGACCTCACGCGAGTTCTTGACCGCAACCGCGATATCGCGTTGGTGCTGCACGCAGTTGCCGGTGACGCGGCGGGCGCGGATCTTGCCGCGGTCGCTGACGTACTTGCGCAGCAACGCCGTGTCCTTGTAATCGATCGTGACAGTTCCGGTCTTGCTCTCTTTGCAGAACGAGCAAGCCTTCTTCTTGAGCACCTTTTCGCGCGCGGGCGCCTTAGGCATGGTCTTGTACTCCGTAATCAATGATGGCCCGGATCAGGCGGGCCGATGTAGCCGTTCTCAGAACGGCGGTTCGTCATCCATGCGGCCGCCGCCCCCGAAGGAGCCCGCCGCGGGCGCACTGCCCCAAGGGTCGTCCTCGGCACCGCCGGAACGCCCACCGCCACTACCGGAAGGGGAGGCCGCGGCATAGCCGCTCCCGCCGCCGGACCCGAAGCCGCCGCCACCGCCGCCGCGGCTGGTCTTGTTGACCTTCGCGGTGGCGTAGCGCAGCGAGGGGCCGACCTCATCGACCTCGAGCTCGACGACCGTGCGCTTCTCGCCCTCGCGGGTCTCGTAGGAGCGCTGCTTGAGTCGTCCGCTCACGATGACACGGGAACCTCTGGTCAGGCTTTCGGCGACATTCTCCGCGGCTTCGCGCCAGATATTGCAGCGCAGGAACAGCGCTTCGCCGTCTTTCCACTCATTCGAATTACGATCGAACACCCGGGGGGTCGACGCGACGGTGAAATTCGCCACCGCCTGTCCCGCCGGTGTGAATCGAAGCTCGGGGTCGGCCGTCAGATTTCCGATGACGGTGATGACCGTGTCGCCTGCTGCCATTGTGGTTCCTCCTGCTCGGTGTGCAGTCCGCGTCTCGCTGTTGCGCTAGAGCCTAGGCACAGGCTCTGACGCAAACGAGGGTTGCCGGACTACTTGTCGTGGCGCAGAACCTTGGTGCGCAGCACCGACTCGTTGAGACCGAGCTGGCGGTCGAGTTCGCTCACGGTGGCGGGCTCGGCGGTCAGGTCGACCACGGCGTAGATGCCCTCGGCGTGCTTGGCGATCTCGTAGGCGAGCCGGCGGCGGCCCCAGATGTCGACCTTGTCGATCTTGCCGCCCTCGGTGCGAACGACACTGAGCAGGTTGTCCAGCGACGGACCAACAGTGCGCTCGTCCAGGGTCGGATCGAGGATGACCATCACTTCGTAATGACGCACGGACCAATCACCTCCTGTGGACTAGGAAACGGCCACGGACGGTCCGTGGCAGGAGGGTCGTTGCGTCAGCAACCCGACAAGGCTACATGAGCGGCATTCCCCGGGGTTCACCGGCATGGTCCGGCGGCGCCGCTTAGGGTGGTGGTCATGCCGACCGGACTCGCCGCCCGCGACCTGCCCGCAGGCCGCGTGCGACGCCCTGCGGCGCTGGCCGCGGTGGTGGTGCTGCTGTGCGGCCTCACCCTCGCCTTGGCATATGCGAACAAGGCGCGCTGTGCGGAGGCGCCGTTCAACGGAGACGGTCGCAGCACGGTCTTCGACATCATCAAGGATTCGGACGTCTGCTACTCGGATATCCAATTCCTCTGGCTCGGCAGGGATATCAACGAGCACGTCTTTCCCTACGTGCACGGCGGCATCACCGACGACGGCGCGCTGGTCGGCGGAGCAGTGGAGTATCCGGTACTCAGCGGCGTGCTGATGTGGCTCGGTGCGGTCGGCGCGGACAATGACGCGGAGTTCCTGCGCTATTCCGCCCTGCTGCTCGCGCCGTTCGCGCTGCTCACCGCGTGGATGCTGGCCCGAATGGCCGGGGGTGCGGCGCTGCTGTGGGCGGTGGGCCCGCCGCTGGTGCTCTATGCCTTCCACAACTGGGAGCTCCCCGTGGTGTGCATGGCCGTCGCGGCCGTCTACGTGGTGGGGACGCTGACCCGCTTTTCCTTGCGCACCAGGGGAATCGCGGCAGCCGTGTTACTCGGGCTCGGTTTCTGCCTCAAGCTGTACCCGGGGATCTTCGTCCTGCCGCTGGTGGCGTACGTGCTGACCGGCGGCGTGGAACGCGACGCCGACGGCAGCGATCGCGGTGTGGACGTTCGCGGTGCGCTGCTCACCGCCGCGGCGGCGGTCGGAACCGTCGTCGCGGTCAACCTGCCGTTCGCGTTGACCGGTTACGAGGGCTGGCGGGCGTCGATCACGTTCCAGCAGCTGCGTCAGGCCGACATCACCACGAATTCCATCTGGTACTGGGGACTTCGGCCGATGTTCGGTCCGGATCTGCACAGTGAGGCGGCGTTCCAGCACGCGGTTTCGGTGGCCTCGCCCACACTGGTGCTCGCGGCGTTCGCGCTGGCGATGTGGCTCGGCTGGAAGCGCTACCTGAGGACCCGGGTGTTCCCGTGGGTCGGCGTGAGTGGTGCGATGCTGTGTGGATTCCTGCTGTTTCACAAGGTGCATTCGCCCCAGTACACCTTGTGGCTGGTGCCGTTCCTGGTGCTGCTCGAGGTGCCGTGGTGGCTGATCGGCGGCTACCTCCTCGCCGACGCGGCCATCGGGATCGGGGTGTTCCGCTACTTCTATTCGATCGGGTCGGGCACCTCGGTCGAGCTGATGGAGCACATCGTCCAATTCGGGGTGTGGGGCCGCGCGAGCCTGCTTGTGGTGCTGTTCTTCGTGTTCCTGTGGGCGCTGCCGCGGGGGTACCGATCGGCGTCGCCGTCGACGCCGCGGTCCGGCCCCCGTGATCTCGTTCCGGTTTAGGCTCCGCGCTACTTGCGCGCGCTGTGCCACTGCATGCCCCAGTGGTAGGCCTGGTCGATCTCGCGCTGGGCGCCGTTGACGTAGTGCAGCTCCCGGTGCACGGTGATCCCGGCGCCCTGGTTCTGCAGCAGGGCGATGGCGCAGGAGCGGGCGCCGTCCACGGAGGAGTCGAGCCGCACCTCGATCCGCGGACCTGCCGTGGGGTAGAGGGTCACCACGCCGTCGGCGGCGGCCCAGTTGGGCACGCCCTGATAGATGTAGGCGAAGATCAGGATGCGCCGGAAGAGCTCGGGCCTGGCGAGGTTGATGTGCATGTTCTCGCCGCTCGCGGCCGAACCGCTGCGATCGTCGCCGTCCAGTTTGATGTAGGGCTCGACGTCCAGCGCGCCGAAATTGTGTCCGATCGCCTGCACCACACCTTTGGCGCCGTTGGATAGCTCGTAGAGGCAGCCGAGGTCCAGATCGACCGGTTTGGCGCGGCGGAAGAATCCCTTGGGACCGCTCGACCAGTTCAGGTTCACCCGCATGGTGCCCTGCTGTTCGCCCGGCTTGGTCAGGTTGATGCTCGGTGTCGCCTTCGACAGGGTCACCTTGGACAGGCCGACGCCGCCGGGTTTGCCCTCGATCGCCATAGCGCGCTCCCCCTCTGTGCAAACGAGAGCGGCAGCGGCCATCCTTCGGGATGGGGCCGCTGCCGCAACGGGTCTTCGGCTGCATGCCGGGAATCAGCCTACCGGCGTTGGCTCCCGTTCGGTGTCCAGTTCCTCCTCGTCCGCGCGGCCGTTGCGGATGATGCTGCTGAGGAACGCCGCGCCGATGAAGGCGACGCCGATCATGCCGGTGACGAGTTCGTTGACGTGCACGCCGATCGAGATGAGCAGGATCACCGCCAGCGCGCCGATCGCCCAGTGCGCGCCGTGCTCCAGATAGACGTATTCCGAGAGGGTGCCCTTGCGCACCAGGTACACCGTGATCGACCGGACGAACATGGCGCCGATCAGGCCGAGGCCGAGCGCGATGATGATCGGGTCGGAGGTGATGGCGAACGCGCCGATCACGCCGTCGAAGGAGAACGACGCGTCGAGCACCTCCAGGTAGAGGAACAGGAAGAAGCCCGCCTTACCGGTGGCCTTGGCGAGCTCGGACGGCCCTTCGGTCTGCTCTTCGGTGTGGAACATCGAGCCGAGTCCGTCGACCGCGATGTAGGTGATCATGCCCAGCAGGCCGGCCGCCAGGACGGTCGAGCGGTGCGCCTCGTCGGAGACGAACTCCGCGGTGAGGATCAGACCGGCTCCCGCGACCACGATGGAGAGCATGTCCAGCTTGCCTGCCCTCGCCAGCGGCCGCTCCAGCCAGCCGAGCCAGGTGATCTCGCGCTCTTCGAAGATGAAGTTGAGGAACAGCAGCGCCAGGAACATGCCACCGAAGGCCGCGATCTGCGGGTGCGCGTCGGTGAGCAGCTTCTCGTAGCTGGGGCTGCCGTCCGGGAAGGTCAGCGCGTCGTTCGGGGGTGGGTTGAGCGCCAAGTCGAAAGCCTGCACCGGATCCAGCCCCGCCGTGATCCACACGATGGCGAGCGGGAAGACCAGGCGCATGCCGAAGACGGCGATCAGCACGCCGATGGTGAGGAAGATCCTCTGCCAGAACGCGCTCATACGTTGCAGAACGGTGGCGTTGATCACGGCGTTGTCGAACGACAGCGATACCTCGAGGATGCCGAGGATCGCGGCGAGCGCGAAGGCGGTCGGCCCGCCGTACACGAACGCCACCACGAGCGAGAGCACCGTGACGAGGAGGGACATGCCGAATATGCGCAGGACCACGCTGGGACCTTTCGTGAAGTAAAAACGAGTCGGCGACGGTTGCTACCAGCGTGGCTGCTGGATCGCCGGTTGTCCAACGCTGTTCCCAGGGCGCACCGGCATGCCTGGGTCGCATGACGAGGGGGCCCGTCGCCGGGCCCCCTCCGAACAGCGAAGAATTCCTTAGACGTTCACGCCGTAGTCACGGGCGATGCCGGCCAAGCCGGAGGCGTAGCCCTGGCCGATCGCGCGGAACTTCCACTCCGCACCGTTGCGGTACAGCTCGCCGAAGACCATAGCGGTCTCGGTCGACGCGTCCTCGGTGAGGTCGTAACGGGCGAGTTCCTCGTTGTTGCTGCGGTCCACGACGCGAATGTAGGCGTTGCGGACCTGGCCGAACGACTGCGAGCGGGAGTCGGCGTCGTAGATCGAGACCGGGAAGAAGATGCTCTCGATGGTGGGCGGGGTGTTTGCCAGGTCGACGTTGATGACCTCGTCGTCGCCCTCGCCCTCGCCGGTGCGGTTGTCGCCCACGTGCTCGATCGAGCCTTCCGGGGACTTCAGGTTGTTGAAGAAGACGAAGTGCTGGTCGGACAGGACCTTTTTGTCCGCACCGGTCGCGATGGCGCTCGCGTCGAGGTCGAAGTCGGTGCCCGTGGTGGTCCGCACATCCCACCCGAGGCCGACCGAAACAGCAGTCAGGTTAGGCGCCGCCTTGGTCAGCGAGACATTGCCACCCTTGGACAAACTGACACCCATGCGGGATTCCCTTTCAATAGTCCGTCATTGGTTCCCAGCATGTCCGAATCGCCGGGTACGCCATACGACAGTAGTAGGTTTCGGCGAAGTTGCGTAGGAACCCGCGTAACCCTCGGCGAACAGGAAGATCTCCTACCATCGGGGCGTGGCAGGCCGAAGGCGTGGTTGGTTCCGGTCGTCGGGGAACGACGAATGGATCGAGCACGCCCGCACCACGCTGGCCTCGGCGTTTCTCGATATGGATCGGCGCCAGAGCGCGGCCGACACGGCGGTGCACGCGGCCGATCAGGTTTTTCCGGAGCGGCGGATGGGCGAGCGCTGGGAATCCGTGCGCCACAGGTGTTACGGCGCGGGCGAAAGCTACCTGGCGCTGAGTGCGGAGTTGGACGGCGCGCAGCGCAGCGGCACGCCGATAGCACATGGGCAGCAGCGTGTCGATGCCGTGGTACGGCAGCTGACCGACGCGGCCCGTGCCGTCGACGAGTTCTATCACGGCAACCGGAGCCTGCTCGAGGAGGCGGTAGCCGTGCTCGGCGCGGTGCCGCAGCTGGTGCGGCAGGTGAAGCTCGCCGCAGCGGCCGTGCGCGGGCAGGCCGCGGAATCCGAATTCGCGAACTATCCCTCGGTGCGCGAGCGCGCGGCCGCGATGGATGAGGCGCTGGTCACACTGGAAGTCATCGGATCCGGCGCGCCCGGCGCCGTGCGCGAGGCCGCGAACCGGCTGGACAGCGCCACCAAGGAGTTGGCGGAAGCGTTGGCGCAGGCTCCATCTCGGACCGGCGCCGCGCGGAACACGATCACCTCGGTGACCACCCGTCTGGCCGCCGTCCGGACCAGGGCCGAAGGGGTCGCGCCCGCGTACTCGGCGCTGCTGCGCGAATTCAACGCTGCGAGTTCGGCGGATCTGGCTGACAATGAGCGGGAAAGTCGGCGAGCCATCGAGGCCGCGGACGCGGCTCTCGGCAAGGCGCGTGCGGCAGCGGCGGAAAACAACCCGGAGTTTGCACTTGATCTGACCACATCCGCCCGCGGGTTCCTCGCCGAGGCCGAGCAGCAGGTCGATGCCGTCACCAAGCGGCTCACCTTGCTGCGTGCGATCCGGGCCGACCCGCTAGGGCATGCCAAGGCCGTACGATTCCGGCTGCGGGATGCGCAAATGCTCGCGGTGAGCCGCGGGCTCGTCGCCGAATGGGGATCGGTGCTCGACGCGCAGGCGGCACGGATCGACCGAATCAGCGAAACACTGTCGGGGCGTCACCCCGACTACTGGGCCTATGTGGCGGAATTGGATGCCGTCACCGAATTCATAGCCGGGATAGTGGATCGAATGAGAAAACAAGCAGGACCACGACGAGAATGAGGATGGGGCAACGATGACCGCAGGCATCGCCGTCCAGCAGGAGGTTTCCCTGCGGAAGCGAATGCCGCTGCGCCACTTCCGGCAATTGCACGGCCCAGAGGCGAGGCGTCTTTTTCACCGGCAGCCCGAACCGTTCGCCGGCGACCGCACGGATCGGGAATTGCTCGCGATCGGGCTCGGTGCCACGCTGTACGCGCCCGCGACCAGGCCCGATCTCGCGCTGACGATCAGTAAGCGGGCCGAGCACGGGGTGTGTTCGATGGTGATCGATCTCGAGGACGCGGTCGCCGACGACGAGGTGGAGTACGCCAAACAGCAGACCGTCGCCGCGCTCGATCTGCTCGCGGCGAGTCACGACGCCAATCCGCTGCTGTTCGTCCGGGTACGCGACGCGGACGCGATCACCGAGATCATCGAGCAGCTCGGCCCGGGCGCGCGGGTGCTGACCGGGTTCGTCTTCCCCAAATTCGACAGCGTTTCCGGGCCGAAGTACCTCAACGCACTCAATGTGGCCAGCCAGCGTGTGAACCGGCCGCTGTACGGGATGCCGGTGCTGGAGTCGCCGTGCCTGGTGCACCGGGAGACCCGCGACTACGAGCTCACGCAGATCGCGGCGCTGCTTGCCGCGCATCGCGACCGGGTGCTCGCGGTTCGGGTCGGCGCGACGGACATGTGCTCCACCTTCGGCATCCGGCGCGATCGTGATCTGACCATCTACGACGTGCGGGTGGTCGCCGACGTCATCGCCGACATCGTGAACTATCTCGGGCGCGCGGACGGAACGGGTTTCGTCATCACCGGGCCGGTGTGGGAGTACTTCGCCGACCACGAGCGAATGTTCCGGCCGCTGCTGCGCACCGCGCCGTTCGAGGAATCCGACGCCGTGCCGTTCCGGCAGTACCTGGTCAGCCGGGATCTGGACGGGCTGCTGCGGGAGATCACGCTGGATCGCGCCAACGGCATCCAGGGCAAGACGGTGATTCATCCGTCGCACGTGGCCGCCGTGCACGCGTTGTCGGTGGTGACGCACGAGGAGTACTCGGACGCGCTGGACATTCTGCGTGCCGATGTCGGCGGCGTGGCGGCCTCGGGCTACCGGAACAAGATGAACGAGATGCGGCCGCATCGCAGTTGGGCGCGGCAGACCCTGCTGCGCGCGAGGGTGTTCGGCGTGGCGAACAAGGGAGTGTCGTTCGTGGATCTACTGACGGCGTTGGTCACCGTATGAGGCAGACGGCGACCGAGTTCGGACACAACGAAATCCCCTGGGCAACAAGAATTCTCGGTATCGGACTGGATCACGATGCCGAGCGTGACGCGGATCGCCTGCGCTCGGCCCAGCTGCCGATCACGGCGCTGGTCCGGCCGGGGATTCGCCACAACAATCCGCGCCGGGCGCACCTGCTGGTGTCCACCGTGCTCGGCAAACATCTCCCGACCGATCCGCGGGTGGTGCTCGGGGCGGGCAATCACCTGGGCGATCTGGTGCGCGAGGTGCTCGGCGAGCGCGAAGCGGTGGTGCTCGGGTTCGCCGAGACCGCGACCGGACTGGGCCACTGCGTGGCGGCGCGGATCGGCGCGAGCTGCTATCTCCACTCGACCCGGCGCGAGGTGCCGCACGCGCAGACCCTCGCCGGGTTCGAGGAGGGGCATTCGCACGCCACCTCGCATCTGTTGCAACCGACGCCCGCCGACATCTTCGTCAACGATCTGCCACTCGTGCTGGTCGACGACGAAATCTCGACCGGTGCAACGGCGATCGACGCGGTGCGCGCGCTACACGCCTTTTCGCCGCGGTCGCACTACGTGCTGGCGTCGCTGGTCGATCTGCGCGGCGCGGCCGACCGGGCCGAATTCGACGCCGCCGCGGCACAACTGGGTGCGCGCATCGACACGGTGTGTCTCGCCACCGGCCGGGCGACGCTGCCCGACGGACTGGCCGCGGCGGTCGGCGCCCTTCCCGCACCCCAGCTGAACCCGACCGCCGGTCATTCCGGTTCGTTCCGGCGGATGGAACTGCCCTGGCCCGCGTCGGTGCCGGAGGGTGGCAGGCACGGGATACTCGCGTCCGAAACCGAAGCGTTCGAAGCGGCGCTACTAGCCGCGGCCGAGGTGCTGACCGCGCGGCTCGATGCTGATTTCGCTGGCCGGCCCGCTATCGTGCTCGGTCACGAGGAGCTGATGTATCTCCCGCTGCGGCTGGCGGCGCTGCTCGCCGCAACCGGTACGCCGACGCGCTTTCAAACCACCACGCGATCGCCCGCGTATGTGCTGGACGAACCGGGATATCCCTTGCGACGCGGGTTCCGGTTCGTCGCGCCGGAGCCCGGCGATGCGGCACCGCGCTACCTGTACAACGCGCACTGGCCCGATGATCCGCTGGACCTTTTCGAAGCGGATATCGCGGGGCTCGGAGTACTGGTCGCCAGTGCGGATTCGGGGCGCGGCGAGGATGTCGCGATCACCGATGACGGCGTCGACAGCGGGGCGGAGGGCGACGGTCCCGGGTCCGATCCGGTGCTCGTCGTCGTGGTCGACTCGCCCGCCGACACCGCACAGCTGCGGGCCGAGGGCGGATTGATCGACGTGCTGACCGCCTCCGGCGCCGACGTGCTGCTCGCGGTGCTGCGGGAGGCCGACCCGCGGCGGCTGCACGCGGAACGCGCCGAGTCGCCGGGAACAGGAGACGGGAGCCCGCTATGACCAGCACGAGGGTGGGTGCGTTGCCTGTTCCGCTGCACGGTCCGGAGTTCGGATCGTATGCGGCCGACGAGGTTTCCTGGTTGCTGAAGGACCTGTCCGAGGTCGATCTGGAGCGCGACGTCGCCGAGCGTGAACGGAAGATCCAAGCAGGCCGAGCACACTACGCGGAGTCGCTGCCGATCGAATACCAACCGGACGCGCAATATCGGACGCTGTTCGACGAAGTGCTCACGGCCAGCGCCGAGCGGCTCGCGCTCGCCGTCGCGACCGTGTCGGAGCTGGTCGTCGCCGAACGCGGCGAGGACACCGTGCTGGTGTCGCTGGCGCGGGCGGGCACGCCGGTCGGCATCCTGATGCGCCGCTGGCTGCGTGCGCGGCGGCCGAGCCTCGCGGTGCCGCACTACGCGGTGTCCATCGTGCGGGATCGCGGCATCGATGCGGTGGCGCTGGACTATCTGGCCGAGCACCACGACCCGGACTCCGTCGTTTTCGTGGACGGGTGGACCGGCAAGGGTGCGATCACCCGCGAGCTGACCGATGCGCTGGACGCCTATCGCGCGGCCGGGGGTCCGCGGTTCAATGACGAACTGGCGGTGCTGGCCGATCCCGGACACTGCGTGCGCACCTACGGCACCCGCGACGACTTCCTGATCGCCTCGGCCTGCCTGAATTCCACCGTGTCCGGGCTGATCTCGCGCACCGTGCTGAACGACACCCTGATCGGGCCCGGCGATTTCCACGGCGCCAAGTTCTATCGGGAGCTGGCCGGTGATGATGTGTCCGGACGGCTGCTCGACACCGTGAGCGGTGCCTTCGACGCGGTCCGCGACCGGGTGGCGGCGGAGGTAGCCGCGATCCGCGCGAGCGACCGCAGGCCCACCTGGACCGGCTGGGCGTCGGTGGAGAAGGTCAGGGAACAGTACGGCATCGCCAGCGTCAACTTCGTGAAGCCCGGTGTCGGCGAGACCACCCGGGTGCTGTTGCGGCGAGTCCCGTGGCGTGTGCTGGTCCGCGAGGCGGACGCGCCCGAGCACGCGCACATCCGGTTGCTCGCCTCCGCCCGCGGGGTTCCTGTGGAAATCGTCGATGACCTGGCATATTCGTGTATGGGATTGATCAAGGACGTGCAGCAGTGAACCTATCTCGGAGAATGCAGCGAAGACGTGCGCTGATCGCGACCGACCTGGACCGGACGATGATCTACTCGCGTAACGCCTTCAGCACCACCAACGACGTGCCGACGGTCTGCGTGGAGCATCTCGAAGGCGCTCCGCTGTCGTTCATGACCACCACCGCGGCGCTGCGGATGCAGTCCCTGACCGAACCCGCCGCCGTCATTCCCACCACCACCCGCACCATCAAGCAGTTCGGGCGCATCCGACTACCCGGGGCGCCCTGGCGCTATGCGATCACCAGCAATGGGGGGAACATCCTCGTCGACGGCGTCCCCGACCTGAGCTGGCGCATCGACATCGACGCCCAGGTGCGCGCGGGCGGCGCCACCCTGTCGGAGGTGAGCAGGGAGCTGCACGCCCGCATCGATGATTCCTGGGTGACCAAGTTCCGCGTGGCCGACCACCTGTTCTGCTACCTGGTGGTGAAACCCAAGGCCGTCCCCGACGGATTCCTCGCCGAATGGGACGACTGGTGCCGACCGCGTGGCTGGTCGGCATCCCAGCAGGGCCGCAAGATCTACACCATGCCGCTGGCCGTCTGCAAGAGCCGCGCTGTCGCCGAAGTTCGCAAACGTCTCTGGGACACCGGCGAACTCGCCGACGAGGCAAGGACTCTCGCTGCGGGAGACGGCGCTCTCGACGCCGAGATGCTGCGCGCCGCCGACTCCGCCATCCGCCCCCGCCACGGCGAACTCGAACAACTCAAGTGGACGCACCCCAACCTCACCATCACCCGCGCCGAGGGCATCCTCGCGGGCGAGGAAATCATCAATTGGTTCATCAAAGGAGCCCCGGCCTCGTTCGAGTAGCCAATACTGCATCCGTGTACTGCTCGGTGGTGAGATCGTCATCCGTGATTCCGAGCTGGTGGAGAGTGTCTCGGACGACCCCTAGTGCTTCGGTCAGCTCGGATTCCGGTGCACTGGTCTCCAACTCGATGAACGTGCCATCCAATTCAGGAACCGTCACAAGCGTGGCCAGCAGTTCGCGACCGGCGGACGTGAACCTGTAGTTAAGGCAATGCTTTTCGAAGCTGACGAGCTCCGTCAGTCCGAGACCATGCAGCACTACGTCGACCACGATCGAGTCGGCGACTTCGGTTTCATACTCCGGCTTGGACCCGCTGACCACGTCGACTGTGGCTTCCTTGTAGGTCAGTAAGGAGCGCCGCCCGTCGTCCGTCGTGATGGTCCTCAAGCGCAGCTCACGGCCTTCCGCCGACAGCCGCCGATCCGTCAGGTCGTAGTAGGTGTCCTGATACGTCGAGGGATGCCCGCCCCCTCGCGACGAGAGCGCGGCTCGGACGGACGCGACGTCACGGACTCGAGCCTTCAGTTCGGCCTCGATCATGCGACCGATCCTCTCTCGATCGGACGCGCCTGGCGCCACATCTGCTCGAATTGCCGTAGAAATCCTGCGTGCAGTACGCCATTGGTCGCCGCCGTAAGTTTGTACATGCCTGACCGATGGCCTTCTGCTGACGCGCCGAAGGCGGACAAGTACAGCGTCCGATCGAATACCAACATCCGCCACGTCGGTAAGGTGTCGTAGACGGCGACTTGAAGGTCGATAATCGGATGATCGTGAAACTCTGACGTTCGTGCCAGGGCCAGATTGATGCCCGCGGCGAAGGGCTCTCTCGATTCGCCGATTTCCGCTGCGCGGATACCTGTGGCTTCGGAATCAGGGTCCAGCAGGAGGGCGCGGACACCAACGCTGTTGGTCCGTTGCAGCAGCGCCGCACGCAGCAGGGAGTCGTTCAGCGCAAGCAATCCCAGGCCGCGAACTGCCAACAGATCGATCCGATTTGCGACCATCGCATATCGGCGCAGTTCAGCGTCGGCCTCCGACTGGACGGTGAACGCTTGTGCGATTTCCGCGTGGCCGGTGCGTGTTTGCGCGTGACGTGGAGCGAGGCCGAACAGGACACGCGCATGATCCGGCATCGAGACACCATCCGCGATCCGCTCGAACACATCGAAGCGTGTGACAGTGCGCCTGCTGTTGATGATCTCGTTGACCCGGCCTTGGCCGAGGCCTACGGCGGCTGCGATCCGTGCTTGGCTCGCCCCGGTGTGCCGCTGGATCGAGCGGAGTAGCCCCGATACGTCGCGTTGGCGCAGTAGGGCGCCCACCTCGGATTTGTGCCAGACCGCCGCAGGGACGTCGATTCCCCCGTACTTCGTCTCCATGTCGTCAAAGCCTATATCTCACAATGAGATACCTGCTGGGGTATCGAGCGGAGGGCGTCGCCGAAACCACAATTCGCTTCGCAATCGTCGCTCTGCCTAGGTCGAGGTCGAACTGGCGGCGACAACCGAATCGAGCAAGAGGTCATACCGATGCCCGCAGAACTCGTCACCACAATCCTTGTTGTAGTCGCAGTCCCCTTCGGTCTGTGGATCGTTTGGTACGTCCTGCCTTGGCTCATCGACCGCGGGGGCGAACCTGACGACTCGTTCGATGCATACGAGATCATCCAGCGCGTCGAGCAGGAAGGCAGATCAATGAACATCTCCCTGGCCGACGCCGACCAGTGGCGGATGGCCCACCGAAACTGTGCGATGGACGGCTCATTCCGGTCGCTCGAGCAAGCTCGATTCGTCGCGAATATCCACTCGGGACACGGTCCCAGCTGCAAGCAGTATCTGTCCGCGACGGCCTATAGCTTCGGATTGGCGGAGGAATAGTTGTGGACTGGCTCAGGAATGACGAACAGGACCCTCCCGCAGCATCGATGGAGCACCGGCTGTCCCGATCGGCTCGACAATCACACCGGCTCAGCGGCCGGTTCGAAGGTGGATTTGAAGTCGGGGCATTCGACCAGTGGGTCGTGGGTGCAGGTGGAGGCGTGGCGGAGGCTGTCGCGCATGCGGATGAGGCGAGCGATGTCTTCGTCGAGTCGGTTCGCTTTCTCGGCCATGCGGGTGCGCAGTTCGGCGTCGGTGGGGGAGGCGCGGAGGAAGCGGGCGATTTCGGCGAGGGTGAAACCGGCGCCCCGGGCGCAGGTGATGAGGGCCAGGCGGCCGAGGATATCGGGGTGGTAGGTGCGGCGCAGGCCGTTGCGGCCGGTCGCGGCGATGAGTCCGCGCTTTTCGTAGAAGCGCAGGGCGGAGGGGGCGAGGCCGGTGTGGTCGGCCACTTCGGCGATATCGAGCAGGCCGTCGGTCATCTTGGCTCCTTGACTTGAACCGCACTTCAAGTCACAGACTAGCTCGCATGACAGTTCATCACCTCAATTGCGGATCGGTGCGGCAGATCGAGGCCACCTACGACGGCCCTGCGCCCGCCCACGCGGTCAACCACTGCCTGCTGGTCGAGACCGAATCCCACGGGCTGGTCCTGATCGAGACGGGCATCGGGCTGGACGATGTCCGCGACCCGGCGGGCACCCTCGGCGCGGACTGGGTCGCGATGGCGCAGCCGATCCTGTCCGAGGACGAGACCGCCATCCGGCAGGTGCAGCGTCTCGGCTACGACCCCGGCGATGTCCGGCACATCATCCTCACCCACCTGGACGTGGATCACTGCGGCGGACTGCCCGACTTTCCGCACGCCCGGGTCCACGTGCTGGCCGCCGAATTGGCGGCGGCACTCGCCGAGGCGCCGAGTTTCCGCTACCGTGCCGCGCACTGGGCGCACGACCCGCAGTGGGTGACCTACCCGTCGGACGCCACCGGAAAGTGGTTCGGCTTCAACGCGATTCAACCGAAGGACCTGCCGGAAGACTTCCAGCTGATTCCGCTGGGCGGGCACACCGCGGGCCACACCGGCGTCGCCGTCCGCGACGGGGAGCGCTGGCTGCTGCACTGCGGCGACGCCTACTACTACCACCGCGAACTCGATCCGGCTCCACAGCCGCACCCGGTGCTCGACATCGTGCAGACCACCTCGGAGGTGCACCACGACCTGCGGCTGGGCACCCAGGCGCGGCTGCGGGAGCTACACCGCGATCACGCCGGCGAAGTCACGCTGATCAGCGCGCACGACCCGTGGGAATTCCAGCGCGCAAGCTGACCCGGCCGCGCGATCGGTCATCTCCGCTGCCAGCACTGGGCGGTGTCGGCGAGGTTCCACCACGAGACGTAATCCGGGTCTTGGTCGAGCCGGGTCCAGTCGGCGTCCAGGATGTCGAAGAACGCGGTGTCGGCGGTGCGTCCGCCGCGCGGCTCGCCGATGTAGACGAGTGTGCGGCCGCCCGCCTGCTGATAGGCGGCGAGAATGGTAGAGGCCATGGGGTTTTCCCAGCCGGGCGGCCAGCAGAGGAACAGGACGTCGTCGGCGTGGGCGGCGGCCAGATCGGCCGCCGACGCGGGTGGTGTCGCGGTGGGATGCCACATCGCGAGTTGTCCGGGAGCCGTGGGGAATGCCGTATTGGTGACGAGGTCGGGCGGATGCGAGTCGAAAGCGGTTGTCGGCACACCGATGCGCGTCAATTGGTGCGCCCAGTAGCCGCGACCCGACCCGACCTCCACGATCGGCCTGCCCTCCGTGACATCCGCAACCCACCGCAGCGTCGCGGGGCACGGAATGGCATACGCGTAGGCGGCTTGCAGGAGTATCTGCGCATAGGCCAGACGAGCACTACCTTTCGGATTGCCACCGTTCACCTCGCGGCGCGCGGCACGCTCCGGTGGTCCCGGCGAGACCGCGGCGGCGACGATGTCCCAGTACGGGTTCGTGCTCGCGCCGCCGGTCATGTAGTGCAGCAGATGCAGGTCGAACGTGGCGTCGGCGATGTCGTCGCCGGTGCCGGGCAACCGGCCCACGGTGGACCAGTAGTCCGCGACGCGCGGATACGCGGTGGCGAACGAGGATTCGTCTTGGACCAGGTTCGTCAGCGCCGTGCGACGCTGCGGCGAGAGCGCCAAGTCAGCCATCCACCGATTCTCCGCGGCCCATGCCCGCTGCCGGCGAGCATCGAGGCGATTTCACCGTACCGACGCGAATCCTTTGCTGTCCGTACGCTCTCCGCCCGGGGGCCCCGCATACCGGCTTGCTCTTGCCGCGGTGAACCGTACTCGGCGACTCTCGGACACGCTGTCGAAAGGGCAGGTTTGCGACCGTGCCTCTCGGCTCAGCCCCCGTCGCGCATCGACACCAACCCGCCGAGCGTGCCGAGGTACGCCGCCCCATCTGGTCCGATGGCGATCCCGGCGTAGTTGTTGTTGAATCCGAGCCCGGTACCGGACAGCTGCTTCCACACGGTCGCACCGGTGCGATAGTCGAGGGCGGTCCAGTACCAAGGATCGCTCGGCTCGGTGCCCTTCGTGTAGGTGTAGATCAGTCCGGTGGCCAGCGACAGCTTCGGCACCACCGTCGGCGCGGCTTCGACCGAATTGGTCCAGGCCACGTGGCAGCCGCTGCCGTCGGCTTCGATGTCGACGCGAGCGAAGCCGGGCGTGGTGGTCTTGCCGGACGCGGTCGCATCGGGGTGGGCGTAGCCATAGTTGTTCTCGACGATAAGCGAGCGTCCCGCGCCGATCAAAGAGTTCTCGGTGGCGCCGTGGCCGGGCTCGAACACCGGCACCGCGCAGACCTGACGTTCGGCGACCGAGGGAGCCGTGCGGTAGACGACGACGTTCATCGGGTCGGCATTGTCGGTAATGGCGACATAGCCATCGGGGAGGATGGTGGGTGTGGTGCCGGTTCCGTCGTCCACCTGGCCCGGCTTGCGCTGATTGCTGTTGGCGTAGGTGACCTGCCAGGTGATCTGTGGCGCGCCCTCCGGGCCCGCGTCGAAACGCAGCAGTTGGCGGTTGGTGGCGATGTAGACGTCACCGCCCGCCCCGACCGCGAACGAGTTCTCGATCTGGTTCTCCGTGCCGGCGCCGAGCCGGATGACCTGTGCCGCACCGGTATCCGGATCGAGCGTGCCGACCACGCCGTTGGTCTTGGCCACGAACCAGATCAAGCCGTTCGAATCCGGCAGCGCGGAGTTCAGCGTCTCACCCGGGCGCAGCACACCGGTCAGGTCGTAGTCGCGCACGAGCGAAAAGCCGTCGGCAGCAGGCGTTTCGGCGAAGACCTGAATGTGTCCGGTGCTGGTGCCCACAACCGCACGGTCCGCGTCGTCGAGATAGAAGTACCCGCCACCGACGAAGTTGTTGAAAGCGCCGGGTTGCAGCGTATCGAGCGGGCTCTTGCCGGGCAGTGGATGTTTGCCCAGCACGGTCATCGTCGCGGGGTCGATGAGATAGAGACCCGGTTGCAGTCCGAGGCAGGTTGTGACGATGCGACCGGCGCGGTCGAACGCCACCGAGCCGCACTCACTGCCGAGCAGCAGTGAATCGGTCCGCGGCGCCCGGCCCAGCGGGCCGGGGCGGGCATAGGTGTCGCTCATCCAACCGTCGTTGTGGACGCCCGAGTTGCCGTTCGGTGCCAGGTGCGGATGCTGTGGGACCTGGGCGATGCCGGTGACCGGTTCGCCGATCGCGGGCGCGCCGAGAAATCGGGGCACATCGGGTCCGGCTGGAATCGAAGGGATCGGCACTGCGGCGGCGGGCACCGCTACCGCCCCGAGGACCGCCGCCGGCAGCGCCACACGCAGGATCCGAGAGGAGAGAATGTGAAACACGGGTGAACGGTATCCAGGTTCGACGCGTCGCGAATCCCCCGCTCGAGGGGTACGAATCCCCCGTGCGAGTGATGACGAATGCGCGGGCGTGATCAACGGGCCCGGGATCGGGACCGTTCGGAATTCACAACCTGATCCGCGCTACCCGTCTCGAACCTCCCTGCTCAGTATTGCTGTTGCCCGGCCAGCTGCTGCGCGATGACGCCTTGCAGCCGTTGTAGACCGCCAACCGTGACGCCGCTCTGCAGCTGTCCTTCGATCGTGCGCACCAGCATCGAGTCGCTGAGCACCTTCTCGCTGGACTGGATCAGCACGGTTCCCGCGCCGGTGAAGTCGAATTGACGCTCCTCACCGGAGTTGACGCCCAGGGCCGCCGCGCCCGCGGCCAGGAAGTCGGTGACCCACCGCTGATCGTAGTGGTGGCTCGGCGAGGGACAATCCGCCCACCCGACCAGCGATTCCGGGTCCACCCGCAGCGGCGGCTCGGCGAACATGACCGGTCCGTTGGACGAAGCGAGGAACTTGCCGGTGCCGATGAGGGTGAGGAATCCCGGCACGATGGACTGGTTCAGCGACAGACCGGGCTCGAACGCCAGCAGGTTCGCCGCCCGGATGGTCAGGTTGCCGTTGTCCTCCAGGTCATAGGAATTGATGTCGTAGCCGCGGTCGCCGATGATCAGCTTGCCGTGCCCCTCGGCGACGACATAGTCGCCGGTGAACAGCGGCGCGGAGAACTGCTGGGACACCATGTGCAGCAGACCGCCGTGCAGGCCGTGCGTGAGCATCTGGAACCGCATGTCGCCGTAGTAGGCGATCATCGCGCCCTTGCGCATGAACCACGGCTTGTTCAGGTCGATGCAGTAGGCGTAGCTGTTTCCCGGGATGTTGTCGCTCTCACCGAGAGTCATGGGGTTGAGGATCTGGGACATGCTCACAACTTCTCTTCGGAGGCCTGCACATAGACGACACCCTGCCCGACGCAGTGCAGCTGCATCGCCTCGCCGGAACCGCGGCCGACCGCGTCTCGCCAGCTCAGCGCCGTCTTCAGCTCGGTTTGCACATTGCCGTACGCGGCGATGAACGCCTGCGGGTCGACCACGATCGGATTCGGGCCGCCCACTTGCAGTTCCAGGAACCCGCCATGCGCGAGCAGCACCGCCGCGCCCTGCCCGGACAGCTGGGTGGTGAACATGCCCTGACCGGTCAACGCGCCCGACGCGGCGCCGCGCAGCGCGCCCATCAGTCCGCCGCCGCCACCGCCTCCGCCGCCCGAACTCATCACGGACACCACCGAACTCTGCAACCCGGCGGTGTTGGCCAGCAGTCGCGAAGCCTCGACACGCAGTGCCGCGCCCGGCTGCATGTGCACCACATGCACTTCCAGGCCCGCGAACCCGTAATGCACCTCGCCGGTGCCCTGTGCGAGCATGGTGCGCTCGTGCTCGCCCGCCATCGCGCGCCCGGCCAGTCGCATCACGCCACCCATGCCGCCCATCCCCTGGCCGCCCGGAATCTGATGCGGCGCAAAGGAAACATCGCCGGTGTAGAACAGCATCGCGCCGTTGCGGGCGACCACGCCGCCCGCCATCCCGACGTTGACCTTGACGACCTTGCCGTTGACTTTCTCGAACATCGCTGCCCCTACCGTTCCGCCGGCTGGATCGACACCACGCCCTGCCCATCCCAGCGCAGCGAGAACGCCTCGCCTGCGTCCTGTCCGACGAAACTGCGCCAGGACACGTCGGTGACGAACGACTGGTTGAGGTTGCCGCGCGCGGCGACGAACGCGTCCGGGTCCACCACCAGCGGATACTGCGGCGATACCTCCAGGTGAATGAGCGGCCCGCCCGCCGACAGCAGCGCGACCTGCCCTTGGCCGGAGACGGTAGTGGTGAACAGGCCCTGCCCGGTGGACGCGCCACGCACCCCGGCGAAACGCACGTCGGTGCGCAGGTTCCCGGCGAAGGCGAGCAGCTGTTGCGACTCCACTTGCAGCGTCTCGTTGTTCAGGTTGACCACGGTGACATGCTGGCCGTTGACCGCGAAGAAAACCCGGCCGTTGCCGGAGCACTCCATCAGCGAGAGCTTCTCGCCGGTCGCCCGCCGCTTCAGCCCGGCGAGCACGCCGTCGCCCCCGCCGAAACCGGCCGACTTGAACTGCACATTTCCTTCATAGGCGATCATCGAGCCGGAAATCGCCCGGAGGCTGGTTCCGGCGAGGTGAGCCTCGACCACCTTCTTCGATTGCTCGAACAGTTGCGCCATGGAGTGTTTGCCTGCTGTCTCGATCGGGAACACGGTGTAGTTGCCGCATTCCATGTGCGTGCCGTCACCCTAACCGATATGCCAGTGCGTGTCGGGGTAGCGAGGCCGTTCAGTACGAGCGGTGCCGAGTGCGTTTCTCGTAGAGTGTCAGGCGTACGCACCGACAAGCGAAGGGTCGAACTTGTCCGCAACACTCGCCAAGGGCCAAAACGGCCCGCTGGCCACCAATGACGTGGTGATTTCCGTCCAGCTCACGGCGCCGGCGGATCTGTCGGCACTACTGGTCACCGAGCGGGGCAAGGTCCGTTCCGACGCCGACTTCGTCTTCTTCAACCAGCCGACCGGCCCCGGCGTGAATCTGCAGCCCGCCCCCGCCGGACAGCCCGCGTCGCTGGCGGTGTCGTTGAACGCGGTGCCCGCCGACATCGACCAGATCCGCGCGGTCATCACGCTGGACGACGCGAACAGCACCTTCGGCCAGTCCGCCGCTCCGACCGCGATCGTTTCGGACGGGGCCGGTAATCGCTTGTACGAGTACCGTATCGACGGCCTGAACACCGAATCGATCGTGATCGCACTCGAGTTGTACCGCCGCCAGGGCGCGTGGAAGGTGCGCGCGGTCGGTCAGGGCTACGCTGGCGGGTTCGCCGCGCTGGTCACCGACCATGGTGTCACCGTCGACGACGCGCCCGCTCAGCCCGCGCAGGCTCCACAGCCCGCGCAGGCCCCGCCGCCACCGCCTCCGCAGCAGCCCGCCGACTACCCGCCGCCGACCACGCCGGCATACCCGACGCAGCAGCAGGCGCCGCAGTACGCGCCGCCCGGTTCGTACCCGCCGCCCGGTCCCGGCTACCCGCCGCCGCAGCAGGGCGGTCCGGGTTACCCGCCGCCCCCCGGTCCGGGTTACCCGCCGCCCGCTCAGCCCGCGCCGCCGCAGCCGCCGCAGCAACCGGCGGGCGAGGTCAGCCTGACCAAGGACCGGCCGGTCAGCCTGGTGAAGGGACAGCGCGTCACGCTGCGCAAGGAAGGCGCCGCGCTGACCTTCGTCAAGATGGGTCTCGGCTGGGATCCGGTGCGCAGCCGCGGCATGTTCGGCAACCGCACGGTCGACATCGACCTGGACGCCTCGGTCATCATGTTCGCCGACATGAACCCGGTGGACGTCGCCTACTACGGCCAGCTGACCTCCAAGGACGGTTCGATCCGTCACCAGGGCGACAACCTCACCGGCGAGGGCGAGGGCGACGACGAGATGATCCTGGTCGACCTGACCCGCATCCCGCCGCACGTCACCACGCTGGTGTTCATCGTGACCTCCTACAAGGGCCACACCTTCGAGCAGGTGCAGAACGCGTTCTGCCGCTTGGTCGACGGCTCCAACAACGGCGAATTGGCCAGGTACACGCTGGCGGGCGGCATGCCGTTCACCGCCATGGCGATGTCCAAGCTGTACCGGGTGGGCAACGATTGGAAGTTGCAGGCGCTCGGCGAGGGCTTCCAGGCCAAGCACCCGGGTGAGGCGGTGCCGCAGCTCGGCCGGTTCCTCGTCAACGGTTGATCGGCGAGGCGAACAGCGGGGCGGATACGTGATTCAACTGAAGGCCGGTCAGAACATTCCGCTGACCGGTGCGGTTCTTCGTTTCAGTGCGAAAGCCGAGGCTGCCCTCGATGTTTCCGCGCTGGTGGTCGCCGAGAACCTGAAGGTGTTCTCCAGCGACGATTTCGTCTTCTACAACCAGCCCGCCACGGCGGGCGTCGCTTTGGCCGCCGACGGCGTGACGATCACGCTCGCCGAGGTCCGTCCGGACGCCAAGGCGGTGTTGCTGGTGGTGAGTGCCGATCCTGCCGCGCCTCCGCGCATCGACGGGCTCGGGCCGGTGACCGCGACGCTGTCCGAGAACGACAGTGTCGCAGCGGAATTCGCGGCCACGCCGACGGCGGGCGAGACGGCGCTGATCTGCCTCGAGGTGTACCGGCGCGGTCCGGCGTGGAAGCTGCGCGCCGTCGGCCAGGGCTACGCGGGCGGACTCGCCGTGCTGCTCACCGCGCACGGCGTGGACGTCGACGGTGAGCCCGCGCAACCCGATCCCGCACCGCAGCCGGATGCGCACACCGTGGCCGATCCCTTGGCGGGTGACGCGCGGACCACCGGTGCGCCGCTGGAAGTCGCACACGGCCTGGAACGACTCTGGATGGTCTTCGAGGACGCCGCGCGCTCGGCCGCCGCGTTGGTCTCGGCGCGCGAATACGCGGCCAAGCGATTGGACCACGAACTGTCGCTCGCTGTTTCCGATCCCGCGACCAGGAACACTCCGGCGGCCGAGGAGGCGCGCCGCGCCGCGCACCAACGCAACGACGAGCTGATCGCCACCGCCGAGCACAACCATCAGCGCGACGCCGAACAGCTGATGCGCGAACTCGCCGAGGCGGACTCGGTGCTGCCGCCCGCGCTGGCGTCCTGGGATTCGCCCGCCTGGGACAAGCCGCCCGCACCGAGCGATGGCATCCGGCTCGGCGAGCTCTACGCGCTCGATCGCGGCGCCCTGCGCATTCCGTATTGCGTGCCCGTGCCGCTGAATCGGCCGCTGTGGATCGATACCGAGTCGACCCGAGCCGTCGCCCCGGTGGTGGGTGCGCTGCTCGCGCGACTGCTCGCCACGGCGCCGCAGCGGCGGGCGCTGGTCGACATCATCGACCTGACCGACGCGTTCAGCGGGTTCACCGATCTGCTCGCGCCGGTGCTGAACGGACCGCCGGTCACCGACCACTCCGACATCTCGGCACGATTGCAGGCACTGGTGGATGCCGCCGAGCTCGCCGAACTGGCCTACAGCAGTGGCGCTTTCACACCGCCGAGCGAACACCGGGTCCTGCTGGCGGCGGATTTCCCGCATGGCTACCAGAGCTCGGACGCGCAGCGCATCGGTGCGCTGATCGCGCGCGGCGACTTGATCGGCCTGTCCACGGTGATCGTCGGCGCCAACGAATCCGATTCCGCCGACACCACCGTGGCGTTGCTGTCGCAGTCGTGCAGGCACCTGCCCACCGTCGGCGGCACCCCGCTGTTCGATCCGTGGACCGGCAGCGCGTGGCAGCTGGATCTCGACCTGCTGCCGCAGGAGCCGGGTCAGCAGGCGCGTTTCCTGCGCACCCGCTGAGCGCTCGACGTGGGCTGATCGTCCAGGCGGTCAGCCACGAGCGACGGCCACCCGCGGCCGCAGCGGTTCGGGCAGCCATGGCAGCAGCGGATCCGGCGCCCGGTCGACAATGCCACCGGCCGGGTCGTCGACGTAGTCGCGGCGGACCAAGTCGTCCTCCGGGCGGTAGATCTGGCGCACGATCAGGGCGCACAGTCCCACCACCGCGAGGTCGCGCAGCACCACCGTGCCGGTGAACCACTGCTCGGGCAGCCCTTTGCGGTCCAGGCCGAGGTAATAGAACATGCGCGGCACCCAGACCAGCGCGTCGATGGTCATCCACGTCAGCAGAATGCGCCGGTGCGGCAGCGCGAGAACGGCGAGCGGAACCAGCCACAACGAATACTGCGGGCTCCACACCTTGTTCGTCAGCAGGAAGGCCGCGACCACCAGGAAGCACAGCTGTGCCAGCCGTGGGCGCCGCGGCGCGGTGAGACCGATATAGCCGATCACCGCGCACGCCACGACGAACGCGAGCAGTGAAACCGCGTTCAGGATGACCGGCTGCTCCCCGTGGTCGAGGACGCCGTCGAAACCGGGCCAGCCGGTGAACGAGGAGATCACGTTGTAGATCGAGTCCGGATCGGCGTGCCGGGTGGTGTTCAGCCGGAAGAACTCCCGCCAACCGTTCGGGTACAGCGCGGCGATCGGCAGGTTCACCGCCAGCCAGGTGCCCAATGCCGCGGACACCGTGACGGATGCGGCGCCGAGCGGGCGGGCGCTGAGGAATTGGACGCGGTAGGGCGTCTCACGTACCCACGCCAGGAACGTCGGCCAGCCGTCCACATCGCGTAGCCGCAGGCCGAGGTGGGTGCGCGGGGTCCGCTGCATCGTCTCGGTGCGCAGGCACAGCACGACGATGGGGCCGAGTAGGAGCAGCGGATACAACTTCGCGGCGCCACCGAGACCGAGCAGCACGCCGGCGAGCACGGGTTTGCGCCGGGCCCAGGCGAGCAGACCGGTCGCGGCGAAAGCGGTTGCGAGCGCGTCGAAATTGGTGAACGCATGCACGATCACCAACGGCGAGCAGGCGACCAGCGCCGCGTCCCAGATCCGGCGACCGGCCAGCAGTGCCGAGGCCCAGATGGTGACCAGCCAGGCCATCGCCAGCCCGAACGCGACGACGTTGAAGTAGATCACCACCTGCAACGCGCCGGGCAGCGGCGCGGCGTCCCAGCTCTTGGCGATCCGCATCGCGAAGTACTGGTACAGGCCCGAGAGCACCGGGTACTCCATGTACCGAAGTTCCCGGCCGCCGTCGGGTGTCTGCTCGATCCAATGTTTCTTGTACGGGAAGGCGCCCTCGTTCAGCCGCTCCGCGCCATAGAGCGGCACGGTGTCCGAATAGCACATGGCCACGTACTGGCGGCCGTTGTTCCAGTCGAGGGTCAGGTTGCCGTCCGCGCCGGTGGTCTGCTGAATGCAGCCCGCCTTGCCGAACCAGCCGAGTGCGAGGAACACGACCGCGAACGCCAGCAGCACTCGCATCGGCGTCCAGAACCGCACCCGCCCGATCAGGGCGTGGTCACCGACCGGCCCGCCGATCACCGTGGACAGCTGGGCGGTCAGCGAATCGTTGCGGCTCGGCCGGTCTCGCGCGTCCGCCGAGCGGAGGTCCGGCGCGAGCGGGGCGGGCGCGGCATAGTATCCCCGACCGGCCCCCGCCCGGTCGGATTGCGGCGCCCACCCGTTCGTCCGTGGCTCCACCAGCTGCTGATCGGTCACGGAACCCGAGGCTACCGGCCCCGGGTCGGGGGTGTTCCGGTCGTCCCCGAGTCGCTGCCGTTCCCGTTGCCCGCGCGTGGCGTACCGGTGGCCGTGGGGGACGAACCATCGGTGGGTGCCACCGGCTGGCCGGGCAGCGGGCCCGAGTCCTGCTCACGCTGCTGCTGCGAGCGCGGCTGCTGCGGGGCAGGCTGGACGCCGGGCACGGGGATCACGATGCCGGGGAAAACCTCCACCTGCGTCGGCGCGACTACGACCGGAGGCAGCAGCGGGGAATCGACGGCGGACGGCGGGGTGTAGGGCGCCGACCATTCCGGGACACCGGCCTGGCCCTTGATCGGGGCCGGCTTCGGGAAGGCTTCGTTCGAGGTGCCCTTCAGGGCACCGTCCATCGTGGCCTTCCAGATATCCGATGGCAGGCCGGAGCCGTAGACCATGCCGCCACTGGCATTGCGCAGCGGATCGCCCTGCTCGGTGCCGACCCAGACAGCGGTCGACAACGACGGGGTGTACCCGACCATCCAGGCGTCTTTGTTCTCACCGGTATCGCCCAGCTGTGCGGTACCGGTCTTGGACGCCGATTCGCGGCCGCCGGCCAGGCCGTGGTTGCGCGAATAGGCCGCGATCGGCTTCATCGCGGCGGTCACGTTGTCGGCCACCGCCGCGGAGACGCGCTGCTCGCCGGCGACCTCACCGCGGTCGAGCAGCACCTGGCCGTCGGCGGTCACCACCTTCGACACGAAATGCGGCGCGTGGTAGACGCCGGAGGCCGCCAAAGTCGCGTAGGCGGAAGCCATGTCGAGCGGCCGCGCCTGGTACTGGCCGAGCACGATGCCGTTGTTGGGGCCGGAGCCGTCCGGCTCGGTGAGCGTCTGGCCCACGCCCGGAATGGTTTCCGGGATGCCGAGCTTGTGCCCCATGGCGGCGATCTTCTGCGGGCCGTTCTGCATGTCCAGCTGCATGCGGTAGAAGCTGGTGTTCAGCGACCGCTTCAGTGCCTCGGCGATGGTGCACATGCCGCACTGCTCGCCTTCGACGTTGGTGATCTTGATGCCGTTCACGGTGATCGGCGAGCTGTCGTACATCTGCGAGAGCGGGATGCCCATCTCCAGATTCGCCGCGAGGCCGATGACCTTGAACGAGGAACCGGTCTGCAAGCCCGCGTTGGCGAAGTCGTAGCCCTGCCCGTCGTTGCCGCCGTAGTAGGCGCGCACCGCGCCGGTGCGCGGATCCACCGAGACGACGGCGGTGCGCAAGTTCTCCGGCTCGCCGTCCATGTTCTTGGTCACCGCGTCCACGGCCGCCTGCTGCGCCTTCGGGTCGATCGTGGTGGTGATCTGCAGACCCGCGGTGTTCAGCTGTTGCTCGCTGATGCCCGCGGCGGCGAGCTCCCTCAGCACCTGCGACTTGATCAGGCCCTCCGGTCCGGAGTCCTGTTCCTTGTCCCTGGTCGCCGCCAGCGGGACGACCTGGGGGTACTGCAGCCCCTGCCGCTCGGCCGCGGACAGGTTGCCGCTGGAGACCATGCCGTCGAGCACGTAGCTCCAACGGGTCTTCGCGCCCTCCGGATTCTTCTCCGGGTCCAGGCTGGACGGCAGCTGGATGGTGGCGGCCAGTACCGCGCCCTCGGCGACGGTCAGTTCCTGGACCGGCTTGCCGAAGTACGACTTGGCCGCCGCGTCGATGCCATAGGAGCCACGACCGAAGTAGATGGTGTTCAGGTAGGCGGCGAGGATCTCGTCCTTGCTCCACTGGCGCGCCATCTTGGCCGAGATGACCAGCTCACGCATCTTGCGGGTCAGCGAGCGCTCGTCGCCGACCAGCGCATTCTTCACGTACTGCTGGGTGATCGTCGAACCACCGCCCGCGCTTTCCTTGCCCAGGATGTTGTCCCGGGCCGCCCGCGCGAAGCCGGAGATCGAGAAGCCGGGGTTGGTGTAGAAGTCCCGGTCCTCGGCCGCCATCACCGCGTTGCGCACATGCGGCGGGATCTGCTCGATGGTGACGTCGGTCCGGTTGCCTTCCGGCGGAACGACTTTGCTGACCACTGTGGTGCCGTCGGCGGCGAAAATCGTCGCGACCTGGTTGGTCTTCAGGTCGCCCGGCTTCGGCACCGAGACCGTGGTGTACGCGGCCAGGAAGATGCCGCTGGGCACCAGGATGGCCAGCGCGACCAGGACGTACAGGGTCCGGCGGACGATGCGCCACGGCGACTTCTGGCCCGCGGGCCGACGCCTGCCCGGCCCGTCGGAGCCGCCGCTACCGCCGCCCCGGCGTGGGGGCGGGCCGGAGGGCGGACCACCCGCGGTCTGCCTGCGTTCACCGGTGCTCGGCCCGGTTCCGGGGACGCGACGGCCATTGCGATCGACCGCTGGGCGCTGCCCGGTGATCGGGCGGGAACCGGTGGCCGGCCCGCGCCGGTTGCGCTCTGCCGCCGTCTCGGTCGGCGAGCCGGGGCGCTGGATCTTCTGGGTTGCCTGCGGGCTGGGGGCGCCGCGATCGGGCACGCCGCGGTTCGGCTGCGCCGGGCGTCCCGGCTGCGGTGGACGGCCCTGCTGGGCCGGACGCCCCTGTGGCGGGGGTCCGGGACGACGTGGCGGCTGTGGGCCGCGCGACTCGCCGGGGAACGGCGCGCCGGGGCGCGCACCGGGCGGAGGACCCGGCCGGGCGCCGGGCGGCGGCCCGGGACGGGAATTCTGGTACGGGTTGGGACCTGGAGGTGAACTGCGTTGCGGACGGCTGCCATGTGGTTCATCGCCGCGGGGGGACTCGTAGGGCGAATTCACTGACAAGATCTCCATAACTCGTAGCGGTCCAGGTGGCTATCAGCGCTGGTCACCGGGGCGGACGCAGGTCGGCTCCGCGAGTCACCCGCCGGGCAGATGACCAGGCACTTCATTCGGCGGCGGTGCGCCGGTTCGCGCGTGTCCCGGTGCGGCGGCGCGGCGGTGCCGGCGCGGAACCGAGCACATAGGACTGCACCAGATGATTCCAGCTGCAGGTCCGGCATACCTCGACGACATGAACCGAGAACTCCTCGCGAGTCTCGGCGAGGCGCGTGAGCTCCTCGGGTGTGCGAGCCGATCCGGCGACCGGTCCGAGGCCGTCGCCGAAGACCCAGGATACGAGGGTCAGCTGTTCTTTCCGGCAGATGGGGCATGTGACCTCGCTCCCCCGACCGTGGAACTTCGCCGCACGCAAGAGATAAGGATTCGCATCACACACCTCGGCGACATCGACCCGGCCCGCATAGACGTCAGCCAGCAGCGACCGGCGCCGGAGGGCGTAGTCGACCACTTGCCGCTGAATTCGCACGAGAACCAGAGTAGCGGTGTTGCCATCGGGCTGCCCCGGGCTGTGCGGATTGCCCCGTCGGCGATCCGTGCGCGTACCGGCGCGTCGCGCCGCTACCCGGACTACGATCCGTCTGTGTCCACCGCAGCATCCGGGCGCATGCGTGCGCGTGATCTCGACCGCGCCGCCGCGTCCACCCTGCTGGATGCCGCCTACGCCGAGGGACAGCTCGGCGCCGACGAGTACCACGACCGAATCGCGCAGGCAGCGGCCGCGCGGACGCTCGGCGAATTGACCCGGCTCACCGCTGATCTGCAGACACCGGCCGGCGCGGGGGAGTTCGCCGCCGACCGGCCGCATGTCACGCGAAAAGTGTTGCGGCGCCCCGCATCCGGGACAAGTTACCCCGGTCACACCAGGGCGCGTGATGCCGATCGCACCACTACTCGCGAGCTGCTCGACCTCGCCCGCGCCGACGGCCAGCTGTCCGAGGAAGAACACGACACCCTCGTCGAACTGGCCGCGGAGGCGCGCACCCTGGGGGATCTGGACGATCTGGTCGCGGACTTGCAGCGGCCCGGCAAGGCCACCGCGCCACCGCGCCCACCGCGCTCGCGCCGCCGCCAGTGGTATCTGGGTGCCGTCACCGTGGCCGCGGTGACGGCCGCCTGCGCCGGATTCCTCGCGGTCACCCGGGCGGCGGACGAACCGCCACCCGCGGTACAGGTGGTGTCGGTGGCGGACCCGGGAGCGGTGCAGCCGTTGGTGGTCCCGACGCCGAGTCTGGTCACCACCGAAGGGATCACCACGTTTCTGCGCAACTACCAGCGGAAATTCGGGGACCTGCAGGTCGATGAACTGCGCATGCACGACGGGTACGCATCGATCGTGCGGGCGGTGCCCGGTCAGCCGAACCGAAAGGCCGAGTACGACTACCGCGGCGGATTCGTGCCGTCCCGGGAAATCCAAACGCGCAAGGCCGACACGCCGTCGGCTGATCTGGGTGGGTTGAACGTGGAGACGGTCGGCCGTGCGCTCGCGGACGCGGCCACTATCACCCGAGTTCCCGGCGGCGCCATATCGCATTTCGCGGTACGGGTGTACGACAACAGGTCCTACGCCGGCTCCGGCACCTCCGAACGGCAAACCGTCGTCGAGGTCTACGTGAGCAACGCCGTCAGGGAGTCCGGCCACTTCACGATGACCCCGGCGGGCGAGATGCTCCGCGTCTGGCCGTTCAAGGGATAAGACAATGGCGACAACCCGATACAGCGGCATCCGCGCCCGCGACACCGACCGCGCCGACGTGTGCGGACTGCTCGATGCCGCGCTGGCCGACGGACAGCTCACCGACCGCGAGCACGCCGAGCGGACCGCCACGGCCATGCGTGCCAAGTCCTTCGGCGAGCTCGACGAGTTGATCGGTGACCTGCAGATCCCGGACGAGCTGGTGAACGCCCCCGTGGTCCGGGTGGACCGGCGCCGTCCGCGGCGCTGGCTGGCGCCGGTCTCGACCGTCGTGGCGGCCGCCGTGGCCGGTGCGATGGTCGGCGCGGTCAGCCGGTGTGGCATAGATCTGCCGGGGTCCTCGGAAAACGTTCCAGACCTGACCACCGGCGCGGGTCTCGCCTACTTCCTGACGGAGTACCGGGCCGAATTCGGCGATCTGACCGCCGACGAGGTGACGATGTATCCGAAGTACGTGCTCGTGGACCGCCAGACGCCCGGCAACGCGGCCGAGACCAGCGACTACCGCTACAACGGCGACTTCCGCACCTCGACGACCTCGGAGCGCAAATCCGGGACGCGCACCTTCGACCTCGCGACCGTCGACGTGCCTGCCATCGCCCGGCTGCTGGCCGGTGCGCCGGAGACAGTGCGGCTCCCGGACGGCGTGATCACCCACGTCGTCGTCGAGTATTCGTCGCACAGCGCCGTCGACCTCGGCCCGGTGATGGACATCCACGTCAAGGGCAAGGGTGGCGCATCCGGCTATGTGACGGTCACCTTCGCGGGCGAGCCGCTCGCCGTCTATCCGCCCTCTCGCTGAACTGGCACGTCGTCCATCGAGCGGCGACGACTGTGCACGGATGTATCGCTCCGATATAGTGGAAAGTCGCATCCATCGGTTAGGTCTGAACACAGTCAGGGGGTGAAGCCCGGTGCTCGAACTGGCAATTCTCGGGCTGCTCCTCGAAGCGCCCATGCACGGTTACGAGCTGCGCAAGCGGCTGACCGGCCTGCTCGGGGCGTTTCGGGCCTTCTCCTACGGATCGCTCTATCCGACGCTGCGCCGGATGCAGGCGGACGGGTTGATCGCCGAGGAGATCCCCGCGGGCGCGACCACACGCCGTGCGCGCCGGGTGTACCAACTGACTCCGGCCGGGCGGGAGCGGTTCAACGAATTGCTCGCCGACACCGGACCGCAGAACTACACCGACGACGGCTTCGGCGTGCACCTGGCCTTCTTCAGCCGCACCCCCGCGGAGGCGCGGATGCGGATTCTGGAGGGCAGGCGGCGTCAGGTCGAGGAGCGCCGAGAGGGGCTCCGGGAGGCGATCAAGAAGGCCAGCGGGTCCTTGGATCGCTACACCCGGCAACTCCATCAACTCGGACTCGAATCAAGCGAGCGCGAAGTGCGCTGGCTCAACGAGTTGATTGCGGCGGAGCAATCGACGAAGGCGGCACCACAGAAAGAGGGAAATATCGGCCATGAGTGACGACAAAAAGGCTGACAATGCCACGGAAGTTCGCGTCGCCATCGTAGGTGTGGGCAACTGCGCCTCGTCGCTGGTCCAAGGCGTGCAGTACTACAAGGACGCGGACGAGTCCTCGACCGTTCCCGGGCTGATGCATGTGAAGTTCGGGCCGTACCACGTTCGCGACGTCAAGTTCGTCGCCGCGTTCGACGTGGACGCGAAGAAGGTCGGTTTCGACCTGGCCGAGGCGATCTTCGCCAGCGAGAACAACACGATCAAGATCTCCGACGTGCCGCCGAGCGACGTCGTCGTGCAGCGCGGTCCCACCCTGGACGGCATCGGCAAGTACTACGCGGAGACCATCGAGCTGTCCGAGGCCGACCCGGTCGACGTGGTCAAGGTGCTGAAGGACCACAAGGTCGACGTGCTGGTGTCCTACTTGCCGGTGGGCTCGGAGGAAGCCGACAAGTTCTACGCGCAGTGCGCCATCGACGCCGGTGTCGCGTTCGTGAACGCCCTGCCGGTGTTCATCGCCTCCGACCCGGTGTGGGCGGAGAAGTTCACCAAGGCCGGTGTGCCGATCGTCGGCGACGACATCAAGAGCCAGGTCGGGGCGACCATCACCCACCGCGTGATGGCCAAGCTGTTCGAGGATCGCGGCGTGCAGCTCGACCGCACCATGCAGCTCAACGTCGGCGGCAACATGGACTTCAAGAACATGCTCGAGCGCGAGCGCCTGGAGTCCAAGAAGATCTCCAAGACGCAGGCCGTCACCAGCAACCTCAAGAAGGAACTCGGCGCCAACGACGTGCACATCGGCCCGTCCGACCACGTCGGCTGGCTCGACGACCGCAAGTGGGCCTACGTCCGCCTGGAGGGCCGCGCCTTCGGTGACGTGCCGCTGAACCTGGAGTACAAGCTCGAGGTGTGGGACTCGCCGAACTCGGCGGGCATCATCATCGACGCGGTGCGCGCGGCGAAGATCGCCAAGGACCGCGGCATCGGCGGACCGGTCATCCCGGCCTCGGCTTACCTCATGAAGTCCCCGCCGCAGCAGCTCGCCGACGACGTCGCGCGCGCCCAGCTCGAAGCGTTCATCATCGGCGCCGAGTGATTCGGTGAACACCGATGCAAGCCGGCCGGAGGCACAAGCCCCCGGCCGGCTGCGTCAGTCCCGCGCGCTCTAGTCCAGCGAGACGTAGACCTCCACGGAAGCCGGGCCGGTGTAGCGCTCGACCTCGGCGGTGTGGGAGCGGGTGATGGTTCCCGCATTCTCCGCTTTCGCGACCTGGGCCCATGCGGTACGCAGCAGGTCGTAGGGCTTGTCGGCGACGACGAACTTGGCGTAGCGGCCGCGCGGGATGATGGTGAGCACGTCGCCCGGGTCCAACTCGTCCATGCCGGCGAGTTCGTAGCCGAGCACGGCGACGGCATGGTCGTTCTGGCCGATGTAGGCGGCCACCCGGGGCACGTTCTTCTCCCGTGCCAGATACCGGTCCCAGGTGAAGTTGACCAGATCGAGGTCGCGCGCGGTGACCTCGCGGCCGGCGAGCGGCACGGTGAGGCCCGCGACCATGCTCTGCTCCAATGTGACGATCTCGAAATCCACTGTCTGTTCCTACTCGTCGACCTGATCGTCCGCCAATGCCACGAAGACTTCCGCCGTGCGGGCGTCGGGATAGTGCTCCCAGTCACCGGTATAGGCGCGCACGAGACGGCCCGCGGCCTCCGCGTCCCACACCGCGCGCCAAATGGTCACGATGGTGTCGCCGAGATTGTCGCCGCTGGCGATGAACCGGGCGAACCGTCCTGCGGGCACCCGGGCGAGCACGTCACCGGGAAGCAGATCGGCCAGGCTGTGACAGCGGTAGCCGACGATATGGGTCAGGTACGAATTGATCTCCGGCGCATGGTCGACGTACGCCGTGGTCGGCGGTCCGGGCAGCTTGCGAGCCAGGTTGCGCTTCCACGCCTCTTCGACTTTCGCGCGGCGCGGCCCCTCGACCGCGAGCGCGGGGCTGCGAAGCACTGTTCCCGCCACCAGCGTCTCGGGTTGGTCAACGACATTGAAATCCACCGGCGTAGCCCCTATGTCTCGTCTGTCTCCACTTGGCGTCGCTCCCGGTGCCCTTCATGGTGACGCAGGCTACCGCCTCCGGGCCCGTCGCTCGCGCCGCGCTGTCGTCGCTCGAGCGCATATCCTTCCGCATCGTTTCCGCGGTTCCGGCGTCGGCCTCCGACGCACTCGCTGTTCGCTCTCACTCTGGCAAACGATGCTGCCATGTCATCCGTTCCTCCGGGCCACGGAAGGTCACAGCATCATCGCTATCCCGGAACCGGAATGCTGAGTCCAGGGAAAATCTCGACTTCCCTGGGCGGCTGCGTGGTGGGCGGGATGATGACGACGGGCTCGCGCTCCGGCGACTGCTGCGGCGGATTCAGGATGTCGTAGGCCCCGCCGGAGGGCTTGCTCTGATTCGGCTGCGCCGGTGTACCCGGGAACTGCTCGATCGGGGTGCCGTCGAGCGCGTTGTCCATGACCTGTTTCCAGATGTCGGCGGGCAGGCCGGAGCCGTAGATGTCGGCGCCGCGCGCGGTCCGGATCGGCTGCGACTGTTCGGTGCCGATCCACACCGCCGTGGACAGCGAGGGGGTGAAGCCGATCATCCACGCGTCCTTGTTCGCGTCGGTGTCGCCGAGCTGAGTGGTGCCGGTCTTGGCGGCCGAGGGCCGGTTGTCCTTCAGCCCGTGCCCGTTGGAGTAGGCCGCGATCGGGGTCATCGCCTGAACGGTGTTCTGCGCGATGGCCTGCGAGATGCGCTGCTGGCCGGGCGGCATCTGCTTGCCGGCCCGCTGATCCGGCGCGCCGCGATCCAGCAGCACGCGCCCGTCACCGGTCACCACCCGCTGCACGAAGTACGGCTGGTGGTAGACGCCCGACGCGCCGATCGTGGCGTACGCCGATGCCATATCGATGGGCCGGACCAGATACTGGCCGAGAACGATGCCGTTCAGCGGTTTTCCACCGTCTTCGGTCAGCGTCTTGCCCGCCACGCCGGGCATCTCCTCGGGGATGCCCGCCGCGTGCGCCGCGTCGGCGATGGACTGAGGCCCGTCGAACATCGACATGGTCAACCGGTAGAAGCTGGTGTTCAGTGAGCGCTTCAGCGCCTCGGCCATGGTGCACTTCCCGCAGGACTCGCCGTCCACGTTGGTGATCCGGGTGCGGTTGTCGGTCACCGGGGAGCTGTCCAGCACGCGAGACAGCGGAATGCTCTGCTGCTGCGCGGCTATCACCGCGAAGACCTTGAACGCCGACCCGGTCTGCAACGGCGCCTGAGCGAAGTCGAAGCCGATGCCGTCGTGGCCGCCGAAGTACGCGCGCACCGCGCCGGAGCGTGGATCGATCGACACCACCGCCGCGCGAAGTTCCGGTGGCTGGCCATCAAGCCGAGCACGCACCGCGTCGAGCGCCGCCTGCTGCGCCTTCGCGTCGATGGTGGTGGTGATCTGCAGTGCGCCGGTGTTCAATTCGCGTTCGCTGATACCCGAGGCGCGCAGCTCGCGCACCACCTGGTTGCGGATCAGACCCTCCGGGCCGCGGGTCACGTTGTCGTCGGGGATCTCGGAGAGGGGGATGATCGGCGGAAACATCGTCGCGTCGCGATCGCCCGGCGCCAGCACGTCCATCTCGACCATGCCGTCGAGCACGTAACGCCAGCGTTCCTTCAGATCCGGAAGATGGGTTTCCGGGTCCAGGATCGACGGCGTCCGGATCAGCGCGGCCAGCACCGCCCCCTCGGCGAGGGTCAGCTGGTTCACCTGCTTGTCGAAGTAGGCCTTGGCCGCCGACGCTATCCCGTAGGCCCCGCGGCCGTAATAGATGGTGTTGAGATAGGCGGCGAGGATGTCGTCCTTGCTCCACTGCCGGGCCATCTTCGCCGCGATGATCAGCTCGCGCAGCTTGCGCGTGACCGTGCGCTCGGAGCCGAGGAACGCGTTCTTCACGTACTGCTGGGTGATCGTGGAGCCGCCGCCCGCGTTGTCGCGCCCGAGCAGGTTGTCGCGGACGGCGCGGAGGAAGCCGGAGGCCGAGTAACCGGGATTGGTGTAGAAGTTGCGATCCTCGGCGGACAGCACCGCGTCGCGTACCGGCCGCGGCACCTCCGACAGCGGGACCGGCGTGCGATTGCCTTCGGGCGGAACGACCTTCGCGATCACGGTGCTGCCGTCGGCCGCGAGGACGGTGGCGATCTGGTTTCCCTGCATCGCCGTCGGATCCGGTATCTCGGCGCTCCAGTACGCCAGGACGGACAGCAGCGCGGGCACCACGCCGAACAGGATGAACAGGGCGAGCAGAAAGCGGCGGACCCGTTCGGCCCTACTGCGTGGCCGTCGATTCGGATCGTGCACCGGAGGTGGCGTGGGATGGTGTTGTTTCCGGTGCGCCGTGTCTCGCTCGCGCGCGGTCCGGTTCGATGCTTTCGTCCGCTCGTTCCGGCCCGCCCTCGAGGAATACAGTGCGCGCCGGGAGTTCTTCTTGGCGCCGCGTGCGCGCCCTGGCGGCTTGCGGAACGAGCTCACGATCATCTCCTCCCGGAGTGTCGGACGAACTCACCTGCACGAACACGATCGGAAAAGAGTATTGAGGAATCGAGTTTACCGTGCCCCTCGACAGCGGCTTCCGCTTCCAGGCGGCTGACGCGTGTGCGACATCTCCCGCCGTCGAGCTGTCAGAGTATCGGCAAACCACCAGCTGCCGCGATTACCACGCGAGGCAACCGCATCGGCGCGACCACCGGTTTCGAGCGAAGCGAGACCGAGCATGCCCCGTTCGCGGCCCGGCTCGCGTCCGAGTGGCCGCCGCGTCCGCGACGAAGTCGCCAACGGCGGTCGCTCGGACGCGACCCATCAGGGAGCCGCGAATACGCAGCGCCGCAGGCGCTGCAAATCAAACACAGCTCAGCTCTTCACGCCGCCCGCGGTGAGGCCGGAGATGATGCGGCGCTGGAAGAGCAGGACCATGATGACCAGCGGGATGGTGACGATGGTGCCCGCGGCCATGATCGCCGCGTACGGCTGGACCAGGGGGTTGTTGCCGGAGAACCGGGCGATTGCGACGGTGACGGGCTCGGTCTTGTCGCTGGAAAGCAAACGGGCCAGCAGGTATTCGTTGACCGCCGCGATGAACGCCAGGATCGCGGTGGTGAACACGGCGGGGGCCGCGAGCGGCAGCATGACCAGACGGAAGGCCTGCATCTTGGTCGCGCCGTCGATTCGCGCCGCTTCCTCGAGTTCCCAGGGCAGTTCGGTGAAGAAGGACGCGAGGATGTAGACCGTCATCGGCAGCACGAACGAGATGTTGGGGATGACCATCGCCTGGTACTCGCCGATCCAGCCGAGGTTGGTGAACAGCTGGAACAGCGGGGTCACCAGCACGACGACGGGAAACATCGAGGCGCTCAGGATCAGTCCGGACACCACGTACTTGCCCCGGAAGGTCAGCCGCGCCAGCGCGTACGCGGCGAATACGCCGATCACCAACGCGATCACCGTGGTGGCCGCACCGATGACGACGCTGTTCACCAGCGCCTTGCCGAAGTCGTTGCCGCGGCTGGTGTCGAACGCGTTGCGGAAGTTCTCCAACGTGACGTGCGTCGGCCACGGCGTGTTGTCGAAGGTGTAGTCGGGGTCGCGGAACGCGGTGACCGCCATCCAGTAGAACGGCGCGAGACCCCAGACCAGCACGATCAGGGCACCGAGGTACAACCGCACCGAACCGAGCCGCTTGGTCCACGGAACCGGCGGCGCGGCGGGCTCTTCCGCCCGCGCGGCGGGCTTCTTCGTCGTCTGCACGGACATCAATGCGCCTCCCGTGTCGTGCGGGACACGTGTCTCATCCGGCCCTCCGCTGCTCTTCCTGGGTCCGAACCGCGTTCGCGCCCAGGACCTTCACCAGCACGAACGCCACCGCGAAGATCAAAAGGAAGGTGATCGTGGACAACGCGGCCGCGCTGTTGGGTCCTTGCCGAACCTGCTCGACCACCAGGATCGACACCGTGCGGGTGGACGGGTTGCCCAGCGTCATGATCGCGGGCAGGTCGTACATGCGCAGCGCGTCCATGGTGCGGAACAGCACCGCGACCAGCAGGGCCGGCTTCAGCAGCGGGAGCGTGATCTGGGTGAACCGCTGCCAGGCCGACGCACCGTCGACCCGCGCCGCCTCGTACACGTCGGCCGGGATCACCTGCAGCCCGGCGAGCAGCAACAGCGCCATGAACGGCGTGGTCTTCCAGACGTCGGCGGCGATCACCGCGAACCGCGCGGGCCACTCGTCGGAGGTCCACAGGACGTGCGTGCCGAGGACCCGGTTCACCACGCCGTCGTACTGGAACATGAACTCCCACAACCGTGCCGTGACGGCGGTCGGGATGGCCCACGGAATCAGCACGGCCGCGCGCAGCAGCGCCCTGCCCCGGAAGGTCTTGCCCATCACCATGGCCATGCCGAGGCCGAGCGTCAGCTCGAGCGCGACCGTGACCACCGTGAAGAACAGCGTGACGCCGACGGCCAGCCAGAATTGCGAGCCCAGGTTGCCGGTCGGGCAGGACACCATCTCGCCGGTCGCGACCTGGCACTGCTGCAGCAGCCAGTGCGTGTAGTTCGAGAATCCGGCACTGCCGCCTTCGACGAACATGCCGGTCGCCGGGTCGAGTCCGGAGTCCTTCTGGAAGGACATCCACAGCGCCCGGACCACCGGATACCCGATGACGACCGCGAGCGCGAGCAGTACCGGCGTGACGAACAGCCAGGCTTTCCCGGAACGCTGCAGCTCCAGCCCTATCGTCGCGGCGATGCCGCGTCTGGCCGGAACGAAATCGTCGTCTTTCGGCGCGATAGTCGCCGCTCCCGAAGGATCCGACACCGTTTCTCTCTCCTGCGGGTTCGTCGGGTCCGTTGCAATCAGCGCTTACGATCCGGCGGTCTCGATGCCCTTCTGCATACCGGTGATCGCGTCATCGACGGACTTGGTTCCGTTCAACGCAGCATAGGCGTTGTCCTGGATGGCCTTGGACACCGCGGGATAGAACGGGGTGACCGGGCGCGGCACCGCGCTGGCGATCGAGTCCTTGAGCGCGGGCAGGTACGGCATCTTCGCGATCAGCGCGGGGTCGTCGTACATCGAAGCGCGCACCGAGGGCAGCGCGCCGGAGGCGACGATGTGCTGGGCGTCCTCACTGATCAGGAAGCGCAGGAAGTCCAGCGCAGTGGCCTTGTTCTTGGAGAACGCGCTGATCGCCGCGTTGTAGCCGCCGAGGGTCGAGGCGCCGACGCCGTCCTCGCCGGGGAGCGGAGCGACCGCGAACTTGTCCTTCACCGCGGAAGCCTCGCCGCCGACGTCGCCGAAGGTGGACGGCCACGACCGCAGGAACAGCAGCTTGCCCTGCGCGAAGGCATTGCTGGACTCCGGCTCCTTGAAGGTGATGGCTTCCTTCGGGATGTCGCCGCTGTTGTACGCGTCGACCAGGACCTTCAGTCCAGCCCGCGACTGCGGGCTGTTCACCGTGGGAGTCTTGCCGTCGGCGCCGACGAAGCTGCCGCCGTAGGCGTTGATGACCTCGGCCGCGTTCACGGTGAGACCTTCGTAGGGCGCGAACTGGCCCGCGTAGCAGCCGATGTTCTGCTCCCGCGCGATGTGGCACTGGGCCAGCATCTCGTTCCACGTCTTGGGCGGGTTGGGCACCAGGTCCTTGCGGTAGAACAGCAGGCCGCCGTTGGTGTTGCGAGGCGCGGCATAGAGGGTGTTGTTGTAGGTGGCGCTGGCCACCGGCGGGGAGAGCAGCGCGGTGGTGTCGACGGCGAAGGAGTCCTTCAGCGGCTGGATCCAGCCCTTGGCGGCGAACTCGGCCGTCCACGGCACGTCGAGGGCGACCACGTCGTAGTTGGACTGCTTGGAGCGCATGTGCTCGACCAAGTCGTCGTACTGCTGCGAGGCGTCGTTCGACTGCTCTTTGAAGGTCACCTGCTCGTCGGGGTGCGTGGCGTTCCAGCGCTCGATCAACTGCTTGACCGCGCCGGTCTCGGTGGTGTCCTTGCCCTCGACGTAGGTGATCGGGCCGCGCCCGGTGAGGTTCTGGCTGATCGGGCTGCCGCCGCTGTCGCTGCCGCAGGCGCTGGTGAACGTCGCGGTCAGCAGCGCGACCGACGCGGCCGCCACCGCGGCCCGCGGCACGAGCGACGAACGTAGGGCCGACACCTTCTTCACAGCCATCGCAAACACTCCAGGATCAATCGTGAGCGGCAGCACACCCTGCCGGTGCACAAGGCAAGATACATGGTGTCGATCCGGCCCGCCGGAGAGTGGCGCGAAGTCCCGGTCACGCGGCTGCCTCGCCTTCGCTCGGCCCGGCGCAGGCTGCGGACGGACTTCGTCCGGCTGCGCCCCTTAAGCTTGGGACCCGATGACTTCGCCGAACGCGGTTCCCGATCGGATGCTCACCCGCATCGGTGGACTGCTGCGCAAGGCCGAATCCACCGACAACGAACACGAGGCCGAAGCTTTCCTCGCTGCGGCTCAGCGGCTGGCCACGAAGTCCTCCATCGACCTCACGGTGGCGCGCGCCCACATCGCGGGACGCGAGCGCAGGCCGACGCCGGTGCAGCGGATCATCCCGATCGGCGAGCCGGGCAAGCGTGGACTGCGCACCTATGTCCAGTTGTTCGTCGCGATCGCCTCGGCCAACGACGTGCGCTGCGATGTAGCCAGGACCTCGACGCAGGTCTATGCCTACGGCTTCGACTCCGACATAGACACGTGTGCGGCGCTGTACGCCAGTTTGTTGGTGCAGATGGTGCGGGCCTCCGACCAGTACATCAAATCGGGGGCCTACCGGTCGGCCACCGTGGAGAAGGTCGTCGTGGAGAAGCGCTGGGGACGTCAGGTTCGGCGCCGGGTGCAGGTGCCGGTCGCGGGCGTGACGGCACGGCTGAACTTCCAGATGGCTTTCGCCGCGCGGATCGGCCGGCGGCTGGCGGAGGTGAAGGCAGAAGTCGAAGCGGAAGTGTTGCCCGGGGACGCCGGTGCGACCGGTACCGCGCTGGCTCTGCGTGACAAAGAGATAGAGCTCACAGACTTCTACTCGCGGACATCGGAGGCGCGCGGCACCTGGCGCGGGCCGCAGGAGTCGACAGGGCACTCGGCGGCGGCGCGGGCAGCCGGGGATCGCGCGGGCAGAGCAGCGCGGATCGGCGCCTCGCCCGAGCTCCCCGCTGCCCGTGGGCAATTGACCCCGCCCGACGCTAGCGGACCGCCGTGAGTGGAGCGCGCTCGGCAGGCACGGGCGGACCCGGTCGTGTCCGCTCGGCCGACGCGCCGACGGACAATCGCGTGCTCCTCTTCGCGCATGGTCCGGCACCGGCCGTGGAGCAGCGTCGATGACCGTGCGCGACAGTCAGCGCGCCAAGGTGTACGACGCCGAACAATTGGTGCGCGGGGCATTCGATCGAGCCGACGAGCATGGCGTGCGAACCGTCGAGCTGTACGGCTCGCATCTCACCTTGCCGATCGAGCGCCGCTTCGCCTCGGTGGAGTCCGTACAGAGCTACGCGGACAAGGTGCTGGCGCTCAATTGGGTTCGGGCGCGATGGGAACAGGCCGCGAGCCCGGTGCGCGTCCGTGCCCGCTCCGGAGTGACCGCCGCGCATTACGAAGCTGCCGAGGCGGTCCTGGCGGTCCCGCTGCACACCGGCGGCACCGCTTGGGCGCTGCGCGAACTGGTGATCCTGCACGAACTGGCCCATCACCTGGAATCCGCACCCGCGTCCGTCGCCCCGCACGGCCCCGAATTCTGCAACCGCTACATAGAACTAGTCGACGGCATCATCGGCCCCGAAGCAGCGCTAATTCTCCGCACCACCATGCTCGGCTGCGGAGTACGGCTCGGGTGAGCTTCGAGTGGCACATGGTGGAGAGCCCATCTCGGACTTCTCCGCAGCCATGTGCCACTCGCTAGGGGGTGGGGGGTTGGAGGAGGGTGGAGACGCGAGTGAGGCGGGCGTGCCACCAGGCGGTGCGGTCGGGGTCGGGGTGGCGGTGGCGTTCCAGGAGGTCGGGGTCCGGTTGGGGTGGGGTGCGGCGGACCGGGAGATAGCCGTCGACCGGGCGGAGGGAGCCGGGGGTTACGTCGCCCGTGAGGAGGCTCAAAGTGCCGAGGCCGCAGGCGAAGTCGAGTTCCGGGAGCGCTCCCGCCAGTGCCAGCTGGGCGGCGAGGCCGACGCTGGTCTCCAACGCGGAGGAGACGACGCACGGCAGGCCCGCGGCCTCGGCCACCTGGAGGGCCCGGCGGACGCCGCCGAGCGGGGTGCACTTGAGCACGGCGATATCGGCGGCCCCGGCGACCGCGACCCGCAATGGGTCCTCGGCGCGGCGGATGGATTCGTCGGCGGCGATGCGGACGTCGACGCGGCGGCGCACCGCGGCCAACTCCTCGATGGTCCGGCACGGTTGTTCGACGTACTCCAGGCCGCCCGCGGCCTTATCGATCCGATCGATGTGGCGCACGGCGGTGTCCACATCCCAGACCGCGTTGGCGTCGACCCGGATCGCGCCGTTGCGACCGAGCGCGTCGCGCACCGCCTCTACCCGGGCCAGATCCTCAGCGAGCGAGTCGGGATGGTCGGCGACCTTCACCTTGGCGGTGCGGCAGCCGGACCGGGCGACGATCGCGTGCGCCTGCTCCGGATCGACGGCGGGCACCGTGCAATTGATCGGGATCCGGTCCCGCACCGGCTCGGGCCAGCCCGCCGTGACCTGTTCCACGGCCGTGGCCAGCCACGCGGCGGCCTCCTGGTCGTCGTATTCCGGGAACGGACAGAACTCGCCCCACCCGAGCGGCCCGTGGATCAGCATCCCCTCCCGCACCGTGATGCCACGGAATCGGGTCCGCATCGGAATGGCGTAGACGACGCTCTGCGTTGCAAAATCGCTCATTGATGAGCAAGCCTATTCGGCCGCGCGGCCTCGTCGCGGGATTGCGCATGCCGACTCGAGTAGTTTCCCGGAGCCGGTGAAGAACGGGAGCCGGGATCGTTGACGACATGTTCGAGACGGGCATCCCACAGCCTCGGCCGCACGACCGGCCGTCCGCGCCTCGCCCCGGTCAGCAGCCGGTGCGGACCTGGGACTTGGTGCTCGCCATCGTGCTGTACTGTGCCGCCGCGATTCTCGGCCTGACCGCCGCATACTTCACGCTGTTCTTCGCGTTCGCCACCGACCCGTGCACGCCAACTACCTGTCGCACCGAATACCTCGCCTGGGCATTCGCCGTGTCCTGGGGCGGAACCGGGCTCGCGCTGGCCGGGACGTTCGCCACGCTCATCGTGGCCGTGATCAAGCGCTGGTACCTGTGGTTCTGGCCGGTGCTCGCGATGCTGCTGATCATCGGCTCGTTCTGCGGCGGCGCCGCCCTCGCGGCGCAGGTATACACCGGGCCGTGAGCGATCGAGATGCACTGTGGCCGTGAGGCCATCATGCTGGGAACATGGCATGGCGCGTCCAGCGGCGAGCGAACGATTTCCTGCGCGTGGCGCTGGGCTCGGTGATCGTCGTCGGATTCGGCTGGTTCATGGCCTCTTTCGTCCCGCTCTACGAAGTGCTCGCGCGCGACGGCCGGGACGGGCGGGGTGTCGAGTATCTGCCGTGGGCGCAGGTCATCGCCTGGACCGGCATCGTGGCATCGGTGCTCGCCGCGGTCGTCTCGGTGCTGGAGAAGGTACGCCGTCGCCGGCCGATCGCCTGGACCCCGCTGATAGCGGTGCCGCTCATCCTCGAATCCTGGCTGGTCGGCTTCCTGATCGCGATCGTGCTCGTCTCGATATGAGCGCGGTACCCACCCCGCGATGGGTACCGCGCGCGCATTCACAACCGTTCGAGGATGGTCGCGTTCGCCAAACCTCCCGCCTCACACATGGTTTGCAAGCCGTAGCGGGCGCCGCGATCCTGCATGGCGTGCACCAGAGTGGTCATCAGGCGTGCGCCCGAGGCGCCGAGCGGATGCCCGATGGCGATGGCGCCGCCGTTGATGTTGACCTTGGCCAGGTCCGCTCCGGTGTCGTGCGCCCAGGCCAGCACCACCGGCGAGAACGCCTCGTTGATCTCGATCAGGTCGATATCGGACAACCGCAGCCCGGCACGCTGCAACACCTTCCTGGTCGCCGGGATCACGGCGGTCAGCATCAAGAGCGGATCGTCACCGGCCACGGCGAAGCTGTGCAGCCGGGCGAGCGGCTTCAGCCCGAGTTCCGCGGCCCGCTCGCTGGTCATGATCAACACCGCCGCACTGCCGTCGCTCACCTGGCTGGCGGACGCCGCGGTGATCTCCCAGCCGATCTGCGGGAAGCGGGCGGCCATGGCCGGGTCGTAGTAGGCCGGACGCAGCGCGGCCAGCGTCTCCAGCGTGCTGCCCACCCGGATGCCCTCGTCGGTGGCTAGTCCGCCGATCGGCGCGAGTTCCCTCGCGAACTGTCCGTTCTTGGTGGCCAGGGCGGCCTTCTCGTGGCTGCCGAGCGCGAACTCGTCGAGCTGGGCGCGGGTCAGTCCCCACTCGGCGGCGATCAGCTCGGCGCTGATGCCCTGCGGTACCAGGCCGTCCGGGTACCGTTCGGCGAAACCGGCCCCCGAGACGTCGTCCGAGCCGATCAGGTTGGCGCCCATGGGCACGCGGCCCATCGACTCGACGCCGGCGGCCACGACGATGTCGTAGGCGCCGGCGATGACGCCCTGCGCGGCGAAGTGGATCGCCTGCTGGCTGCTGCCGCACTGCCGATCGACGGTGGTGGCGGGGACGGATTCGGGATATCCGGCCGCCAGCGCGGCCCGCCGGGTCATGTTGGCGCCCTGCTCGCCGACCTGGGTGACGATCCCGCCGATCACGTCGTCGATGAGGACGGGATCGATGCCGCTGCGATCCACCACCTCGCGCAGGCTGTGGGCCAGCAGGTCCACCGCGTTGATGTTGTGCAGTGCGCCGTTCGGCTTGCCTTTGCCGATCGGTGTGCGAACCGCTTCGACAATCACCGCGTCTCTCATGGTGCTTCCTTCCGGACCGAGAGCCGAGCCGCCATGCCTGGCTCTATTAGCATAGAGTCAGGATAGCTCTGGCGATAGTTCAGGCAAGTCAGGCTCGGTATGATGTTCGTCATGGCAGCAGTGATGGAAGGACCGTTGGCCGATCTGAGCTCGTGGCAGGCCGATGAGTGCTCGATCGCCAAGGCGCTCGGCATCGTCGGCACCCGCTCGGCGGTGCTCATCCTGCGCGAGGCGTACTACGGGACTCGCCGGTTCGACGGGTTCGCCAGCCGGGTCGGCATCACCGACGCGGCCGCCGCCACGCAGTTGCGCAAACTCACCGAGGCGGGCGTGCTGTCGAAACAGCCGTATCAAGAGGAGGGCAAGCGCACCCGGCACGAATACGTGCTCACGCCGATGGGGCGGGATCTGCTGCCCGCGGTGCTCGCGCTCATGCAGTGGGGCGACGCGTACCTACAGGCGGGTCCGGCTCCACTGCTGCTGGTCGAGGAGGCGACCGGCGCTCCGGTGCGGGTGCAGGTGCGCAGCGAGTCGGGCCGGGAGATCGAGCTCGAGGAGCTCGGCGTGCGGCTCAATCAGGAGTATGTCCAGCAGCGGCGGAAACGCCGGTCCGGCGGGGGAGTCTAGGACGCCGCGACAAGCGGCTGGGACACCGCGCCCAGCCCCGTCGACCAGACGGCCGCTGCGCGGTGCCTGGATTGGCCGTCGAACGGACGCGACACGCGGCTGGACCCGTCGGCCCGATGGCTTGCCGCACGGCGCACGAGTGGATCGGCCGAACGGACGCGACCGCGTCCTCGTCCGCGGGGCCGTCGTCCGTTCGACGGGATCCAGGGCGGGTTGCCGACCGACATCGACGGCTGACCCGCTCACCCGGATAGCTCAGGCGAGCGGGCCTTTCAGCGATCAGCTCAGTTGAGCCGGCCGCCGTCGGTGTCGAAGAAGTAGATGTGCTCGGCGTCGGTGGCCAGCCGCAGGCGAGTGCCCTTCGCGGGCGGATTGCGCCAGTCCGCGCGCGCCACAATGGTTTCCCCGGCGCCGCCGGTCCCGTCTCCGGCGCTGGTGCGGCCGTAGATGTAGGCATCGGAGCCCAGCTCCTCCACCACGTCGACTTCCATCTCGATACCGGAGCCGTTGCCCAGTTCGAAGTGTTCCGGCCGGATGCCGACCGTGACGGTGGTCCCCGCCGCGTCGGCGACCGAACGTGGCAGTGGTACCGCATGCCCGCCCAGTTCGACACCGCCATCGGTGACCGGAAGCGTGAACAGGTTCATGGCGGGCGAGCCCATGAAGCCCGCGACGAACACATTGGCCGGATCGCGGTACAGGTCGCGCGGCGTGGCGCACTGCTGCAGCAGGCCGTCCTTCAGCACGGCGACGCGATCGCCCATGGTCATCGCCTCGACTTGGTCGTGCGTGACGTACACCGTGGTGGTGCCGAGCCTGCGCTGCAACTGCGCGATCTGAGTGCGGGTCTGCACCCGCAGCTTCGCGTCCAGGTTGGACAGCGGCTCGTCCATCAGGAACACCTGTGGCTGACGCACGATCGCGCGGCCCATCGCGACCCGCTGGCGCTGGCCGCCGGAGAGCGCCTTCGGCTTGCGATCCAGGTAGGGCTCCAGGTCGAGCAGCTTCGCCGCCTCCAGTACCCGCTTCTCCTTCTCCGCCTTGGCGACCTTGGCCAGCTTCAGCGCGAAGCCCATGTTCTCCGCGACGGTCATGTGCGGGTAGAGCGCGTAGTTCTGGAACACCATGGCGATGTCGCGTTCCTTGGGCTCGGCGTGCGTCACGTCGTTCGCGCCGATCAGGATGCGGCCGTCGTTGACCTCCTCCAGCCCGGCGAGCATGCGCAGCGAGGTCGATTTCCCGCAGCCGGACGGGCCGACCAGCACCAGGAACTCACCGTCCGCGATCTCCAGATTCAGCCGATCCACCGCGGGTTTGGCGGCACCGGGGTAGAGCCGCGTCGCGTGGTCGAAGGTCACAGTGGCCATGACGAATTCACATCCCATCCCGGCAGGAACGTGCCGGACGATCCGAGTAAGGGCGGCACGATCCTACTGGGTCGGCGCGGTACGCGGGCAGGTTGTGTGCGGCCCGCGGGTACTGCCGACCGGGCGCGTCGACGCGCCGCGAGCGCCGCCTGCGGGAACCCGACCGCGCCGGTAGCCTCGATCGGGGAGCCAACCCGAGCGACGAGGAGAACGCATGAGTCGTCCAGTTCGTGTCGGAGTTCAGCTGCAGCCGCAGCACGCGCCCGAGTACGGGCTGATCCGGGACGCGGTGCTGCGGTCCGAGGACGCGGGTGTCGACATCGTGTTCAACTGGGACCATTTCTTCCCGCTCACCGGGGACCCGGACGGCGCGCACTTCGAGTGCTGGACGATGCTGGGCGCATTCGCCGAGCAGACCGAGCGGGTGGAGATCGGCGCGCTGGTCACCGGCGGCGGCTACCGCAATCCCGACCTGCTGGCCGACATGGCGCGCACGGTCGACCACATCAGCGGCGGCCGCCTCATTCTCGGCATCGGCGCCGGCTGGTTCCAGAAGGACTACGACCAGTACGGCTACGACTTCGGCACCCCGGGCAGCAGGCTGGCCCTGCTGAAGGAGAACCTGACCCGGATCACCGCCCGGCTGCCCAAGCTCGATCCACGGCCGACCCCGCGACATCCCGATCCTGATCGGCGGCGGTGGCGAGAAGAAGACGTTGCGGCTGGTCGCCCAGTACGCCGACATGTGGCACACCTTCGCCGACCTGGATCTGCTCGCGCACAAGAACCAGGTGCTCGCCGACCACTGCGCCGCCGTCGGCACCGACCAGGCGCGCATCGAACGCTCGGTGCAATGGCCGGGTGCGGCCAGGGCGCAGAGTTTCGTGGACGCGGGCGTGACGACGTTCACCGTCGGCGTCAGCGGGCCGGACTACGACCTCGGTGAGCTCGAAACCGCCATTCGGTGGCGCGACGAAGTCAATCCGGAACCCGTCAGCGGAATCGCCTGAGCACGATAGCTCGGCCGGGTGATCCGCGCCGGCGCGGCATTCGGATCAGCGTGAACGGAATCCTCGACCACCGCCTGGGGCAAGGATTCGCGCCGTAGCGCCCTCGGGGTAGCTCCGAAATAGCAAATTCCCGCCGCTAGGGTTGTCCGTCATGGCTGTTTTGCCCGTTGTGCGGTCTCGTGCGCTGATCGCCGTGATATTGCTTGCCGTCGGTCTGAGCGCGACGGCGTGCGGTTCCGGGTCGGACGACACGTCCACCGAGCGCAACCTCTGCGCACCGCCGGGCCTGGCCGCCGCGTCCGCCGCGCCCACCAATCTGGCCTCCTCGGCGACCGCGGGCACCGACCGATACACCACCGCGACGACCGTGCCGGTGACGTCGATCGACGTCTCGAAGCTCGGGCTGATCACGCCCGGCAAACTCAGCGTCGGCACGCTCTCGGACGCGCCGCCGAGCATCTGCGTCAACCGGCAGGGCACCTTCACCGGCTTCGACAACGAGCTGCTGAAGGCGATCGGCGCCAAGCTCGGTCTGCAAGTGGAGTTCTCCGGCACCGAGTTCGCCGGGCTTCTCGCCCAGGTGTCCGGCGGCCGTTTCGACGTCGGCTCGTCGAATATCACCACCACCGACGCGCGCCGCCAGCTGGTCGGTTTCACCAATGGCTACGATTTCGGCTACTTCTCCCTGGTGGTGCCGAACGGCAGTGCCATCAAAGGGTTTTCCGATCTCGGCCGCGCCACCAGGATCGCCGTGGTGCAGGGCACGGTGCAGGACGAGTTCGTGGTGAACCAGCTGCGCCTGAATCCGGTGAAGTTCCCGGACTACAACACCGCCTACGCCAACCTGAAGTCCGGCCAGGTGGACGCGTGGGTCGCGCCGTCCGCCCAGGCCGAAGGAGCGATCCAGCCCGGTGACGGTATCTCGGTGTCGCAGAATACCTTCAGCCTGGACAACTTCGTCGGCTACGCGGTCGCCAAGCACAACCAGCCGCTGATCGATGCGCTCAACAGCGGATTGGACGCGGTGATCGCCGACGGCACCTATGCCCGGCTCTACAGCGAGTGGGTGCCGAGGGAATTGCCGCCGGGCTGGAAGCCGGGTTCCAAGGCCGCGCCGACGCCGCAACTGCCGGACTTCGCCGCGCTCGCCGCGGACGAGCAGCAGGGCGACACCGAGCAGAACGCGCCGAAATCGACGGTGCAGCAATTGAAGGACACGTTCTTCGACTGGTCGTTGTATCGCAAGGCCTTTCCCGATCTGTTGCGGACCGGCTTGCCGAACACCTTGATCCTCGCGGTGGTTTCGGGTGCGCTGGGCACCCTGCTGGGCATGCTGCTCGCGGTCGCCGGAATTTCCCGTACGCGCTGGCTGCGCTGGCCCGCGCGGGTGTACACCGACATCTTCCGCGGACTGCCCGCCGTGGTGATCATCCTGCTGATCGGCCTCGGCGTCGGCCCGGTGGTGCGCACTCTCACCGGCAACAACCCGTACTGGCTCGGCGCCGTCGCACTCGCGTTGCTGGCCTCGGCCTATATCGGCGAGATCTTCCGCTCCGGTATCCAATCGGTCGAGGCGGGTCAGCTGGAAGCGGCGCGGGCGATCGGCTTCGGCTACCGGCAGGCGATGACTCTGGTGGTTATCCCCCAGGGCGTGCGCCGGGTGCTGCCCGCGCTGATGAACCAGTTCATCGCGCTGATCAAGGACTCCTCGCTGATCTACTTCCTTGGTCTGCTCGCCACCCAGCGCGAGCTGTTCGCGGTCGGTCGCGACCTCAACGCGCAGACCGGGAACCTCTCGCCGCTGGTCGCCGCCGGCCTGGCCTACCTGCTGCTGACCGTCCCGCTCACCCACCTGGTGAACTACATCGACCGCCGGATGCGCACCGGACGTCCCGACCGGCCGATCGATCCGATCGAGACCGCAACGATCACGGAAGGGCGCGGATAGATGAGTGCCTCCCTCACCGGTACCGGACTGCATCTGACGCTGGGGCACAACCATGTGCTGCGCGGCATCGATATCCACGTCGACGCGGGCAAGACCGCCACCGTCATCGGGCCGTCCGGCTCCGGCAAATCGACCCTGCTCCGGGTGCTGAACCGGCTGCACGAGCCGGACCAGGGCGACGTGCTGCTGGACGGCAAGTCCGTGCTCACCGAGAACCCGGACCGGCTGCGCCAGCGCATCGGCATGGTCTTCCAGCACTTCAACCTGTTTCCGCACAAGACTGTGGCGGAGAACGTCGCGCTCGGCCCGCGTAAGCTGCGCGGCCTGTCCAAAGACGAGGCCAGGGCACTGGCCATCGAACAGTTGGAGATCGTCGGATTGGCGGAGAAGGCAGACACCAGGCCCGCCAACCTCTCCGGCGGCCAACAGCAGCGGGTCGCGATCGCGCGGGCGCTGGCCATGCGGCCGGAGATCATGTTCTTCGACGAGGCCACCTCGGCGCTGGACCCGGAGCTGGTCAAGGGGGTACTCGCCCTGATGACCGACCTCGCCTCCGGCGGCATGTCGATGATCGTGGTGACGCACGAGATGGGTTTCGCGCGCACGGTATCCGATGGCGTGGTCTTCATGGACCGAGGGCAGGTCGTGGAGACCGGCTCGCCCGACGCGCTGTTCGACAACCCGCAGACGCCGCGGTTGCAGAGGTTCCTCTCCCAGGTGCTGTGAGCAGCGCCCGCCCTGCCAGCACACTGAGGGCCATTTTGATTAATGCGCATCTGCTAATGTATTGAGCATCACGATTCCAGCTATCCGATCAAGGAAAGAGGGAAATTCGATGACCACAGCGCATGCGCAGCACACCGGCCACGAGCACGTCCACGGCCCGGACTGCGGCCACACCGCCTTCCAGCACGGCGATCACACCGACTACGCCCACGACGGTCACCTCCATCGCGAACACCAAGGTCACTACGACGAATGCGAGCCGTCCGGGCACGTCGAGTGCACCGACCACCCGCATCGGCACGGTCCCGACTGCGGCCACGAGGCCGTCCAGCACGGCGACCACGTCGACTACATCCACGACGGTCACCGCCACGCTGCCCACGACGGTCACTTCGACGAGCACTGACCCATCGCTTACCCCGGTCCGGTAAGGCTGGTGATCGACGAACACGAGATTCGCGCTGCGGGTTCCCTCAGGTGATGATCCGGCACCGGCTCGCCCATCGCGGCTGAACGCACAGGTCGCGACGCTGATCCGCGCGTTTCCCGGACGCGGCGCGCGTCCAGGGGGAAAGCTGAGCCTGGTCCACCACATCCGAGGGAGGTGAACCATGGACGTCAAGGAAATCAATCGTCGAACGATCGCTCAGTTCCGTGCGGGCGGCGACATCGAGGGTATGCGTCGCGACCGCTTGGTCCTGCTGACCACGACCGGTCGCCGCTCCGGCGCCCCGCACACCACCCCGATGATGTTCCACCGCGACGGCGACCGCCTCTTGGTCGTGGGCTCCAACGTCGGCGCTCTGAAGCACCCGGACTGGTACCTGAACCTGCGGAACAATCCGCACGTCACCGTCGAGGTGGGCGAGGAGACCTATCCCGCGCTGGCCACCCCGCTCACCGGTGACGACCGCGCTGTTACCTGGGCCATGCTCAAGAACACCTACCCGTTCTTCGCCGAGCACGAAATGAACACCTCGCGTGTCATCCCGGTGGTCGCGCTGACTCGGGCGTAACGCGGACCTTCAGCCGCCTGTCCGCGAAGGCGACGATCGCCGATCATGCTCGGTCAGTTCGGGCGCGCCGATGTCTCGCCACGGTTGCTCGCGGCGATTTCGAGCAGCGTCATCAGGTTGCCCGGGTCCACGGGCTCGATGACTCCCTCCGGAACTGCCAATTCGGCGAGGTGATGGCCGGTGGGACGCAGCGGAGGGGCGTGGTCGGGCTGTCCGAGGATGGTGGCGATGTTCCCGTCGGTGTCGTAGACGGCGTAGTAACGCATGAGCTGGCTCCTCAGTGGCCGGTCGAGACGGTCATCCGAATGGTGTAGCTACTCCTGGTCAGAACACGCTGTGGCTGAAGGAGTCCGAGCCTAGCTGGCTCCGGCTCCAAATGGTGCCGTCTACGAATTCAGGTGCGCATGAGTAACGGGTTACCCGCTTTCGTCCGACTTTTGCGTCCGCGATGCAGGTAGAGCGGTCTACGGAAACATGATCTATAGTTTGCTGGCACACACTGTCGCGAACGCCGACCAGAGCACCGGCGAGTGCTCGATTCCGCCGGTGTCGCGCCAAGCGGCCAGTCGGTCGCGCTGCCAATCGGCGAGCGCGGACACCGGATCGGGCTGTTCGTGTGCCGCGTCGATGGCGCAGATGGCCTGCTGGAGCGGGTGGGCTTCAGGCGGCGCGCCCGCGATGCGCTGGAAGGCGAGGTCGGTCGGCAGCGCCCACCTGCTCGCGGTGACCAGTTCGGCGCCGCCGCTGATCATCGCGGTGGTCAGGCCGAGCGCTTCGCTGAATCGCAGGTCTCCGCCGCTTTCACAAGCGATCAGCGCCACCCGGCTCGGGATCGGCCATAGTTGCGGCCCGGCGACGGGAGACGGGTCGATCGTGTGTGTGCCCAGCAGCAGATCCTTTGCCGACAACGGCCGGTGCGTCCGGGTGGGTTCGGCGAAGCCGACGGCATCGGCCGTGCAGGCAAGGTGCAGCTCGGCGTCCTCACTGCGGCCGGATTCCGGCGCGGCCGCGGTGACGTGCCCGACATAGATCATGCGGCCCGCCCCCGCGCGCAAGGTGGCGCCGAGCCAGGCGCGGTCGACATCGGTGCGGCGGAAGACCTCGACCGGGTCCTCGACCGCGGGCCGCAACCTGCCACTTCTGGCATAGTCCGCGATGCGCTGCGCGAGTGGGGCGCCGGCCGTCATGCGGCCGAGCACCGAGCCCAGCGTCGAATCGGAGCGGAACCCGGGGACCCGTGGGTCCAGCACCGCGACGACCGGACTCGTCCGTGTCCGCGTCCATTCGCGCGCGATGCGCCCTGGCGCCTGCACAACGCTCGCCGGGGCGAGCAGGCTGACCTCCGCGATGTCGATCAACCGGAGGTCGCGGTCCGGCGCGATCAACTCCCACGGCACCTGCGCGACGCGCGGTGACGGTTGCAGCCGGATATGCGGACGCACGCCGCGCTGCCACAGTTCGTAGAGCTGAGCCGCCAGGCCGTAGGGCAGCAGCGCCCGGGAAAGCTCCTGCGCGACAGCGTATTCGCGCTCATAGTCGGCGAAGGCTCCGGTGGTCAGCGCGCGTTCCAGGCCACCGGGCTCGCCGGGCCGTGGCAGCGCGTCGGCGAGCAGGCTCACCGCTCGCATGGCGGCTTCCTCCGGAAGCATGCTCGCGCCACGCTCGGCACTGTCGCCGACCCACCGCCACGACACGTACACATCTCCCGCGTCCGCCATGCGGACGACCACTGTCGGCGTCATATCGTCAGTACCCGATCGTCGCGGATCACCCGGCCGTAGCGCTGTTCGGCGGCGGTGATGAACGGTGCGAGCGCGATCCGGCCTTCCGCGGCCAGCGCGAGGCGCGGCGGTGGCGCGACCGGCAGACCGGCGCCGGCCGCGACGTCGGCGAGTGCGGCGCCCAGCTGCAGTGCGGCGCTGCCGGGATGGTCGTCGAACTCCGGCGGTGCTTCGAACAATGCGAGCGGCAGCCGCGCAGGACGGTCGCGGTCGGAGCGGTCGATTGCCAAGGTGGTTCCCGCGCATTGCGTTTCGATGAGATCGGCGAGCAGTGGCCCGTTGCCGGACAGGTAGGCGAACCGGAACGCCAACCGCATGGCGGGGTCGGCGATCTGGCGGTTCCACTGCTCGCGCTGGGTGCCGTTGGGCAGGGTGCAGCGCACGGCGTCGATGGCCAGGGCGGCGGGAACGGCGAGGCCGATCGCGTGCGCGAGCATTTCCGCGGGCGGCGCCTCGGTGGCGGCGATCGCGTCGTCCAGGAGCGTCGCATGCCAGAAATCGAGCTGGGCGCAGTGCAGTCCGAGACCGCGCTCGGCGTAGGTCGCGAACGCCGTGGCGAGCAGCTCCTCGCACTCGGCGGGCCGCCCGGTCTTGAACGCCACCGTGGACAGCCGGATGCGCAGGTCGGCCGCGTCCAGCACGGCGCCGGACTCGATGAAGTAGGCCAAGGCCCGGTCATAGCAGTCCTGGGCGCTCGCGAGATCGCCGCGGCCCTCGGCGAGGAACCCCATCGTCTTGAGCCCGATCCCGGCTCGATAGCCCAGGCCGGCGCGCTCGAAGTACTCCTGACTCGAGCGCAGCGGAGTCTCCGCTTCGTCGTACCGCTCGACGCGAACCAGCATGGTCGCCAGGTTCTGTTGGGTCTCGGCGACCGCGTTGCGGTCGTCCACCGACGCGAACGCGGCCAGCGCCTGCTGCGCGAAATCAATGGCCAGATCGCGGCGTCCGGTCTCGAAGTAGGTCGCGGCGAGGTTCATCAACGGATGGCCGGCCAGTTGCGGTGCGAAACGCCGTGCCGCCGCCAGCGATTCGGTGGCCAGCTCGGCGGCGTAGGCCCAGTTCTGGCGGTGCAGTGCGACCGCGGTCAACGACAGCAGGCAGGCCACGCGGAGCACGCCGAGGTCACTGTCGGTGTTGTCGGCGAGCAACGCCCGCGCCTGCTCCAGCGCCTGTTGCGCCTCGTCGAGCGCACCGAGATGCTGTAGTGCCTGCGACATGTTGACCAGTGCGTTCGGGCGCAATCGCGGTGCGTGGTCGGGCATTTCGGCCAGCGCCGCACGATAGAGAGCGAGCGAGGCGGTGTGGTCGCCGAGTTCGTCGGCCATGCTGGCCGCGTTGATGATCGCGCCGAGCCGGATGTCGCCGGTGGTCTTGTCCGCGGCGTCCTCGAAGAGGCGCTTGGCCTCCGCCGTGTCACCGCGAGCATAGGCGGCGGCACCCACGGCGAGCAGTTCGCGACCGTCGTCCGGAGTCTCGCCGGTCATGTCAGAAGTCCGAATCCGACGCGGCGGCAGCGATTTCGGCGAGCAATGGGCGTTCGACGGGATTGTCCGCCGCATCGATTGTGCGGCGTAGCCGCGCCATGACCAGCGCACGGATCCGGGCGCGACGGTTTACGTCGTCCGGTTCCGGCTCGTCCACGCCGACGCCCGGCACGTAGATTTCCACGGCCACACCCGACTCCGATCCGGCCGGTGCGGCTGTCTCCGCCTGCCAGAGTTCGCCGTCGCGAATCAGAGGCACGTCGACCGCGCCGGCGCCCTGGATGCGGGCACGAGGATGCAGGTGCGCTGGGACATCCACCGCCGACAGCGGCGCGGCGACCGCGCTGACCCGCACGATCGTCGTGCCCGCGTCGCGCATCACTTCCCAGGACACGGCGCGCTCCGAGGCGTCGAGCAAGCCCGGTGGGCAGCGACGCCAGTCCCAGCCCGCGGTGCCCCTGGCCGAGACCAGGGCGCCGGGTGCGACCGTTGCGACCGGTCCCGCGGCCAGCGCGAAGTCCTCCGCGCGGCCCAGGGTCTCAGCGCCGCTGGGTCTCTCGTCCAGTGCGTCCGCTCCGTCGACGATCAGCTCGCATTCCTCGCTCAACGCGGCGATTTCGTCCTCCAGCAGGTGCTCGTCCAGCGGGGCGATGCCATCCAGGGTGGAGGCCGGCCACCAGCGCGCCGCCCAGCGGGCATAGCCGAGCCGCCAAATGCGTGCCGCGAGGTCCGGCAAAGCGGGCTGCGCGGTGTATTCGCTTGTGTCCTGGTCGGATTCGTCGAGAGCGAGGGCTACCTCCTCGCCGTAAATCGCCCAGACCCATTCCTGGGCGAGCAAACGGTCATCGATCACCGCGGCCGGGGTCGCGTGCCCGGCGAGCAGGCTCCAGGTCAGATGTCCACCCGCCACTTCGAGTACCAGCACGTCGATTCCGGCCGTGCCGTCCACGACGGTGGGCGCGCCTTCGGGCGCGATGATCCACAGTCCGCCGCGATACCGGATCCGTACGGTCGTGCTCATGACTGCGCCTCGCTGGCGCTCGCCTCCGTCATGACCACGAACGTGGCTGCGTTGATTGTTCGCTCGCTACGCTCGCTCATCAGCTCGCCTTCGATTCCGTCGCGTCCGGCTCGCCCGCTTGCACACTGAGTGCCCGTTTGACTCGCGTGCGATGGTCGAGGATGACCGAACGCGCCACGCCGTCGAGCAGATCCCACAGCTCGTCCGGGTCGTATATCGCGTACTCCCGGACATCCCTGCCGTGCAGGCGAACCCACAGGCGCCGCAAGTAGGGCCGCCACGGTGTGGTCAGCTCGGCGGCAATGGCGGCCAGCGGCCCGGCCGGCGGTTCGGAGGTATCGGCGCTCACCACCAGCCGACGGGCCTGCAGCACATACGCCTCCCGCTGCCAGCGGCCGTTGATCACCTGGTGCGCGGTGGATTGCGTTGCGGTCGTGCTGGTTTCGGCCAGACGCAGACGTGGTTGACCCACTGCTCGCCGGTGCCGCTGATCAATCGGCGCCAATCCGAGCGCCAGCGTCGTCCCCGCCGTCGCCGCGACTCGCAACGACTCGTCCAACAGCGCCCACGGCGCACAACTCCTGGCGATCTCGGCGTCCACCAGCTCCGGAATCGGCGGCAGCTCGGCGCGGTCGCTGGACGCCTGCAGGACGGTGAACACGCGCTCGTAGACGGTGCGATCGAACGGAAGTCCCAGGGTCGATTTCGAGGCCGAGGCGCCGATCTCCGGCCGCGGCGGCACCGGATGCGCGGTGAGCCCGAGGTCCCGCGCGGAGGGCGCGGATTCGTTCTGCCACAGCCGGATTCCCGTGTGAGTTCCGGCGTGTCCGCCGATCAGCCGATCCAGCGCGGGCTGCGCCGCGGGCGCGTCCCGGCCGAGTCGTGCGGCGGCGCAGGCTTCCAGCAGGGCGTCCACCTCGGCGGAGTGGTCGCCGCCGGACGGGTTGGCCAGCGGGCGCCGCCGCCAAGCGAGGTCGAGCAGGCCGGTCAGCTCCGGTCCCGTGGTGTGGTCGTTCAGGTACTCCTTCAGCGCTTGGGTGGTGCGTCCCGCGGTGTACTCGTGGATCTCGCGCAGCACGGCCCCGGCGATGGCAGTTCCCCGCGCCGGATCCGGCATGCCGGATGTGGTCGCCAGCTCGAAGCAGCGCTGAAAGTACAGATCCTGCGGATGCCCCTCGGTGATCCGCAGCGCCCGCCGCACCTGTTTGAGCACCGTGAACCAGGCCGCCGTCGCGCGCAGCACGTCGGCCGCGGCCTGGATGCGCGCTTCGAGCAGCACCGCGCCGTCGGCCGTCAGAATCGGCCCAGCGCACACCGGATGCTGCACGGGCCGGATCACCAGCGGGTCGAGCACGAGCTTCACAGTGCGGCGCAGCGGACCGCCGTGTGGGCCGCTGAGCGGTTCGACGCCGTCGAGCCTGCGCCACACCTCGTCGAGCACCATGGCGCGCGGTCGTCGCATTCGACCAGGTTAATGGATATTCCGTGGACCGCGCCTCCGGGAAACCTGGGATCGGTAGGGCGCGAAGCGTTCCTAGTTTTCTCTCATCGGCTCCACACCGCGGGCCGAAGAAAACGAAACCGGGCGCCGTGCCCACGAACCACAAGGACAGACCATGAACACCATCCGTTTCGCCTCCGCCGCTCTCGCCGCGTCCGCCGCCGTCGCGCTGCTCGTCACCGGATGCAGCGATGACGCGAGCAGCTCGCCCGCCGCGCCCGCCCCTTCCTCGGCGAAGCCGGGTCCGGCGGCCCCTGCGGGCAAGTCGATCGCGTCGGTCGACGGCAAGGCGCTCGAGGCCAAGTTCACCACCACCTGCGCCAAGCAGGGCGGCACGCTGGCGCTCGCGCTGACCGACACCGACAACGCCGGCTACGGCAACCTCTCGGTGAGCGCGACGATCACCGACGCCGACACCGTGCAGGCGGTCGCGATCGCGGGCAGCAAGGGCGGCGACAACGGCCTGCCCTACGCGGTCGGGTTCGGCAACGGCATGCCCGGCGGCTCGGCCAAGGTGGTCAAGGACGGCAACACCTACAAGGTCACCGGCGAGGGTGTGGGCGCCCCCGACCTGACCAACCCGCTGGCGGGGCCGAAGACGTCGAAGTTCGACATCACCTTCGCCTGCTCGTCCATCGTCGGCGCCTGATCGCCGCATGTCCCCGATCCGCACCCGTCATCCCGGTTCCGCACCGGGATGACGGGTGGCGGCGAATCCCGAAACACCTCATCCCCGAAGGAATGTCATGAAAAAGGTCCGCCTCATCGCCCTCGCCCTCGGTGCCGCAGCGATCGGCTACTACGTCTATCACGCGGTGACCTACGTGCCCACGAGCGAATGGGAGCCCGCCGGGATGGGCTGGCTCGGCTTCGAGATGGCGCTGCCGATTCTCGCGTTCACGCTGGTACCGCTGGTCTTCACGCTCACGGATGAAGGTGTTGCCGCCGGGTTCACCCGCCGCAACAGCGCCCGGTTCCGCGACGGGCGCACGGGGCTGGGCACGGTCCAGTCGGTGCGCGAGACCGGGCTGACCGTGAACGACCAGCCGCAGGTCCGCATCGAGTTCAGCGTCGAGGGCGCGGACGGCAAGACCTTCGACTCGTCGGCAAAGCTCATCGTGCCGCTCACCGAGCTGGCCCTGCTGCGTCCCGGCGTGGTGCTGCCGGTGCGCTACCTGCCCGATCGGACCGACAAGGTGGAGGTCGACCTGTCCGGCGACGCGTCCGCCGCGCAGCACGCGATCAACGAGTCGCTGATCCGCAAGGGCATCACCACCCGGCACAAGCTCGACATCGCCGAACGCGGCATCGCCACCCAGGCGGTGGTGCAATCGCTGTCGGTCACCGGCACGATCCGCGACGGTTACTCCGAGGTCGAACTCGGTCTGGTGGTCACCCGGCCGGACGGATCGACCTTCGCCACCCGGGTGACGAAGTTCCTCGCCCCTGGCAATGTCGGACAGGTGCAGATGGGTCGCGTCGTACAAGCGCACTATCTGCCCGAGAACGAGAGCGAGGTCGTCATCGCCCTTCCGGTGAACGTCTAGTGGCCCCCTCACCTATCCGCCAGTGGGAATGCCGCGTCGATTCCGAATATCGAATCGACGCGGCATTCGCTTTGCGCGATAGCCGGGCAATTTGAGGGTTACCTAATTGGGCGGCTGTTCACTTTGCCTTCTTTTCCGGATGGTCCAGATGGTCTACCGTGCGCCCGTCGGCCAAACCCAGGAGTCACCGTGAGTCTTCAGCCACTCGCCCTTTTCGTGAAGCACGACGGCCAGTCGTCGCGCGCCGCCGTGACGTGTGAGTACAAGTGCGCGAACGCGTGCTTCCACGAGGCGCCCAACACCTCTGCCGGTACCTACTTCGGTGACATCGTCAGCTCCCTGAACCGGCGCGGCCTGATCAAGGGCGGTGCGGCCGCGGTGCTCGCGGTCGGCGCGGGCAGCGTGCTCGCGGCCTGCGGCGACGACGAACCGGCCCCGGCGGGATCCACGAAGCCGGCAGGGCCGCCCGGAACCGGCACCGACTTCACCGCCGTCGCACCGAACAAGGAAGACGCCGTCGTGATCCCCGACGGCTACGAGCAGTCCGTAGTGATCCGCTGGGGTGACCCGCTGTTCCCGGACGCGCCCGCCTTCGACTTCGACAAGCAGACCGCCGCCGCGCAGGCCAAGCAGTTCGGCTACAACAACGATTTCGCCGCCCTGCTGCCGATCGAGGGCCAGGCCAACGGCTACCTGCTCGTGGTCAACCACGAGTACACCACCGGCCCGCACATGTTCCCCGGCTACAACAAGGACGCGCCGACCGAAGAGCAGATCGCGATAACCATGGCCGCGCACGGCTTGACCGTGGTCGAGGTCAAGGGCGAATCGGGTTCGGGCAAGCTGGCTCCGGTCTTCGGCAAGTACAACCGCAGGATCACCGCGACCACCGAGTTCAAGCTGACCGGTCCCGCCGCGGGCAGCGATCTGGTGAAGACCTCGGCCGACCCGACCGGCACCAAAGTCCTCGGTACCTTCGCCAACTGTGCCGGTGGACTCACGCCTTGGGGCACAGTGCTTTCCGGTGAGGAGAACTTCAACGGCTACTTCGCCAACGGCGACAAGGTGGCCGACCCCGCCGTCACCGCCAAGCTGAAGCGCTACGGTCTCGTCGCGGGCAAGACCGCCAACCAGTGGGAGCGCGCGGACAAGCGCTTCGACCTGGCGCAGGAACCCAACGAGGCCAACCGGTTCGGGTACGTGGTGGAGATCGACCCGTGGGATCCGAACTCGACGCCGATCAAGCACACCGCGATGGGGCGGCTCAAGCACGAGGGCGCCAACATCTACGTCACGCAGAACGGCGAGGTCGTCTCTTACACCGGCGACGACGAAAAGTTCGACTACATGTACAAATTCGTGTCCTCACGCAAGGTGCAGCCGGGCACCGGCGCGTCCAGCATGCGGCACAACCTGACCATTCTGGACGCGGGCACGCTGTACGTCGCGAAGCTCACCGGCGACCACCCGGACAAGATCGACGGCACCGGCGCCAAGCCGTCGGACAAGGGGTTCACCGGCACCGGCCAGTGGATTCCGCTGCTCGAAACCGGTGCCGACGGCAAGGGCAAGTCGCTGGTCGAGGGCATGAGTGCCGAAGAGGTCGCGGTCTTCACCCGGCTGGCGGCCGACAAGGTCGGCGCCACCAAGATGGACCGCCCGGAGGACTTCGAGGCCAACCCCTACACCGGCAAGGTGTACGTCGCGCTGACCAACAACGACAATCGCGGCGCGGAAGGCAAGCAGGGCCCCGACGAGGCGAACCCGCGCAAACTCAACAAGAACGGCCAAGTGCTGGAGATCGACGACAACCACACCGGCACCACCTTCACCTGGTCGCTCCTGCTGGTCTGCGGTGATCCCGCGGCCGCGGACACGTACTTCGCGGGTTACGACAAGTCCAAGGTCAGCCCGATCTCCTGCCCGGACAACCTCGCCTTCGACCCGTACGGCAACCTGTGGATCTCCACCGACGGCAATGCCCTGAAGTCGAACGACGGCTTGTTCTCCGTGGTGCTCGACGGCCCGAATCGTGGCCAGACGAAACAGTTCCTCACCGTCCCGCGCGGCGCGGAGACCTGCGGCCCGGTGGTCACGGAGTCGCGGGTGATCGTCTGCGTCCAGCACCCCGGCGAAGCCGACGACGCGACACCGGAGAGCCCCCTCTCGCACTGGCCCGACGGCGGCACGGCTCAGCCGCGCCCTTCGGTCGTGGCAGTGTGGAAGAAGAACGGCGGCCGAATCGGCGCGTGACACCTCAGCCGCGACCGGCCCCTTGCAACCACGGCCGTTCCCTCCGCGGCTTTCCCCATAGGTGGAGCCGCTACTCGACTGGGCGGGTAGCGGCTCCACCTCCCGCACTCACCCCGAAGTGCGGTCAGCCACTTCCGGTGAGGCCACGCATGTTCGCGAAGCGGGCGAGGTCGCCTTGGGCGCCGCTGTAGACGTTGAGGTCGACGCGGCCCGCGATGCCGGGGATCGTGCCGCGGTCGGTTGTCTGCCAGAACGTCCAAGTCGGCCAACCGCCGGGGACTTCGGGCTGGGGGTTGCCGCGATAGTCGGCGATCCACAGCGGGTACCGGGTGAACTCGGCGGTGTCGGCCATCGCCGTGCGCCAGAAGCTGGGATAGGTGTAGATGATCGGGACACGGCCGGTGAGGGCTTGCACGGTGGCCAGGTACCGGCGAGTCCAGTCGATCAGCGCGGGCGGCGCGAGCCCGCCGGAATCCTCGAGATCGAGCACCGGCGGCAGGTCGAGTGGACCGTTCTGCCCGAGCGCCACCGTCGCGTACATCGCGGCCTGCGGTTCGGGCGGCAAAGCGGGCCGGGCGTAATGGTAGGTTCCGCGCGCCATACCCGCGGCGAACATCAGCAGGCTGTCGGTCACGAAGTACGGGTTGACGTAGCTGAGCCCTTCGGTGGCCTTGACCATGGCGAAGTCGTGCCCCGCTCGCTTGACGGCGAGCCAGTCGATCATGCGCCCGTCGGGGTGCTGCCAGGACGACACATCGGGGCCGGTCGGCACGGCGGCCGCTATCTGGCCAGTAGCTGTGTGAATGCCTGTTGGTATGGCAAGAGATAGCGCAATGCCGAGGCAGCGTAGGGCTGAAGTCAACAATGGGCTCTTCATGCCGTTCGACGTTAGCCAGCTGTGGCTGATGTGGTTATTGATACAGGTGTGAAAGTTGCCAAATATTAACTATGCCGACGTCGGCGAAACGCGAATCTCGCGCAACCAACTGGTATGGCGCAAAACCCGGAGAGGCCAGGAGCTGCCGACTCATCCGAGCCAATCCAGGACGGACGCCGCCGTCCAGGACTGCTGCATGCTGCCGAGCGGTTCACCGGTGAACGGCTCGTAGTATTCGGCGAAGGCGCCGTCGCTGGCCTGGCGCAGACCCTCGGCGCGCAGCATGAACGAGCGCTCCGCCCAGCCTCGCCTGGCGAAGACCCAGGAGAACAGCCAGCTCATCACCGGCCACACCGGTCCGCGCCAATACTCGCGGGACCGGAAATCCTTGGAGACCGGCGAGGTCGACGGCGGCAGCGCGTAGCGCAGATCCGGGTGCCCGCAGAAGCGTGGTCCCTCGAACAGTCGCAGCAGGCTGCGCTCGGTGTCGCGGGGCAACCCGCCGCACAGCAGGGGTGCGAACATCGAGAGGGTCTCGGTGTTGATCCACCGCCGCAACCGCACGTCGAAGTCGCGCGCGGCGCCGGTGCGGGCGTCGGTGGTCGCGATGACGCCCGCGCGAAAGCGGTCGGCCCACGCGTACAGGTCGCGCACGTCGGCGTTGGGCTGCTTGTACTCCTCGCCGATATTCGCCAGGACCTCGCAGGCCAGCGAGAAGATGCCGGTGACGAACACGTCCTCGACGGCGAAGCTCATGGACGAGGCGAGCTGGTAGTCGTCGTAGCCGGCGCGGCGCATCTGCTCGACCAGCCATAGATAGCGGTCGTACTCGCGGTCGGTCGGACGCTGGCTCGGATCGGAGATCACCAGCACGTCCTCGCGGCGGTACGGCGGCAGGTCGCCGGGGACCACGTTCTCGTAGGCGCGGTCCCACCGCGGCGAGTTGTCCATCCCGGACTCCCAGCCGTGATACAGCGTGATCCGGCCGGTCTCCTTCGGATCGCGGGCATGCGCCAGCCAGCGGTGCCAGCGCACCAGATCCGGCCACCGCCGGTTGAGGAACTCCTCGGCCACCGACCGGGTACTGCGCCCGTGCCTGCGCGAATGATCCAGAATCCGCTGCACGGCGATGGCGTGGACCGGCGGCTGCATGATGCCGGACGTGTCCGGGCCGTCCGGTGCGTTCGCGGCCAGCTTGCGGCACTCCCAGCGGGCCGGGCCGGGAAAGTAGCCGTCCACGCCGTTGGCGAAGACGATGTGCGGAATCATCCCGTTCTTCCACTGGGCCGAAAGCAGCGTGTCCAGCTCGACCACCGCACGCTCGACGCTGAGCGGAGCCAGTCCCACCGCGACGAACGCCGCGTCCCAGCTCCACATGTGGGGGTACAGCCGTGGCGCCGCGGTGGTCATCGTGCCCAGGTCGTTCCCGCGCAGCAGGTAGGCAGCGCGGGCCGCGAGCTGGGTTGGGGTGAAGCCCGGGTGTGCCATCCCCCTATTCTGCGATGTCACCCGCAGATATGCCCGCTCAGCGGTGTCCGTTTCGGCCCCGTCCCATCGGCCCGCGGCCGGCTCGTCTTCGGCGGTTCTCAATCTCGAATGCCCCATCCCGTGATCGCTGCTCGAGAATTGTCAGTCGACTTATGCCTGCGTCGCTAGTCCTTCATCCAGTGCTACGGGTTTTTACGCCTTCCTTCCACCGCCGGTTACGGTGGGGCCCATGACCTCCGCCGCGACCGCCGAACCGACCGCGTTGATCACCGGCGCCAGCCGTGGGCTCGGCGCAGCCATCGCCCGCGAACTCGCACCGACGCATGACCTGCTGCTCGGCGCCCGATCGGCGGATTCGCTGCGCGGCATTCTGGCGGAGCTGCCCGCCGCCACGGGCTGGCCGGTCGACTTGACCGATTATCCCGCGGTCGCCGCGGCGACCGCGCCGATTCAGCGGCTGAATGTGCTGGTGCACAACGCCGGTATCGCCGACTTGGGTACCGTCGCGGACTCAACGGTCCAGCAATGGCGAAACACCCTGGAAGCCAACCTGATCGCCGTTGCGGAGCTGACCAGGTTGCTGCTTCCCGCGCTGCGGGCGGGCAACGGACATGTGGTGTTGATCAACTCGGGCGCCGGGCTGCGGGCGAACGCGGGCTGGGCCTCGTACGCCGCGAGCAAGTTCGGGCTGCGCGCGTTCGGCGACGCCCTGCGGCTGGAAGAACCCGATCTGCGCGTGACGTCGATTCATCCGGGTCGCATCGATACCGACATGCAGCGCGAGATCATCGCGGGGGAGGGCCGCGAGTACCGGCCTGAGGAGTTCCTCACACCGGAGACGGTGGCGTACGCGGTGCGCGCCGCCATCGACACCCCGCGGGACGCGCATCCCACCGAGATCGTGCTGCGGCCGTACTGATCGCCTGTCCCTGGTCACGCTCGGCGATGTCCTGCTCCCGCCGCGTTGATCATCCGGCAACTCAGGCGACGATGTTCACCAAACGCCCCGGCACCACGATCAGCTTGCGCGGCGTTGCTCCATTGAGCAACTCGGTGATCTTCTCGTCGGCCAGCGCGGCCGCCTCGATCGTCGCGTTGTCGGCGTCCGCGGCTACCTGAATCCTGCTGCGTACCTTGCCGTTCACCTGAATCGGGTACTCCACCGACTCCTCCACCAGCAGCGCGGGATCGGCGACCGGGAAGGGGCCGTGGGCCAGGGATACGGCGTGCCCCAGCCGTTCCCACAGCTCCTCGGCGATGTGCGGGGCGAGCGGAGCCAGCATCAGCACCATAGGCTCCACCACCGACCGTGGCGCGCCGCCCGGGTAGCTCTTGGTCAGATGGTTGGTCAGCTCGATCAGCTTGGCGCCCGCCGTATTGTCGCGCAGGGCGGCGAAATCCTCGTCCACACCCGCGATCGTCTTGTGCAGCAGGCGCAGCGTCTCGTCGGTCGGCGCGGCGTCGCTGACCCGCAGCGCGCCGGTCTCCTCGTTCACCACCAAGCGCCACACCCGTTGCAGGAACCGGTGCGCGCCGACGACGTCCTTGGTCGCCCACGGCCGCGAGGTGTCCAGCGGACCCATCGCCATCTCGTAGAACCGGAAGGTGTCCGCGCCGTACAGATCGCACATGTCGTCGGGGGAGATGGCGTTCTTCAACGACTTCCCGATCTTGCCGTACTCCTGGAACACCTCGATCTCGGTTCCGGTGGCGTCGGTCCAGAAGAACTTGCCGTCCCGCTCGACGATCTCGGCGGCGGGCACGTAGGCGCCACGCGCGTCGGTGTAGGCGTGCGCCTGGATGTAACCCTGGTTGAACAGCCGCCGGTACGGTTCGCTCGCCGACACGTCACCCAGGTCGTACAGCACCTTCTGCCAGAACCGGGCATACAGCAGGTGCAGCACCGCGTGCTCGACGCCGCCGACGTAAAGATCGACGCCGCCCGGGTCGTTCTCGCCGTGTTCGGCGGGACGCGGGCCGAGCCAGTACGCCTCGTTCTCCTTGGCGCAGAACGTCTCGGCGTTCGCCGGGTCGGCGTAGCGGAGCTCGTACCAGGAACTGCCCGCCCACTGTGGCATGACGTTGGTGTCGCGGCGGTACCGCTTGGGCCCGTCGCCCAGGTCCAGTTCGACCTCCACCCAGTCGGTCGCCTTGGCCAGCGGCGGGGACGGTTCGGAATCCGCGTCATCCGGGTCGAAGGTCACCGGGGCGAAATCGTCCAGCTCCGGAAGCCGCACCGGCAGCATGGATTCCGGCAGCGCGTGCGGCGCGTCCTGCTCGTCGTAGACGATCGGGAACGGCTCGCCCCAGTAGCGTTGGCGGGCGAACAGCCAGTCGCGCAACTTGTACTGGATGGTGCCCTTGCCGTGGCCGTCGGCCTCCAGCCGGGCGATCATCGCCGCCTTGGCCTCCTCGACGGACATGCCGTCGAGGTAGTCGGAGTTCACCAGCACGCCTTCGCCCGCGTGGGCGCCCGTGGAGAGGTCGCCGCCGCTGATGACCTCGATGATCGGCAGCCCGAGAACGGAGGCGAACTCCCAGTCGCGATGATCGTGCCCTGGGACCGCCATGATCGCGCCGGTGCCGTAGCTGCTCAGCACGTAGTCGGCGATGAAGATCGGCACGGCCTTGCCATTGGCCGGGTTGATCGCGTAGTTGCCCAGGAAGACGCCGGTCTTCTCCTTGTTCTCCTGGCGCTCCAGATCCGACTTCGCCGCGATCGACTTGCGGTAGGCCGCGACGGCGTCGGCCGGTGTCGCGGCGCCGTCATTGGTCCAGCGGGGGTCGGTGCTCTCCGGCCACGCGGCCGCGGTGAGCTTGTCGACCAGCTCGTGTTCGGGTGCCAGCACCACGTACGTGGCGCCGAACAGGGTGTCCGGTCGGGTGGTGAAGACCTCGATCTGTTCGCCGTCGGCGTCGAACTTCACCTGGGCGCCGCGGGATCGTCCGATCCAGTTGCGCTGCATGGTTTTCACGTTCTCCGGCCATTCCAACCGGTCCAGGTCGTCGACCAGTCGATCGGAATAGGCGGTGATGCGCATCATCCACTGCCGCAGCCGCTTGCGGAACACCGGGAAGTTGCCGCGCTCGCTGCGGCCGTCGGCGGTGACTTCTTCGTTGGCCAGCACGGTGCCCAGGCCGGGACACCAGTTGACCACCGAATCGGTCTGGTACACCAGCCGATACGAATCCAGCAGCGCGCCGCGATCGGCGGGCGACATCGTGTTCCAGGACCCGCCGTCCGGCACGGCCCGCGCGCCGGAGGCGAATTCCGCCTCCAGCTCGGCGATCGGGCGGGCCCGGTCCAGTTCCACGTCGTACCAGGCGTTGTAGATCCGCAGGAAGATCCACTGGGTCCAGCGGTAGTACTCCGGATCGGTGGTCGCGAAGCTGCGGCGCCGGTCGTGGCCGAGACCGAGCCGGTCCAGCTGCCGCTGCATGGTGGCGATGTTCGATTCGGTGGTCACCCGGGGATGCGCGCCGGTCTGCACCGCGTACTGCTCGGCGGGCAGGCCGAACGCGTCGTAGCCCAGCGCGTGCAGCACGTTGCGGCCGTGCATCCGGTGATAGCGCGCGAAGACGTCCGTGGCGATGTAGCCGAGCGGATGCCCGACGTGCAGGCCCGCGCCCGACGGGTACGGGAACATGTCCTGGATGAACAGCTTGTCGTCCGGGGTGCGGCCGGCCAGCGGGCCGACCGGATTCGGCGCATGAAAGGTCCCGCGCTCGTCCCACGCCTGCTGCCACCGGCGTTCGATGCGCCCGGCAAGCTCCGCGTTGTACCGGTGCTCTGGTACATCGCTTTCGGTTGCACGTGTGTCCTGCACGGTCCTGCCTTCTTGTGGTCGCCGATCCCCGTCGAACTTCGCCTATCAGGGTAGAACGTGTGGTCGGCAGGACCGAAAATCGGGCTGGCCTGGACTTCCGGCCGCGTCGCCTGCGCACGGCCCGTCGGCGGCCGGTCGGCACCGATGCGCTAGCCTGCATGGGTGTTCGTCGTCGCTCTCGTCCTGTTCGTGCCGGCTGTGGTGGCCATCGCAACCGGCGCACTCGGGCTGACCGGCCGTTTGCCCCGTAACCGTTTCTTCGGGGTGCATACCGAGGCCGCGCTGTCGAGCGATGAGACGTTCCGCGTCGCCAATCGTGTCGCCGCGCCCACATCGATCGCGGCCGGGGCGCTCTTGTTCGCCGGTGGCCTCGTCGGGCTGGCTGCCAGCGGTTTCGCGGCGCTCGTCGTCGCGGCCGGTACCGCCGCCGTCGCGCTGTTCACCCTCGGTGCGGGCGCCACCGCCGCCGCCAAGGCCGCCGACGCCATCGCCCCGCCCGTCGAGGTCGGCGGCTGCGGCAGCTCCTGCGGCGCGTGCTCGCTACGCGACGCCTGCCAGCCCGCCGGCTGATCGGCGCACCCGGGCTGGCGACCGAACAAAGGGCCGGCGCGGAACGCCGACCTATCTATTCCGCACACGCTGGTGGCGTGACGCTGCGCGACAGCGGGCTGTCCGCCGGGGTGACGTAAAGCACGCACAGCAGTACCGGGACCGGCCCTGAATTGCGCGCCACATGCGGGAAGCGCGGTCCACTCGGCTCCCGGAAGAGCCGCCAGCGGCGGTAGGTCACCGGCGCGCAATCCGCTCCAGGATGGTCCAGGGCGCCCCGGGCGACCAGGACGAACAGCGTGCCGTCGTGATAGTGCCAGCCGCTGGTGCCGCCGGGCTCGATGAGCGTCTGGCGCAGAATGAACGTCCGCCGCCCCAGCGTGAACCGAAACAGCACCCGGCTCGCGGTCCCCTGCGCGGGCGCCGGGTTCGGCTGGAATGCGCGCCACCTCATCGGTCGATCGAAGCACCCGTCGTTCCACGCCGCAGCAACGGCCGCGCCTTTCATCATCTGAAGTGAACCGGCCACGGATCCTGGCTGTGTGGGAACTCAGACGTCGTGCAGAGACGCGCGCGGAGTAGCGGTCAGGGCCTGCCGGACGGCGTTGTCGGCGGCTGGGTCGCCGACGGCGATGCGGGCGCTGCCGTCGGGATAGGACTTGGCGGCGATGCCCGCGCGGCGTAGGGCCGTGACGATGCCGGGGCCGGGGAGATAGAGGAAGTTGGCGTGGCTTTCCGGGACCGCGATGCCGCTGGTCAGGAGCGCGGCGCGGAGTGCGTCTCGCGCTTCGGTGATGCGGAGAATTCGGGTGGTGAGTTCTGGTTCGGCGGCATACGAGGCGGTGACCGCGGCCACCGCCGCCGCGCTCACCCCGAAGGGCAGTTGCAGCTTGCGAACCCGATCGATCAGCTCGGTTCCGCCGAAGGCATAACCGATGCGCAGCCCGGCCAGGCCGTATGCTTTCGAAAAGGTGCGCAGCACCAGGAGATTGGGATGTTTCGCGATCAGCGCGACCGGGTCTGCGAACTCCCCGGCACCCAGGAATTCCACATATGCCTCGTCCAGAAGTACCGGCACGCCGGCGGGCACGCTGGACAGGAACGCCTTCAGTTCATCTGCCGGGATCACCGTCCCGGTCGGGTTGTGCGGGCGGCACAGTACGACCAGTGCGGTCCGCTTGTCGATGACCCGTAGCATTGCCCGTAGATCCTGATTGCCCGTCTTGTCGAGCGGCACCGGCACGCCTGTCACGCCGGTCATCTCGCACATGATCGGGTATCCGTCGAAAGTCGGCGCACCATAAACGATTTCCGCTCCCGGCGCGATCAGCGACTGCATGATCTGCATCGCCACCCCGGTAGCGCCCGATCCGACCACCACCTGATCCGCCCGCACACCCACGTGCTGTGCGATCAGCATGGGCAGTCGCCGCGGCAGGAATTCGGGGTACCGATTCGCCTGGGCGAGCGTCACGTGCACGGCCCGCAGTACCGAGGGCAGCGGTGGGTACGGATTCTCGCTCAGGCTCAGGTCGAATCGCGGCGGCATCCTCGATGAAACGTGCTGCCGCGGTGGCCGGGTCTCGTCGGCGATGCGAACGGTCATCGCGCGCCTCCCGACCGTGCGGAGCGATGACGTCGGAAAGGTCGGTGGGCGATGCGCGCGTTCATCGCGCCGCGCCCCAGCGGACGGCGGCCGCGCCCGCGAAGTCGCCAGCGTGCGCGAACGCCGCCATCAGCACCAGTGATCCGTTGGCCAGCCGGCCCGCCCGGTTCTCCGCGTCCAGGGTCACCGGGATACCGGCGGCGAACAGATTGCCGCAGGAGTCGAAGGTGTCGGGATGCCGCTCCGGTGGGAGCTCCAGCGCGTCGTGCCAGTTGCGCAGGAACAGACGGTTCGGCTGGTTGGTGACGAAGGCGTCGACCTCCTTACCCTTCACGCCGATCCGATCGCATACCGCGAGCGCCACCTCGGGGACCAGGCGGTTGCCGCGCGCGAACACCTTGGTGACCTTGGATTCGGTGAAGCTGACGCAGCCCTGCCCCTCGCCCGGCTCCCAGTACTTGCGGTCGCCATTCGTGGAAAAGTCCATGTCTCCGGCGAATTCGGGATAGGTGCGGCATTCGATGTCGAGAATCGGCGCGCTGTCGTCCTTACGGAGCAGCCCGACACCGCAGCCGTCGCCGGGAACCGGCGCCTGGGCCAGCTTGCGGATCTCGCTCTGGGTGAACACCGGCCCGGCGCAATTCTGTGTCGCCGCGATCAGCGCGGTGCGGGCGTTGGTGGTCTGCAGCACCATGCGAGCCATCGCCATCATGTGCACGAATGCCGCGCAACCGCCGTTGTGCACGTCGTAGACGAACGACGGGCGGATGCCGAGCCGTCGCGCCACTTCGGGACCGCAGCCGAGCACCGGGTTGTCCGGCAGCTGGGTATGGGTGATCAGCACGTCGACGTCGGCGATGGCATCCTCGCCGTGGCGCTCGATCAGCGGCGCCACCGCCCGCTCGACCATGTCCACCGCGGTCTCGTCGCGTGCCACATGGTGGCGGCCCTTGGGCGCGCGGAACATGACGTTCTTCGCCATCCGGTCCGAGCGCGCGAACTGGGTGAAGTATTCGGTGCCGACCGGCTCGCCGGGCAGATAGCTGGACACGTCGACGAGGCTGACCGGCGGCAGACCCGAGGTGTCGTGGTGTAGGGGGTTGCTCACGAGCGTCTCACTTCATCCAGTCGGGCTTGATGGGCAGGCCGTGCGCCGCCCGGTACTCGCAGATCGCCTTGAGGTTGTCCATCTCCAGCTGATGACCAGCCGAGAACATCTCCCAGAAGTCGCCGACCCAGACCGGCCGCTGCGGCGGTGCGGTCTCGGGGTAGGGATTCTCGTCATAGAACGGGTGCTTGCAATTCACCCACAGCACGACCGAACCCGGCTTGTTGAACACCACTTGCGCGTCGACCACGCGCAGCAGGTAGATCATCCAGAGGTGCTGTCCCTGGTCCCACGCGCAGTGGTAGTCGACGGTCATCGCCTCGGGATGCGCGACGGTGCGGGTGAAGATCTTGGTTTCGGAGCCGAGCCGGTCGTAGGCCAGCCACAGTCCGGGTTCCTCGGTCTCGACGAACCCGCGCAGGCTGTAGGTCCACTCCTCCAGCGACCTGGTGTCGGCGAGGTATTCGTACACCTCGCGCGGCGGTGCGTCGATGTAGGCCTGCACCGGGCAGTAATCGCCGTAGATCTGGTCGTGCGGGTACACCGATCGGAGCATGTCCATGATGATCGGAGTGGTCGCGTCCTTGTCGGAGTTCTCGATGCGCAGCACGCCCGGCGGGACGTCCTTGATGTCGCTGAGCGCGGGCAGGGAACTTGTCGTCACGGTGTACTCCTCTCGGCGTGCGCCGGCGCGAGCTGGCGAGCCTCGTTCATCAGGGGTTGCTGGATTGCTCGATGGTGGTCAGGAAGGGCAGGAAGGGGGGAATCTCGTCGGGGTCGCATTCGATCGAAAGGAACGACGGCCCTTCGGTTTCCAGGCAGTACCGCAGCGCGCGGCCGAGTTCGCCGACGGTGTGCGCCGAGAACGTGGGCAGCTCGGGGAACATGGCCGCGACGCCCGCGCCGAGGTATGCGGGACGGAATCGGTTGAAGCTGTACCGATCCTGGTAGTACAGCTGCTCCCTGGTCACACACATGGCGTGCGCGTTGTTGTTCAGCACGATGAAAGTGACCGGCAGGGCATGCTCTATCGCGGTGTGCAGTTCCAAGCCGTGCATGAAGAACGCGCCGTCACCCGCGACGACCACCGTGCGCCGCGTGCCATCCGCCGTGGCGTGCCGCGCGAACGCGGAGCCGATCCCCGCGCCGAACGCGTAGCCCATCCCGCCCATGCCGAGTGCGACGACGAACCGCCCGCCGCGCGGGACTCGGAGATGATGCACCACCGCGGCGCCGGTGTTGCCCGCGTCCGCGAACACGTCGGTGCCCTCCGGCAGTGCGGCCTCGATCGTCTCCACCAGGTCCCGATAGCGCAGGCCGGGGCCGGAGGAGTCGGGCACGCGCAGCGGGGTCGGCGGTTGCGCCGCGCTGGTGCGTTCGGATTCCGCTGCGCCGTTGGAGAATTCGGCAGCCAGATCGGCGAGGGTACGCGACAGATCGGTGCTGGTCGCATGGATGGCCGGGAAGTACGGCGGGGCGACGCCGACACTCGCCACCGTGCATTCGCCGAGCAAAGGCTCCAGGCCGGCGCGGGTGGTGACCGGCAGCCGGGTGCCGACCAGCAGGCACAGGGCCGAGGACCGGATGGCCGCGGCCAGCTCCGGATGACCCATGGTGCCGGCTACGCCGCAGAACGCCGGGTCGGCATTGTCGTAGGTGTCCTTCGCGTCCGGCGCGACGCCGACGGCGGCGTCCAGCGCGGCGGCCAGGCGAGCCAGCTCGTCGCGCGCGTCGTCGCGGGCGACCTGGTCACCGGCGATGATCACGATCTTGCCGGTGTGCCTGGCCCGGGCGAGCGCGTCGAGCACGCGGGCTGCCGCGGCCCCGTCGGATCGATGCGTTCTGGGGGACAAGCCGAACGCCGCGGCGTCGCCCAGGTCGGCCTGCTGCACGTCTTTGGGCAGCAGCAGTACCGCGGGCCCGCCGCGCCGGGCGGCGCCGACCGCCCTGGCCACCTGATCGGGCAGGTCGGCGCCGGTCTCCACGCGCGCGCAATAGGTGCTGACCGCGCCGAACAGGCGGACGGCGTCGATGGCGCCCGCCCGTCCGCTGGTGTCCTGGAAGGCGCCGTTGCCTTCCAGCGACGTCGGTGGCTGCCCGACCAACGCGAGCACCGGAACCCGGGACGCGAACGATTCGGCAAGTCCGGCAACGAGATTCATCGCACCGCCGCCGGAGGTCGCCGCGACGACGCCGAATCCGCCGGTGTTGCGGGCGTAGCCGTCGGCCATGGTGGCCGCGGAGAACTCGTGTTTGGCGATCACGCCCGTGACGTCATCCGATGCGTCGAAGATCGCGTCGTACAAGTCCTCGATGTTGGCGCCGTCCACACCGAAGATGTGCCGCACGCCCAGCGCCGAAACCGCTTGCACCAAGTAGTCCACGACTCGCATCGGCATTCCCTTCCGCTGACGAACATTCGGCTGCGTACACGAGTGATACGGGCTGGGCCGCCGGATGGTTCAACGGCGGATCAGAAGATGCGTACCGCTGCCTTGCGTGTACGTATACATCTACGTATAGTGAGTTCATGCCCAATAAGACGATCTACGTTGCCGATGACGACCTGGCGCTCTTTCAGCGCGCGCAGGAGCTGGTCGGCGGCAATCTTTCGGGAGCGGTGGTCACGGCGCTGCGCCGGTTCATCGAACTCGAGGAGGGTCGCCTCGAGGGCTTCGACGAAATTGTGCTCAAGGTTGGTCGGGATGGTGTGCGACAGGTTCGCTTCTCCGGCACACTCCTCGGCGAGTGGCACGACGTCAACGATACGCGCATCGAGCACGTCAGGGTGTATCGCAGCCGCAAGGGCAAATACGTGATGCACGCCCAGTATTCGAACTGGGACGACTACCCGACCGACGCCGGTGCGAAGTGGCTCAAGGACTGGAGGGACCCGAAGAGCTGGCGTCGCCTGCTCGGCGTCGGGCAGCAGGATTGGGGTGAGTTCATCTTCGTCGTGGTGGATGCGCCCGACGAGCTGAAGGGGCACATTCCCGACAAGCTCTATCAGCGCGTGGTCGACCTGGCCGAGGGGCCGAAGATCGAGGATCTGGACATCTAGTCCGCGCACCCGGCGCGACAAGCGAATAACCCACCGGCAATCGCCGCACCCGACTCCGGGAGCGGCGCGAGTGAAACATGCTCACATTCGCATGAAGGCATCTGTTTTCGAAAGGAAGAACCATGGTGAACGGCCATCGCCCGCCCGCCGTCTGGGCACGGGGCTTGCGTAAAACGTTCGGCGAGCAGGTGGTGCTCGACGGCATCGATCTCACCGTCGCGGAGGGCACGATCTTCTCGCTGCTCGGCCCGAACGGCGCGGGCAAGACCACCACCGTGCAGATCCTCACCACGCTCATCAACGCCGACGGGGGTGAACTCCGGGTCGGTGGCCACGATCTGGCCGCCGAGCGCAAGCAGGTGCGGGCGCAAATCGGGGTGACCGGCCAGTTCTCCGCGGTCGACGAGCTGCTCACCGGCCGGGAGAACCTGCTGCTGATGGGCGATCTGCACCATCTGCCGCGCCGCGAGAACCGCAGGCTGGCCGCGGATCTGCTGGAGCGCTTCGACCTGGTGGACGCGGCCGACAAGATCGCGTCCAGCTACTCCGGCGGCATGACCAGGCGGCTGGATCTGGCCATGACCCTGGTCGGCGATCCGCGCATCATCTTCCTGGACGAGCCGACCACCGGGCTCGACCCGCGCAGCAGGCGTTCGATGTGGGACATCATTCGAGGGCTGGTCGACGACTACAGCGTCACGGTCTTCCTCACCACCCAGTACCTGGAGGAGGCCGACGAGCTCGCCGACCTGATCGCGGTGCTCGACCGGGGCAAGATCGTCGCCGAAGGCACGGCCGCCGAACTGAAGCGGCTGGTGCCGGGCGGGCATATCCGCCTGTCGTTCGCCGAGCGGTCCGCTCTGCTCGCGGCCGCCGAGGCGCTCGGCGCCGCCGCACCGACACCGGACGACGACGAGGAGAACCTCACCCTCGCGGTACCGAGCGACGGCGGCGTGAAATCGCTGCGGTCGGTCCTCGATCGGCTCGACTACGAGCAGATCGAGGTCGAGGGGCTCGCGGTGCACACGCCCAACCTCGACGACGTATTCCTCACCCTCACCGGCCACCCCACCACCGAAAAGGAACCCGTGCAATGAGTGCTATGTCCTACGCGCTCGCCGATTCGGCGACCATGCTGCGGCGCAACCTGGTGCGCGCCAAGCGCTATCCGAGCATGACCTTCGGTGTCATCGTGATGCCGACCATCCTGCTGCTGGTGTTCAACTTCGTCTTCGGCGGCGCGCTGGAGAAGTCCTCCGGCGGAAACTACATCGACTACCTCGCACCCGGCATGCTGCTGATGATTCCGGCGTACATGACGGTCTCGGTCGCTGTGTCGGTGGCCACGGACACGACCAGGGGCATCGTGAACCGGTTCCGCACGATGGACATCGCGCAATCGGCAATGCTCACCGGCCACGTGGTCGGCGCGCTGATCCAGGCGCTGGTCGGCATCGCGGCGATGGTCGCGATCGCGCTGCTGATCGGGTTCCGCCCCAATGCGAACCTGCCCGAGTGGATCGCCGCGTTCGCGCTGCTCGCGCTGATCATGTTCGCGCTCACCTGGTTGTCGGTGGCGCTCGGCCTGCTCGCGCCGAACCCGGAGAGCGCGAGCAACACGCCCTTCCCGCTGGTGATGCTGCCATTCCTCGGCAGCGGGCTGGTCGCCACCGACACCATGCCCGCCGGGCTGCGCCAGTTCGCCGAATACCAGCCGTTCACGCCGTTCACCGAGACCCTGCGCGGCCTGCTGATGGGCACCGAGATCGGCAACAACGGCATCATCGCGATCGCCTGGTGCGTGGGCCTCACGGTGGTCGGGTATCTGTGGTCGTCCTCGATCTTCCGGCGTCAGACGCGCTGACCGGGTTGCCCTACGACGAACCCCCGCCGGCCCTGTCCCGGCGGGGGATCGTTCGATCGATCAGACCGTGCCGGCCAGCAACACCCGGCCGGTGTTCGCGGCGCGGATCTCGACCGAGCGGACCTGATCGGGCGGGCCGTCGATGGTCCGATCGATGGTCAGTTCAGTGCCGGGGCCCGCGGGCCACTGGTCGAGTCTCTGCTGCTGTCCATTGGTGCGGGTGACGTACAGGGCCAGATCCCAGTTGTAGCGCTGCTGCTCACCCGGCGGGTAGCTGCAGGTCATCACGAGCCGGGTCTGATCGCCCTCGGCGAAGAGCTTGAAGTTCGCCGAGACCGGCGTCGCCTCCAGCGGATCCATCGGGCGTTCGACGAAAGCCTGCGTGGTGGTGTCCGGTGTGTCCGATCGCTCCGACTCCGACATCGTGACGGCGATCGGCACCGCGATCGCCACCGCGGCCGCGGCCGCTGCCACCGCCACGCCGGCTGTGGTCCACCGGCTGCGCCGGTTGCGCCGTTCGGCGGCGTCGGCGAGCCGCGGCGGCGGCGGTGGCGCCGTCGGCAGTTGCGGCATCGGCGGCGGTGGCGGCATCGACGCGACGGCCTCGGCCGCGGGCGGCTCGATCATCGCGAGCGCGGTCTCGGTGTCGACCAAGGCGAGCATGCCCGGCAGGCCCGCCAGCTCGGCCACCGCGGCCCGGCATTCGGTGCAGCCGGCGAGGTGGGTTTCGTACTCCAGGCGCTCACCACGGGTGAGGGAGCCGAGCACATACGGTCCGTCCCACGTGGTGTAGTCGTCCGTGATATCAGTCATTGATTCGTCACCCCCATCTCCTGTAGTGCCAGTCGCAATGCGCGCATGCCGTAGTGCATCCGGGATTTCACCGTGCCCGGCGGGACCTCGAGTTCCTCGGCGATCTGATGGGTGGACAGTCCTCGGTAGTAGGCCCGCACGATCACCTCGCGATGGTCGGCGCTGAGCTTGCCGAGGGCGTCGGCGACCAGCCACCCGTCCAGTGCCCGGTCGGATTGGTCCGGCGCGGCTCGTTCGGGCGGGTTGTCGGTGCGGAACTCGCGCTTGCTGCGAGCGCTGCGATGCTCATCCACGGCGAGATTGCGCGCCACGGTGAACAGCCACGCCCGCGCCGACGTGGTGGATTGATCCAAGACGTTCGGGCGTTGCCATGCTCGCAGCAAAGTTTCCTGCACGATGTCCTCTGCTCGCCCTGGATCCCGGACCAAGCCGAGCGTGTACCGCCACAGGGGTGTGGCGTGTTCGCGATAGAGAGCCCGCATCAATTCGGACTGATCGTCGGGACGATCCATTTCGTTGCCCACAACTAGATCCCTCTCCGCTTGTGGTGCGGGGCCGGTTTGTGGGCGCACCCGAGCAGTCACCCATGTTCTCGCCAGATCAGTTGTCGTGTCTCATACCGTGTCTCCTTCGACCCTTTCGAGGAGTACACGTTCTCAGTTGCGTTCCAGTTCAATCGGGTGTGTCGCGAGTAGGGACAGCGGCAGCGGCTGGCGGCGCAGCACGTGCGCCCACAGGTCCGGGCGGCCCGTACTGATCGGGTCGGACGGCAACGCCGACAGCACGATCCAGTCGTTGTTCTCCAGCTCGCCTTCCAATTGGCCGAAGGTCCAGCCCGCGTAGCCCGCGAAGATGCGGATGCCCTCGACGAGCGGGCCGACGCGTTCGGGATCGGCGTCCAGGTCGACCAACACGACGCGCCCATCGATGCGACGCAGCCCGGGTACGCCGTCGATCTGCGCGCCCACCCGGACGGTGCCGAGGCACAGCGCCGCGTCCCGTTTCACCGGGCCGCCGATGAACAGCGTGCGCGGCGCCGCGACCGCGTCCGTCCAGTGGGGTAGCACATCGTGCACGGCCGTATCGCTCGGACGGTTGAGCACGACCCCGAGACTGCCCGCGTCGTTGTGCTCGATGATGTAGACGACGGTGCGCCGGAAGGTGGGTTCGACCAACTCGGTGGCCGACACCAGCAGTGTCCCGGCACGTACCACCTGCTCGCCGGGCCGGAAATCGCGCCGCCTGCGGTCGCCGTGTCCGCCGCGAGTCTTCCGATCGTCCGGGTCTTCTGCGCGTGCCACTCCGACATCATCTCAGCTGTTCGCCCACAATGCGCCTTCTGCGGCCCACTTCTGTCTTCCGGATTTGCCGGGCGGGCGGGGCCCGGCGGCAGGACGCCGCGTTGCGGTGCCGCCGCGACACCGTAGAGTCCAAGGTCATGGAACCGCCCGAGGTGCGCCTCGAGAACAGCGACACCGTCTACGACTTCTACCGAGATCATCGCCAGAACCGGCTGAAAGCGTGGGGGGCTTACGCCATTCTCGGCCGCCGCTACCATCCCAGGGTCAGCTACGCCGAAGGGGCACGCGAATCGCTCCGCGCCGTGATCGAACAGAGGCGGCCGCTGCTGATCGCGATCAACCACCTATCCGAAAACGATCCCTACACCGTCGCCGCGGCAGCCTGGCGCAGCGGACTGCGACGGGTGATCGGGCGGGTGCGCGTGCTGGCCAAGGACGAGCTGTTCGTCGACCCCGACCAGCGGCGCAAGATCGACATGATGGGCGGCATCCCGGTGTTCCGCGGCAAGGATCACGGCATCCGCGCGGTGAACGCGGCCGGTCAGCGCATGATGGACATCTGCGCGGAGCGGATGACTCGCGGCGACGGCGTCGCGGTGTTCCCCGAGGGAACCTGCAACGACGTCGACCCGACCCAGGTGCAGGCGGTGGGCAGCGGCATCGGGCACATCGCTTTCCGCGCGATGAAACTCGGCGCCGAGCCCGTGCTGCTGTCGATGGGGCTGAGCTACGGCCCGCGCCAGGACCCGGCGGTGCAGCCGACGAAGGAGGAGGCCAAGTCGGCCAGCTTCTACTTCGGCGTCCCGGTGCTCGACCTGCCCGCCCGGCCCGGTGACATCGCCCGACTGGTGCGCAAGGACCTGCAAGCGGCGCTCGACGGCGCAGTGGCGGCGCACTGAGTCCGCTTGCTCATGCCTCGCCGTGCCGAGCGCTCACTCCCGCACGAGCGAGCGCTCGGCTGCGTCCATGATTCGCTCACGACTGCGCCTCGCCGGCGCTCGGCTCCGTCGTGCGCGAACGCGCGCTGTGTTCTCGGTTCGCTCGCTGACGCTCGCTCACGACTGCGCCTCGCCGGCGCTCGGCTCCGTCGTGCGCGAACGCGCGCTGTGTTCTCGGTTCGCTCGTTCACTGCGGCAGGTTCAGCCGGTCGCGCGCCCAATGCGGCACCATCGCTAGGTATTCCGGGCGGGTCTCGATGAAGTGGTGGACCGTGCGGCACATGGGCAGCGCGCCGAGTTTGTCGTCGCGGGTGCTGTTCAGTGCGGTCTCGACCAAGAGTCGCGCATAGCCCTGGCCCTCGTACCGCGGATAGATCTCGGTGTGCACGAACGCGCGTTCGGAGGCCGTGTCCTGGTATTCGGCATAGCCGGCGATCGCACCGTCGACGTAGATCTCGAAACGTTCCAGTGCGGTGTTGTTGCTGACCTCGGTCGACATGGCTCGACGCTACTCCGTGCACCGCGATCGGGGTAAACCACATGCTCGACCGGGCGAAATCCCGCCACCGACTTGTCTGTCCCGCCGGGCCTGCGCAGAATGCTCTTGGTCGGCGCCGGTTCACGCGTGAGCGCGGCAGGCCAGGGGAGGTACGGAACATGATGAGGACACTGCGGATTTCGCGGGTCGTGGCCATCGTCGCCGCCGCGGCTCTGCTCGGCGGATCGATCGTCACCGGCCTCGCGAACGCCGCGCCGGGCGTTGTGTTCGGTGCGTGCCCCGACGGATCCGTCACCGCCGATCGTGGCGTGCAGTGCGCCGTCGTCCGCGTTCCGATGGATTACGCCGAGCCGAGCGGGCCGACGATCGACCTGACCGTCAGCCGGATCGCGGCGACCGGCACGCGAGAAGGCGTCCTGTTCGCCAATCCCGGCGGTCCCGGCGCCGATGCGCTGGACTATTGGGCGCGCCGATCGGAGGCATTCCCCGCGGAACTCGCCGCGCGCTATGACCGGATCGCCGTCCAGCCGCGCGGGCTGCGCTGGGCCACGCCGCTGGAATGTGCCGGGGACACGAAAACCGCGGCGGGCGAACAGGTCTCGTTGGGCGGCGGCAACCGCGACGCCATCAAGAAGGCCTGCGACATCGCGCAGCCCGGCTATCTGGACACCATCACCACCGAGAACACCGCACGCGATCTCGACGCCGTGCGTGCCGCGCTCGGGCTGGAGCGGATCAGCTACTTCGGCACCTCCTACGGCACCTACCTCGGCGCGGTGTACGCGACCTTGTTCGGCGATCGGGTGGAGCGAATGATCCTGGACTCCAACGTCAACCCCGACTGGGTGTGGACCGAGGAGTTCGCCCAACAGCAGATCGCGGGCAAACAGCGCCTCGACGATCTGTTCGCCTGGATCGCCGAACACCACGCCGAGTACCACCTCGGCGACACCGCCCTGCAGGTCTACCGGACCTGGGTTCAGCTGGCGGCAGCCCAGGGCGGCGGCTGGTACGCCAACCTCACCCCGCCGCCCGCGAGCCTCGCCGACCTGCCCGGCGCACTGCCCGAGCCGCTGGCCGAGATCGCCAAGGGCGGCTACAACGGCAGTGTCGAGCAGTTGGGCAAAGTGCAGAACTTGCTGCGCACCTTGGTGACCGGTGGTGTCTCCGCGCAGGTGCCGTTGCTCGGGGCGACCACCGTGGCCACCTACACCCGCGCGTTCTGGCCGACCTTCGCCCGCGCGATGGCCGATGCCGCCACCGACCCGGCGAACGTGCAGCGACTGCGGGCCATCGAGGGTGCGACCTCCACCGACCCCACCGGGCGGTTCGTATTCAGCGCGATCACCTGCAACGAGAATGCCGTGCCGGGCAGGCCGGAACTGCTCGGCTCGGCGGTCGCTACCATCGCCTCCGGCGGCAATGCCATGGACGCCCGCGCCGACTTGGTCCGCTCCGGAATGGCCTGTGGTTCCTGGAAGCCCGTAGCGAAGCCGGTGCCGATCACGGGGGCGGGTCTGCGCACCCCGCCGCTGGTGCTGCAGAGCCGTCACGACGCGCTGACCAAGTACGAAGGCGGCCCGGCCATGGCCAAGGCGCTGGGCGGGGCGCTGGTCACCGTCGAGGGCGGCGACCACGGCACGTTCGGTCGGGGAAACCCTGCAGTGGACCGAGCCGTGCTGACCTACTTGCGGACCGGGAAGGTCACCATCACGGAGGCCGACCAAGCTCCGCTGCCAGGGAGCTGAGCGCATGCGCGGACGGGCCGTGGTGCGGCCGATCCGACCACGTCCGAGAATGTCGGGATGACGCAGGTATCCGCTGCTCGGGTGATTCTCGCCCCGGACAAGTTCAAGGGGTCGCTTTCCGCGCCGCAGGTGGCGGCGGCGCTGGCCGCGGGATTGACGCGGAGCGCGCCGGATGCCGACATCCGGCTGGTACCGGTGGCCGATGGTGGTGACGGCACCGTCGAGGCGTTTGTCGCCGCGGGTTGGACGCGCGCGCAGCTGACGGCGCCGGGACCGACCGGTGTGCCTCGCCGGGCGACCTATGCCCGGCACGGGACCCGGGCCGTCATCGAACTGGCTGCGGTGGTCGGTCTTTCGGCCCTGCCCGAGGGGCGGCTGGATCCGCTCGGCGCCAGCACATACGGGTTGGGCGTCGTCCTGGCGCATGCCATGGACCACGGTGTGACCGACATAGTGCTCGGTCTCGGCGGCAGCGCCTCCACCGATGGAGGCGCGGGCATGCTGCAGGCGCTGGGCGCGCGCATCCTGGACGCAGGCGGTCGGGAATTGCCCACGGGCGGAGCCGTTTTGGCACGCGCCGCCGAATTGGATCGTTCCGCCCTGCACCCTGGAATCGCCGCCACGACGTTCACACTGGCCTGCGACGTCGACAATCCGCTGCTCGGGCCGCACGGTGCGGTCGCGGTATACGCGCCGCAGAAAGGCGCGGGTCCGGCGGAGTCGGATGTGCTCGAATCCGCGCTCGCCACTTGGGCGTCCGTCGCCGGTCCCGAATTCGCGGGCCATCCCGGTGCGGGCGCGGCGGGCGGTACCGGTTTCGGAGCGCTCGCCGTGCTGGGCGCGCGAGTACGCAGCGGCATCGAGGTCGTGCTGGAACTCCTCGAATTCCGCGACCTGCTCGCCACCGCCGGCCTCGTCGTCACCGGCGAAGGCTCGCTCGATCGACAGAGCTTGCACGGCAAAGCGCCCGTCGGTGTATGCGCGGTGGCTCGTGAGGCGGGTGTTCCGGTGCTCGCCGTGGTCGGCCGCACTCTCCTCGAGCCTGACGAGATTCGGGCCGCAGGCTTCGCGGACTGCTATGCGCTGTCCGACCTGGAGCCCGACCCGGCACGCTGTATGAACGACGCGGCGTCGCTGCTCGAACGCGTCGGCGCGCGTATCGCGGCCGAGCGGTTGACCTAACTCGCGGACGCCAACAGGTTCGCGGTCAATTCGTGGCGGTGCCGGTCTCCCCACTCCTCGAGCGGGCGCAGGGCGACGGCAAGCTCTTGGCCGAGGGGAGTGAGCGAATACTCGACCCGCGGTGGGACCTCCGGATAGACCTCACGATGCACCACGCCACTGGCTTCGAGCTGGCGCAGATTCTCGGCGAGCACCTTCTCGCTGACCCCGGTGAGAAGCCGGCGGATCTGCCCGAATCGCTGCGGGCCGACCCCGAGCACCCACATCAGGTGCAGTTTCCACTTTCCGCCGACGACATCGATGGCGACCGACATACCGCACACATCGTGATCCGCGTCACTACTCATGTCCACCGCGCTCCTTTGACCTGTTTTCGAACCTCGAGGTAAGCAACCGCACCTCGACGTTCGGTCTTCCCGACTCTACCTGCGGGAACGACGATGAATTCCGGCGCCGACAGCAATCCGAACGACAACCGAAGGGACACAGCATGTCCGATCAGACCACCGCACGCGCCGTCTCCGTCATCGGGCTCGGTCCGATGGGTCAGGCGATGGTCCGGGCCTTCCTGGACGCAGGCGTAGAGGTGACGGTCTGGAACCGCAGCCCCGAGAAGGTCGACGCCATGGTCGAACTGGGCGCGAAGCGCGCCGAGACCGTCGCCGACGCACTCGACGCCAACGAGGTGACCGTGCTCAGCCTCACCCACTACGCGGCCATGTACGACGTGCTCGGTCAGGCGACCGATCACCTGAAGGGCAAGGTGATCGCGAACCTGTCCTCCGATTCGCCGGAGAAGGCCCGCAAGGGCGGGGAGTGGGTTCGCTCGCACGGCGCGCAGTTCCTCTCCGGTGGCGTCATGTCGGCCGGGGAGAACATCGCGCACCCGGCGTCGTACATCTTCTACAGCGGCCCGCGGGAGGTCTTCGACGCCCACGCCGAGCTGCTGCGCCCGTTGAGCCCACAGGAGTACCTCGGCGCAGACGACGGCATGGCGCAGGTCTTCTATCAGGGGCTGCTGACGCTGTTCCATCCCTGGCTGCTCGGTTTCGACCAGGCGACCGCGATGATCGATCGGTCCGGTCACGACATCGCCGCGTTCGTCCCGTTCGCGATCCGTTCGGCCGCCGCGTTCCCCTACTTCATGGAGGAGTTCTCGGTCGCCAACCAGAACGGCGGATGGGCCAGTCTGGCCAGCTTGAAGATGATGGACGCGGGCGCGCAGCACATCATCGACGCGAGCGAGGAGGTCGGCGTCGACGCGACGCTCTCGCACACATCGCAGTCGTTCTGGCGCAAAGCCGTTGCCGCCAGCGAGCAGGCGGGAAAGCCGATCTCCACCTACGCGCTGATGCGCGGCGACGCCTGACGCACGCGGCCGCGTAGCCCTCCCGCCGCTTGCGCCGCAGAGCCGGCTGCTTCTTCACTCATGCCGGGAACTTGGGTGAAGAATCGGCCGGCTCTGCGGGGTATAGCTCCGCCGAATGGCTGGAGGCGGCCAACTTGATCCCCACCCGGCGCAGCAGCTGGGAAGAACCACGGGTGCGCAGATCGTTGTCAGTGGCTGTGTGTTGAATCATGAAGTGTGAAAAGAAACTTCGGAGTTCCTCCCTTCCCGGCCGACCTGCCGGCGACCGCGCCCGTTCCGCCCTTCGACGGTGATGACCCGGCAGCGGCACTGGCGGAGCTCGGTGTCGAGGTTCCCGCGCTTTCGGTTGTCGACAAGACGGCATCCGGGGCTCCGGTTTGGATCATGTCGATCGAGCCGGGTTACCACGGGCCCGGGCTGTGGGAGGAAATTCGTGCCGCCTATCCGCGCACCGGGTTGTGGCCGTTGTTCACCACGGAGGACACCTGGGATCGAACCGGGTCCGAGTTCGGATACGACACACCCGCCGTCGAGGTCAGCGGTGCCGACTGGCTGCGTCGGGAATACGCTTCCCGCCAGGATGATCCGGACTCGATTCCCCGCGGCGGACCCGAGTGGGCGGACCTCGATCTCGATGACTACGACTACGAGGGCTTCGACTGGTCCGACACCTGGGCGATCCGCCCCGATTGCGAGGAGTTCGACCAACTCGCACTGATTCCGGTCGCCAACTCCTGGCTGGTTCCGCGCGAATTGCGCTGGTCAGGTGCCGTCAATTGCGATGTCGACGGCAATGTCCATGCGGCGGTGCTGCGGCGCTGGTCCGCCGCGCGGGGGTGTGAGCTGGTGGCGCTCGACCTGGACACCATGTGGTTGAAGGTCGATGAGCCGGTACTGAGCGAAGATGCCGCGCTGGCCATGGCATTGGAGGCGTACCTGTACTGCCCGGACGCCGCGACCCAGGATCGCGACTCGGTGGACGAACTGGCCGAGTCGCTGCTGAGGCCGCTGTGGCGCCTGTGGTGGGACTGAACCGGCTCGAAACGAGCGAGGTGTTGCCGGAGCCGCAGACCGCTGGGTGGGTCATTGGCGCCGGTCCAGGCGATACTCCGGAAAGTTGACCGCTGCTGACGACTCTCGATTCCCGACCGATGAAGAGTTCGCTTGTCAATTTTGTTGGGCCGGAAGGGAATCGGTAGATGTTGCATCGGGTAATCGGCACTGGCAGCGCGCCGCGTGATGACGGGAGCTGTGCTGGTCGGGGTATTGGCGCTCGCTCCTGCTGCGACCGCCGCGTTCGCGTCCGCGGCTCCGGACGCTCCGGCCCCAACTTCCGTGCCCACGAAGAGCACGCCGGTACCGGCCGCCCCGTCGGCTCCGGCATCCACGCCTACCCCGCCTCCCTCGATGCCCAACGGCCATGGCCACGAGCGTTACGACCAATTCGGCTACGACCAGTTCGGCTACGACCGCTCGGGCTATGACCGATTCGGCTACGACCACAGTGGCCGTGACCGCAGCGGCTATGACCGGCTGGGCTACGACCTGTGGGGCTACGACCGATTCGGCTACGACCGGTGAGGTTACGACCGCAGCGGCCGGGACCGGCAAGGCAACGACAGGCACGGTCGCGGCCAAGGGGACGGGGAACCCGATACCCAGCCCCTTCCGGCTACCGGCAGCGCGGGCTGAGCTGCCCGGGTCATCCCTCCGGCTCCAGGGCCGTGCGGGGTGACCCGCCTGTCGATCCACCATGTCCGGCGCACCGATGCCGGAGGACCGGGATAGTTCTGCCGGATCGTCTTTACTTGGCGCCTTCGACACGACCAGAGCCCGGTGTGGCGGTACGGATCCGCAGCGGCTGCTCTGCTGCGAGCCCTGCGCGGGAGGCTTGCCGGCTCGGCCGCAGGACTCCTGACGGCGATTCGGGCCGCTACGCGTGCTGGCCATTTCGATCGGCGACAAAGGCCGGTCCTCGATGGCACCGCGAAAACGAGAGCAGTGCTCTTGACTTTGCTGCGGCATGCGTGAAACACTTCTCGCTATAGAGAGCAGTGCTCACAATCGAGGAGTAGGACATGAACGACAGCACCCGCTACATCGGGCCCGCCGGACTGGATCCGTTCTTCAATCGGATCTTCAATCTGCTGCCCAAGCTGGGCATCAGCGTGATGGGTTCGCGGCTGCTCGCGGTGCGCGGGCGCAAGAGCGGTGAGTGGCGGACGACGATGGTCAATTTGCTGGTGCGCGAGGATGGCGAGCGTTTTCTGGTGGCGCCGCGCGGGCACACGCAGTGGGTGCGGAACCTACGGGCGGCGGGCGGCGGCGAGCTGCGGCTCGGGCGCAAAGTCGAGGCGTTCACGGCGACGGAGGTTGCCGACGCCGACAAGATTCCGTTGCTGCGGCTCTACCTGCAGAAGTGGGGCTGGGAGGTCGGCAGGTTCTTCGAGGGAGTGACCAAAGACGCCACCGACGCGGAGCTCGCCGCCATCGCACCAGGGTTTCCGGTTTTCCAGCTCACCAAGTGAGGCGATCCCACGCCGGAACTGATCGGCTCAGGCCGAGCGGGCCAGGAATTCGATGGCGGCGGCGTAGCCCTGGATCCCCATGCCCGCGACCACGGCCGTGGCGATCGGGGAGATGTACGAGTGGTGCCGGAACTCCTCACGCGCGTGCACATTGCTGATGTGCACCTCGATGATGGGGAGTTCCGGAATCACCAGCGCGTCCCGCAGCGCCACCGATGTATGGGTGAGTCCGCCGGGATTGATCACAATGCCCGACTCCGCGCCGCGCGCCTGATGGATGCGATCGATCAGCGCGCCCTCGGAATTGGACTGGAAGGCGACGACCTCCCGGTCGAACTTCGCCGCGGTCCGCTTGCACAGTTCCACGACGTCGTCCAACGTCGCCGACCCGTACACCTCCGGTTGCCGGGTGCCGAGCATGTTCAGATTCGGGCCGTTGAGTACGAGGATCGGGCCCGGCGTCGCGCCGACGGTCTCAGCCATGCACGCAACCCTAGACCCGACCCGGTTAGAGACCCTGCGGTCCTTCCGAGCGCAGGTCGTCCACCTTGCGCATCGCGACGCGCAGCTCCTCCAGCCACGCTTCCGCGTGCTTGCCGGCCAGTTTCACCGTCCAGGCCAGCGCGTCGGCGCGGGAACGGGCGACGCCCGCGTCGACCAGGGTGTCGAGCACCTTGCGTTCCGGCTGACGCAGCCGGGTCATGACGGGTACAGCCAGGTGGGTGAACATGATCCGTTCCCCGTCCACCGATACGCCCCAGGCGACGCTGCGCCGGTAGCGGTGCTGCGCTTCGTTCGCGATCTGCATGCGAGCCGGGCGGGTGGACTCGCGGAACCGAGCCACGGCGCCTTCCTTGGTCGCACGCGGCACCTCTTCGGTCTGCGCCTCGGCGTCGTCGGTCGGCCGCTTCTCCGGCTGCGGGATCAGCAGCTCACCGATGACGACGATCTCGTCCCGGTCCACTTCGATCACCGGCGGACCGGTGAACCAGTCGCTTGGCAACCTTCCGGCGAACCAGTCCGGCACGTCCGCTGGATCCGGCAGGTCGGCTTGCTGCCAGCCGCCCGGTCGTCCGAAACCGCGGCCGCGGTGTGTGTTTCTCATGGACAGTCACCTACTTACTACGGTGCGTTGCTTCATTGATTACAAGATTACTTCGCAATCGACCAGGTTGGTTCCGCTCTGTGCGAACAGGGATCCGTGCGCTTCGATCGGGGCGCGGAGGGGTATTTATTGATTCGAAACGTCCGGTATGGCGGTAACCGCACGGCTTTTTGTGAAGGCCGGTACGGTAGCGGCGCCGGTTTGCCTTTGTGCGGCTGGGCGATGATCATGAAAGGCCTCCCGAGATGCGAGATCTCGGGGCAGAATTGGGATGCTGAGCATGGGTAACGTCCGCGCTACGGAGGCATCGCGGTCTGGTCTTTTTCGGGTACGGTGGTCTTGTTACTGGAGTGACAAGAGTGAAGAGTGGGCGACATGGATGTGTGGGGATCCCGCTCCTTTCGCGTTCGGGGCGCAATGGCACTCATGGCGGTGGCATCGCTCGCGCTCGCGATCGGGTCGTGTGGGATACACGAGAAGCAGAATGAAGCCGAGGTAGTCGTAGAGCGCTTCACGGATCTGCTCGACGATCGGGACTACGCCAAGGCGGCGGACCTGACGTCGTACCCCACTGCGGCTTCGGCAACGTTGAAGCAAATGTTCGAGGGACTCCAGCCCGGCAAAGTCGACTACCGCAAGACCCAGTTCATCGGTCTGGACCCGCAGTCGGCGATCTTCAGCATGGACGTCGAGTGGAGCTTCGGCGAGAAGAAGACCTGGAACTACAGCCTCCAGGGCAACGTGCGCAAGCTGGCCATCGGCTGGCGGATCTCCTGGGAGCCCGCGGTCGTCATGCCGCAGCTGGCGCACAACCGGACGGTCCGGTTGGTGCGTACCCTGCCCTCGCCCGCCCCTCGGGTCAACGACATGGTCGGTGAGCCGCTGATGACCGAGCAGATCATCAACGTCATCAAGCTCGACCCCGCGAAGATGCCCGACCCGGTGGCCTCGACCGATGCGCTGGCCAAGGCCATCGCGCCGGTCGCGCCACTGATCACCGGGCCGTCGCTGATGCAGCAGCTGGCCACCTCACAGGGCAAGCCGATCATCGCGGTGAACCTGCGCGAGGGTGATTTCGCCATTCTGGAACCGCGCATGGCGCCGATTCCCGGCGTGGTCATGGAGAAGCAGCCGCGGCTGATCTCGGCCGACCGCAGGGTCTGGTCGCCGATGCTGGACGCGTTGCGCAAGGTGCAGCAGGAAAGCCAGGAGGCACACTCCGGCTGGGGTGTCCAGCTGTTCGAGCGGGACGGCCGGTTCATCACGCAACTCGCCGGCCAGCAGGGACCGCCGGGACCGGACATCGCGGGCACCATGGACCAGCGCTTGCAACGCGCCGCCGAGGACGCGGTGGTCAGCGTGGGCACGCCCGCCTCGATCGTGGCGATCCAGCCGTCCAGCGGGGCGGTGGTCGCGGTCGCGCAGAACAGCTACGCCAGCGAGCACGGCCCCGTGGCGTTCACCGGGTTGTATCCGGTGGGCGGCGCCATGGAACTGTTCCGCACGGTCGCGGCGGTGGCCAAAGGCAAGGCGCCGCACGAAGTCTCGGTGCAGGACGCGGCCGAGGCGGCGACCGCACTCGGGGTCGGCATCGACTTCAAGGTGCCCGGTTTGGACGAGGTGACCGGTCGCCTGGCCATAGCCGGCCGCAGCGCCGAGCAGGTCGTGCAGGGTGCCGGTTCCGACGCGGTGCTGGCCAGCCCGTTCGGCATGGCGATCGCCGCGGCCACGATCGCGCGCGGCTCGGTGCCGCCGCCGATGATCGAGGTCGCCCGGCCGAGCACCACCGACGCCCAGCTCGGCCCGCTGTCGCCGGAGACCACCGATCGGCTGCGCGGCCTGCTGCGCGACGCCACGAACGCGCCGGAGATGGCGAGTGTGCGCCGCTACCGGGACGTCAACGCGTTCGCCGCGATCGCAGGGCGGGACGGGTGGTTGATCGGGGCCATGGGCGATCTGGTCTTCGCCGTTCACATCAAGGACGTGGACAGCAGAGACGCGACCCCGCGCATGGCGGCCAGGATGCTACAAGCGCTGTCGACCCCGGAACCGTGATGCGCTCAGCGCGCCGAACGCGGCGCGCCACCCGAGCAGGAACAGCGCGAGCACGGTACCTGCGACCAGCACGAAGCTGACCGCCGTGCCCTGACCGCTGACCACGCGCAGCAGCATGCCGCCGACCAAGGTGCTGATCCAGACCACGATGCCGGTGGGCCACAGCGCCGTACCGTCGAACTCCGCCTGGCCTGCGCTGCGCCACCGTCGGCCGGACGCGACGATGAGCCAGCCCGCGGCCAGTCCGGTGGCGAACGGCCAGAAGGTGCGCAGCAGCCCGGCCAGGACGGCTTCGTCGTGGCTGCGCCTGCCGATCGCGCAGAAGACGACGACGAGCAGTGCATCCGTGACCAGCGGCAGCAGTTTCCTCACGCGGGCAAGCGTAGTGCGGCGATCAGGCGGCTCACAGCCGCCGCTGCTCGAATTCCTTCTCGAACTCCGCGTCCTCCGCCTGCCGTGTCCGGAACAGGAACAGGAACACGATCCAGCCGACGATGGCGACCAGGATGAAGCTCACCATCCGGTAGACGAACGCCGCGGCGACCGCCTGCGCGGCGGGCAGGCCCGCGGCGGCGGTGAGGCCGTAGATCAGCGTCGCGTCGACGTAGACGATGCCGCCGGGTGCGAACGGGATGGACCCGACCGCCTTGCCGATGGCGAACGCGAGCAACAGACCCGCGATCCGCGGATCGGCGCCGACCGCATAACAGGCCGCGCCGAGACAGGCCACGTCGGCGAACCGATGGACCAGCGCCCACACCGCCACCAGGACGCCGTCGCGCTTGCCGAGATCCACCGACTCCAGCTGCTCGAGCATGTCGGCGACCTTGTTCGCGCCCTGGTCCTGCGGGCGCTTGCGCAGCCGGTTGACCAGTGCGAGCTGCCTGCGCAGCAGCGCTTCGAGCGAACCGGGATTGCGCGAGACGTAATTGCCCGCCCACACCAGCGCCACGACGGCGGCCAGCGAGAGGATCAGGTTCAGCGGGCCGACGTTCCCGCCCGCGAGCAGCGTGCCGCCGACGCCGAGCAGCGCCAGCCCCACCGCGGCGACCACACCGGAGAACACCAGCTGCCAGGAGGCGACGATCGGACTCGCGCCCCACCGCCTGGTCTGCCGATAGGTGAACGCGGTGGAGAACACCTGGCCTGCGGGCAGGCTGACCGACATCGCGGTCGCGCCGTAGACAACCGCGACGGACTTCCGCTGACTGACCCCCACCCCGCCCGCGTTGAGCAGCTGTTTCTGCACTCTGGCGAAACCGCTCATGGACACCGCCTGCAGCCAGATCGCGGCCGCGAGCCAGCCCCAGTGGATCTCGGTGAGTTTGCGCCACGATTCGTGCAGCCGGGGCCAGAGGTACACGCCCTCAGCGATCAGCAAGGCCAGCAGGGCGGCTCCGAGCACCCATTTCAGCCACCGGAACCTGCCACGGCGGGAATCCGCCGTGGGCGGCGGCGCAGGTTCTCCTGCCAGTTCCCCGTTGGCCGTCACGCCGTCAGCCTAACGAACGCGCCGTTTCGGCATCGGTACCCTCGGGCGCGTCGGCCCGTTCCCGCGGCCAGGCCAGGAGCGTTTTCCTGCGTCTGCCGCGCAGCTGTACCTCGTCGCCGGTTTCCCACTGCTCCTGCTCGCTTTCCTCGGCGAAATACAGCGCGCTGCCCGACGCCAGTGTCCGGCCGGGCCGTTCTTTGGCCAGTTCGGTCAGCCGGGATGCCTCGTTGACCGGATCTCCGATCACCGTGTACTCGAAACGGTTCGCGGCACCGATATTGCCCGCGACGGCCAAGCCCGCCGAGACGCCGATTCCGATGTCGAGGCCGGGAACTTCCCGCAGGGTCTCGCGCAGTTCCCGGGCGGCGGCCAGTGCGGCGGTCGGCGCGTCCGGGCGGTCCAGCGGCGCGCCGAAGATGGCCAGCGCCGCGTCGCCGACGAATTTGTTCACGAAACCGTGGTGGCGGTCGATCACGTCCACCACGATGCGGAAGAACTCGTTCAGCAGGCTCACCACCTCGGTGGGCGGGCGTTCGGCCGCGGTCGCGGTCGAGCCGACCATGTCGACGAACAGCACCGCGACGAACCGGGTCTCGCCGCCGAGTTCGGTGCCGTAGTCCAGCGCCCGCCGCGCCACGTCCTCGCCGACGTGCTGGCCGAACAGCTCTTGCAGCTCGCGGCGCTTGGCGGCCTCCTCCATCATCCGGTTGAAGCCGACCTGCAGCAGCCCGATGACGCTGCCGTCGAAAACCTCGACCTGCACGTCGCGCGCGCCTGCTTGCACCCGGTCTATCGCCTGGCTGAGCTGGCGCACCGGGTCGGAGATGCTGGAACCGGTGAGCATGGACAACGCGAGTGCCTGCATGATCACCACACCGCACAGCAGCAGGATGGACAACGCCAGCGACTGGGCGGAGAACTTCACATCCGAGGAGATCTGGGTGACGCACAGCAGCACGATGGCGATGGTCGGGGCGAAGGTGCCCAATCCCCAGGTCATCGCCATTCTGGTGCCGATGCCGGGGGTCAGGGTGTGGTCGAAGGTCCCCTCGGTCAGCGCCTGGGCCGCGACCGGCCGCAGGATGCGTTCGCCCAGCATGTAGGTGAACCCGAAGACGAAGGTCGCGGCCATGCACTCGGTGACCACGACCGCGCCCGCCAGCGCGGGGGTGTCCTTGATGATCAGCGCGGCGAGGACGGCTCCGCCGGAGAACCACAGCGCGAGATGCAGGATCGCCTGACGCAGCGGGGCGTGCAGCGCGGCCATCTGCTCTTGCCTGCTGGGCGGTCCGCCCCGCATCTGCCAGCGCATCACCGGTCGCAGCATCAGGGCGGAGGCGGCCATGCTGAGCAGGCCGCCGGTCAGGAAGACCAGGGCCGGGATCAGCAGGCCGGTGCGCCTGACGCCGGAGGGCTCACCCTCCGGGACGGGCAGCCCGTACTGGATGAACGCCCATACCAGAACCGCGCCGAAAGCGTTCGCCAGCAGCATCGATGTCAGGTACAGCGGCCAGCGCGTTCGCATGGTCTGTTTGACCGCTTCCAAGGGCGCCGACACGAGGACCAATCTAGCGTTTCGACAAGTCGGCATGTCCGGGTGCCGATCGGCGGCACCGCTGAAGACGGACTACGTCCGACTGCGCCCCTTAAGCTCAGGAGGTGACCGAGCCGAAGTCGAGTCCAGAGCGGAAGATCAGCCTGTCGCGGCCCGCGGTGGAGACGGTGCACCCGGTCGTGCGCGTCGCCGCGGAGTGGGGCTGGCGGCTGCTGGTGTTGTTCGCGCTGGCGATCGCGATCACGGCGATCGTGCAGAAATTGGCCACGGTGGTCATTCCGCTCGCCATCGCGCTGCTCGCGGCGGCGCTGCTCGCACCTCTGGTGGACTGGATGCAGCGGATGGGGCTACCGCGCGCGCTGGGCGTCTTCGTCGCCCTGGTCGGGTCGCTCGGTTTGGTCGCGGGCATCATGACGTTCGTCGTCGAGCAGTTCGTCGCCGGCGTCCCGCAGCTGTCCGCCAAGTTCACCGACAGCATTCATCAGATCCAGGACTGGCTGATCAATGGACGGCTGCACCTGAGCAACGAGCAGATCCGCAACGCGGGCGACGCCATCGTCAAGGCCATCCAGTCCAATCAGGACAGCCTGACCAGCGGAGCGCTCACCACCGCGACCGTGATCGGTGAGTTGCTCACCGGCACTTTCCTCACCTTGTTCATCCTGATCTTCTTCCTCTACGGCGGGGATCAGATCTGGGAGTTCGTCACCAGGGTCGTGCCCACCGAGCACCGCGAACGGGTGCGCACCGCGGGGCAGCTCGGGTTCGGCACGCTGGTCGGCTTCGTCCGCGCCACCGTGGTGGTCGCCGCGGTGGACGCCATCGGCATCGGCGCCGGATTGGCCATCCTCGGCGTGCCGCTGGCGCTTCCGCTGGCCTCCCTGGTGTTCATCGGCGCGTTCATCCCGATCATCGGCGCGTTTCTGGCCGGCTTCATCGCGGTGTTCATCGCGCTGGTGACCAAGGGTTTGGTCACCGCGCTGATCGTGCTCGGCATCATCATCGCGGTGATGCAGCTCGAGGGCCATGTGCTGCAACCGCTGCTGCTCGGCCGGGCGGTCAGCATCCATCCCCTCGCGGTCGTGCTCGCCATCACCGCGGGGGTGGTGATGGGCGGAATTGCCGGAGGTCTGCTGGCTGTGCCGTTCGTCGCGGTGATGAACACCGCGATCCGGTCGCTGCTGGAAGGTCCCGAGGAGCTGTTCGAGGAGTTGCAGACCGGCGACGACCATCACAGGTTGTATTCGGCCGAACCGGACCGACCCGATCCCGGCCGGTTCGACGTGACGGCGACATTGGTCGAGGCGGCGCACCGGCAGGCGGCGGAGCGGAAAGCCGCCGGACGAGAAGCGGGGGAAACGGCGGGCACGGCGCGGCAGCGGGCGGAGTCCGAGGAGGGCGGGGAGTCCGATGACGGCGCGGCGCACCCCTGAATTGCGCTCGGCCGACGTGGCGACCACGCCGCTGTGGCGGGCCGCCCAGGCGCTGCGGCTGGTCACGCTGCTGTACGCGGTCGGTCAGCAGATCGCCTCGGCGCCGTACTACACCAACCAGCGGTTGAGCTGGGTGCTCATCGCGCTGATGGCCGTGTGGTCGGGGGCTTCGGCGATCATGTTGTCGCAGTGGCAGTTCCCCGGCGTCGCCCGGTTGCGCACCTGGGTGGTGATCGGCGATCACGTGGTCGTGATCGGGCTGATGGCCGCCACCAGGCTGGTCGCCGACTACGGCTGGTACCACGGACACCAGACACTGCCGACCACGCTGTGGGCCACCAACGCCGTGATCGGCGCGGCCATCCTGCGCGGGCCGATCGCGGGCGTGCTCTCCGGCGCGCTGATCGCCGCGGTGTCGCTGACCGTGCGCGACCAGTGGGGCGAAGACGTGTGGACGGATGCGACGGTGCCGGTGCTCGTCTCGGTGGGCTTGGCCTTGGGGCTGGCCGCGAACACCGCGCGCCGCGCACAAGACCAGCTCGAGCACGCGGTGCGCCTGACCGCGGCCGCCGAAGAGCGCGAACGTCTTTCCCGCGAGGTGCACGACGGCGTGTTGCAGGTGCTCAGTTACATCAAGCGCCGTGGCAGCGAGATCGGCGGCCCCACCGAGGAACTGGCGCTGCGCGCCGGCGAGCAAGAGGTGGCGCTGCGCGTGCTGATCTCCGAGCAGGCCGATCACCGAGACGAAGACGGGACCGAGGTGGACCTGCGTCCGCTGCTGACCGCGCAGTCCACACCGAAAGTGTCGGTGTCGACGCCCGGCGATCCGGTGCGGGTCGGGCGCTGGATGGCGAACGAGATCGCGGCCGCCGTGGCCACGGCCCTGTCCAATGTGGAGCTGCACGCCGGACCGGATGCGAAAGCGTATGTGCTGCTGGAGGACACCGGAGACGAACTGGTGGTCAGTGTGCGCGACGATGGTGTCGGCATCCCGCCGGGCCGATTGGCCGAGGCGGAAGCCGAAGGGCGGATGGGGGTGTCGCGGTCGATCGTCGGGCGGATCGCGGCGCTCGGTGGCAGCGCGGACCTGCTCACCGAGATCGACGGAGGCGTCGGTTTCGGCACCGAATGGGAATTCCGGGTGCCGAGATGAGTGCGGACGGGAGGCGCGGATGACGGACCAGGCGGCCGAGACCATTTCGGTGATGGTGGTGGACGATCACCCGATGTGGCGGGACGGCGTCTCCCGCGATCTCACCGAGGCCGGATTCCACGTGACGGCCACGGCCGACGGTGTCGGCACGGCGACCAGGCGAGCGGCGGCGGTGCGACCGGACGTGGTGCTGATGGACATGCAGTTCCCCGACGGCAACGGGGCGCAGGCCACCGCCGAGGTGCTGCGCGTCTCCCCGCGGACCCGGGTGCTGGTGCTCTCGGCATCGGCCGAGCGCGACGACGTCCTGGACGCGATCAAGGCCGGGGCATCGGGGTATCTGGTCAAGAGCGCGTCGGCGGCGGAGCTGATCGACGCCGTCCGCGCCACCGCCGCCGGCCAGGCGGTTTTCACGCCCGGACTGGCGGGGCTGGTGCTCGGCGAGTACCGGCGTATGGCGACCGCACCCGCGCAGCCCGACGAGCCGCATCGCCCCGCCCTCACCGAACGGGAGACCGAGGTGCTGCGGATGGTGGCGAAAGGACTGTCGGCCAAGCAGATCGCGGCGCGACTGGGCCTCAGCCATCGCACGGTGGAGAACCACGTGCAGGCGACGCTGCGTAAACTGCAGCTGGCGAACCGGGTGGAATTGACTCGCTATGCCATCGAGCAGGGGCTCGAGTAGTCCGGAAATGACGTCGGGCGGATTCCGGCAATCAGGGATCGCCCTGATGCGGCCGTGGCCGCGCGCTCGGTACTCTCGACTGCATGGTCGGCCCCGAATCGGTATCCAATGCGGTCGGCTCCGATGGCGGCAACCCGGCGGCGTCGACGGTGGGTGACCGGGAACTGCGGGTGTCGGACGCGGAGCGCGAACACGTCGGTCAGCTCTTGCAGCGCGCGGTCGGCTTGGGCATGCTCTCGCTCGGTGAGTTCACCGAGCGGATGGACACCGCACTTGCCGCGAAAACCCGCGGAGAACTGAACGCCGTGCTCATCGACCTGCCCGGCGTCCGCCTGATCGGCCGTCCCGCGGCCCCGCCGTCGACCTTCGTGAACTCCCCGCCCGCCTTCGGCAAGCCGGCGCCGCCGGTTCCCGGCTCGAACACGGCGGGCAACGTGATCCGCTCGCGTATGTCCGCAGTCAATCGCCGCGGCCCGTGGCAGGTGGCGTCCAGGCTGTATCTGAACAACTGGATGTCCGGGGTGACCCTGGACTTCACCGAGGCGATCATGTCGACCCAGGTGGTCGAGGTGCGCATCGACGACTACTGCGGTTCGGTCACCCTGATCGTGCCCGCCGAGGCGACCGTCGACCTGAACGCGCTGGAGCTGATCGGCTCGAGCGTGAACAACAAGGTCCGCACCGGACCGCCGCTCGGCCCGCTGCACCTGGTGGTGCACGGCCGGATGCGGCTGGGGTCGGTGACCGCCAAGCATCCGTTCATGGCGCACTGGCGCCGGTTGACGGGTCGCTGAGTCGACTCGAAAAGCGAGGTGGCGGATGCGGATGGCGGCTCCAACGAGTACGCCACCCCGGCGCTGGTCGCCGAGCTGCGGACCGAGCGGGAGCGAATCACCCGCACGATCGATGTCCTGGTGCGCTCATGCCTGCGCCTCGCTGACGCTCGACTCCGCCATGACGGCATTGGCGGCTGTGTTGACGGTTCGCTCGCTCACTAGCGAGGTGCTGGACGAGGTGATCGACCGGGCGGCTGAGTGTTCGGCGAGCTAGGTGTTGACCCCGATGCGGCGGGCGAAGGCGCGCAGCGGCACTCGCCGGTCGTGGTCGAGCAGTTCGGAGACGATATGCCGGGGCAGCGTCTGGTACTTCAGCCAGTCCGCTCCGCCCACCCGTTCCGCGGTCAGCAGCGCGTCCAGTGCGCGCTGGTGCTGGCCGGTGCGGGTCAGCGCGACCGCGGTGTCGGCCAGGTGGCGGGCCCGCGACGCCTGCGGGAGACTCCCGTTGACCGGCATGTCCTTGGCGGCGGCCAGCGCTTCCGGGTAGCGCTCGGAGGAGACGTTCACGTCGACGGTCTGCATGACCACCTGCGAAGGGCCGAAATAGGTCTCGTAATCCTGGCGATCACCGCCGATCCGCAGCGCGACCTCGCCTGCGGTCTCGACCAGCGACAAAGCGCTGTGCACATCCTGCGCCCGGCCCGCGGCGGTCGCGCCCTGCAACACGAGCGAGCCGTAGGCGGACAGGTGGGCGGACGTGACATCGCCGGAAGGCTCCAGATTCGCCGCCGCGTTCAACGCGACGCCGCGTGACTCGTCGTAGCGGCCCTGCACCAGCAGCTGCCAGGCGACCGAGCCGCGGATGGTGGCCAGCAGCAGCCGGTCGTTGCCCAGTTCGGCCGCGCCGAGCGCTTGGCGGATCGCCAGGAAGGCCGGATCGGTCTGGCCGAGATGCACCAGTGTGCAGCCGGTTACCCAGTACATCCTGGCCAGCAGCTCGTTGGCGGGCGCGACCGAACCGTTGCGAGCGGCGTGCACGGTGGCGCGCAGCTGGGTCAGCCCGGGCGGAAGGATGGAGGTCAGCAGCTCGTAGCGGCCCGACCAGTAAGCGCCCCAGGCGTACTCGACCGCGCGGCGACCGTCGTCGAGGCTGACCGCCGCTTCCTCCTTGGTCTCGCCGAGCATGTCGTCGACCGGCGTCAGCGCGCGGCGAATGGCGACGATGCCCGCGTCCGGGTTGGCGGACGGCACGCCGTGGCGTTTGCCGATGAGGTCGGCGATGTCCACGTCCAAGGCGCGCGCGATCTTCTGCAAGCTGGCGATCGAGGCGGTCTGGCGGCCGCCCTGCTCGAGCTTGCGCACCAGATCCACGCTGACCCCGGCCTGGTCGGCGAGCTGGCGCTGGGTGAGCGCCTTCCCGCGGAACTGGCGGATCCGAACTCCGATCGACGATTCGTCCATGTACCCAAGTCCTTTTGTTAAATCTGGGTTTCAGAGTACGACGCTATGCCATCGAACTCGACCGAAGTGGGACATTGCGTACGACTAGTTGGCTGCTAGTTGGAATACCGTTGCCTTTCTGCAACTTTGACAGCAAAGGGCGGCGGCAATGATCACCATGCCGAACAACACCGTGCAGGCCGGACGCGCCGATCGCGCGTGCGGGCTCGATGCACAGACCACGCGACCGGCGCGCCACAGCACCACTCGATCGGCACGCCTCGTCAGCGCCCTACCCGCGTTCCCCAGGCGGCGGGTGCGCGACCAGCAGGAGTTGCTATGCCGAATGTCCGTTGTCAGCACCGGATCCGGCTTCTTCGGAGCGGGGTAGGGGCATGTTCGAGCGCTGTCATTCTCCGAACGAAGTCGCGCACCTGCTGCGGCATACCTACGGGCTTCCGGTTCAGCTTCTCGCCGGACGCCCGATGATCACCACGGGTTCCATCATCGGCGCGATCGTCATGCCGCCGGAATTGGGCCGTAAGGTCCTGACCCAGCTGGAACGCCACCACACCGCACCCGTGGTCGCCGATCCAGGCGAACGCAACTGGACTTTTCTGGTCACGCCGCCGAGCCCCGCTCGGCCCGTGGAGGTACCGATCCGGCGCTCCCTCGCCGGTCACCAGGTCACCGTGGTCCCGGGCGGCCGGATCATCCTGCTCCCCAGTTCCGACTCACCACTCGGCTGGCACTGGGCAGGGGAGCCCGCGCCCGGCGTCCTGCGGATGCCGCCGCGTTCCGCGGTGATCGAAGCGGTACACGAGGTTATCGGCCTGCGCGCCTACTGACCATCTGGCGGAGACCGGCCCTCACTCGGCTGCCGGGTGGGGGCCGGTCGTGTGTGGGTGCGCTCGCAGCACCGGCGATCCGGCGCCGATCAGGTAGATATCGGCTGTCTACAGGGGTTACTACTCATGCCTGCGCGCGTGGTGGCAATCAGCATGAAGTCATGACTACCTCTATCGATCCGGCGTTGCTCGCGCGGCTCTCCGGCGAGTTCACCGCGGTGGGGACGCGGCTGGGTGCGCTCGGGCGTGATCTGGAGCTGCTGCGCGCGCAGGTCGCCGCGGATTCGCCCGCAGGTCAAGGGGTTGTCGGGGAGCCGGGACGGATGTCTTCCGCGGTACCGGGTGTCTCCCCGACGCCGGATGTTCTGCGGGCGAGCACCAGCGAGGGAGCGTCGATGTCCAGCGGACCTGGCGATCCGGCACAAAGCGGCTCGGTGCCCAGCGGGACAACGGCATCCGGCGGGCCCGGCGACCTGGCTCGTAGTGGTTCGGCACCACGCGGGACCGGCGATTCGGCTTCCGATTGGGCTACCGGATCGTCCGGCTCGGCGGCACCGCCTTGGCCCGCGCATTCCCCTATGACTGGTGCAATTCCCGCGCCGCAGCCCGCGTACGTGTCTCGTTTCGCCCCGCCCCCTAGCGGAGGATGGGGTGGAGGCGCGCAGTGGGCGCCGAACGCTCGGGGGCCGATGCCGGGAGTCGCGTCGCCGATGTCGCCGCCGCGTCCGCCCGTACCACCACGCGCGGCTGGTCCGCGGGTCCCGCACACGCCATGGTGGCAGCGCGACGGCGTGATCAGCCGGATCCTTGCGTTGGCCGGTGTCGCGGTGACGCTGATCGGCGTCGCGATGTTGCTGGTGCTGGCCGCGCAGGCGGGTTTCTTCGGTCCGGTGCCCAGGGTCGTCGCCGGTGGTGTGTTCTCGGCGGCGCTGGTGGGCGCGGGCGTGCGGGTCTTCGGACGGACCGGCGGACGGGTCGGCGGCATCGCCTTGGCGGCCACCGGCATCGCCGGCGCCTACCTCGACGTGGTCGCGGTGACCGCGATCTACCACTGGCTGCATCCGGTGCTCGGACTCGCGGTCGCCTTCGGTGTCGCCGCCACCGGAGTCGGCCTCGCGATGCGGTGGCGGTCGCAGCCGTTGGCCGTGCTGGTGGTGCTCGCCGTTGCGGCGCTGTCGCCGGTGCTGACCAGCCGCCTGGTGCTGCTCGGGTTCTTGATCGTGTTGCAGGTGGCCTGCGTACCGGTTCAATTGCCGCGGAACTGGCCATATCTGCACGCGGCGCGCACGATGCCCGCGGTACTCGCGACCTTCGTGTTCCTCGTGGGTGCCGTGCTCGGCACTCCCGCGGCGGGTGAGCGGGCCTGGTTGCTCGTCGCCGCGGCGGCGGTCGCGCTGGTCGGGCTCGCCGGGACGATCGTCGTCGTCCGGCATCGTCCCGCCGACCTCACCGCCGCGCTGACGATGGCGGCGGCGCTGGTCCCGATCCTGATCGCGCCCGGCATGTACGAGGACCGGCGCGCCGCCGTACTGGTGGCGTCGGTCGCCGCCGCGGTGCTCCTGCTCGTCGCCGCGGTGCCCATGCTGCCGAAACTGGGCGCGTACCTGCGGATTCCAGGCCATACCACCGTGGTCGCCGCCGTGGCGGGTTCGATCGCCTTGCTCGAGGCGTGCGTCGGCGTGTCGGAGACCGAGACGCTGCCGATCGCTCTGCTCATGGTGGCGCTGGCGTTTCTCGGCGTGGCGGGCCAGCAGCGGTCCCGCGTCGCGGCCGGAATCGGTGCGGCATTCGCCGTATTCGGTGGACTTGCGCTGCTGAACGTCGCGGGCCCGGATGTCCTTGCCGCGCAGGCTCGTTCCGAGGCGAATCTGGGCTCGGCGACCGTGCTCGGCGCGGTGCTCGCCCTCGGGGTGGTCGCGGTGGCACTGTGGTGCGCGCGACGGCTGCCCGGTATGGCGGTCGGCGGTGAAGTGCAGTGGATCGCCGCCAGCGTCGCGGGACTCTACGCGGTGACCGCCGCGACGGTGTCCATCGGCGTCGCGACCGGCGCCCGGAACGGGTTCCTCATAGGCCACAGCGCCGCGACCATCCTGTGGATGGCGGGCGCCACCGCTGCGCTCCTGTTCGGATTACGCAGGCTTGCAGGCGCACCCGCCGTGGCGAAACTCGCCCTCGGATCCGGGTTGCTGGTCACCGCGGCCGCTTTGGCCAAACTGTTCCTCTTCGACCTGGCCACCCTGGACGGGCTCGTCCGCGTCGCCGCGTTCCTGGTCGTCGGCATCCTGCTGCTCCTGGCCGGAACCCGCTACGCCCGCGCCTTCGCCGACTCGGGAGCGGACCGCGACCCCGGTGACCCGGCCGTCGGGTGACCGCGAAGGCTTCACACCAGCCGGTGCCGACCGAATGTCTCGAACCTCGAAGTCCACGGGGTGACAGGCATTCGGTACCCAGGCGACCGGGGACAAGCCGAGCGATCCGGCGATGCGCATATCGCACGGAACTGGGCGGCTCGGCCCGGATCAGGGAAGCTGTGGCCGAGTCGGCGGCCGCTCACTCGCGTTCGCGGCGGCGCAGCAGTTCGTTCACGCTGACCGTGCGGCCCTCGCTGTCATGGTGACGCCCCTCGCTGTGCCGCACGCTCTGACGGCGCGAGGACCGGAGTTCGGCCATCCAATTCTCGATGCTGCTGCGGTTGGTGTCCGGGCCGTTGTCCGGCTCCGAAGTCGGCCCGGTCTCGGGCGCGCGATGCGCGGGACCGCCCGTCTCTCGCGAGAGCGGCCGGGGTTCGGGCGGCGTCGAGGCCTGGTGGCGAAAATCGGTGGGGTCCTGCACTCCTGAGAGATGCTGCGGCTCCGGAGGCTGGATCGGGCGCGGCGGCGGAGTGACGGACGGGACGATAGGACGCGCGCTGTGCTCTGGCAGGGCCAGAGAGGTTGGCCCGGCGTGCGATCCGCTCGGATCCCGCGGCGTGCCTGCGGACGGAGCCGATCGAGGTCCGGCGGCGTTATAGGTCGTCGCCGACATCGGCTGCGGTTGCTGATCGGCCTGGTCCGGCGGGGGCGTGAGGTGTGCAGCCTTCGGGATCTGCGCGATCCGCCGCGGCCGGATCGGATCACCCTGCCGAGCGGCGGAATTCGTCGGCGGCGTAGGACGCCTCCTGGTCGGATCGTGCGGCGCTGGCGCAGGTGCGGGCTGCGGTACAGGCGACGGCGGTGGCGTGCGGTCCAGCCGCCGCGTGGGCGCCTCGGCCTCGATCTCCGCGACAGTGCGCGGCTTGCGCCTGCGTGGCACCTTGTTGGCGGCGGTGATCGCGGGGATCTGCATGGTCACCGGGTCGGTGACCGGCGTGGTCTTGACCAGGTCGACGACGTCGCCGCCGCCGGGGCGCTCGTCGTCGAGGATGGGCTCACCGAGGCCGATCTTCTGCTGAACCTTCTTCATCCAGGCGGGGGCCCACCAGCAGTCGTCGCCGAGCAGCTTCATGGTGGCCGGCACCAGCAGCATGCGCAGAATGGTCGCGTCGATGAACAGCGCCGCGATCAGGCCGTAGGCGATGTATTGCATCATCACCAGGTCCGAGAACCCGAACGCGCCGACCACGACGAGCAGGATGAGCGCGGCCGCGGTGATGATGCGGCCGGTGTGCGCGGTGCCCGCCCGCACCGCCTCGGTGGTGGAGGCGCCCATCGTGCGCGCCTCGACCATGCGGGACAGCAGGAAGACCTCGTAGTCGGTGGACAGGCCGTAGATCACGGCGATGATCAGCACCAGCACCGGCGACATGATCGGCTGCGGTGTGAAGTTCAGCAGGCTCGCGGCGTGGCCGTCCACGAAGATCCAGGTCAGGATGCCGAGCGTGGAGCCGAGGCCGAGCGCGCTCATGAGCGCGGCCTTGATCGGCAGCACCAGCGAGCCGAAGGTGAGGAACATCAGCAGCGTGGTCACGAGCATGACCAGCGCGATCATCGCCGGCATGCGGTCGAGCAGCGCGTCGATGCTGTCCTTCTGGATCGTGGGCTGGCCGCCGACGTAGAGCTGGACATTGTCGGGCACGTCGATCGAGCGCAGGTAGTCGATGGTCGGGTCGGCGTTTTCCGAATCCTCGAGCGTCGCGCTCGTCCGATAGACGTCGGGCTGGCTGTTGGATCGGCTGGGCACATCGAATTTGCCGGTGAGTCCGGGAGCCTCGCTGGCTTGCTTCCACACCTTGCCGACCGCGTTGCTGTCTTCGGAGACCATGACCAGCTGGACCGGATCGGTCTTCTTCAGCGGGAAGACCTCGTAGAAGTTCTCCAGAGCCACGCGGGTTTTGTTGTCCGGCGGCAGGTACCGCTCGTTGATGCCGCCGAAGGCCAGGTTCTTCACCGGGATGATGAGCAGCAGCAGGCCGATGCAGATCGGGACGGCGATCTTGAGCGGGTGCTTCATCACCCACTGCGTTATCCTGCCCCAGAAGCCGTTCTCGACTTCCTCCGCGGTCTTGGTCTTGCGAAACCTCTTCAGGCCCAGCATGTCCACGCGGTGGCCGAGGACGGCGAGCATCGCGGGCAGGATGGTGATGGCGGTCAGCGCGGCCAGCGAGACCGTCGCGATGGTGCCGTAGGCCACCGATTTCAGGAAGCCCTGCGGGAACAGCAGCATGCCGCCGAGGCTGGCGATGATCATCGTCGCGGAGAACACCACGGTGCGGCCCGCCGTCATCACCGAGCGGCGGACCGCCGCGCGGGTGTCGTAGCCCTCGGCCAGTTCCTCGCGGAAACGGCTGACGATGAACAGGCCGTAGTCGATGGCGAGGCCGAGGCCGATCATCGAGACGACACCGGAGACGAACGAGTTCACCTCGGTGAACTTCGTCAGGAACATGATGATGCCGTTGGCGCCGATGACCGTGAGACCGCCGACGACCAGCGGGAGGCCCGCGGCGACCAGTCCGCCGAAGATGAAGAACAGCAGCACCGCGACCGCCGGGATGGCGAGCATCTCCATGCGCTTCTGGTCGGCGGCCATGGTGTCGTTGAGCGTGCCTGCCACCGCCTGCAAGCCGGTGACCTGGACGTCGACGCCCGGAATGTAGAAGACGTCCTTCACTTTCCGAAAGTTGCGCACCATCTCGGTGTCGTTGTCGCCGACGATGGCGATCGAGGCGAAGGTGTACTTCTTATCCTTCGAACCGAAGAGCGAAGGAGATCCCGGCCCGGTATCGGTCTGCCAGTAGGCGCCGTTGACCTTGGCGATCTGGTCCGGGTGCTCCTTGGGCAGCCGGTTGAGGCTGTCGACGATCTGCTGCCGGAACGCCGGGTCATCGATCGTCTTGCCCTCGGGCGCGGTGTAGAGCACGATCACGTCGCTGCTGTGGTCGCGCCCGAACGCCGCGTCCGAGATCCGCGCCGCCTCAGCCGATTCCGAGGTCGGGTCGTCCCATCCGCTGGAGCTGAGGTGGTGTTCCAGGCCGAAGCCGTATCCGCCCAATGCCAAGAGGGCCGCGCTGACGATCCCGATGACGGCGAAGCGCAGCCGGTAGGCCAGATCGCCCCAGCGTGTGAACACTAAGCGACTCCTTGCGCAGGGCGAGAGGTGAGCAGTGCCGACAGCGGCCGGAACGGCTGCAGCCAGGCACCCTCGTCGGGCAGCGAGTCGAGGCTCACCCGGGGCAGTGGTTCACGGAATACGCCCGGGATGTCCTCGAGGTCGATGAATTCGAGAGTATCGGATGTGACGGCCCAACTCGCGTGCTCGCGGAAGCCGAGCACTTGCACCGGTACACCCTTGGCGGCGAGTGCTTCCAGCGGTTCGCGAAACGCCTGGCCATCGGCCGACGCGACCATGATGCCTGCCAAACCGGCGCCGCGGCTGCGCAACGCGATATGCGCCAGCATGTCGGCGTCGACATCGGAGTCGTCGTCGATCTTGGGTTTGGCGAAGACCGCGTAGCCGACGTTGCGCAGCGCCTCCACCCACGGCCGCACCACGTCGGCGGTGCCCGGCGCGATGTTGGTGAAGACCGTCGCCTCGGGTTCGACGCGATGCACGCTGCCCACCGACAACTCCGCGGTTCTGGCCAGCAGCCAGCGGCCGAGGGCATCGAAACGCGGGCGGTAGGCGGCGGTCGGCCGCCCGCCCAGGATGGCGCCGAGGCCCATGTCGAGGTTCGGGGCGTCCCAGACCAGCAGGACCCGGCGCACGTCCGGCGCCGCGCCGCCAAGGCCTTCGGTTCCGCCTCCGTGCACCTCCCCCGCAACATCGACCACCTCGTGGGCCATCTCACTGACGCTCATTGGTCGATCTTCCCCCATATGAGCTCGGTGATGGCGCTACCGGCGCGATGCGCCTTGCCTTCGAATTTCGTCACGGGCCTTTCGAACCCGATCGGCGCGGTCGCGCGATGCTGGACGCTGTCTCCGCCCGTGGTCTCGTTCAACCCTCTGAGCAGCGGTTCCGCCATGCCGACCTGATGAATGTGTTCGGCGTAACCGGCGTGGTCGGTGGCGACGTGCAAGACACCGCCCGGCTTCAGGCGGCTGGCGATCAACGCGACCGTCGCGGGTTGCAACAGCCGCCGCTTGTGGTGGCGCGCCTTGGGCCACGGATCAGGAAAGAATACGCGGACGCCGGTCAGCGACTCCTCGGCAATCATGTGTTCCAGCACGTCGACCGCGTCCCCGCGCAGCAGCCGGATGTTCTCGATCCCTTCGCGCTCGATGCGCTGCACCAGCTGCGCGAGGCCGGGCTGGTATACCTCGATGCCGATCAGGTTCAGATGCGGCTCGGCCTGCGCCATGGCGGCCGTCGCGGTGCCCGTGCCGCAGCCGATCTCGATGACCAGCGGCGCCTCCCGGCCGAACCAGGCGGTGGCGTCCAGCGGCTCGTCGCCCACCTCGCGACCGATCGTCGGCCACATCCGGTCCCAGGATTGCTGCTGGGTCGCGGTCAGTGCGCCCCTGCGCGACCGGAAGCTGGTGACCCGGGGGTACAGGCGGGAGCCGGTCTTGTGCCGAGGCCCGCCTTCGGCCGAGGCCGAAACTGTGGACGGCGGGCCCGGAACTGATTCGGCAGTGTGGTTCACGGCGTCGTTCACGGCGTCCATTGTCCAGCATCCGGCGATCCGTGCGGCAGGCGGTTGTGCACGGACCGCTGAGCGGGAGGTCAGGCGGCGCGTGCGGGCGCGATCCTGGCCGCGGTCGGTTGCTGCTGGCGCAGCGGACGGCCCAGCGCGACCTTGGCCGCGGTCACCGCCATTCCCAGCAGGCCACGCACCCCGGACGGCGAGGCGGCGACCGACCACACGGTCGTGTCGCCGACGTCGCTCACCGGTTGCCCGGCGAACCGATCGGCCAGCCAGTCCAGGCTCACCGGAGTGGACAGCGGCAGCAGTGAAAGGTGCTCGCTGAGCCGGTCGCGCACGTAGGTGACCATGGCTCCGCCCCGGCGGTAACGCTCCACTTGGCCGTCCACGGCCGCCACGTGGATGACTTGATCGTGCACGGGCTGCAGCACGAGCAGCGGGCAGGCCGGCGTCGCGTTGCCGAGACGCAGATCATCGAACATCGCGGTCAGTTCCGGCGTGTCGAGTACCTCGGTGAGCGGGCGGCTGAGGAAGTCGTCCACTTTCTTGTGGGCGAGGCCCAGGACCGCGCCGACGGGTGTCGCGTTCTCCGCGTGCACGACGAACCGATGGCCCTCGGGGCTGAGTTCGTGGTCGATCAGCCTGCTCAGCGCCGGATAGAGCCTGCGGAGGGCGGCGATCACGATGGCGGGCAGGCCCGCGTAGGCGGTGCCGTTGAGCCGGTCGAAGATCTGGCGCGGGTCGCCGACCGGGGCGCCGAGCACCGCGCCGACGATGTCGAGTTCGGGGGCGTACGTCGGCGCCATCTCGACCGTCCACGAGCTGGCCATGCCGCCGCCGGAGTAGCCCCACACCGCGACCCGGGTGTCGGGGGCGAGGCCGAGCGGGGCGAAGCGCAGGGCGGCGCGGATGCCGTCCAGCGCGCGGTAGCCGGGCTCGCGCGGGGCGCCGAAGTTTCCGTGCGGCCCCTCGTGGTCGGCGATGGTGACCGCCCAGCCGCGCCGCAGCACGTTCGCGACCAGCAGCCATTCGAACTGGGTGATCGAGCCGAGCGCACGGGCTCCGTAGCGCAACGCGTACGACGGCGAACACTTCTCGGTCACCGCGTCCATCGCGGTCTGGAAAGCCAGCAGCGGTCGGTCCTCGTCCGGTTCGGCGTCCAGCGGCAGCAGGACCGTGGTGATCGCCGCCTCCGGGGCGCCGTGCAGATCAGAGCTGCGATATAACAGCTGCCAGGCGGCGACTTGCTGTGGGATGACGCCGAACAGCGCCACGTCGATCTTCCTGCTGCGCAAGATGGTCCCCGGCGGCTTGGCCGCGAAGCCTTTGGGCGGGCGGTGGAACGGGTCGATGCTCGGAAGCAAGGGCCCGTGCTCGGGGGCGGGAACAGGCTCAGGATCGACAACGCAGGTGAATTCCGCGGTCATCGCAACCTCCGCATCGTTGTGGTCGTTGCCGATTCGAGACCTAACATTGCGTTTTGATAACGGTGCTGACCTCAAAGAGAGGGTAAATGACCAACCACAGGTCTGTGAACCCCCTGTTACCAGGACTATCGGTACTAGACTCCGCGGCATGAACAGACCGACCGTGTTCATCACCGGTGCGGCAGCCGGGATCGGTCGGGCCACCGCACTCCTTTTCGCCGCGCAGGGGTATCACGTCGGGGCCTATGACCTCGACGAGGTGGGTCTGACCAGGCTCGCCGCCGACATCACCGGCAAGGGCGGCAGCGTGCGCACCGGCGTGCTGGATGTGACGAACGACACGCAGTGGGCGCAGCGGCTCGCGGAGTTCGATGCCGAGAACGGGCGGCTGGACATCTTGGTGAACAACGCGGGCATCCTGCGCGCCGGGCCGTTCGAATCCATCGATCTGTCCGCGCATCGGGCGATCGTCGAGGTCAATCTGGTCGGCGTGCTCGCGGGGACGCACAGCGCGTTCCCCTACCTACGCGCCACCCCCGGCGCCCAAGTGGTCAACCTCTGTTCGGCTTCGGCGATCTACGGTCAAGCCGAGCTCGCGAGCTACGGCGCGACCAAGGCGGCGGTCAAGAGCTTGACCGAGGCCCTCGATCTCGAGTGGGAAGCCCACGACATCCGGGTGATCGCGATCTGGCCGTTGTTCGTCGCCACCGCGATGGTCGAGGGCGTGACCACCGGGACGACGAAGTCGCTCGGTGTGCGGTTGACTGCCGATGACGTCGCCGCCGGAATCTGGGCGGCCACCCGCAAGCGCGGCCGGCTGCCGAAGGTGCACTACGAGATCGGCGCGCAGGCGAAGGTGCTGGCCACGGTCGCGAAGTACGCCCCGAACTGGGCGGTGCGGACAGCGAACAAGTTCTTCAGCGGCAGCTGAACGGTCGAGCCTGTCCGGTGCCGCGACTTCTGACAGAATTGCGCACCGAACAAGGGGGTGCAGCATGCCGACAGCCACTGAATCCGACGGGCCACTGCGCGGGCGGGGCGTTCCCTCGCCCGACCACGATCAGCTCGACAAGCTGCTCGCCGAACTGCGTTTCGGGGCGGGCCGGGACCCGCAGATCGGCTATGCCGCCGCGGCGGCGGTCAGCGCTTGGCGCAAACCGCCGCGTATCCAGGTGACCGGGCGCGCCCACGCGGGACGGACCACGGTGCTGCACGCGCTCGCGCTGCTGTCCGCGGTGGAGACCGATCCGGTGGACGAGCCCGGGGCGCACGATCCGGAACTCGACGCCGACATCGTCGTCTACGTGTTGTCCGCCGCGCCGACGCCCGCCGACCGCAGAGTCTTGGCCACCCTGCCGCCGCAGGGCACGGTCGTGGTGCTGAACAAGGCCGACGCGATCGGCTCCCGCTGGGGCGACGCGGTGGCCGCGGCCGAACAATACGGCAGGGAACTGCGGGTTCCGGTCGTTCCGGTTGTCGCGTCGCTGGCGGTGCGCACCAGGGCGGGCGCGATGACCGGCGCCGACCTGGCCCTGTTGCGCAAGCTCGCGACCGAGGCGGATCCCGCGCTGGTTTTGTCGCCGGATCTGTTCGTCGCGCCGGGGCCGGATGTCGCCGAGCGCGAGCAGTTGCTACAGCGCTGGGACCTCTACGGCGTGGTCTGCGCCTGCACCGCCCTGCGCCACGAGCCGGAACTCGCGCCGCAGGCGCTGCTGCAGATCCTGCACGCCGCCAGCGGCATCGACGCGGTGCACCGGCTGCTGCACCGCCGTTACGAGCAGGTCTCCGCGCTGCGCGGCGGTGAGCTGCTCGACGAACTGACCCGGCTGGCCGCCCGCGCGGTCCCGGAGCAGGGCGGCCGTGCTCGCGACCTGCTGGAGGCCTATCTATACGGTGACGACGCTCTCTGGCTCGGGCTCTGCGCCGGCCTGGCCCGGCCCGAGGTCGCTCACCTCGCCGCGGGCTATCCCGCTCCGGCGCCCTCGGACGCCGACGACGCGATGTCCCGTGCCGTCCGGTGGCGCGCCGTCGTCACCAGCGACATGCCCCCCGCGGCCCGCCGCGCCGCATTACGCGTGCACAACGGCTACGTCCGACTATGGGAACGGATGAGCAGTGCCGGTCTCTGAGCCCTCGGATGGACCGTCGGAAGCTGCCGATGCGGCAGGTTCGGCGCCGGGCACCGGAACCGGCCGAGCCGCCAACCCGGGCTCACCGGCCGGCGGTGGGCCCGCCGTGGAATCCGAAACCGCGCGCGCCCTCTCTTCCGAGGTCGAGGCGGTGGTGGCGCGGTGGAACCCACAGGGTTTGGCACTACTGCGTGCGGTGCACGGATCCGGCGCGGCGAGGACGGTCACGGTGATCGGTCCTGCCGACGTCAACACCACACTGCTGCGGACCGAGCTGGCCCGGTTCGAGCCGCGCATCACCTTGTCCGAGCCGATTCCCGACGCTCGGGCGGCTGTTGAGACGACTTCGCCGTCCATCAGCGCGCCGTCGGCGCTGATTCTGCTCGACGCGGGCACCACCATCGGCGCGGATCTGCTGGACATGATCGGCAGAATGCGCGCGGACGGAACGCGCGTACTGCTCGCCATGAACGGCATCCACGCCTACCAGGACTGGCGTGCGGTGCGGGCCCGGAATCTGGAACTGCTGGCCGCCCGAGGCGCAGCCGACCTGCCCATCGTGCCGGTCTCGGCACGGCTCGCCGCGGCGGCCCGCACCGCGGGCGACGCCGGGCTGCTGGATCGCTCCGGTCTCGGCGCCCTGCACGCCCAGTTGACCGCGGCGGCCTCGGGCGCCTCCGCGTCGACCGGTGACCGGTTGGCGGCGGTCACCGGCCGAGTCCTGGACGACACGCGTCAGCGAGTGATCGAGCAGGTGGCCGCGCTGCGTTCCGGCGCCGAACTGGCACGGCTGCGTGAGGAACGCGCGGTGCTGCTCGCGGGCCGTGACGGCGGCCGCGCCACCGCCATGTCCACCCTGCGCGGGCAGCTGCACCTGGCCCGAGTCGACCTGATGACCGATATCGGCGCGCGGGTTCGCACGCTGCACACCACGGCTCGCGCCGAGTTGGATCGATTGCGTCCCGCCCAGCTCCGCGGCTATCCCGACCGGCTCCAGCAGGCCGTGACCGAGCTGACCGGCGCTGTCGACCACACCATCGACCACCGCTTGGCCCAACTCGGGGACCGGATCGAGGACGCGGACCGCGCGCTGCCACCGCGACGGCGTGATCCGGCGCCGCGAGTGGGCCCGGATCCGGAGCCGAGACACCGGGGTGTCGAAGATCACCTTATGATCGCGCTCGGCGCGTCGGCCGGTGTCGGCCTCGGTCGCTTGTTGGTTGCTCCACTGTCGCTGGTCCCCGCGCTCGATGTCGCGAGCGTCCCGATCACCCTGCTACTCGGCGGTAGCGTCGCGGCCTGGGTGGTGCGTGCCCGCGGGCAGCTGGCCGATCGAGCGCACATCCGGCAATGGGTGGCCGACGCGTTGGTCAATGTGAAAGCCCAGCTCGAGCAGCGGATGGCGACTGCGCTCGTGGAAACCGAGACCGCTTTGGCCGATATCGTGGTGCAGGCAAGCACGGCGCGAATGGTGGAAACCGATCGTCGCGTCGCCGAACTGGAGGCGAAGCTGCGCCGGATGGCGGCCGAACAGCCCGGTCAGCTCGCGGCGTGCGAGCGGGATATCCGGATCCTCGACCGTTGGATCTCCCCTGTTGAAACGAGCGACCGATTGGGTACACAGTGATGAACCCGATGCCGTACGGGTCGTCACATGGCGTTAACCTCTATTCAGGAACTTGGGCGTTCCGCTGAGTCCTGATCTGCCACCCGGTGAGGGTGCGCTGACGACCGGTCGGAGCGGGCGCCTTCCCGCCAACGGTGGCGCTGGGTGCATTCGCGCTGGTCATGGGCCTCGGGCCAGGCGGCGAAGCATCGAGTGGCCGCCCATCTCAGGAGAGTTTTCATGACGTCAGCGACCATTCCTGGTCTTCGTGGATCCGACGGCAAGGCGCCGACCGAGCACAGCGAACTACTCGCCTGGGTACAAGAAATCGCCGAACTCACCCAGCCGGATCGAGTGGTGTGGGCGGACGGCTCGGACGAGGAATGGGACCGGCTGACCGAGCAGCTCGTCGCGGCGGGAACGTTCAAGCGCTTGGACGAGAAGAAGAAGCCGAACTCCTTCCTCGCCCTCTCCGACCCCTCCGACGTGGCCCGGGTGGAGTCCCGCACGTTCATCTGTTCCAAGAGCGAGGCCGACGCGGGCCCGACCAACAACTGGGTCGACCCCGCCGAGATGCGCGCCACGATGACCGAGCTGTACCGCGGATCGATGAAGGGCCGCACCATGTACGTGGTGCCGTTCTGCATGGGCCCGCTGGGCGCCGATGACCCGAAGCTGGGCGTGGAGATCACCGACTCCGAGTACGTCGTCGTGTCGATGCGCGTGATGACCCGCATGGGCGCCGCCGCGCTGGAGAAGCTGGGCGCCGACCGTCCGTTCGTGAAGGCGCTGCACTCCGTGGGCGCGCCGCTGGCCGATGGCCAGGCCGATGTGCCGTGGCCGTGCAATGACACCAAATACATCACCCACTTCCCCGAAGACCGGGAGATCTGGAGCTACGGCTCCGGCTACGGCGGCAACGCGCTGCTCGGCAAGAAGTGCTACTCGCTGCGCATCGCCTCGGCGATGGCTCACGACGAGGGCTGGCTGGCCGAGCACATGCTGATCCTCAAGCTGATCTCCCCGGAGAACAAGGCCTACTACATCGCCGCCGCGTTCCCGAGCGCCTGCGGCAAGACCAACCTCGCGATGATCCAGCCGACCGTGCCGGGCTGGCGCGCCGAGACCCTGGGCGACGACATCGCCTGGATGCGCTTCGGCAAGGACGGCCGCCTGTACGCGGTGAACCCGGAGTACGGCTTCTTCGGCGTCGCGCCGGGCACCAACCGCAGCTCCAACCCGAACGCCATGGCCACCATGGAGGCGGGCAACACGGTCTACACCAACGTCGCGATGACCGACAACGGCGACGTGTGGTGGGAGGGCTTGGAGGGCGAGCCCGATCACTTGATCGACTGGAAGGGCAACGACTGGTACCACCGGGAGACCGAGACGCTCGCCGCCCATCCGAACTCGCGCTACTGCACGCCGATGGCGCAGTGCCCGATCCTGGCCCCCGAGTGGGACGACCCGCAGGGTGTGCCGATCTCGGCGATCCTGTTCGGCGGTCGCCGCAAGACCACGGTTCCGCTGGTCACCGAGTCCTTCGACTGGCAGCACGGCGTGTTCATGGGCGCGACGCTGTCCTCCGAGCAGACCGCGGCCGCCGAGGGCAAGGTCGGCACGGTGCGCCGCGACCCGATGGCCATGCTCCCGTTCATGGGCTACCACGTCGGTGACTACCTGGGTCACTGGATCAACGTCGGCAAGAACGCCGACGCCGCCAAGCTGCCGAAGATCTTCTACGTCAACTGGTTCCGTCGCGGCGACGACGGCCGCTTCCTGTGGCCCGGCTTCGGGGAGAACTCCCGCGTGCTGGAGTGGATCATCGGCCGTATCGAGGGTTCCGCCGAGGCGGAGGCGACCGCGATCGGCAACGTGCCGACCGCCGCCCAGCTCGACCTGGACGGGCTGGACGCCGACCCCAAGGATGTCGACGAGGCGCTCGCGGTGAACGCCGACGAGTGGCGCAAAGAGATCCCGCTGATCGAAGAGTGGTTCGAGTTCGTCGGTGACAAGCTGCCTTCCGGCGTGCGCGACGAGTTCGAGGCGCTCAAGCAGCGTCTGGGCTGACACTCCATCAAAAGTAGCACCGCCCGCACCATCTGGCCGATGGTGCGGGCGTTTTGCTTGCGCGCCAAGCCTTTTCCGCTCTCGAAGGTTCGCTCGGGCGGCGCTATTCGTCGAACGGCGCCATCCGGACCATCGTCAGGAAGCCTGCGCCGTTGAGCCAGCGCACCCTGCCCTCCGGCACGGCCTTCGCCTCCGCTTCGAAAGCGGCGATCACGTGCCGTTTGAGCTCGTGGCGCGGATGCCGTCGCAGCAGGTCGGCGACCCAGTCCCGGTCCAGTTCCGCCAGCCGCGCGCCGATCACGTCCACCGATGCGCCCGCGGAGACGAAGCCGCCCGGGTCGGTGAGATCGTCGGCGACGCCGGGCGTGATGTGGGCGGCGATGGCCGCGCCGATCGCTTCGGCGCGTGCGGGGTCGGCGCCGGCTTCCCGGGCGAACGCGGCGGCCCGCTCTGCGCCGGTCACCGCGAAACACCTTCCCGGCGTGGGGTGTTCGAGCTGGAGATCGTGCAGCAGGCACGAGACGTAGACGAGTTCGTCGTCGTAGCCGGCGCCGTCGAGGTCGGCCAGGACTCGCCCGAAGTAGTAGGTGCGCAGCGAATGATGCAGCACGTGGGCGGAAAGTGATTCGCGCGCTTCGGTTTCCGCCGCCACGGCCAGCGCCGAATCGGGCAGCCGCAGACCGGCGAGGTCCAGTTTGCCGCGTCCGCGCCGACCCAGCGCGAGCCGGACCCGGTTGGGCACCGTGGCGGGCAGTGTTCGCGCGGTCTCGACGGCCAGCGTGCGGCGTTGCTCCTTGGTCAGCGAGCCACCGGTGCGGGTGGCCCATTCCCAATCGATGCCCGTCGGTGCGGCCACGGTGTTCTCCTTCGTCGTCGAAACTCGCTGCGCGCTTCAGTGAAGCGCGCATCAGAGTCCGCGACGAGTGGCGGATACGACAGTAATGCTCGGATTCATGCCAAACTGGTCCATGATGAAGAAAGTGGTCGCGCTCGCGCTGGACGGCGTCATGGCCTTCGACCTGGCCTCCGCTGTGCAGGCGTTCCGGCACGGACCGGGTAGGACCGGCGAGCCGCGCGGGTTCGAGATGCGCACCTGCGGGCTGCGCCCGGGGCCGGTGTGGACGCCCAACGGCTTCGAATTGCGGGTGGGGCACGGGCTCGAGGCGCTCGCGGAGGCCGAAATCGTGGTCGTCCCCGGGATCGGCATTCCGACACTGCCGACTCCGCGGGAGGCGCTCACCGCGCTGCGGGAGGCGGCGGAACGCGGCGCGACGCTGGTGAGCATCTGCGTCGGCGCGTTCATCCTCGCCGAGGCGGGTCTGCTGGACGGGCGGCCCGCCACGACGCACTGGGCCTATTGCGACGAGTTCGCCCAGCTGTATCCCGCGGTGAAATTGGATCCGACGGCGCTGTATGTGGACGACGGCGACGTGCTCACGTCGGCGGGCCTCTCGGCCGGCCTCGACCTGTGTCTGCACATCGTCCGCAGGGAGCTCGGCGCACATGCGGCCGCCGAGCTGGCCAGGTGGAACGTTACTCCGCCGCACCGTGAAGGCGGTCAGGCGCAATACATTCCGGAGGGGCCCGGTATTCGCGGTGGCGATGGCGGCCTCGCCGCCACGCTGGCCTGGGCGGTCGCCGAACCGGCTGCGGCAGTTGATGTTTCGGCACTTGCCGCGCACGCGCTGATGAGCGAGCGCACGTTCATCCGCCGGTTCAAGGCGGAGGTGGGCACCACGCCGCGACGCTGGCTCGACGCCCAGCGCACCGCACGTGCTCGCGAGCTACTGGAAACTACCCGTTTGCCGGTCGAAGTCGTCGCGGCCAAAGCGGGATTCGGTAGCGTCACCGCCCTGCGGGTGCACCTCCGCGCGGCGACGGGAGCCACCCCGGCTGTGTATCGCCGATCGCTGGGTCGATGATCAACGCGCTACGCCGGGATTCGCGCGAATAGCCTTGTGGCCCCGTCATATCGGACGATTAGAGTGAAAGGCTTTGGCGCGCAGTAGGTCAGCGCCGGGCGCGGGATACCGAATTCACCCGCCCCAGTAGGTTTATCAACCGGCGCAATGGGGTAAGAATCTTGTCAAGAGATCTTATGTCGTCATAGCTTATGCTGGACGTGTTGTTCGTGCTACCTATACCAGCCTGATTACTGGCGGTTAACTGATCGACTGACCTACTTCCCTATCGACAAACGACCCGCGATCCCCGCGGTGCACGGCGAGATCGAGGCGCGAGAGAGGCGGTTGGAGCATGGCCGATCTGGAAACGACGGCGTCCATTCCCCGGATGGGTGCCGAATTCGAGTTCGCGACCGCGAGCACCCCGCTGCGCCGCGCCGCGGGACGGCTGCGGTCGGTGCTGCCGCCAGGATGGCGCATCGAGATCGTCGACGCGCCGACCAGGCGGTACGGCGACCGAGCGCCCATACTCCGGGTGGTCATGCCACCGGAATGATCACCCGGTCCAGCCGAGCGGCATGAGCAGCGACTTCTGCTCGCAGAACGAGTCGAGGCCCTCCGGGCCGTTTTCCCGTCCGAGCCCGGAGGCCTTGTAGCCGCCGAACGGCGAGGTCGGGTCGAACGCGTACCAGTTGATCGCGTAGGTGCCGGTGCGCACCCGCGCCGCGATCTCGGCGCCGTGCTCGATGTCGGTGGTCCAGACCGAACCCGCGAGGCCGTAGACCGAGTCGTTGGCGATGGCCACGGCCTCGTCCTCGGTCTCGTACGGGATGACCGACAGCACGGGGCCGAATATCTCCTCCTGGGCGATGGTGGACTTGTTGTCCACGTCGGCGAAGATCGTCGGCTCGACGAACCAGCCGCGATTCAGCCCCTCCGGCCGACCGCCGCCGAGCACCAGCCGCGCGCCCTCGGCCTTGCCCTTGGCGATGTATCCCTCCACCCGGTCGCGCTGGCGTTCGGAGATCAGCGGGCCCAACTGCACGGAGGGGTCGCTCGGGTCGCCGACCTTCATCGTCCGCACATGGTCGACCAGCGCGTCGAGGATTTCGTCGTACCGGCTGCGCGGGGCGAGGATGCGCGTCTGCGCGACGCAGCCCTGTCCGCTGTTCATCAGGCCGGAGAACGCGAGCACCGGGATGCCGGCCGCGACGTCCATGTCGGGCAAGAGAATCGCCGCGGACTTGCCGCCCAGCTCGAGCGAGACGCTCTTGAGCTGCCCGGTGGCGATCGCGCCGATCTTCCTGCCGACCGCGGTGCTTCCGGTGAAGGTCAGCTTGTCCACGCCGGGGTGGGAGACCAGGTACTCGGCCGCGTCGGGCTCGGCGGGCAGCACCGAGAGCACGCCTTCGGGCAACCCGGCCTCGGTGAAGATGTCCGCGAGCATATTGGCCGTGATCGGCGTCAGCGGGGCGGGCTTGAGCACCACGGTGCAACCGGCCAGCAAGGCCGGAGCGAGCTTGTTGGCCGCGAGGAACAGCGGGACGTTCCACGCGGTGATTGCCGCGACGACGCCGCGCGGCTCCCTGGTCACCCGCGTGGTGCCGAACCCGCCGACCCGTGTTTCCCGCCAGGGGAAGGACTCGGCCAGGGCGGCGCATGCGTCCAGCACGGCGACCGCGGGGATCTGGTTGAGCGTCATTGCGATCATCTGCGGTGCGCCCACCTCGGCGGTCAGCGCGGCGAGCAGGTCTGCGGAACGCTGCTCGATCAGCCGTGCGGCGCGGGTGAGCACCGCGGCGCGTTCCTGCGGCGGTGTGGCGGGCCATGGGCCGTGGTCGAAGGCGTGCCTGGCCGCGGCGACCGCGGCATCGACGTCGGCCCGGCTCACCGCCGGAACGCTGCCCACCGGCTCGACCGTGACCGGCGAGATGACCTGGACGCGCTCGGCGGTGGCTGGCGCGGTCCAGCGGCCGCCGATGAACAAGCTGTCGTAATGCATGAGAACACGTTACAGATTTCGCTCCGATTTGTCTGTAACCTGTTCTAATTTTGCCTCCCCCGGCCACCCGCGCGCGTGTGAATTCCGACCTCTCGGTTCGCTTTTCGCCGAACGCACTATTGCGTTCTGTTGCTGGAGCGGTCATGCTGTAGCGACAGATCAGCTCGCTCCATTCACCCAACCGTTACCGCAAATTGGGGAGTCCGAGTCATGGCGGTGCAAGTGATCGGCCGGTCGCTGATGACCAGTGATCAAACCGAGCATCAGGCGAAGTGTGTCGGCAGCGGAGGGTGGGTGGTCTCCTTCCTACCCGGTCGCACCCTGACAATCGAGCAGGCAACTGCGGCTATGCAGGCCGCCGAGGCTGTCGCCGCAGTCGGGATGCTAGCCGACCTGGTCGGTCTGACCACGCTGGAAACCGTCGGGCTTGCGATCCGGGAGTCCCCGTGGAGTGAGCCGGTGCACGCGCCGTGCGGCAAGCGGCACTGGCGTCGCGGATGGCTCGAGGCTTAGTTCAGCTAACTTTTAGTTGCCACAACGACCAGATTGCTCACAAGTAACTCCCGCACCACAGGTACCCGCACCAGCCACCAGGCCCAGCGCGGGTGGTACCGCGGGAAGACCGTGTGGACTTCGGCCGGAGTGCGTGCCGCCCAGCGCAATCCGTCCGCGGCGCGCACCGCGAACAGCGACCTGCCGAACCGGTTCTTGGGTTCCCGCCCGTGCTTGCGTCGATACCGGCGCGCGGCGTATTCACCACCGAGGTAGTGCCACGGCCCCGTCTCGTGCCCGCCGAACGGGCCGTGCCACACCGTGTACGAGAGCACCATGAGTCCGCCCGGCCTGGTCACCCGCACCATCTCGTCGGCCATCACCCACGGCTTGGAGACGTGCTCGGCGACGTTCGACGAGAAGCAGATGTCGACCGCGCCGTCGCGGAACGGCAGCGCCATCCCGGACCCGCGGACCGCACCGGCCACCGAAAGGCCCGCCGCGTGCATTTCCGACGGGTCCGGCTCCACCGGGATGTAGCGCGCGCCGGTGCGGAGGAACTCGTCCGCGAAGTAGCCCGGTCCGCCGCCCACGTCGAGAATCGTCGCGCCGTCCAGCGACCGGCCGGTGAGGTCGGCATAGAAGTCGGCGATCATGGCCGCGCTGTCGGCGGCCAGGCCGCCGTAGAACAGCGCTGGATCGGTCTGCTCGTACCGGAAACTGCCGAGCAGCCGCAGCGACCGGCGTAACGTCGCCCGCCGGGCGAACCGGGGCGAGCTGCTGCGTACGGGCGTTTTCTCGGCTTTGAGCACGGCGCCGAGTTTTCCATAGCCCTGATGCCGGGCGTGCTCGACGGGTGCTCGGTTAGGGTGTAGCGCGATATCCGACGTTCCCATCGGGACCACCGACCGAGAGAAGCTCCACGTGCGCGAAGTCCTCCTGCTCTGCTGGCGCGACACCGGGCACCCGCAGGGGGGCGGCAGCGAGCGGTACCTCGAGCAGGTCGGCGCACAGCTGACGGCCCGCGGCATCAAGGTCACCTTGCGCACCGCGGGCTACCCGGGGGCGCCGCGGCGGGAACGAATCGACGGCATCGACATCAGCCGGGCCGGCGGACGCTACACGGTGTACCCGCGGGCGCTGGCCGCCCTCCTGCTCGCGCGGATCGGCCTCGGCCCGCTGCGCGGCGTGCGCCCGGACGCGGTGATCGATACCCAGAACGGCATTCCCTTCTTCGCCGCCGCCGTCACCCGGGCGCCGTCGGTGGTGCTGGTGCACCACGGCCACCGCGAGCAGTGGCCGGTGGCCGGTCGGCTGGTCGGCCGGATCGGCTGGTGGATCGAGTCCCGGCTGTCGCCGCGCGTGCACCGGGACAATCAATATCTGACCGTGTCACTGCCTTCGGCCGAGGAACTGGCCGCGCTCGGTGTGGACCGTTCGCGAATCGCGGTGGTTCGCAACGGAGCTGAACCGGTTCCAGCCGACGCCCCGACGGGGGCCGCGGAAACGCGGACCGACGAGCCCACCGTCGTGGTGCTCTCCCGCCTGGTGCCGCACAAGCAGATCGAGGATGCGCTCGCCGCCGTCGCCCGGCTGCGCGACCGTATTCCCCGGCTGCGCCTGGACGTGATCGGCGACGGCTGGTGGGCGGACAATTTGAAGGACAACGCCCGCGAGCTCGGCATCGCCGACGCCGTCACCTTCCACGGCCACGTGGACGAACGCCGCAAACACGAATTGCTCGCCAGGGCGTGGGTGCACGTGCTGCCGTCGCGCAAGGAGGGGTGGGGTCTCGCGGTGATCGAGGCGGCCCAGCACGGTGTGCCGACCGTCGGCTACCGGAGTTCGCGCGGTCTGACCGATTCCATCGTCGACGGCGCCACCGGCGTCCTGGTGGACGACGTCGCGCAATTGGCCGATGCCGTCGGCGAGCTGCTGGACGATCCTGTGGCGCGGACCGTCATGGGCGAGAAGGCCCGCGCCCGGGCCCGCGAATTCTCCTGGGAGCAGACCGGAAACGGAGTCTACGAGGTGCTGGCGTCCGCTGCCCGAGGTGAGCACACCGCGGGCTTGATCACGGCGCGGCCGGTCGACTGATCCCGTTGTCCAGCGCTGGGTAGACCAGCCGCCACCGTAGTGTGGCGATCGATGCCCGAGGGGTTTCGGGTGGCTACCGCCGGGTCCTCCTCCGGGAGCGCACACGCATAGCGAGAACGACGATCGGCCCGGCGACAAGCATTGCGCCCCAGAGCAAATGGGCTGCGTAGGCGAACGCGCGCTGTTGTGTCGTCGATCCGCGTCGCTCGATGACGCCAGGCACGCGATACAGGGCGAGGTCGGCGTCCGCGTAGGTCGGCTCGAGTTGCGCTAGGGTGGCCGCCGATTCGCCGAGCGGACCGGGGGTCGTTCGTTCGACGAGCACCCATCCGACGCCGAGCCGCGCCAGGTCCACAGCCGGATCGCCATGTAGCAGAAGGGCTTCCACCTGTCTGGCGCGGGCTCCTTCGCCGGACACAGTTCGGCCGCGCACCGGGAGCTCACCGGTTTGCAATACGTCGCCGGGCAGCATGCGCGGCGCCGGGTCCAGTACCGGCGCGGCGCCGCTGTAGGGGAACTTGCGGAACATCCCGCCCGGCAGCACCGCGACGTCGGTGGAATCGTCGACTCGTTCCGCGACCCGTTGCCACCCGTCCGGATAGTGCACGGTTCGAACCGCTCCGCCGACTCCCCATGCGAGGTCGTAGAGCGGCAGCACCAGGAGCACGACGAAGACCGCTGCGACAGTGGATGTCACGGCTCGGTGGGCCGGCACAGGCCGGTCTGCTGCCGCGGGCCGGCGGACCGTGGAGAAGCGCCGAGCCAGCACGCCGCATCCGGCCGCGGCGCACAGCGCGTAGGCGGGCATGGCCAAGGCCACATACTTCTGGGTGTCGCGCAGCAGACCCGCGCCGGGCACGTGAGCGACCAGCCATTCCAGCGCCTGCATGCCCCACGGCGTCGCGCCGAGCGCGGGGAACAGGACCGCGATCGCCGCGAGTAGCAGCAACACGCGGCGGACGTGGCGACCGTCCGGGTCGCCATTGCCCGTCGCGACGGCACGCACCCCGAGCGCGACGATCGCGAGCAGCGCGACGGTGCCGATCGCGGCGAGCGGCGTGGTGCGCGAGTCCGGCACGGCCTCGGCGTTCCAGATCCCGCCCAGCCCGGCCAAGCTGCCCAGCGTGCCGAGACCTGGTTCGGCACGTGCGGCGAAGGCGGCGATGCCAGCGGGGTCCGAGGGTTCGCCGCCCGCGCCGGATAGCGCGGTCGCAGTCAGCCACGGCGCCGACGCGACCACCCAGAGGGCGACTGTCGCGGGCAGTTGCCGTACCCGGACGAGGGCGAGTGCGGTGCAGCCCGCCAGCAGCGAGCCGGTCGGCGTGAGCCCCGCCGCGGCCAGCGACCCCGCCAGCGCCGCCCACGCGGAGGTCGCTCCGCTATGCGCGGTCGCGATCTGCCGAGGGCCTTGTCCTGGCCCGCGGGTTGATGTGGTGCTGAGCGGGCGTCCGGCTGTGTCGGCTGTCCGAGCGCTGCGCGGATGCTGTGCCGCGGCAGCGCATCGGAGGCGATAGGCGGCCAGCACCGTCCACGGGAGGGCGGCATAGCCGGTGAGCAGACTCCAGTGGCCCTGCAAAAGGCGTTCGGCCACGTAAGGGTTCCACAGAGCGACCGTGGCGGCGACCAGTTGCGCGCCGAGCGGCGCGCTCAGCAGTTCGCGTACGAGGACAGCGGCCCCGTACGCCGCGGCCCACAGTGCGAGGACCAGGATCGCCTTGACGATCAGCCCGCCGTCCACGATCGACGACGCCGCGGCGAGCAACACATCCTGCGGCACCGCCCGGGGAGCCGCGTCGCCCAATCCGAGCGCCGAGTCGGTCGGATAGCCGCGCGGCGTGCTCACCGCATCCCGCAACAGCAGATATCCCGGTCTCAGCAGCGGCCCGGCCACGAGCAGCGCCCCGACCGCGCTGTATCCCGCGGCCACCACTCGATCCCGACGGCTCACACTCACGCCTGAGCACTGTACGTCGCGAACACCGCCGCAGCGGAGCCGAGCGGCGACCACGAAGTCCAGTTCGGTCGGTCCCGCGGATGCTCGTGCCGATCTCGCAGTCTGTTCCACGGCGGTCCGGCCGCTGATCCGGTCCGGCTCGGCATCGGCTGCGTGCTCGGTACGTCTCTCGCACGGCGGGAACCACTTGGCGAATCGGCGACGATCCTCGCTCAGCTCGAGCTGGCCTCCTGGGACGCCGACCTGACACTGTATTGTGTGCCGAGCGTCATCGAGTGCGGTGGTTCGACGACAGCGCAGCCGGCCGCCCTCGCGCACGAGTGGCTTGCGAGAACCTGACAACTGATTCCGTGAGCACCCAGAACAAGCGCGGACCGCAACGTAGGACCTGAACGCAAATCTTGCGTCACCCGACTAGTACGGCCTGAAGATTCGGAGAGGCGGGGGAGCGTGTCTGCTGTCCGTCGGTTTCTCGTAGTAGCGGATTTGACGTGGGTGACGGCCGGGGCGATGACCGCCAACGTGGCCGGGTATCTGCTGCAGCTGCTGGCCGGCCGGTGGCTGGGTGTTACCGGGTACAGCGAGTTCGCGAGTCTGCTTGCGGTGCAGTTGCTGTGCGCGGTGCCCGCGCTGGCATTGCAGAATGTGGTGGCCCGCGAGCTGGTCCGGGGTGCCGGTGTGGCGGCGCTGCGCGGACTGCAATGGCGGTGCGCGCTGATCGTCGCTGTCGTGGCGGCGGTGCTGGTGCCGCTGGTCTCCCTGACACTGAACGTCGGGGTGGCCGCCACCGCGGCGGCACTGGGTGCCGCGCCGGCGCTGGTGCTCTTGTCCGGCGAGCAGGGGGTCCTGCAAGGCAGTAAGCGCTTTCGGGCGTTGGGTGTGGTGCTCGGCGCGGCGGGAATCGCCCGCGTCGCGCCCGCGCTGGTGGTTCTGGCCCTGAGCGGCGGCGCGACGCTCGCACTGTGGGCCGCTGCCTGCGGGATCGCGGCGGCGGCGCTGCTGGCCAGGATGGTCGCCGGTTCGCCGTCCAAGTCGGTGCGGACCGAAATCGGGGCGGGCGAGATCGCGGCGGCCACGGGAGTGCTGCCGGTTCTGCGGGCCGCCCAGGTGCAAGCGGCGCTGATGGCGCTGCAGTCGGCGGACTTGATCGTGGTCCGGATCGTGCTCGACGACGTGGACGCCAGCCGCTACGCCCTAGGCACCATCGCCACCAAGATCGCGTTCTGGCTGCCGCAAGCGGTCGGCGTCGTGCTGTATCCGCGCATGGCGCAGCCGACGCAATCGGCGGGCGCGATCCGGGCCGCGCTGGCGGTGCTCAGTGGCATCGGTCTCGTCGCGGTGCTCGGAGCGGCGCTCGCCGCCCCGCTGGCCCCGCTGCTCGCGGGCGAGGACTACGCCCCGATTCAAGGCTTGCTGTGGGTGTTCGCACTGCACGGAGCGCTGCTGGCCGTACTGCAAGGCGCGGTTCTCTCGGCCATCGCCGTCGACCGCACCTCGCTCGCGCTGGTCACCTGGCTGGGGCTGGCCGTCGAAGTCACGTTGATGCTGACTTTGGCTCGTACGGTCCCGGCCCTGATCACAACGGCCGTGTCCGTCGCGGCCACGACCACTGTGCTGGTTGCCGTCATCGTCCTGCGGGCGGCCACGAGCGCGACACGCCCTGAGCCGCTGCGCCCGGTCGGTTGACGGACCCCTGCCTAGGATCGAGCCCATGATCACCGCGGTCCATACATTGGTCTACGCGGACGATCCAGACGCGGCCCGCGCGTTCTTCGGCGATGTTCTCAGGTGGCCGAACGTCGACGCCAACGGTGGCTGGCTCGTGCATCCTGTCGCGTATCCGCTCGCCTGACCCCTGCGAACGAATTCGGCTCCCCAGCCGGAAGGCGGGGGAGCCGAATCAGGTGGTGATCAGCCGGATCAGGGTTGTTTGTCGATCCGGATCTGCTCGGTGGGCGCGTCATCGCCGCCGCGACCGGCCGCACCCCGAGGGGCGGGGCCGCCAGGACGCTGGCCCGGGGCGCCGCCGGTGCGTGCGCGCGCCGGGGCCGGCCCGCCGCGGACACCGAGGAACACGCCTGCGATCAGCGCGATCACACCGAGGACGCCGAGGACGATCGGCATGATCCGGCCGTACAGCGCCAGCTTGTCGATGTTCTCCTTCGCCACCGAGGCCTGCGACTCGACGGTGTTCTCGTCGAACACGAGGTGCGACTTCAGCGCGGTGACTTCCGCCTTGTCCGCGGTGCGCGAGTAGTACAGGTGCAGCGCCTCGCCGCCCTTGACCACCGTGCCGGTCTCCGGCTCGACCCACAGGTCACGGGTGTTGGTGTAGTACCGGTACATGGTCACCGGCTCCTCGCCGCCCTCGACGCCCCACTTGGCGGCGGGCAGGCTCAGCCGGTTGGTCGGCGACTGGACCACGTCGTTCAAGTTGGTGGCGGGCACCGACATCTGGAAGTGGTAGACCTTCAGACTGTTGATCTCGGTCTCTTCGACGAAGTTGACGTCGTAGGTCTTGCGCACGTTGAGATCGAAGTACGGGTAGGTCTTCTTCTCGGTGCCGATCGGGAACCGGTACTGCAGGCCGGTGTGCTGCACCGGGTCGGCGATGCTCTCGCCTTCCTTGGTGGTGGTGACCGCGATGGAGCCGTTGGGCTCGGTGGAGACCGGCATGCCGGTCACCCGGTCGATGGTCACCCGGTCGATGGTGGCGGTCAGCAGGCCGGTGTCGCCCTGCTTGTCGATGCGCCGCAGCGTCTGGCCCGCCTGCACCGTCATCTTCTCGGCATCGGCCGGGTCCTCGACGGTGAGGAACCGCTGCGAGACGAGCGGGACGTTGGTGTCGACTTTGGCGGAACCCTCCGGCGCGGTCAGCGACTTGGAGTCGAGCACGAGGCTGTCCTCACCGGGCTGATTCGTCGCGATCGTGGTGATCTCCAGATCGAGGGGAGTCTTCGCCAGCTTGTCGACGGTGTAGGTCGGGATCATCAGTGCGGCGACGATCAGCAGCGCGCCGAGACCCACCAGCAGGCAGGCCACCGTCCTTCTGGTACCGGCACTCAGTGCCATGCAAACTCTCCTCGTCGTAGAACACAGGCCGTTCCGGTGAGCACTGCGGGCAGCCCGCGGCACTCGTGAGCCCCGACACTAACAGCCCGATGTCGTACCATGCGGCGTCGAGGCCGGAAACGGCCGAGAAATCGCCCGAGTTTAGCGCGAAATCTGAAACGTCGGGTTATCAACTGTGAATTCGCGAGGCAGACTGGAGCCTGATGACCGCGACGCTGCCCACTACCGCACCGGCAACCGAACGGGCCACCGAACGGGTGCGCCCGCGGGCGTTCGTTCCCGCGCTGGAAGGTATGCGCGGAATGGCCGCTCTCGGTGTGCTGCTGACTCATGTCGCCTTCCAGACCGGAGCCTCGGGAACGCCGGTGATCGGGCGGGTGTGGGGACGGTTCGACATGGCGGTCGCGGTGTTCTTCGCACTGTCCGGATTCCTGCTCTGGCGTCCGCACGCCGCGGCCGCGCGCGGCCTCGACACGGCCCCGCCAACCGGCTACTACCTGCGACATCGCGCCGCGCGCATCTTGCCGGCCTACTGGGTCGTGGTGGCTGTGGTCCTGGTGCTGCTGCCCAGTGCGGCGGGGACCGCTGGACTGCGGGTGTGGGTGTCGAACCTGGCGCTGCTGCAGGTGTTCGTGCCGCTGACGCTGACCGACGGGCTGACCCAGATGTGGAGTCTCTCGGTCGAGGTGGCCTTCTATCTGGTGTTGCCGTTGCTGGCCTTCGCGCTGGTTCGATTGCGCGGCGCGGCGGCGCGCTGGCGGATCCCCGTGCTGCTCGCCGGCGCCCTGATCAGTCTCGGTTGGAACTTCATTCCGGTGCCGACGCCGGACGCGATCCATGCCGACAACTGGCTGCCCGGTTATTTGCCGTGGTTCGCAGCGGGCATGCTGCTCGCCGAACTCGCCGACCATAGCGTTCGGCTATCACGGTGGTGGAAGGTGGCTGGGAATCAGCCGTTGATGTGGACGGTCGCGACCGTCGCATTCCTGCTCGCGGCGACTGATCTCGCCGGACCGGCCGGGCTGACCAGAGCCGAACCCTGGCAGTACGTGGTGAAGATGGGCTTGGGCGCGATCATCGGCTTCACCTTGCTCGCGCCGCTGGTGCTGCGGGACCCGGCGGCGCGGCCGCACCGCTGGCTGGAGTCGCCGGTGGCCGCGACGCTCGGGCGCTGGTCCTACGGCATCTTCATCTGGCATCTTGCGGTGCTGACGATCGTGTTCCCGGTGTTCGGCATCCTGCCCTTCTCGGGGGACTTCGTCTATGTCCTCGTGCTCACCGTCGCGATCACCCTCCCGGTGGCCGCAGCCAGCTACGCGCTGGTCGAGGAGCCGGTGCGGCGCTGGGTCCGCAAACGGGACCGGGTGAAGCGGGACGAACAGCCGCAGCCCGCACCCTGATCCGCGGCGCTGCGTCAGCCGTCCAGTTGCCGGTGCATGTCCAGCAGATGGTGGCGCAGTTCGTGCAAGGTGTGCAGCGCGAGCCAACGCAGCGAGCGATCCGCGGGCTCGGGATAGGGGAAGCTCAGGGTGCGTTCCCAGTCCTCGTCGCCGAGTCGCTCCAGCACGTTGGCGAACAGCAGCGCGGCGTCGCGGATCTGGCGGGCCACGTCCGCGGGAGCCTGCTCCGCGTAGCCGTCGTGCTCGACCCGCTCGTCCCGGCCCATCGGCGTGGCGACCGGATTTTCCGAGCGGCGCGCGCCCAGCACACGCTCGCGCTGGGCGAGCAGCACATCCCGCACATGGCAGGCGTATTCCAGCGGCGACCACACGTCGGGCTTGCCGCGCTGCCGTAACTTGCCGATATCCGCGCCGAGCAAGTCCGCGTACTCCACTGCGTGTTCCCGCGCCAGTGGCGGCACCTCGGCCGCCGAAGCCAAGTCGTAGACGAAACCGCATTCGGCACAGGTGTTCACGCGGGGTCACGTTAGCAACGACTGGCGTTGCGGCGCACGGCGAATGCGCGCCTTCGCGCGCGGAACCCCGACCGTGCGCCAGCGGTAAAGGCAGTGGTCCTCATCGCGGTGCGGCGCGATCTCCACCCATGTCCCGCGACAGGCGTCTACCAGCGACACGTGGATGCCCGCACGCGCCGAGCAAGCCCGGAGGGCCCGGTGACCGCACCCGATAGCCGGTCGATCAGTCGGGGGCCGGTCGGCTGATCTCGTTTCCGGACTCGGCCGACCGTCTCGTGTCCGGCCGGTTTTCGCGCTGAGGCAGCGCCGCGATTCCCACCGCGATGACCGCGATCAGCGCGGGCAGCTGCACCAGCAGGGACCCGCCCATATAACCGTCGGGTGAGCGCCATGGGCCGGTGGACAGCGCGGCGGCGGACAGCGCGGTACCCACTCCCGCCACGACGACGAGCGCTCGGGGGGCCGTGCGTGGCCTGAAACGCGTTGCGCCCAAGCCGATCACCGTGACAATCGCACCTACCGGGCCCGCGATCAGCGTGGTCGCACCGGCGAGCCCGGCCGCGCCCATCCACCTCCGGCCCCAAGTGGCCAGGGCTGAATCCGCAGGCGAGTTCTGTTGGGTGGCGAGCGCATCCGAGACCCTGCGAGTGTGCTCGGCCGCGGTGACATCCAGTCGCCTCGCCGTGCGCTCCCGACGTGGAGTGGCGAGAACGGCGAGCGGGATGAGCAGCAGCAGGCCGCCGAAGATGCCGAGGCGGTACCAGCGGTCGACCGGAAACGAGACGGTGACCGGGCCGGTGGCGTCGGCGGGCAGCAGCCAGGCTTGCTGCCAGCCGTCGGCCACCACCGGCTCGAGCACGCGCCCGTCCGCGGTGGTCGCATGCCAACCGACGTTGGTGCTCAGGGGAAGCACGAGCAACCGTGTGCCCGCGTCGGACAAGGGCGCGGGGGCAGGTTCCGTCCCGTTGCGGTCCAAGCGCAGACGGTCCACGACGAACAGATCGGTCGGCCCGACCGACACGTCGACCCGGCCCTGCGGCAGCGTCAGCTCGCCCGGCGTCTCGGCCGCGTCGGTGCAGACGCGAGCGGGAACCGGTGCGCCGGAGTGCAATTCGGCGGCGGTCGCGGTGACGGTGGTGGCCAGGATCCGGCCGCCGGCCTCGATCGTCGGTCCAAGTGCGCACGGGACGGTGAGTTCACGATCCAGCGGCGCGGGCTCGGGGTAGTCCGGTCCGAGCACCGTCACCTCCGCCAGGCCGGACGGTTGGGTCTGGGCGAATCCGAGCGCGGTCTGGTCCAGCACCGGTCGCCAGGTGCGCATGCTGAGTTCGATCCGGTCGGTCACGGTGGGGTGCAAAGAGACGCGCGCCGGCGTGCCCGGGTCGGCTTCTTCCAGCTCGCGCACCTGCGGGCCGTCGCCCAGATTCACCGTCACCGAGGTCGGGGCCGCGGGCAGGCCGCCGAGCGAGGGGGTCAGCTCCAACCCGGTCACCAGCGCTGGTTCGGGCAGCTCGATCGTGAGGGTCGGCCTGCCGCCGGTCGGATTGCGGACCGAGTCCTCCACCGCGGTCCAGCTCGTGCGTGGATCGCCATCGGTCGTGGCGAACGCGGCCCCGCGCAGGTCACCGACATCGGCCTTGCCCCTGGCTACCGGGCGGCCGCGGTCGGTCAGCAGCGCTTCCAGCGCGGGCCCCTGCCTGGTCCGGACGGTCAGCTCCGGAGTGACCGTCATCGGTTCGGGAACCTCGAGCGTGCGCTGGAACGTTCCCGGTTCCTCCGGCGCCAACGCGAGCCCTTTGCTGCACCGCACGCGGTCGGGCGCGTCGAAACAGGCGCTGCGGCCGGGGAATTCCTGGCCCAGATCCCACGCGCGCACCTGCGCGCCCACCGGAGTGGGCGGCAACACCGTCCGATGCCTGATATCGACGCGGACCGGCGCGTCACGCTCGGAATAGTCGTCCAGGGTCAGTTCGCTGATGCCGAATTGCCCGCCGAGAGAGCCGCCTTCGGTGCGGATGGCGGTGATGGTGAGCCAGTCGGTCTTGCCCGCGGGCAGCGAAACCGAGACCGGCGCACCGGGTTCGGGCACCCGGGCCGAGACGGTGCCGTTGGCGGTGCGCACCTCGATCCACTTGACCGGATCGCCGATGGCGGCCGAGCTGGTGGTCAGGCTCAGCTGCCCGGTCTCGAGCGGGCGATCGAGGTCGAGCCGCAGCCACTGTCCCAGCGCGCGCTCGATGCCGTTACTGATCCAGGCGGTGGCGGGATCGCCGTCCACGACAGCCGCGGTCGAGCTGCCTGGCGCCGCACCACCGAGTTGGGTGGCGTCCGCGGCCGAACTGGACGCGGTGATCGTCGCGCCGGACCATTCGCCGCGCACCAGCTCCGCGCCGGGCACCGGATAGTCCGGGACCAGGTTGTGCGTGCGGCGCGCGTCATCGGGAGCCCGCAGCGCCGAGTTGTGGTTGTCCACCCGGCCGAAATCGGCTTCCCGATCCATCGGGGAGTCGGTGACGGTCACCGGGCCGATGGGCAGCCCGGCTCGGGTCGCGTCGGCGGCCAGCACGGTGGGAGTCTCGGCGGCGGCGTGGTCGCGGTGCATTCGTTCGAGCACTTCCGGCCCGCCCTGCACGACCGGCACGTCGCCGAGCGGCACGGTGTACGCCCCGGGGAACGACTCCGGTGCGCCGGTGCCGCCGCGCACCTCGGCGGGCGTTCCCGGACCGCGTGCGTCCACCCGGTAGATCTCGACCGCCGGGTACGGCGGGCGCAGGTCGCCGTCGGCCACCAGGCCGTCGGCGATCACCAGCGATTCGATCGGGTTGCCGAACTCGGCGACCCTGGTGAGCCCGGGCGAGCCGTCCAGCGCTTGGTGGGCCAGCATCGGCCGCGTGGAGCGGGAGGTTTCCGGGTCCAGGTCGTTGCGCAGCACCACGATGCCGATGCCCTGGGCGGCCAGCGTCGGGGCCAGCCCGGTCGAGGGCCTGCCGTCGGCGATCAGCCGCTGCACCGAATCCATGGCGCGGATGGTGCCGGGCGGGTTCAGCGGCACCGCGTCGCGAACCGCCCACGGCGTGCCGGCCAGCGCTTGCAGGGGTTCGTCGCGGGTCAGTCCCCAGACCTGGCTGCCGAACGGAGCGCCTGGCACCACCAAGGCGCGGGTGTCGGCGGCATTGTCTCGCAGCCAGTCCGCGGTCTGCTGCCAGTAGGCGGGCACCCGGTCGTAGGCGCCGCGCGGCGCGAGCTTGCCGGTCCAGGCCAGCGACGTGGACAGGGCCAGCGCGGTGAGGATCAGGGCGGCGACCGCGACCGCGCGGTCCCGCTCCGGATGGGCGAACGCGCCGCGCCAGACCGGCATCGGCACCGAGCCCGGCAGCGGCACCCGAGCCAGCAGCTGAGCCAGACCGAGCACGAGCGGGATGCGGATCAGTGGCTCCAGCTTGTGCACATTGCGCAGCGGAGCGCCGCCGGAATCCAGGAAGACACGCACCGACTCGGCGAACGGCCCGCCCAGCTCGCCGACGAACCCCGCGCAGATGCCGACCAGCCCGACGCACAAGATCAGCGCGAGCCTGCCCCGGTACGGCATGGACCGCAGGGCCAAGCCCGCCATGCCCGCCGCCGCCACCAAGCCGGTCGCCAGGACCGCCGCGGGCTGGGTCACCAGCACCGCGCCCGCGATGCGCTCCGGCGAGACGAACGGCGTCCAGCTGTCGGTGCCGCGCAGCACCTCGCCGAGCGAGGCCCACTGCGTGGTCACGCCCGAGGATTCGATGTAGTCCAGGAACGGCGGACTCACCTTGCCGAGCAGCAGCAGCGGCACCGCCCACCAGAACGTGGCGAGCACGAGCAGCGGGAGCCAGGCCGCGGTGAAGCGCCACCAGCGCCGGTTCGGCCGGTAGGAGGCCCACCAGAGCAGCGCGGGCAGGAAGGCGGCCACCGTCGCCACCGCGTTGACCGAGCCCATCAGGGCCAAGGCCAGCGCGCTGCCCGCGGGCGACGTGGCTCCACCGCGCCGCCGGTCCCGCTGGGCGATGCCGAGGGCGGCCGGCGCGAGCAGCACCCATGGGGCCAGCATCATCGGCAGCGTCTCCGAGGAGATCGAGCCGAGCGTGGTCAGCACCCGCGGCGACAGCGCGAACGCGATCGCCGCGACGACGCGCGAGCCGCGCGTGCCGATGCCGAGCGTCTCGCACAGCCGGACGATCCCCCAGAATCCGGCGAGCAGCAGCAGCGCCCACCAGATCCGCTGGGTCACCCAGGCAGGGACGCCGAGCACGTGGCCCAGCGAGAAGAAAGCGCCATGCGGAAAGAAGTATCCGTAGGCCTGGTTCTGCACCTGGCCCATCGGCGCCTGGCTGCTCCACAGATGGCTCGCGCGTTCCAGGAAGCCGAGCGGATTCTGCGCAAGGTCGTACTTCGTGTCGGCGACCGTGTGTCCGGGTGCCTGTACGAAAGTCAGCAGGAACGCCGCGACGACCGTCGCGGCGAACCAGCGTCTACCGAGCGGCGCGGTGCTGTGCTGCCCCGGCGCCGCGGAAGATCCGAGCGAGTCGGCAGGTGAAGGGGAGGTCAGCGGGTCAGCGGCTGCCGTACTCAACGTTGTTCAGCAGCGAGGAGTCCTTGTCGCCGCTGCGGTCGATCTCCGGTCGCGTGTTCTGCTGCACGGCCATGGTGATGAGGAGAACACCGATCACGCCCAGCACGGCGCCCGCGACCGCACTCGCAACACCAGGGACAGCAAACTTCATCGGGGCACTCCAATACGTCGATGCAGGCACGTTCCCGGTCAACCTAGCAGGACGTCCGGTATTTGTATGCGTTCAGGCCGCGGAATTCGGATCGACTTGTCCCGCGGATCTACTCTGCCGACACGCTGACCTGCATGTGACCGGCCACACAGGTGCACAGGCATTCGGAAGATCACTTCGCGTGGAGCGTGCAGTGCAGCGCGCCGAGCAGGGTGCGCAACTTCGCGGTAGTCTCGTCCAGCTCCGCGTGCGGGTCGGAGGCCGCGACGATGCCGCCGCCCGCGTACGCGTGCACCGTGCGCCCGTCGGCCGAGAGTTCCGCACTGCGGATCGCGACCATCCACGCCCCGTCGCCGTCCGCGTCGCACCAGCCGACGGCTCCGCCGTAGAACCCGCGGTCTTCCTCGATGTGCGCGATGGTGTCCAGGGCGAGGTCGGTCGGGGTGCCGCAGACCGCGGGCGTCGGGTGCAGCAACACCGCCAGGTCGAGCGCGGTGATCGAGGTGTCGCGCAGGCGTCCGCCGATCGGCGTAGCGAGATGCCATACCTCCGGTGTGCTGATCAGCTCCGGGCTGTCCGGAATGGACAGTTCAGCGCAGATCGGCCCGAGCCGATCCCTGATCCAGTCGATAACGAACGCGTGCTCGGCCCGATTCTTGGTGCTGGCCAGCAGTTCTCGCGCCTGCGCTGCGTCGGCGTCCGGGTCGGGCAGCCGCGGCAGCGTGCCCGCCAGCGGACGCAGCGTGACCGTGTCGCCGTGCCTGGCGATCAGCACTTCCGGCGTGGCCCCGACCAGGGTCGCACCGGGACGTCCCGCGGGCGTCAGGTCGACGGCGAAGACGTTCGCGTGCGGGTGCCTGGTGAGCAGGTGTCCGGCGACGAGTTCCGGGTCGAGCGCGAATGCGGCCTCCAGCAGCACCGATCGCGCCGCGACGACCTTGCGCAGCGGTTGCGCCGGATCACCCAGTTGCTCGACAAGTTTCGTCACCCGCGCGACATGCTCTGCCGGGCTGGGTATTTCGGCGACCACCCGGACCGCGGGCAGATCGGGCAGCGCGGCGGGTCGCCACGGGCCGGCCGTGTGCTCGGCGCGTTCGGGCACAGTCAGGGCGGCGGGCCTGCGCGGATCGAAGGGCAGTGCGCCGACGACCAGCTCCGCGCTCCCGTCCCGCAGCGCCGCGGCCGCGCGCTGCGCGTCATCGAAGACGACCCGGCTCCCGTATCCCCGGACAACCCCGTCGGCGCGAGCAAGCAGGAACCCATCCATGGGACCAAACTAACCCCGTCATCGGTGTCCCATCGCCCTCGAGCGACCCAAGTCTCACCAGTCGCGCGGCTCAGGGATGCTTTCCGGGCGGGACGAGCAGGACGGGGCGGTGGCAGTGCTTGAGGACGGCATCGGCCACGCTGCTGTGCAGCAGCGCACGGATACCGGTGGCGCCGCGAGTGCCCGCGACGATGATGTCGACGTCCAGTGCGTCGGCGCAGTCGACGATGGCGTTCCAGATCGTCGAGGTGCATTCCGCGGTGCGCGCCTCGGCGTTCAAGCCCGCCAGCTCGGCAAGCCGCACGCCCTCGGTGTTGACGGCGCGTGCGTCGACGTAGGCGATGTCCTCGATCTCGTCATCGGGCACCCATTCCGGCTGCATGACACCCGACAGCCCAGAGAGCCGGGCGGCTTGACGCACCATCGGTTCCCACGCGGTCAGCACGATGGCTCGATTCGCGGTGAGGAACCGCCCGGCGTATTCGATGGCGCGCTTGGCGTTCTCGGAGCCGTCGTAGGCGATGAGCATCAGATCGCAGGGCACGGTGACCTCCTGAGGGAGACGCACGGCGATACCAAGAGACTACCCCGCCGGGCCGCCTCGAACCCGCCTGCTTCACCGCCTGGACCTGCATGAATTCGGCCGAGTCGCAGTGACTTGCCCCTCGGACGGACCGTATGACCGGCGGAGTCGTGAGCGAGCGTCGGCGAGTGAACCGGGAACACAGCGCGCCCTCGCGCACGGCGGAGCCGAGCGTCGGCGAGGTGGAGTCGTGAGCGAGCGTCAGCGAATGAACCGGGAACACAGCGCGCCCTCGCGCACGACGGAGCCGAGCGCCGGCGAGGTGGAGTCGTGAGCCGAGCCCGGGCAGCCCGGACTCCATGATCCGCGCCGCCCGATCGCGACGGCGTTTCGACCGACGGCTCGCTCGGGCGGCCGAGTCGAACCGGCTCCGGTCTGGTCGATCATGCGCCGTGTACCGGCTCCGGTCGGTGTTCACCCCGCGGCTCGGCCGTGTGGTCGCCGCTCGGGCCAGGGCGACAGGCACTTCGGCGGTAGCCGACGGATTCTCCACGACGCCAAGGGCATTGCCGTGCGTCGGACTCGCGCCACACGCGACTGGATCGCAGTTGCATTCGAGTCCGGGAGTTGCCCGCCCGGTAGGCCCCAGCGGCTGCGGTCGCCCACGCCGCGGCGAGTACGGTTGACCTCTATGCGGAAGACGCCTTTGCTCGTCCTCGCCATTCTCGCCGCCGTCGCGACCGCCTGCTCGAACGGCGGTTCCACCGATTCGGCGTCGCCGAGCACCACTACACCGGATGAGCCGACCGCCGCGGTCCCCGTCACGTCCGCGGCGCCGCCGGACTGCAACGCTGGGTACCTCGCGCAGTTCACCACCCGGGAGAAGCTGGCCCAGCTGCTGACGGTCGGCGTCACCGGCGCGGCCGACGCCACGAATGTGGTGCGCACCGAGCAGGTCGGCGGCATCTTCGTGGGTGGATGGACCGACCAGGCGCTACTCGGGTCGGGTGAGATCACGCAGGTCAAGGAGGCGGCCAAGGTTCCGCTGATGGTGACCATCGACGAGGAGGGCGGCCGCGTCTCCCGCGTTCGCGACCTTATCGGCGCTGCGCCGTCCGCGCGGGTGACGGCGCAGACCATGAGCCCGGAGCAGTTCTACAGCGCGACGCTGGCCAGGGGGCGTGCATTGAAGGACGTCGGCGTGACGGTGAACTTCGCCCCCGACGTCGACGTCAGCTCCCAGCCCGACGACACGGTCATCGGCGACCGCTCCTTCTCCGACGATCCCGCCGTGGTCACCCGCTACGCGGACGCGTACATCCGGGCGATGCGTGAGGTCGGTGTCGGCACGGTGATGAAGCACTTCCCTGGTCACGGCTCCGGCTCCGGCGACTCGCACACCGGCGCGGTCCGCACACCGCCGCTGGCGCAGCTGCAGACCGTGGACCTGGTGCCGTTCCGCGACCTGATCGGCTCGGGCGCGGCGGTGATGGTCGGCCACCTGGACGTGCCCGGCCTGACCACCCCGGATGTCCCGGCCAGCATCAGTCCCGAGGTGATGACGCTGCTGCGCGAGGGCACGGGGTACGGCGCCGCGCCGTTCCAGGGACCGATCTTCACCGACGACCTGGGCGGAATGGCGGCCATCACCGCGAGGATGTCGATCGAGGACGCGGTCGAGGCCGCACTCGTCGCCGGCGCCGACAACGCCCTGTGGATCACCACCGACGCGGTGCCGCGGGTGCTCGACCGGCTGGAGCAGGCGGTGTCGAGTGGACGCCTGCCGATGGCACAGGTGGATGCCTCGGTGCTGCGGATGGGCGCTTTCAAGGGGACGTTGCCGCGCTGCTGAGGCAGCCGCGTCAGGACTCTGCCAGGCGACGCCCGCCTACAGCCCCGGGCGTGCCGAGTGAAGGCCCTCTCACGGCGGTCCCTGGATGCACCGAGCCGAGCGAAGGCTCGAGGCAGCCGCACGGCCGAGTCGGGCGACCGGTGAGCAAATCGGACCACCGGAACTTACCTTGGAGTAATATATGAGGTTCACCTGTGGTAGGAGAGTGGATGGCAGGCGGAACGAAGCGACTTCCGCGAGCGGTACGCGAGCAGCAGATGCTCGACGCCGCGGTGGAGGTATTCTCGCGTAAAGGCTTCCACGACACCTCGATGGACGCGATCGCCGCCGAGGCGAAGATCTCGAAGCCGATGCTGTATTTGTACTACGGCTCCAAGGACGAACTATTCCGCGCCTGCATCCAGCGCGAGGGGATGCGCTTCATCGAATCCGTCGCACCGGCGGGCAACCCGTTGCTGTCGCCGCACGAGCAGGTCCGCACCGCGCTGGAGGGTTTCCTCGGCTTCGTCGACCGCAATCGCCGCTCCTGGCAGGTGCTCTACCGGCAGGCCATCGGTCAGCAGGCGTTCGCGTCGGAGATCGAGAACGCCCGCGAGCGCGTCATCGAATTGACCGCCAAACTGCTGGAGTCCAGCGCCAAGCACGCCGAACCCGGAACGAATTTCGATGTCGTCGCGGTCGCCGTGATCGGCGCGGGCGAGGCCATCGCCGATCGTTTGGCCAGTGGCCGGATCGAGGTCGCCGAAGCTGTCGACCTCCTGGACGACCTCGCCTGGCGCGGTTTGGCGGGCCGCAAGAAGGCCGAGTAGCCCGGCTTTTGCCCAGCCCGGTTGCTTCCGCGCCGCCCTCCTGCCAGAGTGCGTGAGTTCGACAAATGCGGACCGGCTCATTCGGTCGAGCCGGGAGAACGGGGCGGAAGTGTTCGGGTTGCTCAGGCCGTGCGCGCACGGCGCTCAGAAGTACGGCATCGATAGCACGGAATGGCAGGCGCATCTGTGCGGGTTGTGTCTCGGGTTGCGGGACGGGCATGGTCAGCTCGCGCGCGCCACGACCAACAAGGACGCGCTGGTGCTGAGCATGCTCACCGAGGCGCAGTCCGGTTCGGCGTCGCGCACCACGGCTGCACCGTGCCCGCTGCGCGGAATGCGGCGGGCCTCGGTGGTCAGCGCGGACGCGCCCGGCGTACAGCTCGCCACCACAGCCTCATTGCTGTTGGCGGCAGCCAAGATTCGGGATCACGTGGATGACGGTGACGTGGCGGCGCTCGCACGCCGACCGCTGGCGAAAGCGGCGACGCGGTGGGCGGGGGAGGCACGCGCGGGCGCCGCGCGGATCGGTCTCGACGTCGAACCGCTCGTCGCCGCGCTCGACGCCCAAGTGCGACTGGAGCGGGAGGCGAAAGGGTCGGTCGCCGTGGGCGGTTCGCGTGCCGCCGGGCCGCGGATGCCGGAATCGCTTGTCACGTCCCAACATTGGCAGTCGGCTATGGCGCCGTCGGCCGATCCGCTGGACCGGCTCACCGCACCCACTCAGCTGTGCGCGTCGGCGTTCTTCGCCCACACGGCCGTGCTGGCCGATCGCCCGGACAATGTCGAAGCCCTGCGCGAGGCGGGGTGGCAGTTCGGACGGATCGCGCACCTGGCCGATGCCGTCGCGGACTATGACGAGGACTTGTCTCGGGACAACTTCAACCCCCTCGCGGCCACCGGAACAACCTTGCCCGAGGCGTACGACCTGCTGCGGCAGTCGAATTCGCGCCTGCGCACCGCTATCGCGGCGGCCGAGCTGAGCCGGGTGCCGACCGTACGCTGGATGCTGCTCGATCCGCTGACCTCGGTGCTGCGGCGGATCGGCGGCGGCCTCGGGACATTGGCCGCGCACACCTGCTCGATCTCGCATGACACGGCCGGTCTGCCGCACGCCGAGGTCCGCCCGAGCATGCACCGCACCGGTCATCGTCCACCGACCCGCCGTCCCGGAATAGGTGAATCCCTCGCACTCGTCCTGGGCGGGTACTGCACCGGGTACGCCTGCTGTGCCGACCACACGCAACCCTGCACCGGCGAACGCAAGGACGCCTGGATCAAGAACTGCGATTGCAGCGATTGCGGCGAGTGCGATTGCGGCGAGTGCGATTGCGGCGACTGTGGCTGCTGCAACTGTGATTGTGGCTGCGACTGCTGAACGGGGCCCGAGACGAACACCGTGAAATAAGCGGAGCCGCTGCCGGATTCGCCTGAATCCGGCAGCGGCTCCGGTCGTTCAGCGAAGGGTCGCCGTCAGGTGCGGGTACCCCTTCTTCGGGTGGCGCAGCGCCAGATCCCAGCCGCCTTCGGCCTGGTCGGCGTACACGTTCACGGTGGAGGGCAGCAGGATCGGCTTGCCGAACTTGACCGTATACGTGGTCTTCTCCGGAATGCGGCCCTCGACCGAGCCTAGGACGGCGGCCGCCGACCACATGCCGTGCGCGATCGACCTCGGGAACCCGAATGCCTTGGCCCCCAGCGCGGACGTGTGGATCGGGTTGTGGTCACCGGACGCGGCCGCGTACCGGGTGATCATCTTCTGATCCACCCGCAACGTGCGCAGCGGCGGGGGCGGTACCTCCTCCGGCTTCGGCTCCGGCTTGGGCCCGCCCGACAGCGAGGTGCGCTGCTGGTGCAGGAACGTGGTGACCTGGTGCCACACCAGCTCCCGTCCCACCTTGACGTCGCTGATCGCGTCAACGAGCAGACCCTTCGGGTGCTCGCGCAGATTCTCGATGTGCGTGCGGATGTCCAGCGGCTCACTCACCGAGATGTCGCGACTGCGCTCGATGACATTCTCCGCGTGCACCGCACCTACCGCGACGAACGGGAAGTCCCGCGCCACCACCAATTGCATGGCAAGCGGGAAGGTGAGGATGAACGGATAGGTCAGCGGCAGCGCGTCGCCGAACCGCAGCCCGGTCGCCCGGCAGTAGGCGGCCAGGTGCTCCGGGTCGACCCGCAGCCCCTCCAGCTGAACGGCCCGGTCCGGCAGCGTCGGCTTGCGCGCCGACAGCAGCGGAACCGCGCCGAGCGCCGCCTTCGCGAACAGCCTGCTGTTCTTCGGCGGTTCGCGGAGCGTGATCACCTGTGTTTGTTCCCCCGCCGCTGCGCCGTTCGCCATCATGCTCCGATCAGGCTCTGCCCGCAGACCCGAACGACGTTGCCGGTCACCGCGTTCGAGGCCGGGCTGGCGAAGTAGGCGATCGTCTCGGCGACATCGACGGTCTGACCGCCCTGCTGCAACGAGCTCATCAACCGGCCCGCCTCACGGGTGCCCAGCGGGATGGCGGCGGTCATCGCGGTCTCGATGAAACCGGGCGCGACGGCGTTGATGGTGATCTTCTTCTCCGCCAGCTTCGGCGCCTCCGCGGCGACCATGCCGATCACGCCCGCCTTGGACGCGCCGTAGTTGGTCTGGCCGCGGTTGCCCGCGATGCCGGCGATCGAGGACACGTCGATCACGCGACCGCCCTCCTTCAGCGCCCCCCGAGCCACCAAGCCCTCGGTGATGCGGTGCGGCGCGGCGAGGTTCACGTTGATGACCGAGTTCCAGCGGCCCTCGTCCATGTTCGCCAGCAGCTTGTCGCGGGTGATGCCCGCATTGTGCACGACGATGTCGATGCCGCCGAAGCGCTCGGTGGCGAAATCGGCCAGCTTCTCCGCGGCGTCGGGGGCGGTCACGTCGAGCGCGAGCGCGGTGCCGCCGACCTTGTTCGCGGTCTGCGACAGTGCCTCGCCCGCGGCCGGGATGTCGGCCACGATCACCTGGGCGCCATCGCGGGCGAACACCTCGGCGATGGTCGCGCCGATCCCGCGCGCCGCGCCGGTGACCACGGCGACCTTGCCCTCCAGTGGTCGATCCCAGTCGGCGGGCGCGCTCGCCTCGTCCTTGCCGACGCGGATGACCTGGCCGTCGACGAACGCCGACTTGGCCGACAGCAGGAAGCGCAGGGTCGACTCCAGACCGGTCGCGGCGGCCTGCGCCTCGGGGTGCAGGTACACCAGCTGGGCGGTCGCGCCGCGCCGCAGCTCCTTGGCCACCGAGCGGGTGAAGCCCTCCAGCGCGCGCTGCGCGATCTGCTCGTCCACGCTGGACGCCAGCTCGGGCGTGGTGCCGATGACCACGACGCGCCCGGACGGGCCGATGCTGCGCATGGCGGGCTGGAAGAACTCGAACAGCTGCGAGAGATCCTCGATGGTGCCGATGCCGGTGGCGTCGAACACCAGGGCGCCGTACTTGGTTTCGGGGCTGAGCGCGTCGGCGAAGGTGTAGTCCGACAGCAGCGCGCGGACCGGCTCGGCGACCCGGCCCTTGCCGCCGAGCAGCACCGGACCGGGCAAAGGCGACTGGCCCTTGACGTAGCGGCGCAAGGTCTCCGGCTGCGGCAGGCCGAGCTTGCTGGCCAGGAACGCGCCGGGAGCGGAGTGTACGAACGATCCGTAGAGGTTGGGAGCACCCTTGTTCTTGCTGGCTGCCACTATTCCTACCTTTTCTGAGTTCTGTCTCTCGGGTTGGAGGTCGCCCCGGCGTGGTCTGCTAGCGCACTTTTGCGGGGTACGTGTCGACATTAAACTTACTCCAGAGTAAGTTTAATGTAAACAACCGCGACGGTGCGCCGATCTGCGTGGAGTCCGCCACGCCGAGCCGGGCCGCCGGGACATCCATCCACGAGACCTTGGAGACTCGAGTGACTAGCAAAGCCCGTTCGGCGAAGAGCACCGCCAAGACCGGTAAGACGACCCGCCCGGTCGCCATCGTGGGCGGCAACCGGATTCCGTTCGCTCGCTCCGACAAGGCGTACGCGCACGCCTCCAACCAGGACATGTTCACCGCCGCGCTGGACGGGCTGGTCAGCCGTTTCGGCCTGCAGGGCGAGCGGCTCGGCATGGTCGCCGGCGGTGCCGTGCTGAAGCGGGTCGGCGAGCACGGCCTGATCCGCGAGAGCGTGCTCGGCAGCAAGCTGAGCCCCTACACCCCCGCCCACGATCTGCAGCTGGCGTGTGGCACCGGCCTGCAGGCGATCGTCACCGTCGGTGACGCGATCGCCGCGGGTCGCATCGAGGCAGGCGTCGGCGGCGGCACCGACACCACCTCCGACGCCCCAATTGGGGTTAGCGATGCCCTGCGCGAGTGGATGCTGGACGCCAACCGTGCCAAGACCAACAAGGACCGTCTCAAGCTGGTCGGCCAGCTGCGCCCGAGCATGCTCGGCATCGAGATCCCGCGCAACGCCGAACCGCGCACCGGGTTGTCCATGGGTGAGCACGCCGCCATCACCGCCAAGGAATTCGGCGTCGCGCGCGAGGCACAGGACGAGCTGGCCTACCTGTCGCACACGAATATGGCGGCCGCCTACGACCGCGGTTTCTTCGACGATCTGATCACGCCGTTCCTGGGCCTGACCCGCGACGACAACCTGCGGCCGAACTCCACGATCGAGAAGCTGGCCACGCTGAAGCCGGTCTTCGGGGTGAAGGCAGGCGACGCGACCATGACCGCGGGCAACTCCACCCCGCTGACCGACGGCGCGTCGGCCGTGCTGCTGTCGAGCGAGGAGTGGGCCGCCGAGCGCAAGCTGCCGGTGCTGGCGCACCTGGTCGACAGCGAGGTCGCCGCGGTGGACTACATCCACGGTCCCGACGGCCTGCTGATGGCGCCGACCTACGCGGTGCCGCGCCTGCTCGCCCGCAACGGCCTGACCCTGCAGGACTTCGACTACTACGAGATTCACGAGGCGTTCGCCTCCGTGGTGCTGGCCACGCTGTCCGCGTGGGAGTCCGACGCCTATTGCAAGGAGCGCCTCGGCCTGGATGGCGCGCTCGGCTCGATCGATCGGAGCAAACTCAACGTCAACGGCTCATCGCTGGCCGCGGGCCACCCCTTCGCCGCGACCGGCGGCCGCATCGTCGCGTCCACCGCGAAGCTGCTCGCCGAAAAGGGCTCCGGACGCGCGCTCATCTCCATCTGCGCCGCGGGCGGCCAGGGTGTCGTCGCCATCCTGGAGCGCTGACCACGCCGAGCGTCGGGAATTAGCTGACGCACAACGAAACCGGCCCCCGATCGGAATTCCCGATCGGGGGCCGCGTTGTGCTCACCTACGTGCCGGGAAGCTCGTCGTGGCCGCCGAATGCCTTCCGCATCGCGGAGAGCACCTTGTCCGCGTAGAGCGCCTCGCCCCGGGACGAGAACCGCGCGAACAAGGCGGACGACAGCACCGGCACGGGTACGCCGGTATCGATGGCGGCGTCGATCGTCCAGCGCCCTTCGCCGGAATCGGACACCCGGCCGCTGTAGGACTCCAGGTCCGGGTCGGCGTGCAGTGCCGCCGCGGTGAGGTCGAGCAGCCAAGAGGCGACCACCGAACCCCGCCGCCACACCTCGGTGACCTCGGGCACGTCGATGTCGTACCGGTAGTACTCGGGATGCTCGAGCGGCGCCTCCTCCGCGGAGAACTCGCCCGCGTGCTCGGCGCCGTAATTGGCCTTGTGCAGGATGTTCAAGCCTTCGGCGTAGGCCGCCATCGCGCCGTACTCGATGCCGTTGTGCACCATCTTCACGAAGTGGCCCGCGCCCGCCGGTCCGCAGTGCAGGTAGCCGAGCTCGGCCGTGGACGGCTCGCCGGTGCGACCCGGCGTCCGCTCGGCCGCCGCCAGGCCCGGTGCGATGGATCTCAGCAGCGGGTCCAGGTACTTCACCTGCTCCGCCTCGCCCCCGATCATCAGGCAGTAGCCGCGCGTGCGGCCGAATACCCCACCCGAGGTGCCGACGTCCACGTAGTGGATGCCCTTGGGCCGCAGCCGCTCGGCCCGCGCGATGTCCTCGTGGTAGCGGCTGTTGCCGCCGTCGATGACGATGTCGCCGGGCTCGAGCAGTTCGGCCACCTGATCGATCACCGCGCTCGTGGCGCCGGCCGGGATCATCACCCAGACCACGCGCGGCGTCTCCAGCATGCGCACGAACTCGGCGAGGTCGGTGCTGCCCTGGAAGCCGTCCCCGAGCTCGGCGCCCAGTTCCTCGATGTGCTGTGCGCGACGCTCGCACCCGACGGCGGTGTGCCCGTCGGCGACGATCCGGCGCACGATGTTGGCGCCCATTCGGCCGAGGCCGATCATTCCCAGCTGCATGCCATCCATCTCCCTCGTGTGCGAAGTCTTGCGGCGTCCAGCGCGAGCCGCCTGTCCAGCGCTAGCCGCTCGGGGGTGGTTCCTCTCGATTCTCCCGCGTGGGTTCGATCACGGTCGTGCGGCGCTGTAACGCCGCGTGCGGTACGCCGATAAACAGGACGGCTCCGCGCAGTTGCCAGACCCCCGACCCGGCAACTGCGCGGGCCTCTTTGCGTGCTGTACCCGGCTCTTTTGCGCGGGATTTGCTGCTGATCCGTGCTGTGCCGACCCCGGTCGGCAGGGGCCACTATCGTTGGTGGGGACTCGTGTCGTTGCGGGTCCACAATTCAATCGAACGTGGAGGACGGTTCGTGACGAGCCAGCCGAGCACCGGAGACGTCGGCCCTAGAGCGGGTGGCGAAGTCGGATGGCGCCAGCTCCTCGGGGCGGATCGACCCCAGGAATCAGACCAATCGGTCGGGTGGCGTGGCGATGCAATGCCCACCCAGCCCATGCACACCGGCCCGCGGCGGCCGTCGCCTCCGCCGCCGCGCCGTGCACCAGGGCGCCGTCCGATCTCCAGCCAGCCGAAACGCGCAGAGAACACCGTGGTGCGCCGCGTGGGCATCGCGGTCGGCGCGGTGCTCGCCCTCGCCGGCCTCGGATACGTCGTGGACTGGGCGTTGTCCTCCGGCGAGGTGCCGCGCGGCATCGTCGTCGAGGGCGTCGACATCGGCGGCATGGACAAGTCCGCCGCCGACGCCCGCCTGCGCGCAGAGCTCGAGCCGAGAGCGAGCCGGGAACTGACGCTGCGCATCGGCGATGTGCAGACCGGCATCGTGCCGAGTTCCGCCGGACTCGCCGTGAACTGGGACGCCACTTGGTCGCGCATCGGCTCGCAGCCGCTCAGCCCCTTCACCCGGCTCACGTCCTTCTTCACCACCCGTGACGTCGCGATCGTCAGTGCGGTCGACGAACCGGCATTGGACCGCCAATTGTCCGAATTGCGGGTGCACGACCGCCCCACAGTCGAGGGCACCATCAGCTTCGACAACGCCAAACCCGTTGCGGTGCCGCCGGTCCCGGGTCGGGTGCTCGACGTCGGTCCCGCGCGTGCCGAACTGGTCGACAACTGGATCGGCGGTGGGCCACTGGATCTTCCGGTCGTGCCCGCGCCGCAGAGCGTACGCCCCGAGGCGGTGGACAAGGCGCTGCGCGAAATCGCGCAGCCCGCGGTGCAGGCGCCGATCACGTTCGCGGGCAAGGGCGCCGCCGCCAGACTCGAACCGGAACAGATCGCGTCCGTGCTCGCCTTCGCGCCGGATGGGCAGGGCGGTCTGGCCGTGTCGGTGAACCAGGATGCCGCGATCGGGCTGCTCGTCCCGCAGCTCGCGCCCACGGAAGTCGAGCCGAAGGACGCTACCTTCGCCGTTACCGGCGGTAGACCCGCGGTCGTTCCCGCGGTGGTCGGCGACAAGATCAACTGGCCGAAGACCTTCGAGCAGTTCAACGCGCTGCTGGTCGCCCAGGGCGAGCGGACCGGCCAGGCGGTCTACGAGCGAATCGAACCGAAAGTGACCACCGAGGCGGCGCAAGGGCTCGGCATCGTCGAGACCGTGGGTTCGTTCACCACCAGCGGCTTCAGCGGACCCTCCGGCGTCAATATCCGCACTGTGGCCAGGAAGGTCAACGGCGCGATCGTGCGGCCGGGAGAAACGTTCTCGCTCAACGAATTCACCGGTCCGCGCGGTACGGCGGAAGGATATGTCGAATCCGGCATCATCGACCACGGCCGCCCCAGCACCGCTGTCGGCGGCGGCATCAGCCAGTTCGCCACCACGCTCTACAACGCCGCGTACTTCGCCGGTTTGGAAGACGCGGGCCATACCGAGCACAGCTACTACATCTCCCGCTACCCGGCCGCCCGCGAGGCCACCGTCTTCGACGGCGCGATCGACCTCAAGTTCCGCAACAACAGCCAAACCGGCGTTTACATCGAGGCTTTCGTCACCGACTCGGAGGTGACCGTCCGCCTGTGGGGCACCAAGACGGTGGACGTCGAATCCATCACCGGCGAGAAGACCAAACCGACCGAGCCCAACACCATCACTTTGCCCAAGGGCAAGGACTGCATCGCCTCCGAAGGCGCTGCCGGTTTCACCATCTCCGACACTCGCGTCATCACCGACCGCAAAACCCGACGTGAAGTCTCCCGCACCACCCGCACGGTGAAATACGACCCGATTCCCATCGTCAAGTGCGAGTGAGGGGGTTTCACGGCTCCGGCGCATTCCTCGCAGTGCCACACCGCAGTGCGGAAGTCGCCGTCCTGAAACAGTGCGAATCGGACAGTTGCAGCGAACTTTCAGCTAGCGGATAGCGGGGGCGCCGTGGAGCGTCTCACCTGCGAAAGATCGTGTAGCAGGCGCACTTTGGCGCGCTTCATGGGCGTTGATGGGATATAACTACCGTGATTCTGGGACGCGAGTTCGACCTTCGTTTCAGAGTCACGCTCGAGGTCAGAGCACTGATATGAAGGGGAACTGTGGTCGTGGACCGAATCGGCTCGGTAACGGAGTTAGTAGCGGTGCGGAGTATGGGAGCCGCGGCAGCGCTGGGGGTGGCAATCGGTGACGAGGCGGCACACCGAATCCTGCATGGCACCGCGACATTGTGCGATGTAGTCCTGACTTCCTGGGCCATGGGGGTGGACACTGTGCAGGCAGTCGTCGAATACGCCGAAGTGGCGATCGAATCCGCGGTCAAGGGTTCGGCCGGTTCGCGCTGCGCGTGAGTCACCGTTCGCGGGTCCGCTGGACCCAGGGGAAACCGTTCGTGTAGAGCAGCTGTCCGGGACGTCGGGCTCGGCTGCGGATGCAGTCGATCGCATCGACCGTGCCGGGCTGCTCAGCCCTCCGGCCGCTCGATACCTTTCAAGGCTAGGGTGACGAACTCCCGCATGGGAATCTCCAGCGCCTGGCACAGCGCATGCAGCTGCTGCATATCCGGTGACCGTTCACCGTTCTCGAAGCGCTGGATCGTGCTGACGGCCAGGCCGGTCAGCCCCGCCAGCTGCTGACGGGTCAGATCCCGTCGCGCTCGAGCGGCCCGCAGCTCGTTGCCGACCGCACGGTTGATGCCCGAAGCCGTCTCTTTCGCACCCATATGGACCATTCTGAGGTCCGAACGGCTACCTGGCAAACGACATGCCGAGTGTCGGTTTCGGCGACGCGCGGGGCGACACCCGGCGCGGGCAGCAATCCATTCGGGGTTGGCAAAGGTCCATACGGACCTTAGAGTGCTCCGTATGGATCATTTGGACTTAATGGTTGCGGAGCGTGTGCGATGCGCTCTCGCACGAGGGGGTATCGGCCTAGATGACCTGGTCAAACACACTGGAATACCGGCAGCAACCCTGCGACGCCGGTTAGCTGCGCGAAGTTCGTTCACTCTCTACGAACTGGCTCGCATCGCGACGCTGGTCGGCTGCCGCACCGTGGACCTGCTCCCGCGGACGGGGGAGTGATGACGACATCATGGGGATGGTCGCCGCGGGCGGCCGCCAAGGGGTTCGCGGACAGTCCTTCTCAAACTTTATGTGACAGAAATCATATCGATTCCGCGATCGGGACCGCGCACTCGGGCGATCGATCAGCTACCGCGGCGTCGGTATCGAAGTCGGCGCGCAGCCCGGAGCGCATCGACGTCCTGATCGTCGGCGGTACCTGGAATCCCCACGGCGACAACGTCACCGCCGCCTTCGCCGCGGAACTGGACCGAGACCGATTCACCCCGCGTCTGGTTCCGTATCCGGCGGACTACGGCAGGAGTGTTCCGTACGCCGAGAGCCTCGCCGCGGGTGGACGGGCACTGATCGCCGCCGTCGAAGCGACGCCGAACCGTGTGGTGCTTGCGGGGTATTCCCAAGGCGCGGCCATCGCGGGTGACGTCGCCGCCGCGATCGGGCGCGGCGAACTACCGCACCTCGAGGTGATCGCGTGCGCGCTCATCGCCGATCCCCTGCGTCCGGCCGGACAATGCCTCGGGCCGGATCCGGGCGGGTACGGCATCGCAGGCGAGCGGAATGTCGAGGGTGTTCCGACGTATTGGGTCGCGGCGCCGGGCGATCCGATCACCGCGCTGCCTGCTGGAAACCCGCTCCGCTCGATCGCCGACGTGAGTGCCTACTTCTGCGTCGCCTCCCCGCAGGCCATGCTGCGCTGGGGAGAGAGCCTGGTCGAGGTGGCGGTGCACCGTCGGTTGCAACGATGGTGGTCGCCGCAGCACTGGCGAAGCTGGGGTTCGGCCGCGGCCTTCGCTCGGGGCTACCTCGTGGACGGGCGGCATACCGACGACTACATACGGCACGGACATGCCCGCCGCCTCGCCGAGGCGATCAACCGCGACTGCTCTCCTGCCACCAGGGCGGCCATCCGGTGACCGAGCACCTCGACCACCTCTTCCTGGATCGCTCTCAACTCCGCGCCCTCGCCGAACTTCTCCGCGAGATACCCGGCATCGCTGACGATCTCGAGCTGACACGCACCCGTCAATCACGGCTGAGCACTCGCGGCGGCTACCGGATGGATCGCAGGGCGAGCGAACAGCCGTTGCCCTTCAACCCCGCCGCGGCCGCCGCGGCCGACGAACTCCACGCGGTACTGGTCTCCTGGGCCCGTCTGGTCTGCGAAGAGCGGGGACTCGCCTACGACGGTTCGCCCTCCACCGCCGGCCTGGCCCGATGGCTCGATCGGAATCTCGTCGCACTCGCTATGACCGCAGGCGCCGAGACGGCGCTCGACGAGATCCGGTCAGTTGTTCAGGCCGCACTGCGGGTCATCTGCCCGCCGGCAGCGCCGATCGTGTGGGACGAAACGAAGGTAAAGCAGGCCCGCGAGCATCGACTCAACGCGTCCGGGATAGCCACATTGGCAAAGGAACTGGGCGAGGAGTACCGAAATCTCACCGTCCGGCGGATCCGGACGCTCAGGGATGCCGGAAAGATCGCGCCGATACCGGGGCCGTGGGCGCCAGAGTGGCCGGAAATGTTCGTGGTCGGCGAGGTAGTGGACGCACACCTGGCATATCCGACGCGAGGGCGGCTGCCTGCTGACAACAGGAAGCGAAGGTAAAGGCTGCAACGCAGTGTGTCACTACATATTTGACTCGGAGGCTTATCGCCCCATCTCTGTCGAGATGGGGCGATCTTCGTTTGCAGGGTCGAATAGCCGCTCTGCCTGGCATTTCTATGCATTTCGGTATTCGGGGGTTGACATCGTGCGCGCTATAGGCCAAGCTTTGTGCAGCGCCAGAGCTGCGCCCTCATCCCGGAACCCTCCCGGAATCCCACTCTCCCAAATCTTCTCGATATCACTCGTCGTGGCCCTGTGCGTCCGAACCCGGACGCCCGGGGCCACAGTCGTTCCAACCGGAGTTCCCCAGCTCCCGCGAACATGCGGCACGCCCCCGAAACCCTTCCGATGTCGATTGACAAGCGGGGCAGAGCTTGCCGCATCAGCCCGGACCCGCCGCCGTCTCCCGCCACCTCGGTGCGCTGTCGCAGACGCCGGGCCGATGGCCGGGCTGCCGCTCCACCCCCGGCCTGCCCCTCCAGGCCGAGGGTGGGGCCTCCATCCCCCGGCCGTGCTCCGGTCGGCCATCCGCGAGGAGGCAGCGATGGACGACGCCGTGCGTGAACTGCTGGAGTTGAACGCTCACGGCGCATTACCGACGACGCCCACCATCGACCTGGCCCACCAAATCATGCGCGTACACCGCGAATGCGCCACCGACTACTGCCGCCGCAAGGACCAAGCGCTGCGAGCCCTGATCACCCTAGGCCGCATCGTCCCCGACTCCTCACGCAGCCGCTGACCCCACCAGACCCGCCCCGCCCGGCTCCCCTCTCCCGCAACGCAACCGCGGTCGCAGGCGGTCCGAGCCGCGGGGCGCCCGCCCCACCCCCGGTTTTGCTACGAGCCGGGGGTGGGGCATCCCATCCACGGAGAGGAGGTGAACCCCGATGCTCGCTCTCGCCTTCGACCTACTCGAACTGGTCTGCCACCTCGTGCCACTGATCCGGCCTTTCGTCGGCATCTGATCCAGCCGGTGGCGCCACGCCGGAAACCTTTCCGCCAGCCTCTCGGTACCCCGCCAGAACGCTCTCGGCATGGCCGCACTCTACGCCGCGTCCTGCACGGTCCAACGCTCGGAATGCCGACGTTCCATCCAACGGCATCACGGGATCTGAACGGGTTCTCGTTTCACCGGCTTCGGTCCGGGCGGCATTGCCGCCTCCGGACTCCAATTCAACTGATAGATGAGGTGATTTCGCATGGCGAGATTCGCATCCAGCTCGGAACGGTCTGTCTCCGGACCGCGCTGCGCGACAGGGCCGGCGGTGTGAGGTGGATCTGTCTTGGGTTCGCGACAACGCGGGCTGGTTCGCGAGGCTGATTCCGAAAGTGAATACCGGTTCGGGTTCTTCGAGTCAGGCTTCGGCCTCACCGGGCCGGGTCGAGAACTTTCACGGAATGACGCCGGAGAGTGCGGCTCGGATGGTCGGGCGGATTTTCAATGTGCAGGACATGGTGCGGGCCATCGAGCGACAGATCGATCCCAAGTCCGATGTGCCGCAGGTGAAGCCGATTGTAGACCCGCAGGCGTTCACGGACTTGGACGAGAACGGCAAACGGATTCCGAAGCCCGATACGGTGCCGAATCCGCAGGGTCCGCGGTGGGCGCCGACCGATCCGGTGTTGACGGATCTGCCTCCGGCGATCACGACGGTGGATCCGAAGGTGACGCCGACGGATCCACCGTACTACTCCGATAGCCCTGGTCTTGCGCCTGCGAAGCCGGAGCCGCCGCGGTTCAGTTATGTGGATCCGGATACCGGCGAAGTCAAGCCGATGAAGCTGCCTTCCACCGAGCCGGAGCCCGGTGTGCTGCGGTCACCGGGTGGCACGGTGGGTGTGGACAACTTCGACGGCAGCACGTGGGAGCTCCAGCCGGTCAATCCTGATTCCGCGAGCGCCAATACTACTCGGCATCTGATCTATAACGGAGCCGATGGTGAGCAGAAGACGTTCACGGCGTCCTATGACGAGAACGGCAAGCTCATCGGCATTTTCGATCCGCAGACGAGTGCCTACGTCAGTTTCGGTTACCAAGATGACGAGCTCATCGTCACCGGAACCGGGCGGCTCGATCCGGGCAGCGTCGTGGCGACCACCGATGAGGTGGAGTCCTTCTTTCAGCTGGTCGTGCCGCCGCTCAGGGGCGCCCGGCCCGCGATCCAGGGTGGAAAGGGGCTGTACAACCTCCTCAAAGACGAACCGCCCCCCGCAGCACCGGCGGCACCTGCCAAACCCGATATCAATCGGCCGCCCGTCGTCAGGCCGCCGTATCCGGACGGTCCGGAGATCCCCGACGTCCCGGACCTCCCCGAGATCCCCGGATTACCGAGCGGGCCCGAGCTTCCCTTTGTCCCGGACAAACCCGAGATCCCCACCGCCCCGAAGAAACCCGAGATCCCCAATCCCTCTGGCACGGGGGGAGATACGAGTCCGGGTGCACCCACTGTCGAGTCTGTGCCGAACCCTCCGCCGGCCACCACACCGCCGAAAGAGTTGCCCACGCCGCCCGAGTTCGGCCCGGTCGATCCGGGGGATCCCGGTGGGCACGATCCGACGACGCCGCCGGAGATAGAGGGTGACGAGGAGGCGGGGCCGAGTCTTCCGTCGGACTCAGGACCTGTCGATGAATCCGGTGATGATGGACCGCCAGAGGACGAGTGGGCGAGGTACGAACGGCAGGAGGCAGAGCGACGGCACCGCGAACAAGAGGAGGCGTGGGGTGATCAGCAGGAGGAGGAGCGCGAGCCGGAAAGGCAGCCGCCCCCTGTCCATAGACCGAATCAATGGGATCGGACCAAAGGTGGAAGGAAGAATTTCGGCCCGGATGACATCGACGCCCTCACCCAGGCCAATTTGGTACACATCCTCCGCGGTGACTCCAATGCTGAAAAGGATGACGAGAATGGGATCGGAGGCGGGCACGGCTTCGGCAGCGGTGTCCCGGGCAAGACCGTGTTTCCCGAGCGCTGGGGCGACCCCGAGGATGTGGATAATCCCAGTACGCAGATCCTCGATGTCATCGAAGATATTGCCAGAAACCCGGACAGCCCGCCGACGTGGCAGCCTCAGAATAAGACGTGGTTGGCCGAAGGAGTGCGTGAGGGCGTCCGTATCCACGTCGTCGTCGATCCGAGCGGTCATATTGTTACGGCTATCCCCAAGGATGGTCCCGGGGTCATGCGCAACGATGAGAACGGGGTACCGCGACCGCTCCGATAGTATGGTCGAATGCCGTCGGCGATTACTCGTCACGTGGCAGTGAAAGAGGAGGGGCCTGCTGTGGCTCGAAGTAAGATCGGATTGCACGATAGATCGACAGCTCTGCTGGAGAAGCTGGTCAATCGACTGCCCGCCGGGGATGTCGAATACGCCGAAATAATGTCGTTCGGCGGGGAGACGGGCTTACTCGTCGACGTACTCGCGGGTTCCCTTTTCAATCAGAGGATACCGATAACGCCCGACGAGTATGCTGAACTGTGCGATATACTTTCCAAGTTCAAGATCCCGGTACGGCATGGCAGATTCATCAATAATCGTGACGAGGTGATCGCGGACCTGGTTGTGCGCGATCGTTTGGTCGAGGGCCCGGTATTCGCGGTCGTTGCGAGTGAACTGCCGGGTTTCGATGCCTTCGAGGCGTTGGGCCATGACGAACTGCGCCATCTCGAATCGATTGAGCATCGAGTAACCGGATTGCCGGTGAAGACGTTCGACTGGGTTCTGCTGGAATGGGCCACCAGTGTTCTGAGACTGGAAAGCGATTCGACGCGGAAGAGTGACGAGTGGAATGCTTGGACGGTTGACGATCTGCTAGACGAGTTGCGAATTAGAGACGCTATCGAAGCCATTCTTCCAGAGTTGGACGAGCCTCTTCGCCTGGCGGTCGAGAGATGGGTTTCCGAATATGATCGGATATATTTATCATTCACCGTGGAGGATTCTCGGCGCTGGATAGCGTGGAAGGCGAAACGCTCGAAGCTCGAGCTGGCGTGGTGGTGGTATCGCATTCCGGAATATGGGCCGGTGGCGGTGGAGTACGAGAGTTTTATCACGGGCTTCGAGGAATGGAAGCGCAAGCGCGCAGCCGCGGGCGGTACTGCCGAGTATTGATCGGCCTGAGTGCTCCCGGCACCTTGACTATTCGACTTCGTCGTGTCCCGCTGACCGGATATCGACGGCCGGTCCTGGTCCGAGCAGGAAAAGTCCGATTCCAAGCCGAATCGGAACCTTTGCTCGCGGCGTAAGGCCGACGAAGTGTGGGCGGAGCAGGTTCCTCAGCGGCGGAACGACGAGTAGGCCACTCGCACAACATTTTCGATCCTCATCGAGACGGAGCCTCGAACCGTAACGGTTCGAGGCTTCTCGCATTCCCGGATCGAAATTCACTTCTCCTCGGACCGCTTCGGCGTGTCCGGCGTTGCGAGATCGACAACTATCACTACCAACCCAACAGAGCGGCACGCGAAAACTATGTCTGACAGAGAAATCGTTCGATCCGTACGGTTCGGTAACCATCAGCCACCGTCGGGCTACACCAAAACCGATACCGGGCAGCTGGTTACGCCGGAGTTCATGGCTTTGATCCAGCATGCGCTGTCCGGCAAGCTCGCCGAATCCGAGGCGACCGCGGAACTCGATCCGCAGGTGCGCGCGCTTGCGGAGGAGTTGTCCGTGATCCACCTGCCGGAATGGCGCGACAGTGTGGGACGCAAGCGCGCCGAACCCGCTGTCACGAGTATCAAACAGGCCACCCGGGTCGCGGACTACCTCGTCAAGCGTGGCGTGCGAGTGCATCCCGAACTGGAGGAGATCCGTTGGACGCCGACTCCGGGTGGAATGCCGGGTGCGTTCGATATCGGGTTACACGTCACCAAGGACGAGGACGGGCAGTGGCCCGCACCCGACCCGGAATCGTTCTACGACTTCGACGATATCGAGGTCGAGCAGACCGATGAGGGGCTTTGGTGCGCAACCCATCCGCGTGGACTCGCCGTCGAGGCCACGACCAAGACCGAAGCCTACGCCGGGATCGTCGATCGACTGCGCGAGCGGATCGAGCGGGCCCGAAAAGCCGATGAAAGGCGGCCGCACGATGAGTGAACGAATCATGTTCGCCGATATAGAGAAGACGCTTGTCGACTACCTGACCACCGAACTGGCCGCGCTGTCGGATACCGCGCAGGTCGTGACACGGGTTCCCGACCCGCGACCGACGCGGATGGTGCGCGTCCTCCGGAACGACCGCAAACGTCGTAACGACCGTGAGGATCGCGAGGGCATACGCGGACCCAACCTGATCTTGGACCGACCACGGGTAATCCTCGAGTGCTCCGATGATGCCGGAGCCGCAGGCGGTTTGGCCGCGACGGTGCGCGCCATACTGTCGGTCGCGTCGCCCGGTTACCTCGGCACGGTGTGGTGCGACTACATCGATGACGTCGGCGTGGAGAACGATACCGACCCCGCGACGAACGCCCCGCGGCAGCTGATCATCGTCGATCTGTGCGTACGAGGGAAGCTTCTCGCCTGACTTCGGCACTGGCATGTGCCGACACAATTGTGCAGAGCATCGCTCTCACATGACTCCCGTCCGGGAGTCGCACAACTGAAAACCGAATCCCTAGGGCCTGCGCAACAATCCCGAAGGGAAAATCGAAATGGCACTGCCTTCCAGCAAGTACATCGGCGCCGGCACCCCGGACATCGCCGTGACCGGCGGCGTTCTGGTGGCCCCCCTGGCCACTGCGCTGCCGACCTCGGCCTCGGACGCACCGAATGCCGCGTTCAAGGCGCTCGGCTACGTCTCCGAGGACGGTATCGAGTCCAAGGGCGAGCGCAAGATCGAGACGATCAAGGACTGGAACGCCGACATCATCGCGCAGCTGCAGACCGAACACTCGGTGCGCTTCGCACTGACCCTGTACGCGGTCTGGGACCAGGACGTCCTGAACGAAGTGTTCGGCTCGAACAATGTGACGGCCACCGCGGCCACGTCCACTTCGGGCAAGCTGATCAAGGTCGAGGAGACCGGTTCGGTGCTGCCGCACCGCGCCTGGATCTTCGACATGAAGAACGAGGACAAGAAGCTCCGCATTGTCCTCCCGAACGCCAAGATCACCGCGGCGACCGAGAAGAAGTTCGTCTCGAAGGAGCTGGCCGGCTTCAACATCACCATCGAGGCGTTCAAGAACGACGCCGGTGTGAAGGCCTACCGCTACCTCGACGACGGTAACCGCACCGCCTGATAAGCCCCCAGCGGCGGCGGGAATCGAACCTATGCGCAGGCCCGCCCGCCGCCGCTGGGCCTCTCCATCGAAGCCTGCGCACACATATGAGATGAAAGGGTCCGCGAACCAATGGCCTCCCCGAAAGTGCCGAACACCATTGACGAGATCACCAGGGTCAAGGAGGACTTCGTACATCGCATCGGCGACGTCGAGGTTCGTCTTCCCTCGCTGTCCTACCTGAAGCCTGGCTTCATTCGCCGTATCCGGCGTATGAACAGTGTCGATGCGATGTATACCCTGATCGAGATGAGCGCATCTCCTGCCGCGCTTGCGGTACTGGACGACATGGATCCCACCGAATACCAGGCATTGCTAGATGAATGGCGCGCGCATTCGGGGGTCGGCCTGGGGGAATCCTGAGCCTCGATGCTCTGGTCGAAGAGCACACCGAGGCAATTGAATACGACTTGATCGCACTCGGACTCAGATTGCGTCAGCTGGGGTCGGAGGAACTGAGCTGGCGTGACCTCAAAGCCATCGTCAGACTGGCGCCGGTCGACTCGGCGCTGTCCCGGGCTATGCGGCCCGACGACTATCGGTGGCAACTCAACGAGCACCTGCTCGCCTCGATGGCCGACTCGCTCCGGTGGCTGGTGTGGTCCAAAACCACCGCGGCCCAGCAGAATCGCGACCGGCCCGAGCCGATACCCCGGCCCGGGTTGAAATCGACCACCGAGCGTATCGGGACTTCAGTCGGTGTCGGTGAACTGAACAGGTTTCTCGGCTGGGCTGATCGCCAAGAGTGAAGTATCAGCTCGATCGAGCGCGATAAATTCGCGCCATCTCCTTACGATCCTCCCAAGAGGGCGGTGTGAGCATGGACTTCAATTCGGAGGTCGATATGGTGCGAAGTTTCTCCGGTTGATTCTGAAAGTATCGAAGAGTGGATAAGAGTGAATTTGCATTGTCCACCCAGAGCGTAGTTGGTACTCGCCAGGGGCCACTGTCAGAGGAATTAGGCGGTAGCCATTTCGACAGAGGCCTGGACGGCGCGGGGCGCGAAATCATTGCTCCCGTGGAGCACTGTAGTGTGATAAAGGCTTCGGACGAGCCGACGTCACCACCTATTTCGGTCAATGATATCCACGGAAACTCCCAGTCGCACCTATGTGTGGAGATGCGCAGACTGTGTGGTGTCAAAATCAGAAGACCGGTACGGATGTATCTGATATCGTGCCAACCGATGTAAATTGTTATCGAGAACATTATGGCCCCTGCGGCGATCAGCAAGGCACTTCGCTCGATGAATCCGGATAGTGTGGCACCGAGGCTCAAAGTCGTCAATCCGCCGAAGAACACTAGAGTTCTGACCGGCCGGAACCTGTGCCGTAATGAGAATGTTTGCAATTCTCTGTCTGATTCTATGGATGGGGAGCGGGTGCTACGCGCAGCGGTGTCCAGGATGATCCCGAACGCCGCTCCAGATACGCCGATCAGTGCAACCGCCAGCGGCACCGGATCTCGCCGCTGAATGGCGACGGCAGTGACTAGAACGGCCAGCAAAGCAAATGGCGACATCAGCAACAGCCAGCTGATTCCTCGGCCTTCCGGCCAGACATACTGCCATCGATAGTCTGGTGGCGAGCCTGCCGTGCCGGGCATGCTGGGTGCATCCATGGAACCCCTCCGTGTAACTAAATCGTCAATCGTCATGCCTGGTCGGATCGGTCGTCGCAACCATGACGGGTCGATTGTCGCACAAGGGTGAGGGATTTGCAGTACATATTTCATCAATAATTGTCGACAGGAGTGTGGTCATGTCGGATGACGAATTCAGCGGCAGCCTTCTCGATGTGTTGAAGACAGTGAAAGAAGGCAAGAATCGGTCGGAGAATCCGAGTTCTCAGACGGGGGGCCCGTCGGCAAACGCCGCGCCAACCACGACCGGCAGTAGCAGCGAGGTCATGAACATCCTTGTGCCCCAGGCGCGGCCCCCGGCTGCTCCGGCGCCGGCGCAGAACCTTCCCTACCCCGTCGGTGGTGGTCCAAAGTTGGATCCCGGTCAGAGTGTGACGCCGCCGGGTGGCACGACTATACACAACGGCGGCGTGGGCGATATCGGTGCTTCCCCTGCGGCGCCATCCGTGTTGGGCCTTATCGATGTTCTGGCGATTGTCAAAAATGATGACATCGCCGCGCATACCGGCGCGAAGATCGATCTCTCTGATGCGAATCGAACAAACCCGAGGCCAGTGACGGTTACGCTGCCCTCAGGAGGCAAGTTCTCGATCCGGACGAGTATGGGCGACGATTTCTATACGCGATCCGTGGTAATGACCGGGCCGGACGGTCAGCCATACGTAGATTTCGATTCGACGACCCGCCGATTCAATGAGCCGATACTCGGCTTCGGTACACATTTCGATATGGAAGAGGATGCCGACGGAAATCCGAAGCGGGCAATCATATATGGGTCTTCGTCCGCTAAGGAGATACTATTCGGACCTGAGGGGCTGACGATCGTTCCGCTGGATCCGAAGCAGCGGGAATTCAAATTGCTTCCAGCTCCGCTCGACACCGGGATCATTGCTGTCAATGGTACCCAAGTAGGTTCGCTAGAGGGGGTGCGGGTTGTTTCTAACACGACAGCGTCGGAAATGCAGACAGGCGCCAATTGGCTGGATAGATACGCGTATCGTCTATTTCCTGGAGCGATCGATAACGTTGAGCTTGCGACACGTGACCTGACCGTCACAGCTCCGGGGGGAAAGTCTGTTCCGCTAGGCGTCGGAAGGCTTAGTGGTGCGATCGGAGCAACAACACTGCCGCTGGCGATCTGGGGTGATATGCAGGGTGGTGATTCCTTTCAGCGGGCATCAGTCCGTGAGGGTACTGGACTGTTGACCGGATTGGCACTCAGTGCCGCCACGGGTGCTGGGCTCGGATTTTTTGCGGGCGGCGTCGGAGCCGTTCCTGGTTTCTTTGCAGGTCTGATTGCTGGGATGGCGGGCTCGTACGCCGGATCGAAGGCGATGGACTACGTTCTTCCTCCGGATTTCGGCGGACCGGACGGCAGGGTCGAGAATCCGCCGCCCACGTGGTTGCTGCCCGACGATCCGGCATCTCTGCGGGAATATATCGGTGCTCTCGAGCAGTCGGAGCCTGAGAAACCGACGAACCACGGATATGTCGGCCGCGGTCCGGCGAACTATGATTCGTACAACACCAAGAAATATCTGCACGACGAGTGGCAAACACAAATCGATGCCGCACGCGAGAAACTCGGTCAGGTCGAGAATCCGAAGGCGGAACATCGTGCGGCCGGTGGGTACATCTCGGGCCCGGGCGGGTCTACCGACGATTTGATCCCCGCCTGGTTGTCCAACGGTGAATATGTAGTCAATGCTTCGGCAACAGCCGATAATCTCCCGATCCTGCAGGCGATCAACTCGGGGTGGGTGCCTTCCGCCGATCTGCTGCACGGCCTGGTTCCGGGATTCTCGCCAGTGGGGTGGACCGGCGTGTACACAACTCCGAAACGAACACTGGATCCTGCGGAATGGTCATCGATCATGCCGCCGCAGCCCGAGAGTGGGGGCAGCGGGATAGATCTGGAGGCGCTGATCGAATCGTCGCGAATCCAGCCGATCAAGACACTGGAGTCCCCCGGTCCCAGTCCGTGGAAGCTGAAGACGCTGGAATTGCCCGGTCCGAGTTTGAGTGTGCCAGATGATTCGCGGCAACGGCCGGCAACCTCCGATGAGAATGCGGGCCCGTTCGGACTGGACCAGAATGTCCTGGCCCGGGGCTTCCTCGAGGGTGCGATCGCCGGAGCGAAGGGCGGGCCGTTCGGCATGCTCGGGGGCGGCGTTTCCGGACTTGCCGTCACTGCGGGGGGCGCGATCGGCACCGCCATCGGTACGGCGCTGATGCCCGCCCTGGGCCCCGCGGCACCGCTCGGCCCGGTTATCGGCGAGGCTCTCGGCTCCACTATCGGCCAGATGGGCGCGGAGGCGCTGCTCGAACCGGTCGAGCAGGTTGTCGGCTACGCGGCCGATACCGCGAAGGAGGTTATCGGTAACGGTTTCGGCCTCGTCGATCTGGCGGAAGGCCCCGGCGGTTACACACCGCGACAAGACATTTACAACTTCAACGGTATGGATCCGAAGAGCGCCGCGATTGCGGTCGAGCGGGTCCGCCGGCGCCGTTCATTGGCGCAGCAACGTGGAGGAGGGCTCGGGCGATGACCTACCAGCTCTTGGATAGACACGATACGAAGATCGTCGTCTGGGACGTCAACGGACGGGTCTGGCACCTGTCCGGGGCGAACGGCGGTCGTGAGGGCGTGCGATTGTCGAAGCAGACCGGCAATATGTTCGCACCGGTGAAGCTGCTGGTCTCCGAAGGGGCGCGGCAGGACGGGGCGACCTTCCTGCGATCGGTGCGGTCGAAGAAGGAGTGGGATTTCGTCGTCATGATCTCTGCCGCCGCGAAAAACGGCAGCAACAACACGGTGCGGGATTTCTACGCCGTGCACGACGCCTGGTTCCGCGGTTGGTCCACCGACAAACCGGTCACTGTCGGGTATTACACCCGCCATCAGGGGTGGCGATTCCAGCAGGCGCAGGTCGATGCGCCGCCCGAGGCGATCGGCGATGTCGATCCCGCGCGGAATGCTCTCGCGATCTACAAGATGTCGGCTGTCGCGATGGACCCGCTGGAGCGGCACTTCGACGAGACCGCGGTGTGGACCAACTCCAGCGGCATCGGCGAAGGTATCGTGCGGGCCCGCAACGCCGCCGATCAGCCCGCTTGGCCGCGGTACACGATGAACGGACCGGGCCGCTGGTCGATTCTCGACCCGGTCGGCGGCGATCTGCTGCGGATGGTGCAGACCCCGACGCTGCCCGCGAACGCGACACTGCGCATCGACACCCATCCGCGGCATCGCACAGCGCGCACATACACCTCCGGTGACAGTGATCCCGTCAACGTATGGGGACAGCTGGCCGGTCGCCGCTGGCTGGCCGCGCTGCCGCCGTGGAGCGCGACCGATATCACGGTCAAGGTTGAGGGCGGCAACACGCAGTCCAGCCTGATCGTGGCGATCACCCCTCGATCCTCCAGGCCGTTCTGATGAGTACGCAGATCTGGGACCCGCACGCCGAATCGCGGCGGATGGACGAGGCACACCGGGACGAACAGCGAGAGAGTCGCAATCCCGATGTGCTGGTCCGCTATTGGGACAAGTTCATGCGCGAGGTCGGAGAGGAGCACAGCTACCTCTCGCTGGAGTTCACCTATCCGCGCAACGCCGCCGGTGGCCTCAAGATGATCTGCCCTCGTGACATGGTCCACTTCGACCATCTGTTCAACAACGAGGACGAAGAAGACGCGACCATCCCGATCACGGTGAACACCAAGGGTTTCCGCTGGGATGGTTACATCACCAAGGCATCGATCGTGCGCGACGAGCACGGCGTGGAGACGGTCGACATCGAGGCCATCCACTGCTGGAACCACATCGCGACGATCTGTTGCTGGGCGAGCCCGTTCGCGCCGATCCTGGCGCAGTTCCCGCGCCATCACATCCTGTTCGGCCCCGCCCGCAGCCTCATCACCACCTACCTCACCACCAATCTGATGCGCTTGCAGGCGCCGGGCTGGGCGCCACCGGGTACCAGCGACGACCCGGACTGGGCGGGCGTGGGCAACACGCTGTTCCCGATCGCGGTCGTGCCGGTGAACCCGCTGACCGACACCAGCCGATGGAACGCCGCCTCGGCGCGATTCGACATGGCGGACAAGCTGTTCGGGCCGATTCTGGAAGACTCCGGCGTCAACCTGACCGCGCGGTTCTTCCTGCCCGGCGAGGACGAGCAGCCCGCGCCCGAATGGTTCTATCTCGAACGGCCGACGGTGGTACTGGAGACGGTCGACAAGTCGGGCGTCACCGGTCCCACGGGCACGCTGATCGACGGAATCATCTCGTGGATCGAGGAATTCACCGACGACGGCACCACGCCGGTCCGGTATCCCAATTTCGACTCCACCACCGAGTACGAGGCGGTCTACGGACATCGGGGCAGGCTCGGCACCACCAGGAACTTCCCCTGGGTGTGGTACTTCGAGGGCGAATACTCCGGTATCGGGCCTTCGGAGGTGGCGCTACACAAGCCGACAGCCACCGATGTGATCATCGGCGGCCGGTCGCCGGGCTGGGTGAACGCGGGCATCGAGATCGCGATCAAGAGCCTGCTCGGGCTGTTCGGCCTGGACTGGCTGTATCGAGGTCAGCTCAACGACGTGTTCCTCGCGTGGATGGTCTACCGGGACATGCGACGGGTGGAGCGCGCGGGGCCATATGCCTTCCGCGAGCTGTACATCACGGGCAGCGACAAAGCTTTCACGCTCGACGGCCTCGTCGCGGGCCTGCAAGGGCTGCATCTGACGCGCGGCTACACGAGCAAGCGCGTCACGGTGGAGGACAACGCGCCATACATCCTCGGCAAGGACTTCGAACTCGGCGACCAGATCGGCTTCGCGCTCGGCAAGCACATCTTCACCGACTACGTCACCGAGCTGACCTTCCTCGACGACCGCGAGACCTCCGCGAAATGGCAGATCGTGGTCGGCGACGGTTCCGACGAAGAGGACTCGACGGTCAAGGCGTGGCAGCGCCTCGGCCGCGTCGCCGCGGCGATCAAGGATCTGGCCACCGACGTCGGCGCCGATCTCGACCTGCTCATCTTCTGAGCCTTCGAACAGGAGAATCCATGGCGGACATCACTTTTCCCGCCCATATCACCATGCTCCGGGAGACCGACGTCGACGGTCTGCCCATGCTGAACGCGCAAGTCTCACTCACCGACGACGTGGCTGCACTGCCGCTGCCTCCTGGCCCGGCGGGTGAACCCGGTCCGCGTGGTCGGCCGCGATCCACGTTCCGCAAGATGGGCGCGATCGCCGACGCGGCCGCCCGCCCCTCCGGCCTCGGCCCCGAGGACCGCGGCAAGTGGTGGCACCGGCTCGACGACAACGGGATGGACGTGTGGACCGGGGCCGAATGGCGGCATTCGCCGGCCGCCGTCGGGCCGCGAGGCCCGATAGCCGCGGCGAACTCCATCACGGTGACTTCGACGGTGCACCAGGAGAACCTGACCGTGCCCGCCATCGAATTCACCGGCCAGGGCGCAGAGCAGCAGCTCGAAGTCACCGTGCCCGCGGGTGAGCCCGGCCCGAAGGGGCCGCCGGGTGCGTCCGGCGCGATCACCGCCTCGCCCGACTACGATTCGACGACCGTGCCCGGCCGGGGTTCGGTCTTCGCCTACCACCGGGCAGGGCGGAAGTTCCGCGCGGCGCCCACACCGCTCGGCACCGGCCCCTGGTCCTGGTATCAGGAGGATTTCGCCGCCGAACAGGTGGCGGCTACCAGCCGGATCGAGGCGGGCACGTTCACGATTCCGGCGCAGCCGTTCGACTGGCGGCCGGTCGTGTACGGGCACGGCTATTCCTATTCGGTCAACAACGGCTCGCAAGGTGCGGAGCTCCTGGTACGGCTGCACCACGCGCAGGGTCCGATCGTCGGGACGGGAGCAGCGGCCTCAGGTGGCTGGATGTACCTGCCGATCCTCCCGTGCTTTCGAGACGGGAGCACCACGAAGGCGATGTCGCCCACGTCGGATTTCGCGATCGTGCCCGCCGGACAACCCGCCAACTTGGTGGTCTCGGCGGAGCGCACCGGGAACGGTAGCGGCGACATCGGATTCAGCAACACGCGAGCATCGCTGGTCGTGTTCGCCCGACCCATTGAATGAGGTGACATGTCCACCGTAGGCGATTACTTCGCGTCGACCGCGATCCGCGGAATCGACGAGGGCATCGGAACGCGAGGCGTGGTGCAGGCGATGCACGGCACGCCGAGCGACGGCTCCCTCGAACTGATGACCGGAACCCCTGGCCCGCAAGGCGAGCAGGGAGACGCCGCACGGCCGTTTCGCTGGGAAGGCGACATCGCCGACCATACGGCGCTGACGGCGTTGGCCGCCAAACTGACAACAGCGCATGCAGGCAAGGCGTGGCGGGTGGTCGCGACCGACACACTGGTGTACTGGAACGGACGGGGATTCGACTCGTTCGCGCAGGCGTTCGGTGCGCACGGTCCCGACGGCGAAACCTGCACCGTCAGCATCGGCACGGTCGATACCGGTCCGGTGGGCTCCGAACTGCAAGTGACGGTCGTGGGCGAACCACCAGACCTGGTGCTCAACCTGACCGTTCCCCGTGGCGTGCAGGGGCGCAAGGGCGATCCTGGCGGTCCGGGACCGTTGCGGAACGCCCCCGACTACGCCGATGGCATCCACGCCGACGGTGCCGTGCCGGTATGGGACGACACCATCGGGAAGTGGAAGCCACGCCCGTATCCGGGTTTGCGTGGCCCATGGAGCATCGTGGAGGGCCAGGCTTGGGACGGCGGCGCAGGCTTCGCCGCGTCGCAGCTCAACATCGCGACGGCTACCAAGACCGTTGCGCAGCTGAATATTCCGGCACAGGATGTGGCCTGGCGGCCGATCGTCACGGGCGGCGTGGTGGTCGGCACCACCGAGGCGTGGAATCAGTTCACCACCCGTGTAGACGCGGAAGTGCGCATCGGCACCGCCGACGGCCCCATCGTCGCCCTCGGCGCCGGCATGGTGACAGGCGCTGACTCATACAACCGTTTCCAGCCGTTCTACGCGACCCGCGGACTCACGCCGGACAGCGCAGTCGGCGTGGTCGCGGCCGGTCAGGCGGTGACGCTGTACGTGGTACTGCGTCGCAATGCGGGCAGTTCCAATTACGACTACTCCATGTCGCGCGCTCGGATCGTGTGCATGGCCCGACCTGTGGGGGCGCTCTGACAATGGAAAATCAGACGAATGATGCGCCGGTCGTCTTCGACGACGACGTGATGATCACCATGCGTGGGGTCGCCGACTCCGTCGGGTTGCCGTACACGGTGAATTCGCTCGAGTTGGTCGATCGCGAAGCGTTGGCCGAGCTGCGCGAAGGGTCGGTAGGGCCGATCGGGCCGGAGGGCGCGGCGGCGTGGCCGTGGCAGTGGCAGGGCGACGTCGCCGACGTGGCGGCCCTGACCGGTCTCGGACTGACGACCGCCGACGCACGTAAGGCCTGGCGTGTGGTCTCCGAGAACGCCGTCTACTTCTGGACCGGCCTCGAATTCATCGCCTTCGACAATGCGTTCGGCAAGGCGGGTCGGCGTGGACCGGCCAACCAGCTCACCGGAGCAGCGAGCGCGGGAGCACCGGGGTCCGCCGCATCCGCGCAGATCACCGGGATCGCACCGAACCAGCGGCTGGAGATCACCTTTCCGCGCGGTGCGGCGGGTGACATCGGCGACCCAGGCGCCGAAGGTCGTATCCAGGACGCTGCCGACGTAGCGCTCGATGCGGAGCATTCGCTCGGCGAGGGGTTCGTGCTGCGCTGGGACGCGGCAGCGCAGAAGTTTCGTCCTGCGCCGAACCCACGCCTCGGCGGCGCATGGGTCATCGGCGAAAAGCAGTTCGCCGACGTCACGAATATCGCCGAAGCGTCGAAAGTCGTCGCGGCCATCACCATTCCGGCGCAACCGATGGCATGGCGGCCGATCGTCGAAGGCGCCGTGGTCCAGAGCTCGCCGAGCGGCACACGCTGCGATGCCGAGGTCAGGATCGGCCATCCCGACACCGGCGACCTCGTCGGCTACGGGTGGGGATACGCCGTCAGCACGCTGGCGTACGTGACCCTGAACTCGGTGTACGAGTATCCGATGCAGCCCGGCGCGACCGCCGCCGTGGTGCCCGCCAATCAGACCGTCACCCTCTACGTGGTGGTACGGCGAGTGGTCGGCGCGGGAACGTACACGGTTCGCTCCAACTACTCGCACCTCATCGTGCAGGCGCAGCCCCTCTGAGCCAACGCGCTTCTCCGTCACCGGCGTACACGACGTCGGTATCTCCCGATCCGGCATGCCGCTGGGCTGCCCGATGTTCGAAAGGCACTGATCCATGGCTGATCTGCCCCCTCTGAAATACGGCAAGGTCGTCGGGCGTTTTCTCGCCAACGTCATCGACGGACCCGACCTTGGCGACCATCCCGAATTCCTGCCGCTGAACGGCATCGTCACGTTCACGGCCGAAGCGCCGAAAGTACTCGTTTCGCAGGCACTTCCGGCTCCGGCGACCTATGTGCAGCTGCCGAAGCACTACGAATGCCCGCTCGATGAGTTCGGCTACCTCACCTGGCGTGGCAAGCGTGGCGTTCGGCTGGTGGCGCCGAGCGCCCACACCAACCCGTCCGCGTGGACTTGGCGGGTGTCCTTCGAGCTGTCCTACGACGGCGAGCGGGTGCCGATGGAGTCCTTCAGTTTCACGGTGCCCGAATATGTTCCCGGACCGAACCCGGAGGATCCGGATACCGACTCGACCGGTCTGGTCGATCTGACGCTGGCTTCGCCGGTGCCCGGTTCCGCAGGTGATGCCGTCGTCATGGGACCGCGCGGCGCGGGCATCCAAATCGACGGTCAGGTGGCGACCTATGCGCAGTTGCCCGCTTCGCCCGCCGAGGGCGCGCAGTACGTGGTGCAGGCCGATGGGTTGCTCTACGTGTACCACGCCGCGGCGGGCGGGTGGTCGCCGAACGGCCAGGGTGTGGTCATTCGCGGACCGGCGGGGACCACGCAGTGGTCGGGGATCTCCGGCAAGCCGGCCACGTTCCCGCCGACCATCGGTGACACCGCGACAACCGCTGTCGCGGGCGACGATCCACGCCTGACCAATGCGCGCACGCCGACCTCGCACACGCATCCGGCCAACCAGATCTCCGATTCGTCGGCGCTCGGCCGATCGGTGCTGACCGCCGCTGACGCCGCGGCAGCGCGTACCGCGCTCGCGGCCGTGTCGAGCACCGATCCGCGGTTGTCCGACGCTCGCACCCCGACGGCCGCGGGCCAGGCGTACGACATCGCCTTCAAGTCGCATAGCGGCTCGCGTGCCGTTGGCGCCGGTAACTCGATGCCGGAGGGCCTGCGGATCGAACGGCCGATCAAGATCACTTCGGTGACCTACCGCGGCGAGACCGCCGGCACCGGCAACCTCGTGGTGGAACTGCGCAAGAACGGCTCGGCCATCACCGGCACCGCCGCCACCATCGCGGCCGCCAACCATGCGCTCGACACCACCGTGACCGGCGACTGGAACTTCGCGGCGGGCGACCGGCTCACGGTGCACGTCACGACGGCGGACAACCCGGCGGGCCGTGGCTTGCAGGCCGCACTGAAGGGGGTGACCCTCTGATGCCGGGCTTGCAGATGGGCGGACCGTTCTTCCAGCCGCCGCAGGAACCGCCGCCGCCCGAAGGCGAGGTCCCGGGTTGGGCGACCGCGGAGGCGGGATATCCCGGTGCGACGACGCCCGAGGAGGTGCCGACAGAGCCGGAGCCCGCAGGGCCGGAGCAGCCCGCTGAGCCAGAGCCGTCGGCGGAGCCGGATCAACTCACGGAGCCGGTCGCGGCGGATAGCGCACGACCGGTTGCCGGGGAAGTGAGCGGGTGATGCCGCATGTGATTGTCAACGCCAACGGGTTCACGCCATCCGCGATGACCAAAAGCGCCGCGTCGAGCATGGGCGGCGCCAATCAGTGGACTGTCGTCGCCGGTTGGACCGCGGACCCGGCCTACCCGGGCTCCACCGTTTCCGACAACGGGTTGCGCGCGCAGGGCAGTGCCGCCGCGAATGTCTCGGCTGTGCTGCCCTTCTCGGGGGCGGCAATGAGTGGGAACCATCAAGCGCGATTACTGGTCAACAACGTGGTTGTGGCGACAGGGCCGGTCGCCACCGGTACGGCCGGAACGATGACTGTGAGCGCGAACGTCTCCGTCTCGGTGGACGATCTGGTGACGGTCGAGACAACGCACGACGTCAATGGTGCCGGTTGGCAGGCCAGCATCACCGCCGGTTCGGGCACCTACGTGCGGATCAGCTGACCTGCACACCGCGCGTGTCCAAACGGCCGGGGCAACGGCCTGGCCGCACCGTTTCGGGAAGGGAGAGTGCGATGCCGTTTCTCATATTCGGCGCCCCGCCTGTGGTCGTAAGCCCCATGGGTATGAACAAGAGCGGCGTCCAGTCCATTGCCGGCAACACCACGAATCAGAAGATCACCGGGTGGACGCCGCGTACCGGCTACACCCAGACGGTCGTCACCGGCAGCGAACTGATCGCCGACGGCCCCGGCCCTGTGGTCGTGCACGGCCGGATCGAACTGACCCAGAGCTGGGCGACCAGCAGCCAGTTGAGCGTCATGGTCATGAAGAACGATGCCCAGGCCGCCTCGGCCGTGTTCGTCACGCAGACGTCGTCGCTGACGCTTCCCGGCACACCACTGACGCTCGTTGCCGGTGACCGGGTCTGGGTCCGTATGACCAATAGCGACCTTTTCGCGAATGCCACCGTGCAGACCGGTGCAGGAACCCATCTGTCCTTCGATCCCACATGAACACAATGCCGCGTGGCTCACGAGCCCATGGTGCTCGGCCGTGCGGCGAAAGGCAGGACAACCATGACATGGACCGGAGATCCGGTCTGGCTCGCAGACGTGCTTCGTGACGAGGGTCTGCGAGTCGTGGAGTTTCCCGGATGGCGCGAACGCGGCCACGGCGACTTCGGCGAGATCTGGGGCATCGTCGCCCACCACACCGGCGGTTCACATACCCCGGCTTCCGAAATCGCCTACGGATTCGCCCATTTGGAGGGGCCGCTGTCGCAACTGCACCTGGCGAAGGACGGGACCGTGACGGTCGTCGCCGCGGGCGTGTCCTGGCATGCGGGGCGCGGGCGATGGCCGGGCCTGCCGGAGGACAACGCGAACTATCACACGATCGGCATAGAAGCCGCGAACAACGGCACCGAGGGGTGGTCGCGCGAGCAGTACGACGCGTACGTCGGCTGCTGCGCCGCGATCCTGCGCAAACTCGGCCACGGTGCCGATCGGGTGATCGGACACAAGGAATGGGCCGGGCCCAAACAAGGCAAGTGGGATCCCGGCGCCATGGATATGGACATGTTCCGCGCTGATGTCGCGGAACGATTGAAAGGCGGTGTGCTGATGGCACTTTCCGACATGGAGCAGCGTGAGCTGCTGGACATGCTGCGTCGCGTGCACTACGAGCTGACCTACGATTTCCCATCGCGGGTCGCCGACTCGGAATACCGCGACACGTTGGCCGGGTATGTGCTGAACTCCGATGCCTCGGACTACCGTACCGAACAGCGTTTGAAGGCGCTCGAGCTCAAGCTCGACCAGCTGCTCGCGGCTCGAGACAGTGCACAGTGATGCGGATCAGCAGCCTTCCCGAACCCGCCCTCGTCCGCTCGGTGCTGGTCACCGTAACAGGCGTCATCGCCTTCGTGCTCGGCCGTGAAGTCGACACGGCGTGGATCGAATCCGTGCTCGCCATCTACGGCCTGCTCACCCCGGTGATAGCCGGTCTGCTCATCCGACCTGCGGTCACGCCGATCGCCGATCGGACAGCGAGCGACGAATGACGGCTTCGTGGCTCAGCCCTGAGCTCGTGCAAGCCGCCGGGATGGCACTTGCCTCTGTCATCGGCACGGTCACCGCATGGCAGGCGCGCGAGGTCGCCAAACTGCGCGCGCGGGTCGAAACACTGGAAAATCAAGCGCTGGACGACAAACGGCGCTTCCGCGACGCGATTCGCTTGATTCGGGCACTCCGGCAGCACATCGACGAACTGCGCGGCTTCCTGCGCATCCATGTGCCTGGCCAGGAACCTCCGGAGGCGCGGTACAAGGTACCTGAATCCTTGCAGGAAGAAATCTGACAAGGTCCTTTCGCCCCGCGCGGCAATAGCCGTCATTAGATCCGATTGCAGGCAGAGCTGTCCTGTGTTCCGTATTCGATCGTGGCGCAATTCGATCGGTGGCGCAACGGCATCGTATCCGTTCGGCTCGCCGCACCAACGCGGCCGGTCACGGCGCCAACGGCAGCGCGGTTCTCGATCGCATGCCGAATGCGGTGATTCCCAGGCAGTTTATCGATCGGCTGCCCAAGAGGTTCATCCCCGCGTCGCCGCAGTCCTGCCCGCGCCTTTGGGGTGTCTGCGCGTCAATGCGGCAGTCGCCCTTGCCCGCGTTGGTCGACTCGCGGTCGCAGGCCGTATTCGAATGCGGAATGGGCGATTTCATCTAGAACGCGGCCGCTGCGGAAAAGGCGGTAGCCGACGCGAATGCTATCGATTTCTATGAGGTGTCATTGTGGTGCGTCCGATTGTGGAACAGAACCTTTCGTGGGTCGGTGACCGCGCAATCTGGTTCAGGAGTGTCTCTCTCGCCGCGATGGCGGGTCCGACACCGCTGAGAATCCGAGGACCTTCGATTACCACGGGATGACACCGGCCAGCGCCGCGCGGAAGCTGGAGCGAATCGATGCCGCAAGAAACCTGACGCTGACGGCCGACACCGTCGGTACCGCCGCTCCAGTCCGCGCCAGCTCGATCGCCTTTAGCAGTCAGTCGATTCCGGTCGTCAGACCGGTGGGGAAGCCGTCCGATCCGACCGGGGTCGGTGAGCCTGGCGGCCGGTACCGCACCGGCCGATGCGGGACGAAGAAGGAATCCCCGCTGTACCCGTGGCACCGAAGCAGGACAAACCTGCGACGCCCCCACCCGTCGCGCAGCCGCCCGCCACGGCTCCCGCGCCCGCTCCAGGTTCCACCTTGCTGGACATGCCCGACACTACTGGGCACGCTCCAGGCGATACCTGGACCGGGACGACGCTGGACGAACGTCCCGTCAAATACACCATTCCCGAGGGAAACGGCGGGAACACGGTCGATCTCGAGATTCAGAACCCCAACGGCACGGTCGATCGGTGGCGAATCGTCCGCAATGAACTGGGCGGACTGAAGCACTGGCACGACGATGCCGACGGCAATTCCTCGTATGCGGAAAGACCGACAGCGGACGGTGACTGGTATTTCCAGAGCTTCCGCCCCGGAACCTCGACATCGGGAGCGCCGAGCCGCGAGTTCACGGCCGAAGCGGACCTCAGCAGGATCTATACCCCGTCCTACGGCGCGGATGGCGACTATCTCGGTACCGACGTCGGCGTTCTTAACGGGCGCGGGCTGTATGACAACCAGCACGTCGACCAGTACCAGAACACGACGTTCACGAGAACGGTGCCGAACGACGCAGGCGGACTCGACAGCGTTCTCGTAGGTCAGGTCGACAACACCGGGCACGGCTGGTGGGCAGACGAACTCGATCGCCGCTGGGACGTGTACGTCGACGACAACGGAAACCCCGCCAGGCGCCGGTACGACCCCGTCACGCAGCAGCGAAGTTTCGTCTACCAGGACGGGAACAACACGAAGAACGAGACGATCGATTCGTCCGGACGAATCGTGAACTCATTGACGTTCGGCCCAGGCAATGAACTGCTGTCCTCGCTTTCGCGCGACAGCGGCTTGTTGATCGAAGGGAAACCGGGCAAGAACGGCGAGCTCGAATACACATTCCGCGACGAGCGCGACCGGCGCAGAGGCCGTCTCACCTACCTGCCCAACGGTGGAATGCGCTTGTACTACGACGGCTACGAGGTGGTCGAGTACGACGGATCGGGCCAGGAAGTCAAGCGCTACAACAGAATGGGCGACCGCTCTGTCCAAGCCTGGCTGGGAGAGGAAGCAACGTCTGCGTTCCTCCGCGCCGCCGGAGGCGCTGCCGAAGGCATCGGCGGGCTGACCGGGATCAACAGCTACATCAACATGGCCGGCCAGGTGCTCGGCTACAACCCGCGCCTCGCCACGCGAGACGAAGTACTCACCGGGCTCGAGCAGGGCTTGCGGTCCTTCCACCACGCCACCCGCTACTTCCACCTGGTCTCCGCGCGCGAGCTGACCATGTACCGCACCGGCAACCAGGGCCTCGCCGAAACACTCGCCAACATCCGGCCGAGCTTCCTCGCCGCCGCCAACGAGGAGTCCAAGCTCCTCATCGGCACCGACTGGACCGGCATTTCCGACAGCCCGGGCGCGGTCCTCGGTAACGCGACCTTCGGCATCGTCTCGTGGTTCGTCCCGACCAGGGTTCCGAGGATCCCCAAAGCCGTTGTCGGACGCGGAACCGACGTGTTCACGCCTACACCCCCGACTGCGCTGACAACTCGCTGGTCGGAGGAATTTGTCTTTCACAGCGACCTCATGTCGCCTCGAAACCCCGGTGCAACTGCACGCACTTCGAGGACGAGACCTACTGAACCGACCACGCTTACCAACCTCTCCGGTCGGACACCCGCATGGGTACCGAGTTTTGCGGTGAACGGTTTCGAAGCGTTGAGACGCGCTCCTCGCCAGGTTTGGGCAGGGATCGAGCAAATGGGCGCTTCGGTAGTTGTAGCCGCGCGACAGACTTGGGAGGTCCTATCGAACCCCCACGGCGAATTGGTGACGCCGGAGGGCATCCGAGTTCATTCAAGTTCGCTTGGGAGCGGAGGACGTCCATGGTCACCGCGGCCGTACCAGCCAGCTCTCGAACCGGGAAGGGCGACCAAGTCCATCCGGCAGATCAGAAATATCCGGGACCGTGTGCAAAGATGGACGCAGGGCGAAGTCAACGCCAGGGAGCGGACCGGTGGAGGGCCTGAGCGCGCATATAAGGTACCCAAGAACAGCGACAAGAACTTTCCGATCGAGCAGGATACAGTCAGGAAAGTTGATGTACCGATAGACCTTCCGGACGGGGGCGTCATCGCGCTGGAAGTAAAGATGTATCAGCGTTACCGGCGCGTAGAAGTAGCACCCGGTCAGTGGGTGACGCGGGAGTTCGAAGTCCCCTTGAGTGATCACATCAAGAATCAGATCGCAAAAGATGTGGCGCTTCGTAAGGCTGACCCTGGTTTCCGTCCCTTGTGGGAATTCATGTGGGCTGGACCGAGTCCGGAGTTGCGCGCTGAACTGATTCGTGCTGACATTACTTTCGTCTGGCATCTATAGCGACGGAGAGAAATGGACTCGAAGGAAATCAGTATTGCCGAATGGGAGCGCGGGCGGCGTGAAGCGCTGCGCGGACTTCTCGATGCCCTGGGGGTGGATGACATCGATCTGGAGACGGATCCGGTAGCATTCCTTTCCATTTTGGACGAGTTTGTCGCCGCTCAGGATTATTCGAACATGGACGAAGGTGATTGGATATGGTTGCACACTATCTTGGCAGCCTATGTGGCTCAGGTTTTCATCGTCGAGTACCGGGCAAAATGGGATCTCATCACCGATGAGCGCGGACCTAATTATGTTCTTCTAGTTGCTGGGCGTGATGGAGTGGAACGCGCTATCTCGCCTATGGACATAGTCTATGAAGACTTGCGCCGATATTCGCCGCCGGAGCTTGCTCGGATACTGGCCGTTGCGGAGGAGGTCGGAGGGCTTTAGCTCGAAGAACGTTCACATGTATCGCTTCACATTTGAAACCGATGACAAATCCGAAAACTTTTTCATGGGCGTAGTGGATGAAATGGTGGACATTTTCGGCATATCCGAAAGCGAAGCCATAGCTCGGATAAACTATCACTTCGATGGTCGAGTCATAACTGGGCCTGACATGTGATCGGCTCTGAGCCGGAAGACTTCTGGGCCAAGGACATCATGTATGGACACCATACTTTGTGGTGGCGCAACGAAGATTCAGCCACGCCGCTTTCGCTTCCTCCTGAGTGATCGCTTCCCCGAAGGGGCGGGATTCAGATGTCTGAAATGTGAATTGACGAACTGAGGAAGCTCGATGAACAGTGAAGCGGAGGAACAATTCGAATTCGAAGAGGTTATCGAGGAAGAGAAGGCCAGAGCCGTGGAAGCCGTCGAGCAATACAAGCGGGACCTGGAGAAGTACAAGGATTCCCATTTGTCCGACGAAGATAAAGAGAAGTTCAATGCCCCGTGGGGGCCTTGGTAGCCGCGACCGGCGCTGGCATGTTCGGCGGGCTGGCCAGGACTCTCGTCGTGGGCTGTGCACTCGGCCGGGTTCTGCCGGGAAGAGATCGTCGAGTTGACCGAGCTGGTAGAGCAGTTCTGCGCTGACGCCGGTGAGCTGATCGGCGCTCCGCCGTCGCTGGGGCTGTTCACCTCGATCTGCGTGACACTGACCTCTGCGGCACAACCGAACTCAGGCCGAGCTCGCCGAACAGTACGAGACCTCGCAGCCGACGATTTCCCGGGCGATCACACATCTCACGCCGTGGCTGGAACGTGCGGTGGCATCGGCGGTGCCGGTAGCCGAGGAACTCGCGCGGTTGAGGTTAGGGGCGACCTTTTTCATCGTATGACCGAAATCAACGGGGTACCGTCGCCAGTGGTAGCCATCGGCGGAGGAGTACGCGATGAACGACGTTCCACCGAATGAAGTCGGGCGCAGGCTGCGCGAGATCCGAGCCTGGCGTGGGCAAAGCCTCGAGGTCGTCGCGGGTCTGGCTGGTATCAGCTTCGGGTACCTCGGCCGCCTCGAGCGCGGGGAGCAACCGCTATCGAATCGCGCCACCCTCGAGGCGCTGGCGCGGGCGCTGCAAGTAGCACCATCCGAGTTCACTGGTCGACCATGGGAAATACCCGATGGCCCTGGAACGGAAGCCTACGCGGGCGTGGTTGCGGTGGAAGAAGCGCTCGACGTGTGCCAACTCGGGGAGGACCCTGGCACGCAGATCCGGGAATGGCCGACGGTTCAGGCGGACCTCGCTCGACTGGAGCAACTTCGGGCCGTAGCCGGGTACCAGGAGATTGGTAACCAATCTCCTGCCCTACTCATGGAACTGCACGCCATGTATGTCCGGCAACCCGACCTTCGTCAGCAGGTCCTTAGAGGAATGATTGGCTGCTACTTCGCGATGATGGTGATGGCGAAGCGCCTGGGCGTTCGGGGGCTACCACTACTTGCCGCCAGAGCTGCCCAAACCTGTGCGGAGGAGCTCGACTCGCCTGCCTGGCGGGGAGCGGCTATGTGGATGCGAGGCAATGCCACCGGTTCACTGTCCCGCCCACAGCAATACAGTCGCGCAGTCACGTTGGCGGATGAGCTGACTAGCAGTTTGAACGACCAAAACGTTCTTCAGGCGTACGGGATGTTGCACCTGTCGGCGGCGCTTGCTGCCGCGGTTCAAACCGATCGGGCCACCGCCGATACTCACCTCGGCGAAGCGGCGGCCGTCGCCGGTCGGATGGACAAGGACGTGGGTGAGTTCGGGCGCATGTGGTTCGGCCGCGTCAACGTCGGAATCTGGCGCTCCTCTATCGGCATAGAACTGGGCGACGGCCCCAAGGCCGTAGAAGCTGTGCGGGGACTGGCCATCGAATCCATACCCGATGCGGCCCGACTCGCAGGCTTCTACGCCGAGGCTGGTCGCGTAATGCTCGCCGATCCGAAGCATCGGAACGCCGGGCTTGATCTTCTTCTCAAGGCTGAAGATATTGCTCCCCAACGTATTCGCAGCGATCTTTTTGTCCGGGAGGCTGTGGCCGGCCAACTTCGCATCGCTCGCCGGGATGCGGGCGGCCGGAATCTGCGCGGCCTGGCCTGGCGTCTCGGAATTGCGCCCGATCTCGCGCCGGGGAACTGACCTCGTCTCCCCCTGCCCTTCGAGGACAAATCCCTTGTGGCCCAGCTCATAACGTCGACCTCGGCCCCGACGCGGGGGTGGATCGCCGATTCCTCCTCTCGGCTGCATCAGCGCGGCTATGGCTGCTGTAGCTGGTGGTGATGCCCTCGGCGTCGGGTGCTTCCAATCGGATTGCAGGGAGGCGCAGGGGAATGGATACGAGCAATGGCTGGGGATTGTTTTCGGCGGGGGTTGCCGAGCTGGAACGGATAGTGGCGTATCTGAAAGACGCAGACGCACACGCCGATGAATGACACAGAGATCCCGGCGTCGCTAGAGAGCAGTTAGGCAATCCGCCCCGTCTCGCAATGAGACGGGGCGGATTTTCGCGTTGCAGGAGCGAGGATCACCTCGCCGTATCGGGGCACCGTCACAAGGGTGTTCGCATCAACAGAACGTTGTACTGGGTGTGCTGGGTGACCAGGAAATAGAGGTCGCGGCCGGTTTGGTACGGGAAGATCATCGGTGCGTACGCGGTGGGAAGGGCGCGGGCCTCGATGAGGACCCTGGGTTCGCTCCATGGTCCTTCGGGGGCGGCCGCGGTACGCATGACGACGCTGTTGAACGGATCGGTGGTCAGCATGACGAACTGACCGAGGTAGTCGTTCCACATCACCGATAGTTCGGCCACGCCGCCCAGGATGGGCGCCGCGGTCTTGGCGTCGCCGGGCTTCCACGCTTTGCCGTCCCAGTATTCATAGGCGTCGATATTGGCGATATCGGATTCTTTTGCGCGGGAGACGAATCCGGGATTATTGCGCCCGGCGGGGGTGCCGTACCGGTAGATGTAGCCGCCGGCCTTCAGGAAGGCGTTCTGCTGAAAGTTCTCGTGACCGTCGACGTTGGCGCGGCGGGTGTGCGTGAGCGGCGTCCACGTGGTGCCGCCGTCGTGCGAGGCGGCCAGCGTGGAGAAATTGGTGTGCCACTTGCCGTGGTCGCCCCATTCCCGGACCGACATCAGGCTCATGTACTGCACACCGCCCACCGAGATGCCCGCCGTGGGAATCAGACTGATCTCGATGCCGGGGATCTTCGGGCTGGGCAGGGGGTTCGGCACCACGTCCTCGAAGAGGATGCCGTTGGCGGGGTCGTGTGTCGAGCTGCGGAAGAGCACGTTACTGGTCCAGGCCCAGATGCTGCCCGCCAGCAGATTGGGGAAGCCGAGTCCCGCGCTGTCGCCGAACGCGGTGATCATGCGGCCGTTGCCGTCGTCCCACATGATGCCGAGATCGGTGCCGAGCACGTTGAAATTCTGCGTGCGGTTCGGGCTGTCCATGCCGGTCACCTGGAAGACGGCCTTGGTCGGGCCGGGCAGGTTCGGCAGTCCGTGGATGCCGTTGAGGGCCGGGATCGGTATGACGTTGTTGGGATCGGCCCCGGCCGGCGCGGCGGCGGCGAGGGTGAGGACCGCGGCGAGCGCACCAGCACCGGCGAGTGCGGACAGCGAGCGAGTCATCCGGCAATTCCCTTCTTCTGGGACGCAGTGTGCTCGCTCATTGTGCCTGTTCGCGGCCCCGATGTCGCTTACATCGGCGCACGCGCGCCACGGGTTCGGCCGATGGTTACCAGTCGGTAAAGCCACCAAGGCCGTTCGGGAAGTTCAGGGCTGTAGACGCGCATGCTCATGGTGCGTACCCGGCGCGTGGCGAGGTCGCGCACCAGCAGCCTGCCGCGCGGGATGTTTGCGGAGCGCACTTCGCTGGTCCACATGCGGTCCCAGTCGGGGGAGCGGCGGCAGCGCTCGGCGATCTCCTCGACGCGCTCGCGCGGCGCGAGCGGGGACAGCATGCGAAACGCGTCGACCAACAGGTGCGCTTCGACGGCCCACTCCACGATCACCCGTTTGGCGGCCGAGTCCAGAAACATCCACTCCAGCATGTTCGATCGAGCCGCGGCCCCCGGAAAGGTCCGTTCGTAGGCGGAGTTCGCCGCGACCAGATCCTGCGTCGGCATTCGCTGATAGCAGGCCGGATCGGGCAGGCTGTCCAGGTCGTCCAGGTCGTCGGGAGTCGGCACCCCCGGTCCCGGTCCGTAGGCGGCCTCGAAGAAGTTCGGCAAGGTCAGCACGACAATGTGCCTGCGGTACCAGGTCGGCACTTCGAGCGCGTCGAAAAGCCGTTCGAGCAGGGGGTAACTCGGCGTAATCGCACCCGTTTCGACTCGGTCCAGCACCGGCTCGGCGAGCCCGGCTCGTTCGGCCAGATGCGCGGGCGCCAAGCCAGCGGCGAGTCGTCGTTCGCGCAAATAAGCGCCGATGCCAGTCGCGTTGCGCATCACCTCGGGCACCTCTGCCGACACCTTCCGCGCCGAACTGTGGGAGTCGGGAGGTTCCTGCCGCCTCCCGGGAGCACGCAATCTACCGGAGAGCATCGGCGTCGAGCGCTGATCGGACGTCACGAATCGACAACCTAGACGACAAACGGCCCGGAGATGATCTCCGGGCCGTTTTGTCGTGTGCCTGTTATGAAGATGCGTCAGAACGCCGCTTCGTCCAGCTCCATGATGTCGTTGTCCAGGGTGGACAGCACGGCGCGGGTGGCGGTCAGCTCCGGCAGGACGTTGCGCGCGAAGAACTGCGCGACAGCGATCTTGCCGTGGTAGAACGCCTGGTCGGCGCCGGTCGCGCCGTTGTCGAGCGCGGCGATGGCGATCTCGGCCTGACGCAGCAGCTGCCAGCCGATGAGCAGGTCACCCACCGAGAGCAGGAAGCGCACCGAACCGAGGCCGACCTTGTACAGCTCGCTCGGCTGCTCCTGGGCGCCCATCAGGTGGCCGGTGAGCGTGGCGGCCATGGCCTGGACGTCCTCCAGCGCGGTGGCCAGCAGCTTGCGCTCGCCCTTGAGGCGGCCGTTGCCCGCCTCGGACTCGATGAACTTCTGCACCTGGCCGGCCACGTGGGCCAGCGCGACGCCGCGGTCGCGGGCGATCTTGCGGAAGAAGAAGTCCTGCGCCTGGATCGCGGTGGTGCCCTCGTACAGCGAGTCGATCTTCGCGTCCCGGATGTACTGCTCGATCGGATAGTCCTGCAGGAAGCCGGAACCACCCAGGGTCTGCAGCGACTCGGTCAGGTACTGGTAGGCCCGCTCGGAACCGACGCCCTTGACGATCGGCAGCAGCAGGTCGTTGACGCGGGCGGCCAGGTCGGCGTCCGCACCGGAAACATGCTGCGCCACATCGGCGTTCTGGTGCGCCGCGGTGTACAGGTACACCGCGCGCAGGCCCTCGGCGTACGCCTTCTGCATGGCCAGCGAGCGCCGCACGTCCGGATGGCGGGTGATGGCCACGCGAGGCGCGGCCTTGTCGGTCATCTGGGTCAGGTCGGCGCCCTGCACACGCTCCTTGGCGTAGTCGCGCGCGTTCAGGTAGCCGGTCGACAGGGTCGCGATGGCCTTGGTGCCCACCATCATGCGGGCGTGCTCGATGACATCGAACATCTGCGCGATGCCGTTGTGCACCTCGCCGACCAGCCAGCCCTTGGCGGGGATGCCGTGGCCGCCGAAGGTGACCTCACAGGTGGCCGAGACCTTCAGGCCCATCTTGTGCTCGACGTTGGTGACGAAGACGCCGTTGCGCTCACCGAGCTCGCCGGTCTGGTGGTCGAAGTGGAACTTCGGCACGAAGAACAGCGACAGGCCCTTGGTGCCCGGTCCCGCGCCCTCGGGGCGAGCCAGCACCAGGTGCATGATGTTCGGGAACAGGTCGTCGGCGTCGGCGGAGGTGATGAAGCGCTTCACGCCCTCGATGTGCCAGGAGCCGTCCTCCTGCTGGACCGCCTTGGTGCGGCCTGCGCCCACGTCGGAACCGGCGTCGGGCTCGGTGAGCACCATGGTGGCGCCCCAGCCCTGCTCGGCGGCGATGGTCGCCCAGCCCTTCTGCTCTTCGGTGGCGTTGTTGTAGAAGATGTTCGCGAAGCCAGGACCCGCGGCGTACATGAAGGCGGCCGGCTGCGAGCCCAGCAGCAGTTCCGCGATGGCCCAGTAGGCCGCGCGCGGGATCGGCAGGCCGCCGAGCTCCTCGGCGACGCCCAGCTTGTCCCAGCCGCCGTCCTGCAGCGTCCGGTAGCTCTTCTTGAAGGATTCGGGCAGCGTGACCGTGTGGGTCGCGGGGTCGAAGACCGGCGGGTTGCGGTCGGCGTCGGCGAAGGACTCACCGAGCGGGCCCTCGGCAAGGCGGCGTACTTCGTTGAGCATCTCCTTGACGGTGTCCGCATCGAGGTCGCCGTAGGCGCCGCTGTCCAGGATGGAACCAAGGCCCAGAACCTCGAAGAGGTTGAACTCCAGGTCGCGGACGTTGCTCTTGTAGTGACCCATTGTCAGTACTCACTCTCCGTTGAGTTGGTGCGGTCGGTTGGTGCCGTTCCCGCCCGTTGTTCGCTCCACCGGGTAGTCGTGCCGGTTTTCCGCATGCTACTCGCGGGTAACTTATGCGCCATATTACCGGTCGGTAATGAGGACGCAAAGAGCTGAGCAGGCAGTGTGATGCGTTTTACAGCGTTTGATGGGCGCGTCGTCGGCGCGCCGTGCGACGGAAGCCGCCAGGCGCAGCGAACGCGCAGCGTCCCCGGGTGCGAAAATGAGCGCGATGCGCATCGAGACGAGTGCCGGACCGGCCGAGGTCGAGCTCGAGCAGCCCCGCAGGCCCGCGTTCCTGCTGCTGCTCACGCATGGTGCGGGCGGCGGGGTGGACACGAAGGACCTCCTCGCGGTGCGTGATTCGGCGCTGCGTCTGGGTGGCGCCGTGGCGCGGGTGGTGCAGCCCTATCGGGTCGCCGGGCGCCGGGCGCCCGGCTCGGCGGTCAAGCAGGACGAGGCGTGGCTGGAGATTGTCGCTCGGCTACGCGGCCGCAAGCGCATTCCGCTGATCCAGGGCGGGCGCAGCAATGGGGCGCGGGTAGCCTGCCGAACCGCCGTCGCGGCCCGGGCTCGCGGCATTCTCGCGCTCTCGTTTCCGCTGCATCCGCCGGGCAAGCCGGAGAACTCTCGCCGGGATGAGCTGCTCGCCCCCGGCGACATCGAGGTGGTGGTCGTCAATGGAGCCAATGACCCGTTCGGCATTCCCGACCCCGCCGATGCCGCCGAAGTGCGGATCATTCCCGGACAGCCGCACTCGTTCCGCGCCGGATTCGATCTGATCGCGGAGACCGTCACCCCGTGGTTGGAGCGCTGGTCCTGAACCCCGGGCTCTCGGCGCTGTGGGTGAGCGCGCTCGTCAACCGTGTGCCCAGCCCCTGATCACGCGGTCCGGGTGCTCGTCAGGCAGGTTCGGTGGGCGTCTTGCTCGCGTGTCTCACTCGGCCGACGCATACTCGGCCGGGCGAGTGGCGATGACCAGGGCGTCGATGGCATCACGGGTTTCGGTGGGCCGGTACACGCGGTCGGCGATGCGCACGCGAATGCCGTGGGCGGCGATCACCGGGCCGAGGTCGGCGACGATGTCGTCCGGGGTGAAGAGGATGGCTGGGTCCTGTGGCCCGCCGCAGCCGTCGGTGAGGTTGGTGGTGTCGTGGCCGAGGACGAGCAGGGTGCCTTCGGGAGCGAGCAGGCCGGCCGCCTTGCGAACCACCGCGCGGCGGTGCTCGGGGGGCAGGTGCAGGAAAACCATCAGCACCAGCTCGAACGGCCCGGTGATACCCGCCGAGTCCAAGTCTGTGACGTCGGCGCACTGCCAGGTGATGCGACCGCGGACCGAGCGGGACAGCCGGGACGCCACGGTGCGTCCTTTGTCGATGCCCACCTGGGAGTAGTCGACGGCATGTACCTGCCAGCCGTGCGTGGCCAGCCAGAGGGCGTTGCGACCCTCTCCGCACGCCAAATCGAGTGCGCGGGGGAACTCAGGTGGCTCACCGTCGGGTGTGGCGGGCTGCAGCGGCGTCCGCCGTTCCAATCCGTAGACGTGTTCCACCACGGTGTTGTTCGGCGGTGCGCCCCAGACCAATTCCGTTTGCGCGTAGCGCTCGTCCCAATCGGCCGCATCCATATCGTGAGTCTATTGATCCGCGATCGGGGGTTCGCAAGGTTGCCAGTAGGTACATCCGGGCGCGGCGAATCAGGGTCGTCCGGATGGGCCAGGTTGTACGCGCGAATCCAACGCAGCGCCGCCACCGATTCCTCGGCCCGCCGCGGGCGCCATGCACCGGCGAGCACTGTTTCCGGGTCGCCCTCTCCGGCGGTGACGAACCGGTCCTGTTGAGGTCGAGCCGCGTCGGATCGGCACGTCGCGAGTTACAGCGTGGTGCGCATCAGCACGACGTTGTATTGGCTGTGCACGGTCGTGAGGAAGTACAGATCGCGGCCCGTCTGGTACGGAAAGATCGATGGCGCGTAGGCACTGGGCAATTCGCGCGTGTCGATCAGCACTTCCGGTTCGCTCCAGGGGCCGACCGGAGAGGGTGCGCGGCGCATCACCACGGAATTGAACGGGTCGGTGGTGAGCGAAATGAACTGCCCGAGATAGGAGTTGTACATCACCGACAGCTCGCCGACGCCCCACATGATGGGTGCCGCGGCATTCACGTCGTTCTTACGCCAACCGTTTCCGTCCCAGTATTCGTATTCGCTGAGATCGGCGATGTCCCGCGCCCGGACGCGAGCCACGTGGGCGGTGTGGTTGCGCCCGGACGGGGTGCCGTATTCGTAGATGTATCCGCCATCGGCGAGAAACGCGTTCATCTGGAAGTTGGCGTTCCCGCCCTCGTTCGGGCGCCGGGTTTCCGGTAATTCGGCCCAGGTCTCGCCGTTGTCGCCGGAGACGGCCAGCCCGGAGAAGTTGGTGCTCCATCGTCCGACATCGTCCCAGCTCCGCACCGACATCAAGCTCATGTACTGCACCCCGTCGACCGAGATGCCCGCGGTGGGAATGCGGCTGATCTCCAGGAAGGGAATCTTCGGGCTCGGGATCAGGTCACGTGCCTGGCCGAACACGTCGCGGACCACGCTGTCGAAATAGATGCCCTCGGCCGGATTGGTGGTATGGCTGCGGAGGAGGATATTGCTGCGCCAGGCCCACATGCTGCCCGCGAGCAGATTCGGGAAACCGAAACCGGCGGTGTCGCCGAACGCGGTGAGCATTTCGCCGTGCCCGTTGTCCCACATGATGCCCAGATCGGTCCCGAGCACGTTGTAGTTCTGGGTGTTGTTCGGACTGGCCATACCCGTCACTTGGAAGACCGCCCTGGCGCGGCCGACCAGATTGGGCAGTCCGGTCGTGCCGTTGAGCACCGGAATCGGGTTGATGGCGTTCGGATTGGCGATGGCGGGGGTAGCCGCTGGGCAGAGCAAGGCCGATACACCCGCCAGCGCCGAGAGCAGCAAGCATGCGGTCTTGATCAAGTCTGTGAGCCCTCCGGTTTCGTGCCGGGAGCGATGCGAAACACAGACGTCCCGCGATACACAGACTCCTTCGCAGTGTGCCTCGCACCGCTAGTTGGACTGGCTGGCAAATCGTGCAAATGGTAGCAGCGGAACCGGCGGACACGGGGCTTCCGTCTCAGACTGGTTAGCGTTCAGCTACCTTGCTGTTAGATTGCTGACTGCCTTCCGCAGGATCAGCGGGAGTTGGGTGGCGCGCTCGACGGCGAAGGTGCGCCGCGGCGCGGCGTGCCAGGTCTTATCGAACAGCCGCTTGGCGGCCGCGACGGCGTGCTGCGGCCGGGCCGCGATCTGGCCGGCCAGTTTCTCCGCCTCGGCGACCGGGTCGGCCGCCACCTCGGTGACCAAGCCGATCTTCGCCGCGTAGGCGGCGTCCACGGTGTTCGCGGTCATCGTCAGCAGGAGCGCCTTATCCACGCCTACCAGCCGGGATAGCGTCGCCGCGCCGGTCATATCGGGGACGAGGCCGTGCTTGGCTTCCATCACGGAGAACTCCGCGTCAGGGGTGGCGAAACGGACGTCGGCGGCGAGCGCGAGCTGGAGTCCGCCGCCGTAGCAGCGTCCGTGCACCGCCGCGATCACCGGGACCGGCAGGCGACGCCACGCCCAGCACGCTTCCTGGAAGGCGTTCGTGCCGCGCCCGGGCAGCGGCACGAAGTTCCGCACGATTGCCAATGGATCGCTGGAAGCCGCCGCGATGTCCATTCCGCTGCTGAAGCTGGGTCCGTTGCCGGACAGGATTACCACGCGTACGCCCGGGCGGCGAGCCACTGATTTCGCGCTAGCAATCAGTTCGCTAATCATGTCGATGGTCAGGCCGTTGTGCTTGTCGGGCCGGTCGAGCGTGACGTAGGCGCGGTCGTTGTCGAATCGCAGCGCGATGGTGGTGCCCATTCTCGAATCTTACTCACGAGTCAGTTCGGCTGGAAGTCGTCGTGGTGAGCGCGTCGGCGCCCTCGGGAGCCCGCATACTGGTCCGGGTGTCGGATGCCGGCGCCACCGCGGCAGCCGCCTCCTCCGTGCGGTCGGCGATCTCGCCGCGGACCCGTTCACCCTGCTCACCGAGAGGAGCGCCCGATGACCGACCTGGTAGGTGTCGAACGGCGCGATGCGATCACCGTGCTGACGGTCAACCGTCCCGAGGCGCGTAACGCGATCAACCTGATCACCGCGCAAGCCATCGAGGTCGCCGTCGACGAGTTCGAAGCCGATGCCGCCGCACGCGTGCTCGTACTCACCGGTGCGGGCGGAACCTTCAGCGCCGGAATGGATCTCGTCGCCGCCTCGAAGGGCGAGATGCCCATCACCCAGCACCGCGGTCCGCTCGGCATCACGGCGAAACCACCGGCGAAGCCAATGATCTCGGCCGTCGAGGGCTTCGCGCTGGCCGGTGGTTTCGAGCTGGCTTTGTCCGGCGATCTCATCGTCGCCGCCCGAGACGCGCAGTTCGGCATCCCGGAAGTCAAGCGCGGTCTGGTCGCCGCGGGCGGTGGTGTGCTGCGGTTGACCCAGCGGCTGCCGCGCAGCATGGCCGCGGAATTGGCGCTCACCGGCGGACGAGTCGGCGCCGAGCGGCTCTACCAGCTCGGCTTGGTCAACCGGGTCACCGAGCCCGGTGCCGCGCTGTCCGCAGCGCTGGAGCTGGCGGCCGAGATCGCCGCGGCCGCCCCGCTCGCGGTGGCGGCGAGCAAGCGGATCATCGACGAGTCACCGGATTGGCCGGTCGCGGAGGCGTTCGCGAAGCAAGGCGAGATCGCGTTGCCCGCACTGTTCTCCAAGGACGCTGCCGAGGGTGCGCTGGCGTTCGCGCAGAAGCGCGAGCCCCAATGGCAGGGCCGCTGAACCGAACGTCACCGCGCCCGCGTGATCGTCTCGAATAGGACCTGTGCGCACGCGGCGGGATCGTCGGGGAATGGACTGTGCCCGCTGCCGTGCAATGTGACGTGCTCGGCGGCGGGCAACGCGCGACGCGCCCTGCGGCTCTGGGTGGCGTAGGTGAGCAGGATGTCGCGGCTGCCCCAGGCAATTGTCACGGGAATGTCGGTGAGCGAGCCGATTTCGTGCAGTCGCGCGTCGGTGAACGAGGCGAGCGCCTCGTCGAATCCGGTCGCTTCGACCGCGCCGACGGCCGTCTCCAGCGCCACCTGCGGGTCCAGGGCCCAGGGCTTGCCGAAGATCAGTGAGAGAAAGACGGTCCGCCCCGCGGCGTTCCCGAGGATGAACGGCAGTGTGGGCCGGACCAGCCGCGCGAGCGCCTGCGACTTACCCAGCGACTGCTGGCACCATACGCGACCCGCCGTGTCCCAGAATCCGATCGGCGAGTACGCGGTGACCGAGCGGGCCAGACCGCGCGCCCCCATATTCAGCGTGATCAGACCGCCCATCGAATTACCCGCCAGATGCGGCCGCTCGATTCCCTGCACTTGGAGAAATTCGGTGAGCGCGTCGGTGAGGGTGTCGACGGTTGTGTGTGCGAGCGGGTTCGACCCGCCGAATCCCGGTAGGTCGACCGCGATCACGTCATACGACGCGGCGAGGGTGTCGATGATGGGTTCCCATATTTGCCAACGGCTTCCGACCCCGTGCACCAGCACGAGCGGTTCTCCCGCGCCGACCCGGTGATGGTGCAACGTCGTCATGCTCGTCGTCTCCATTCGTCCGCGGCCTGCGCCAACCCTAACAGCAGTCAGCGGCCATCAGTTCGAATCGACCGAGCCGTGCTCCATAGCGTGACTACCGCTGGGTGCCGTTTGCGCTGGAAAACCGGCCTGGTGCCGGGTGCCGCACCCTGGGTACGATAATTGGTATGGCAACCCGTAAGGTGACCCTTTCGCTGGACGAAGCCGCTTGGTCATACGCCGAGCAGGCGGCGGCTCGCGCGGGGATGTCGCCCTCGGCGTGGATATCGAAGGCCGCGCGCCGGGAAGCTGTGCGCACCGGTGTCGGCCCGGTGTCGGATGTGACCGCCGAGGCCGCGGCAGACGCGGCCGAGCTGGCGGCCGCCGAGGAGGCGATGCGTGCGTCGGGGTGAACTGTGGATCTACAACCCGCATGGTTCGCCGCGTCGCAGAACGGTCGTGCTGATCAGCAGTGATGGCATCAATGAATCGCCGCGTCCGTGGCTGATCGCCGCCGAGGTGATCGAAGAGGATCCGCGCGACATCCTCGCGGTTCCGGTGCAGGAGCACGGCTGGGTGCATGCGGGCAATATCGGGCGCATCTTCCGCGGATGGCTGGCCGAGCGGGTCGACGTGGTGGACACCGACACCCTGGAGCGGCTCGACACCGCGTTGCGAGCGGCGATGGATCTGTGAACACCGTTCATGGAAATCGTTGTGCAGCAAGCTCTCCGCTGCTTTTCGGCGCGTACGACTACCGCGACGCGCCGCGGGGCATTATGGTGGCGACGCCACTGACGGTGGCCAGTCGAGGAAGAGGAGTCAGGTGCGGATCTGCATGATCGCCGCGGCGCTGATCGCGCTGCCGGTGCTCGCGGCATGCGGCAGCGACAAGGACACGGCGGCGCCCACGGTGACGCAGGCCGAGCTCGCCCAATCGCTGCAGGACAAGGGCCTCAAGAACAAGCAACTGGCAGACTGCGCCGCCAAGGTGTTCATCGACCAGGGTATTTCGCAGGCCGGACTGCGGGTCATGGTCAGCGACGAGTACGACGTGAAGGCTCCCAACCAGGAGACGCTGGGAATGAGCAAGGAAGACGCGGACAAGGCGCGCTCGGCCAGCGGTCGCATCGCCAGCGAGTGCATGTCGGCGGCGCAGCCGCGCTGAGTCGACGGTCCGGATGCGGGCGCTGACGGCGTCGACCGGCAGCTTTATCGCGGCAGATGCACACCCCGAGCAGCAATCGACGTTTTGGTGGCGGGCCGGTAGTGCGCAGCGTCCGCGTTGAGCGGCCCTACCGCCTCTTACAGCGCGACAGTGAGTTCCACCCGCGCCGCCGAGCCCGCTTCGAGCCCTTCCGCGACCCGCACCGCCTTCTTCACCGGCAGGACATAGGTCGCCCGGGACTTGTCCGGGAACAACGACGTCGACCATCGGCTGTTGCCGACGACCACATGCACCCGCACGGCCCCGAATCCGCCCGCCCGATGCGCGTACCGCTCCTCGATCTCGTCGGCCACGTCTTCGGGCACCGACACGAAATACCATGCGGCATCCCCTTGGTGCTCCCACACCTCTGCCGTGAACGAGTACCGCGAACCAGCCACGCCGCGACTGTATCGGTAGGCACCGACACCCCGACCTCCACCGCCGACGGCCACCACATAGCAGCACGTCTACACCGCGTGCTCTTCGGCTTGCTGCGGAAACTTGTCGGCATAGCGCCCGTGCCGCCCGCCGAAACCCAGTAGCGTTCAGCGGCAATCGGGAAGCGGACACCGTATTTCGATCGCGCTGCGCGCAACCCGTGAGCCTCTGGCGGGGATGCGCGATCGTGGGGTGATGACGACCACGGCGAAATCCACGAGCGACGCCGAACCGGATGCGAAGGTGCTTCCTCCGGCGCGCGAGCTGGAAGCCGCGCAGCGGAAAGTCACCGTCGTCGTCGGCAATCCGAAACCCGCTTCCCGGACCCTGACCGCCGCCACCCTGGTCGCGAAGGGGCTGCGGCCGGACGCGGAGCCCACCGTGATCGATCTCGTCGGTTTCGGTCCGGGTCTGCTGAGCTGGGGCGATCCGGCGGTGGCCGAGGCGGTGCGCACCGTGGCCGACTCGGAACTCGTGGTGTTCGCCAGCCCCACTTTCAAGGCGACCTACACCGGTCTGCTCAAGCTGTTCCTCGAACGGTTCGACAATGGAACCGGGCTCGCGGGTGTGCTCGCGGTGCCGGTGATGCTCGGCGCTGGGCCGGCCCATGCCCTGGCGCCGGACTTGCTGCTCGAGCCCGTTCTGGTCGAGATCGGGGCCACCGCGGCGTTGCCGGGGCTCTATCTGTCCGACCGCACTTTCGCCGAGGACGGCGTCATCGACCGGTACAGTGGGCGGTGGCGTTCGGTCGCCCAGGCACTGACCCACAGCTCGAAGGCTGCGAACCATGCATGACCTGTTCGAATTCCCCGCCGACGGAGCCAGTCTGCGTCGCGCGTTCGCCAACTTCCCCAGCGGTGTCGTCGCGGTCTGCGCGGAGATCGGCGGCGCGCCCCACGGCCTCGCGGTCAGCACATTCGTCCCCGTCTCGCTCGACCCGCCGCTGGTCTCGTTCTGCGTGCAGAACTCCTCGGCGACCTGGCCCAAGCTGGCCGCCGCCAGCCACCTCGGCCTGAGCCTGCTCGGCACCGATCAGCAGTCCGCCGCCCGGTCGCTCGGCACCCGCGACGGCGACCGCTTCCGCGGCATCCACCTGCACCGCGGCTCCGGCGACGCCGTTTTCATCGACGGCGCTTCCGCCTGGATCGAGGGCGTCCAGGAAGCCAACGTGCCCGCCGGCGATCACGCCGTCGTCATTCTTCGCATCCACCGCATCGCCACTCGCGCCGACGTCGACCCCCTGGTGTTCCAGGGCAGTCGCTTCCGCCGGTTGCATGCGGAACCGGCCAACGGCGCGGCCTGAGACCCGAGCGCCCAGGCTTTCTCCTACCTCTGCACGCGTTCGCGAGTCTTTCTCACGGGGAGGGGTGTTCGTCATCCGCGACGAACATCCGATCCTGGGGGCGATGGCCTTCCGGCCCTGGGAGATCACCGACGACTACCTCGGCGGCGGTGGCAGCCGCATGGATTGGCGCGGCTTCCCCGAGCTCGTTCCCTGCCCACGGGGGTGGACGCTGCCGGACGGGGCGCCTCGGATCCCACTGAACTTCGTCGTCGCCGCCCGGCGGCCGGGATGATGGCACGGTCCTGGGCGACGTTCGACGAGCAAAAAAACCCGCCCTGGTCTGGGCGGGTTCTGGTTGGAGCCGATGACGGGAATCGAACCCGCGCTGTCTGCTTGGGAAGCAGAAGTTCTACCATTGAACTACATCGGCCTGCGTACCGAGATACATCGGAGACTGTAGCAGAGTCCGCCGGTGCTCCGGGAAAAGTCCTGGTAGATGCTTCTGACCTGCGGTGATTCGCTCCGGGTCGGTCGGGTTGAGGACGCGGCTGCCGCCCAGTCTTGATCTTGCTGTCAACCGTTCGGGCGATTCGCGCCCGAACGGGCGGCCGCTGTTTCCGGACGAGCGCCGACCGAGGCCAGCGAGCCGGGTGGTTGATGCGGCATTGCGGGCCTAGCGTGCGCTCGGACGACGTAGTCTTGTCGTCGGAGGAATCCGAAGATGACCGTATCGCTCGACGATCCTCACACCGTTCCGACGAGGCACTGGCACCGGCTCGACGACGGCAGGCTGCAGTGCGACGTCTGCCCGCGTGCCTGCAAGCTGCGCGAGGGGCAGCGCGGGCTGTGCTTCGTGCGTGCCCGCATCGACGACCAGATCGTGCTCACGACTTACGGCCGTTCCAGCGGGTTCTGTGTCGATCCGGTCGAGAAGAAGCCGCTCAACCACTTCCTGCCCGGCTCGGCGGTGCTGTCTTTCGGGACAGCCGGTTGCAACTTGGCGTGCAAGTTCTGCCAGAACTGGGACATCTCCAAGTCGCGCGAGATCGACACCCTGTCCGGCCGCGCGGAGCCCGATGAATTAGCAAGCGCCGCAGAGAATCTCGGTTGCCGCAGTGTCGCGTTCACCTACAACGATCCGACCATCTTCTTCGAGTACGCGGCCGATATCGCCGACGCTTGCCGTGACCGCGGCATCAAGGCGATCGCGGTGACCGCAGGCTACATGTGCCCAGCACCGCGCGCCGAGTTCTACTCCCACATCGACGCGGCCAACGTCGACCTGAAGGCGTTCACCGAGGACTTCTACCGCCGAGTATGCGTCGGACACCTGGACGACGTGCTGGACACCCTGCGGTACTTGCGGCACGAGACCGACGTGTGGTTCGAGATCACGACGCTGCTCATTCCCGAGCACAACGACAGCGACGCCGAGATCGCCGCCGAGTGCGCGTGGATCCGCGACGAACTCGGCGACGACGTGCCGCTCCATTTCACCGCGTTCCACCCGGACTACAAGATGCTCGACATCCCGCCCACGCCGCCCGCGACGCTTACCCGAGCACGCCACATCGCCCTCGCCGAGGGCCTGCGCTTCGTCTACACCGGCAACGTGCACGACACCGACGGCGGCACCACCTCCTGCCCGTCCTGCGGCATCGCCGTCGTCACACGGGATTGGTACGTGATCCGCCGATACGCACTCACCGACGACGGACGCTGCGCACAATGCGGAACGCAACTGCCGGGTGTCTACGAGGGGCCGGTCGGGCGGTGGGGAAGCAAGCGGTTGCCGGTGCTCATCGCGTGACGCCACCGAGCAGACCTCATGGGTAAACCTCTTCGGTTTCCGTGTGATCGGAACCGTGCGCCTGCCGGGCCGATCCGCAGGTCAACAACCCCGTGCGGCTTCGCTCATCGCCTCCGTCAGCGACTCGCCCAATGCGGTCAATGAGCCGGACTCGCGCAGTTGGCGCAAACCTTCCGCGGTGTGGCCGGACGCTTCGGCGAGCCGATGTGCGGCAGCCTCGCGTGCTGCCGATTCGGTCGCCAGTGTTTGCCGCACTCGCCAGAAGTCGGCGATGGCGAGGTGGGCGTAGGTGCTGTGCAGGACGCCTTCGATGGGCCGCGGATGCGAAAAACACGGCGGGTGATAGCGCGGCTCGGTATCCGAGCGGTCGTACAGTTCGAAGGCGTCCATCATCGCGCCCAGCTTCACATGCTGAAATTCGTGCACCAGCAGTTCGGCGAGTGCGACCGGGTCCAGCCGCAGGGCCGCGATGCCGACTGCGCCGAATGCCAATCTGGCCGAGGCACTTCGGTCTGTCGGGCCGTCTGCTTGCAGCGGCAACACGGTGCGCAAACCGGCGCGAAGGCCGGGAGCGTATGCGGGCAGATGGGTATCGATGAAGTCGACGGCGTCCGCGAAGGCTGCCTGCCACTGGCGCGACTCGGCATCGCTCAGCCGCCCCGTGGGGTGGATCTCGCTGCCAACGTACGGGAGCATGCGATAGGGGTCGGTGTCTTCCAGAGTGACAGTCAGACCCGCGGAGGTCAGCCGACGCAAGGGCTGGGCCATGGCGAGCCCGGCCACCGCACCGGTTTCGATCCATACCTGTTCCACTGCACTGGCTTTCAGTGCCCCGAACATCGGCAGCGGCGCCACTCCGTCCCGGACGGGCACCGGTAACCGCATATCCCTGCCTGCCCGCACTGCCGCGCTCGCCGCGACCGCTTCCAGGTGATGGACGTCCGCAGGCGCGAACTCACCCTCGGCGGCACCTTGAAGCAACCGCACCGCCCACACCCGCGTGTACGGGTGCGCCAGCACGTCTGCCACCGCATCCGGTGCCGATGCGTCCAGAGAGACCAGAACGTCCCATGCGGCGGCGAACCGCGGGTCGCTGCGCGGTCCGAATGTGCCTACCGCCGCCAATAACTCGCGCTGCAATGACGACTGAGCCTGCACCAGCCAACTCACTGCGGCGGTGTCGCCGAAACCCGATGCCAGCTGGGCGAATTGATTTTCCGACAGACTGTGCGTCGATTCAACGGCCGTCATGGCCCTCCTTCATGCGCTCGTCGAACGCGGCACGGTGTTCCGCGGCAGCGCGCATGGCGGCAGTTTGCGCCTCGGCCGCGACCGGTTCGGCCAGCCATGGCTGCATGGTCTCGCTCATGCCCTGCACGAACCGTTCTCCCAATGCGGTCAATGACCCGGACGCCTGGAGTTGGCGAATCGCCTCGGCGGTCATCATGCGCCACCGCACGAATTGTTGCTCCGATTCCTCGCGCTGCGCACCCTCGGCCTGCGTGCGATGCATCCGCCAGAAATCGGTAACGCCGATGTGGGCATAGGTGCCCTGCAACAGTCCTTCGAGCGGACGAGGATCCGGGCGCCATGGCGCATAGTGCACCGGCGCGGTGTCGGAGCGGTCGAACAGCTCGAACATGTCGAGTACCGCACCCATCTTCACGTGCTGGAATTCGTGGATCAACGGCAGGGCGGCCGACACACACGTACGGCGCAAGCCGATACCGACAGCACCGAACGCCAGCCGCATAGAGGCGCTTCGATCGTATTTTTCCTCCGGCTCCATCGGCATCACGGCACGTAATCCGGCGCGCAAGCCCGGTGCGTACACCGGCAGGTGCGCGTCGATGAAGTCGATCCCTTCGGCGAAGGCGCGCTGCCACCGGTTCGCTTCGGCAGCGCTCAACCGCTCGGCCGGGTAGGTGTGGCCTAGTCGATAGGGGTCGGTGTCTTCCAGCGGGACAGTCAGCCCAGCGGCGGTAAGGTGCCGCAACGGCTGTGCGAAGTCCAGTTCGTCGACGGAGCCGGTATTGATCCACACTCGATCGTCGGCCCCGGCTTTCAGGGCGCCGAAGGTCGGCAAGGGCGCTACCCCGTCCCGCACCGGGACAGGCAATCGCAGATCCTTGCCCGCACGCAGCGCCGCGCTGGCGGCGATGGCCTCCAGGTGGTAGATGTCCTCGGCGGCGATCTCGCCGCGACTCACGCCTTCGAGTAGTCCGACTGCCCACACCCGCATGTAGGGATGTGCCAGCACCTCGGCCACTGCGGCCGGAGCGGTGGAGTCCAGCGATACCAGTACGTCCCACGCCGCCGTGAAGCGCCGGTCGTTCTGTGGGCCGAATCTACCCACCGCGGCCAGCAACTCGCGCTGCAGCGACGATTGTGCCTGGGCCAGCCAATTCACCGTCGCGGCATCACCGAAACCGGCTGCCAGCTGGGCGAAACCATCTTCGGTCAAGCTATGCGCAGCTTCATCGGCCGCTCGTGCCGAAGTCTGCGCACCACCGCGGCCTGCTGCTGATTCTGTCGCTGCCACGTGATCGATCATCTCCTCGAGATCGGCGCAATAAACGGAAGGACTGTCGAAGCCGGCACCCGGCCGGTAGCGGTGCGGATAGAAGCCCCCACCGCACACCTGGACCAGACGGCACGATCGACAGGTAGCGCTGACACCGTCGATGCCATCCCGTCGGACGGTGATACCGGGAAGCACGGCCGCCTCGTCCAGGGAGTTGTCCCACACGTTCAAACCGGTGGCCGCCGCGCCGTCGTAGGCGGTCTTGAGCGAGTCGACCTGCTCCAGGGTTCCGTCGGTTTCGATCACCAGCAGGTCCACCGGATCGAGCCCGATGGCTTCGGCGGTGCTCGGCCGGCCGTACATCGCGGCCACTACGGATTCGAAGGTGCGGATCGGCACCGGTCGGCCGTCGGCGTTCCAGGCGTCGAACATCGCTATCAGCCATTTCGCATACTCGCCGCCGCCGTTCGTCGGGTTCGCCGGGTCGCGCGGGGTGTGCAATCCGGGCGGCTGATGCTCCCAATTCGCATGCGGAAGAAGGAGGTCCATGCGCGGAGGTTCCTGCTCGAGCAGCCCCCGATAGACGGCGATCGGGTCGTTGGCGATATCCACAGTGCACAACAAGCCCGAATAGAGCGCGCGGTACTGCGGCTTCCGCAGCAGGTCCAGACTCCCGAGCACCTGGTCATAGCTGCTTCGGCCGTTGCGGTACAGCCGATGCCTGTCGTTGGCGGCGCGATCGCCGTCGAGCGAGACACCGACTCGCACGTTGTATTCGGTGAACAAGTCGAGGTACTCCTCGTTCAGTTGCACCGCGTTGGTGTGAATGTGCAGATTGAGACGGGAAACCGGGGAAATGGCCGTGTCCAATGCGGCCAGGAAATCCCTGGTGCGGTCCACGCCGAGCAGCAATGGCTCACCGCCGTGCAGCACGATCGCGACTTCGGGCAGCGAATGCCGCGCCGCGTGTTCGGCGATACGAAACGCAATCCTGGCGGCCGTCTCCGGGGCAAGCCCCATCGGGCGGCCGCGCCAGGATTGGTCGGCGTGCTCATACATATAACAGTGATTGCACGCCAAATCGCACCGGCTGTGCACCTTGATCACAAACTGACGGAATGGAGACGGTCTACGATTCATGTGGCAGCCGGTGTCGACGCTGATCTAGACGAGTGCGGAACTGAACGAAATTCCGGTGGTCGAGGAGTTGCCCAGGCTGGACAGCAGTTCGGGCAGACTCTGTGACGAGAGCTGGCCGAGCGGCGTGTTCCGCAGATCGGTCACAGCGGAAACCACGGTCTGGTCATTCGGCTTCATGATCATTCTCCTTGTGAGCGAAGCCCTTTGGGGCTCGAGTCGAATGTTACGCACACCGGCTTCGACGCTCGTTCCCATCCATGGGGATTTCAAACATACTGGAGGACAGCAAATTTCATGAAGTGCCGACCGAAATGCACTCTGTCCATGTATGTTTCGATCGCGTACCTCTGCACGTAGCTCTGGATCGTTCACGTTGTTTCGCTCCGTAGTTCGGACCGGGCAACAACCCCAGGTTCTCAGAAATGTCGTCGTCCACCGTGAACCGGGTTTCTGGCGACTATGGCGCCGGCCTCGATCTTTCGCCGACGTCGGCGGATGGATTCCCCCGCGTCGCGTGGAAGATGCTCGCGGGGATGCTCGGCAAGTCGTGTCGAATGCTGGTCCGAGTGCGCGGATCGCCGCCAGCTGTCGCTAATCGACGAAATGCTGAACAGCTACCTCGGGAGGATCGCCGTTGCGTCAACCTCGATGCGGTGCCTCTGGCCGGGCTGTGCTGGTCTACTCAGACCTTGTGACCGGAGGACTGGCGCGACCGGATCGAACGCGACTCGATACCGGTTGGTGATCGCATTTCTTCTCCGGATTCCCCGCCCATATCGGCGAAACCCGCCCGATTGCCCCTGGCCACGAAGTTCTTCTGGACAGGCTCCGAGTAGCGGTAGATGGTCAGGCAGAGGATGACCCACAGTGTGCTGATGCACCAACCGCCGAGGATGTCGGTGGTCCAGTGGACGCCCAGGTAGATGCGGGACAGGCCCACCGCGACGATGAACACGGCGGCGGCGGTCGCGGCGAGGGCACGCACAGTGGCGGCGCGCACACTGGGAAGGGCCACCACCGTGACGACGCTGATCACGACGAACGAGCCGACGCTGTGGCCGGATGGGTAGGACAGGTTCTCCACCGAGATGAGGTGGTCCTCGATGGGTGGGCGATCCCGGCCGACCAGGATTTTTCCGCCGCGGACGAGTAGCCCGGCTCCTAGGCTCGCACCCGCGACGAGCGCCGCCGAGGACCAACGCCGCCGCCAGGACAGAGCGAGGCACGCCAGGGTGGCCAGCACCGTCATGGCTACGGTGCCGCTCAGCAGACTGACCGTTACCGCGATCGGTGTCAGCACACCGTTGCGGTGTGCGATGGCCCACTCGGTGATTGTTCGGTCGATTCCACCGTGGCCGTCGTCGCCGAGCGCGACCATGGTGAAAGCGGCGGTGCACACCATCAACAACGCAGTGAGCACCCCGATTGCGATGGAAATCCGTCGGGAGGTCACTCCTCCACGGTGCCACTACCAGCCGCTGGAGGTTGACCGGGGTCCTTCGCACTGCCGGGAAGTGCCGAATCATCGCCCCGATGTCGGCAGGCTGAAGTGCGGCGACGAGCAGGCGCTACGCTCGTCGGCGTGCTGCTTTCCGATCGTGACATCCGTGCGGAGATCGCCGCTGGGCGTCTCGGCGTCGAGCCGCTGCTGGAGAACCTGATCCAGCCGTCGAGTATCGACGTGCGTCTGGACCGGATGTTCCGGGTGTTCAACAACACCCGATACACCCACATCGACCCGGCGCAGCGGCAGGACGAACTGACCAGCCTGGTCGAGCCGGAAGAAGGCGAGCCGTTCGTCCTGCATCCCGGCGAGTTCGTGCTCGGCTCCACGCTCGAGGTGTGCACGCTGCCCGACGACCTGGCCGGACGGTTGGAGGGCAAGTCGAGTCTTGGCAGGCTCGGCCTGCTGACCCACTCGACCGCGGGTTTCATCGACCCGGGTTTCAGTGGCCACATCACGCTGGAGCTGTCCAACGTGGCCAATCTGCCGATCACGCTGTGGCCGGGGATGAAGATCGGCCAGCTCTGCCTGCTCAGGTTGACCAGCCCCGCCGAGCATCCGTACGGCAGCGCCGTGGCGGGCTCGAAGTATCAGGGCCAGCGCGGACCGACGCCGTCGCGGTCCTATCTCAACTTCCCGATTCCGGCGGCGGCGATCGACGCCGCCGAGTCGCGCTGAGCCAGCGCCGGGTCCGCTTCGTCGACTGTGCGGAAGCGGTCCCGGCGGACGGCAGCGGGAACTGATCGCGGAGGTGATCAGTCCCCGCCGCCCGCTCCCACCGCGAGCGCCGTAGTGAGGATGACGGACAGCGGCGGAAGCGTGTCACCGCGGCTCGGCGGGTTGACCCAGAAGCACCCTTCCCGGGTCCAGCGGCCGAGGCCGGTCGGCAACATCACGGCACTGCCGACGGCCGGCAGCCCGATATCCAACCGATTGAGCACCTCGAGCACCTGGGGTCCCGGTCGGCTGTCCGGCTCGGCGAGGAAGCTCCATCGGATCTGTCTGGCCAACATGGGACCCCTCATCCCCTGTTGTTCCAGTGCGGTGCGCACCTTTTCGGCACGTGCGGTCGGCAAGTGAACGACGCAGACGCGCCCGGTGACCGGGAGCATGGCGAAACCACCACGCTCGGTGACCGGTAGCCCGAACTCGTGGCGATAGAAGGCCACCCAATCGTCCACGGTCCTGAGCTTCTCGACATTCACGGCGAACTCCTTGCCTTTCCCCTCAATGGTCCCGTCCCGCCCGCTGATTCGGCATCGCCCGAGAGCGTGCCTTCCGCTGCCCTTCCGCTGCCTTTGATAGAGCGCGTATTTCAACTGTGGCTCTGCTCACAAACCCCTCGTACTCTGGAAGGAATCCGTTCGGAAGGGATGAACCGTGGTCAGGCATTGGTCAGGCAGAGAGGCCCGAGCCCTTCGCGATGCCAAGCGGATGAGCATCAGAGAGTTCGCCGCCCATCTGGGGGTGCACGAACGTTTGGTGTCCAAGTGGGAGGCCGGGGGCGTCCGGGTCCACCCACGACCGATCAATCAGGCCGCTCTGGACACGTCCTTGGCCAGGTCCGACGAAGTGGTGCGGGCGCGGTTCGCGGCCTTGATCGATCAGCCTGTGATCGATCGAAGCATCCCGCCGGGTTTCGACGCGCGGGGCGGCGCCTCGGCACGCGGCCCGTATTCGACCGACGCGGATCTTCTGGCTCTCATAGACGCCGGTGCGCTGAGAGGTGCTGCACTAGCAGCGATTTCGGAGAGGGATCTGATCATGGCGGCTGCCCACGAGGCCAGCGAGCACGCCGGCAAGGCCGAGAGTACCAATGTGGGTGCGACCACCCTGGAACAACTCGACGCGGATGTCGCACGGATCGCGAACGATTACGTGCACATCCCGCCGGTTCCGATGATGGTGGAGATGTTGCGGGTGCGCCGCCGGGTGTACCGGCTGCTGGAGGGCCATCAGCGGCCTGCGGATACCAGCCATCTGTATCTGCTGGCGGGCACGCTCTCGGGCCTGCTCGCCAACGCGAGTACCGATCTCGGTCATTACGACGCCGCGGGCGAACAGGTCCGGGCGGCTTGGGCTTATGCGGAACTCTGCGGGCACAACGGACTTCGCGCCTGGACCCGCGGCATGCACGCCTTGATCGAGTACTGGTCGCAGCGCCCCCGCCGGGCGGTCCAGCTCGCGCAGAGCGGGCAGGAGTTCGCCGAGTCCGCGACCGCGCATGTGCGACTGCTCAATATCGAGGCGCGGATCTGGTCCGCGCTCGGCAGTGCCGCCGACACCGACCGATGCATCCGGGCCGCCGCCGACGCCCGCGAGATCGGCGCGACCGACGCCCTGCACGACGAGGTGGGTGGCGTCTTCGGGTTCAACGACGCCAAGGCCAATTACTACGCCGGAGCGACCTACATCCACCTCGGTCAGGCGGAGCACGCGCTGAACGCGACCAAGCGGGCCATCGAACTGTATGCGAAAGGGCCTTCCGAGCAGCGTTCCTACGGCGCGGAGTCCTTGGCGAGGGTGGACTGCGCGGCCGCTCACCTGATCAACGGCAGTCTGGACGGGGCGTCCGAGGCGCTGCATCCGGTGCTCGCCCTCGATGAGGACAAGCGCATCGCGCAGCTCGAGGAACGGTTGAACGGCGTGCGCAGACGGATCGCCACCCCGGCCTTCAAGGACGCCGTGGAAGCGCGGCGTCTGGACGAGCGGATCGAGGAGTTCTGCGGCTCCACGGCGGCCAAGGGCATCCCGCCGGGCAACCCGTGTTGATGTATGACGCGTCACATTCAACCGCGCCGGGGCCGCCGTCGCGGCCGCGGTCACCCGATGGTCGCGCGGACGCGTGACTTATCCAGTTGCGACGGATGGCACCATGGGACGCGTGAGTCCTAGTCAGCATCCGCACCGCCCCCCGCGTCTTCTGGAGCAGTCCACGAAGCTGCAGAACGTCGTCTACGAGATCCGTGGACCGGTACACGCGCACGCGGCACGGCTGGAGGCCGAGGGCCATCGCATCCTCAAGCTCAATATCGGCAATCCCGCCCCGTTCGGGTTCGAGGCGCCGGACGTGATCATGCGCGACATCATCGCCGCGCTCCCGTACGCCCAGGGCTACTCCGAATCCAAGGGCATCCTGTCGGCGCGGCGGGCGATCGTGACCCGCTATGAATTGGTGCCCGGCTTCCCCGAACTCGACGTGGACGACGTCTACCTCGGCAACGGCGTCTCCGAGCTGATCACCATCACCATGCAGGCGCTGTTGGACAACGGCGACGAGGTGCTGATCCCGGCGCCGGACTATCCGTTGTGGACCGCCATGACCAGTCTGGCGGGCGGCACCCCGGTGCACTATCTGTGCGACGAGTCCAACGGCTGGCAGCCGGATATCGCCGACATCGAATCGAAGATCACCGACAAGACCAAGGCGCTGCTGGTGATCAACCCGAACAACCCGACCGGCGCGGTGTACTCCGCCGAGGTGCTGCAGCAGCTGGCCGATCTCGCGCGCAAGCATCAGCTGCTGCTGCTCGCCGACGAGATCTACGACAAGATCCTTTACGACGACGCCAAGCACATCTCGTTGGCGACCATGGCGCCCGACCTGCTGTGTCTGACCTTCAACGGGCTGTCCAAGGCCTACCGGGTCGCGGGCTATCGGTCCGGCTGGCTGGCGATCACCGGTCCCAAGGAGCACGCGGCCGGTTTCCTGGAGGGCATCGACCTGCTCGCCTCGTCGCGGTTGTGCCCGAATGTGCCTGCGCAGCATGCCATTCAGGTCGCGCTCGGCGGACATCAGAGTATCGAGGACCTGATCCTGCCCGGCGGCAGGCTGCTCGAGCAGCGCGATGTCGCCTGGGAGCGGCTGAACATGATTCCGGGTGTCTCCTGTGTGAAGCCGAAGGGCGCGCTGTACGCGTTCCCCAAACTGGATCCGAATGTGTACGAGATCTACGACGACTCGAAACTGATCTTGGATCTGCTGCTGCAGGAGAAGATCCTGATGGTGCAGGGGACCGGCTTCAATTGGCCCAACCATGACCATCTCCGGATCGTGACGCTGCCTTGGGCACGGGATCTCGCGGTCGCCATCGAACGCTTCGGCAACTTCCTGTCCAACTATCGCCAGTGAGGGCGGGCGGCCGGCGGGGCTCGATAGACGCCCCGCTTCGAGCCGGTAAACAAACCATATGTACGAATATCTGTCGGATTTGGCGACTGCCTAGCGCAAAAGAAGTACTTTTGTGTACAGTAGTCCTCGGCACCACAGAGTGCCTGGTCGGATTGCCTACCCCCCTGGGCACATCCGACCTCGGGTTCGGCCGCCTACCCCCCTGGGCCGCCAGCCCGCGGGCGGCGGAGACATCCCCCTGCTCTCCGCCGCCCCCTCCAAAATCCGCCTTTCTTTTCGATCGGATCGCTCCGTCTGTGTATCGTGGCCACCGCTCTGATCTTGAAAATGAAATCCTTTAGGCTCGGCCCGGGCAGAAACACGTCGGACAGGTAGGAGCGCGGTGAGCGACCACCACCATCACCACGATCACTCGGGACCGATCGCGATCGGTGCCACCGCGGCGCGCGTGGTCATCGGGTTACTCACCGTGATCGGCGTCGCAGTCGTCCTCGGTGCGATCGCCCTGTGGCCGAGCGAGCAGCACGTCGATATCCCACTGCCGATGCAGAACGCCGGCGGCGGCGCGGTAGAGACCGAAGCGGGCACCGTGGTGATGCAGGACATCGGCCCGTGCGGCAGCGCGTCGCTGGGCAAGGTGTTCCCCGACAAGCCCGAGCCGCCACGTACCAATGCCTACACCTGCCAGCGCAGTGTGATCGCGATCGAGTCCGGCCCGCACAAGGGCAACCACACATTGTTCGAGATCGCGCCCGGTCCAGGACAACCCGATCTGCGCGCCGGCGACGAGATCCGGGTGGTCCGCCAGGCCGATCCGAGCGGAACGCCGCTGTACTCGTTCGAGGACTACTCGCGCGGGTTGCCGCTCACCCTGATCGCCCTGGCCTTCGTGGTGGTGATCATCGCGGTGGCGCGCTGGCGCGGCGTTCGTGCGCTGCTCGGCCTGGTGTTCGCCTTCGCGGTGCTGGTGATGTTCCTGCTGCCCGCCTTGCTGGACGGCAAACCCGCGGTCCCGGTCGCGTTGGTCGCCGGCGCGTTGATCCTGTACGCCGTGCTGTATCTCGCGCACGGGGTGAACCTGCGCACGAGTTCGGCGCTGCTGGGCACGCTCGCCGCGATGCTGCTCGCCGCGGCACTGTCCTGGCTCACGATCGAGTTGACGCATCTGACCGGGCTTTCCGAAGAGCAGAACACCAACGTCGCCACGTACATCCAGCACGTCAGCATCACCGGGTTGCTGCTGGCCGGATTCATCATCGGGTCGCTCGGCGTGCTCAACGACGTCACCATCACGCAGGCGTCGGCCGCGTTCGAGCTGGCCGCCATCGACGAATCCGCCTCCCGTCGCGAGGTCTTCGCCGCCGCCATGCGCGTGGGCCGTGACCATATCGCCAGCACCGTCTACACCCTGGTGCTCGCCTACGCCGGTGGCGCGCTGCCGCTGTTGCTGCTGTTCAGCGTGGCGGGGCGGTCCATTCGCGACGTGCTGGCCGGTGACGCGGTCGCGATCGAGATCGCGCGCTCCGCGGTCGGCGGCATCGCGCTGGCGCTTTCGGTGCCGTTGACCACCGGCATCGCGGTGCTGCTCGCCCGCCCGCTCGGCGCCAAGCAGCCGGTCCCGCCGCCGCGCCAGCGGCACGCCCGGCACGCTCGGGTCTGAGTGGTTCTCCTCGGTAGCCGCGCCCTCGGCCCCAGCCATGTGCGGGCGCACGGTCGTGCTGCCCAGGCACCTGTGGAAACCGCCACGGCGCTGACGATTGCGGCGACCATGTGTGAGGTGCCTGTCGGCGGTTCGCGCACCGGTCAGTTCGCGATGGGTGGCGGCACGACTCGCTGATGTCGCTCACCTTGCGAGGCTGCTCACAACAGAGCTGGGACGAGACCTGCGATGCGTAGTCGATTCAGCGTGGCGGCGGCGGGGGGAAGGGAAAGACCTCCGGCGGGATCGTGGGGACCACGATAGGCGGAAGGCCGGGCACCACAATGGTGTTCGGGCCGGGTGTCGGCGGCGCCTCGCTGGTGGTTTGCCGTCGATTCGGCGGCGGCGCGGCGGCCGACTCGTGCGCGGATGGTTCCGTCGTGCCCGGTGCGACCGCGATCTGCGGATCGAGCATCGTGGTGCGCGGCGCGGTGGTCGGCGATAACGAGGGCGAACCCTCGTTGGTGTGCGAATCGCGTTCCAGCACCTGCGGTCCGTAGCCGAGGCCGAGCCCGATCGCGGCGACCACCGCGAGCGCGCTGACCGTCAACACGGCGCCGCTGATCTCGCGTTTGCCGCGCTGAGTGGGTGCGGATAACCACGCGGGTGAGAGTTCGTCGTCCAGCACCGGGCTCGCGGCGGGTGTCTCCTTGCGGACCGGCCGAGCCAGGAGCGCGGCGCCGCGGGCCATCACGGTCTCCGGACTGTCCGGCACGATGACGGGCACGCCCATCCAGCGCTCGAGCACCTTGGCGACCAAGGGAATCCGGGCGCAGCCGCCGATGGCGAGCACCCCGTGCACCGGGCGGTCCGAGCGCACGATCACATCGCGCGCCATCCGCGCCGACGACTCGATCGCCAGCATGATCAGCGACTCGAAGTTCTCCTGCGCCAGCAGCACCAAGCCCTGCTCGCTGGGCAGCGCTACTGCCGTGTTGGTGCTCAGTTGCTCCTTGGCCTCCCGGCACAGCGCGTCCAGCTCGGCCAGGCCCGCCGCGTTCGGCGGATGGGCGATCCGGCCCGACGCGATCTGCTGCTCGCGAATCAGCGAATCGAGATAGTCGCCGCTGATGTCGCTGGTGCGTTCACTGTGCCGGACTTCACGGGTCTGCGTGTCGACAACGCTCACCGACAGGCCCGAGCTGCCCAGGTCATAGACGACCAGCGAGGAGATACCGCGAATATCGCCGGTGGCCTGCGCGAACTCCAGCGCGGCGACGATCTCCGGGACGAGTTCGTAGTTGGTCAGCTGCTGACGAGCCATGGCCGCGCGGATGGCGCGGGCGTGCTGCTCACTGCGATAGGCGATCGCGGTGGCGCCGATTCCCGGTGTGGCTTCCAGAGTGACCCCGATGGCTTCGGCCGCCAGTTCTTCCACGCTCTGCCCGGCAACCGGAATGGTCTGCAGATCGAAGGAATGTGGGGAGACATGCCCGTGGGGGTTGCCGGCGTGCGGTCGCGCCATTCGGACAGCGCCGGCCCCCACCGAAACTCCCAGTACCGAACTCATCAGCTGCCCATCTCGTTAACACTTCACGACATGCGAGCCCGCACCGCACGTCGGCGGAGGAGGCGCGCTGGACGGACCCTACCGCCGGCGATCAGCTGTGCTTAAGGCGGACTGGTCATCTGTCTGGCAGTAACCCGCCTCGCTCCGCAACTCTACGGTGTGCCGAGTCCCGCGTACACCCATCCAGCGTCTCTCCAGGTGGCACGATTGAGACAGTTCCGGCCGTCGATGATCGAGCGCGCCCGCACCACCCGGTCCAGATCCTGAGGCCGCAGCGCGGTGAACTCGTCCCACTCGGTGAGAACGAGCACGACGTCGGCGCGTTCGCATGCCTCGGCGATCGAGGTCGCGTAGTTCAGCGTCGGAAACACCCGGCGCGAGTTCTCCAGTGCCTTCGGGTCGTACACGGTCACCACCGCACCGTGCAACTGGATCATGCCCGCCACATTCAACGCGGGCGAGTCGCGGACGTCGTCGGATTCCGGTTTGAACGCCGCGCCGAGCACCGCGACGTTGGCGCCGAGCAGCGAGCCGCCGCAGGCGCGGGCGGCCATGTCCACCACCTTGGTGCGACGACGCATGTTGATGTTGTCGACCTCGCGCAGGAAGGCCACGGCGTGATCGGCGCCGAGTTCACCCGAACGGGCCATGAACGCGCGGATGTCCTTCGGCAGGCAACCGCCCCCGAAACCCAAGCCCGCGTTGAGGAATCGGCGGCCGATGCGCGCGTCATAACCGAGGGCGTCGGCCAGCATGGTCACGTCGGCGCCGGTCGCCTCGCACACCTCCGACACCGCGTTGATGAACGAGATCTTCGTCGCCAGAAACGCGTTCGCGGACACCTTCACCAATTCGGCAGTGGCCAGGTCGGTCAGCAGGAAGGGGACCTCGGCGGCGAGCAGGTCGGCGTAGATCTCGCGGATCAGCTGTTCGACCCACCCGGCTGCGTCGCGGTCGCGGTCGACGCCGAGCACCAGCCGGTCCGGGCGCAAGGTGTCCTTGACCGCGAAACCCTCACGCAGGAACTCCGGATTCCACGCCACTTCCACCTCGGTGGGACTCAGCGCGCGGGCGCGGTCACCGAGCGCCGCCGCCGTGCCGACCGGAACCGTCGACTTGCCGACGATCACCGAAGGACGCTCCAGCATCGGGGCCAGCGTATCCACCACGGCGTGCACGTATTTCAAATCGGCGGCGTACTCCCCTTTCTTCTGCGGAGTGCCCACGCCGAGGAAATGCACCTCCGAGTGGGCGGCCGCCTCGGCATATGAGGTGGTGAACCGCAACCGGCCCGCGTCGAGATTGCGGCGCAGCACATCCTCGAGTCCCGGTTCATAGAACGGCACCACTCCATCGGACAGCTTCGCGATCTTGCCCGGGTCCACGTCGACCCCGATCACGTCGTGCCCGAGTTCAGCCATGCACGCCGCGTGCGTAGCCCCGAGGTACCCGGTTCCGAAGACTGTGCATCGCATGATCGATTGGTAAGCCCCGACGGTGGCCACGCCACGTCACCGAGGCAAGTGTCCGGGCAACAGCAGATGTACATGCGGCGACATCGGCGGTCGCGGCCCGTTGACCTGGTCGGATCTGTGCGATGTCCGGCTAGCATCGGCGTGGTGCGACGTCATCGGTTGGCCTGGGCCCTGCTCGGTGCTGGTCTGGTGGTCGCGGTCGCCGTGGTCGCGCTCTGGCCGGTCTACGTGCGTCCACGGACCGACGCGCCTGCCCCTGCGGACGCGATTCTCGTCCTGGGCGGCGCGCACGACGGGCGCGAACAACTCGGCCTGCGCCTCGCGCGCGAGGGATACGCGCCGCGCGTAGTGTTCTCCGATCCTTATGACAACAGCGCGATGCTGAACCGCATCTGTCACGGCGGCTACAGCTTCGAGGTCCTGTGCTTCGATCCCGCACCGCGGACCACCCGTGGTGAGGGCCGGGAACTTGCCCACCTCGCTCGCAAACATAATTGGCGGCGGGTCATCGTCGTCACGTTCACTCCGCACGTCTCCCGGGCCCGCTACATCTTGCAAAAGTGCTGGGACGGAGAACTTCTCTTCATCGACCCCCAACCCGATCTCTCCGTGCCCCGTTGGGCCTACGACTACGCCTATCAGTCGGTGGGGTTCGCGAAAGCATTGTTCGAGGACTGCTAGCCGCAGGTCACGATGTGGTGGCAGGTGACGTCAGTTTGACTCGATGAGAGAATCAAACGTACATTCTGTCGCGTGGCGCGATGGTCGCCGCGGAAGCAACGATGTGGACCCTCCAGGAGGGCAGATGGAGTACGACTGGTCGGCGGAGGATCTGGCGTTCCGGGACGAGGTGCGCACATTCCTCGCCGCGAAGCTGACGCCGGAGTTGCGGCGGGCCGGGCGCTTGGCGACGAGCGTGTATCCCGACCATGAGGCGAGCATGGCATGGCAGCGGATCCTGCACGAGCACGGCTGGGCGGCGCCCGCCTGGCCGGTGGAGCACGGCGGATGCGACTGGAGCCGCACACAGCACTACATCTTCCATCGGGAATCGGCACTGGCCGGTGCGCCGGCACTCTCCCCGATGGGGATCAAGATGGTGGCGCCCGCGATCATCGCGTTCGGCACCGCCGAGCAGAAGGCGTTCTATCTGCCGCGCATCCTGACCGGTGAAATCTTCTTCTGCCAGGGCTACTCCGAGCCCGAGGCCGGATCGGACTTGGCGGCGCTGACCATGGCCGCCCTCGACGACGGCACGGATTTCGTCTGTACCGGCAGCAAGATCTGGACCACCCATGCCACCGAGGCGAACTGGATCTTCTGTCTGGTGCGCACCTCGCGCACCGGCAAGAAGCAACAGGGCATCACTTTTCTGCTGATCGATATGACTTCGCCGGGCATCGAGATCCGGCCGCTGGTGATGACCTCCGGCGAACAGGTGCAGAACCAGGTCTTCTTCGACAACGTGCGGGTGCCCAAGAGCAATGTGCTCGGCCGCATCGATGACGGATGGACGGTGGCGAAGTACCTGCTAGTGCACGAGCGCGGAGGAGCGGCCGCGCCGTACCTCCAGGTCATGGCACAGGACATCGCGATGGCCGCGGCGCGACAGCCCGGCCGGGACGGCAATCCGCTGATCGATGACCACGCTTTCGCGGCGAAACTGGCCGACTTGCGGATCCGCACCGACGTGCTGGAAGTCCTGGAATACCGCACGATTTCCGCGATGGCGCGGGGCAAGGACCTGGGCCCCGCGTCGTCCATGCTCAAGATCCTCGCGTCCGAACTCAGCCAAAGGCTCACAGAGCTGGCGTTGGAAGCCGCCGGTCCGCGCGGCCGCGTGTACCAGCCGCACGCGACCGCACCGGGCGGCCCGATCGCTCGGTACGTCCCGCCGGCCGACGGATACCTCAGTGGCGCGGACTGGCAGGCCGTCGCGCCGCTGCGTTATTTCAACGACCGGGCGGGCTCGATCTACGCGGGCAGCAACGAGATCCAGCGAAACATTCTCGCCAAAGCAGCATTGGGGCTCTGATGGACTTCACACTCACCGAGGAGCAGGAAATGCTCCGCTCCGCGATCGCCGGATTCCTCGGCGCCCGCTACGACCTGGAAGAAAGCCGCGCGGCGGCGAAATCCGAGGTGGGCTGGCAGCCCGCCGTCTGGCGTGGGTTCGCCGACGAACTGGGGATTCTCGGCGCGACCCTGCCCGAGCGGGTGGACGGATCCGGCGGAGGTCCGGTCGAATTGATGGTCATCGCCGAGGAACTCGGCCGGGCGCTGGTCGTCGAGCCGTTCATCGACACCGTGGTGATCGGCGCTGGACTGCTGGAACGCTGCGGTGGCGAGCAGGCCGACGACGTGCTGCGCCGAATCGTTTCGGGTAACGCGCGCGTCGCATTCGCCGCACTGGAACCGAGCTCCGGGCACACGCTGTACGACGTATCGACCACCGCCTACCGTGACGGCGATTCGTGGGTGCTCGACGGCGCGAAGGTCGTGGTGACCGGCGCACCGCTGGCCACGCAGCTGCTGATCACGGCGCGCACTTCCGGCGAGCGCCGCGACAAGGCGGGGATCTCCTTGTTCCGCCTCGAATTCGACGCGAGTCGTCCGCCTGCCGGAGTCGAGGTGCATTCCTATCGGACCATCGACGACCGGGTCGGTGCCGACCTGGTGTGCACCGGCCTGCGCCTGCCCGCCGACGCATTGCTTGGCACGGAGTCCGACGCCTGGACGGTCATCGAACCGACCATCGCGGAGGCGACCGCGGCGATCTGCGCCGAGGCTGTCGGATGCATGCGGAAAGTGCTCGCCGACACGCTCGACTACGCCGAACAGCGCCAGCAGTTCGGTCAGCCGATCAGCGGGTTCCAGGTCTTGCAGCACCGCATGGTCGATATGTATATCGAACTCGAACAAGCCATCGCCGCCGTCTATCTGGCGATCCACTCGTTGCGCGCCCCGGCCGCGGACCGCGCGCGGGCGGTGTCGGCAGCGAAAGTCACCATCGCGCGGGCAGCGCGGTTCGTCGGCCAGAACGCCGTGCAACTGCACGGCGCGATGGGCATGACCGAGGAACTGGCCATCGGCCACTATTTCAAGCGTCTCACCGTCATAGAACACGAATTCGGTTCTAGTGACGAGCATCTCGACCGGTACGCCGCGCTGACCAGACCGTAGTTCCGCAGCGTACAAAGGAAACGACAGAGCCCGGGTCCCAAGGGACCCGGGCTCTTATCGCTGGTCGAACGCCGTGCTCAGTTCTTCCGGCCCGGTGCCTTGGCGCCGGCCTTGAAGCCGAGACCGCCTGGCTTGGCGGTGGGCGGAGCGACCTCGGATGCGCCATTGCTGCCGCTGCCGTTACTGGTCGGCTCCGGCTCGGCGGCGGATTCGGCCGGTGCCGCGGAAACTTCCGCGGCAGGCGTCTCGTCCGTCGCGGCGGGGGCCGCGGCACCGGGCGCCTTGGGACCGGGCCGCTTGAAGCCGGACTTCATGGCCAGACCCTTGGCGGGCACCGTCGGCTTCGTCTCGACCGGCTTGGCGTCGGTCGGCGCCGCTGCCGTCTCGGCGGGAGCCTGTTCGGCCGATGGGGCGGACGCCGCCGCAGCCTTGGCGCCGGGCGCCTTGGCGCCGCCCTTCATGCCGAGTCCCTTGACCGGCTTGGGCGCCGGGGCCTCGGCCGCAGGAGCGGATTCGGTGGCTGGGGCCGCGGCAGCCTTGGCGCCGGGCGCCTTGGCGCCGCCCTTCATGCCGAGTCCCTTGACCGGCTTGGGCGCCGGGGCCTCGGCCGCAGGAGCGGATTCGGTGGCTGGAGCCGCGGCAGCCTTCGCACCGGGCGCCTTCGCGCCGCCCTTCATCCCCAGACCGCCGGGCGCCTTCGCGGGGCCCTTCATGGCCAGGCCCTTGGCCGGCTTGGCGGGAGCCGCGGTCGCGGATTCGGCGGCTGGGGCCGCGGCAGCCTTGGCGCCGGGCGCCTTCGCAGCGCCCTTCATCCCGAGACCGCCCGGTGCCTTGGCCGGACCCTTCATGGCGAGACCGCCGCCGCCGGGCGCCTTGGCCGGACCCTTCATCGCCAGGCCACCGCCGGTGGGCGCAGCCTTGGCGGGCGCAGGGGCTTCGGCCGCCGGGACGGGTTCCGGCTCCGGTTCCACCGCGGGCGCCTTCGGCTCCTGGATGACCGTGAGGTTCTCGGTCAGCACCGACGGCTCGACGCGCTCGATGGCGTCCAGCATCAGCTGCGCGACGTCCACCACCTCGACGCCTTCTCCCTCGCCCTTCTCCTGGCGGGCGGTGACGCCGTCGGTGAGCATCACGCGGCAGAACGGGCAGCCGGTCGCGATCTTCGCCGGTGACGTGGTCAGCGCCTCGTCGACCCGGTCGATGTTGATGCGCTTGCCGAGCTGCTCTTCCATCCACATCCGCGCGCCACCGGCGCCACAGCACATGGACCGCTCGCCGTGCCGCGGCATCTCGACCAGCTTCGAGCCCGAAGCCGCCATCAGCTCACGTGGCGCGTTGTAGACCTTGTTGTGCCGGCCCAGGTAGCAGGGGTCGTGGTAGGTGACGTTCTGCGACACCGGCGCCACCGGAATGAGCTGCTTCTGGCGCACCAGGCGGTTGAGCAACTGGGTGTGGTGCACGACCTCGTAGCTGCCGCCGACCTGCGGATACTCGTTGTTCAGCGCGTTGAAGCAGTGCGCGCAGGTGACGACGATCTTCTTCTTGCGCTGCTCGACGCCCTCGAACACCGAGTTCAGTAGCTCGATGTTCTGCTGCGCCAGCTGCTGGAACAGGAACTCGTTGCCCGCGCGGCGCGCCGAGTCGCCGGTGCAGGTCTCCTCGGCGCCGAGCACCATGAACTTCACGCCCGCGGTGGCGAGCAGCTCGGCGACCGCCTTCGTGGTCTTCTTGGCGCGGTCCTCGTAGGCGCCGGCGCAGCCGACCCAGAACAGGTACTCGTAGCCGTCGAAGCTGTCGGCGTCCTGGCCGAAGACCGGGATCTGGAAGTCGAGTTCGTTGATCCAGTTCAGCCGGTCCTTGGCGTTCTGGCCCCAGGGGTTGCCCTTGTTCTCCAGGTTCTTGAACAGACCGGCGAGCTCGGAGGGGAACTCCGATTCGATCAGCACCTGGTAGCGGCGCATGTCGATGATGTGGTCGACGTGCTCGATGTCCACCGGGCACTGCTCGACGCACGCGCCGCAGGTGGTGCAGCTCCACAGCACCTCGGGATCGATGATGCCGTTGACCTCGGCGTCACCGACCAGGGGACGCTCCGCCTCGGCCTTGGCCGCCTCGGAGATCTTGGCCAGCTTCGCCTCGTTCGGGTTGCCCTCGGCGTCCACCAGGCCGACCTCGTCGCCGCCCATGTCTTTGCGGCCGCCGGCCAGCAGGTAGGGGGCCTTGGCGTAGCCGTGATCGCGCAGCGACATGATCAGCAGCTTCGGCGACAGCGGCTTGCCGGTGTTCCAGGCGGGGCACTGCGACTGGCAGCGGCCGCACTCGGTGCAGGTGGTGAAGTCCAGCCAGCCCTTCCAGGAGAAATCCTCGATCCGGCCCGCGCCGAAGGTGTCGGTGTCCGGGTCGGCGGTCTCCATGTCGACCGGCTTGCCCTTCGACATCATCGGCTTGGCCGCGCCCAGCGCGACGCCGCCGTCGTCCTCACGCTTGAAGTAGATGTTCGGGAACGCCGAGAACCGGTGCCAGGCCACGCCCCAGGTGATGTTGCGGCCGACGTAGTAGAGGAACGCCATACCCGACATCAGCTTGATGAAGGCGAAGATCGACACCATTACCGGGCTGGCGGGCAGCAGCTTCGCCACCTGCATGGTGAAGAAGTCGGTCGCGGCGTTGGAGTGGTGGTAAGTCGCGATCTTTCCGGCCTTGACGAAGATCATGCCGAGGCCCTCGAGCAGCACGATGGCCTCGATGACATAGGCCGGACCGAACTTGGAGCCGCTGAACCGGGAAAGCCGCTCGGGCACCCGCGGGTGATTGAGCTGACGCAGGATGATCAGCGTGAGGATGCCGACCACGGTGCCGATGCCGAGGATCTCGTCCCACAGGTGGTAGATCGCCAGGTCGCCGATGATCGGCCAGTGGAACGCCGGGTCGAACGTCTGCCCGTACGCCTCGAACCACAGCATGGCGCCGCCGAGGAAGCCGATCATCACCAGCCAGTGCGCCCAGCCGACGGTGCGGAATTTGTTCATGCGCGTATGCGCGAGAAACTCCACGATCATCTGCTTGAAGCGCGGGAAGAAGGGCCGCCAACGATCCGGCGCGGGCTGTCCGATCATGATGGCGCGCGCGATATTGCGGACGCCGCCGATGAACGACGCCCAACACAGGAGGCTGAGCGCCGCCCCAATCGTGCCCAGCGTCACTGTCAGGGCATTCATGTCGCGACCTTTCTTTAGAGGCACCACGAGGGCGGCCGGTCTGTTACCGCCTCGGTTGGCTCGTATCCTAACTGGCGGTAAGTTACCCGCCAGTAACAACCCCGTCCATCGTACGATCGGCTTTTGGCATATAGCCCCCCATGCTGGGGCTTGACCCATTATTTACCTGTGATCAATATCACAATATGGTTCTCGCCGATCTACCTGCTGGTCCGGTGACCATCACGGTAAACGGCGCAGCATTCCGCCCGGTCGGTAAGGATCGGCTTAGTCCCCATGGCTGATAAGGCATCTCGCTTAAAACGGGGCGTTCCATTAGGCTCACGACGTTCAAATAGCTGTGCCCGTCTTCACACCGCTCGGGGAGGATCCGGAGCCGACCACCCGGATTTGATGGAAAGAGCTCTCGCGTGCTGGAGACCAGCCGGTGATGACGACCCTGATGATGGATTGGAAACTGAATGAAACTCCGCAGAACCACCGCGGCGGCTGCGATGGTCATCGGTGCGATGACCATTGGTCTGGGGACGGCTCATGCTGACGAGCCGGCTCCCGCGCAGACCGATCCCGGTGTGCTCTACTCGGTGAAGCTGGTCGACAAGACCGTCGTCGCGGCGCTCAAGGGTGGAACCTTCTCGGTGACCGAGCAGGAGGGCGCTACCGTCGACGAGCCGAAGACCACGGTCGCCAATGTGCACGACGACAAGGGCAACACCCTTGTCTCGTTCCCGCTGAACGTGGATGTCGACGGCAAGCAGGTGCCGGTCAAGGCCGACGTCAAGAAGGACGGCACCGTTCTCGAAGTCACCCCCGACCGTCCGGCCGACCTCGTCGTCTCCGACAAGCCGGTCGTCGCGAAGCCGGTGGTGGCCAAGGACATCGCCTCGCCGATCGAGAATCAGCGTGCGCAGAACGAGTTCGCCAGCAACTTCGGCATCGCCACAGCCGTCGGTGGGTTCATCGGCACCGCGATCGGCGCGGTCGTCGGCTGCATCTTCGGTCTTCCGCTGTTCGGCGTCGGCTGCCTCGCGGGCCTGCCGATCGGCGCGGGCATCGGCGGCATTCTCGGCACCGTCGCAGTCGGTGGGCCGACGCTGGTCGCCGCGGGCATCGAATTGCTGAACACGTTGCAGGCGCCGGACGGCACCACCAAGTGGGCCGAGAAGCCGGTCGCGGCTCAGCAGCCCAACTGATCTTTCGATTCGAAACGACGAGTGGCCCGCTCTCTCCGGAGAGTGGGCCACTCGCCGTTTCCGGGCATGATCAGGACTGGTGACAGAACAAGGCCGCCGTCGTCACCCGGTCAGATCGAGCAGGCCGCGGACGACCACCTCACCCAGTTCCTCGCCCAGCCTGCCGAACGAGCGCTCGACCATCTCGAACATGCCGTCCTCGCGCACCAAGAGAACCGTGCTCGCCCTGGTGCCGTGCACAGTGTGCGCGATGAATCTGGCCGAAAGCGCTCGTTCCATCTCGTATGGAACTCCGGTCAGCGGTAACGCCTCATCCGGTGCCTCGGTGCGATCGGCGAGCACGTCGAAGTAGCGGTCCACCGCACCGGGATCGCAGCGCACGACCTCGCGCAGCTCGGTCATACCGGCCCGCACCTTGGGCCAGATGGGCTGTGGAGCGGCCAGATCCGCGTCGGGCTCGGTTGTACCCGCGGAGGTGACGAACGTGCCGTTGGAGAGGCCGTGGAAGCCCGGAGCCAGCTCGCTCGGCTCCGCGGCGCTGCGGTTGGAATGCCACCACAGCGTGCGCAGGTCGGAGACCACCAGGTTGTAGCCGTTGTAGTCGTCGGGCGCCGCCGCGGCATCGAGCACGTACTTTTCCGGGCCGGGAAATTCTCCGGCCGGGTGGCGGTCCGAGGCGCCGCGCAGGAAGTCCATCAGCAAGGCGCCACGAGAACGGGCGTCGATGCGCTGGTCGTTGGGGTTGCGCACATTGGTGACCGCGGCGAAGCGATTGTTGCCCTGCGGCTGCGCCGTGAGGCCGAGCCAGGTGCCGGGAGGTTCGCCCGCGGCCCGGCCGGTGGCTCCGGTGTCGCGTCCGGCGATCAGGCCGGGCACCTCCGGCCACCGGCGCATCGACTCGGTCGGCCGGGTGTAGAACTCGTCTCGGTTGGCAGCGACGATCAACCGGTATTCCGGATGGGCGCGCCAGCCGATCAGCACCAAACACATGCTGTCCAGAATGCCCGACCGGCACGGCACCCGACGCTGCGTTTCCCGCATCGAAGGCCGCGGAAGGGCAGTGGAAGGGACCGAAGACGGCGAAAAGGCCGACAGCCCAATGGCTGCCGGCCTTTTCGCGTCCTGCTGTCAGTTGGTGCGCACGCGGAGCCCAGGGTTGTCCGAGAGCACGACGTGCACCGGCTGCGCGAACAGCTGCGGCACGTTACCCGTGAGCGCGCCGATGATGTTCGGGATCTCGCAGATCGGGTAGTCGGCCACCGACGACGCGCTGGAGATGCCCAGAGCGAGCCTTCCGGTCACGATCGGACCGCCACTGTCGCCGGGCAGCGCGCAGATGTTGGCCGAGAAACTCTGGGTGAGTTCCCGCTCGCCGACCTGCACGGTCTGGTCGACGGCGTTGACCACGCCGCAGCTGAAGCCGGTGCGCGCACCGGACTTGCACACCGGAGCGCCGACGACCGGGGTCGCCACGCCCTCGATCGGGATCGGCGCCACGCCGGGCGCGCGGACGCCGTTGTTGGCGAAGCGGTCCTTGGCCTGGTCGTTGATCCGCACGATCGAGTAGTCCTGCTCACCGAGCACCGACTTCTGGAACACGCCCAGCTGGGCGCCGGCCCGGTCGCCGTTCAGCTCGTAGACGCCGGCGGCGTTGCCGGTGCCGGCCGAACCGAGGTCCGGATTGCAATGCCCCGCGGTGATGTTCACCGTATTGCCGTTGCGGTCGGTGCCGTTGAAGCCGAGCGAGCAGCGCAGCGAGCTGCGTCCGGCGATCGAGGCGAAGCCGTCGCCGCCCGCGAGCGGACCGCGCGCCTCTCCGGCGATCTCACCCGCCTGCACGGTGGCCTGCTCGCCGGCCACCGGCGGGGCCATCACGATGACGCGCGCCGGATCGATGAAGTTCGGCATCGGCAGGCCCGCCTGGTCGACGCGCACCGCGATGCTGTTGTTCACGGTGTCGACCACCGCGCCGCGCACCAGCGACCGCACCGCCTCGGGCTGGCCCTCCAGCCAGCGCTCGAACGCGCTCTTCTCGCCGCGCAACGCCGCCTCGCTCTTGGCTACGTTGCGTACCTCGAAGCCGGCCGACTCCGCCGCCTTCTTGGCCTCGTCGGCGCCGGGACCCTGAGCCAGGGCCACGACTGCCCTGCCCGCCTCGTCGAGCCAGGAACCGGCGAACACCGACGGGTACTGCCGCTGGGCGGAGGTGGCGAACGCGGCCACCTGCTGGGCGACTTCCGCGCGGTGCAGATACTCGTCGGGCGAGATCTTCAGATCGCGGACCACGGCGGCCACCAGTTCGGCGGGCAGGCCGGGCGCCTGATCGGGTTCAGCCGTAGCTACTGCCGCCGTGGGCCCGAACAGCAGGATCGCCGCCGAGGCGGCGATCACTGTTTTTCGGATTCCGGTCTGTCGCGCAGCTGATCGGGGAGGACCTATACGTGGCAGGAGCATGAGCAGACTATATGGGGTTCTGCCCGGTATGCCTACTCATGTTGTGTTCTTGGTTGTCCCGATAGCCCATCGGCCGACGATATGTCCGTCGCCACATGCGTAGAGGGTGAATTCAGCCCGCGTTCGGCCGGGTTCGCACCGCGATGCCGCTGCCGATACCGCCACCGGAGGAGGCGTCGATATCGTCCAGGATCGCCCGGATCGGGATGCCGAGCGAGGCGGTGCCGCCGTACTGCGCCAAGCCGACATTGGCCTCGTTGCAATTCGGCGCGTCCGCGGCGTTGGAACCGCTGGTGATGCCGAGCGCCAGCGTGCCGGACACGATCGCCCCGCCGCTGTCACCGCCGAGCGTGCACGCCGAACTGGCGAACCCGCGCACGGTCTTGCTCTCGCCGGCCGCGGTGTAGAGCTGGGTCTCCACCCGGTCGGCCACGACGAAGCCGCAGGTGAACGTGGACGACTGGCCCGACTTGCAGACCGGCGCCCCGATGACCGGGTCGGCGGTGCCGGTGATCCACAGTGTGGTGCCGTTGGCGCCGCGCACCGAGGGCTGATCCATGCCCGCCCGCACCGCGCGCTCGTTCAGCTTGATCACCGAGTAGTCCAGCGCGGTCGGGCCACCCAGCGAAGCGCGCACGAAGGTGCCCAGTTCCGGGCTGGCCGGAATGTCGCGCACGTTGGGGTAGTAGACGGTGGCTTCCTGGTTGCCCTTGCCCAGGTTCGGATCGCAGTGGCCGGCACTGATGTTCAGCGCGTTGCCCGCCGCGTCCACACTGTTGAACCCGAACGAGCAGACGTCGACCGCCTGCAGCGACGCGTCCTGCAGCGAACCGGGAGTGCTGATGTAGGTGTCGCCGCCCATCGGCCTGCGCTCGACCGGGCCCCCGCCGTTCGGCGACAGGATGACCTTGATGTTCGCCAGCACGGTCGGCAGGTTGAGCAGGTGGCCGACGGGGGTGTTGGCGACGCTGAGCACCAGTTGGCTGTTCAGGAAGTCGATCGCCACCGAGTTGATCACCTCGGAAATATCCCGCGGCAGACCGCTGATCCACTGGTTGACCTGCACCAGCGAGGTCTCCAGGCTGTCCGCTGAGACCGGAGCCAGTCTGGTCTGGTAGCCGTCGGCCGCGGCGATCTTGGCGGCGTCCAGCGAGGTGACGGCCACGACGGGCTTGCCGTCGGCGCCGATCCAAGCGCCCGCGTAGGAATCCGGTCGCTCCGAACGGAAGTCGCGAGCGTAGTCACGCAGCTGCTGGGCACGCGCGGCGCGGTCCAGGTATTCCGTCGGGGTCATCTGCAGATCGCGTGCGATGGCCTGCACCAGTTCCGGCGGCAGATTGTCCGCGGCGAGCTGTGCGGGGGCCTCGGGTACCGCCGAGGCTGCCGTCGTGCCGAACAAGGGAGCCAGGAGAACGGTCGAGGCGATGGCGACAGCCTTGACCGCGGCGCGACGCGCCACCAACTTGCGCATGAAGTCCCTTCGTCGGCACGCACGTGCCAGCTAAATCCGTGGCCATGGACGTAATCCGTTGGCACACAGTCTTCGTCCAGCAACTGACCGCTGTGGCGAAATTCATCCGACAACAGGGTCAGCGCAACACTCTAGGCCACAAACCCGCAAAGGGCGCTACTAATCACCGACTACCCGGTATTCCCATTCCGGGGATGGTCGGGATGGGCGGTAGCTGCTGGTACGGGTTGCGGGTGGTCGTGGTGGTCCGCGTCGTCGGGGAGGGGGTGGTGGGTGGAGTCGTAGTGGGCGGTTCGGTGGTCGTCGGGGTGATCGGCTCGGGCGTTGTCGTCTCGGGGATCACGACGGGCGGCTCGGGTTCCTCGGTGGTGGTGGGCACGGTGGACGACACGACCGACGGGGTCGGCGCAGGGGCGGGCACCGACGTCTGCTCGGACTTGGCGTCGGGCAGCGGCGGCACCGGCGTCCGGTCGCCGTCGCGGAGCAGGACGGCAACCACGATGCCGCCGAGCACCAGCCCGAGCGCCGCGGCCCCGGCGACCAGCAGCGGCGTCCGCTTCTGGTTCTTCGCGGGAGCTGGTGCCTGCGCGTCTTTCTCGGGCGAGACCGGTTCGGTGGCCGCGACGGGTGCGGCGATCGGGATGGCCGCCGAATACGCCTGCGGTGGCGCGTCGGCGGCGGACACCGCGGGGATGACGATGGTGTCCACCGTCGAGTTCTCCGCCGTCGACGGATCCGGCGGCGTGGCCCCGGCCGGAGTGGCGAGCACCGCCGCCAAGGCGCCGCGCGCCGCGTCGTGGGCGAAGGAGCTTCCGTACGCGCCGGTTTCGGCGCCGGGCAACTCGCCCTCGCTGACCAGCAGCACCGAGCGGAGGCCGAGATAGTCCAGCGCATCGCGCAGCGAACGCACGTGCTCGGCGGGCCAGTGCGCCGGATGCGTCGCGTAGAACTCGGCCGCACCGCTCAGATGTTCGGCAGCCAGGTTGATCAGGCAGAACAGAGCGGTCGCGACCAGATCCTCGGCGCGGTACGCCTCGCCCTCGTCGACCGAGATGCCGGTGGGATCACCGACGGCGCGCACGAATCCGGTGATCGAGTGCGAGTGCCCGGCGGGCGCGGGACCGCCGAGGACGGTGTCGCCGTCGTCGGACATGTGCAGGACGGACTCCCGGACGATGTACCGCGGTTCCTCGTCGCCGTCGGTGACGATGACCGCAGTGCACTCGTCCTCGGCGACGCGCAGGCCGACCCCAGTGGCCATCCTCTTCTACCTCGCTTCGGCGTTCCCGCTGACGGAACCGCACCCGGTCACACCAGAAGCGAGCCGTGTCCCATGGCGCGGAGCATCGACAATAACTCCGAACGGGAGCGGGCACCGACCCGGCGTCGAATGCGGGCCACGTGGTGCTCGACCGTCTTGGCGGAAATGTACAGGCGCGCGCCGATTTCCCGATAGGTGAGTCCGAGCAGGACGAGCTCGGCCACTTCGCGTTCGCGTTCGCTGAGGATCGCGGTCTGCGGCTTCGCCGGCGGCGTCGCGGCCGCGGCACCATTGTCAGCGGCGGCGGGAGCGGACGGGCGCGGCGGCATCTCCTGCGGACGGGCTTCGGCGCGGACCGTGCGGGCGAGTTTGAGCAGCGCGGTGGCCGTCGCCGAATCGGGTGCCGCGAGCGCCGCCTCGCTGGCCAGCCGGGCGCCGTCCCAGGTCATGCCGATCTCGGTCAGCGCGGCGACGGCCGCCTGGACCGGTGCGGTGGCGACCTGGCCGCGCAGCACCAGCACCCAGGTGCGGCCCGCGTCGGCGAGCACGGCCGCGTGCCGGTCGCCTGCCTCGGCCGCCGCCTTCAGCGCGCGCGCGTGCGGCAGCAGTTCCTCGGGGCTTTCGTGTGCGATCGCGGCCTGCACGCCGTACCAGTGGAAAGCGTTGGACCAGGCAGGTGGCTCGTCCAAGCGACGAAGCAGCGCGAGCGCGGCGTCCACCAGCGGCGCGATCCGGCGCTCGTCGCGCATCCGGATGGCCGCCAGCCACAACTCGCCGATCGGCAGCAGCGACAGCAGATCGGCTTGCACGTCGTCGAACAGCGGATACGCCGCCTGCCACGCACGGGCGAGCGCGGTGTGATCGCCGCTGCGCCGGGCGAGACCGACCGTGACGCCGTGCGCGAGCAGCCGGTCACGGACGTCCAGCTCGGCGTGGTCCAGCGCGGCCACCGTCGCGGCGGCGGCGCGCTCGTCGCCGCCGAGCATCGCGGTCCAGGCCGCGAGCACGTCGAGCTGGTGGCAGTGCAGCCCGCTCGCGGTGGCACGTCGTAATGCGTCGCCCGCGCGGCGCGGCTCACCGGTGCCGAGCGAGAGCAGGGTCGCGATGGAGGCCGCCGTGCACGGCAGGAAGCGTTCCACTCCCGCGTCCGCCTGCGTCGCCTGCACCAGTGCGGATACCGCGGCGGCGGTGCCGTTGCCCGGTTCGACGGTGTCGGTGAGCGCGGTCGCGATCAACCGCGCGTGCGCGTCGGCCTCGGTCGGCGGCCACTGCATCGCCGACGCGGACATCTCCTTGGCGCCCGCGGCGTCGCCCGCCAGGCACAGCACGGTCGCGCCGAGCGCCCAGTCCGCGCCGACCCGGTCCGGCCCGAGCCAGGTGTACAACTGTGCCGCTCGACCGACCAGGCCACGGCGGGTAAGCACCGCCGCGCAGATCCGCACGGCGGTCGCGAGATCTGCGTCCGGGCCGCTCGAACGCGCCAGCATGGGCTCGGCCAGCCGCATGGCCGTCTCGCCGTCGCCGGCGCGCGCGGCCGCCTCGGCCCAGCGCAGCGCGATCGGATCGAGGTCAGCGCCTGCGGAAGCCGCGGCTGCGTAGTAGCGGACCGCGTCGCGACCGGCCTTCTCCGCGGCGGCGACGAGGAACTCGGCCAGGCGCGGATCGCGGACACCGGATTCGGCGAGCTGCATGGCCGTGCGGTCGCGCAGCAGGCCGGCCTCCAGCCGGGCGCTGAGCAACCGGCGTTCGACCGCGACGAACCTGCGGTCGCCGAGCAGCGTGCGCAGCGGCCCGACGGCCGGCTCCAGCAGCAGGTCGGCGTCGGTGACCAGCGCACTGGCCCTGGCGCGGTCGATGAGATCCTGCGCGACGGCCTGCTCCACGCCGAGCACCTCGGTGAGCTCGCTGGAGTCGAGTCCGGTTCCGGTGGTGGCGACGACGAGTGTTTCCAGCAGATCGGGCTCCAGGTTGTCCAGCAGCCCACGCGCCCACGCGGCGACGGCCGTGTCGACGGCGGCGATGCCCGCGTCCAGCCGCGCCGAGCAGGCCGCGGTCAGCGCGGCGACCACACCGCCGCGGATACCCCCGGTCTGCAGATGGATGTGCTGGGCGACCTGGCGCGGCACCATCATGCCCAGTTCCCTGGCGAATGGCGCCATATCCGCGACGCCGAGCGGGCGCAGATCGGCTACGCGCCCCCGCCGGGCCACCGCTTCGGCGAGCGTCCGCAGCCGCGTGTCGTGCGGGCGCGGCTGGGTGGCGACGACCACCGTGCGATGACCTGATTCGACTGTGGAGCAGAGGTATTCGAGCTCGAACTGGCCGAGCGTGTGGGCGTTGTCGATGACCAGTGCGGGGCGGGCGGTCTCGGTTGTCACCCCTGCCGTCCCGGTGACAACCGCGCTCGGCGCGTGGGACACCGCGTGTGAGCCATTGCCCGCGTGTGTGTGCCGCAAGGCGGCGGTGTCGTCCTGCAATGGGACGCCTCGGGCGCGCAGGCGAGCCCGGATCTCCGCGAGGAGGGTCGATTTGCCGGTTTGCGAGCGACCGCGGATCAGGTAGACGACCGGCTGTTCGTCGACGGATTCCAGGTCGCGGAATATGTCGCGGGCGCAGGGAAGGGTGTCGAAGGCGTTCTCAGCCACCGGAGCCTCCCAGGATCTCGCCGGGCGCGCGCAGCACCGTCCCGACCGAGTCCCCGACGCCGTCGATGGTGTCGGTCAGCACGCCGGTCGGCAGGCTCGGGGCGCTCGGCACCGTGGGCCGCGGCTGCTGCGGCGTGGGTTGCGGGTTGGTCGGTGCCGGAGCGGGGGACGGCTGCGGCTGGGGTTGCGGCTGAGGGGCAGGTTGGGGTGCTGGGGATTCCGCGGGAGCGGGCTGGCCGGGAGTTTGCTCGCTGTTCGCAACCGTCGCGGTGGTGCCTTCGGCGGCGGACGAGGGCGAACCTGCTGCTTGCGAAGCGCTGGTTGCCGGGCGGCGCGTCGAAGTCGCGGCGTCGGTGGCGGCGACACCCGTCGCGGGTGCGGACGGATCGCCCGGCTGTGCTCCCGTCGTCGCAGCGACCTGCGCCGCGCCCGTGGTCGACTGCTCGGTCGAGGCGGGATGACTCGGGCCCGAGTGGATACCGGTTCCGATCGCGAGCGTCCCGCTGGCCAGCAGGCCGATGGCCACGGCGGCACCCGCGACAACGGCGACACGCCGCTTGCTCGTCACCGCCCGACGGCGTGCCGGGCGATCCTCGGGCAGCGCCGCGATCCTGGGCGCGGGGAGTGCTCTGGGCTGGGGCACGGTCTCGTCCTCGTCGTCCGGGCCGACCAGCGGAAGCTGATCGGTCTCGGCGGCGAGCAGATCGGCGGCCAGCAGCGCGGCGCCGCGTGCCGTGGTGTGCTCCGGGTCGGGGGCGGCGACCACAGGCAGCCCGAACTCGGACGAGATCAATTCCGCGACCAGGGGGATCGCGCCACCGCCGCCGGTGAGCAGGACGCGGCCGACATCGCCGATTTCGAGCCCAGCGCGGTGCACCGCGTCGCGAATCAGATCGATCGAACTGGACAGCGGTCCGCGCAGCAGGTCTTCCAGTTCGCCCCGCACCAGCCGCACGGTGCTGCCGCGTGGGTCGGCGGGATCCAACCGGACCGGAACGACCGTCGCCGTATTTATGGAAAGCTCTTCTTTCGCTTTTCTGCAGCGCTCGCGCAAAGCCGACAATTCGCGCTCCACCACTGGATCGAATGGATCGAAATCCGCGGCGAGCACCGCATTTGCCAAGACATAGCGCATGGTCAGCAGATCGAATTCCGCACCGGCCACATCGGTGTTGCGCAACGGCGTGCCGAGCAGACTGGCGTGCTCGCCGGTGCGCACCACCGAGACGGTCAGCCCGGTGGCGCCGAGGTCGTAGACGACCACCGCGCCGTCGCCGGACCGGCCGTGCGCCGCGTCCAGCCAGCGGATCGCGGCGGTGGGCTCCGGAACCAAGGTCACCTCGCCGAGCCCGGCCCGTTCGAGTGCGTCGCGCTGGATCTCGACAGTGTGCCGCGACCACCAGCCCGGATGGCAGGCGACGATGGCCTCGGTGGCGGATTCTCCTGTGTCGGCGGCGATCTCGTCGATCAAGCAGCCGATCGCGGTGGCGACCAGGTCGGGCGCGGAATACGAGGAGCCGTCCTCGGCGAGGATGCCAACCGGGTCACCGACCCTGGCGAGGAAACCCTCCAACAGGACGTCACTGGAATGGCGGCCGGTGGCGCTGGCGCCCGAGCCGAAAGTGGGTGCCATGTCCTGCGACAACCGCAACACGCTCGGATGCGTGCGTAGGTAACCGCCGCCGGACGGGCCGATGCCGTCGTCGCCATCTTCCGTTGCCGCCACGGCGACCGAATTCGACGCCCCGACAGTGATGCCGAGCGCCAGGCGCTGTGTCATTCGAGAACCCCGTTCGAAAAGCTGTCTGGTCCGGTGTCGCTGCTGTGTAGTTCCGAGATGATGCGCAGGCGTTGGAGCCACGCCGACGCAACCGTTCTGTCGGTAGCTGGCCATCAGCCGTTACTTCGTTAGGGGAAAGGTTGGGGAAATTCCCCTAATTTCGCCTGCACCCCTACCGAGTACCCACGAACGGTCGTAGGGGTTCGCCCCGTTTCGGCGTAACGGGATGCGCTCCTAGCGTGATTTGCATTCCAACGACTGCGGATCAGGGAGGTCCGCCGGATCTCAGGAGACGATTCTCATGACACCCAACGCGATTCTGGAGTTCATCCTCGATCTGCTGCGGAACGAAGAGGCCGCGGTCGCTTACTGCGCGAATCCCACTCAGGCGCTGGCCGCCGCCGGCTTGAGCGCGGTGACCCCGGAGGACATCACCCTCTGCGCTCCTATGGTTGCCGAGTCGGCGCTGGTCACCGGCGGTTCCCAACTGCAGGCCATCGTGGCGGCGGGCGTGCAGACCGGTGCGGCGGCCGCAGTGGGCGCGGCGGGCGCAGTAGGCGCGGCCGCGGTCGCGAATGCTGGTGTCGACCTGGGCGCGGACCTGGGCGTCGACCTCGGCGTCGGTGCGGGCGGCGGAGCCGGCGCCGGTGTCGATCTCGGTGTGGACAGTGGTGTCGATATCGGTCTGGACACGGGCATCGACTTGGGTCTGGACACTGCGATCGACACCGGTCTCGAGATCGGCGCAGGCCTGGGTGCGGGGCTGGCCGCAGGCCTCGACACGGTGGTGGACGCGGGCGCCGACCTGTCCGCGGCGGTTGGCGGCCTGCTCGGCGCGGGCGCCCAGGTGATCAGCGGTATCGGCGGCGGCATCGACCTCGACACCGACCTGTCCACCGGCCTGGAGGGCGCGGGGAACGTCGGCGCGGGACTGGAGACGGGCATCGACGCCGCCATCGGCACGGGGGCCGACCTTTCCGCCGGCCTCGAGGGCGCGGTGGATGCGGCTGCGGGCCTCACGACCGGCCTCGGCGCAGGTCTGCAGGGCGCGGTGGACGCGACGACCGGCTTGACGACTGGTCTGGGAGTGGGTCTGGATGGTGCCATTGATGCGACGATGGGTCTGACGACCGGTCTGGGCGCTGGCTTGGAAGGTGCCGTGGGTGGTGCGGCGGATTTGGCCACGGGGCTGGGCGCTGGCTTAGAAGGTGCCGTGGGCGGTGCGGCGGACTTGACCACGGGTCTCGGCGCGGGCCTTGGAGGTGCCGTCGGTGGCGCGGCGGACTTGACCACGGGTCTCGGGGCGGGCTTGGAGGGGGCTGTGGATGCGACGACCGGTTTGACGACTGGCCTCAGTGGTGGTCTGGAGGGTGCTCTGGATGGCGCCGCGGGTGTCACTACGGGCTTGGGCGCGGGTCTGGATGGCGCGATCGACGCGACGACCGGTCTGGGCGTTGGCTTGGAAGGCGCCGTAGGCGGTGCCGCCGACGCGACCACGGGCCTTAGCGCTGGCTTGGAAGGGGCTGTCGGTGGTGCGACGAACCTGACTACGGGTCTCGGCGCGGGGCTGGAGGGAGCAGTGGATGCGACTACCGGTCTGGGGGGCGGCCTCGAGGGTGCTCTGGATGGCGCCGCCGACGTGACCACCGGCTTGGGCGCGGGTCTCGATGGTGCCGTTGGTGCGGCAACGGACCTGACCGGCAGCCTCGGTGCGCAGGCGGGTGCGGGTCTGGATGGCGCTGTGGGTGCCGCGGGCGGGTTGTCTACCGGCGTCGGTGGGGCTCTCGGCGGTCAGGCGGGTGCCGGGCTCGACACGGGTCTTGCGGGTGCGGTGGACGGCGCAGTGGACGTGACCACCGGCCTGGGCGCGGGACTTCAGAGCGCTGTGGGCGGCGCAGCCGACTTGACCACCGATTTCGGCGTTGGTGGGCAGGCCGGCGCGGTTCTCGGCGGCGCTGTGGATGGCGCCGCGGACCTGACCACTGGCTTCGGTGCCGGTCTCGGGGGTGCCGTAGGCGCGGCGACTGACTTCTCGGCGGGGCTTGGTGCTGCCGGCGAGGCGGGTCTCGGTGCCGGCTTGGATGGCGCTGTGGATGCAGCCGGTGGACTGACCACCGGTGTGGACGCGGCGCTGGGCGCTGGCGGGCAGGCCGGCGCAGGTGTCGGGGGCGCTGTGGATGGTGCGGCGAACCTGACCACGGGCTTGGGTGCGGGACTTCAGGGGGCTGCGGGTGCGGCGACTGACTTCTCGGCGGGTCTTGGTGCTGCCGGGGAGGCTGGTGTCGGTGCCGGTTTGGAGGGCGCTGTAAATGGGGCTGGTGGTTTGGCCACGGGTGTGGACGCCGGGCTGGGCGCTGCCGGGCAGGTTGGCGCAGGTCTTGGGGGCGCTGTGGATGGTGCCGGGGACCTGACCACGGGCTTCGGTGCAGGGCTTGGGGGTGCTGTGGGTGCGGCGACTGACTTCTCGGCGGGTCTTGGTGCTGCCGGGGAGGCTGGTGTCGGTGCCGGTTTGGAAGGCGCTGTGAATGGGGCTGGTGGTTTGGCCACGGGTGTGGACGCCGGGCTGGGCGCTGCCGGGCAGGTTGGCGCAGGTCTTGGGGGCGCTGTGGATGGTGCCGCGGGCCTGACCACGGGCTTCGGTGCAGGGCTTGGGGGTGCTGCGGGTGCGGCGACTGACTTCTCGGCGGGTCTTGGTGCTGCCGGGCAGGCTGGTGTCGGTGCCGGTTTGGAAGGCGCTGTGGATGCAGCCGGTGGACTGACCACGGGTGTCGACGCGGCGCTGGGCAGTGCCGCGGAGACGGGGGCGGACCTGGGTGCGGGGGCATCGACCGGATTGCACGGCGCCGCGGACGCAGGCGCGCAGATCGGCAGCGGACTGGAAACCGGTTTGTCGACCGGGATCGGTGGCGCGTTCGAGGCCGGAGGCCAGGCGGCGAGCGGGCTCACCGGCGGAATCGATACCGCGGCGCAGGGTTCGGGCAATCTCACCACGGGGCTGGGCGGCAACTTCTCCTCTGCCATTGGCGGTGCGGGGAATGTCGGAACGCAGGCGACGGCGGGTCTGGAGACCGGGCTCGCGACGGGGCTCGGCGCGGCCGTCAGCACCGGCGCGGAACTGGGCGGCGGCCTGGACGGCTCGCTGAACACCGGAGGTCAGTTCGGGACGGGGCTGGAAACCGGACTCGGCGCGGTGCTCGATGCCGGGGGCGAGGCCACGACCGGACTGTCCGGCGGCGTGGACGGCGTGGTGCACGCCGGTTCCGGTCTCGAGACCGGGCTCGGCGGTGCCGTCGACGCTGGTGCGCAGGCTGGTGCCGGACTGGGTACGGGTCTGTCGGCGGGGTTCGATGCGGGTGCGCAGGCTGGTGCCGGACTGGGTACGAGTCTGTCGGCTGGGCTCGATGCGGGCGCCCAGGCAGGCGCTGAGCTCGGATCCGGCTTGTCGACCGGAATCGACGGCGCGATCGGGGCGGGCACGCAGGCGGGCGCGGGTCTGGAGACGGGCTTGTCCACCGGCCTCGGCGCCGCGGGCAACGCGACGGCCGGACTGTCGGGTGCTTCGAGCGCCGGTGCGCAGTGGGGCTCGAGCCTGGACAGCGGAATCAGCGGCGGTATCGATGCCGGTACGCACGCTACCTCCGGCCTGTCCGCGGGCCTCGACACCACGTCCGGGCTCGGTGGCGGACTGAACTCGACCGTCGGCGGCGCGGCGGACGCGGGCGCCGGACTCGGCGGCTCGGCGAGCGGCGCCACGCACGGTGCGGTGGACACCGGGGCGGGTCTCGGCGGCAGCGTCGGCTCGACCGCGAACACGTGGTCCTCGCTGGACGTGTCGAGCGCCTTCGGTTCGGGCCTGGACAGCACCACGGGTGCGCAGACCGACGCGGGCCTGTTCGGCGACGCGCACGCGGGCACGGACCTCTCCGGTTCGACCAGTGCCGACCTGACGGGCGACACTTTCCTGCACTGACAGTTGACCGGTTCGACGGAAAGAGGTCCATACCGCGATGGGGACGCCCGCGCCGAACGCCACGCCACCGGCGGTACCGCTGCTATCGGTACTCGGTGAGACCATCGCGGCGGCGCGCGCCGCGGGCCGCAACGATCTGGTCGGCCGCCTCGAGGTGGCGGCCGACCGGGTCCGTGACCCGCGCAGGCGGATCGTCGTCGCCGGGCAGCTGGACCAGGGAAAGAGCCGTTTCGTCAACGCGCTGCTGAACCTGGACATCTGCCCGGTCGGCGACGACGCCACCACCGCGGTGCCGATGCTGCTGTCGCACGGCCCCGAGCCGCGGGCCGAGCTGGTGCTCGCGGCGCACGGCGACTCCAGCGGCGCGGAGACCAGAGTCGCCGTGCCGATCGCGGAGATCGGTGCGATCGAGCCGCGGTCTCCCCACGCGCAGGGGCGGCGGATCGTGCGCATCGAAGTCCAGATTCCCAATGCGCTGCTGGCCGACGGCATTGTCCTGATCGACACTCCCGGCGTCGGCGGGCACGGCAACGCCCACGCCGCGGGTGTGCTCGGGCTGGTGCCCGCCGCGGACGCGGTGTTGGTGCTGTCGGACGCGTCGACCGAGCTCACCGAGCCGGAACTGTCCTTCCTGCGCCAGGTGCGCGAGCTGTGCCCGACGGTCGCGCTGCTGCTCACCAAGACCGACCTGTACCCGCACTGGCGCCAAGTGCACGACGCCGATCTGGGCCACCTCGCGCGAGCTCGCCTCGACGTGCCGATGATCCCGGTGTCGTCGCTGCTGCGCAGCCACGCGATGCTGTTGCAGGACAGCCAGCTGGGTGTCGAATCCGGGTTCGGCGTGCTCTACCAATTCCTGCGTGACCAGGTTGTGGCACGCGACCAATTGGCCACCCGTGCGGCGGTCGCGCGTGATATCCGCTCCGCCGCAGAACATCTCGCGCTCGCGCTGGGCAGCGAGCTGGTCGCCGTCCGCGATCCGGCCCAAGGCGCGGCGGCGGTGCGGGAGCTGCAATCCGCCCGTGCGGCCGCCGAGGAACTGCACCGCAGAACCGCGGCGTGGCAGCAGACCCTCGCCGACGGCATCACCGATTTGGCCGGGGATGTCGAGCACGATCTGCGCGACCGGTTGCGCACCATCGCCCGGAGCACCGAGGAATGGATCGACGAGCACGATCCCGGCAGGCATTGGGACCGCATCGCCGAACACCTCACCGGCACGGTCGACACCGCGCTCGGGGACAACCTGCTGTGGACCCACGCACGGGCGATCCAGCTCGCCGAACGGGTCGCCGAGCACTTCTCCGAGGTCGGCGCGGTCGACCTGCCGGACGTGCGGCCCGGCCTGCGCGCCGACACCGGCCGCGCCATCTCGGGCACGCTCGCCGATCTGGAACCCGACATCGGTTTCGGCAGCAAGCTGCTCGTCGGCATGCGCGGTTCTTACGGTGGCGTGCTGATGGTGGGCCTGGCCAGTACCTTCGCCGGGCTCGCGCTGCTCAACCCGATCTCGATCGGTGCCGGACTCGTGGTGGGCGGCAAGGCCTTCCGGGACGACAAGCAGGCCAGGCTGGCCAAGCGGCGCAACGAGGGGAAGGCGGCGGTGCGCCGCTTCGTCGACGACGTGGCGTTCCAGGCGGGCAAAGAGTCGAAGGATCGCCTGCACCGCATCCACCGTGCGCTGCGCGATCACTACGCGGGCGTCGCCGAGCGCAGCCTGCGCTCGATCGATGAGTCGCTGCGCGCCGCGCAGGAGGCGGCGACCATGGTCACCGCCCGCCGCTCCGAGCGTGGCGCACAGCTCGAACAGCAACTGCGCGTGGTGGCCGAGCTGCGCCGTTATGCCGATGCCATGCAGACCGCGCTACCGATGGGACCCGCCGGTACGGTAGCTCCGTGAGAAGTGAAGGTGGCACGGTGCCGAGCATCGTCGCCGAGGCGCATCGGCTGGTCGGCGCGGCGCAGGCGGCGCTGGCGAGCGAACCGCGGCCGCGCGCGCTGCTGGCCGACTGCGCCCGCCGGCTGGACCAGCCGTTGCGTGTGGCGCTGGCCGGTTCGATCAAGGCGGGCAAGTCGACGCTGTTGAATTCCCTTGTCGGGCAGGACATCGCCCCCACCGATGCGACCGAGTGCACCAGGGTGGTCACGTGGTACCGGTACGGCTCCACCCCGAGCGTGACCGCGTATGCCGCGGACGGCGCCCGCGCGCACGTCGTGGTGCGGCGCGGCAGTGGTACGCACGGGCTGACCTTCGACCTGGATCGGCTCAACTGGAGCGCCCCTATGCCGCGCGAGGTCGACCACCTCGAGGTCGAATGGCCTGCGGCGGCGCTCGCGCACACCACCATCATCGATACGCCGGGAACCTCATCGCTGTCGCGGGAAGTGTCCCGGCGCACCGCGCGGCTGTTGACGCCGGGGGAGGACGAGGAGCGTGCGGAGCGCGGCATCGCCATCCCGGGCGCCGACGCGGTCGTGTATCTGCTGCGCAGGCTGGACGCGGCGGACGTGCAGTTCCTGGAGCGCGTGGGTGCGGGGACCGCGGCCAACGGTGGTCCGGGGGCGGCGGGTCCGCTCGGCATCGTCGGCGTGGTTTCCCGAGCCGACGAGATCGGCGCGGGCCGGATCGACGCGTTGCACTCGGCGCGGGAGGTCGCGGCGCGTTTCGCCGGGGAACTCGAGCGAACCGGCTTGTGCCAGGCCGTGATCCCGGTCGCCGGGCTGCTCGCCTTCGCCGCGGCGACATTGCGCCAGCAGGAGTTCGCCGCGTTCGAGACACTGGCAAGCCTGCCCGTCGACGAGCTGAGCGCCGCGCTGCTCTCGGCGGATCGCTTCGCGCGCGCGGATATCCCGCTGCCGGTGCCGCCGGAACTGCGCGCACAGCTCGCCGAACGATTCGGCCTGTTCGGTATCCGCATGGCGGTCACCCTGATTCGCCTCGGCGTGCGCGATTCGGCCACGCTCGCAGCCGAATTGACCAGCCGCAGCGGGGTCGACGAACTGCGCTCGGTGCTCGACGTGCAGTTCGGGCAGCGCGCCGACCAGCTCAAGGCGCATTCCGCGCTCACGGCGCTGGCGCGGGTGCTCACCGCCTACCCGGGCACACCGGCCGACCGCGTGCTGCCCCGGGTGCGCACGCTGCTCGCGGACGTGCACGGTTTCGCCGAGTTACGCCTGCTCGGCCGCTTGCGCACCGACGAACTGGCCTTGCCCGCGGACGATCTCATCGAGCTGCATCGCCTCATCGGCGGCTCGGGCATAGCGCCCCACCTGCGTCTCGGCCTGCCGATCGACGCCGCGCCCGCGGTGCAGCGCGCCCAGGCTGTCGACGCGGTCCGGAAATGGCGCGCCCGCGCCCGCCACCCCCTCGCCGATCAGTTCACCGTTACCGCCTGCCTCACCGCCGCACGCAGCGCGGAAGGCGCCTTGAGTCTGCTCCCGGAATAACCCCCTCCCAGCTGGTGCGCCGCGGTGCCGGCCGCACTCCCCAGGGTGGCCTCCAGCGGGCCGAAACGCCTGGCTGCGGACGGTGTAGCCGAGGTGCCGCCGGGTATGCCGCCGGTAGCGAGAGGAGGCCACGATGAGCCAAGAGGATGTCGTACACGAACTGCTCGTCCGTGCGGGCACGGGATACGCCGAAGAAGCCGGTATCACGCTCGAGGACAAACCGTCCGCGCTGTTCCAGCTGCTCATGCTCGCCCAGCTGCTCAGCACCCGGATCGCCGCCGAGATCGCGGTAGCGGCGGCGCGGGAGCTGATCGCCAACGGCTACCGCACCCCGCACCGGGTCGCGGACGCGGACTGGCAGGAGCTGGTCGACGTGCTCGACCGGGCGCACTACGTCCGGTACGACGAGAGCGCCGCGACCCGCCTGGGCGCCAATGCGTCGCGGGTGCTCGACCGGTACCACGGCGACTTGCGTGAGCTCGCCAAGAAGGCGGACAACGACCCGAAGCGTGCCGCCGAATTGCTGCAAGAGTTCCAAGGCATCGGCGCGACCGGAAGCGACATCTTCCTGCGCGAGGTCCAGGACATCTGGACCTGGGTGCGACCGTACTTCGACGAGCGGGCCCTGCGCGGCGCCAAACGCGTCCAGCTGCCGGAAGACCCCGCCCGGCTGGGCGACCTCGCCCCGGACCACCACACCGCGGATCTCGCCGCGGCGCTCGTCCGGGTCACGCTGGATGAGAAGATCGCCGACGACGTCCTCGCATCCGCCCCGTGACGTGCCGAGCGCTCAGACCGGTGTGACAGCCCGGCCGCGCGGGTCGATCAGGATCTTCGCGTGCCGCTCCGGGTTGCCGAGGGCGGTGAAGGCGTCCGCCACGCCTTCCAGCCCGACGGTTCCGGTGATCAACGGGGTCGGATCGACTTTTCCGTCGGCGAGCATGTGCAGCGTGTCGCGGAACTCGCCCGGGTCGTAGCCCAGCACGAACCGCAGTTCGATCTCCTTGTTGATCGCCATCGCGGGATGGAAGCGGTCCGCCTCCATGCACACGCCGACCACGACGACACGCGACAGCGGCGGCGCTGCCGTGAGGATCTGTTCGAGGATCCCGGGCACGCCGACACATTCGAAGATCACCGGCCCGGCCGGTCCCGCGTTCAGGGTGTGCGCCAGCCGGAAGACGTACCACCAAGGCAGGTTGGGGACCCGTCGCAGCCGTTCCATGGTGTCGAAACCCAGGCCGAGGATGTCGGTGACGCCACGAATCCGCCCCTTCTTCGGAGCGGCCTCCCACGGTGATTCGGTCGCCGGGTCGACCACGACGTCGGCGCCGCACGCGGTCGCGAGTTCGCGACGGAGCGGCGAGAAATCGCTCGCCACCACGGTGCGCACGCCCGCGGCCTTCAGCATGCTGATCACCGCGAGGCCGATCGGTCCGCAGCCGATGACGAAGGCGGTCCGGCCCTTGCCCACCCGGCCCCTGCGCACGGCGTGCCAGGCCACCGCCATCGGCTCGGTCAGCGCGGCGTGTTCGGCGGACAAGCCGTTCGGCACCGGCATGGTCATCGATTCCTGGACCACCACCTGCTCGGCGTAGCCGCCGGGCGCCGCGGCCGAAAGCCCGACCAGATGCGGTTGCGTGCCGTGCCGCACGATCGGCAGCGCCACCACGGGGGTGCCCGTCTTCCACCGCCTGCGGCAGTCGGGGCCGTAATCGACGACGGTGCCGCTGAATTCGTGTCCGAGCACTACGCTCTGCTGCGAGCGCATGAAATGCTCGTAACCGGTGGCCACCGCCAAGTCGGCCAATTCGTCGGCGTGTGTGCGGGCGTGCAGGTCGGAGCCGCAGATGCCGCAGCGCGACACGTCGATCAGCACCTGACCGGCTCCTGGTCGCGGCATTGGCAGTTCGGCGATCTCGAACTCGGCGGCGGTGACGACGGCGGCCCTCATGGCGACTCCTCGGATCGACGGCGCGCGGCGGGCGGCCCGATCAGGCCACCCTGGTCGTCACCCTAGTGCGCGCACACCGTGCCGGAACGGGTTGCACCGTCACGCGCCGACCGCGGCTTCCTCGGCCGTGCGGCGGTCATAGGCGTCGCGGGCCGAGGCGATTTCGTTCTGATGCGACTCGGTCCAGGTGACCAGCGCCTTGATCGTGGTGTGCAGGCTCGCGCCGAGCGGGGTGAGCGCGTAGTCGACCCGCGGCGGGATGGTCGGGTACACGCTGCGCAGCACCAGGCCGTCGCGTTCCAGATGCCGCAGGGTCTTGGTGAGCATCCGCTGGCTCACCCCGTCGATCGCGCGCTTCAGTTCGGTGAACCGCAGGCTGCGCTGGTCCAGCAGCGCGATCACCAGCAGTGACCACTTGTCCGCCACCCGGTCCAAAATCTGGCGCACTTCGCAGTCCACCCTGGTGTCCCACTGCAGCACGTCGTAGTCGGCCTCGGCATCGCCGCAGTCGGTCGGGGCCGGCGCGCTGTCGTCCATGGGCCGATTCTGCCCAGTTCAGCGGTCGGCGCGCCATTCGCCACCGGCTCCGGGAATTATTCGCGCGGGTCCTCCGTTGAGCATTTCGACAAGATTGAGTGTGATCGACTCAAGTTTCGGTTGACTCCCGGCCTCCTGCCGATGCAGGATTGAGCCGACCACGCTCAGTGTTGCTGGGGCCGTGCTCCGTGAGGTGCGAGGGGCGAGGTCTCGCGGCGTCCGGTATGGGCGCCGAAGGGCGGTTGTTCGCCCAGCACCGACACAGATTGGTACGTCAACTAGGAGGAAACACAATGGCTCGTGCGGTCGGAATCGACCTCGGGACCACGAACTCGGTCGTCGCCGTTCTCGAAGGCGGCGAGCCGGTCGTCGTAGCGAACTCGGAAGGATCGCGCACTACCCCGTCGATCGTCGCGTTCGCGAAGAACGGCGAGGTGCTGGTCGGCCAGCCTGCCAAGAACCAGGCCGTCACCAACGTCGACCGCACCATTCGCTCTGTCAAGCGGCACATCGGCACCGACTGGTCGGTGGACATCGACGCCAAGAAGTACACCGCGCAGGAGATCAGCGCCCGCGTGCTGATGAAGCTGAAGCGCGACGCCGAGGCCTACCTCGGTGAGGAGATCACCGACGCGGTGATCACCGTGCCTGCCTACTTCGAGGACTCGCAGCGTCAGGCGACCAAGGAGGCGGGCCAGATCGCGGGCATGAACGTGCTCCGCATCGTCAACGAGCCCACCGCGGCCGCGCTCGCGTACGGCCTGGATAAGGGCGACAAGGAGCAGACCATCCTGGTCTTCGACCTCGGTGGCGGTACCTTCGACGTGTCGCTGCTGGAGATCGGCGAGGGCGTCGTCGAGGTTCGCGCCACTTCCGGTGACAACCACCTCGGTGGCGACGACTGGGACGAGCGGGTCGTCAAGTGGCTGGTCGACAAGTTCAAGGGCAGCTCGGGCATCGACCTGACCAAGGACAAGATGGCCATGCAGCGGCTGCGTGAGGCCGCCGAGAAGGCCAAGATCGAGCTCAGCTCCTCGCAGAGCACCTCGATCAACCTGCCCTACATCACCGTCGACGCCGACAAGAACCCGCTGTTCCTCGATGAGCAGCTGACCCGCGCCGAGTTCCAGAAGATCACCTCGGACCTGCTCGACCGCACCCGCGCGCCGTTCCAGTCCGTGATCAAGGACGCGGGCATCAAGGTGTCCGACATCGACCACGTCGTGCTCGTCGGCGGTTCCACCCGCATGCCCGCCGTCACCGACCTGGTGCGCGAGCTCACGGGTGGCAAGGAACCCAACAAGGGTGTGAACCCGGACGAGGTCGTCGCCGTCGGCGCCGCACTGCAGGCCGGTGTGCTCAAGGGTGAGGTCAAGGACGTCCTGCTGCTCGACGTGACCCCGCTGTCGCTGGGCATCGAGACCAAGGGCGGCGTGATGACCAAGCTCATCGAGCGCAACACCACCATCCCGACCAAGCGCTCGGAGACCTTCACCACCGCCGACGACAACCAGCCGTCGGTGCAGATCCAGGTGTTCCAGGGCGAGCGCGAGATCGCCTCGCACAACAAGCTGCTCGGCTCCTTCGAGCTGACCGGCATCCCGCCCGCCCCGCGCGGCGTGCCGCAGATCGAGGTCACCTTCGACATCGACGCCAACGGCATCGTGCACGTCACCGCGAAGGACAAGGGCACCGGCAAGGAGAACACGATCAAGATCCAGGACGGCTCCGGCCTGTCCAAGGAGGAGATCGACCGGATGGTCAAGGACGCCGAGGCGCACGCCGCCGAGGACAAGGCCCGCCGCGAGGAGGCCGAGACCCGCAACCAGGCCGAGTCGCTGGTGCACCAGACCGAGAAGTTCATCAAGGAGAACGAGGACAAGGTCCCCGCGGACGTCAAGACCAAGGTCGAGGCGGCCATCGCCGAGGCGAACGAGGCCCTCAAGGGCACCGACATCGCCGCGGTCAAGGCGGCCGTGGAGAAGCTGGCGACCGAGTCGCAGGCGCTCGGCCAGGCCATCTACGAGGCCTCGGCCGCGGATGCCGCGGCCTCCGGCAACGGCGCGGCGTCGAGCGCCGCGTCGGATGACCAGGTCGTGGACGCCGAGGTTGTGGACGAGCCGGTCGACACGGAGAAGAAGTGAGCGAGGGAAACGCCGAGAAGGAACCGATCACCTTCGTCGACAACCGGAAGATCGACCCGGAGACCGGGGAGATTCGCGAACCGGTCGCGGACAACGGCGCCGCGGCCGGTCCGGCCCCGTCGGGCAACGGCGCTGAACTGGACAACGGCGTGGATGCTCAGGCACTCGCCGAGACCATCAGCGGCGAACTCGCCGAGCGCACCGCCGATCTGCAGCGGCTGACCGCGGAGTACGCCAACTACCGGCGCCGGGTCGAGCGCGACCGCAAGGCCACGATCGACGCCGCCAAGGCGTCGGTGGTCACCGAATTGCTGGGCGTGCTCGACGATCTCGACCGGGCGCGGGCGCACGGCGACCTGGAGTCGGGTCCGCTGAAGTCGGTGGCCGACAAGCTGGCGGTCGCGCTGCAAAAGCAGGGTCTCGAGGAGTTCGGTTCGGAGGGCGAGCCTTTCGACCCGACCCTGCACGAGGCCGTGCAGCACGAGGGTTCCGGCCACGATCCGGTGATCGGCATTGTGATGCGCAAGGGCTATCGCTTCGGCGATAGGGTGCTTCGGCACGCGCTCGTCGGGGTAACCGATGGCGTGGCCGATCTGACGGAAGCCGGCGAGGCAGAGACCGCTGATCGGGTGACGGAAGAGGCATCGGACGTTGATGCCGGCGCGAACGACAATTAAGGACGCGAGAGGAGGAGATGCTCGGTGAGCCAACGGGAGTGGATCGAAAAGGACTTCTACAAGGAGCTGGGTGTTTCCTCCACTGCCTCGCAGGACGAGATCAAGAAGGCCTACCGCAAGCTCGCGCGTGACTTGCACCCGGACGCCAATCCCGGTGATACCAAAGCCGAGGAGCGGTTCAAAACCGTCAGCGAGGCGCATGCCGTGCTGTCGGATCCGGCCAAGCGCAAGGAGTACGACGACACACGCAAGCTCTTCGCGGGCGGCGGATACAGCCGGGGCGGCTTCGGTTCCGGCGCGGGCGGGTTCTCGCAGGAGTTCAACCTCGGGGACATCTTCGGCGGCGCGACCGCAGGCGACGGTGGCCTCGGCGACCTGCTCGGCGGTCTGTTCAACCGGGGCGGCACGCGGACCTCGAGCCGCCCCCGGCGCGGCTCCGACGTGGAGACCGAGACGACCCTCGGTTTCCGGGAGGCCGCCCAGGGCGTCACGGTTCCGCTGCGGATGACCAGCCCCTCGCCGTGCACCACGTGTCACGGCAGCGGCGCCAAGCCGGGGACGAGTCCGCGAGTCTGCCCGGTTTGCAACGGAAACGGCGTGGTCAGCCGCAACCAGGGCGCGTTCGGCTTCAGCGAGCCGTGCGACGAGTGCCGGGGCAGCGGTTCGATCATCGACGATCCGTGCGCCGACTGCCGCGGCAGCGGAATCCAGAACCGCACACGCACCATCACGGTGCGGATTCCCCCTGGAGTCGGTGACGGCCAACGGATCCGGCTGGCCGGTCAGGGCGAGGCGGGGCTGCGTGGGGCGCCCTCGGGCGACCTCTACGTCACGGTCCACGTCAGCCAGGACAAGGTCTTCGGCCGCAGCGGCGACGACCTGACCCTGGTACTTCCGGTCAGCTACAGCGAATTGGTGCTCGGCACCACGGTTTCGGTGCCCACGCTGGAGGGCCGGGTCGGCGTCAAGGTGCCGCCGGGCACCGCCGACGGCCGTATCCTGCGAGTGCGCGGCCGCGGCGTGCCCAAGCGCGGTGGCGGCGCGGGTGACCTGCTGGTGACCGTCAAGGTGGCGGTGCCGCAGAAGCTGGACAGTGACGCCGTGGATGCGCTCCAGCGCTACCAGGAGGCGGAGCGGGCCAGTGGTTTCGATCCACGTGCGGGATGGGCGGGTGCGTGATGTCCTCTGAACCGAAGAACGCGTCCGGTGGGGCGCGCGCCGAGTTCTTCATGATCTCGGTGGCGGCCCAGCTGGCCGGCATGCACGCGCAGACGCTGCGCACGTATGACCGTCTGGGACTGGTTACGCCGCAACGCACTTCGGGCGGCGGGCGGCGCTACTCGGCCAGGGATGTGGAGCTGCTGCGCGAGGTGCAGCGGCTGTCCCAGGACGAGGGCGTCAACCTGGCGGGCATCAAGCGCATCATCGAACTGACCAATCAGGTGGAGGACCTGCGCCAGCAGGTCGCCGAGCTGTCGGCCGAGCTGGAGCGGATGCGGGCGGGCTACCGTCCCGATCTCTCGCCTCCGCAACGCAGTACCGCGTTGGTCGTCTGGCAGCCGCGCAATCGCCGCGACGACAGCCACCGCCGGCGGTAACCACACCACCAGGCCCCCGGCCTCCGATCGCGCATCGCGATCCGAGTCCGGGGGCCTTGCCGTATCGGTGGGCCGCCGTCTGATTTGCTGGCGGTAAACCGGGATATGTACGTCGTATATCGTACAAATCACGCGATTTTCGCGTCGAATCACCTGGGAGATTTCACCATAGATTGGTCGACGGTATCGGCGGCGTACGGATGTTCCGTGGTCGCGGCGTCGGTTCGAATGTTGCCCTGCAGTCGCTGGAACAGACCGATCGGGACGTAATTTTCCAAGCGGGCCATGTAAATTCGGCGGGCATCCGGCCGATTTGGCGCCAGATCCGCCGTCTTGCAGTCGGTTTCTCTGGCGTGTCTCGCTTGGCGCCCTCGTTTTACCGAAATTACACGCGTGATGTTCCATCGAAGGATTCCGTAGCTGGCAAACCTCGCCTACACTCCTTGCCATCGGCTGCTGTCGAGTGGCCCCGCAGCACCTCACTCGTCGGCATGATTCGTGTACGAGTGCGAAATGGGGTTGTGAGAGCAATGGATTCACGCACTGTCGCTTTGATCAGAACCACATTCAAGGCGGTTGCTGCGGAGGATGGGGGGCCGGAAAAACTGGCCAGATCGTTCTACGCGATCTTGTTCACCGACTACCCGCACGTCCGCGATTTCTTTCCGGCCGCGATGGACTCCCAGCGCGATCGCCTGGTCAAGGCGATCTCCTACGCGCTGGACCGGTTGGAGGAGCCCGAGAAGCTCCTACCCTTCCTCGCCCAATTGGGCAGGGACCACCGTAAATACGGCGTGCAGGCCGTGCACTACACCGCCGTGGCCGGCGCGCTGAAGACGGCCGTCAAGGTGTTCGCGGGAACCGAGATGTGGACCGACGAGGTCGACCGGGCCTGGGACGAGGGCCTGAAGATCATCTCCGACACCATGATCGGCGCGGCGGACAAGGAGAGCACGCCGCCGGTGTGGACCGGCACCGTCATCGAGCGGCGCGAGGTGCTGCGCAACCTGATCGTCGTCCGGCTGCAACTCGACCAGCCGATGCGGTATGCCGCGGGCCAGTACCTGAGCGTGCAGATTCCGTCGCGGCCGCGGATGTGGCGGTACCTCTCACCCGCCGTGCCCGCGAACGCCAACGGTGAGATCGAATTCCACGTCCGGGGTGTGCTCGGCGGCTGGGTCAGTTCGGCCATCGTCGCCCAGACCGCTGTCGGCGACCAATGGCTGCTCGGCTCGCCGCTCGGTGGACTCGGTATCCCGCGCAACACCAAGCGCAAGATGCTGATGGTCGGCTGCGGCACCGGCCTCGCGCCGCTGCGCGCGCAGCTCATGGCGATGGCACAGCGGCGAACCAATCCCAAGGTGCACCTGTTCATCGGGGGCCACCATCCGTGCGACCTCTACGATCTGGATACGTTGAACGACCTGGCGTTGGCCAACCGCTGGCTCACCGTCACGCCGGTGACCGAGCACGAGGACAACCCGTGGTGGCACGTCGAACCCGACGAGCCGCGCGGCCCGTGGCCGAGCCTGGAGCCGCGGGTCATCGGGCAGATCGGCAAGGTTGTCGCGAGCTTCGGTCCCTGGGCCGACCGCGACGTCCAGATCGTCGGTTCGCCCTCGATGGTGCAGACCACGAAGTTCCGTCTCATGGCTGCGGGGACGATGGCCAAGAACATCCGCCACGATCCGCTGTTCTGACTTTGTCGCGCCGAGCTTGTTCAGAGTCCTTCGAATTGGATCAATTCCGCCGGGGTGCCGGTTTCGAGCAGGCGCTCGACGGTGGTCTGCACCATCGCGGGGGAGCCGCAGACCAGCACCTGGTGGTCCAGGAACGCGCCGTGCGAGCCGACCACGTCGGCGAGCGTGCCGTACAGCAGGTCGTCGGGCGGGAAGCCGATGTCCACCCGGGACTGCTCGTACCACTCGTCCACCCAGTCCGGGTCCTCCGGGCTTTCCACCACGGGAATCACGGTGAGCCAGGGCAATTCACCGGCCAGCAGGTACAGCATGTCCTCGGCGTACAGGTCGCGCGGGTATCGCCCGCCGACGAACAGGTAGGTGCGCGGCGGCTCCGGCTTCCGGGCCAGATCGAGGATCTGCGCGCGCATCGGCGCCAATCCCGTGCCGCCCGCGATCATCACCACCTCGGCGCCGTCCGGGTCCACCCAGAATCCGCCGAGCGGAGCGCCGATCCGCCACTCGTCGCCCGGCTGGGTGTCGGCCACGATCGCGCCGCTGCACCAGCCGCCCGGCACCGTGCGCACGTGGAACTCCAGTTTGCCGTCCAGCGAGGGCGGCAGCGCCGGGGAGAGCCTGCGCCGCACACCAGGGTGCTGCGGCACCCGCACCTCGACGGACTGGCCCGCGGCGAACGGCACGAACTCGCCGATCAACCGGATCACCGCGAGGTCGTGACGCAGCCGATGATGGCCGACGACGGTCGAGGTCCACTCCGGCGCCTCATGCGCGCCGTTACCGAGCATGCTCGGATCCCCCACCGGGGCCTCCTTCATTTACACAGGGTCGCAGCTGATGATCTGCTCGGGCGTGCCGACGGCGATGAGTGCGCGCCGGGTGTCCGCGATCATGCGCGCCGACCCGGCGATCTGGATCTGCCGGTCCGCCCACGCGCCGAAGCTCGCGACCACGGCGCCCAGGTTACCGATCAGCCGCCGGTGCATGCCGTACGGTGCGTCCTGCGCTGGATGTGGGTACCACCACGGGTTGGTCTTCTGCTCGCATACCGGAACGATGGTCAGCCACGGGTTGCTCTGCGACAGCTGCCACATGTTCTCCACGTCGTACAGGTCGCAGGGGTAACGGCCGCCGATGAAGAAGTGCACCCGCGGGTTGATGCCGCGCTGGCCCATCTCGATCAACTGGGCGCGCAGCGGGGCGATGCCGGTTCCCGCGCCGATCATCAGCACGTCACGGCCGCTGTCCCGGTCGACGTGCAGGCCGCCCAGCGGTCCGGCGATCTGCCACCGGTCGCCGACCCTGGTCTCGTTGACGATCGCGGGGCTCACCCACCCGCCGCGGATCTTGCGCACGTGGAACTCGATCTCGCCATACGGATTGGACGGGATCGCCGGCGAGAGGTAACGCCACATCTTCGGGCGCTGCGGCACGCAGACCGGCACGTACTGCCCGGCCTGGTAGGGCACCGGCCCGTCGGACTGCAGGCGCACGATGGCCAGGTCCTCCAGCACGCGGCGATGACCGACCACGGTCGCCTCCCAGTACGGCTGGGACTTGTCGGAGTTGGCGCCGATGGCCATGGACGCGGAGATCAGGATGGTGATGTCACGCCAGCCTTCCTCCAGGCCGCGGTGCCAGGCGGCGCCGTTGTAGACCCGGAACGCGGCCAGCAGGGCGCGCCCGGCGATGTCGTAGTGCGCGGCCTCGACGCCGAATTTGCGGTGGTCGCGGGCGAGTTGTTCCAGGAACTTCTGGGCCCGGTCCCAGTCCTCCAGGTGGTCGAGCACGTACTGGATGGCCGTGGCTATCCGCTTGGCCTGCATGTCCATGGCGGGTGGGAACAACTCGCGCAGCCGGGGGTTCTCGGCGAACAAATGTCCGTAGAACGCACTGACCAACCGCTCGGGTCCATTCGGCGATTCGATCACCGAACGAAAATTGGCGCGGACCAGCGCAGCCGAACGCGCATCCACGACGTCGAGCTTCCTTTCCCTCAGTTCTGCCCGGGGACATACCCGTTACCGGCGGTCTCCCGCCGACAAGTATCCCCGAAAATGCCGTGGTCGTGTTGGGTATAAGGCGTAAGACCCGGCCGAACGGTAATCGGTGGGCAAACGGCGATGTCACTGACCCGCTCTGGGGGCGTCGCGGAAGAGCCGCACCGAAACCCTCGCCGCGTCGTCGCGGTGAGACGGCCGGTCAGGCCCCGGCGGCAGCACGGACCGCGGGCACGACCTGCTCGGTATAACGACGGATCTGCTCGACCGGTTCCCCGTCGGTCGGCCAGAAGACGAATCCGTCGATCCGCTGGTCGCGGTGCAGTGCCAGCAGGTCGTCGACCCAGCGCTCGGGCGGGCCCTCGAGGAAGCCGTGGTCGGCTCCGTCCGCGGTGATGGTCCCGGACACGTTGTAGACCCGCCGCACCTCGAGCGGATCCCGGTCGGCTGCCGCGGCGGCGTCGTCGATGCGCCTGCCCGCTTCGGCGAGCAACTCCGGCGGCGCCCACGCGGCCGAGGGCACCCAGCCGTCGGCGAGGCGACCGGTCAGCTCGAGCATGCGCGGTCCCTTCGCGCCGACCCAGATGCCGGGACGGTGGCGCGGACGTGGGCCGGGGTGAGCGCCCGCGAGCGAGTAGAACACGCCCGGCACGCGGACCGATCGCTCGTCGCTCCACATCGCCCGGATCACCGCGATCGCCTCGGCCAGGGCTCGCACCGCCTCGCCGCCGGTCCGGCGCGGCCCGCCCATCCCGGCGACGGCATCCCAGAAGGCGCCTGCGCCGAGGCCGAGATGTATCCGGCCGTCGCTGACGATATCGAGAGAGGCCACCGATTTCGCGAGAATCGCGGGGTCACGCAACGGAAGGTTGGCCACGTCGGGAAAGAAGCTCACCCGCGTTGTGCGCGCCGCGAGTGCGGTGATCAGCGTCCAGGTGTCCAAGAAGCGGCGCTGATAGGGGTGGTCCTGGATGCCGATCAGGTCGAGCCCGGACCCGTCGGCATACGCGCTCAGCTCGGTGAGCTGCCGGTAGTTGTCGGCTTCGGGAATCAGGAACAGGCCGAATTCGGGCGGTCGGGTGCTCACGCACACCTCCGGGAGGTCTCGCGGGACGTCGATCCAGCGTCAGGGCCGGAGGTGGCGCTCAAATGGCGAGCACGGTCTTGCCGCGCGCGCCGGGCGCGCCGATGACCGCGGGACCGTCCGCGAGCGGAACGGTCGCGTCGATCGGCACCACTACGTCGCCTGCCGCGACCCGCTGGATGAGCCGGGCCAATTCGGGGGCTTTGCCCTTGGATTCGATGTTGCCGCCCTTGATGGACCGGGCGCGCAAGGCGTCCTCGTCGGCGGCGAAGGTAGTGGAGTAGACCGTCCCGCCGTCGCGGACGAGGGCGGTCAGCTCGGTGAGCGCCTCGGGCGGGCTCACCAGGTCGAACAGGACGTCGATGCCCTCGGGATGGGCGGCGAGAACCTGGTCGCGCACCGGGCCCGCGGTGTAGTCGACCGTCTCGGCCGCACCGAGACGGGTGATCTGGTCGGCGGAGTCGCCCCGCGCCGTCGCGATGACGTGCGCGCCCGCGATATTGGCCAGCTGCACCAGGAACGAGCCGACGCCACCGGTGGCGCCCACGATCAGCACGGTCTGGCCGGGTTGGATATTGGTGGCGTCCACGAGATCCTGCGCGGTGACCCCCGCGGTCGGCAACGCCGCGGCCTGAACGGTCGGGACGCCGACCGGGATCGGTACCAGGGTGCCGCCTTCGGGCAGCACCGCGTACTCGGCGAAGCTGCCGTGGCCGACCGGCGGTGTGAGGAACTTGCCCACCACCCGGTCGCCGACCGCGAACCGGCTGACGCCGGCGCCGAGCGTGGCCACGGTGCCCGCGCCGTCCACCCCGAGGATCATCGGAAAATCGTGCGGCAGCTTGCCGTCCAGTATTCCGGAGGCCACCTTCTGGTCGAACGGGTTCACCCCCGCCGCCTGGAGTTGCACCCGCACGGTTCCCGGCCCCGGCTCGGGTATCGGCATCTCGGCTAGCTCTGGTGTCGCTCCGAACTTCCGTACCACGATCGCGCGCATCCGTTGGCTCCTCGACTAGGGCTGAATGGTGATGCATCGACTGACGGCCGTCGCCATCGTAGGCACCCGAAGGTCATCTACATGCGCAATCATCGCATCGGCGGTGTCGGAGTCGTCGTTTTCGCCGATATCGGGGCGTAGCGTTCGACTTGATCCGGCGAGCGGGCACGAGCGTCGGAACGGCTCGACGAAAAGATCCAAAACTTGAGTGGAACAGACTCAACCTTTCGAACGTTGGACGGATAGGAACGGTGCCGAGCCGGACGGTGGTCGTGCGAGATCGCGCTGGGCGCCGTGCGAATCGACTAGTAGGAAGGTGACTCGTGGACTCGTTCAATCCCACCACCAAGACCCAGGCGGCCCTGACCGCCGCACTGCAGGCGGCCTCCGCCGCGGGCAATCCGGAGATCCGTCCGGCGCACTTGCTGGTGGCGTTGCTGGATCAGACCGACGGCATCGCCGCGCCCTTGCTGAAGGCCGTCGGAACGGATCCGGCGGCCGTGCGCCGCGAGGCACAGGACATCGTGGACCGGCTCCCCCGGGCGACCGGCGCCACCACATCACCACAGCTGGGCCGGGAGGCGCTGGCCGCGATCACCGCCGGCCAGCGCCTGGCCACCGAACTCGGTGACGAGTACGTCTCCACCGAGCACGTCATGGTCGGTCTCGCCGACGGCGACTCCGACGTGACGATGCTGCTCGAGAAGTACGGCGCCACCGCCGACGCGCTGCGATCGGCGTTCACCGCCGTGCGTGGCAGCGCGAGGGTGACCAGCCCCGATCCGGAAGGCACCTACCAGGCGCTGGAGAAGTACTCCACCGACCTCACCGATGCCGCCCGCACCGGCAAGCTCGACCCGGTGATCGGCCGGGACACCGAGATCCGCCGTGTGGTCCAGGTTTTGAGCCGCCGCACCAAGAACAACCCGGTGCTGATCGGCGAGCCCGGCGTCGGCAAGACCGCGATCGTCGAGGGTCTGGCCCAGCGCATCGTCGCGGGCGACGTACCGGAGTCGTTGCGCGGTAAGTCCGTCGTTGCGCTGGATCTCGGCGCGATGGTCGCCGGCGCCAAGTACCGCGGCGAATTCGAGGAACGGCTCAAGGCCGTGCTGGAGGACATCAAGAACAGCGCGGGCCAGATCATCACCTTCATCGACGAGCTGCACACCATCGTGGGCGCTGGCGCCACCGGGGAATCGGCGATGGACGCGGGCAACATGATCAAGCCGATGCTGGCCCGCGGTGAGCTTCGCCTGGTCGGCGCGACGACGCTGGACGAGTACCGCAAGCACGTCGAGAAGGATGCCGCTTTGGAGCGGCGCTTCCAGCAGGTGATGGTCGGGGAGCCGTCGGTGGAGGACACCATCGGCATCCTGCGCGGCATCAAGGACCGGTACGAGGTGCACCACGGCGTGCGCATCACCGACTCCGCGCTGGTCGCCGCGGCCACGCTGTCGGACCGCTACATCACCTCCCGGTTCCTGCCGGACAAGGCGATCGACCTGGTCGACGAGTCCGCATCGCGGTTGCGCATGGAGATCGACTCCCGCCCGGTGGAGATCGACGAGGTGGAGCGTGCGGTGCGGCGCTTGGAGATCGAAGAGGTCGCCTTGAGCAAGGAGACCGACGAGGCCTCCAAGCAGCGACTGGACAAGCTGCGCGCCGAACTGGCCGACTCCAGGGAGCGGCTCAACCAGCTGACCACCCGCTGGCAGAACGAGAAGAACGCGATCGACCAGGTGCGCGGGCTGAAGGAGCAGTTGGAAGCGCTGCGCGGTGAATCGGAGCGCGCTGAGCGCGACGGTGATCTGGGCAAGGCGGCCGAGCTGCGCTACGGGCGCATCCCGGCACTGGAGAAGCAGCTCACCGAGGCCGAAAAGTCTTCTGCCGCGGCGGGCGACGGCGAGGTCATGCTCAAGGAGGAGGTCGGACCCGATGACATCGCCGAGGTGGTGTCCTCGTGGACCGGCATCCCGGTGGGCCGGATGCTGGAAGGCGAAACGCAGAAACTGCTGCGCATGGAGCAGGAGCTGGGGCGTCGCGTGGTCGGGCAGACCGAGGCGGTGCGGGCGGTGTCCGACGCGGTGCGCCGGGCGCGCGCCGGTGTCGCCGACCCGAACCGCCCGACCGGCTCGTTCATGTTCCTCGGCCCGACCGGTGTCGGCAAGACCGAGCTGGCGAAGGCCTTGGCGGACTTCCTGTTCGACGACGAGCGCGCCATGGTCCGCATCGACATGAGCGAGTACAGCGAGAAGCACTCGGTCGCTCGGCTGGTCGGCGCACCGCCCGGTTACGTCGGCTACGACCAGGGCGGCCAGCTCACCGAGGCGGTGCGGCGCAGGCCCTACACGGTGGTGCTGTTCGACGAGATCGAGAAGGCGCACCCGGACGTGTTCGACATCCTGCTGCAGGTGCTCGACGAGGGCAGGCTCACCGACGGCCAGGGTCGCACCGTGGACTTCCGCAACACGATCCTCATCCTCACTTCCAACCTGGGTGCGGGTGGTGATCGCGAGTTCGTGATGAACGCGGTCCGTTCGGCCTTCAAGCCGGAGTTCCTCAACCGCCTCGACGACGTGGTCATCTTCCACGCCCTCGACGAGGAACAGTTGGAGAGCATCGTCGACATCCAGCTCGATCAGCTGCAGAAGCGGTTGTCGCAGCGCAGGCTGAAGCTGGATGTCGGCGATTCGGCGAGGTTCTGGCTCGCGGTCCGCGGCTACGACCCGGCCTACGGCGCCCGGCCGCTGCGCAGGCTGATCCAGCAGGCCATCGGCGACACCCTCGCCAAGGAACTGCTCGCCGGAGAGATCACCGACGGCGACAACGTCAAGGTGTCGGTCAGCCCCGATGGTGACGGCCTGATCGTCGGGCGATAGGCACCCGGCCGGCGCACGTGGAGCGTCAGCTCCGCGTGCGCCGTGGCTGCGCAGAAGTGGTCATGCGGCTCCCACAGACCGCGAGGACGAACATGGTGCCCGCCAGCAGCACACCGGTGCCTGTTGTACCGAACCCACTGAGGAGGTAGCCCGCGAGCAGCGTGCCGAAGGCGGCGGAGCCGTCGACCACCATCGAGAGCATGCCGACCGTCCGGCCGAGGGTTTTCTCGGGGATGACCTCCACGCGGAAGATGGTCAGGAGAACGTTGACCATGACGCCGACTCCGCCGACCCCGAACCAGGCCACCGCGAGCACCACAGGGTTGGAACTCAGTGCGATCAGTAGCAGCAGCGCCGCCCAGGCCCACAGCGCGCTACGGTAGACCCGGGTGCGGCCGAACCGTCTGCTCAGCTTCGTCGCGATGGCGGAGCCGATGATGCCGCCGACACCGGCCGCGCCGAGGACGACGCCGATCGTCCACGCCGGCCCGTCGCCGCCCTCGAGTTCAACCATGATCAGCAGGATGCCCACCTGGATGACCAGGTTCGACAGTCCGCCGATCACGGTCGTGGTGCGCAGGAACGGTTCGTTCCAGATAATCCGGGCACCATCCCGGATAAGGTTCCATGCTCCCGGACCGGACCGTTCGCGCTGCGGTGGCTGCGCGGCAGTACCCCATCGGATCGACTGCAGGGTTTCCCGGCAGAAAACGTACGACGCGGCGTTCACGGCGAAGGGCAGCCATGGCGCCAGGCCGTAGGCGGCAGCACCGGTGGCCCGGCCGACCACCAAGGCGACGGGCTGTTCGGCCTCGAACAGCGACAACGCGGAGCCGCGATGCTCGTCGTCGACGATGTCACGGATGGAGGTCAGTTCGCTGGCTTCGAAGAAGACATAGGCAGTGCCCTCGACGAAGGCGGTGAGCATGAGAAGCAGTGCGAGATAAGGCATCTCGAACATGACCACCACGATGGCCGAGCAGGTCGCCGCCAGCCCGGCCGACTGGCAGAGAAGCAGGGTTCGTCGCCGATTGCCATAGTCCGCGGTGATGCCCGCCGGGATCTGGAAGATCAGACTCGGTACGGTTACCGCGAACCCGACCCAGCCCGCGAGTGCGGGGGAGTGGGTCACCGACAAGACCAGCAGCGGATAGGCGAGGCGCACTCCGAAGAACCCGACCAGCGAGACCGCGTTACCCGACCACAGCAACGCGAAATTCCGGTCTACGCGGATAGTTATGGTCCGCGGTTCCCTCATTCGCCTGCCGCCGTGGTGATGTCGACCCTTACCCCGGATTCGATGTGGCGCATTGGTTTCTCCACGTCGACGCGATAGACCGAGCCCATCCCGTCACGATAGCGGTAGGTGTAATGTCCAGCGCCGCATACTTTGTCACCAGGCAGGGCAGGTTCGCTCAGGCCGCGATGCCGATTCGGCGAGCAACCGCCGGATCGTCGGAATGCAAACCGATCGGGTCATCCAGCACAGCGAGAAACTTCGCGTGCCGCGGCCCGAGGGGAAGTTCGGCGATGGCAGCGTGTGGAAAAGCGATCCGGCCGCCTGATCCGGAACTGTCGATCCGAGATCGGCCGGTGCTCGTACCACCACGGCAGGTCGCCGATGTCCCCGGCTGCGGCAACCAACAGCGCCGGCCCGGCCGACTCGGGTTCGGCCGATTACCTGGTGTGCATTTGCCTGATTTCAGGCCCGCACACTAGCGAAGCGAAACCAAGCATTGTCCGTACGCGGCCGTAAGGGTGCCGCGAACACGCCGCGCTGCAGGCGCTGCGAATTGAACACGGCCTACGCTGGAATGCATGACCAACCCGAACGATCCGTGGGGACAACGGCCGGAAGATGCGCCGACCGAGTACCTCGGTCCGCCGGGCAAGTCCGGATACGAGGAACTGGCGCACACCGAGGCGTACGGCACCGGCGCCCCATCGGAATACCCTCCGACCCAGCAGTACGGGGGGTGGGCGCCGCCGGGGCCGAATGCCACGCGAGAGTTTCCGTCCTACGACGCTCAGTGGGCCGCCTACCAGGGCGGTGGTGACAACCGGTGGCCGGGCACGGCGGTGCCGCCCGGCGGCGGCGCTCCGCCGGAACAGCCGCGGCCACCACGGCGCAATACCGGCCTGTGGATCGCGCTGGGTCTAGGCGTCGTCCTGTTGATCGGCGCGGTCGGCGTGGCGGCGGGGTTGCTGTTGGGCGGCAGCGACTCGGGTTCGAGTGACACGGCGGCGGTTTCGTCGGCGCCGGTCACGACCAGGTCGGTTCCCGGCACGAGGACCGGTGCGCCGACCCCGCCGAGCGGGCTGCCGGGCGTGCCCGGCCTCGGCGATGTCGATGGCCTCGGCGCGACCATGGGAACCATCACGGCCAACGACGGGGGCACGCTGACTGTGAGCACGGTGCTCGGCGACACCATTGCCGTGCGCACCGACGCGAACACCCAGGTGATCTCGCTGTCGGGCACCAAGGTGTCCGATCTACCCACCGGCGAACTCGTGCTGATCCAAGGTGACAAGGCGGCGGACGGATCGATTCAGGCCAAGGTCATTATCGGCACCTCGCTGCCCGGCGGCCCGCGATGAGCGACCGGATACGCCACGTGCCGGCGGCGACGGACCATGTCCGGCTGCACCGCAGGGGTGGCGGCCTCGCCTTCGCTCGGGGCATGAGGTCGACGACGGACTATGTCCGGCCGCGCCGGTTATGCGGCCGCCTCCGCTCGGTCCGGCCCGGCGCGGGGGCAATGACGGACTATGTCCGGCCGCGCCCGTTAGGCTAGGCGGCGATGACGGCAATCTGGTTCGGACTGGCGGCGATCGCGCTTGTGGGCGCGATCGTATTGCTGTATTTCGATCGGCTCCAGCGGCAGCGGACCGGTCACGCGCGACAGGTCTGGGCGAAGTCCCAGGGCTACACCTACGTGTCCGTCGAGCCCGCGCTGCCGTCCACGTGGCGGCGTGGCGCGATGGCCAAACTGGGCTATCTGTCCGCGGTCGACGTGGTCTCCGGCATCCGCAAGGGCGAGAAGTTCGTTCTGTTCGACCTGGAGGATGCCGCGACCCTGGTCGCCGTGCGCAGGCAGATCGGCTCGGACATCGACGTGGACATGCGGCTGAAGACCGCCGCACCACCCAAGGACCACGATCTGGAACTGCTCGGCGCCATCGGGGGCCGGGTGGTCTTCGCGACCAACCCCGAAATCGCCAGACACGCTGTGGATCAGCGCATGGTCGCCTTCATCGAGAATCTGTCGGACACCGTGCAGATGCTCTGGAGCGAGGGCAACTGGACGCTGGGCATGCTGTCGGTCGGCACGTCCCCGAAGGACTGGGAGAACGGGATCGACGCGGTGCTGCGCCTGTCCGGCCTGCTGCACGTGTTGCCCCCGGTCAGCGAGCCGCGCTTCGACGGCGGCGGGCACGACCCGAGCCGTCCGCGTGCACGCGAGCGTCAGCGGGATGCGGAGGACGACGCGACGGGCAGCCCGGCCATGCCGCGGGTGCGCGGGGAGTCGGACAGCGACGAGCAGCCGTTCGACGACGACGTCTACGCGAACGAACGAGCGCCGCTGTCCGCGGTGGACGAAGCCAGGCCGGAACCTCCGCGGCGTCCTTCGCTCGCCGTGGTGCCGGACGCGCGCGCCCGCGTCCGGGAAGACGACTGGGCGGGCGAGGAGGACCTGGCGCGCGAGGAGCGCGACGCGCAGCCCGCCGCGGAGAACCGGTCCGGTGCGGGCGACCCGCCCGGCGGCCCGTTCCACCCGGGGTTCCGGCCCTATCAGGGACCCGTGCCGAAGTGACCGGCCGCGCGCCCAGCGCAGCCGGCTCCGCTCGGCTGCGGCCCATCGCGCTGTCATGACCGACCACCCGCATCCACGTCTGCAGAACAGGCGCAGCCGGACGAAGTCCGTCATCAGCTCCGCGCCGGGCCGAGCGAAGGCGAGGCAGCCGCCCGGCGGGGCCTGTCCGGTGGCCTTGGTCACCGGACCGACCTCGGGCATCGGTCACGGCTACGCGAGTCGGCTGGCCGCGCTCGGCTACGACTTGGTGCTGGTCGCCAGGGACGAGCAGCGTCTCGAGGCCCTCGCGGCCGACCTCGAGCACCGCTTCGGCACTCGCTCGCAGGTGCTCGTCGCTGATCTGGCGCGGGCGCCCGACCGCGAGCAGGTCGCCGCGCGGCTGGCCGACGGCGTCGAATTCCTGGTCAACAACGCGGGATTCGCGCACTCCGGGGAATTCTGGACGGTGCCGCCCGAGCAGTTGCAGGCGCAGCTGGACGTCAACGTGACGTCGGTGGTCCAGCTCACCAGGGCGGCGCTGCCGTCGATGATCGCCGCGGCGAACGGCCGCGTGGTCAACGTGGCCAGTGTCGCGGGCTTGGTCCCCGGACGAGGCTCGACGTATTCGGCGTCCAAGGCCTACGTCGTATCCTTCACGGAAGGGTTGGCAGGCGGATTGGCCGGAACCGGAGTGCGGGTCCAGGCCCTGTGCCCGGGCTTCGTGCACACCGAATTCCATGAGCGAGCCGGCATCGAGATGTCGTCGCTGCCGAAAGCGCTGTGGCTGAGCGTCGACCAGGTAGTGGCCGGTTCGCTGCGTGATCTGGAGAAGGATCGGGTGCTCAGCGTGCCCGGTATGCAGTACAAAGCGCTCACTACCGTCGGCGGAATGATCCCGCGAACCCTGGCGGCCCCGACTGAATCGCGGGCTGTTCAACGCACGCGGAAGGACTTAGACATGATCGACCAGGTGATTACCAACGACAGGGACAGATTGGCCACGCTGGTGCGCGAGCTCGCGGTGGTGCACGGCCGGGTCACGCTGTCCTCGGGCAAGGAGGCCGACTACTACGTCGACCTGCGCCGCGCGACCCTGCACCACGGCGCGGGCCCGCTGATCGGCAAGCTGCTGCGCGAGCTGGTCGCGGACTGGGATTTCGACGCGGTCGGCGGCCTGACCATGGGCGCCGACCCGGTCGCGCTTGCGGTGATGCACGCGCCGGGCCGTCCGATCGACGCCTTCGTGGTGCGGAAGGCCGCGAAGTCACACGGCATGCAGCGCCAGATCGAGGGCCCGGACGTCGCGGGCAAGCGGGTGCTGGTCGTCGAGGACACCACCACCACCGGCAATTCACCCGTGACCGCGGTGCGCGCGTTACGCGCGGCAGGCGCTACCGTTGTCGGTGTCGCCACCGTCGTCGACCGGGAAACCGGCGCCGATCAGGTGATAGCCGCGGAGGGACTGGAGTACCGGTCGATCCTCGGCTTGAAGGATCTCGCCCTGGGATAACCTGGTCGATGGTCTGAGTACGAGAAGGTGAAGGGTCGTGTGAGTCACCAGTGGTGAGCATTGCAGTCAATAGAAGTCGCGAGAACGTTGCGATGCTCGGAATCGGTGCTTACCGACCCAAACGCCTGGTCAGCAATGCCGAAGTGTGCGAGGTTCTGGATTCCACCGATGAGTGGATCTACGAGCGCACCGGCGTCCGCAATCGGCGCTGGATCAGCGGTGACGAGACGCTGCGGTCGATTGCCGCCGCGGCCGGGGAACGCGCGATCGTCAACAGCGGCGTCGACCGGTCCAAGATCGGCGCCCTGATCCTGGCCACCTCCAGCTGGCTGACGCTCACTCCGCACGGCGCCCCGCAGGTGGCCTACGACATCGGGATGAACGGCGTCCCCGCCTTCGACCTGACCTCCGGCTGCGGCGGGTTCGGGTACGGCCTCGGCGTGGCCGCGGACATGATCCGCTCCGGCTCCGCCGAGTACGTCCTGCTCATCGGCGCGGAGACGATGACCGTGGGGCTCGATCCCACCGACCGCGGCACCGCGATGATCTTCGGTGACGGCGCGGGCGCGGTGGTGGTCGGCCCGAGCGAGGAGAACGGCATCTCGCCGACCGTGTGGGGCAGCGACGGCGAGAACGCCGCCGCGATCATGCAGGACATCGACTTCTTGGAGTACATGCACCGGGCCCAGGCCATGCAGGGCCTCGATCCGGAGCTCGAGCCGGTCGGCCGGATGTCGCTGCGGATGGAGGGACCGCGGGTGTTTCGCTGGGCCGCGGTCACCCTGCCGCGGGCGTTGTCCACCGCGCTGGAGGTGTCCGGCGTGGCCAAGGAGGACATCGAGGTCTTCGTCCCGCATCAGGCGAATGCCCGCATCAATGAGCTGATGAAGAAGAACCTCGGTCTGGCCGACGATGTCCCGATGGCGGGCGACATCGAGAACACCGGCAACACCTCGGCCGCCTCCATCCCGCTCGCGATCGAAGAGATGCTGGTAACCGGCAAGGCCAAAGGCGGCCAGACCGCGCTGCTGCTCGGGTTCGGCGCGGGCCTGAGCTATGCGGGCCAGGTGGTCACCCTGCCGCCCGCCCCGGCCGAGCCGAGCTTCTGAGCCGATGCGCCCGTATCGAGCCGGGTTCCTCGTCGCGGCGGCGATCACCGTCTACGGTGCCGTCACCGGGCGGGAGAAGGCGCAGTGGATCGCGAAGCCGCTGCTGATGCCGCTGCTCGCGGCCGACGTGGCGACTCAGGGCGCCGAGTTGCCGCGCACCGACCGCACCGTGTTGATCGGGTCGCTCGGCGCGGCGACGGTCGGCGACATCTTGCTCATCGACCCGGACGACGACCGCCGGCTGATCGCGGGGGCGTCGTCATTCGCGGTGATGCAGGCCGGATACTCGGCGCTGTGGTGGCGGAAGGGCGGCAGGCCCACCGCCGGGGCGGTCGTACCTCGCGTCGCGGCCTGGCTGGGTGCGATCGGGTTACTGCGGGCGAAGGCGCCGTCGGTGGCCGCGCCGCTGGCGGCTTACGGCGTCACCTTGGGCGCCGCGGCCGCGTTGGCTTCCGATCCCGCGCTGGCGCCCGCGGCGAAAAACCTTGCGGGCGTGAATGTTCCCGGCGCGGATCCGCGCAGTCGCCTCGGTCTCGGCGCGCTGCTGTTCACCGTCTCCGACGGGCTCATCGTGCTGCGGCGGTTGTTCGCGCGCGGTGCGGGTGCTCGCCGGGTGACCGAAGGCGTCATCCTGGCCACCTACGCCGCCGCGCAATATCTGCTCGCCGATCCGAAGGCGCATGTGCGGACCGTGGTCACAGCACCAGAATGATCCGGTCCCGGTTCGCCGGATCGACGCGGATCGAGAGGACCTCACCGACCGCGAACCGGGGTTTGTCGGCCGGGGTGACATCGAAGACGATCGTCCCTCGATAGCTTTGCGATCCGGGCACGGTCAATTCGAGATCCAGTTCGGTGAGCTCGGTGGAGTGGTCGGTGCGCTGCAGCGGATGCACGCCTTCGACGGTCGCCCACCCTTCCAGGCCGTGCCGCCACAGCTTCCGATCGGCCTTCGATGGTCGCGCCGCCAGAATCATCCCGATCCCCGCGCAGGATCCGAACAATCCCACCAACGCGACGATCTGATAAGGCACGGTCCCCGGCGGCGTCCGATGCACCACCCACCCCAGCCACAACGCCAGCAGCACCAGATACCCGGCCGTTACCCCGAGCACCGTGTGCAGTATCCGCTCGTGATCCATGCCAGCCTCCACCCCGAGTGCCAGACTTACAGGATAGGTCCGTCGCACCCGGTGCGGAACACTATTGGCCGGCGCGACTGCTGGTCAGTGCGGCTATATCGATGGTGATCGGTGTTCCGGCGACGTCGAGTGTCACCTGACCGGATTGCTCCGCGACCAACTCGTAGTCGCCGTCGATCAGGTGATAGGCGGCGAGGCTTGTGGGATCGTCGATATCGATCAACCAGTAGTAGTTGATGCCCGCCTCGGCGTACTCGAAGAACTTTGTGACTCGGTCGGTGCGTCGTGAACCGGGCGACAGGACCTCGACGGCGAGCAGCACGTCAGCAGCATTCCAGCGCGGCAGGTTGGCATTGATGCCCGCTTCGGGCACCACGATGATGTCCGGGACTCGAATAGTCGGCAGTCGGCCTGCGTCGATCAGCACTTCCGTGTCGGCGAGTACACCGAGGGTGGGCGGTAGTTGCGGTTCCAGCTGTGCGGACAGCCGCAAGAACGCGCGCTGATGTAGCGACACCGGCTTCGGTGACACGACCAGGACCCCCTCGACGAGCTCGTAGCTCCGACTGCTGTCTTCCGGCAGCGCGATCCAGTCCTCCAGGGTCAGCAGATGATCAGGCCAGTGCATTTCGACGGTCATCGCTTCCTCCCTCCCCGCACGGCTACCGCGTTGTGGCCAGTCTTGCACAGCAAGTCGACAAAGCAGAGCCTCGTCAACCTTTGAGTCGCAATACCGCCAGAACCCGGCGGTGATGCGTATCGGACGGCGGCAGATCGAGCTTGGTGAAGATATTTCCGATGTGCTTCTCCACCGCCCGTTCGGTGACGCTCAGGGCGGTGGCGATGGCGTTGTTGGACAGACCCTGGGCCATCAGCTCGAGCACCTCGCTTTCGCGCGGGGTCAGGCGGGCCAGCGAATCCTGCTGACGCGAGGCGCCCATCAATTGGCTCACCACCTCCGGGTCGAGTGCGGTGCCGCCTGTTGCGACGCGGCGCAGTGCGTCCACGAATTCCCTGACGTCGGCGACCCGGTCCTTGAGCAGATAGCCGACGCCACTCGCGCCACCCGCGAGAAGCTCTGTGGCGTAGCGGGTTTCGACCCATTGGGAGAACACCAGTACGCCGGTCATCGGGTATTTGCGGCGCAGTTCGATGGCGCCGAGCAGCCCTTCATCGGTGTAGCTGGGCGGCATTCGCACGTCCACCACGGCGACGTCGGGATTGTGCAGGCCCACCACGTCGGCCAACGTGCTCGCGTCGCCGACCATGGCGACCACTTCGTGGCCGCGTTCGGCGAGCAGCCCCGCGAGCCCGTCGCGCAGAATGGCGCTGTCCTCGGCGATCACGACGCGCAGTCCGTCGCTCATTTCTGCGCCTCGCCTGCGCTCGGCTCCGTCATGTGCTACGGGCGGTGTGTGCTCGTTCATCGCGACCCCGCCAGCGGCAACAGGATGGTCACCACGGTCGGTCCGCCCGCCGGGCTCTGCACCGTCAGCGTTCCGTCCACGGTGCGGGCTCGCGCCGCGAGACCGGACAGCCCGCTGCCCGCGCCGATCGCGCCGTCCGCGGGCGGCACCACGCCGCCGATTCCGTTGTCGCGCACGGTCACCGCGATGGTCCGCGCGTCGCGCGGTAGGACCGAGACCCACGCGCCGGTGGCGTGTGCGTGCCGCACCACGTTGGTCAGCAGCTCGGCGACCGAGAAGTACGCGATCGCCTCGATGGCCGGGCTCGGACGCTCGGGCAGGTGCACCCGTAGCTCCACCGGCACCGAGCAGCGCGCGGTCAGCGTCTCCAGGGCCGGTTCGAGCCCCAGTTCCAATGCGGGCGGGTGGATTCCGCGTACCAGCTCGCGCAGTTCGGTGAGCGCCTCCTTCGAACTGGCGTGCGCGTCGGCGATCAGGTCGCTGGGATCGCCGCCCGCCGCGAGCCGGTCCTCGGCCCGACCCAGCGCCATCGCGATGGTGACCAGTCTGGCCTGCGTCCCGTCGTGCAGGTCGCGTTCCAGCCTGCGCAGCGTGGCCGCGGAATCTTCCACCGCGGTCCGCCTGCTCTCCTGCAACTCGATCACCCTGCGGTCGCGCGCCGTCGCGCTGAGCAGGGCGATGGTGAGCAGGCCGTGCACCCAGCAGACGCCGCGCACCAGCCAGGGCAGCACCAGGCAACCCAGGATGCCCAGCAGCGCGAACCCGAGCACTTTCGGCCAGCTGTCGACGTAGAAATCGCCGAACTGGACCATGGATTGGTGCTCGACACCGTTCTCGTCGACATTGGTCGGGTGGATCAGCGCCCACGGGATCGGGGAGATCGCGGTGAACATGGTCATCGCCACCGTGACGAGCACCAGATACCCCACCGCCACGCCGAGCACCGCTTGCGCGAGCAGGAACAGCACCGCCCGCCAGCTCACGCGATCGGCGAAGGCACCCTTGAGAAATCCGATGACGCCGCGTCCGGGCGCGAACGGTGGCGGCGGCGTGACGGTGACGCCGAGCAGGTCTTTGGCCAGCGCGCGGTAGATCCGTCCCCAGACCCGTCCACCGAGCAGCACCAGCGCGAGCACCGGCAGGCCGACGATGGTGATCGCGACGTACAGGCCGCCGCCGAAGCCGAAGAACAGGTAGGCGACGGCCGCACAACCGAGCACGAAAACCGTGAGGACATAGACGAGTTCCTTCCAGAACCGGGCACGCAACGGCGCGAGCAGCACGGTGCGCAGCACGTGCTCAGCCGGTTCCGGCTCGCCAGGTGGCGGCTCGAGCACGAGGGTCGGTTCGGTGTCTGTCTCGGTCATGGCTCCATGGTTGTCGCCTGGGCGCGAACGTTCGAGGGAGCTGGCCGCCGAATGGTGGTGTAGCCAGCCACACCGCTACCATCCTGCGGATGAGCTACCCGCCGCAGCAGCCGCCGTACGGCTACCCAGCCTATGGCGCCTACGGACCGCCGCCGGACCACCCGCAAGCCACGACGATTCTGATCCTGGGCATCCTGAGCCTGGTGCTATGCCAGATCATGGGCCCCTTCGCCTGGGTGATGGGCAAGCGCGCACTCAACGAGATCGACGCGTCCGGTGGCGCCATCGGCGGCCGAGGCAACGTCAACGCCGGCTACATCTGCGGCATCATCGCTACGGTGCTGCTGATCCTCAGCCTGTTGATCGTCGTGCTTTTCGTGGTGCTCGGCTTGGTCGGCGCCTTCGCGGGAAGCTCGTCCAGCTACTGAGTTCCAGGCCCGGCCACCCGTCGTCGGCGTGGTGGCCGGAATTAGCATCGTCGGTGTGAGTCATCCAGTGCCGGACGCAACGGACCAGGACCTACCCGGGCCGACGGAGTGGGGTGCGCACTCGCACGGCGTCGGTCCGTGGGCCGTCGAGCACGCGGAGCCGCTGCCGGAGGACCCACGTCTGGATCCGGAGCTGCTGGCGGGTGGCGACCGCCGCAATGTGGTGGACGCCTATCGGTACTGGAGCCGGGAGGCGATCGTCGCCGACATCGATCGGCGCAGGCACCCGTTCCATGTCGCGATCGAGAACTTCGGGCACGACGCGAACATCGGCACGGTGGTCCGCACGGCGAACGCCTTCGCGGCCGCGGCCGTGCACATCGTGGGCAGGCGGCGCTGGAACCGGCGCGGCGCCATGGTGACCGACCGCTACCAGCACATCGAGCATCACGCGGATATCGGCGAGCTGCTGGCCTTCAGTGAACGCGCGGGTCTCACCGTGGTCGCCGTCGACAACGTGCCGGGTTCGGTACCGCTGGAGACGGCCACGCTGCCGCGCCAATGCCTGCTGCTGTTCGGCGCGGAGGGTCCGGGGGTCACCGAGCATGCCAAACAGGCCGCCGTGATGACGGTGTCGATCGCGCAGTTCGGTTCCACCCGCAGCATCAACGCGGGCGTGGCCGCGGGAATCGCGATGCACGCGTGGATCCGGCAACACGCCGATCTCACGAAAGCGTGGTGAGCGCCCGAGCGCCTGAGCAGGCGATCTTGCAGGTTATGGAGCGAAGCACCACGATTTCACATCGCTTTCGTAACAAATCGGACGCATAAATGCGTTCAATCCTGGCACCATTGAGTCATGACCTCGCGGAGCGACGATCTCGACGTGCCGCACGCGGAGCAGGCCGAACCGGCTTCCGCGGCACCGCACCCGCCGGCCGGCCGTGCCCGGGCGGCGGGCCGGGATGCCGTCGCTCCCGCGACACTGTGGTCCGGGCGCGCCGACATGGCCGAGTCCGCGATCGTCTCGCGGCACCTGCGCGCGTTGTGGGCGCTGCCGGGCACGGCGCTGGGCGTGGTGGGCTGGCCGGCCACCAAGCGCGAGCGAATCTTCGGTTCGTGGCACTACTGGTGGCAGGCACATCTGATCGACTGCGCCGTCGACGCCGCCAACCGTGTGCCGACTCCATTGCGCCGTAAGCGTCTTGCCGCACTGGCGCGCTCGCACCGCATCCGCAATCTCACCGGCTGGACCAACCGCTACTACGACGACATGGCCTGGCTGGCGATCGCGCTGGAACGCGCCGAGCGAACCCAGGGCACCACGGTTCGCAGCGCGTTGGCCGCGCTGGAGAAGACCCTCTATGAGGGCTGGCAGCCGCAGATCGGCGGTGGACTGCCGTGGCGCATCGGCGCGGACTATTTCAACGCGCCCGCCAACGGGCCCGCCGCCATCGCACTGGTGCGCCTCGGGCGGATCCAGCGTGCCAAGGAGATGGCCGACTGGCTGGACGCGACGCTGTGCGACCAGGAGACCGGCCTGATCCTCGACGGCATCCACCTGCCCTCCGGCGAGATCGAGCGTCCCGTCTTCACCTACTGCCAGGGCGTGGCGCTCGGCCTGGAAACCGAGCTGGCGGTGCAGACCGGCGAGGCCAGGCACATCGAACGCGTGCACCGGCTGCTCGGTGCCGTCGAGGAGCACATGACCACGGACGACGTCGTGCACGGTGGGGGTGGCGGTGATGGCGGACTGTTCAACGGCATCCTGGCCCGTTACCTGGCGGTGGTGGCCGTGACGCTGCCCGGCGAGGACCCCGCACGACTAGCCGATCGCCGGGCGGCGGCCGCGATCGTGCGCGCGTCCGCCACGGCGGCCTGGGCCAACCGGCTCGAGGTCGAGGGCGAGCCGCTGTTCGGGCACGACTGGAGCAAGCCCGCGCAACTACCAGGTGGCAGCGTCGGAGCTGGATACTTCACTCCGGGCGGTTCGGTGACCTCGTCGAAGGTGCCCGAGCGCGATATGTCGGTGCAGTTGTCCGGCTGGATGCTGATGGAGGCGGCCTACCAGGTCAGTGCCGCGGGTCTGTGATCCCGGGGCAGTGCTGGGCCTCCAGCACCACGGTCGGCGCGTCGTCCAGATCGAAGTCCTCGGCGGGCCGGGACATCTCCTGCCGGTAGTGCCGCACACCGAGCACCGTTCCGATGATCAAGCCCAGCACCAGCGTGCCGATCACGATCGGCTCCAGCCACTGCACCCGTTCCAGGAAGCTGCCGGCGTAATAGCCGATGAGCAACAGCACCGGCGCCCAGACGATCGCGCCGATGGTGCTGGCCACGGTGAACTTGCGGTGGTCCATGCCTGCCGCGCCCGCGACCGAGGGGCACAGCGTCCGCACCCACGGAATCCACCGCGCGACCAGCACTGCGACGAACCCGTGCCGATGCAGCAACTCCGCAACCCGCTGCAGGTTACGGACGTTGATGTACCTGCCGTCCTTACGGGCCACCAGATGGTGTCCGGCGCGCTGCCCGACCACATATCCCACCTGGTTGCCCGCGATCGCCGCGACCATCGCGCCCACGGACAGTGCCCACACATGTGCTTCGCCTGAGGCGTGCGACGCCATCACGATGCCCGCGGTGACGAGCATGGAGTCGCCCGGCAGGAACAGCCCGAGGATCACCGCGCATTCCAGGAAGACGAAGGTCAGCACCACTGTCCAGACGAGCGCGGGGCCCGCCGACATCAGCGGATCGAAACTGCCCACAGCTAGGGGCGCAGGCGCCGTAGACACCGGCTCAGCGCGAGGGCTCGCTGGTGGAAGCGGTCAGCTCGGCCGTATCCGCCTCAGCCGTCCCGGCCTCCGGCGCGTTGCGGCCGAGCAGCTTCTTCGCCACCGCGGTGATGCCGGGCAGGATCGACACGAACACGATGAGCAGGAAGATCGCCTCGACGTGGTCCCGGATGAACGCGACGTTGCCGAGGAAATAGCCGAGCACCGTGACGCCACCGCCCCAGAGGATCGCGCCGACGATGTCGAACGCGACGTACTTGCGGTAGTCCATCTTGGACACACCGGCCAGCACCGGCATGAACGTACGCACGATCGGCACGAAACGGGCCAGGATGATCGTCTTGGGCCCGTGCTTCTCGAAGAACTCGTGGGTTTCCGTCACGTAATGCTTCTTGAAGAACCGGGTGTCCTCCTTGTGGAACAGCGCGGGCCCGATCGCCCGGCCGATCCAGTATCCGGACTGGTCGCCCAGGAACGCGACCAGGACGGTGGCGGGCACCAGCACCCAGATCGACACCGGCGGATTCGGCTGCGCCGCCAGCAGGCCGCCGGTGAACAGCAGCGAGTCGCCGGGCAGCAGCGGGAACAGCAGGCCGGTCTCGATGAAAACGATCACCAGGATGGCCGGAAGCACCGCGTTCTTCAGCCACGTCTCCGTGAGCAGGTGCATCGGGTCGAGCAACTCGGTCAGCGCGAGGTTGCTCGTCACCGATTCTGTCGCTGCCTGCAGAATCACGTGGCCTCCTGTCCCGATACGGCTGGCCTGCATCGCTTGCCACCGCGTCGGAAGCTGCCAGCGCAAATTACCGGCCCCACAGTACCGGCTTCCCCGGAGAATGCTCGCGCTGTGCGCGAAATTACTCGCGAGTCAACTATCCACTCCATCCCTGCATACCAGGCGAAACACCGCTGCCTTAGGGTGAACACTGACAAAATAGGTCTTTGCCGCAACAACTACGGAGGTCTTACTGTGCCCATCGCGACTCCGGAGGTCTACGCCGAGATGCTCGGTAGGGCCAAAGCCAACTCCTTCGCCTTCCCGGCCATCAACTGCACGTCGTCGGAGACGATCAACGCGGCCATCAAGGGTTTCGCGGACGCGGGCAGTGACGGCATCATCCAGTTCTCCACCGGCGGCGCCGAGTTCGGTTCCGGCCAGGGTGTGAAGGACATGGTCACCGGTGCGGTCGCGCTCGCGGAGTTCGCACACGTCGTGGCCGCCAAGTACGACGTGACCATCGCGCTGCACACCGATCACTGCCCGAAGGACAAGCTGGACACCTTCGTTCGCCCGCTGCTCGCGATCTCCCAGGAGCGGGTCAACGCCGGGCAGAACCCGCTGTTCCAGTCGCACATGTGGGACGGCTCCGCGATCCCGATCGACGAGAACCTGGAGATCGCGAAGGAACTGCTGAAGGCCACCCACGCCGCCAACATCATCCTCGAGGTGGAGATCGGCGTCGTCGGCGGCGAAGAAGACGGTGTCGAGGCCGAGATCAACGAGAAGCTCTACACCTCGCCGGAGGACTTCGAGAAGACCATCGACGCGCTCGGCGCGGGCGAAAACGGCAAGTACCTGCTCGCGGCCACCTTCGGCAACGTGCACGGTGTCTACAAGCCCGGCAACGTGGTGCTCAAGCCCGCGGTGCTGGCCGAGGGCCAGCGCGTCGCCGCGGCCAAGCTCGGGCTGTCCGCCGACGCGCAGCCGTTCGACTTCGTCTTCCACGGCGGCTCCGGTTCGCTGAAGTCCGAGATCGAGGACTCGCTGCGCTTCGGCGTGGTGAAGATGAACGTCGACACCGACACCCAGTACGCGTTCACAAGGCCGGTCGTCGGGCACATGTTCGGCAACTACGACGGCGTGCTGAAGATCGACGGCGAGGTGGGCAACAAGAAGGCCTACGACCCGCGCAGCTACCTGAAGAAGGCCGAGGCGTCGATGGCGGCGCGCGTGCTGGAGGCGTGCAACGACCTGAAGTCCGCCGGACGCTCGATCAGCGCCTGACCCTGATACCCCTCAGGGGCTCGAGTGCACATGAGTCTGGATGTGCGCGTGCTCGGGCCCGTGCGACTGCTCGTCGGCGGTGAGCCGGTAGCGGTCGGCGGGCCCAAACCGCGAGCTCTGCTCGCCGCGCTCACGGTGAATCGGCGGCGTGCGGTGTCGTCGGCCGCTCTCGCGGATATGGTGTGGAACGAGGATCCGCCCGACTCCTATGCCGCCAGCCTGCAGGTTTTCGTCTCGAATATCCGCAAGGCGCTGCGGAATTCCGGAGTCGACCCGGCTACCGTGCTGCGCACCGAGTCGTCCGGGTATCGATTGGAGATCGACGAGAGTGCCTGCGACCTAGGCCGTTTCGAGGCGGCGCGGGAACAGGGCGCTCGCGCCGCCGAGGCGGGCGATCACGCGGGCGCCGCCCAGCTGTTCGCCTCGGCGCTGCGCGAATGGAGCGGCCGGGCGCTGTCGGATCTGGCCGGTCTGCAATTCGCCGACGGCTTCGCCACCGCCATGGACGAGGAGCGGCTGCTGGCCGCCTCGGCGCGGATCGACGCCGAAATAGCCTGTGGTCGTGCGTCGTCGGTGATCGGCGAGCTGGTCGCGATGACCACCGAGCAGCCGCTGCGCGAACCGCTGTGGGGCCAGTTGATCACCGCGCTGTATCTGTCGGGGCGTCAGGCGGACGCGCTGGAAGCGTGCCGGAAGGTGCGCGGAGTCCTCGCCGACGAACTGGGCATCGACCCGGGGCCCGCGCTGATCGATCTGGAACAGCGGGTGCTGCGGCAGGAGCCGCTGAGCACGGTCGAACTCCGTCAGGTCGAACGGCTGGCCGCGGCGATGACCGAGACGGTCACCGAAGTGCCGCGCGCGGTGCGCAGCGGTCAGCTGCGCCTGCCGAACGGCCGGGTGGTGGCGATCGCGCAGGGCGGTCTGCGCATCGGCCGGATGACCGACAACGACCTGGTCTTGGAGGACCCGCGGGCGAGCCGCTACCACGCGCACATCATGCCCAGCCGCGCCGGACTGCTGATCAAGGATCTGCACTCGGCCAACGGCGTGTTCGTCAACGACGATCCGATCGAGCACGGCGCGTTGCTCGCCGACGGCGACCAGATCCGGATCGGCGCGACGATCCTGACCTTTCAGGCCGTGCACTAGTCGCAGGCGATCCCGTCGCCGTCCCGGTCCAGATGCGCGTTGAAGCCGGGCTGCCCGCGATAGAGCGGGCCGACGCCCTCCGCGCGGACCTGGTCGCAATCGGTATAGATCTTGTGCGACTCGGATTCCTCCGGCGACGAGTGGTCTTCCCGGGGGCCGGAGCGATTATGCGGAATCGGATGATCGTCGTGCGGACCGGCGATCACGACAGCGGATTGCGGGGCGGCCGATGCCGCCGGCGGCACCAGCACGCAGGCCCCGGCCGCCAGCAGCGCCGCCCCGATCGCGGGCGCGAGGCGGAGAACTGAGTTACTCACCTCTCCATCCTGCTCCCCGGATCGGCCGCTGTGCCTGTTCACTCGCAGGCTATTCCGTCGTTGTCCCGGTCCAAGTGGGGTGCGTAGCCCGGTTCGCCGCGCAGCAAAGGCGCTTTGCCCGCGTCGCGCACGGCGGCGCAGTTCTTGTAGTAGGTCGGCGCTGCGTCGCCCGGTTCGGCCGCGGCCACGGACAATCCGAGGACGAGCACCGCGATGGTGAGCAGGCAGGCCGAGGCGATGCCGAGCACGGTACGCAGCAGGGTGGTCTTCATGGTGATCAGTCCTCGGTTCAGGGCTGGCGCGTTGGAACACGCTCGGCCGCAATGGGTTCGAACTATTCCGGAGCTGCGCTCGGACGTCCAGCCCCCTTGGCGGGAGCCGTCACGAGGTGCCCGGTGGCGGGGCCGCCCGCCACCTCGGGAAAATGTAGCAGAGTATTCCTCTTAAATCGGCGTGTCGGTGTGCACCCTTCCGAAAGCCGAAGGAGGTAGGGTCGGTCCGCTGGTTCGTGTCCGCAAGGTTCGTGTCCACAACGGATTTCGAGGGGTTGGCGATGGCCATGCGAATGCTGGCCGCGGTCGGCGCGATGGTGGTCGGCGCGGGAATGCTCGTCTACGCCGATGGACCTGCCGCCGCGGCGCCGGACGGCCCGGTGGGCGTGGGGCCGTGCGCGACCGACCCGGTGCCGACCCACGAGCCGCTGGTGCCCAAGACGCTCGAGGTGCCGATTCCTTATCCGGTGGTCACCGTGCTTCCGCCCGTGGCGCCGGAGCCCGCGCCCACGCGGACACGGATGGAGCTGCCGCCGGACCCGTGCACCAACCCCTGCCCGGACCTCACCGACCTGCCGGGCGCGCCACCCGGTCTCGCCGCGCAGCTCGGGATTCCGGAGATCCTGTTGAATCCCAAGCCTTTCTACTTCGCGCTTCCCGGTCCGAGCCCGGACCCGGGCCCGGTGCCGCCGCCACCTCCGCCGGCACAGCCGCCGGTCGAGCCGGCGGCGCAGTCGCCCGCCCGGCCCGCGCCGCGCTTGAGCCCCGCACGTGAGGTGGCCAAGCTGACCGGCGCGAACTCGGTGAACCGCACCGACAAACGCTGGCAGGTGGACGGCACCGATCTCGGCATCATGTGGGAGAGCGCGCCGGGTGAGATCGCGACCGTGTTCGGCGATACCGTCGGACGCGGCTTCCATCCGCCGGGTGGCATGGGGCTGGATTGGCGCAGCAACGTGCTGGCGTTCAGCACCGACCGCGACCTCGCCGACGGGATGACCTATGACCGGATGGTCACCGACGACCGCTGCCACGCCGCCGAGGTGCTCTCCAGCCGCAAGCTGGACAACGTCGAAGTCACCACCATCCCTACCTCGGGTTTCGCACTCGGCGAGCGCCAGTATCTGAGTTACATGTCCATCCGCACCTGGAACAGCGCGCCCGGCACGTTCTTCACCAACTACGGCGGCATCGCCTACTCCGACGACCACGGCCAGACCTGGACCAAGGACCCGCACGCCCGCTGGGACAACATCTTCGGCCTCGCCAATTTCCAAGTGAGCGCGATGGTTCCGCACGGCGGATACGTGTACATGTTCGGCACCCCCAATACGCGTCTCGGCGCGGTCGGGTTGGCCCGAGTACCTCAGGATCAAATCCTCAACACCACCGCCTACCAGTACTGGCGGGACGGCACATGGACCCCCGTCGGTGGATTCGCCTCGGCCACACCGATAGTGAACGGCCCGGCAGGCGAACTCTCGGTGCGCTACGACGCCGCCCGAAACGTCTGGCAGATGAGCTACCTCGACACCGCCAAGGCCGCCATCGTCGTCCGCGAAGCGGATTCACCGCAGGGCGCGTGGTCGGAGAGTACGCCGACGGTCACCGTGTTCAATTACCCCGAGCTGTACGGCGGTTTCATCCACCCGTGGTCGTCGGGGTCGGACTTCTACTTCACTTTGTCGACCTGGAGCGATTACAACGTGTACCTGATGCATTCCGTGCTTGCCGAGTAATCCAGTCACGGCGCCTGGGGTCGGCAAATCAGGCCGGTCGCCGGTGCTCACGGTCTCACGTGGAGCGTTGTCTGGATTTCGCTCGCGAGATCAGGATTTCCGGCGGCAATGAATCTTTGCCGCCTGTTCATTGCCGTCTTGATTTCAGATAACGAGCTCAACCCGTAGTCCAGCGGGATCGGTGCTCCGTGCAGATCGATCACGGTACCGCCCGCGGCGTGAAGAATGTAGTGGCCAGGCGACAGGTCCCAGATTGCGAACCCCTTTGCGAATTCGATCATAGCGTCGGAAAATCCGGCCGCTACATGACATAAGCCGATCGAGCCGAAATCGACGCCGATACGGCCTCTTGCTTTTCCATCAGGAGACGGCACGCTCAACGCGCTCATAAATTTCCGCTGCTCGGCGAGGGGTTGGAATCGTAGTTCGGGACGCATCATGTAATTGGTGACCAGGGCCTCGGAAAGACTTGTGCGCGAGGGGTTGTCGAGAACATGTTCGTCGCCATCCGCAGTGATCATGAACGCTCGATCATTGCAACTGTCATCGCGGGCCGCCAGATATATCTGGATACTATGGAAGATATCGCCGACCACTGCGGCGACAGGCCGAGCCAACGTGCGTGAGTACACCATGACATGCGTATAGCCGTACAGTCCGCGCACGGCCAGCTCGCTGGTATCGAGGGGACAGACCAGCACGCACAAATCCGGCTCGGCTTCATCTCCGATGACTTCCGGATCAGCTTCCTCCGACGCGTAGACGAACGACGGGATGTGCTCGATCAGGACTTCTTTGTAGCGCTGGTGCATCCACAGGTCATACTCTGACAGAAAGTTGTCGGTATGGCGTAAATTCTCGCTTTCTCCGCGGCGGCCGGTCAGCGCAGCTTCGATCAGTCGTGGACGGATTTCTCCGATCATCTGGCGCACTACCCCGGCGATGCGTTGTGCGAGGTCGGGAATCGTGATCGAACCATTCATCGGGCGACCGCCTCTCTTCGGGTGCCATCGCAGCTCCAGCGGGGGTTCGATGCATGTCGGGCCTCCCCAGGTTCCGGTCAGATATGACCACTGCGACGGGTGCGGGCTATCCAGCCCTTATTTCGAGGGCCTTTCGGATAAGGTTACGCGCAGACTCGCCCTTTACGGCTTGCGCTGCGAGTATCTGAAACGCCTTCTCGTAAAGCGCTGTCTCGCGAGGCTGCACTATCGACAATTCGGCGGTCGCGGTTTCGACCTGGACCTGTCGATGGTCGTACAGGAGGAAGTTGGTAGCTGGACACCGGAACCGAGCTGTACGCGGAATGATACCCAGAGCCAGCCGAGATGAACGAACATAGGTCAGCAACTGTTCGAGCTGACCGACCATGATCTCATCGCTTCCGACTGTCGTATAGAGCGCTTGTTCTGCAATCAAAAAGTGAAACCTTCTCGGGCCTTTGCGTAACACGCTTTGGCGTTGTATCCGCACGGCGACAGCGGCCTGCAAGTCGTCGGGTCCGCCTATGAATTGAATGCACTCCCGAAGGACTTCGGTCGCGTAGTCCGGGGTCTGCAAGAGCCCGGGTACCAGGCCCGGGTCGTATCCCCGAATCAGCTTTGCGCTGGTTTCCATAGCGGCGGTTTTCTTCTGAGCATTATGGGACTGTATCCGCTTCCACTCGATATAGGCGGCTTCGATATTTCGTACCGACGCAATCAAGTCCGGGACATGAAGCGGAGCGTCTGTGATCTCACACCACTTGTGAATATCCTGCTCGGTCGGGGTCTGTTTGCCGTGCTCGTAGCGAGATACCTTCGAGTTGTCCCAACCTGCGAGCCCAGCCAGCTCTAGGCCCGTCAGGTTGGATTGCTTCCGGAGTTCACGTAGCCGTGCTCCGAGTGTCTCTCTTGCCTGCTGGATACTACTCACTGCTTGATTCGGTATTCCACATGCGGTATGGCCAGATGCCAAACATAGTCACGAACAGCGCAGCAGTGTCGGACTATGAACGAGTCGGTTGTTACTGCGAAACCCGCGAGGTTTCCGTCTGGCCTGAAGGCGGTGAAGACCACTGTGTCATTATCAAGCACCCACCAATCGTCTGCAGTCAGTTCGGCAGGGTCTACGGTGTGTCGTGGCAACCAGCGAATCTCCTCACCAGATTCGATATTGCTAACCGTGGTTGCGTGCAAGAACCTCGTATAGTCGGCGTGAGGTTCGGTTACTACGCGAACACGCTGGATCACTCGCCCGGAACTAGTGACTTCGCGGACAAGGTTGTCCCAGTGCTCCCATTCCGGGTCGTACTCGAACTCCCCGGTTTCAAGGAACTTCGCCAGGGCTTCGGCTTCGTCCTCTACCGCATAAGCGTCCTGTACCTCCAGGTGAAAAGCTCTCTCCCGGCATTTTCTGAACAACTCTTCTTGTTCTTCAGTGGTAAGAAGTTGCATTGTCCGGACGGATTTCCTTTCCCATTGGTACCTCGATGCTGCGTTCACCGGCTGGCGACTTGATTATCGCCAGTGCGGCCGGATCGGTGACCGGCTCACCTTCGAGGTAGAAGGTCCCGTGTCCGCTGTCTCGGAGCAAGGTGCCGAGACAGGTGCCCCGCTCGAGGTAGGCCAACAACGGGTGGGGGATCTCGATGTGCCGAGAGTCCTTGCCTAGCACATCCCAGCCCAACACGACGTAGGTGTTCCGATCCGATGCCCACAAGGTTGGAGATCCGTTGTTACGGGTGTTCTTCCCGAGGAAGCGGAGCTTCATGGCGTGTACCTCACAGTCGGAGTTTGAAGTAACTCGATATGAGCGTCCCCCCGATTCGCAGGTCAGGTCAATGATTCGACCCAAATTGCTGCAAAAATCTACAAACCGCTGGTCACAGCCCAGTACCTGTCCATAGCGTCTGTGACCAGCACGCGACGCTAGGAGGTCACTCGATGGCTGTGTTACCGCAACGGGTTCCGGGTGCCTACAAGGTCCCTCCCGGACAGGCGGAAACCCCGCCCTTGCTGATGCTTTGGCTGTTTGCCGATGCGATGGCCGAGTGGGCGTATAAGGACTCCCGGTGCCGGGGTGAAGCCTCCCCCGGCACCGGTGACCTCCACACGGAGACCAGGCCGTGACTGCCGACGTCGACGTTCATCCGTCCGTGTGGTTACACGGGGTCCGCCTGGACTTCGCTGCGAGCGCCCTGGCTGCTCGAGTGTTCATGCGAGAACACCGCGAGCGGTACTACGTCGACGCGGTAACCGTGATCCCTGGTAGCGCGGCAGGGCTTCCACGGCTGCCGAATGAGCGGCTGTACCTAGAGCAATGACGGTTCGCATCCGGACACGTCAGCGGGCACCGCCCGCGCGACTGACAGCACAACACGCGTTTCGTCATGGTCTCTCTAGGACTCATCAGCTAGAGAGATGGTCACAGGCAACCCGGCGCTTCCAATGGCCTTCGGGGTTGTTCCATTTCCGATTCCGTGGGGGAATCATGCGAACCCTTTTCGCATCCATCGTCGCCAGCGTTCTCGCTGTGCAGCCTGCTGCGCCCGCAGCGGCGGCTCAACCAACCGTTGCCGCGTCACACTGCACCAAAACCGTTGTGGGCAAAGCCGGTCCCTCTGAGGTTGAGAAACAGTACTGCGACATGTGGTATTACCAAACGCTTATCCCGGAGTGCAAACGGTCCCAGCGGAGCGGCTGCTATGAAGTCGCCGCGCGGTGGTACGCCGACTGCCTTGCGGGCAAGGTCAGCCCTCCGTTCGAGCACATGTCAGGACAGGCGCCGGTGCGACCATGATTAGAGTCTCGAACATGCAGATCGACGAGCTGGGTGAGCCGATCGCAAGCCGGGAGCTGCGCCAAGGCGGCCGATCAGTGACGGTGACGTTCGGCAAGCCGGTACAGGACGACAGCGGAGCGTGGTCCTGCGGTGTCCGCATTGACGGAATGGAGCCGGAGCCGTTCACTCGGCGGATCTATGGCGGCGACTCGGTGCAAGCGCTGTTGCTTGCTATGTCGTTCGCTGGTCGGCTTCTGGCTCAACGAGAGGAGCTGTACACCTACAACGGGAGCGCTGATCTGGGCTTCCCAGCTGCGCGGTAGCGCCGTTTTCGGCTGACGAAGCCCTTACCGCCGTGAGCGCCTAGCGGAGCCGCACCTCGGCGAGAGCGCGACCGAACAGTTTGCGACCCTCTGAGGCGCCACCGAGCAGGATGGTGGCGGTTCGGGTGTTCGGGTCGAGCGATTTGATGCGGCCGGTGAATTCCACTGTGCTCGCCGCGTCGGCGGCGACCGGGACGAAGCCGGAGAAGCGGACGCTGAACTTGCGGATGGCGGTCGGGTCGCCCAGCCAGGAGGTGAGATAGCCGCCTGCGAGGCCCATGGTCAGCATGCCGTGGGCGACCACCGTCGGCAGCCCGGCCACCTGCGCGGCGTGGTCGCTGAAATGGATCGGATTGGCGTCGCCGGAGACGCCCGCGTAGTTGGCGAGGTCACCGCGGGTCAGGCGGGAGCTGCCGACCGGCAGCAGGTCGCCGGGGACGAAATCGGCAAACGCGGGCACGGTGTGTACCGCCGCGATTCCGGAATCGGCCGGCTCGGCCAGCGGGCTCGTGCCGAGCGCGACCAGAGCGTCGCCGTCGGATTCGGCCGGACGCCCGTGCATCATGATGTTCTCGATCACGTCGGCCAGGTTGGCGTCGACCTCGGCGCCGCGGCGCGCGACGATCGTGGTCGACCCGACGATGGCGACCTCGTCGTGCTGGTTGATCAGCGCGAAGCGCACGACGATGAAGTCGTTGTCGCCGAACTGGCGGATCGACTCGATGACGATCTCACTGGTGATCCGGTCGCCGGCCAGGATCGGCCGGTAGATCTCGAAGATCTGGTCGGTCTGCAGGAACTGGGACAGGTCGTAGTCGGTGAGTACCGAATCGAGCAGTGCCCTGGTTCCGGTCATCCCGATCACCGACGCGAAGGTCGGCGGAGCGATGATCCCGGGATAGCCCAGCGCGCGTGCGGCGGACTCGTGGTGATGCGCCGCGTGCTGGTTCTGCACCGCACGGGCGAACTCGCGGACCTTCTCCCGGCCGACCTCGTAGTGATCCTCTACCCGGAAGCGCTGTCCGGCCGGCGTTGCCGGAACCGCGTCGATATCCGGCCGCGCCATCGTTTGTTCCCTGCCCATGATCCGGGCCATGCTACTGGCGAGCCGGACCGTTGACCAGGTATGTGTGACGCGCGCGACCGGCATCGATGCTGCTCTGCTATCACGCTGGTGGGTTACTGGGTACCGGAGGGCGGGTCGCAGACCTTCCATCCATCGCCGGTGCGTTGCAGGTCGAAAGTGCGTTGCGACCGCTTTGCGGGGTCGGCCTCGGTGTACACCGTGGCCTGAGCGATGGCCGTGTCGTCGGTGATGCGGATGGCGTCGATGCTGTCCACCACGGGGATGTTCTTGCGCTCGACCGAGAGCTTGTGCACGCCGGCGAACTGGTCGTCCGGGATGCCCTGGTAGAAGTCGTGCAACGGTCCGCAGGTGGTCGAACGCAGGGTGGCCAGGTCGCCGGTTTTCAGAGCATCGGTGTAGTCGGTGATGGTGGCCCGCACCTGCGCCTCGGGGGAGTTGTCGCCGGACATCGTGACGAGCGACACGATCACCGCGACCAGCGCGATCACCAGCGCGGCCGCCCCGCCGAGCACGATCAGCCGACGATTGGACCGCGCGGTGCCCGACGGTGCGGCGCCGGGCTGCTGTGGCGGAGCGATGCGCTGCGGCGGCGCGATCGGCTGCGGACGGGGACCGGCCATCGACTGCGCGGGGACGGTCTTCTGGACGTCCGCGGGCGACGGGGCTGTGGCGACCTGTCGGGGGATGCCTGGCGATCGTTGCGGGGACGGGCGGGTCTCCTCGACTCCTGGTCCGTGCTGCGGTGGCGCCGACGGACCGTGCGGTCCGGGCTGCTTGGGACCGCCCGCAGGGCGCGGGGTGCTCGGCGGCTTCGTGATCGGCACCGGTCCCGCCGCCGGCGCGACCACACGATCGGTGCCTGCCCGACCGCCGTCGGCGGGCCGCTGGATCGGCAGCGCGACGGTCTTGGCGTCGTCCAGGTCGACCACCGGCATCGCCATGGTCACGTCATCCGAACCCGGGGGGTTCTGCTCGTCGGGTTCGGCGGGTGCCGCCGCCTTCGGCTCCGCGGCGCTCGGAGTCTTGCGCATCACGACGGTCGCGGCGTCTTCGCTCGCTCGAGTCGGATCGTTCTGCGGGATCGCCGCCGTCATCGCTTCGGCGTCAGGAGCGTCGGCCGCCGCGGTTGCCGCCGACGAACTCGCTTGTGTTCGTGCGGGTGCCTGGTTCTTCGCACCTGCTGCGGCGCCAGTCCCGGACTTTGCGTCGGGGGCTGGCTGGCCTTTGACCGGCTGGTTCGCTCGCGCCGCAGCCTCTTTCGAGGCGGGGGTGCCGGAGGCTGCCGAACTGGACGGGAGTTGGTCGCGCCTGATCACTTGGGTGCGGTCCCCGGGTGCTGCCCCACCCGGTGCGGATCCAGCGTTCGGCGCGCCCGCGGCCCCGGACTTCGGGTCGGTGCCGGGGGCAGGCTTGTCCTTGACCGGCTGGTTCTCTCGTGGCGCAGCCTCTTTCGAGGCGGGGGTGCCGGAGGCTGCCGAACTGGACGGGAGTTGGTCGCGCCTGATCACTTGGGTGCGGTCCGCGGATGCTGTCCCGCCCGGTGCGGAACCGGCATCCGGCGCGCTGGAGGAATCGGCGTCTGTCCGGTCCGGTTCGGTCTTCCGTTCGATCGCCGTCGTTTCCGCATCCGAAGTCGCGGGTCGACCGGGAACTCCGGTCTGTGCGCCGGAACCGGAGCGTGGTGCGGCCCCGGCAGCTGTCTTTCCGGTCGCCGGTCCGGCAGGAGCCTTCCCTGTGCGTTCGGGTCCAGATGCGCTCGCGGCCGGTCCGGTGGGCGATCCCTGTTCCGTTTGGTCAGCACCGGGATTCGGGCCCGCTACTCCGGGCGCGGGCGAACTCACGGATGCCGGCGGCGCGGTCTTCGATTCACTGCCGGCGGTCGCGCCCGCCGACTCGGCGGATGTATCCCCCGCGGGCTTGTTCGCGGTCGTGCCGCTGGCGGGACCGGGGGTCGGCGCGGACGGGCGGTTGGCGGGAGCGGGGGCCGGTGCGGACGGTCCGCTGGTTGCCGATCGAGACGCCGGTGTGCCGGGAGCGCCCGGGTTTCCGGACGCGGCTGCGGGGCGGGTGGCGGAGTTCGTTCCGCTGATTGTGGCGTCGGCGGTTCCTGGGCCGCCGGATGCCCCGGTCGCGGGTTTTGCGCTGGGCTGTTGCGCGGAGCCGGTGCTGCCTGCCGGTCCGGATGCGGGCGAGTTCCTGGGCGCGGAGCCGGAAGCCGAGTCCGGTGCGGAGGGGCCTTTGGGTCGGGATGCGGCTGTGTTCGCGGCACCGGGGCTGGCGGGTGCTGTGTTGGCGTCTGCCGATTTCGGTGCCGCGGAATTCGCGTTCTTCTGGGCGTCCGCACTCCCGCCGGACGTCTGTCCCTGGTCGCCACCCGAAGATGCACGTGACGTGGGGACGCCCCCCTGCCCCGAAGCGGAACCCTTTCCCTCCGAGGCGGATTCGTCCGCACCGCGCGGTGACGCGGGCGCGGTCCACGCTGCCCAGGTCCCCGGCCGCCGCTGCGGCTGAGCGATTCGCTGCGTGGCTGCGGCGGAAGGTGTCGGAGCGTCTTTCCCGCCGGGCGGGGTGCGGTCGGCGGCCGCGTCGGGGCGTGCGTCGGCCCCGGCCGAGCCGGCCGGTCCGGCGCTATCCCGCGCCGGATTCTTCTCGTCGTTCGGGTCGGACACGCACACCCCTCGCTCAGGCGGAACTGTGGAACTCGACGGCCAGCCTAATGGGCGCAACCGGACGAAGTCCGTCAATGGCCCGCGCTGGCCCTAGCGGAGGCGGAGCAGCCGCATAACGGCGCCAGACGAAGTCCCTCTGGACCCGCGCCGAGCCGCGCAAAGGCTGATGCCGCCATGCGGCCGACGCAGGCGGGCGGACGGTCGTCTGTGGCCCTGCATGGGTATGCGCGGCGCTGGCGCAGCTGTGGTTGCGTAGCCGTACGAGTCTCGTCTGGGGCTCGGTGCCGGGAACCGTGACCGAGAACAACCCCATGGCGGGTCAGTGGAAATCGTCCATGCGATGCGCCGGGCCGAGCGAAGCCGAGGCAGCCGTACGTAAAGACGCCGCTGGGTGAAAGTCCGCCCGCAGCCTGTGCCGGGCGGAGCGGAGGTAGGGGTAGCCCGCAGAGATGGCGCTGTTGGGCGGAGTCCGTCGGCAGCCTGTGCCGGGCGGAGCGGAGGTAGGGGTAGCCCGCAGAGATGGCGCTGTTGGGCGGAGTCCGTCGGCAGCCTGTGCCGGGCGGAGCGGAGGTAGGGGTAGCCCGCAGAGATGGCGCTGTTGGGCGGAGTCCGTCGGCAGCCTGTGCCGGGCGGAGCGGAGGTAGGGGTAGCCCGCAGAGACGGCGCTGTTGGGCGGAGTCCGTCGGCAGCCTGCGGTGGGCCGAGCGGAAATAGGGGTAGCCCGCAGAGACGGCGCTGTCGGACGGAGTCCGTCGATAGCCCGCTCCGGGCCGGGCGGTGGCGAGGCAGCCCCCTATCGAGGAAATCGACCTGCGGTGCAGAATGTCCGCATGACCTCGTTCGGTGACCTGCTCGGACCGCAACCGGTACTGCTACCCGAAATCTCCGATGCCGAGGACGCCCTCGGCGAGAACGCCGATCCGGTGCGGGTCGCGGCCGATCATCCCGCCGCCTCGATCGCCTGGGCCCACCTCGCGGAGGCGGCGCTGACCCGCGGCGAAGCCCAGGACGAGGCGATCAACCACGACATCGTCGCCGCGTACGCGTTCGCCCGCACCGGCTACCACCGCGGACTCGACCTGTTGCGCCGCAACGGCTGGAAGGGCTTCGGGCCGGTGCCGTGGAGCCACGAGCCGAACCGCGGCTTCCTGCGCAGCGTCGGGGCGCTGGCCCGCGCGGCGAAGGCGATCGGCGAGACCGACGAGTACGCGCGTTGCCTGGACCTGCTGGAAGACTGCGACCCGCGCGCGGCCGCGGAGCTCGGCCTCGACTGAAACAGTGCAGCTATCGCGTAGCGATTCGCTGGGAAGTGGCGGTCGAGTGACGGGTGCGCTCGACGCACCGCGAGCGATTCGATGATGGTTCGGGTGACGGATGTACTCGGCCCGAATTCCCGCGTCGGCACCGCTCGCGTGAACGGCATGGCTCGGCTGCGCGCCTCGTGGGCGCGGCTGAGGCGTTCGACGCTGCCGATCATCCAGTGTGCGGTCGGCGCGGCGCTGGCCTGGTTCCTCGCTCATCACGTGCTCGGCCATACGCTGCCGTTCTTCGCGCCGACGGCCGCCGTGGTGTCGATCGGCATCTCCTTCGGCGCCCGGCTGCGGCGATCGGTCGAGCTGGTGGTCGGCGTCGCGGTCGGCATCGGCATCGGCGATCTGTTCATCTCCCGCGCGGGCACCGGCGTCTGGCAGATCGCGTTCGTTGTCGCGGTCGCCATGGCCGCGGCGGTGTTCCTCGACGGTGGTTCCATCATCACCATGCAGGCGGCCGGTTCCGCCGTGCTCGTCGCGACGTTGCTGCCGCCGTCGGTGGGCGGCGGCTTCTCCCGCATGATCGACGCCCTGGTCGGTGGACTGGTCGGCGTCGTGGTGGTGGCCGCGATTCCCCTGCACCCGGTGCGTAGGGCCAGGACGTTGGCGGCCGACATTCTCGCCGTGATGGGCAGATCGATCACCGAGTGCGCCGACGGACTGCTCGAGCAGGACCCGGAGAAGGTGCACCGCGCCCTCACCGCGATGCGCGCGACCCAACCGCAGATCGACTCGTTGCGTGCCACCCTGGAGGGCGGCCGCGAGATCAGCCGGATCTCGCCGCTGTACTGGAACTCCCGTTCCCGCCTGGAACGCATCAGGGCCACCGCGGATCCGCTGGACAACGCGATCCGCAACACCCGAGTCCTGTTGCGGCGCTCGCTGACTCTGGTCCGCGACGACGAAATCCTCCATCCCGGCTTGATCGATGAGGTGGAGCGCCTCGGCCAAGCCGTGGACGTGGTGCGCCGGATGATGCTCGCCGACCCGGGCGAGCAACCCGACCGGGCCGAGGCCGCCCGCGTACTGCGCTCGGTGGCGAAGGGTGCGCGCCCGGAATTGGTTGCCGGCGCGGGGCTTTCGGCGCATGTCGTGTTCGCCCAAGTGCGATCGACGCTGGTAGACCTGATGCAGGTGTGTGGGATGCAGCGCATCTCGGCGATTGCCCTGCTGCCGCCGACGGTCAAGCACCCGTACGTGCAGCCGGAAGTCTGAGCCAGACTACTCAGCGGTAATCAGACATTCTTGCCGGGCAAGGTGGTATACGTCCGGCGTCCCGGGGCGAAGAGTCGATCTTCAGGTAGTCCGCTACCCGTGTTGCGTGCGCAGCAGCGCCGTAATTTTGCGATGTGACCGCGAGTTGGTGGGGTATCGCGGTCGACCACTTCGCACGCGGACGAAAGGGCCCACCAGCCAGGGTGTGGTGGCTGGGGGCGGGGGCGGACGCGAGCGGAGAAGCCAAGGCCGCCTGGCCGATTCGACCGGGCGGCCTTGTGCTGCTGTTTCGAGCGTTGCCTGGTCGCTCGAGCATGGATGCGCGGGTGGCGATCCCGCCAGCGGTCAGGTCCAGAAGCGGGTCAGGTAGCTCCCGTACCGCGACCAATTCGACGGCACGCCGGACAGTTCGAACAGCGCGTACACCGCGTCGAAGAACACCTGATTGATGGCCGGTGTGAAGAGCAGTGCGAACAGGATCAGCATGCCGAACGGTTTGAACTGATCGAGCGAGCGTCTGGTCTGATAGCTCAAGGACGGCTCGACTATCCCGTAGCCGTCCAGGCCGGGCAGCGGGATCAGATTCAGCAAGGTTGCCGTGATCTGAAGGAACGCAAGGAAACTCAGACCGAACCAGAACGCCGGATGCGCATCGGTGCTGCCCCAGATCCGGACCACCGCCAGAAGCAGCACCGCGCACAGCGCGTTCACGGCGGGCCCGGCGCCGCTGATGATCCGTTGCGTCCGCGGCGGGACGTTGTGCGTGTGCACGTAGACCGCGCCACCGGGCAGGCCGATACCCCCGAGCGCGATGAACACCATCGGCAAGACGATCGACAGCAGCGGATGACTGTATTTCAACGGGTTCAGGGTCAGATAGCCGCGCAGCTCGACCTCGCGGTCGCCCGCGCGCCAGGCGGTGTACGCATGCGCGAATTCGTGCAGGCACAGCGTGACGACCCAGCCGAACACCACGAAAACGAACACCCCGGCTTTGGCTCGCGTCGAGTCCACCGGGGCATCCCAGGCGAGCGCACCGCCGACCGCCGTGAGAGCGACCACGAACAGGAACACCGGGCTCGGGCGGACGGCGCGCGACCTGCGACGGATCGGAAACGGTGAGCTCATCGCACCAAATGCCAGGACTCGTGGTGACGGTAGAAGCTCGAGCGCGGCACCGAGCGGTCGGTGCGGATGCCGTCTCTGGTCACGATCGCGCCGGAGGTACCCAGCTGAGCGGCCCGCCCCTCCACCCAGCGGCGCTTGCGAATGCCCTTGCGGACGGTGGCTCGCACACCGGGCAGTTCCAGCGACGGCGAGACGATCATGGCCGTCACCTTTCCGGAGAACAGCTGGGTGTCGTCGACGTAGGCTTCGCCGTCCAGCTTCGCGCCCCCGACGCCGGTGAGCACCGCGCGACCGACCAGCACCGTGCCGGTGTCGTCCCGGACCAGCGGCGTCTCCACGCCACGACCCCCGATGGCACGCTTGGCCGCCGCGTTGCCGGTGCCGGTCTGGTACGCGCGAGAGGCATAAGTCTTCTCGACCGGCACATAGCCGATCTCCACGTGCAGCCGCTCGGTGCGCATCAGGTGGGTGAGCACCGCGGCCAGCGCGGCGTCGCCGCCCAGCACGATCAGCCGTGGCAGGCTGTCGGCGGCCAGCACGGGAAGCAGTTCGTCGATCTCGGCGGGATCGGGGATGGCGGCCGTCTGGGTGGTCGGCAGTGCCGCGAGCGCGATGGGTACGGGTGCGCCGTCGCAGCGGAGAACATGGGTACTCAAGCTGCCGTACACCCTCCTCGGTTCGAGCCGACACCGTCGGGCCCCTCGCCACTTCCGGGTGAACCCGCCAGGGTTCGCCCGTGTACGCCGCGCAGCCGCTCGGCGTGCCGTGCAACCATAGCCCTGCCCGGCCGTGACCACACGGGTGTCGAGCCTACGACGAGATCCGACGCGACGCCGCCTGGGACGAGTCGGCTAGACTGTGCTTCCGGCCACCGCCTCAGTACGGCAGGTAGCTGCAACACGCCAGTGTTGCCTGTCGAACCGTAGGAGACACGACCATGCCGGCAATCGTCCTGATCGGCGCCCAATGGGGCGACGAGGGAAAGGGCAAAGCAACCGATCTGCTCGGCGGTCGGGTGCACTGGGTGGTCCGCTACCAAGGCGGTAACAACGCCGGTCACACCGTGGTGCTGCCCAACGGCGACAATTTCGCGCTGCACCTGATCCCGTCCGGCATCCTGACCCCGGGAGTGACGAACGTCATCGGCAACGGCGTCGTCGTCGATCCCGGCGTGCTGCTCGCGGAGCTGGCGGGGCTGGAAGACCGCGGTGTCGACACCTCCGGTCTACTGCTCTCGGCCGACGCGCACCTGATCATGCCGTACCACGTGGCCATCGATAAGGTCACCGAACGCTTCCTCGGCAACAAGAAGATCGGTACCACCGGCCGCGGCATCGGCCCGTGCTACCAGGACAAAGTCGCCCGTGTCGGCGTGCGGGTCGCGGATGTGCTGGACGAGAAGATCCTCACCCAGAAGGTCGAGGCCGCGCTCGAGTTCAAGAACCAGGTGCTGGTCAAGATCTACAACCGCCGCGCGCTCGACCCGCAGCAGGTGGTGGACGAGGTGCTCGAGCAGGCCGACAGCTTCAAGCACCGGATCGCCGATACCCGGCTGAAGCTGAACCTGGCGCTGGAGCGGGGCGAGACCGTGCTGCTGGAGGGTTCGCAGGGCACCCTGCTGGACGTGGACCACGGCACCTACCCGTATGTCACCTCGTCGAACCCGACCTCGGGCGGCGCGGCGGTTGGCGCGGGGATCGGGCCGAACAAGATCAATACGGTGCTCGGCATCCTGAAGTGCTACACCACCAGGGTCGGTTCCGGCCCGTTCCCGACCGAGCTGTTCGACGAGTCCGGCGCCTACCTGGCCAAGACCGGCGGTGAAGTCGGCGTCACCACCGGCCGCGCCCGGCGCTGCGGCTGGTTCGACGCGGTGATCGCCCGCTACGCCACCAGGGTCAACGGCATCACCGACTACTTCCTCACCAAACTGGACGTTCTCTCGAGTCTGGAGACGGTGCCGATCTGCGTGGCCTACGAGATCGACGGCGAGCGGGTCGAGCAGATGCCGACCACGCAGACCGAATTCCATCACGCGAAACCGATTTACGAAGAAATGCCCGGTTGGTGGGAGGACATCTCCGGCGCCCGGAGCTTCGACGAACTGCCCGCCAACGCGCAGGCGTACGTGTTGCGCCTGGAGGAGCTGTCCGGCGCCCGGATTTCCTGCATCGGTGTGGGGCCGGGCCGGGACCAGACCATCGTCCGGCACGACGTCCTCAGCTAGAACCTGTTTCGAATTCTGCGCGGTCCAGCGCTAATTCGGCGGGTTCACCACAAATTCACCATCGCTATCGGCCCCGCTCGGCTTCGATCATGATCGTTGAAGATCTAAAGTTAGAGCATGGCTCGGAACTGGCCGATGATCGAGCGCGAAAGCGAATTCGAGGCGATCCGCGCGGCGCTGACCGGTCCGGAGCACGTCGGGGTGGTACTCACCGGCGACGCCGGAGTCGGCAAGACCACCCTGGCCCGGCACGCCACCGCCACGCTCGGCGGCAATATTCGCTGGGTGGCGGGCACGGAGTCGGCGCGCAGCATCCCGCTGGGGGTATTCGCGCACATGGTCGGCGTTTACACGGCGCACGACCCGGTCACGTTCATGTCGGCGGCGCGCGAAGCGCTGCTCGCCGACGGGCACACCGTGATCGGTGTGGACGACGCGCACCTGCTCGACCAGCTCTCCGCCACCTTGCTGCTCCAACTGGCCATCGACAAGGCCGCGCACATCGTGGTCACCGTCCGCAGCGGGGTCCCGGTGCCGGACGCGATCACCTCGCTGTGGAAAGACGGGCACTTGATGCGCATCGACCTGCGCCCGTTCACCCAGAGCCAGAGCGTGGAGCTGGTGGAGTCGATGCTCGGTGGGCAGCTCGAGGGGTTCACCGCCAATCTGATGTGGGAGTCCTCCGCCGGAAACGCGCTGTTCCTCCGGCATTTGGTCGAGGGCGCGCTGGAAGCGGGCACACTGCGTCAGGTCAACGGCGTCTGGCAGCTGCGCGGGCGGGCCGCGGTGACCTCGGAGTTGGCCGCGCTGCTCGAGGACCGGGTCGAGCAGCTGCCCGAGTCGGTGCTGCGGGTGCTGGAGCTGCTCACCTTCTGTGAGCCGATCGATCTGGACGTGCTCGCCGAATTGGCGGGTGAGGACGCGGTCGAAGCCGCCGAAACCCGCGGTGTCATCAAGGTGGTGGAGAACACGCAAGACCTGACCGTGCGCTACAACCACCCGCTGTTCGGTGAGGTGATCCGGCGCAGGCTCGGCATCGCCTCGGCGCGGCGCCTGCGCGGCCGCCTGTACTCCTCGCTGAAGGAACGTCCGATCAAATCCGCGGCCGACCGGATCCGCTTGGCGGAATTGGCCTTGGACAGCGATAAATCAGCGGATCTGGAACTGTTCGAGGCGGCCGCCGCCGACGCGATCGGATTGGCGAATCTGCCGCTGGGCGAACGCTTCGCGCGCGCAGCGGTGGAACGGCGCGGCGGGGTGGAGTCCGCCGACCTGCTGGCGCGCGCCCTGCTGTGGCAGGGGCACCGGATCGAGGCCGAGCGCACGCTGGCCAGTTTCGACCCCGACCAGCTCGACGAGGTGCAGCTCGCGCGCTGGGGCAGCACCAGAGTGGCGAACCTGTTGTGGGCCATGGGCGATGCCGACCGCGCCGACGAGGTGCTGACGCTGGTGCGCGGGAAGGTGCGGCATCCGAAGATCGCGGCCATCTTCACCGGTCTCGCCTCCGCCAGCGCGGTCAATGAGAACAACATCGATAACGCGATCGCCGAAGCCGAGACGGTCATGTCCACCAAGGACGCGCCGCCGTGGGCGGTGTGGTGGGCGGCGTTCGGCGGCGGCTTGGCCTTGGCGTTGATGGGCAGAGGCGAAGCGGCCAGACAGTACGCGGCCCGCGGGCACGAGGTGGAGGAGCACATCGACGGGCTCAACCGTTTCATGTCGACCCACGCCGAGGTGCTCGCGCTGACCTTCACCGGCGACCTGGAGGACGCACGACGTTGCGCCGCGGCGTATTTCGGCTACTCCGCGCCCGGCCAGTACCTGGCCTGGGGTATGTCGAAGATCCTGCAGGGCACCGTCGACGTGGCGCAGGGCCGGTTCAACGACGGCATCGAGCATTTGGAACAGGCGCTGGCCGCACTGGCCGCCGAGGGCGCCGCCGCCTGGATGTTCCCCGCGAGAATCCGCCTGGCGGAAGCGTATTCGGCGCTCGGCCGCGCCGCCGAGGCCGCCGAGTCGATCGCGCACGCCACCGCACGCGGCGGCAGGCACAGCGCGGTCTACGAGCCGCAACTGGAAGTCGCCCGCGCCTGGCTGGCCGCGGCCGAAGGCACCGTCTCCCCGGCCATCCGGATCGCGGTCGGCGCCGCCGACGCGGCGGCCCGGTCGCGTCAGTACGCGATCGAGGCCATCGCCCTGCACACGGCGGCCCGCTTCGGCGACCACTCCGTGGCGGGACGACTAGCCGACCTGGCCGCTCGGGTGGACGGGCGCCTGGTGCAGGCGCAGGCGCGGCACGCGGTGGCGCTGGCTGCCCACGACGGTCCTGGACTCGACGCCGCAGCTGCGGAATTCGAGCGGATCGGCGCGATGCTGTCGGCCGCCGACGCCGCGGCGCAGGCCGCGTCGGCACACGAGCGGGCGGGGGACCGGCGCAGGCTGCTGGAGTCCGCCGCCACGGCCAACCGCCTCGCAGCCGCCTGCGGCGGAGCGAGCACGCCCGCCCTGCGCCAGGCCGCGCAGCCGTTGCCGCTGACCGCACGGGAACGCGAGATCGCGAACCTGGTGGCGGCGGGCTTGTCCAACCGGCAGATCGCCGACCGGCTCACCGTCTCGGTACGCACGGTCGAGGGCCATCTCTACCGCGCCTGCATCAAGATGGACGTCACCGATCGCGAGTCGCTCGGCGCACTGATGCGCGGCGAATCCGGAAGTGGGTGAACCATCCGTGCGAGCAACTGTCGTGGCGTGTGCGGTAGCGGCCGGGGTGGCTTTGGCCGCCGGGTGCTCGGATGAACAGCCCGGACCGGTCACCAGCTCGATGAGCCCCTCGGTGACGGTGGCGCCGTCGAAGTCGGAGACTCCCCATGAGCGCTACACCAGGATCAGGGACAAGCTGATCGAACTCGGTTGCACCACAAACGTGTGCATCCAGACGTACTTCGGCTGTATGGACGGCTACATCACCGGGGAAGCCTGCGATTTCTACCGCGAGCACCCGATCGACTGAGTCCGCCGAGATCGAACCGTGTCACCGGGCGTGCTGCTCGGCGCCGGTGAGGAACGCGCCCGCGACCGGCGCCAGCAGGCCGATGTTGGGGTTGTGGCTGAGCTTGGGGATCTCCTGGAAGACGGCGTCGGGGACGACCGCGGCGATGGCGCGGGCACCCTTGCGGAGCAGCGCGTCACTCTTGCCGCCCGCGATGACGAGGGTCGGTATGCCGATCGTGGACCAGTCCTGGGCGCGCAGCGGCTCACCGCGCATGAAGTCGCGCATCACGGCCCAGTCGTGCGCGGTGGACGGCGCGGTGGCGAGCAGGCCCTTCCAGAACGGGGTGAGGCGCATGACCGCAACCATTGCGCGCGGCACCCCCATCGCCTTGGTCATATAGAACCGCACGATGTCGGCGCGACGGTCGCCGGCGATCAGCTCGTGCAGGCGCACCTCGAGGCCGTCCTGCGGTACGAAACCCTCATGGTCGACCACGAAAGGCGGCTCGAACGCGACGACCTTCGTGATGCCGTTCACCCGGCCGGATGCGGCCGCCCGCAGCGCGAGGGCAGCGCCGGAAGACCAGCCGAACAACGCGGCCGTACCGCCCGCGGCCTCCACCAGCGCGGCGATATCGTCGATTTCCCGATCGACGTCGTAGACGCCGGGCGAGTCCATGCTGTCGCCGCGACCACGACGGTCGTAATTGATCACGGTCAGTCCGTGCTGCTCGGCGAGCGCCTCGGCCAGCTCGACCATCTTGGGGAACTTCCGGTAACCGAAGGCGCCGCCGATCAGGATGACGGTTCCGGCCGCGCCGCCGCCGTGCCGGTCGAACGCGATGACGGTGCCGTCGGCGGAGGTTACGGTCTGCATGGCTGGCTCACTTTCGTTCCGGGCGGGTCTGCCGAAGTCCTTGCCGATACCGACGGAGCGAACGCCACGAATTCATCGGACCGCTGGCCGTGCGGCGTGCCGCCGACTACCGCTGCCAGGCTCAGAACAGGGTGGGCTCGCCGAATCCCGGTGTGCGCTCGATGGTCAAAAGCCGCTGCTTGGTGTCGATTCCGCCGGGGGCGGAGAATCCGTGCAGCGCGTGGTCGGCAGCGAGCACGCGATGGCACGGGATGATCAGTGGAATCGGATTGCGGCCGAGGGCTTGCCCGACGGCTTGGGCGGCGCCGGGTGCGCCGACGCGCTCGGCGACCTGGCCGTAGCTGAGGGTGTGGCCGGGATCGATGGCGCGGGTCACGGTGTAGACGGCACGGTGGAACGCGGGAATTCCGCTGGTGTCCACCGGGATCCAGCGCAAGTCGTCGAGTTCTCCCGCGAGATGGGCGCGGATGCTCGCGATGGCATCAGCGATGAGGCCGGTGGGCGCTTCTTCGCGGATCTCCTGGTCCTGGTATCCGGCGCGGCGGCGGGTGATGCGCGCGCGGGTCGCGGCCGGGCTCGTCTCGGGGAGCTGGAATCGGATCACCCCTGCGCCGCTCCACGCGATCGCGCAGCAGCCGATCGCGGTGTCGAACAGCGCCGCCGCGCCAGGGACGACCGGGGCCGGACGGCTCGCGGCCGCCGGGCCCACGGCGGAGCCGGTGACCTCGGGTGCCTGGCGAGCGGCCGCGGAGGCGAGGCGCGTGGCGTCACTCATGAGCCAAGTCTGCACCCGGAGACCGACAAGTTCGAAACAACCAGTCCAGTTTTTCAGAACTGGACTGAGTCCCGCCCGCGTGGGCATGCTCAAACGCGCGGCTTCTCCGCTTCGGGCCAGTCGGGATCCGGCGCGTCTCCGCGACTGTAGATTGCCGCGAGGTCGGAGTATCGCCGCTGGTCGTCGTAGTAAGAGACGACCCAGTCGGACATCGGTGTGCCCGGGTGAAACCGTTCGAGACGAAAGGTGCGCTCGTCGCGTCCGGGTGCGTAGTGATAGATCAAATAGCCGAACAAGACGACGATGAACAGGGTGGCGAGGGCGTTCATCCCGCCAGGGTGCGCCCCACTGGCCTTGCCAATAAATATCCAATCCGCCGATACTGGACCGCATGGCAACGAGAGTGATCGGTGCGGGCAGCCTGGCCCGTGATCTGGGCAGCTGGCGGAGCATGCACGACGGCGAACCGGATTCCGCCGGACGGCGGTCCGCGCGTCCGGCGTACCTGGCGCTTGCCGAAGGCATCCGGCTGCTGATCCACGATGGTCGTGCCCCACTCGGTGTCGCGTTGCCCAGCGAACGCGACCTCGCCGCCACGCTCGGCGTCAGCCGGACCACCATCACGTCCACCTACGCGCTGCTGCGCGAACACGGCTACCTGATCAGCAGGCAGGGCTCGCGCAGCACCGTGGCGCTGCCCCGCGACGTGCAGCACGACGGCATCAAGCCGGCCAGGAGCATTCTGGCCACGATGGGCTCGCCCGAGTTGCCCACGATCGACATGACCTACGCCGCCATGGCCGCCCCGCTGGAGATGCAGGACGCGTATTCCGCTGCCCTGGAAGGTATTCCGGCCTATCTCGGGACACACGGCATGGACCCGGTCGGTGTGCTCGCGTTGCGTGAGGCGATCGCCCGCCGCTACACCGCGCGCGGCCTGCCGACCGAGCCGGACCAGATCCTGGTCACCCTCGGCGCCCAGCACGGCATGCGACTGCTGCTCAACGTGCTCACCGCGCCCGCCGCCCGCGTGCTCATCGACCACCCGACCTATCCGAACGCCATCGAGGCGATCCGCGACGTCGGCGCCCGTCCGGTGCCGGTGCCGCTGCGCCCGGACGATCCGGCCGGCGGCTGGGATCTGGACGGAATCCGCAGCGCGGCACGGCAAACCGCGGCCAGCCTGGCCTACCTGGTGCCGGATTACAACAACCCGACCGGCCTGCTGCTCGACGCCGACGGTCGCGCCGAGCTTGCCGCCATCGCACGGGAGACCAGGATGACCGTGGTGATCGACGAGTCCATGGCCGATCTGGGACTCGGGGACGCAGCCCCGCCGCCGCCCGTCGCGAGCTTCGCGAAGGGCGCCGAGATCGTCACGATCGGCTCGGCATCGAAGTCGTTCTGGGGCGGTCTGCGCGTGGGCTGGATTCGGACCAATCAGGCGCTGATCACCAAGCTGCTCGGCATCCGCTCCACGGTCGACCTCGGCACGCCCGTGATGGACCAGCTGGCCACCGTGCACCTGCTCGAGCACGCCGACACCATCCTCGACCGTCGCCGGGACCAATTGCGTTCGCAGCGCGCCGCTCTACTGGACGCGCTCGCCGAAGAGTTGCCGGATTGGCGCGTCACCGTCGGCGCCGGCGGCATGTCGGTGTGGGTGCAGCTGCCCACCTCGGTGTCGACGGCGCTGGCCGCCACCGCCCCCAATCACGGCGTATTGCTCGCGGCCGGGCCGAGATTCGGCGTGCAGGGCGCGTTCGAGCGCTTCCTGCGGCTGCCGTTCACGCACCGGGAATCCGACTTGCGGTTGGCGGTCAAGGCGATCGCGTCCGCCTACCAGGCGCTGACGCCGCGCGCGGCCGATCCGTTGACACCGCTGACCTGCTACTGAACGGATTTCGCCAGGGCACGGCGAGGTGCGTGGACGACCCGTCCGGCCCCGGCTGGGGAGGGCCTGCGCCGGCGGTACTTCCCTTCCGAGCGCCGCCGGGCACGACCGGCCGGCCACCCCTCGGGGCTGGCCCTCGTCGTGCTCGGACGGCGTGCGGAAGGTCGCACGGCGTCGAGGCCTCCAGTGCGAGCGAGCGGTCAAGGAGCGAACCGGATGGCGCCGGAGGGAATTCAGCTGCGCTCGAAAGCCGCCTGCTCGCGGACAGTATTGCAGGTGGGGCACCAAACTGTCGAACCGGTTGGTTTGTTGCAATTTTGAATTAGCCGCGCGGGCGGGATGTCCCGGCGACCCGCACGTGCGTTTCCGGGCGACACCCCGCACTCGGTGCTCAGTCGGCCCAGACCGACTCGATCGGCGTGGCCGTGGTCGGTGGCGGGGTGGGGACCCCGTTCGGAGTGCGCGAGAAGCGCGGCGCCGGAGCGTGCTGGGTGGTGTTCTCCAGCCGCACTAGCGAGCCGCGGGCCGCGATGTGCTCGTTGGTCGTCGCCTCCTCGAAGGTGAGCACAGGTGAGACACATGCGTCGGTGCCGATGAAGATTTCCGTCCACTCGTCGCGCGTCTTGGTCCGGAAGCGTTCGGCGAAGAGCTTTTTCAGCGTGTCCTGACCCGCTGGGTCGAGTTGGAACGGCAGTCCTTCCTGGTCGATCTCCAGCCCGGCCAGCAGTTGCGCGTAGAACTGCGGTTCGATCGCGCCGACCGCCATGTATTTGCCGTCCGAGGTCTCGTAGGTGTCGTAGAACGACATCCCCGTGTCGAGCAGGTTCACCCCGCGCTCATCGGACCATGCGCCGGAGCCGCGCATACCCCAGATCATGTGCGAAAGGGCAAGGGCGCCATCGACCATCGCCGCGTCGATCACCTGTCCCTTGCCGGAGTTCTGCCGCTCGACCAGCGCGGCGAGGACGCCGAACACCAGGAACATCGAGCCGCCGCCGAAGTCGCCCACCATGTTCAGCGGCGGGACCGGACGTTCGCCCTTGCGGCCGATGGCGTGCAGCACACCGGTGATGGAGATGTAGTTGATGTCGTGCCCGGCGCGGTCGGCCAGCGGTCCCTGCTGACCCCAGCCGGTCATCCGGCCGTAGACCAGGCGCGGGTTGCGAGCGAGCGCGTCGTCCGGGCCCAGGCCCATCCGTTCGGTGACGCCCGGCCGGAAACCTTCGATCAGCACGTCCGCCTTCTCGGCCAACCGGAGCACCTTCTCGATGTCCGCCGGGTTCTTGAGGTCCGCCTCGACAATGGTCCGGCCGCGCAGCTGCGGCCGGTCGAACCCGCCGGGGAGCTGACCCGGGCGCTGCACCCGCACCACGTCGGCGCCCAGATCGGCGAGCAGCAGGGCCGCGTGCGGACCGGGGCCGATACCGGCCAACTCGATGACCTTGATGCCCGCGAGCGGACCCTGCCCGGCGGTGGATGGAATGCTCACGCCTAACCTCGGTTCGTCGTTGATCCAGCGCACCGGCAGCCGGTGCGTCCTCCCGGAGGCCACCGGGAGGGGTGTATTGACAGTATGACAATAACGCTGGATAGACGAGCCCGGTCACACTCGAACGCCCTGCGACGCCAGATAGGCGATGGGCTCGATGGCGCGGCCGTTGCGCCGCACTTCGTAGTGCAGGTGGGGACCGGTGGAGTTGCCGGTGGACCCGACGGCCCCGATCGGGGTGCCCGCGGGGATCCGATCGCCTGCCTTGACCCGGATGCTGCCGGGGGTCTGGTGGGCGTAGATGGTCTCGGTGCCGTCGGCGGATCGGATTCGCACCTGGTAGCCGTAGCCGTCGCCGTAGTTGCCCGCCTTGACGACCGTGCCTCCGGTGGCGGCGTAGATGGGCGTGCCCGCGGGAGCGGCCATATCGAGTCCGCCGTGATGCTTGCCGCCACGGGGCCCGAAGTGCGAGCTGATTCGGTACTTGCCCGGATCGAGGGGCGATCGGGGCCTGCCACTGCCCGGCAATGCGCTGCTCAGCTGAGTCTGTTTTCCGGCAAGGGCATTGAGGTATTGAGCGGTGAGCCGATTGACCGCCGCGGCGGTTTCGGTCGCGTTGGCCTGGCCGCCGCGGACGATGGTTTGCGCCTTGCGCAATGCCTCCGTGAGTATTTGGTGCGCTTTCCGCTGCCCTTCTTTGGTGTAGGCGGCGGGACCGAGCTCGGCCAGTTGAACGTTGACCTCGCGTACCAGCCGGATCACCGCTTTCCGGTCGGTCTTGTTCGACCCGGCCAGGCCGGAGACGTAGCGCGCGAGTTCGTTGTCCAGCGAGTTGAACGCTCTCGCCGCGTTCTTCTGGAACAACGCCCGCGCCTTGATCGCGGTCGCTCCCGCGCCCGAGCCGCGGATCCCGCCCGGCTGCGATCCCAGACTGCCGGTGCCCGACGCGGCGCCGTCGGTACCGTACAGCGCTTCCAAGGTTTTCAAGGCTTTCAACGCCTCTTGTGCTTCCGGCGACAGTGCGGCGGCACTGGGTTCGGCGGCAGTGGGTGCCGAACTGCCTGCTCCCGCGCCTGATCCACCGCCTGCGAGGCCGGCCAGCGCCGACGCCAGCATCGGCAATGCCATCATGGCCATGGGCGCGAGGCTCGCGATGATCTCTGGGTCGATACCGGGCGGTGGCGGCGCCTCAGCCGCCGGGGGCGTGCCGGACGGTGCCGCGGTGCCCTGCGGTGGCGCCACGACACCGCCGGGCGGTGGCGGCGCTGCGCTGGTGGATACCGATGCCACGGTGGATGGCGGCGGTTGCACACCGCTGGGCGCGGCGGCGGTTGCATTCGGCGAGGAAACAGCTTGGGTGCGCGGGCCCGGCGCCGGTGTCCCGGTGGGACCACCAGGCGCGGGCCGTGCCAGGTCGGTGAGAATACGCGCCGCCTGGGCGGCGATATCGGGCTGCTTCCGGTCGGCCGTCGATGCCTGCGGCCCGTGCGCGCTCGGCTCGTTATCGGCGTGGCCGCCCGCGCCTAACTCTTCGCCGTCCGCGAGCTGTGCCACCTCCCCGCTGGTCATGACCACCTCCGACTGCCCAGAGCTCCATTCGACACGCTTCCCGCCCAGCGCTGGTGCCGAGATAAATTGTGGCCCTGAGCGATAGCGGCCCGGTCCTCATAGCTGGGAATGGCGAAAATCCACTACGGACCCGGCGAGCCGGCGGACGCTAATTGGTGGTGCAGTCGCTCACGTATCCGCCGCACCCCGGGCGCCTTGGACCCGGGCAGCAACGGACCTGGATATCTGCCCCGCAGATCGACGCCGTTCGCGGCGTCCGCTTCCAATTGCCGGAAATCGGCGCGGATTCGGCTGTCGAGCCGGTATGGGTCCGACGAGAGGCGATATCCGATGATTCGTCGAAGCCGGGCAAGTTCCGCACGTACCGTTACGGTTTTTCCGTCGTTTCCGTACAGTTCTCGGGCCAACATCGCGGCGGTCGTTCCCGCCGGGTTGGCGAGGAGAAGAACCACCAGCTCGCTGTGCCGGAGACTGAGCTCGTGCACCAGCCCATCCATCCACAGCACGGCGCGGTTACGGCCGAGCGCGCTGACCCGGGGGGCTTGTTCGCCGGAATATCTCGTGGGCAGGGCGTGGACGGAGAACGGTCCACCCGGCGAGAGCCGTTCGAGCACTACTCTGCGCCCATCGGGCAGTTCGGTTTCGCCCTCGAGCAGCGGCGCCGGCCAGATCGCGGGCAGCCACCCCGATGGTGCGGCGTGCAACAGCCTGCCCTCTTGCGACAGCAGAGCGCAGTGGTCGCCGACGCGGCTGAGCACGCGATCGAGATAGCGGGTGCGGATTTCGGCATCCCGCTGCCGGGCGAGGTCGCGCAGATGCGCTTCGGCGAGCCGCGCTGCCATCGTAACCAGCGGCAGCGCAAGCGGGCTCGTGTTGCGGAGCTTGCAGGTGACGTCGACGACACCGATCACGGCGCCACTGACCGGGTCCCGGATCGGCGCCGCCGAGCAGGTGAAGCCCGCGGCGACCGACAAGTAGTGCTCGGTGCCGCGAACTTGGAACGCCCGCCCGAGAGCCAGGGCGGTGCCGACACCATTGGTGCCCGCCTCGGCCTCGTGCCAGCGTGCTCCCGGGACGAGGTTGGCCCGCTCCGCCACCTGCCGTGCCGCGGCATCGCCCTGTACCCACAGCAAATGGCCGTCCGCGTCGCCGCCGAACAGAACGTGGCCCGGCTCCGACGCGGCGCTCTCCAGGCTCGCGAACAGCACCGGCCACACCGAGGCCATCCGATGGTCCCTGCGCCAGGTCCTGACCTCGTCCCGGGTCAGACCGACCTCGGGCAGGTGCCGGTCCGGATGCAGGCCGCGACGTTGCGCGCGATCCCACGAGGCGCGCACGTCGGCACGCATCACGTGCGTCTGCCTGGTCACCAAATGCGTTTGCCTCGTGATAGTCCGGCCGGTGCTCGCGGTCCGAGCGGTCATGGCGTCCGGACCAGATTAAGCATGTCGTGGTCGCACTGACAACGGGTTGCCTTGCGCTGCAACGTCTGTGCAACCCCTCCGCACGATCTTGGCCGCGCCCCGGCCTGCACGCCATCGTGTGAACACACTTGTCCTGAGCTGGAGGTTGACGATGCCCTACCTGGAATTGCCCGACGGCGTGCCGATGTACTACGAGGACCACGGCGCCGGTCGTCCTGTCGTGCTCATTCACGGCTGGACGATGAACACCACCTTCTGGGCGCAGAATGTGCCCGCGCTGGCGGAAGACAATCGGGTCATCAATGTCGACCTGCGCGGGCACGGTGCCTCCGGCAAGACCGAGGACGGTCACACCCTCGCGCAGTACGCACGGGACATCCGCAGTCTGCTGGACCATCTCTCGCTCGACGACGTGGCACTCGTGGGCTGGTCGATGGGCGCCGCGGTGATTTTCGCTTACGTCGAGCAGTTCGGATGTGAGAACCTGCGATCGGTGACATTCGTCGATCAGTCACCGCGTTTCCTCGACGGGGAAGGCTGGGACTTCCCGCTCCAAGGCGGCTACAGCCAGACCGATCTCGCGGTGTTCGTGCAGGCGGTGCGGTACGCCCGTCCGCTGGTGATCAAGCCGTTCATCGCCGCCTGCTTCGCGGAAGAACCCTCCGACGAGGTGATCGATGCGGTGTACGCGGAGACGACGAAGATGCCGACCTCGGCGGCCTGCGCCATCTGGTACGACATGGCCTTCGCGGACTTCCGGCCCGTCCTGTCCCAGATCACCGTGCCTGCGCTGCTGATATACGGAGCACAGAGCAAGATCTTCCCCGGTCCACTCGATGCGTGGATCGCCGCGCAGGTGCCTAACGCGAAGGTGGTGCGCTTCGAGGGCAGCGGGCACGTGCCGTTCTCCGAGGAACCCGAGGACTTCAACAAAGTTCTCGCCGACTTCCTGTGAGACATCGAAGCCTCGCGAGGTAACTTGCGCCCCTCTCCCGTACCGGCTCGCCGGGCCGGTCAGGAGAGGGCTTGGTCGAGGTCCGCCAAGAGGTCTTCCACATCTTCCAGTCCCACCGAGACGCGGACGACGCCGTCGGACAGGCCGATTGTGGCGCGGCCTTCGGGGCCCATGGCGCGGTGGGTGGTGGTGGCGGGGTGGGTGATCAGAGTCTTGGCGTCGCCGAGGTTGTTGGAGATGTCGATGACGCGCAACCGGTTCAGCACCTCGAAAGCGCGTTTCTTCGCCTCGTTCTCGGGGGCGTTCAGCTCGAAGGTGACCACGGTGCCGCCCGCGCTCATCTGACTGGTGGCCAGCGCGTGCTGCGGATGCGACTCCAGGAACGGGTACCTCACCCAGCTGACCGCCTTGTTGCCCTCCAGGAATCGGGCGATCCGCAGTGCGGAGTCGGCCGAATGGCGCACCCGCAGCGGCATCGTCTCCAGGCCCTTGAGCAGAGTCCACGCGTTGAACGGGCTCAGCGCCGGACCGGTATGGCGCATCAGCGTTTTCACCGGGCCGTCGATGTAGTCCTTGGCCCCGAGAATCGCGCCGCCGAGCACCCGGCCCTGCCCGTCGATGTGCTTGGTGCCGGAGTAGACCACCACGTCGGCGCCGAGCTCGAAGCCGCGTTGCAGCAGGGGCGTGGCGAAGACGTTGTCCAGCACCACTTTCGCGCCGGCGGCGTGGGCCAGCTCGGTCACCCTGCGCACGTCCACCAGCGTCTGCATCGGATTCGCGGGCGTCTCGAAGAACACCGCGTCGGTCGGCACCGACAGCGCCTGCGCCCACTGGTCGAGATCTTCACCGTCCACGAAGACGGTCTCCACGCCCCAGCGCGGCAGGATCTCGTTGCACACAACGAAGCACGAGCCGAACAGGCTGCGCGCGGCGACCAGCCGGTCACCGGCGCCGAGCAGCGCTCCCAGCGCGGTGAACACCGCCGACATGCCGCTCGCGGTGGCGAAGCACGCTTCGGCGCCGTCGATCAGCCGCATCCGCTCCTCGAACATGGCGACCGTCGGGTTGCCGTAGCGGGAGTAGACGAAATGCTCCACCTCGCCGGTGAACGCGGCCTCGGCGGCTTCCGCGCTCTCGTAGACGAAGCCGGAGGTCAGGTAGAGCGCCTCGGCGGTTTCCTCGAAACCGGAGCGCCGCAGTCCGCCCCGCACACCGAGCGTCGCGGGACCGACACCCTCGGGCAGCGGCTTGTCGAACGCGCCGCCGGTGATCACGACTGCCGCCCATTTGCACAGCCCCGATGCGACGCCAGACCGCCGCTCACGACTGCCGCCAGGGCAGCCCGAGGGCACGCCAGCCGGAGCCACCGCGGTGCCCGAACTCGTCGAGCGGACCTTCGAAGCCCTCGAGAACGTTGTAAGAGGTGCGGTAACCCGCTGACGTGGCGGCGATCGCCGCGCCGACCGAACGCTGGCCGGAGCGACACAGGAACACCACCGGCGCCTGGGGGTCGTGGTCGGCGAGCGCCTGCTTCAACTGCTCGGCGAACGCCTCGTTGCGCGCGCCGGTGGAGTCGACCCACTCGATCAGCACGGTCGGCCGCTCGATCGAACTCGTGTCGGGTACGCCGACGAACTTCCATTCGGCTTCTGTCCGCACGTCGACGAGAACGGCTTCGGGGTTGTCGCGCAACAGTTCCCACGCCTGCTGTGGGGTGATGTCACCGGCGTAACTCATCTGCTCCTCCTGCGAATCCGCACTTGCCGCACCCGGGACCGGAGCGCGGCCAGGTCGTCACCCGGAGCACCCCACCGCGGAGGAGGGTTGCCGACCAGCAATGCCGGGGCTTGACGCTGGCTCTCATGACCTTCGACTGAGATTGCACCGACCCGGGTCACCGTGTCAAACGGCGGTTCACACTGCGCGAACGCTCAGGTGCAGACCAGCCACTTGTCGCCGGATCTGGTGAGATTCCAGGTCTTGGTCGTCTCCGTGCCGTCCGCCTGCGTGGTCACGGTCGCCTTGCCTTTGTCGCCGTCCACCATCGGGTTGTCGATTTTCCTGAGTTCCACGGACTTTCCGGCGCCGGACTGCCCGGCCAGCGGGGAACGCGCGGCGTCGAAGCCCTCGCATCCGGTGCCGGGCGCAGGCACGGTGCCGGCGCGGTTGGCGCCGTCGACGAAGTTGCGGATGGCCGCGGCGATGCGGTCGGCGTCTGTGACATTTTTCTCAGCGGGCGAGAGCACCCCGCCGAGCACGATCGCGATGAGCACGATCACCGCGACCACCGCGGCCGCGATGAACGGGACCATGGAGCGCTTGTCGGTCTGATCGACGCGGATGATGTCGTCCTCGCCCGCGGTCGGCTGCTGCTCGGTCATGGCTCGATGATCCCTGGTCGGCGCGGGTATCGAGCGCTCGGCCCCGGGGCAGGGTGGTGACGGCGTCCGTCGGCGAACAGAGGGCCGCTATAGGCTGCGCGCGAGCGGGTATCCGCCGATTGTGATGTTCGATGGCATCCACCGAGTTCACGCACCGGATCAGGGCGGCATCGACGGTCCCGATAGAATCGCGGGACGGCAGCCTGCTGTCATAGCGAATCGGCAGCTCATCGCCGCGGCGAACGGAGCACCGTGCAGCCACGAGCCGGCAACGCCGGCGTCCGCGCCGGACGGGTGCGACCGAGCCGGTGCGTCAACTTAGCCTAAGCTAAGCCAGACGTCATTAATTGTTTTCGACTATGAGGGTGCGCGTAAGAGATGACCGAACAGAGTGCAGCGACCCGCCCGCTCCGCATCGCGATCGTGGGCGCCGGACCGGCCGGGATCTACGCCGCCGACGCGTTGATGAAGGCGTTGCCGGGTCGCTCCGCAGGCTCCGCTCCCAGCGATGCCGAGGTCGGTATCGACCTGTTCGAGCGCATGC
>NZ_JADLQX010000196.1 GCF_015477605.1 Nocardia amamiensis
CGGCGGCGCGACAGCGGTCTCGATCCGCTGTCCACGACTCGGGAACATAGAGTTCACGGTCGATCAGAGCGTGGCCGTGCTTGGACGCGTACGCCAGAAACACCCCGATCTGGCAATTCTCCGTACGACCGGCAGTGCCCGAGTATTGCCGTTGCACGCCAGCGGATTTCACACCTTTCTTCAAGAACCCGGTCTCGTCACCGGCCAGGACCGCTTCAGGATCGCCGAGGTGTTCGACCACGTAGTCACGCACATCGTCACGGACGGTGTCGACGTCCCAGTCCGCGGCACGCAGCCCGCTGCATCCCATCCGGACAGCCCTCACCAGCACGTTCCGCGAGTGTCCAGCCATTCTTGCGTTCCAGCCCCGCCACGAGCCCGCACACATACTCCCGAGCCCGCCCGCGGGGCTCGGCACGAGTGAACCGCTCCCCGATCCTCACCATCAACGAATCCAGCTCCGCCACAGCCTGATCCAACACCACGCAACAGGTCTACCAGCACCGAACCACACGAGTGCAGTTGCAGTACTAATGCTGCGTTCCTCAAAGATCATGTATCTTGTTGCTGGTCTTGGTGCTTCGGGTGTGGTTGAGGTGGATTTGCCGAAAGTGCTGGTTGCGCGTCCTGCACGAGATGCTCTGGAGGAGCGCAAGATTCG
>NZ_JADLQX010000197.1 GCF_015477605.1 Nocardia amamiensis
AGCCCCTGGTGGTGACCGACACCGGCCTGCTGCCGGCGCTGGAGGCGCTGATCGAGCCGCACACCCGCGGCGATCCGGTTTCTCCGCTGCGCTGGACCACACTGTCGCTACGCACCTTGGCCGCGGCACTGACCGACCAGGGCCACCCGGTTGGCGCCACGACCGTCGGGCACCTGCTGCACGCACAGGGATACCGTCTGCAAGGCACCGCCAAAACCAACGAAGGCGTCTGCCATCCAGACCGCGACGCGAAGTTCGCACACATCAACGCCACCGCCACCGCCCTCCTCGACGCCGGACAGCCGGTCATCAGCGTCGATACCAAGGCCAAGGAGTGGATCGGCAACCGCGACCGTCCCGGACGCACCTGGCGTCCGGGCAAGAGCCCGGTCAAGGTGGACTGCCACACCTTCGTCACCGACGATCATCCGGTGGTCATTCCCTATGGGATCTATGACATCGCCACCAACACCGGCTGGGTTAACGTCGGAACCGACCACGTCACTGCCGAATTCGCGGTGGAATCCATCCGCCGCTGGTGGCGGCACTGCGGACGGCAGCAGCACCCGGACGCGACCCGGCTGCTGATCACCGCGGACGCCGGTGGCTCCAACGACCCCCGCCGCTGGACATGGAAGAAGTACC
>NZ_JADLQX010000198.1 GCF_015477605.1 Nocardia amamiensis
CCGTTGATACTCAACGTTGCTCTGCACGGCATGGAGGCCGCCGCCGGGGTCTGCTACTACGCCACCGGCACCCGTGCCGGGAAAACGGTGAAGGGCTGCCCTGCGGTTATCCGCTACGCCGATGACCGTGCGCCACGAACGCTGAAGGAGGCTGAGGTGTAGGAGCCCAAGGTCTTTGGATGCGGTGTCGTGTCGGTGATGGAGGTAGGCCCTCCGGGATCGCCCTGCAGGGGGAGATCTCAAACCACCGCAAGCTGCTGCGGTCAAGAGTCGTGGTGGTGAGCGTTGCGGAAAAGGCGCACGTGATGCGTCAGGTGTGGTCCGAGAAGGCGAACGTGAGTGAACCACTGAGGAAGCGTCGAAAGCGTATCGATGTCATCGAAACCGGGGTCCAGTTGTTGCCCCGGGACAAGTCTGGCGGGAACCTGCCTACTGGCCAGGTGGTGACCGGCGTAAAGGTGGCGCGAGCTCGGATCAGGCGTCGACACGGAACGTGGGAACCTGTCGCCTGAGATTCCCCCGTTTTCCGGAGGGCTCCGATGTGTGGTCCGATAGGACCGGAAGGAGTCATCTGTGGCAGCACCGAGGAAGTATCCCGACGAGTTGAGGGCTCGCGCGGTCCGGTTGTACCGGG
>NZ_JADLQX010000199.1 GCF_015477605.1 Nocardia amamiensis
CGTTTGGGCGACTGGGTCAGCAACTCGTCGGCGCTGCAGGCTCGGGCGTAGCGGCGTACCGTCTTGTCGTCGAGGTTGAGCGCCCTGCAGATTGCGGTGTGCCCGATTCCCTTGTCCCACAACGCGTGAACCTCCGCCCACCGTTGCCGGGTTAACTCCGCGCGCCGACCGTCGACGACCACCGGCGCGGGAGCGGGCTGGGCAACAGCCTCATCGACTGGCCGATCATGCAGGCACTTGCGGTGGGCCCGCACCACCCGGTCGACAGCATCAGTGAGGTTGTAAAGCAGGTGGAAGCGGTCAGCGACCTGGATGGCGTCCGGCGCTCCCCGCCGAGCACCCTCGGCGAACCCGCTCGCCCGGTCGCGGCAGATCACGGCGGCACCGGGGTGGGCACGCAACCATTCGGCGAAGGTGTCGTTCAATCGGTCCGGCAGCAGGTCCACCGGCCGGTGAGTGCGCATGTCGACCACGATGGCGCCATAGTTCGCGCCTCTGCGGAAGGCGAAGTCATCGACGCCGAGCGCGGTCACCGGGCCGGGTTCGGGCATCGGCAGTGCCCGGATCAACCGCAGCAGAGTCATCCTGGATACCGTCACCGACAAGTGGCGGGTCAACCGCTGG
>NZ_JADLQX010000200.1 GCF_015477605.1 Nocardia amamiensis
TTGGGAGGCAACTCGTTGCTGGCGACGCAGCTGGTGTCGCGGGTGGGTGCGGCGATCGATGCGCGGGTGCCGGTGCGGGAGGTGTTCGAGGCCTCGACGGTGGGAGCGCTGGCGGCGCGGGCGGCCGGCCGGGCCGGCGAGGGAGGCCGCCTCACGCTGGGGATGCGGGAGCGTCCGGCGCGGGTGCCGCTGTCGTTCGCGCAGCAGCGGATGTGGTTCATCGATCAGTTCGACACCGCCTCGGCGGTGTACAACATGCCGTTGGCGTTGCGGTTGTCGGGGGAGTTGGATGTGGCGGCGTTGCAGGCCGCGGTGGCCGATGTGCTCGACCGGCACGAGGTGCTGCGGACGGTGTATCCCAGCGACGAGACGGGTCCGGTGCAGGTGGTGGTGCCGGTGGAGGCGGTGGGGGTGGATCTGTCGCCGGTGGCGGTGGCCGAGGCGGAGTTGATGCAGCGGGTGGGGCAGGTGTTGGGGGCGGGATTCGATGTGGCGGCGGCGGTGCCGGTGCGGGCGCGGCTGTTGCGGGTCGGGGACCAGGAGCATGTGCTGGCGGTGGCGGTGCATCACATCGCCGCCGACGGGTCCTCGATGCGGCCGTTGGCGCGGGATGTGATGGCCGC
>NZ_JADLQX010000201.1 GCF_015477605.1 Nocardia amamiensis
GGAACGGGTGCCGCTGTCGCTGGCGCAGCAGCGCATGTGGTTCATCAACCAGTTCGACCCGACCGTGCCGACCTACAACCTGCCGTTCGTGGTGCGGATGCGCGGCCAGGTGGATCTGGACGCGCTGTCCGCGGCGCTGCTGGATGTGATCGAGCGCCAGCAGTCGCTGCGCACGATCTTCCCCGAGTCCGGCGACGGCGGCTACCAGCAGGTGGTTCCGGTCGACCAGGTCGATCTCGGCATCGCGGTGCAGCCGATCGACGAGGCCGAATTGTACGGCGCGCTAGCCGAATTCGCCGCGCGCGGCTTCGATGTGACCTTCGAGCTGCCGATCCGGATGCGGGTGTTCGCGGTCACCGGCGGGCGCGGCAACGGCGCTCCCGACTACGCCGTGGCGTTCGTCCTGCATCACATCGCGGCCGACGGCTTCTCGTTCGGCCCGCTTGCCCGCGACGTGGCCGCCGCCTACCTGGCCCGCACCGCGGGCGAGGCGCCGAACTGGGCGCCGCTGCCGGTGCAATACCAGGACTTCAGCGTGTGGCAGCGCGAGTTGCTCGGCGCCGAAGCCGACCCCGGCTCCATGGCGGCGCGCGAAATCGCCTATTG
>NZ_JADLQX010000202.1 GCF_015477605.1 Nocardia amamiensis
GCGTAGTCCTCACGGTGATCGACAACCAACCGCACGGCCTTCGCGCGGGTCGCTGCATCGTACTTCGCTGGCATGATCTGCCCATCCTCTCCAGGAAAGGGGTGGGCACGAAACACGGGGCGATTCAACTGGCTCAAACGAGCCGACATCGACGCCGGCGCACGCGAGGGCGTGACCAGCGCTGAACGCAAAGAACTGGCCGAGTTACGGCGGAAGACTCCAGCCAGTCCAGCGCTGCACATCAGCCGGGCCACGCGTTTGCGGCCCACCCGGATATCTCGACCGAGCCGCAGCTCTGCATGCACCCGCGGAGCACCGTAGGTGCCGCGTGACGCGGTGTGGATGTCGGTGATCGTGGCGGTGAGTTGACGATCGGCGCGGGCACGCGCGGACTCGCCGCGATGTTTCCACTCGTAGTACCCGGAGGTCGACACCCGCAGAACACGGCATGAAACCGTGACCGGGATGCCGGCTTCGGCTAGATGAATGATTCCAAGGGGTTGGTGTGCGTGGCGGGCCGGGCACATTAACCGTGCCGGTGGGTGGACGGGTTCGGTTGTCTGGGCGGCTACGCACTGTGACCGTTTACGATCGCTGGTGTGGGG
>NZ_JADLQX010000203.1 GCF_015477605.1 Nocardia amamiensis
GTACAACACCCAGCGCATCCAGAAGAAGCTTGGTTGGCGTTCACCCGACGAATACGAAGCCAGCTACCATCAACCGGTTCCAGTCGGAACCAGGTAATCCGCTCTCCGGCTCAGCGGGGGAATCTCATGTCGAGTCCTGCGCCGCCGCCGGGGTGGCACCGCCCGGGACCCGCAGGCCAGTCCGCACCCGGACCTGGTCAACCGCCGCTTCGCCGTTGAGGGCCCGGACCGGCTGTGGTGCACGGATGTGACCCAGCACCGCACCACCGAGGGCTGGGTGTATTGCGCGGTCGTGCTGGATGCGTTCTCCCGCCGCATCGTCGGGTGGTCGATCGCAGACCATTTGCGTGCCGAGTTGGTCTGCGACGCGTTGGACATGGCCCGCTGGCGGCGCCAGCCACCAGCCGGCCGCACGATCGCCCATTCCGACCACGGAGTCCAGGGCGGATTCAACTGGTCGTTGCACCACCTTCGATCCGGAGGTGTGGAATGGGACGGCCGAGGGGCTGGGCGACAGCGGTAACGGGTAGGCCGGCGATGCGGTCGCCGGGACGGCCACCGGTGGCGCGGCGTGAACACCGGCAGCGGTTCTG
>NZ_JADLQX010000020.1 GCF_015477605.1 Nocardia amamiensis
GTGCCGGGGCCGGGCAGGCGGCTGGGGGTGACCCGCAGGCGGCTGGGTGCATCCCACCGGGCACCGGCGCACCCGGCGCACCCGGAGTTCCCGCACCCGGCGCACCCGCACCACCCGCACCCGCCGCACCCGGCGCACCCGCACCCGCCGCGCCTGGCTCCCCTGGACTCGACCGCGCACCCGGGGAGCCCGCACCCACCGTGCCTGGCGCGCCCGTACCCGCGGCGCCGGGCTCCCCGGGACACGAGGCGGCGCCCGGCGGCGATCCCGAATCCGCGATCGGCCCCGAACCGGCCACCGAACCCCAACCCGCACCGGCCACCGAACCCGCCCCCGCTGCACCGGGCATCACCCTGCCCTTCGGCATCGTCATCCCCCTCCCGGGACCACTCGTGCCTCCACAGTGATTCAAACCTGCTATCAGATCACGAACCAGTAACAAAAAGATCTCGGGTGCGGTAACCTTCCCTTCATCCATAACGAAGGGCTCACAGCGAGCCATGGGAGGGTCACCACACCGTGGGGCGTCACCGAAAGCAGTCACCCGCCACCGCTAGGCGGAGCTCCGTAATCGCACTGACCGGACTGGTTCCCGCTGGGCTCGTGACCGTCACGTCCGCCTCCGATGTCGGCGACGCCGCGCCCCTCGCGGTCGCGGTCCAGACGCCGGATGACGATCAGGACGCGCACGGCGCCAGACCACAGACCGCGAATCTCCTGGCCGCACCCGAATTCGTCGCGCACGCAATGGCGAAGCGCGCGCCGACCGCGGCACCGATAGTGAAAACCGTTGCGCTCCCGAGCGATCGGCAACGCGCCACACTGCCTGCAGGACCGATGGGCATTCCCGGTGTAGCCGTCGCGGCATACCAGAACGCGGAACGTGTTCTGGCCGCGGAGAATCCGGTGTGCGGCATGCCGTGGTCGCTGCTGGCCGGCATCGGGCGGGTCGAGTCCACCCACGCGTTCGGCGGCAAAGCGGATACCGATGGCAACCCGCTGAGCCCGGTCTACGGCCCGGTGCTCGACGGTTCGCTGGCGGGTAACCAGGTGATCGGAGACTCCGACGACGGCACGCTGGACGGCCTGGCCGGTTACGACCGCGCGATCGGCCCGATGCAGTTCCTGCCGCAAACCTGGAAGCGCTACGCGGCCGATGGCAACGACGACGGCATCGCCGACCCGCAGAACCTCTTCGACGCCGCGCTGACCGCCGGGCGATACCTGTGTGACGGCGGCTTGAACATGCGCGATCCGGCTCAGCGGTCGAAGGCGATCCTGCGCTACAACCACTCCATGGCCTACGTCGCGAAAGTCATGTCGTGGGCGACCTCCTACAGCACGGAGGCCGCACCACGGGCCGGAGAAGTGCCCAAAGTTTGACACGCCTAAAATTCCTGCCATGCCAGTGGTTACGGAAGCGGATGTGCGCGGTGCCCTCGCGAAGGTCGACGACCCGGAGATCCGCAAACCGATCACCGAACTGAACATGGTGAAAAGCGTCACAATCGGCGCCGACAGCGATGTCCACGTGGAGATCTATCTGACGACGGCGGGCTGCCCGCTGCGCACGGAGATCACCCAGCGGGTCAGCAAGGCCATCGCCGACGTGCCCGGTGTGGGCGCGGTCGCTGTCGACCTCGACGTGATGAGCGACGAGCAGCGCACCGCGCTGCGCAAACAGCTGCGCGGCGACTCGGCCGACCCGGTCATCCCGTTCGCCCAGCCCGGCTCGCTGACCCGCGTCTACGCGGTCGCCTCCGGTAAGGGCGGGGTCGGGAAGTCCAGCGTCACGGTGAACCTCGCCGCCGCCATGGCCGCGCGCGGCTTGTCGGTCGGCGTGCTGGACGCGGACATCTACGGCCACTCCATCCCGCGCATGCTCGGCACCGACGCCAGGCCGACGCAGGTGGAGCGGATGATCATGCCGCCGGTCGCACACGACGTGAAGATGATCTCGATCGCGCAGTTCACCCAGGGCAACACCCCTGTGGTGTGGCGCGGCCCGATGCTGCACCGGGCGCTGCAGCAGTTCCTCGCCGACGTGTTCTGGGGTGACCTGGACATCCTGCTGCTCGACCTGCCGCCGGGCACCGGCGACGTCGCCATCTCCATCGCCCAGCTGATCCCCGGCGCGGAGATCCTGGTCGTCACCACCCCGCAGCCCGCCGCCGCCGAGGTGGCGGAGCGGGCAGGCGCCATCGCGCTGCAGACCCGGCAGCGCATCGCGGGCGTGGTGGAGAACATGTCCTGGCTGGACCTGCCGGACGGCACCCGGATGGACCTGTACGGCTCCGGCGGCGGCCAAGCGGTCGCCGACCGCCTGACCCGCGCGGTCGGCGCCACCGTGCCGCTGCTCGGCCAGATCCCGATCGAACAGGCGCTGCGCGAATCAGGCGACGAGGGCACCCCCATCGTGCTGCGCGACCCGGAGAACCCGGCCGCCAAGGCACTGCTCGAGGTCGCCGACAAACTCGCCGTCCGCCGCCGCGGCCTGGCCGGCATGTCACTCGGCATCGATACCACCCGCCACCTGTAGCGCCGCAGTCGCCGGCGGCGGTCGCCAGGACGCGAGCCACAACCGGCACAGCCGCTGCAAATAGACTCACATCATGCTCACCATGCTGCTGTATGTGCTGATCGTCGGCTTGGTCGCCGCGGTGCTGTTCCTGCTCGCCAGTGCGGTGTTCGGGCGGTCGGAGGAGCTGGGCCCGCTGCCGGAGGGGACGACCGCCACCGTGCTGCCCGTCGAGGGGATCACCGGCGCCGACGTGCGCGCTCTGCGCTTCCAGCAGGTGCTGCGGGGGTACAAGGCCGGTGAGGTGGACTGGGCGCTGACCAGGCTGGCCGCCCGGATCGACGAGTTGCAGCATCAGCTGGCCGAGGCGCAGGCCGCGCGATGGCAGACGCCGATCGCGCCGGAGTCGAAATGACGGCGCCCGCCGACGGCCTGATCCGCTGCTCCTGGCCGCTGGAGACCGAGCTGTACCGTGACTATCACGACTACGAGTGGGGCAAGCCGTTGCACGGCGACGACGCGCTGTTCGAACGGCTGTGCCTGGAGGCGTTCCAGTCCGGCCTGTCCTGGCTGACCATCCTGCGCAAACGTCCGGCCTTCCGTGCGGCGTTCGCCGGATTCTCGATCGAGCGCGTCGCGGAGTTCGGCGACGCCGACGTCGCCCGGCTGCTGGCCGACGCGGGCATCGTCCGCAACCGGCTCAAGATCGAGGCGGCCATCGCCAACGCCAGGGTCGCGCGGCGCCTCGACATCGGCTTGGACGAATTGCTCTGGTCGTTCGCCCCGCCGCCGCGCCCCCGTCCGCGCACCGGCGCCGACGTGCCCGCGACCACACCCGAATCCGTAGCCATGGCAAAAGAATTGAAACGGCGCGGGTTCCGCTTCGTCGGCCCGACCACGGCGTACGCGCTGATGCAGGCGACCGGAATGGTAGATGATCATCTGGCCGACTGCTGGGTGGGCAGCGCGGTGTCCAGCACCGGCTGACCGGTCAGTTTTCGAACTCAGCTATCCGTCCACATCTGCGATAGGGAAGAATGGGACGGGTGTAGCTCGCCAAACGCCGGCGGGCTCGCTGGTTGGTGACAACTGGAGTTCCAAGAAAGTGCGCAGCAGACCGCGCAGATCTGGAGGGAGCAGAGGATGGCGGCCATGAAGCCCCGCACCGGGGACGGTCCCCTCGAGGCAACCAAAGAAGGGCGTGGAATCGTCATGCGGGTTCCACTCGAGGGTGGCGGGCGTCTGGTCGTCGAACTCACGCCGGACGAGGCGGCGGCGCTCGGTGACGAACTGAAGAGCGTCACCAGCTGAGTGGCCCAGGCTGAGCACTCGGCTCTCGCCGTTGCCGCCGGTCTCCTGGCCTGCCCCGAATGCGTTCGGGCGCACCAGGACGCCCCGGCGCTCGCCCTCGAACCACAGGCCCGGGCGCTGCGTTGTGCGCGCGGGCACAGCTTCGACGTCGCCAGACAGGGCTATGTCAGTCTCCTGACCGGCGCGTCGACCAAGATGACCGGCGACACCGCGGCCATGCTCGACGCGCGCGCCGCCTTCCAAACGGGGGGACACTTCGCGCCGATCGCCGACGCGGTGACCCGTGCCGTCATCGCGCGGCGGAGGGGTGGCGCCGTGCTGGAAGTCGGCGCGGGCACGGGCTACTACCTCGGTCAGGTACTCGACGCCGCTCCCCCGGCCGTCGGCATCGCGCTGGACGTGGCCAAACCGGCCGTCCGGCGGTGCGCTCGCGCCCATCCGCGCGCCGCGGCGGTATTGGCCGACGCCTGGCTCGGGTTGCCGATACGCGACGGCTCGCTCGGCAGCGTGCTGTCTGTATTCGCGCCGCGCAATCCCGGCGAGGTCGCCAGGGTCCTCGCCGAGGACGGCCGCTTCGTCGTCGCCACACCCACCGAACGCCATCTCGGCGAGTTGGTCGGTCCGCTGGACATGGTGCGCGTCGACCCGGATAAGCACCGCAGGCTCGACGCCGCGATGACGGGGTACTTCGAGCCCGTCGAACAGACCCTGGTCGAGTATCCGATGAAGCTTCCCAGAGCCGATGTCGCGAACGTCGTCGGCATGGGGCCGTCCGCGCATCACGCGGTCTCCGACGACGCGCGTCTGGCGCGGTTGCCGGAGACCATCGAGGTAACCGCGTCGGTGATGGTCGGCACCTACCGCCCGGCGGCCTGACCGCTGACTCGGCGGTGACTCAGCCCTTGCGTACCTTGTCGTAGACCTCGACCGTCCGCGCCGCGATCTTCGACCAGTCGAACTCGGAGACTGCCCGTGCGCGGCCCGCGGCACCGAACTCTGCGGCCAGCACGAGATCACCGGCGACTTCGTTCACCGCGGCGGCCAGAGCCCGCTCGTAGTCCTGGGCGGCGCCCGCGTCATAGTGCACCAGTCGGCCGTTGCGGCCATCCGTCACGACCTCGGGGATACCGCCGACGTCGGAGGCGACCACCGCCGTCGCGCAGGCCATCGCCTCCAAGTTGACGATGCCGAGCGGTTCGTACACCGACGGGCACACGAACACCGACGCGGCGGCCAGGATCTGCCGGATCTGCTCGGTCGGCAGCATCTCGCGGACCCAGAACACGGTGCCGCGCCGCCGCTGCAACTCTTGCACCGCCGCGGTGGTCTCCTCGGCGAGTTCGGGCGTGTCCGGCGCGCCCGCGCACAGCACGAGCTGGATGCCGGGATCGAAGTCGCGGGCGGCGGCCAGCAGATGACCCACCCCCTTCTGCCGGGTGATACGACCGACGAACGCCACGATCGGCTGGTCCATGCGCACGCCCAGTTCCGCGAGCACCGACGGCGCGTCGCCGGGCGGCGGGCCGGGATGCCAGACACGTCCGTCGATGCCGTTGTGCACCACGTGCACCCGGTCCGGGTCGACGGACGGGTAGGCGTCCAGCACATCGCGGCGCATGCCCTCGCTGACCGCGATGATCGCGTCGGCGTGCTCGACCGCGTTGCGCTCCGACCACGACGAGATCCGGTAGCCGCCGCCGAGCTGCTCGGCCTTCCACGGCCTGCGCGGTTCCAGCGAATGCGCGGTCAGCACGTGCGGTACGCCGTAGAGGGTGCCTGCGAGGTGCCCGGCCAGGCCGGTGTACCAGGTGTGCGAGTGCACCACGTCCACCTCGCCCACGGCGTCGGCCATCCGCAGCTGGGTGGACATCATCTGCACCGCGGCGTTGGCGGCGTAGAGCGACGGATCCGGCTGGTGGACTACGGCATCCGTGCGGGTGGCGCCCATGCAATGCACGGTCACCTGGCACAGGTGACGCAGGTGCGCCGTCAGCTGCGTGACGTGCACCCCGGCTCCGCCGTAGACCTCGGGCGGATACTCGCGGGTCAGCATCGCGACCCGAAGCCGGTCCCGCTCGCCGGAATCCACCGACGCGCGTCCGCGATCCGTGCCGAAACTCACCGATTCAAACTAGACGTTCAACTGCTCGTGGGCCACTCACTACCGCTTTACCCGGTAGTTTGGCAGATGTGAGGAGCCAGCCGCACGTCCTGGGAATCGTGCTCGCCGGTGGCGAGGGCAAGCGACTCTTTCCACTCACGGCCGACCGCGCCAAGCCCGCCGTCCCGTTCGGTGGCGCCTACCGCCTCATCGATTTCGTGCTGAGCAATCTGGTCAACGCGGGCTTCCTGCGGCTGTGCGTGCTCACCCAGTACAAGTCGCACTCGCTCGACCGGCACATCTCGCAGACCTGGCGCCTGTCCGGTTTCGCGGGTGAGTACATCACCCCGGTGCCCGCGCAGCAGCGCCTCGGGCCGCGCTGGTACACCGGCAGCGCGGACGCGATCATGCAGTCGCTTAACCTGATCTACGACGAGGACCCGGACTACATCGTGGTGTTCGGCGCCGACCACGTGTACCGCATGGACCCGGAGCAGATGGTGCGCCACCACATCGATTCCGGCGCAGGCGTGACCGTGGCGGGCATCCGGGTGCCGCGCAGCCAGGCGAGCGCGTTCGGCTGCATCGACAGCGACGAGTCCGGGCGGATCACCCAGTTCCTGGAGAAGCCCCCGCATCCCCCGGGCACTCCGGACGACCCGAACGTCACGTTCGCGTCCATGGGCAACTACGTCTTCACCACCAAGGTGCTGGTGGATTCGATCAAGGCGGACGCCGACAACGCCGACTCCGACCACGACATGGGCGGCGACATCATCCCGTTCCTGGTGGCCGCGGGGCAGGCGAGCGTCTACGACTTCGCCGACAACGACGTTCCCGGGGCCACCGACCGCGACCGCGGTTACTGGCGTGACGTCGGCACCATCGACGCGTTCTACGACGCGCACATGGATCTGGTCTCGGTGCACCCGGTGTTCAACCTCTACAACCGGCACTGGCCGATCCGCGGTGCGGCCGAGAACCTGCCCCCGGCCAAGTTCGCTCAGGGCGGCCTGGCGCAGGAATGCATCGTCGGCGCGGGCAGCATCCTGTCCGCCGCCACGGTGCGCAATTCGGTGCTCAGCGCGAACGTCATGGTCGACGACGGCGCCACCGTCGAGGGCTGCGTGCTCATGCCCGGTGTCCGGATCGGGCGCGGCGCGGTGGTGCGGCGGGCCATCCTGGACAAGAACGTGGTCGTCGGCGAGGGCGAGATCATCGGCGTCGACCTGGCGCGCGACCGCAGCCGGTTCGCCGTCAGCAACGGCGGCGTGGTGACGGTCGGCAAAGGCGTCTGGGTCTAAGGCGAGCCCGGCTCAGGGGCGGGAGATCCGATGCAGAATGGCGCGCACGGGCCCGGGGTGCGCGGGACGGTTGTCTTCGACGCGTCGCCGAAATCGGCGGTGCTGACCAAATAGACCGCCAGCACGGCGAACAAAAGCACCGCGGCGAAGGCCACCATCGTCCGGCCCCAGTGAATAGGACGTGGACGACGCTCGTCCTCGTCCCACAGGAACATCATCATGGCACCCACCCTCTTCCGGACCTCGCTCCGACCATGACCCCACCAGTATGCTGCGCACGCGCGCTCTGCTGAAGCATGCGCCGAAGCGTGGCCGTTCGGAGGCGGATTCGTGAACTCGCTCGCGTGGCCGCGCAATTCATCCGCTATGCGCCACGGGCATCAGACGCGATGCATGTCCGAAAGTACTCCCCCGCAAATACATACGATGCGCGTCGGCCGCGGAAGAAAACCGGCTCGGCGCCTCACGACTATGGTCCGGGCGGGGCGACCGTTTGCGTGCAGAACGGCTCGCACGGGCCCTGTGTCGGAGTGACTTTGGCGGGTCCGGTGTCGAAATCGGTATTGCTGACAACAATCAGCACCAAGACGGCTCCCAGCAGCACCAACGCGAGAGCCAGCATGGTCGGCCGCAGCCAACTCGACCGACGCTCCGTGACGACATGCCCCAGGGCACCCATCTCGATGGCATCCATTTCACGCATAACCGATAACCTCGCTGACTTGTTTCTCAGCGCATACCCTCGATTCGGCCGCGAAAACGACTCGACCCGTGGCGACTATCGTGCAGACGGGCGACGGGGCAGCCCGGATCGCCGCGCAACTACTCGCATCGCTAACCGCGCGAGGCGCAAAGCAATCCGTCACCGACCGGAATCAGCACACAGGTGAGTTCGGGGTTCTCCGCGATGGCGCGGGTGGCGGCGCGCACCGCCTGGGTGGCCGGATCGCGCTGCGCCAGGTCGGGCACCCGACCGCCCAGCAGCGCGTTGTGCAGCAGAATGGCCCCACCGCTGCGCAGTAATCGCACCGCTTGGGCCACGTACTCCGGATGCTCCAGCGGCGCGGCATCGACGAAGACCAGATCGTAGGCGCCGTCGGCCAGGCGCGGCAGCACGTCGAGCGCACGCCCGTTGATCAGGCGGGTTCGCGCGGTCGGGATGTCGGCGGCGCGGAACGCCTCCTTGGCCGCGCGCTGGTGCTCCGGCTCCGAATCGATGGTGGTCAGCGTGCCGTCCTCGCGCATGCCGTCGAGCAGCCACAGCCCGCTGATGCCCGCGCCGGTGCCGACCTCGACCACCGCCCGCGCGCCGAGCAACTGCGCGTACATGCTCAGCAGCGCACCCACCGAGGGCGGCACGGGTGCCACGCCGAGTTCGGTGGCCCGCTCGCGCGCGCTGACGAGGATCTCGTCTTCCACGACGGATTCCTCCACGTAAGCGAGATTTCGCTCCAGATTCGATGCCACGGGTATGAGGCTAACGCCGGGAGGGTGGTCTGGGCGTTCCGGACAACACGCGCCGCCGCCAATTCCACGGCCATTTTTCTCAGGTGTCCCTCAGGATCTCCATAACCCGGCCATATCAGGACCAGAAAGAGTATGGGCAACGCAAGACCACCGACCGTGTATTAACACAGGACGCGGGAACAACGACATACAGCTTGTCTGTTGTATCCGTACGTGACGGACCGTAGACCCGGCCCCGATCGAGTCCGTGCCTGTGCGGTCCCTAGTAGGAGGTAGCCCCATCCACATGGTCGATGCGGCGCGTGAGTACGCCACCCTGCCCGAGCAGATCCCGCCTGTCGAAGCCGACATCGTCGCCGATCCCGTCGAGCTGACCGGGACTGCCGCGTTCGACGCCACCGGTGACCGGTCGGCCATGCCGTCGTGGGACGAGCTGGTCCGCGAGCACGCCGACCGGGTCTACCGGCTGGCCTATCGCCTCTCCGGCGACGCACAGGACGCGGAGGACCTCACGCAGGAGACGTTCATCCGGGTGTTCCGTTCGCTGTCGAGTTACCAACCGGGCACCTTCGAGGGCTGGCTGCACCGCATCACGACCAACCTGTTCCTGGACATGGTCCGCCGCCGCAACCGGATCAGGATGGAAGCGCTGCCCGAGGACTACGACCGGGTGCCCGCCGAGGGCCCCGGCCCCGAGCAGGCATACCACGACGCCCGCCTCGATCCCGACCTGCAATCCGCCTTGGATTCGCTGGCGCCGGAGTTCCGCGCGGCCGTGGTCCTGTGTGACATCGAGGGACTGTCCTACGAGGAGATCGGCGCTACGCTCGGCGTGAAATTGGGCACTGTGCGCAGCCGGATCCACCGTGGGCGGCAGGCGCTGCGCGACTACCTTGCGCATAATGGAAGTGAGCAGCGGTTCGCCGCTGATATGAACATCGGGTGATTCGTCGGAAGCCGGCGTCGCCCCACGGTCGATGTCGGTTGAAAGGGTGAGCACCGAATGAGTGGCGACTTCAGTACGTCCGGTCGTCGTCCGCCTCGCTTCAGCCCCACCGAACATCTGGCGAGCGAGGCGATCGCGGCGTATGTGGACGGCGAACTGCGCATGAACGCGTACCTGCGCGCTGCTCAGCACCTTTCGCTGTGCCCGGAGTGCGCGGCGGAGGTCGACGCTCAGCAACAGGCCCGCATCGCGTTGCGGCACGCAGGCAACGTCGCGATTCCCACCGGACTGCACGACAGCTTGACCAGGATTCCGCTCGGGGAATTGCCGGGTGGCGCCTCCAGCGCGCGCACCCCCACGTCGGGAGCCGGCCAGACCACCCGGAACGAAGCGGTTTTCGGTTTTCTGACCGATTCCTTCACCGCGACTCGGTGGACAACCTGGTGGCGCAAGTAGAGTTTTCCGAGTGACCACCGACTCGACGAATTCCGGATCGGCCGACACCTCGGATTCGGCGGCCAACCGCGGGAATCTCCGGCCACCGGACGCGCCCGTGCTCGGCCCGCGCCCGGTCTACCGGCCCCATGTCGACACGCATACTGCGCGCGCCTTCCGCAGGCCGTCCGGGCTGTCCGGTTCGTTCGCCGACCCGCCGCCTGCCCGCACCGCGGGCGCGGCACAGAGTGGCCCCGAACCGCAGAACCGTCCACCCGACGCGGTGCTGGCCGAGGCGTTCGGCCGCCCCGAGGGTTCCACCGAGCTGCTGCAGCGCGATCCCGATGCCGCCGGCGGCCCCGCCCCGGTCGCCGGTCCCGTCGACCCGTGGCGTGATCCGGACGCCGTCGCGCGGCTGGGCGCCCCCGCGGTGCCCACCCCCAAAACGCAGCAACTCCCCCGAGCCGAGAAGCTCAGCGCGCGCGAAGTGCTGTTCGGCGACCGTGTCGCCCCCAAGGCGCTGGCACTGCTCGCGCTGGTGGCGCTGGTCATCGGCCTGCTCGGCGGGCTGGTCGGCAGGCTGACCGCGGAAACCGCCTCGACGCTGACCTCGCGCAAGGTCACCTTGGAGCAGACCGGCGACGGCGATCGCCCGCACGGCCTCATCGCGCAGGTCGCGAACGCGGTGCTGCCCTCGGTCGTCTCGATCCGGGTCACCGTCGGCGACAACGGCGCCACCGGCTCCGGCGTGGTCATCGATGGCGGCGGCTACATCGTCACCAACAACCACGTCATCTCGATGGCCGCCCAGGACAAGAGCAACCGGGCCGCGATCCAGGTGCAGTTCTCCGACGGAACCCGGGTGCCCGCCCAGATCGTCGGCCGCGATCCGAAGACCGACCTGGCCGTGCTGAAGGTGGATGTGAAGAATCTCACCGTCGCCCAGATCGGGAAGTCGGGCAACGTCCAAGTCGGCGACGACGTACTGGCGATCGGTTCGCCGCTCGGCCTGAGCAAGACGGTCACCTCCGGCATCGTCAGCGCCCTGCACCGTCCGGTGAAACTGGAGGGCGAGGGCAGCGACACGAAGGCCGTCATCGACGCGGTGCAGACCGATGCGTCGATCAACCCGGGTAACTCCGGTGGCGCGCTGGTGGACATGGACGGCCGGGTCATCGGCATCAACACCGCCATCCGCAGCGAGACCGGCGGCTCGGTCGGCCTCGGCTTCGCCATCCCGGTGGACATGGTGACCGAGGTCGCGCAGACATTGATCCGCGACGGCGTCGTGCACCACCCGATCATCGGTCTGAGCGCGCGGACCAAGCAGGTGGCCAACGAGGTCATGAGCGGTGCGGCGGTGGCCGACGTCACCCCGGGCAGCCCCGCGGCGAAGGCCGGGATCGTGGAGGGTGACGTGATCGTCAAAGTCGGCGACCGCGAGGTCACCGGTCCGGACGAACTGGTGGTCGCGGTGCAGTCGCACAAGATCGGGGAGACGGTGAACGTGCAGTTGATCCGCGATGGCAGGCAGGTGGACGTGCCTGTGACGCTGGAATCCGACTGACCCGCCGACCCGATCGCCGGGTAGCCTGATTACGTGTTCAGCAACATCGGCTGGAGCGAGATGGTCATCCTGCTCGTCGCCGCCCTCGTGATTCTCGGCCCGGAGCGTCTGCCCGGTGCCGTGCGCTGGACCACGCGCAGCCTACGGCAGGTGCGCGATTACGCCAGCGGCGCCACCACGCAGCTGCGTCAGGAACTCGGGCCGGAATTCGACGATCTGCGCAAGCCGCTGGCCGACCTGAACGAACTGCGCGGGATGACCCCGCGCGCGATGGTGACCAAACATCTTCTCAATGGCGACGATTCGCTGTTCAAGGATTTCAACAGCGCATTGCCCGACCCGAAGGACTTGTACGGCACGAACAGCGGTATGCCGGACTATCCGATGCCCAAGTTGGATAAGCCGTTGGAGCGCAACGAACGTCCTCCGATCGACTCCGACGCCACCTGATCCGTCAAGAAGTCTAGACACCATGCGCTGTTCAGCTGTCTAGACTTCGCACATGTCGGCCGATGACGTGGCGCGCGTGTTCGCGATCGAGGACAAGGTCGAGCGACTGAAGGCGGCCACCGATGGAGTGGCGGCGGCCCAGCAGACCATCAACGAACTGACCAGGATTCGGCGTGCCGTGATCCGCGAACTCCATGCCGAAGGCTGGACGTTCGCCAGAATCGGTGCGGCGGCGGGACTTTCCCGCGCCCGCATCCACCAGGTGAGTACGCAGGGGCCCGCGCCGGAAGGACTGTTCTTCGGGCATGGTTCGCTCACCGTGCTCGTCCCGGAGGTGCGCGCCGGGCGGGTGATCGGCGCACCGGATCCGGCCGCCCCGCAACGGTTGGCCGAACTACTCCGCCAACTCGGATTCACTGTCGCGGTCGAGCATTTCCTCCCGGGCCGCCCGGTCGATCTGCGCCGCGACGGACTGATCGTGCTCGGCGGCCCGGAACTATCCCCCAGCCTGCGCCAATTGGTCGCCGCCGACCCACGGCTGCGCCGCGCCGTGGCCAGAGTGGGCGATACACGCCGGGGAATCGAGGACCGGGCAGCCCGGCGGGTGTACCGGCCGGGCGGCCCAGAACCGCACGACATCGCCTATCTCGCCAGGCTTCCGCGCCCCGACGGCCGCGGCACCGTACTGATGATCGACGGCATGCACCCGCCCGGCTCGCTCGGCGCCATCCGCCTGCTCGCCACCCGGCTGGCCACGCTGCACGAGCGCGCGAGCAACCACCTGTTCTCGGTGTTGATCGCCTGTCGCTTCGACCGCGCCACCGGCGAACCACTCGAGGCCGAACTGCTCACGCCGGTCTATCGCCACGACCCCGAAAACCGCTCCCCGCTATCGGGTCTGCGCCGCTGAGCGGCGGCATGTCCGGACCGGATTCTCGGACTCCAGGACGATCGGCTGCGTCGGCAGCGAATTCCCGCGGGATTCGGCGAGCAGGACGGATACCGCCTGCACGGTAAGTCATCCGCCAGAGGACGGTGGTTTCGACGTAGGCGAGCCCGTGATTCGACTACTTCGCCTCGGTTCGCATGCTCATGGGCCGTCGGATGCAGTCACACAAAGAGATTCAGCAAACCATCCGCCACACGAGTTGCAGCGCGCACACCCTGGGCAGTCGCCGACGGCATAGCACGGACGCACGGTCTTCGATACTCCATGCTGCGGCAAGAACCCTGCTCAACAGCATCCGCCGAGCCGACACCTATGCCGGAGTCAGGTGTGGTGCCGGTCACCCGACCTGCCGATGTCACGTTCCCACAAGCTGGCTAAAATAGCTGAAAGATAACGCGCGAGCCGCTCGACCCTGTGGTGCCTGCCGAGACCGACGCGCCCTATCTCCAGCTCCGCCAAACGGACGTGCGAGACGTCCGGCAAGGAGGAAATAGTGAATCCGCTTCTGCTCATCGGTGCCGCCATCCTGGTGACCGGACTGCTCGTCCTGGTCGCCACCATACTGCTGCGGCCGGCGTCGTCGCGCTCCCACCTCTCCGTGGCCGAACTCCAAGCCCGGCTCGCAAAGGAGCAGGAGAACGAGTCACCCGCGTCAGAGGGTTCCGAGGAGGACGAAACGGCGTCCGACGAGGACACACGGACGGACAGCAAGCCGCGTCTGACCATGCCGGCGGTACGTCGCCAGCTCCCATACCCGATCGCGGAGAACGACGACGCGAAGCCCGAACCCACGTCCACGACGAGCGACAAGGGCCTGCAGAGCGAAGCCGCGTCCATGGCGAACGACGACGGCTCGCAGAGCGAGCCCACGTCCATGACGAACGACGACGGGGTGCAGAGCCAAGCCGCGTCCACGACGAGCGACGACAGCACGAAGAGCGAACCCGCGTCCGCGCCGGCGGCCGACTTGGACCCCGCGCAGGCGCAACGAAGGGCCGCCGCGGCGGAGATGCTGCGCCGGATCACCTCCGCATAGCCCAGGCCGGCGGTACGGCGGAAACTCGCCGTCCGTCCCGACCCGACGCGCTCCGGCCAGACGCCGTTCGGGAGGGGACCACTTCCGATGGCGCGATACTCGGGCAATTGATCATCCGCGAGTCCGATGCGCCGCCACGCACCGACCGGTTCGGCTACGCCGACGCCGACCGGCTCACGGTCGGGTTGACCTGCGTGGGATCGACGACGGCACCCCGGTGGACGCCGGCTCGGCTATCGGGTCACCGTGGTGGACGCCCGGGAGACCTTCGCTACCGCTGCCCAGCCCGTTCCGCCATGAGGTCGCGGGAGACCGGCCGCACCGGTATCTGCGCGCCGAGCAGCAAGCCGAGAGATCGACGATCGCACCGGGTCGGCGTGCTCACTCACGATGACGAGTTCGACGCACCGGCCGTTGCTACGGCACTGGCCTCCCCTGAATCGGCTTGGTCGGCGCCCCCGGTTCGCGCCGGACCCATGAAGCGGGCTGAGGGACTCCGGAGTCACCGAAGATCAGCTCGCCCGGCTGACGGGTCCGATCGGACGCGCTCGAAATCTCCTCGCACGAAGCGGATTGGATCCATATTCGCCGGGAATACCCTCGCCAAGCCAGCCGATCGCGTGGGTGCGCTCATCTCCCCCTTGCACGCCGTGCTCGTTCGGCCCACACTAGATTTGCTGAAAGTTAACTAGATCAGGTGACGGTGCGTTGCGCTTCGGCCCCGCCACGCTCTGCCCGGCCCGCCCCACCGAGAGGAGAAAGCGCCGTGACCGCCACGCAGATCGCCGTTCTCTGTTCGCTCGCCGGCGCCGCGAGTCTGGTCGCCACCATCGGTCTGCTGCACGGTCCGGCGACCCGGCGGCGGCGAGTCGGCGTCGCCGAGCACGGGATCGCGCAGCAGGTCGCCCCCCTGCTGCCGACCTGCCCGATCGGCCGGCCGCAGCAACTGCCCACCGAGCCGTTGACCGTGGCGGAGGCACACGAACTCATGCAGCGCCACCGGATCTGCGAGCCCTCGGAATGCGTCTACAAGAATGCGGCCTTCCGCACCTTGATCGAAGCCGGGTACATGCGCGACCCGCGGGCAAAAGGAGCCTGACCCGCACACCGGTTTCCGGCCTTACCGCCCATGCCGCGGGCACGGATCCAGCAGCGGATCGCCGACGCTCAGGCTGCCGCCCATGTGGGCCGCAGAGTGTTCATCGGCGGACGATCGATCAGCGACACCTCGGTGCTGTGCGCGGTGAATTCATCACCGATCAGCGGGAATTGGGTCAGCGCCGCCCCGGAGTCCTGGACCCCGCTACGGCCGAGCACCGTGCCGAGGATCTGGCGGCTCATCACTCCGAGATCGGCCAGCGGCCGGTTCCGATGCGTGCGAACGCCGAGATTGACCTGGCCGATCGCGGACATCCCGAGCCGGTCGTAGGTGTCGAGCAGCAGCCCGATCTCCACGCCGTAGCCCGGGGCGAACGGCACGGAGGCGAGCAACTCCCTGGTGCCCGCGTACTCGCCGCCAAGGGGCTGCAAGACCTGGGACAGTTCGGGCCGCAGCGCCGCGAGCAGCGGGCGCGCGACCAGCTCGGTGACCCGTCCGCCGCCGTGCGCGTCCACCGCGCCGCCCTGCCGCAGCGGCCTGCGGTAGTAGGCCTTGGCCAGGTGCATATCGTCGACCGTGAGCAGCGGGCCGAGCAATTTCGGCACGAAGGCCGGGTCGGGATCGATCAGATCGGAGTCGACGAAGGCGATGAGGTCGCCGCTGGTCACCGCCAGCGAGCGCCACAGCACCTCGCCCTTGCCGGGGACCGGATCCAGCTCGGGCACGGCCTGCTCGCGGCTGATCACCTCGGCGCCCGCCGCGCGAGCCCGCTCCGCGGTGGCGTCGGTCGAACCGGAATCGAGCACGATCAGCTCGTCGACCAGCATGCCGAGCAGCGGCCGGATGCTGGCCACCACGTCGGCCACGGTGCGCTCTTCGTTCAATGCGGGCAGCACCACCGACACGGTGCGCCCGGCCTTGGCGGCGACGAGCTCGTCCACCGTCCAGTTCGGGCTGTCCCAGGTATTGGTCGTCGCCCAGGCGGGCTCGAAGGGTTGGAATGTCATGCCAGACCTCGCAAGGTTCGTGCGGGGGGCCGGATGCCCTGGATCGCGGCGATCATGTCCACGACCCGCCGGGTCGCGGCGACTTCGTGGACACGAAAGACTCGGGCGCCGGCCGCCGCCGACCATGCTGTTGCCGCCAACGTGCCCTCCAGCCGCTCGGAAAGACCGACACCTAAAGTCTCCCCGATGAAATCCTTGTTGCTCAGCGCCATCAAGACTGGCCATCCGGTATTTACAAGAACGTCGATTCCGCGCAACAGTTCGAGCCCGTGATAGGTGTTCTTGCCGAAATCATGGGTCGGATCGATCAGGATCGAATCCTCGCGCACGCCCGCCGCGCGCGCGTTCTCGGCCGCGCGCACCACCGTTCCGGTGACCTCGTTCAACACGTCGGCGTAGCGAACCCGATGCGGCCTGGTGCGCGGCACCGCACCGCCGGTGTGGCTGCACACCACGCCCGCGCCGTGCGCCGCGGCCACGGGGACCAGTTCCGGGTCGGCCCCCGCCCAGGTGTCGTTGATCAGATCCGCGCCCTCCCGCAGCGCGGCCGACGCCACCTCGGCGCGCCAGGTGTCGACGCTGATCAGTAGCTCGGGGTATTTCGCGCGGATCGCCGCGACGAAGGGCACCACCCGGCGCGTCTCCTCCGCCGCGTCGACCAGATCACCGGGCCCGGCCTTCACGCCGCCGATGTCGACCAGGTCGGCGCCCTCGTCGACCGCCCGCGCGACGGCGTCCATGGCCGCCGCGTCGGTGAAGGTGGCGCCGTGGTCGTAGAACGAGTCCGGCGTGCGATTCACGATCGCCATCACCAGCGCTCGATCCGTCGCCACCGGCCGCCCGCACAGCGTGGGAAACCGCGCCGGAATCGAGCTCAACATGGAGACGACTCTAGTTGGGAGGCGCCGTCAGTTTCGGGGGGCTCGGCCCGCGGCGACGGCGGCGAGGTAGTCGTCGTAGGCGGGGACGTAGCCCTCGGTGCGTCCGGCGAGGACATACAGCGTGCTGTCCGGGTTCGGGGTGTAGCCCTGCTTGCGGAGTTCGACCTTGCGGCTTTTGAACGTGGAGGTGTGTTCCAGTTCGGGGACGACACGGACGAACAGGGGGACGGCATATCCGGGGAGTTGTTCGTAGGCCAGCTTCGCCAGCGCGACCGGGTCGAACTGGGCGCCGGGGTGCAGCGTCACGGCGGCCATGCCGGCCTTGCCGTCGGTTCCGGGGATGTCTACGCCATAGACCACGGCTTGGGCGATCGGCTCGGCCTTGCTCAGTGCGCGCTCCACCTCGGTGGTCGCCACGTTCTCGCCCTTCCAGCGGAACGTGTCGCCGAGCCGGTCCACGAACGCGACGTGATGCCAGCCCTGCTCGCGCACCAGATCGCCGGTGTCGAACCAGACGTCGCCCGGCTCGAAGCCGTCGCGCACGAGCTTGGCCTCGGAGGCGGCCTTGTCGGTGTAACCGTCGAACGGGACGCGGTCGGTCACTTTGGCCAGCAGCAGCCCGACGCCGCCGGTGCCCACCCGGCGCAGCCGTCCGTCCTTGTCGCGCTTGGCTTTTCCGGTCTCGTCGTCGTATTCCACCACGGCATACGGAAGTGGGTTGAACCCCGCGGTGCGGTCGACGCCGAAGACGTTTGCGAACCCGGTATTCGCCTCGCTCGCCCCGTAGAACTCCACGATCCGCTCGATGCCGAAGCGCATTTCGAACTCATCCCACAGTTCCGGCCGCAGACCGTTGCCGACGACGAGCCGGACGAGGTGCTGCCGATCGGTCGGCTTGGCCGGCTGATTGAGCAGGTAGCGGCACAACTCGCCGATGTAGATGAAGGCCGTCGCCTGCTCCCGGATGACCTCGTCCCAGAACCGCGACGCGGAGAATCCCCGCCCGAGGGCGAACGCTCCGCCGGAGGCGAGCACCGCCGACAATGCGACGGTCACCGCGTTGTTGTGATAGAGCGGCAGGCAACAGTACAGGGTGTCGTCGCCGCGCAGCCGAATGCCGAGACCGCCCATCCCGGCCATGACCTTGGCCCAGCGCAGGTGGGTCATCACGCTGGCCTTCGGCAGGCCCGTGGTGCCGGAGGTGAAGATGAGGAACGCGCGCTCGCGCGCGGTGACCTCGGCGCAACTCGGCGGATCGGTGTCGTCGGCGCTCTCGGCCGCCCGATGCAGTTCGTCGGCAGGCAGGAGGTTGTCGAGCGGCTCGGGCAGCGAGCCGATCGCCTCCGCGCATTCCGCGCCGACCACGTTCAGGACACTGCCGAGCAAGCCGAAGCTGTGGGCGAGCACCTGGTCGCGCTGGTGGTGGTTGAGCAGACCGGCGGTGGCGCCGAGTTTCACCGTGGCCAGCACGAGGAACATCGTCTCCGGCCGGTTGGTCATCAGCACGCCCACCACGTCGCCGCGCCGCACACCGCGCTGCGCCAGCACGCTCGCATAGCGGTTCACCTGGGCGTTGGCCTCGCCGTAGGTGTACGTCGCGCCCTCGAACCGCAGGAACGGACGATCCGGATGACGATGCGCGCTGCGCTGGAAATACAGCCCGATCGAGGACTTCGACTCCGGCTTCACGAGGATTCCCCGCGTGTTGCGCAGCATGCGCGGCACGTCCAGTGCGATAGCGGGCAGATTGCGGATGATGTCGGCCAGGCTCACCGTCGAGCGTGCGTCGCTGCTCACGTCTTCAGTTCTCCTCGTCAAGCGATACGCGGCGCCTCCAGTGCCGCGAAGGCGGACGGGAGATCGGTCACCACGGTAATCCGGGACAACGCTGTCTGGGGCACGAACTTCCGTTCGTACAACTCATCCAGCCAGGAGAACAATCCGCGAAAGAATCCATTGGGATCCAGCACAATAACCGGCTTCTCATGCTGTCCCAGATAGCCGCCGGTCCAGGTCTCGAAGAACTCCTCCAGCGTGCCGATGCCGCCGGGCAGGGTGAGGAAGGCGTCGGCGCGGTCCTCCATCACCTGTTTGCGCTGGCGCATCGTGTCGGTGACCACGAGCTCGTCGGCGTCGACGTCCGCGACCTCGCGGTGCACCAGGTGCTTCGGGATGACGCCGATGGTCTTCGCGCCACCGGCGCGTGCCGCGGTGGCCACCGCGCCCATCATCGAGACGTGACCGCCGCCGGACACCAATTGCCACCCGCGCCGGGCGATCTCGGTGCCCACCCGGGCGGCCAGCGAGAGGTAGTCCGGGTCGGTGGTGCTCGCCGAGCAATAGACGCAGACGGCGAAGGGCTGGTCGTTCACCACTCGTCCTCCGTTCCGATCGCGTCCTCGGCGCCGCCCGCTTCCACGTTGGCCTGGATGATGCTCACGACCTCCTCGACGCTGTCGGTCACGTGCAGCAGATCGAGGTCACCGGGCGAGATCTTGCCGGAGCCGCCGAGCGAATCCCGCAGCCAGTCGACCAGCCCGGCCCAGTATCTGCTGCCGAACAGAATGATCGGGAACCGGGTGATCTTGCGGGTCTGCACCAGAGTCAGCGCCTCGAACAGCTCGTCGAGGGTGCCGAAACCACCGGGCAGGCAGATGAACGCCTGGGAGTACTTCACGAACATCGTCTTGCGGACGAAGAAGTAGCGGAAGTTGATGCCCAGATCGACCCACTCGTTGAGGCTCTGCTCGAACGGCAACTCGATGCCGAGGCCGATGGAGTAGCCGCCCGCCTCGCAGGCGCCGCGGTTGGCCGCCTCCATCGCGCCGGGTCCGCCGCCGGTGATCACCGCGAAACCGGCCCGCGCCAGCGCGGCGCCGATCGCCCGGCCCGCCTGGTACTCGGGATGGTCGGCCGTCGTGCGCGCGGAACCGAAGACGGTCACCGCGCGGGGCACCTCCGCGAGCGCGCCGAATCCCTCGACGAATTCGGCTTGGATGCGCAGCACGCGCCAGGGGTCGGTGTGCACCCAGTCCGTGTCGCCGCGCTGGTCCAGCAGGTTCCGGTCGGCGGTGGAGATGCCGTCCTTGCGGTCGCGGCGGAACATGATCGGCCCCCGGAACTTCGCTGTCGACTTCGGCTTGGTGGTGATTTCACGGTCGGCGGCGTCGGTGGACATGCGTTCCACGCTACCGTCCGGAAACGATCACACACTGGCTGCACGTGAGAAGTCGTCCGGCGTTCAGCCGCGCGCAGCGCCGGTGAGGCGCAACCGCAATCTGCGCCATCGGCTAGCCGCTGTGACAGGGATTGTGCTGGCAACATGCTGTTCGGCCCAACCGGCCGCGTGCTTCGTCAGGGGCCGAAGCACGAAGATCCGTCCTGCCCGGGACGGGAGCGTGTTGCGACACCGACTGGTCGCGCGTCAGGTCTCTCAGCCCGCGGTACCGGTCAGGTAGTTGCGCAGCATGGCGGTGACCGCCGTGATCTGGTCGACGGGCACATGCTCGTCGCGCTTGTGCGCGAGGTTGGGGTCGCCGGGACCGAAGTTGACGGCGGGGATGCCGCGGGCGGCGAAGCGGGAGACGTCGGTCCAGCCGTATTTGGCGCGCACGCCGCCGCCACCGTGCCGCTGTACCGAGGCGATGAGGTCTTTCGCGGCGGGGGCGGTCAGGCCGGGCAGCGCGCCGGGTGCGGAATCGGTCACGTCGAAGGAGAGTTCGAGACCGTCGAAGACCTCGCGTACGTGCTCGACGGCTTGGTCCACGGTGCGATCGGGGGCGAAACGGAAGTTGACGTCCACCTCGGCGGCGTCCGGCACCACATTGCCCGCCACGCCGCCCGCGACGCGGACCGCGGACAGCCCCTCGCGATAGACGCAGCCGTCGATGTCGACCTCACGCGCACGGTACTCGGCCAGCCGTTGCAGGATCGGAGCCAATCGGTGAATCGCGTTGTCGCCCAGCCAGGCTCGTGCCGAATGCGCCCGCACGCCGGAGGTGTCCAGCCGAACCCGCAGCGTGCCTTGGCAACCCGCTTCGATCCAACCGGCGGACGGTTCGCCGAGCACCGCGAGATCGCCGGCGAGCCAGCCGGGCAGATCACGTTCGATGTGGCCGAGCCCGTTGAACTCCGCGGCGATCTCCTCGCCGTCGTAGAAGATCAGGGTCAGATCGTGTACCGGATCGGCGACCGTCGCCGCCAGGTGCAGGAACACCGCGTCGCCGGATTTCATGTCCACCGTGCCGCAGCCGTAGAGCACCTGCTCGCCCAGCGGGTTCACGGCGAAGCGGCTGGGCACGTTGTCCGCGATCGGCACGGTGTCCAGGTGCCCGGCCAAGATCACTCGGGTCGGCAACCCCCGATTCGTGCGCGCCAGCACCACGTTGCCGTGCCGCAGCACCTCGAACCCCACCGTCTGCTCGCGCAGCGCCCGCTCCACCACGTCGGCGATGGCCGCCTCGCCGAGCGAAATGCTCGGTATGTCGACGAGCGCGGCGGTCAGCGTGATCGGGTCGGCATGCAGGTCGATGGTCACGCCCTTCACCCTACGGCGGTCGACCAGCCGCGCCCGCACACCACGTCTGGTAAGCCGGATCGCGGACACACTCCTCGTATGCGGTGCAGCTGGCTTTCTTGTGTGCCGGGCCGAGTCGTCCGACGAAGGTCTGGCTGCCGCTCCCCCTCGCGGCTTCTGCTGACGGCGAGCACTTGGACATCCGCCAGCGGCCATGCGCTGGCAGCGTGGTCGCAGATCCGGCGGGTGCGCGACGCGCCGGATCGGCGACCGGATTTCACCCGATGCGGACGACGCTCTTGCCCAGGGTCGCTCCTTCGGCCAGGGTCACGATCGCGGTCTCGACGTCGGCGAGGGCGTATTCGGCGGTGACGTCGATGCGCACCGACCCGTCGGCCACCATCGCCATGGCTTGGGCGGCGCTGTCGGCCAACCGATTCGGGTGGGTCCGGCTGGCCAGGTTGCTGTTGTAGGTCAGCAGAGACTGACCCTGCATCAGCAGGTCGTTGGCCGACACGGTGACCGGTTCGAAGGTGGCGATGTTGCCGTAGACCACGATCCTGCCGTGCGGCGCCAGCCGCGCCAGATTCTCGAGGCGAGTGGGGCCACCGATCGGATCCAGGACCACGTCGAACTTCTCGTCACCGAGGGCATCCGGGAACTGCTCCCGCACCAGCACCTCGTGGTAGCCGAAACCGCGGGCGTAATCGACCTGACCGGCATCACCGACCACCCCGACGATCCGCTCCGCACCGGCGAGAGCGGCGAACTGCACGGCCAGCGAGCCGACGCCACCGGCGGCGGCATGGATGAGCACACTGTCCCCGGCCCGCACCCTCGCGACAGTGTTGACCAGGTCGTAAGCGGTCGGCGCTACCCACCCGAACCCGGCGGCATCGCGCAGGCCGACTCCAGCGGCGTTGATCGCCAGCACCGTGGGCGCGGTCACCACTTCGGCGTAACCACCCCCGCCGATCAACGCGGTGACCTGCTCACCGATCCGCGCCTCGTCCACACCGGCACCGACCCCGACGATCTCACCGGCGGCTTCGAAACCCGGCACGAACGGGCGCGGGATCGGGAAGTGACCCGCACGGACCAGCACGTCGCCGTACTGCACGCCCGCGTAGGAGACCCGAATCGCGACCTCGCCCGCACCGGCCACCGGTTCAGGTAGCTCCGAGACCCGGAACTGATCGTCGGTGTCCAGAACAACAGCCTTCATCACATACAACCCTTTGCTTTGACTCAGTATCCTGATACCGGAACTAAAGCATTATCAAATACCTGAGTCAACTTAGAAGGTTGTGTCATGTCGGACGTGCCTGTCGAGGAGTACGTATGCACCCGGATCCGTCGCGCCGAACAGGCGCTGATGGGCCATCACGAGACCGTGCTGCGCGCATACGGGCTGACCATGACCCAGTACGCGGTGCTGCTGACCCTGTCGCGCGAAGACGACATGTCCGGCGCGCAACTGGCCCGCGCCTGTGGGGTCACGCAGCAGAGCATGGCCACCGTCTTGGCCGGGATGCAGAACAAAGGACTCATCGACCGGAATCCGTCACCCGTTCATGCCAAAGTCATGATCGCCCGCCTCACGCCAGTGGGCCGTGACCTGCTCGAGCGCGCCTACCAGGAAGTCATCGTGCTCGAACGCGCCCTCACCGACCGCTTCACCCCCGAGGAGCACAGGCTGTTCTGCGAATTCCTCGACCGCGCCACCGCGACTCTCATCGAGCAGACACCTACATCCCAGTCCGGCTGATCGAAGCGCGCACCGGAGCAGCCGCATGACCGTTCGACGCGGGTGGGTAACCTCTAGTGACGTGAGCATCCAGGGAGCAGCAGCAGTCGGTATCGCCAACGTGACCGCGGACGGGACCGTGCTGGACACGTGGTACCCGAACCCCCAGCTGGGCGAGTTCTCCGAGACCGGCACCAAGCGACTGGACGAGGCGCCCGCGGAGTATGCGGCGCTGCTCGGCTTCGACGACGCCCGCGGGGTCGACGTGATCGCGGTGCGCACCACGATCGCCGACCTGTCTGCCGCCCCGGTCGACGCTCACGATGTCTACCTGCGCCTGCACCTGCTCTCGCATCGCCTGGTCAAGCCGCACGAGGTGAACCTGGACGGCCAGTTCGGCCTGCTGACCAACGTGGTGTGGACCAACCACGGCCCCGCCGCGGTGGAGGGCTTCGAGGCCACCCGCGCCAAGCTGCGCGCCCGCGGCCCGGTCACGGTCTACAGCGTCGACAAGTTCCCGCGCATGGTCGACTACGTGCTGCCCTCGGGCGTCCGCATCGGCGACGCGGACCGGGTTCGCCTCGGCGCGCACCTCGCCTCGGGCACCACCGTCATGCACGAGGGCTTCGTGAACTTCAACGCGGGCACCCTCGGCGCGTCCATGGTGGAGGGCCGGATCTCCGCGGGCGTCGTGGTCGGCGACGGCTCCGACATCGGCGGCGGCGCGTCCACCATGGGCACACTCTCCGGCGGCGGCACCACCATGATCTCCATCGGCGAGCGCTCCTTGCTCGGCGCGAACTCCGGCCTCGGCATCCCCCTCGGCAACGACTGCGTCGTGGAAGCGGGCCTCTACCTCACCGCGGGCACCAAGGTCACCACTCCCGACGGCACCCAGGTCAAGGCCGCCGAACTGTCGGGTCGCGACAACCTTTTGTTCCGCCGCAACTCCACCACCGGCGCCGTCGAGGTCGTCCACCGCAAGGGCACGGGCATCGAACTCAACGCGGACCTGCACGCGAACGACTGAGCGGTCTCGCGGACGCCGGGGGCTGCTGAGCTGTTCGCCAGGTCAGCAGCGTCGTCCGGCAACGGCTCCGCGCGTGGTTGACTGTCCGCCTGCTGACGCGAATGCACTACGGTTTCGGGTGGTCCGCGAAGACCTCATCGAGGCTGTCGGCGGTGACGGCGCGGTCTATCCAGGTGTTGATCTGGTCGAGATCGGTGCACTGGGCAATGCGGCTAGCAGTGGCTTCGGAAAGCATGAAGCCGCGCGTCCGCAGAATGCGCAACAGCGCCGCGGCCTCCCCTTCGGCCCGCCCTTCGGCCTTGCCCCTGGAGTAGTAACGCCGGGCGAACTCGCTCTTGTATTCGTAAGTGCCGGTCGTCATGAGGCTCTCCAAGAAGTGCCGGGCCGCCTTTGGGAGAACGGCCATTACCAGGTCAATGTACAGATCGCCGTTGGCCGCGTCGACCATGTTCTCAGCCAGAGTGGTCAGGATGGCATCACGTTCAGGATGATTTCGATGCGCGATCGCCGATAGCACTGCCAACTCGGGGTTGGTGGCTGCAGTCGAGGCATCAGTCACCACCGGGACGTCGGCCGGGCCCAGCACGACGGGAGTCAGGATGCATCCCGGCGCGATGAGGATGGGGCTACGGCAGCGGGCTGCCGTGCGCTCGCTCGGGCACATCACCATCAGCATGGTGGGGCAGCGCAGCCGGGCGCGCAGTGTGGTCAGGTAGACCGGCCAAGTCCAAGACTTGTCGCCGTCCGGCCGCAGCTGGACCTCGATGATCACAGCGAGGGCGGGATCGGTCCCATTGGCCAGGACTACGACGGCGTCCGCTCGGTATTCGGTCGGGTCGATGTCAGGGAAATCGCCGGATTCCAGTCGGGCATGGTCGAATTCGGGTAGCGGAGTATCCATCACGAGCGCCAATAGGTCGGCAGCCAGTCACGGGCGTTGCCGGAACAGGTCGATGATCACCTCGTGCAGGACGGTGGGCATGCGGGCACAGTACCCATGCCCACCGACAGGAAATCAGTGGCGGGTTAAGCCTGCGGCATCGACGAGTTCTATTGCCTCGTCTCAGGTTTCGCGTCGGCCGCGGTCGAGGCGAACCGGCTGGATAGTCCGCTCGGCTGCCTCCGTCTCAACCGTTCCGACCGCTATGCACTCCCTTCTTTCGTGCGAGCCTGACGCAGTTGCTCTGCCAGGGCATCCAGGGCGTCGTTGGTCTTCCATTTGGCGGACATCTCGCGGTGGAGCACTCGAATGAATCTGGTCAGCCTGGATCCTGGCGTCGCCACGGCGACTCGAAGTGCGTCTGACGCTCGATCGCATGCGGCTTCGGGTTCACCGGCACCTGCCAGCGCGCATGCCAGCTCCGCGACATACCAGGTAGCCCACTCGGAGGTGAGTGTGTCGGGATCGAACCCCGCCAAGCCTCGGTTGAGCGATACGACAGCCTTGTCCCACTGCCGAGCTAGGCGATATGCCAAGCCGCGCTGCATTTCGATGAACGAGTCGGAGTAGAAGTATTGGGCGTCGGGCTGCTCGGGATCACCTAGCGCTACGAGTTCGGCGGCCCGATCGAGTTTGGCTTCCATCGCGTCGAGGTCACCCTCGATCGCATGTCCACGGCCTTCCTGCTGAACGGCCAGCGCGAGGACCGTAGGGCTCAGTGCGTCGCCATCACGCTGCGCGGCTCGGGACAAGCCGATCATCGGACCGACCTCGCCCGCCATCCAAGCGACATGACCTCGCATCGACAGCGCTGTGGAGATCATGTCCCGGTTGCCGCTCTCGGTAGCCAGTTCGAGCGCCGCGCGATAGTGCTGGACTGCGGCGGCATGGTGTCCGAGATTGGCATGGAGCCAGCCGGTGAACTGCTGCCATCCAGCGGCTACGTCGACCATATCGGTGCGCGCCGACGTCCGAGCCTCGATGGCCAGCGCTGATGCCACCCGCATTTGCCGCACTCCCAGCGGCAGAACGAGTTTGGAGCCGACCTGGTCCTCCAGCCGTCGAGTTTCCGACAGCAGTTCCGAAAAATCCTTGACCAACGCGCGATCGATGTAGCGCCGCTCCGACAAGGCCGCTGACTCACGCAAGCGCAACAAATTCGACTGATCGACGTCGGTTGCCGCGGCAACCAGACTCTCATAGATGACCGCGAGTGCCCCATCGGATCCGAGGATGCGATCAAGCTTCCGAACGATATCCGCCGCGGGTTTGCGACGGCCGTTCTCGAAACGCGAGAGCGCGCCAGGGTCGTAGCTGAGGCTGCGCGCCAATTCTCTGACCGACAGACCCGCCTGCGATCGAAGCCGTCTCAGCTCGGCTCCGAAAGCTTCCCAGTTCTCCATCCAGCCCCCTCTCCCAACCACCCTGAGCAGCGTTGCAGCATCGACGAATCATTCGGCAACGCCTTGGCCACAGTGCAACGCTAGCGCGAATTCCCTGGTCGCAGGACGCTTCTGGTAGCCCCGCCGCCGGGTTGATCCGAACCTTCATCGGTTCCCTGGCGGCGGGTGCTCACCACTTGGAGCGATCAGAAAGCAGGGGTTCGAGATGGGCAGAAGTCTGACTCGCGCCGAGCACAGCTCGCGCAACTCGTTCTACCGACGCGGTCACCGCAAGCCGTGGACGACTTCCGTCGAACTGCGGAGGGCGGGAAGTGATGGGGTTCAATTGGTGGCGGGAAGCCGAGCCGGACGCCAGTTGTCCGACGTCGCCGCAGAAGCCCCAGCTCCGCGGCGATCTCCTCACAACGACTTGCCCTCTGCTGTCAGCTCGTCGGCACAGCGCAGTTCCTCCCGCGATCTCTCCGTGGAATGCCGCGATAGATCCAACTGCGGCATGTTGAATAACCGCGTTTCACAGCGCCGGGATGGGCTCTCCCGCTATCTTCTGTCTGCTCGCAGTGCAACGAGCAGATCGGAGTCAGGAATACATGCACATCACATCGATCACGCGCCGCCTCGGGATGGCCGCAATCACCCTGGTCGCGACGGCTACCGCTTCACTTGGCATCGCCACACCACATGCGGCTGCGGCGCCGGCGCGGGATCCGATCCTTTTCGTCCACGGATGGCAGGGATCGGCGGCGGACTGGAATTACATGTGGGGCCGATTCCTGAACGCGGGATACTCCGCGGAAGAGATGGCGCGATTCAGCTACGACACCACCCAGTCGAACAAGGACATCGCGCTGGAGGTGAAAGCGCAGGTCGATGCGCTGCGCGCGAAAACAGGTGCCGCCAAGGTCGACATCGTCACCCACTCGATGGGCGGCCTGAACAGTCGCTGGTACCTGAAGAAGCTCGACGGCCTCAATTCCGTCGACGACTGGGTCTCCATCGCCGGCCCCAATCACGGCACCGACGCCGCCAACGGATGCATCGACGCCTCCTGCGAGGAGATGCGGCCCGGCTCAGCCTTCCTGGCCGAACTCAACAGCACCGACGAAACCCCCGGCCGGGTGAACTACGGCACCTGGTGGTCACCGTGCGACGAGATCATCAACCCCGATGAGAGCACCATTCTCAGCGGTGCCACCAACACCCAGACGGCGTGCATCGGCCATATAGCGCTGCTGTCGTCGTCGACGGTTTTCGAGGGCGTGCGCGACTTTGTGAAGTAGTCGGCTGAACTCCAGCCCGGCCCCGTCTCGCATCCGCGAGGCGGGGCCGAATCCCGCGCAGAGCCGGGCTTTGGTGTTGTCGGCGTCGTCGCCACCCTGATCAAGCCAGAAGTGGTTGGCGGCCAGAGCCGAACGGTGCGCTTCCACCACTACGAGCTGTCGCGGCGAAGCCGAGGCGGTATGTCCCACTGTCGCGTGTGGCCCGGCGGGCCGGGGTCGGCCGGGACGGCGTCGACGGTTTTGCTGCGCGCGAGCGCGACTGTCGCGAAGACCACCGTCGCGAGCGCGGCCACCAGCACCGCGACCAGCTCGATGTTCACATCCAGGTATTCGCCGAGCGCCAGGAATCCGAGGGTTGCGACCACCATCGGTTCGACGACCGTCGCCGCCGGAAATGATGCGTGCAGGCTTCCGGCCCGATACGAGTACTGCTGCAACACCGTGCCGGCGAGACCGATGACAATCAGCGCGTACGTCTCGGCCGAGACGAGCACCGCGTTCGCTCCCCGGCCTGCGGTCGAGACCACACCCTTGACGAGCACGGCGGCGAGACCGAACAACGCACCGGAGCACAGGCCAAGCAACACCGCCCGCCGCGGCCCCGGCCAGGCACGGGCAGCGAGCAGCGCGGCGGCGAACAACGGAATGGCGATTATCCCCACGATTACCCAGTGCAGCGTCTCGGCGTGCGGTTGGCCGGGCCGGGGGTCGCCGACCACCACCAGAATCGCGATCCCGGCGGTCAGCGCCAGCGCCCATGCCCAGTCGCCGGCAGCTACCGAGCGGCCGTTGAGCCACGCGCCCAGCGGCAGCACGAACAACAGCGACAGCACCAGCAGGGGCTGCACGAGCATGAGCGCGCCCCTACCCAATGCGGCAGCCTGGAAGGCGAATCCACCGACACCTACGAGCGTTCCCAGCCACCAATCGGGTGAGCGGAGGAGGCCACCCATGACGCTGGGCGAATCGGGCGTGCCGGCCGTTCGTGCCGCGGCACGCTGGCGGATCACCGCCCCGAGCGCTATACACACGGCCGCACTGAGGGCGAAAACTATGGCGACCTGTGAGGACGACACTCCGGTAGCCTACTCCGGGGCCTGGCCGTGCCGCGGTGCTCCACACTCCACCGTGAAGCGATGAATGCCCTTGCAGAGTCCGGTTTTAGGCGTTCACTGGACTCTTACCGGCACCGCTCGCAATCGTCCGCAGTACAGGTGGTGTCACGGCCGGGTGTGCAGGTTGCGGGAGCGCCTGCCGTGTGTACGCCACATAACAGCAGTTCCACCGCCGCTCGGGAAGGTGAAAAGCTTCCTATATCGACGTCCCCGCCGTCGGCATGAAATTCAAGAAATAACAGAATTCGCGTGATGGAAACAATTTGGAAAACATTCGACCTCAACCTTGCGTACAGGTGGTACATCTGCATGATCGGGCTTGGATCGCGAATTCCGCCCGTGAATTTTTTCGCCCGGCGTGGTCAGTGGCCCGCTCAGCGGCTCGCCGCCCGTTTCCACGGCCGGATGTGGCCACCCAGCGGCACGCCGATCTATTCATGCTGGTCAAAGGGGTGTTTTGACGAGCGCTATGCGGAAGGCAAGCGGCCACCGCGACGGAGTGGCGAGTGGCCGACTATTGCGGCGACAGCGCGGCACAGTCGTATACTCGCGCTATGTCGGATAAGTCTTCCACGGAATTCGCCGACGCGCCGGTTCTCGTGGTGCAGACGCGAGAACGCGTCTATCGACTACGCGCCGGGGGCGCATACAATGTCGGTCGCGATCCGGCGGCCGACATTGTTGTGACCGATCCGCGGGTATCTTCGTTGCACGCCGTTCTGGAGCGTGGTTCGGGCGGTTGGGAAATCGAGGACAGGGGCAGCCTCAACGGGACCTTTTTCGAGGGGCATCGAGTCGAGCGGATGCTGATCGACCACGACGAGACGTTCCAGCTCGGTCACGCCGTGGACGGTGAGCAGTTGGCCTGTTCCGTGGAGGGACAACCGGGACAACCCGCCCACGAGCCGGGCGATGATATCGGTGGCGACACGATGGTTGTCCCCGATCCCGGATACAACCTCGACGACGAAGCAACGATCACGAAGTTCGAGCCGGGCCTGCCCCGGCGGGTTTCGCGATCGTCGGCCCCGGCGGCCCACGCAGGCACGGTAGTCCGGATCACCTCGCCTACCATGCGGATCGGCCGCGCGGCCGACAACGATATCGTCGTGAATGACCTCATGGTCTCGCGCTATCACGCCGAGCTGCGCACGATCGGCCCGGGCAGATACCGGATCATCGACCTCGACAGCCACAACGGCACCTACGTCAACGGCTCCCGGGTCCACACCGCAGACCTCTCCGAATCCGATTTGATCGGCATGGGGCACACCACGTCCCGGCTGGTCGGCGACGAACTGCGCGAGACCGTCGACACCGGCGACGTGTCCGTCTCGGTGCAGAACCTCATCGTCCGGACGCCGGAAGGCAAGGTGCTCCTGGACGAGGTGAGCTTCCCCATCCCGGAGCGCTCGCTCGTCGGTGTCATCGGACCCAGTGGAGCGGGCAAGTCGACCCTGCTCGGCGCGGTCACCGGGTTGCGGCCCGCGACGGAGGGGACGGTCCGTTACGACGGACGCGACCTGTACACCGATTACGACGAGCTCCGGCATCGGATCGGGCTGGTCCCGCAGGAGGACATCCTGCACAGCCAGCTTCCGACGCGGCGCGCTCTGCTCTACGCGGCCGAACTGCGCTTCCCCGGTGACACGGGCAGCGAGGAGCGGGAGCAACGGGTCGACGAGGTCCTCGACGAACTCGGTTTGGCGCGGCACGCCGATACCCGCATCGATCGGCTTTCGGGCGGGCAGCGCAAACGCGTGAGCGTGGCACTGGAGTTGCTGACCAAGCCGTCCCTGCTGTTCCTCGACGAACCGACCTCCGGCCTCGATCCGGGCCTGGACAAAACGGTCATGGAGATGCTGTCCGAACTGGCGCATGACGGGCGGACCGTCATCGTCGTCACGCACAGCGTCGCGAATCTCGATGCCTGCGACCGCTTGCTGGTTCTGGTGCCCGGCGGGCGGCTGGCCTATTACGGGCCCCCGGAGGAGGGATTGCAGCAGTTCGGGCAACGCAGCTGGGCTGAGGTGTTCCAGGCGTTCGACCGCGAAGAAGACCGCGACTGGGCCGGTGAATTCCGGGATTCGCCACGCTTCCAGCAGTACGTGGCGGTCGGACTGACCGACGAAGTCGGCCCAGCGGAAGTACAGCGCCCACCGGCCCCACCGCCCGCGCCGCAGTCCAAGCTCAGCCAGCTCAGCACACTGTGCCGGCGATATCTGGCGGTCATCGCCTCGGACCGGAGTTATCTGGCGCTGCTCGGCGTGATGCCCCTTCTTCTCGGTGGCTTGATCGTCGCGATACCGTCGGGCGAGGGTTTCACCGGGACGCCCGGGACCAACACCGATGCCCCGACCAAGCTCATGATTCTGATATTCGCCGCATGCTTCGTCGGCACCGGCAACTCGATTCGGGAAATCGTCAAAGAGCAGACGATCTACCGCAGAGAACGCGCGGCGGGCTTGTCGGCCGGGGTCTACCTGATGTCCAAACTCCTGGTCCTGGGCGTGATCACCATCCTGCAGTCGGTGGTGTTGTTCTTCATCGGCACCATTGGTGAGACCATGCCGCCGAAAGGGGTATTCACCTCGGTCGAGCTGGAGCTGATCCTGGCGATGGCGATGATCGGGGTCGCGTCGCTGGCATTGGGCTTGCTGGTATCGGTGGCGGTGAACACCTCGGAGAAGACGCTACCGCTGCTGATCGTGCTGTCGATGGCGCAGCTGGTGCTCACCGGCGGCCTGGTACGGCTCCCTGGCACACCCGTCCTGGATCAACTGTCCTACCTGTCGCCGTCCCGTTGGGGCTACGGCGCGGGAGCCGCCACCCTCGACCTCGACACGCTCTCGCCGCACGAGGGCGCAGCCGACCCACTGTGGAAACACACCCTCGGCACGTGGCTGCTCGACATGGGAGTCACGGCCGGTCTAGGGATCATCTTCCTGGCGCTGGCCTGGTACCGCCTGTACCAGCTGCGTCCACGGCGCCGTGGTGCGCGCCCCGCGAGGATTTGACGCCACGGCGCTGGGTTCCATAGGCCGACCTCACGGGCGACGGTCACGTCCGCGAAGGAGCAGCCGAGGGCGGGGCCGTTGACCGCGGTGAGCACAGGTTTGGAGCAAGCGCACCGCGCGAGTCGGCGGCGTGCACAGGAATGATCAGCTTCCAACGGCCGGGCTGCTGAGATCGGAGTGCACGCCGCTCGGAGCTGTCAGGCGTTGTCCAGGGCCTCTTCGGTCAAGCCGAAGGCGATGACGCGGTCGGGGCGGATGCGGATCATTTCACGGGAGACGCCGGGAATGTAGGGATCGACGTCGGTGAGCGCTTCGGCGGTGCCACGGATTTCCAGGCAGCGGACGCGCCAGGGCTGGACCGAGGCGATGTCGTCGACGACGAATGCGACATGCGAATTCGTGGTGAGGTTGCGGAACTTCCGGGAGGCGCCCATGTTCCAGCCCGCGATGTCGATGGTGCCGAGGTCGGCGTTGTAGCGGAAGCCGACCGGGTTGTTCTGCGGAGTGCCGTCGGGGCGGACGGTGGCCAAGCGGCCGAGGCGCTGGGTGTGCAGGTAATCGATCTGTTCGGGGGTCAGAGTCGAGGTCATGTGGCGACCGTAGAACCTTGACCGCACTCGAGGTCAAACGATCGGTTCCTCAGCTCAGCATTTTCTTCTGCACCTTCCCCATGGCGTTGCGCGGCAAGGCGTCGACCACGCGGATCTCACGAGGACGTTTGTGCACCGAAAGTTGTCCAGCCACATGGTCGATCAGTTCGCGGTCGGTGGCCGCGCCGCGCAGCACGACGAAGGCGGTGATGCGCTGGCCGAGGTCGTCATCGGGAAGCCCGACGACCGCGGCCTCCGCGACGGCGGGGTGGCCGAGCAGCACCGTCTCCACCTCGCCCGCCCCCACGCGGTAGCCGCCGGACTTGATCAGGTCCACCGATTCCCGGCCGACGATGCGGTGGAAGCCCTCCGGGTCGATGACGGCGACGTCGCCGGTCCGAAACCAGCCGTCGCCGGTCCAGCTCTCCGCGGTGGCCTCCGGACGATTCAGGTAGCCGTCGAAGAGCATCGGGCCGAGCACTTGCAGGCCGCCGATGCTTTCCCCGTCGTGCGGGACCAAGGCGCCGGACTCGTCCACGAGCCGGGTTCGCACACCGTTCACCGGCGTGCCGACCCAGCCGGGTCGGCGCTCGCCGTCGGCCCGGGTGGACAGTGTGATCATGGTTTCGCTCATGCCGTAGCGCTCGATCGGCGCGTGCCCGGTCAGCTCGCGCAGCCGCTCGAACACGGGCACCGGTAGCGGCGCGCTTCCGGAAACCAGGAGCCGGGCGTCGGCCAATTGCTTTGCCGCGTCGGGATCGTCGACAATCCGCGACCACACGGTGGGCACGCCGAAGTACAGCGAACCTTTGGCTTCCGCGTATGCCTGCGGAGTCGGCTTACCCGTGTGGACCAGCGGACTTCCCACGCGCAGCGGGCCGAGCACGCCGAGGATCAGACCGTGCACATGGAACAGCGGAAGCCCATGTACCAGAACGTCATTCGCGGTCCATGCCCATGCATCGGCGAGCGCGTCCAGACCCGCTGCGATGGCGCCACGGCTCAACACGACACCCTTGGGCAGACCCGTGGTACCCGAGGTGTACAACACGAAAGCCGTTGTGGCCGGGTCAGGTTCGGGATAGGTGTGCCACGATCTGGCGTGCCGCCGCACCGGCACCCGCGGCAGCTCACTGTCCTCCGGCGCCTTCCCCAGCCACGCCTGCGCGCCCGAGTCGGCGAGGATGTGGGCCCGCTCAGCGGTGCCGGAGTCCGGTGGCACCGGCACCACAGTGACGCCCGCGATCAGGCAGCCGACCACCGCGAGGACAGTCTCCACGGTCGGTTCGGCCAGCACCGCCACCCGCTCCGCGCGCGCGACGCGTTCGGCCACCGAGGTGGCGGCGCCGAGCAGGTCGCTGCGCGACAGGGTGGTCCCGTCGATGGTGACGGCGTCGGGGATGTCCGCTCCGCGTGCGACGGCGAGCGGGTTCAGCGAACTGAGCAGCAGCGGCGGGGCGAACGGCATTCGACCACGCTACTTCGTCGGCTTCCAGGGTCCGCGGCGACATCCGGCCGAGCACCGCGTCGCAGATCGTTGACACCCCGCTGACGCGGTGAGAAAGTTGTTGCATAGTCTTCTCAGCACTGCGAGGTCGACGATGACCAAGCCACTTCGCCCGACGGATCGGCCCGAATCGCCGGACCCGTTCGACATCGGGCAGTACATCGACGGCATCGCCGGATTCCTCGGCGGCACCGCGAACGTCATCATGCAGCTGAGCGCGCCACCGGTCGGCTATGGCGTGGTCGAGAGCACGGTCGACAGCGGGAAAGTCATGCTGCACCCGGTCAAGCGGCTGCGCACCACTCTGACCTACCTGTCCGTGGCGATGCTAGGCACCGACGATGAGCGCGCCGCCTACCGCGAGGCGGTCAACGTCTCGCATCGCCCGGTCCGTTCGACCACGTCGAGTCCGGTGCGCTACAACGCCTTCGACCCCGCGTTGCAGCTGTGGGTCGCGGCCTGCCTGCACTGGGGCGGGAAGGATCTGTACGAGCGGATGCACGGCCCGATGGACGAGACGACCGCCGATGCCTTCCACCGGCTCGGCGCACGGCTGGGCACCACGCTGCAAATGCCCGAAACGATGTGGCCAGCCGACCGGCGCGCCTTCGACGAGTACTGGGCCGCGAACCTCGCGGCGACCCGCATCGACCCGACCGTTCGCGCCTACTTCTACGACCTCATCGACCTGCGCATGCTGCCGCGACCGGCGCAATTGGCATTCGCCCGGCTGCACCGGTTCTTCGTCACGGGCCTGCTGCCCCAGCACTTGCGCGACGAAATGGGCCTGAACTGGACCGAACGCGACGAACGCGCGCTCGGCTACATTCTGCGCGCCGTCGGCGCCGCGGAGGCCAGGCTGCCGCGGCCGATCCGCGTCTTCCCGTTCAACGCCTATCTGCTGGATATGCGCATCCGGCGGCGGCTCGGCCTGCGCCTGGTCTGAGGCGATCGGACCGCGTCCACCCGTTTCACTCCGGCAATCGCTGGGCAATCGCTGCTCCAGTAGTCCGATCCATCTGTCGCAGGTTTGTCCCGAGTCACCGACCGATGCCGCGTCCGGCGAGCCAGGAGGAACGATGGGCTATCGAATGACGACGACCGCGCTCATCGCAGGCGCGTGCCTGGCACTATTCGCGCCGGTCGCTGCGGCCGAACCCGAGGAGAGCGGCGCGGCTTCCGTGCCGCCTCGCACCGCGATCTCCGTGCGCACCACCTTCGGCATCGGATGGGGCACCGCCAACGAACACGAATCGCGCTCGAGCCTGTCGCTGGCCAAGCTGTTCATGGCCGACTACGCCCTGCGCCACGGTGACGGCTCAGCCGAGGACCGCGCCCTGGCCGAACGGATGATCCGCTATTCCGACGACGGGGCCGCCAGCCAGATGGAGGCCAAATATCCGCAGGCGGTCGCCGCCATCGCTCAGGAGTACGGCCTCACCGAGACGGTGCCCGGCCCCAGCTGGGGTGCCGGGGCGACGAGCGTCGCGAACGTATCCGACTTCCTCGTCGCCAAACTGCGCGCCGATCCCGGATCGCCGATCTTCGAGTGGATGGCCGCCGCCGGCTCCATGGCCCAAGACGGCACCGAACAGGATTGGGGCACCGCACGCTGGCCATTCGTGCTCGGCACCAAATGGGGCTGGTCGGATTTCGGCGAGCCGGAGGTCGCCTCGGCGTCCTACGGCAACGGCTTCGCGGTGACGGCGCACACCCGCGGCACCGCGGCCGAGCAGACCGCCGACGTCCTCGCCGCGCTCGGCGCGATGATGAGCGGGCAACCGCACTTCCGCTGAACAGGCGCGCGCCGATCCGGGGATCGCTACGGCACCCGGAACGACACCACCACGTGGTCGCGCGCGAATTGCCGGATCGCGGCGTCGTCGCCGAGCGGGATCACCGTCTGCGGGGTCAGCGCCAGGGAAAGCGCTGTGCGGGCGATCATCTCGGCCAAGGGCTCCGGGTCGTACTCCGGCAGCTTGCCCTCGCCCTGTAGCCGCGTGATGAACTCGGCGAGGTAGTCCCTGCCGAGTTCGATGACGGGGGCGCCTTCGGTGGTGAGGTAGGGCAGCACGAGTTCGGGCTCGGTCGCCAACAGCCGGTGGATCAGCCGGTTTCCGCGCAAGCCGGTGATGAACGCGGCGAACAGCTCGACGATCTGATCCTCGGCACTCGCGTCACGGTCGACCTGCCGTTGCAGCGCGGCGTCGACTTGCTCGATGAACTCCCGGGTCTGGCGCAGCCCGACGGCCTTGATCAGATCGGATTTGCTGGCGAAGCGCCGGTAGAGCGTGGCCAGCGACAGCCCGCACCGGCGCGCGACCTCGACCATGCTGGTGCGCTTGATGCCGAAGTCAAGGAACGCCACCAGCGCCGCGTCCAGCACACGGGCCTGATTGCGGTCCTCCGGTGCCGCGCTGCGCACGAGCGGCAGCAGTCTGGTCAGCGCGGCCATACCTCCACCCTTCTCCGCGTCGGCGAAACAATGACACTTCCAGCATCGCATACCATCACGGCAGCGCCGCGCGATTGACATAGTGAACGAGAGAATGACAAAGTGAGAGCATAATCTTCTCATTGCTCGGCCGTGGGTCGGGCGGATACCGAAAGACGAGGTCAACGATGACCGCGCCGCTGGGCACCACCGAGCACGAGCCGGATCCGGACCCGATTCTGACCCCGGAGACCGTCGCGGAATACCTGGACGGAATCGCCGCGTTCCTCGGCGGCACCGCCAACGTCATCCTGCAGCTGAGCCTGCGGCCGGTCGGCCGCGGTGTCTTGGAGAGCACCGTCGACAGCGGCAAGGTGACCCTGCACCCGATCAAGCGGCTGCGCACCACCTTGACCTACCTCGCGGTCGCGCTCCTGGGTTCGGACGCCGAACGCGCCGCCTACCGCGCGGCGGTCAATGTCTCGCACCGCCCGGTGCGCTCCACCGCGGCGAGCCCGGTGAAATACAACGCCTTCGACCCGAACCTGCAACTGTGGGTGGCTGCGTGCCTGTACTGGGGCATCGACGATCTATACACGCGAATGCACGGCCCGATGGACCCCGCCACCGCTGACGCCTTCTATCACTACGCCGCGCGCTTGGGCACCACACTGCAGATGCGACCGGAGATGTGGCCCGCGAACCGTGCCGATTTCCAACGGTATTGGGATGAGAACCTGAAGCAGCGCGCCATCGAACCAGCCCTGCGGGACTACTTCGAAGATCTGATCGATCTGAAGATGATGCCGCGTCCGGTGCAGGCGGTCTTCGCCGGGCTGCAGCGGTTCGTCGTCACCGGCCTGCTGCCCCAGCACCTGCGCGACGAGATGGGCATGAGCTGGACCGAGCGCGATCAGCGTCGCTTCGATCGGCTGCTGCGGGCCATCGCGGCGGTGCAGACCCGGCTGCCGAAGCCGGTGCGGATGTTCCCGCTCAATGCCTATCTGCTCGACCTGCGCATCCGGATGCGTTTGGGGAAACCTCTGGTGTAGCGGATCAGGTGTCCATGTGCGGGTAGCGGTACTCGACCGGCGGAACGAAGGTCTCCTTGATCGTGCGTGGCGCGACCCAGCGCAGTAGGTTCAGCGGCGAGCCCGCCTTGTCGTCGGTGCCGGAGGCGCGGGCGCCGCCGAACGGCTGCTGGCCCACCACCGCACCGGTCGGCTTGTCGTTGACGTAGAAGTTGCCCGCCGCGAATCGCAGTGCGGCGTCGGCCTGTTCGATCGCGTTCCGGTCTTGTGCGAACACCGCGCCGGTCAACGCGTAGGGCGCGGCGGACTCGACTTCGGCGAGAATAGCGCTGTACGCGCCGGGTTCTGCGTCGTCGTAGACGTACACCGACAGAATCGGTCCGAAGTACTCGGTGGCGAACGATTCGTCGTGGGGGTTGTCGGTCAGGAACACGGTCGGCCGGACGAACCAGCCTTCGCTGTCGTCGTAGGTGCCGCCGACCGGAATAGTGAGACCGGTGTCCCTGGCGCGCTGGATCGCCGCCACATTCTTGTCGAATGCCCGTCGATCGATCAGCGCCCCACCGAAATTCGACAGATCCGCGACGTCGCCATAGCTCAGCTCCTCGGCGACGTGCAGGAAGTCGTCGCCCATCGCGCGCCACACCGACCGCGCGATATAGGCGCGCGAGGCCGCCGAGCACTTCTGGCCTTGATACTCGTAGGCGCCGCGAATCAGGGCGGTGCGCAACGTATCCGGATCGGCGGAGGAGTGCGCGACGATGAAGTCCTTACCGCCGGTCTCCCCGACCAGACGCGGATAGCCATGGTAGCGGCCGATGTTCGCGCCGACTTGCTGCCAGAGATACTGGAACGTCTTGGCCGAGCCGGTGAAATGGATACCGGCCAACCGAGGATCGGTCAGCGCTACCTCCGACAGCTGCACACCGTCCCCGGTGACCATGTTGATCACGCCGGGGGGCAGGCCCGCCGCCTCGAGCAACCGCATGGTGTAGAACGCCGACAAGGTCTGGGTGGGCGATGGCTTCCACACCACGGTGTTGCCCATCAGCGCGGGAGCGGTCGGCAGATTACCGGCGATCGCGGTGAAATTGAACGGGCTGATGGCGTAGACGAAACCCTCGAGCGGCCGGTAGTCCATCCGGTTCCACATCCCCGCGCTGGACTGCGGCTGCTGCGCGAGGATGCCGCGCGCGAAGGACACGTTGAACCGCCAGAAGTCGACCAACTCGCACGGCGCGTCGATCTCGGCCTGCTGGGCGGATTTCGACTGGCCGAGCATGGTGGCGGCGGCGACGGTCTCCCGCCACGGGCCGGCCAGCAGGTCGGCCGCGCGCAACAGCACCGCGGCGCGTTCCTCGAACGGCAGCGCCCGCCAACCAGGTGCGGCCGCCATCGCGGCGTCGATCGCTCCGTGTGCTTCCGAATGCGTAGTGTCGGTATAGGTACCCAGCACTTGTCGGCGCCGATGCGGCGCGAGGATGTCGTGTCGTTCGCCGATGCCCGGCCGGTGTTTGCCGCCGATCACCAGCGGCACGTCGACGGGCTCGGCGGACAGCTCAGCAAGTTTGCCGATCAATAGCTCACGTTCCGGGCTGCCGGGCGCATAGGAGTGCACCGGCTCATTGGTCGGCGTGGGGACAACCGTGACAGCGTCCATACTTCAGGCTAGCTCTCCCGGCCCGACGGGCGCGGCTGCCGACACGCTCGCCAGTCAGGATCAGCGCGATCCGCCTCCGGCCGTCAGTCCGCGGTGAGGCGTTCGGCCGCCGCGGCGATGCGCTCGTCGGTCGCGGTGAGCGCGATGCGCACGTGCTCGGCCGCGCCGGGGCCGTAGAAGTCGCCGGGCGCGGCCAGGATGCCGCGGTCGGCCAGCCAGTCCAGCGTGGTGCGGCACGGCTCGCCGCGCGTCGACCACAGATACAGGCCCGCCTCCGAGTGATCGATCCGGAAATCGGCTTCCACCAGCGCCTTTCGCAGCACTTCGCGACGTGCCCGGTACCGCTCACGCTGCTGTGACTCATGCGCGTCGTCGCTCAGCGCGGCCGTCATCGCGGCCTGGATCGGGAAGGGCACCATCATCCCCGAGTGCTTGCGCACCTCGAGCAGTTCGGCCACCAGTGCCGGGTCGCCCGCCACGAATCCGGCCCGGTAACTGGCCAGGTTGGAGGTCTTGGACAGCGAATGCAACGCGAGCAGGTTGGTGTGATCGCCGTCGCACACCTCGGGGTCGAGCAGTGAGACCGCGCGACCCTCCCAGGCCAGTCCCAGGTAGCACTCGTCGGAGGCGACGATCGCGCCTCGTTCGCGCGCGAACGCAACCACCTTGCGCAGGTGATCGACGCCGAGTACGCGGCCGGTCGGGTTGGACGGCGAGTTCACGTAGATCAGCGCGGGCGTCTGCGGACCGAGCCGGGTCAGCCCGTCGGCGCGCAGCACCTGCGCGCCCGCCAGCAGCGCGCCCACCTCGTAGGTGGGGTACGCGACCTCGGGGACGACCACCAAGTCGCCGGGGCCGAGACCGAGCAGCCGGGGAAGCCCGGCGATCAGTTCCTTGGTGCCGATCGCGGGCAGCACCGCCGCAGGATCGAGACCGGTGATCCCATAGCGCCGCTTCAGCGCGTCGACCGCGGCCGCGCGGAGCTCGGGTGTGCCGTGCGTGGTCGGGTATCCGGGCACCTCGGCGACGGAGTTCAACGCCGCCCGGATCAACGGATCGACCGGGTCGACGGGGGTGCCGACGGACAGATCGACGATCCCGCCGGGATGAGCGGCCGCCTTCACCTTGACCGAAGCGATGGTGTCCCAGGGAAAATCGGGCAGCCGGCCGCTGACCCGGCCACGCGGTGACACGTCAGATCTCACTCGCTCGCCATCGGGGGCAGTTCCTTGATGAACGGCGGGTCGTAGTCGACCTTGCCGACCTTCGTGGCGCCGCCGGGTGAGCCCAGCTCGTCGAAGAAATCGACGTTGGCGTTCACGTATCCGCTCCACTGGTCCGGGGTGTCGTCTTCGTAGAAGATCGCCTCCACCGGGCACACCGGCTCACATGCACCACAGTCCACGCACTCGTCGGGATGGATGTACAGCATGCGACCGCCCTCGTAGATGCAGTCCACGGGGCATTCCTCGATGCATGCCTTGTCCTTCACGTCAACGCACGGTTCAGCGATGATGTACGGCACTGCCGCTCTCCTAGTCTGTCCTCGCCTGCGGGATAGTCCGCCCGGCGAAACCCTATCCCGGCAACCCCACGTTACTACTGGTCAGCCTGCCCTAACTCAGGGTGTTCTGCACGCGGGACTCCGGTGCGAAATCCACTCCGCCACCTGGCGCGCTCTGTCCCGCGTCTCCAGGCATTTCAGGTCGTACCAGTAAGTGCCGCGGGACCCGCGTCCAGATCCCGCGTGCGGTGCCGCTCTTGTTCTGGACGTACCCGGCGAATTACCCGATGTGCTCTCGAAATCACTCGTTGATTTCGCACAGCACAGTCACCCCGGAACACGGCCGATCGGCGCTACCCCACTGTCAAGGGGAGTGCCGACATCGTGCGCTGCGGGACGCCGTAGGTCGTGGTCCGCTCCCGGGCCGGTCGGCCGATGCCCGCCGCGATCTCCACCAGCTCGGCGACGGTCTTCGCCGATCCGTGCTGCGATCCGGCCATCCGGGAGATGGTCTCCTCCATCAGCGTGCCGCCCAGATCGTTGGCGCCGCTGTTCAGCATCACCCGTGTTCCGGTGGTCCCGAGCTTGACCCAGCTGGTCTGGATGTTCGGGATCCGGCCGTGCAGCATGATCCTGGCCAGCGCATGGGCGGCGCGGTTGTCCCGGTTCGTCGGCCCGGGTCGCGCCGCACCGGCCAGGTACAGCGGCGCGCTCTGATGGACGAACGGCAGCAGCACGAATTCGGTGAAACCGCCGGTCTGATCCTGGATTCCGCGCAGCACCCGCAGGTGCCCGACCCAGTGCTTCGGATTGTCCACGTGGCCGTACATCATGGTGGAGCTGGACCGGATGCCCACCTGGTGCGCCGTGGTGATCACCTCGATCCACGCCGAGGTGGGCAACTTGCCCTTGGTGAGCACCCAGCGCACCTCGTCGTCCAAGATCTCCGCGGCCGTGCCGGGAATGGTGTCCAGACCGGCTTCTTTCAACGCGACCAGCCAGTCCCGGATGCTCTGGCCGCCGCGCGAGGCGCCGTTGACGATCTCCATCGGACTGAACGCGTGCACATGCATCGACGGCACGCGCTGCTTGACCGCGCGCACCAAGTCCGCATACCCGGTGACCGGCAGGTCGGGGTCGATGCCGCCCTGCATGCACACCTCAGTGGCGCCGTCGACGTGCGCCTCCCAAGCCCGGTCGGCGACCTCGTCCATGCTCAGCGTGAACGCGTCGGCGTCGCCTTTGCGCTGGGCGAAGGCGCAGAACCGGCACCCGGTGTAGCAGATATTGGTGAAGTTGATGTTCCGGTTGACCACATAAGTGACGTCGTCGCCGACCGTGTCGCGACGCAACTGATCGGCCAGTGCGGCGACCGCGTCGAGTTCGGCGCCGTCGGCGGTGGCCAGCGCGAGATACTCGCCGTCGCCGAGCCCGGCCGGGTCGCGTTCGGCGGCACGCAGCGCGGCGAGCACGTCCGAGTCCAGCCGCCGCGGCGTCGTGACCGCGAGATCGCGCGCCTGCTCGCGGATGGTGTCCCAGTCGCCGAACGCGCCGACGACGTCCTGGCCGAGCCCGGCGTCGCTGCGGTGCTCGGTGTTGCGGCCATCGATATCGATGGCGGTGTTGAGGTCGACGCGTCCGGTCGATTCCCAGGACTCGTCCGGCTCCTGCCAGGGCAGGCCCACCGGAATCGCATCCGGATCCGCCAACCCGGTCGCCGGATCGGTGAGCGCGGCGACGTGCGCGCCGATGCGCGGATCGACCCACGGATTGCCCGCCCGCACGTACTTCGGGTGCGCGGAGGTGCGCTCGACCAGCTGATAGCCCGCCGCCTCGGTGATCTCACGCAGCGTGTCGAGATTCGGCCACGGCCGCTCGGGGTTCACATGGTCGGGCGTCACCGGCGACACACCGCCCCAGTCATCGATGCCCGCGTCGATCAGCGCGCGGCACTCGGCATGCGACACCAGGTTCGGCGGCGCCTGCACCGGCACGTCGGGTCCGAGCAGGATGCGGGTGACGGCGATGGTGGCGAGGAATTCATCCAGTCCCGCGTCCGGCACGTCCCGCATCGCGGTGTCGTCCTTGGCGCGGAAGTTCTGCACGATGACTTCCTGGATGTGCCCGAAAGCCTTGTGCTGCTTGCGGATCGCCATGATCGACTCGGCTCGCTCGGCCATCGTCTCGCCGATGCCGACCAGGATGCCGGTGGTGTAGGGCACCGAGAGCCGGCCCGCGTCGGTGATGGCGCGCAGCCGCACCGCGGGGTCTTTGTCCGGGCTGCCGTAGTGGCAGTTGCCCTTCTCGGTGAACAGCCTGGTCGCCGTGGTCTCCAGCATCATGCCCATGGACTGCGCCACCGGCTTGAGCCGCGCGATCTCCGCCCACGACAGCACACCCGGATTGAGGTGTGGCAGCAGGCCGGTCTCCTCCAGCACCATGATCGACACGGCGCGCAGGTAGTCCAGCGTCGAGTCGTAGCCGCGCTCGTCCAGCCACTGGGCGGCCTCCGGCCAGCGGTCCTCGGGCCGATCCCCTAGCGTGAACAGGGCCTCTTTGCACCCGAGCGCCGCGCCGCGGCGGGCGATGTCGAGCACTTCGTCGGGTTCGAGGAACATGCCCTTGCCCTCGGCGCGCAGCTTGCCCGGCACGGTGACGAACGTGCAGTAGTGGCACTTGTCCCGGCACAGACGCGTCAGCGGGATGAAGACGTTGCGGGAATAGCTGATCGTCTTCGGACGGCCCGCCGAGGCGAGCCCGGCGTCGCGCACCCGGGCGGCACTGCGACAGAGGTCGGCGAGGTCGTCACCGGTCGCGTGCAACAGCACCGCGGCCTCGTCCACGTTCAACGTGACACCGTCGCGGGCCCTGCGCAGCGCCCGGCGCATGGCCGATGGACTGGGCGGCGCCGGCGGGACGCTCGGGTTCGGTAGGTCGGTCACGCCCTCGATCATGCGCTACACATCCGGAACTGTCTCCCTCCAGTGCTCGAGAGTGAGGCGAAGCGGACCAGCCGCCGCGCTCACCACGGCGCCCACGCTGGACGCGGCCGCCGTTGAGCGTTGACAACTGTGCGGCGCGCGAGGCTATTCCGGGGGTGGGGTCGGTGCGCACGACATCGCCTCGGTCCGCGGGCGATTGCCTGCGACAGCGGCTGCGCGATCGTGCAACCATGGCAGGATGTCGCAGTCGCGCACGATCTTGGCCGACCCGGCCTGGCGCCCCAGCCCGAAGGCGAAGCTGCTGTGGACCGCGCAGGCTGCGATGGCCTGGGTGATTCCCTTCGCGGCGCAGATCGTGTGGGCACTGCTGGACTCCGCGCACCGCGGCTGGCAACTCGGCGTCTTCCTGGTCACGTTGGCGCTGGCCGCGCTGAACATCGGCGTCGTGCCGTGGTGGCGGTACACCGTGCACCGCTGGGAGGTGACCGACGAGGCGGTGTACACCAGGGTCGGCTGGCTCACCCAGGAGAGCCGGGTCGCGCCGATCTCGCGGGTGCAGACGGTCGACACCGAACGCGGACCCCTGGAACGTCTGCTCGGCCTGGCGACGGTCACCGTGACCACCGCCTCCTCGGCGGGCGCGGTGCAGATCACCGCCCTCGATCTCCCCATCGCCGAGGAGACCGTGACCCGGTTGACCCGGATCGCCGCCCAGCACCGCGGGGACGCGACATGAGTGAACGCACCGCAAACCCTGCCGAGGCGGGCGCCGCGCAGGCGGGGCAGCCGTGGCAGCGGCTCGACAAGCGGATGCTGCTGGTCCATCCGATCACCGAGGTGGTGAAGTTCATCCCGGTGCTGATCGGTTCGGTGATCCTCGGTACGAGCAGCGGCAATCATGTATGGAGCATCATCCCGGTGGTGCTGATCGTCGGGTTCGCGCTCACCCGCTGGTTCACCACGACGTACCGGGTCGGACCGACGCACGTCGAGTTGCGGACCGGGTTGCTGCAGCGCAAGAAGCTGTCGGTGCCGCGATCGCGCATCCGTTCGGTGGACATCGAAGCGGATCTGCTGCATCGGGTGCTCGGGCTCGCCGTCCTGGCGATCGGAACGGGGCAGCAGGCCGATTCCGGTGAGCAGTTCAAGCTCGACGCCTTGGACGCGCGGGTCGTGCCGCCCTTGCGCGCCGCGCTGCTCGCGCACGCGGCGGGCCAAGTGGATGAAGCCGAGGAACGAAAAGTACCGCCGGAGAACGCATCTATCGGTCTCGCTACGACACGAACTCCGGCGCATGAGATCGGTCATTGGCGTCCGGCGTGGGTGCGCTACGCCCCGCTGTCGCTGACCGGGTTCGCGATCGTCGCGCCGATCGTCGGCGTCGCTTTCCAGTACGGACTCGGCGAGATCGTGTTCCAGTCGGACGCCGTGCACGACGTGGAAGACGGCGGCGGGGCGGCCTTGGCGCTCGCTGGTGCCGCGCTGCTGTGCGCCATCGTCCTCTTGGTCAGCGCCGCCGCGTGCGCGCACTACCTGACCACCTATTTCGGGTTGCGCGTCAGCGATGACGGCAAGACCTTGCAGTTGCGCCACGGCCTGTTCACCACGCGCCAGATCACCCTGGATCTGGCCCGCCTGCGCGGGGCCACAGTGAAGGAACCGCTGCTACTGCGCTTGGCGGGCGGCGCCGAGCTCGAGGCGATCATGACCGGCGAGAATCCGCGGCAGAAGATCCTGCCGCAGGCACCGCGCCGCGCGGTCGAACACACCCTGAGCCATCTGCTCGCCCCGGAGAAGATGCGCGACAACGATATTCCCGTCCTCGCGGACGCGATCCCCAGTGGCGCAGGGGCATCGGATGCCAGTCCGGCGCCGGGCAGCACGCCGTTGATCGCGCACGGCTCGGCCGCACGGCGGCGCAGGCACACGCGCGCACTCGCTCCGGTCGCATTCCTCGCCGTCGCGATGGCTTATCTCGGCCTGGCCGGAGCGGGCTATTCGCCGTGGTGGTGGTTGCTGCCCGGCCTCGCCGCTCCGGTCGCGATCGCCCTGGCGGAAGACCGTTACCGCGGCCTCGGCCACGCCGTACTTTCCCGCACGGCCACCAGCCCGACCTGGCTGATCACCCGCTCCGGATCCCTCGATCGGGACCGGGACTGCCTCGAGGCGCCCGGCGTGATCGGCTGGACCGTGCGTCGGACCTTCTTCCAGCGCCGCGCCGGAGTCGCCACGGTGGTCGCGGCGACCGCGGCGGGCAAGAAGCGCTACGCGGTGGTCGACATCCCGATCGACGAGGCATGGGAGCTCATCGAGGCCGTGACACCGGGGCGGCTCGGCACGCGCTGACAGCTCTCGATCCTGCCCGACCCGCACCGTGGTCCGCCCTGGTCGGAAAGGTCCATCAGATGGCGGCTGGTGTCGGTTTGCAGTCCGGCTCGACTGGAGTCAGCGCGGGCGGAACACCCTGGCGTTCATCTGGAAGTAGATGTACGCCAAGGGCGGGAGCAGTCCACAGAACAGCAGCAGCGCGGTGCGCCCGTCGCTGGCGAGCAGGATGTCGCCGCCGGGGCCGACGCTCGCGCAGATCAGGAACCCGAACGCCCACGCGGCCAGCGGAAGCCCCATGGCCGAGGTGCGCTGGGTGACCGACCGCACGCCCGCGACGAGCAGCACGTTCACCGCACCGGCCAGGGCAGCCGCGATCGGGAACGCGGTGGACCCCAGATAGGTCGGCAAGTACAACACCTCGATCGACAAGGTGAGCAGGGCGTCCAAGACCAGGACGACGAGGATCACCTGGGCCAGTACGCGGCCGACCGCGAGCCGGGCGGCGCCGGATGCGGCGGGAGCCTGGTCGTCGACTTTCGTCGTCACGGCACCGGCGGATAACCGAGGAGGGTCAACAGGTGGCTCTGCATGTCGACAAACGCGTACAGCACCGTCATATACACGTCGTGCTGCTCCTGCCAGTGCGGCTTCATGCTGTCGACGAACGACGCGATCGCGTTCTGGAGCTCCCAGTTGTACATACTGCCGAGTCTATTCGGGCGTTCCCACGCACATGATCAGTTCTCCGTCCACCGGGAGGTTCGCGACCACGAGGCTCCGGTGTGCGGCTCGCGCCGCGATGGCGAAGCCCGCTCGAATCCCACTTCCCCGAGCCACATCCGAGGGCTGTCTCCGCGACGTCTTCGGTCAGTCCAAACCCGCGAACAAGTCGTGCTCCCGCCCGTCCGGCCCGACCGGACCGCGCGAACCGCGCACGAGGATGAAGTGCTCTTCCGGCAGCACCGGTTGGGCGACATTGTTCGACAGGGCGAATTCCCGCCCGGACGGCGCGACGGTGATCTGAGTGGCGTGCGCCCGCAGCGCGGCGCGCTTGGCCGTCAGCACGTCGGAGACGTCGACCGTGGTGGTCACCGCGTGGCTGGGCACGCTCGCGAGCTCGCCTTCGGCAGGCAGCCGCCAGCCCGGCGGCAGCGCGCCGGGCAAACCCTCGACGGTGCGCCGGGCCAGCGCGGCGGTGTGCAGGCGCAGCATGTCGGCGTCGGTGACCGTCCAATAGAACTTCGGAGTATCCCAGCCCTGGTCGGCCGCGGCCTGCACGGCGGCGGTGGTGATCTCGTGCGCCCGGATATGGTCGGGGTGGCCGTATCCGCCTTTGGTGTCGTACCCGACCACCACTTGCGGCCGCACCCGCAGCACCACGTCGGTGAGGGCCTGTACCGCCTCGACCCCGGAGCGCACGAACACTCGCGGTTTGCGCGCGGCGGGAGTGCCCGCCATCCCGGAATCGCGCCAGCGGCCCGCGCCGCCGAGGAAGTGCGGCGGGCCCGCGTCCAGTGCCGCCAGCGCCCGGGTCAGTTCGACGATGCGATAGCCGCCGAGCTGGTCGGCGTGTTCCGCGGCCAGCAGCGCCCATTCGTCGCCGATCACCTCGCCCTCCTCCCCGAGGGTGCAGGTGACCACGGTGACCGGCACGCCGCGACGGCGGTAGTGCGCGATCGTCCCTCCGGTGGTGATGGATTCGTCGTCCGGGTGGGCGTGCACCAGCAGCAGCCCGCCCGTTGCCGCCGAGGTCACGGGATCCTGCGCCACAGCGACGCGTCGCCGAAGATGCCGACCTGGATGGCGCCGCTGAGCGAAGCTCCGTCCACCCGGGGGCCGGCCGCGGCGACGGCGTTGTCCTGCACGATCGGCAGCACCGTGGCCATAGCCCACAGTTTGGGCTCGGCCTCGGCGAGCACCCGGCCCACGTCCACCCCGCGCAGCGCTTCGTCGATCGCGGGCTGCAGGCCGGGATCACACACGCCGGACAGGTTGCTCGGCGCCCGCTGCGCCGCCTCGGCGATGGCCTGCGCCGGGCCGGTGAGCCCGGGCACCGCGGGCGGCGGGCATCCATAGCGGGACGCCAGGACCGTCGCCGGGTCCGAACCGGCCACCTCCCAGCCGACGATGGCGTCGACCGTGCCCTCGATCAATTCCTTGCCGTACAGCTCGTCGGCCGCGACACTGCGCACCGTCGCGTCGATGCCCGCGCTGCGCAATTGGTCGGCGGCGGTATTGGCCACCGCGAGCGCGGTGGCATCCTTGTCGACCGCACCGATGCGCACGGTCAGCGGCTTGCCGTCCTTGCCGACGGTGCGCGGCTGCGGCGCGGGCGAGGTCGGTGAGGAGGCCGGTGGCGGCTCCGGCGCCCGGCCGTATCCCGCGGCGGCGAGCAGCGCGAACGCCTCGTCCGCGGAGGGCCGCGGCGGCGCGGTGGGGGCATAACCGGGATCGGACGGTGCGAGCACTTGCGCGCGAGCCGGTTCCACCCAATTGCCGGTCTGCGCGCCGACCGTCGCCAGCAGGTTGGGGTCGAGCAGCGCGAGCACGCCCGAGCGGACCCGCGGATCGCTCAACTCCCCTTTGCGCCCGTTGAGCACCAGTTGCAGCACACGTGACTGCGGCATGATCGCGGTCCGCACCGACGGAATCGCGCCCAGTTGCGCCTGGGTCGCCACGCCGCCGTGGACCAAGGCCATCTGCACGTCACCGGTGCGCAGCGAGCCCGCCAGCTGCGCGGGCGTGCCGCCGCGGCGAAGCAGGATCTGGCCGGGCATGGCCGGTGTACCCCAGAAGCGGTCGTTGCGTTCCAACAGCATCTCGTCGCGTCCGGGGTCCGCCGAGCGGATCCCGAACGGGCCTCCGGACACCCGGACGCCATTGACCTGGCCGTTCATCCCCCTGGCGAATCCGCCGGGAGCGTCTTTCAGCAGATGCGACGGCAGCAGATCCGTGAACAGCTCACGCCAGCCGGGATAGGGCTGCGACATCACGACGGTGACCGTCTTGCCACCCGCCGAGGAGTTCACATCCGAGATCAACCGGTATCCGACCGGATCTACGACGCCGGGTTCGGAGATCATCTCCTGCCACAGGTAGCGGAAGTCCTCCGCCGCGATCGGCGCTCCGTCCGACCAGGACGCTTCGTTGCGCAACTTGTAGGTGATCGTGAACGGTTCCTGCGCGGTCACGTCGGCGGAGAGCAGCAGCGACGAGTCGGGCACCCACGCCGTCGCTCCCGGCGTGGTCGGGCTCGGCACCGGCCGGAACGGGCTCGGCAGCACCAGCGAGGCGATGGCCGAGGTGGCGGCGGATTGATCGGAGCGCAGATGCGGATTGAAGGCCGTGCCGATGGTGTCCAAGGCGACGACGACGGTGGTCTCCGCGGGCTTGACCGGCGTGGTCTTCGGGCTGTCGGTGCTTTCGATGGGCGGCGGCGGGTTGGCCGCGCAACTGCCGATCAGCGTCAGCACTGCCATGGTCGGCAACAACGTGCGCCACGCTGCGCGTTTTCCTGCGCCCACTTTCACGCTCGGGAACTCTACCGCAGAGTCCGGTCCGATCGCAGATTCCTGGTGTCACAAGAGTGATCGGGGATACCGATCCGATATCGCCGACGGATGAAAGCACAAGCGCACCGCGGGGTCCGCGACACCGTGCCACACCAACCTGGTCGGCAGTCGGCAAATAATCGGAGAATCCGTACAGCCACCATTCGCAGGCCCGCAAGTGACGAGCGCAATCCATATGCACGGCGATAGCGCCGAAAATCCGTCGACCGATGGCGGTGCACGCGAAAGTGAACATTCGCGTCGACACGGCGAACGGGAAGGAAACGTCCGTGCTCGTGCGCGGCCCCCGTACCGACACTGCCGAAACGCTCGCTGTTACATACCTTGCACACCAACGGTTTTCGAGCTGTAGCGCGCCGTCACACCGACTGGCACACACAACCACATGCGCGAGCACGGTGGCCTATATACGGCGCACAAACCCGACGGGCACAGCGTGAGAGGACGAAACTGATTCAGCGGCAGATTCCAACCGTGCCGCACAACCAAGAAAGCGGCCGCACGGTCGAAACCAATTATTCGGACAAGCTCGGAGTTCCACGAAACGGTGCGAGACCGACACGGTGCGAGACCGGGAAGCAAGCGAATGGTCGCGGAGAATTACCTGGATACCAGCGTTCCCGAATCCCCGACCACAGGGATTACCCAACGTGCACAAACCTGAAACGAAGCAATCAGACCGTCGCGGAATCGTCCTCGGCAGTAAATTCCTCGGAAAGTCACGATGAATTGGCGCCCAGAGCTACCGCGCGACGATTCGCTGGTACTTCTCGCTCGCCGCGACCGACCACCAGGACGTCACCGGTCCGCCGCAGCGACTCCAGCACCCGCCCGGCCGCGAATCCGGCGCCACCCGCGACGCCGGATTCGCTTCCACGGCAATTGATTACAGCGCCGCGCGGTCCCGCGCCTTGCGCCGGGACAGCTCCCGCGCACGCTCGTTCTGCCCGAGGATCACCTTGCGCACCCGGACCACCTCCGGCGTGACCTCCACGCACTCGTCGGCGGCGCAGAACTCCATCGCGCCTTCCAAATCCAGCTGCAATGGCTTGGCCAGGGTCTCGATCACGTCGGCGGTGGAGCTTCGCATATTGGTCAGCTTCTTCTCGCGGGTGACGTTGATGTCGAGATCCTCCGCCCGCGGGTTGATCCCGACGACATGGCCCTCGTAGGTGTCCGCGCCGGGCTCGACGAAGAACTGGCCGCGGTCGGCCAGCTGGATCATGGCGAACGGCGTCACGGTGCCCGACCGGTCGGACACCAGCGAGCCGGTGTGCCGGGCCCGGATCTCCCCTGCCCACGGCGCGTAGCCGTGCGACACCGCGTTCGCGATGCCGGTGCCGCGGGTCTCGGTGAGGAAGTCGGTGCGGAATCCGATCAGGCCACGCGAGGGGACGATGAACTCCATTCGCACCCAGCCGGCGGCGTGGTTGTTCATCTGCACCATCTTGCCCTTGCGCGCGGCGAGCAACTGGGTGATCGCGCCGAGGTACTCCTCGGGGCAGTCGATGGTCAGCTCTTCGTAGGGCTCGTGCACCTTGCCGTCGACCTGCTTGGTGACCACCTGCGGCTTGCCGACGGTCAGCTCGAAGCCCTCGCGGCGCATGGTCTCCACCAGGATGGCCAGCGCCAGCTCGCCGCGGCCCTGCACCTCCCAGGCATCCGGGCGGCCGATGTCCAGCACGCGCAGCGACACGTTGCCGACCAGCTCCTGGTCCAGCCGCGACTTCACCATGCGGGCGGTCAGCTTGTGTCCCTGCACCCGGCCCACCAGCGGCGAGGTGTTGGTGCCGATGGTGACCGAGATGGCGGGCTCGTCGACGGTGATGCGCGGCAGCGCGACCGGCTCGTCGAGGTCGGCGAGGGTGTCACCGATCATGATGTCCGGAATGCCCGCGATGGCGACGATGTCGCCGGCCACCGCGACCTCGCCGGGCTGGCGCTCCACGCCGACCGTCTGCAACAGCTCGGTGATCTTCACCTGCTTGACGCCGTCGGCGTGCATCCACGCGACGTTCTGCCCCTTGCGCAGCTCGCCGTTGTGGACCCGGACCAGCGCGAGGCGGCCGAGGAACGCCGAAGCGTCCAGGTTGGTGACATGCGCCTGCAACGGTGCGGTCGGATCGCCCTTGGGGGCGGGAATGCACTCCATCAGCACGTCGAACAGCGCGTCCAGGTTCTCCGCGTCCGGCGCGTGCCCGTTCTCCGGACGCTCCTTGGACGCCTTGCCTTCCCGGCCCGAGGCGTACAGCACCGGCAGGTCGAGCGCGAGCTCGGCGGCCTCGGCGGCGGCGTCGTCCAGATCGGAGGCCAGATCGAGCAGCAGGTCGTGGCTCTCCTCGACGACCTCCTCGATGCGGGCGTCGGGACGGTCGGTCTTGTTCACGACCAGGATCACCGGCAACGACGCGGCAAGTGCCTTGCGCAGCACGAAGCGAGTCTGCGGCAGCGGTCCCTCGGACGCGTCGACCAGCAGCACCACACCGTCCACCATGGACAGGCCGCGCTCCACCTCACCGCCGAAGTCGGCGTGCCCGGGGGTGTCGATCACGTTGATCACGGTGACCGAACCATCCGGATGGTGGCGGTGCACCGCCGTGTTCTTGGCGAGAATGGTGATGCCCTTCTCGCGCTCCAGGTCGCCGGAGTCCATCACCCGATCGACGGGTTCGGCCCGCTCGGCGAAGGCGCCGGACTGGCGCAGCATGGCGTCGACCAGCGTCGTCTTGCCGTGGTCGACGTGGGCCACGATGGCGACGTTGCGAAAATCGCGTGCAGACGACACGCCTGAATCCTCCTGCTGTTAGGTGTTGGTGCTCGGCCGACCCCTGCAAACAGGTGGAGAATCGAGACTCACCGGGCATCGCGGCCAGGTACACCCTACCGGCAGTCCGGTTCCCCCAACGTTTCAGGCTTTGTACTAAGGGTATGCTAACCGCCGTGGGCAAGGTCAAAGCGAAGAAGGTTTCCAGTCTGAAACCGAAGAAGAAGTGCTGTCGGAAGAAGACGCGCTGCTTGAAGTGCCCCGTTGTCATCATGCGGATGAAGAAGTGCGAAGCCGCCGGGATCAGCGGCAAGGATCTGAAGAAGGCACTCAAGCAGGCGCGCGCAGCCTGAGCCCAGCGCCGCAACCGTTTCTGTGCGGCCCGATACGAGGAGTAAGGAGCTATGGCACAGCAGACACTGCTCTCCGATATCGAAATCGCCGAGGCACTCACCGAGTTGCCCGAGTGGGCGCGATCAGGGGACAGCCTGGTCCGCACCGTCAAAGCGCCCACGTTTCCCGCGGGCATCGAACTCGTGCGCGAAGTCGCCGAGGTCGCCGAGACCGCCAACCATCATCCGGACATCGACATCCGGTGGCGCAATGTCACCTTCACACTGTCCACCCACTCCGCGGGCGGGCTCACCGCGCTGGACGTCGCGCTGGCGCACGAGATCGATCGTCTCGTAACGCGGGCTGGGTGAATCTGCGGCGCTTTTCACGCGCGGCGGTCGCTATGCGCCGCGCGCGGTATCTTCCACGGTTACGCGCGCTTGCTCCGCTGGCCCTGATCGCACGCGGTGGCGCCCGGAGCGGATCACCCAGAGGTAGAACACCACGACGCCGAGCACGTCGACGGCGCCGAGCCAGGCCAGCACACCCGGACGTGAGATGGTCCAGATCGAATCCTGGAAGAAGGACAGCACCCACGGCACGCCGACGAGCATCGTCGCCACCCAGAAGCCCGCGATGACGCGCGCCCCGGCCACCGCACGCAGCGGCCCGTAGACCAGCCACAGCACCGTCGGCAGTAGCCACACCCAGTGATGCGACCACGAGATGGGCGAGATCATCAGCCCGAACAGCTGCACCACGATCAACGTGCCGAGCCGGTCGTCCGGCTCCAAAGCGCGCCAGGCCAGGAATCCCAGCACCGCGACCAGCAGCACGGCCGCGATCCACCAGTGCCCGGATTCTACGTCGTGACCGAGGATTCGGCTCAGCGCGCCGCGCAGCGACTGGTTCCACACCGAGCCCACCGGCCCGATCCGATCGGCGTCACCGAGCAAGGTGCCGAAGTACTGCCGCGCCTCGATCGGCGCGATCAAGAAGCTCACGCCCACCGTCGCGCCGAAGACGAGCGCCGACCAGGCGACGGTCGCCCACCGGCGCCGCGCCGCGAAATACAGACCGGTGATCGCGGGCGTCAGCTTGATGCCCGCGACGATGCCGACCAGCCCGCCGGAGACCCACCATCGCGAACTGCGCACCGCGAGCATCGCGCCGAGCACCAGGAACACGTTGACCTGGCCGTAGTCCATCGTGGTGCGCACCGGTTCCAGCCACAGCCCCAGCGCGGTCCAGCCCACCGTCGCCACCCGCCACCGCGGCTCGCGCAGCGTCTCCGCACCGAACATGAGCTCGAAACCGATGTGCACCACCGCGTACAACGCGGCCGCGATCGCAAGCAGCCAGGCCACCGCGACGAGGGTGAACGGCAGGTAGTGCAGCGGGAAGAACACCAGTGCCGCGAACGGCGGATAGGTGAACGGCAGCGGGAAGTCCGGCGTCTTCTCCGCGTAGGTGAAGTCGTAGAGCTGATCGGTCAGCAGCGCGGCCGATCCGCCGACGTAGACGTGCAGATCGACGAGGTTCATCCCGTTCGGCGACAGCAACATCCAGAGCAACCGGGCCAGCACGGACAGACCGAGCACCGACACAGCCCATCGGAGGTGACGATTCAAATCGCTGCTTTCGGCTCGAGTGCGGTGTGTCGGTTCGGCACGCCCGGACTCCGGAGTGTTCCGGCGACAGCGCGGACGGCACGGATTAGATTAGCCGCAGCGAGAATCCGCCCGGTGCCACCCTCGAACCACCGGTAACATTTACATCAAATTTCACACCAGTAACACCAGTGGCGTACTACAGTCTGCTAACACTGATCGTCCACAGCGCCATTCGGACCCTGTGGCTGTACACATAGCCGCAATGTCCCTAGAGTGACCCCCGAAACGATGGCTTTTAGCAATCGGACCGAGTTGTACCCGAGATAAGGACGGCCAGACCAGTGCTTCGCACCCGAGGATCGCGGATCGCATTGTCCGCACTCGCCATCGCGGCGAGCGCCACGCTTGCCGCGCCGATGACAGCAACCGCTGCCCCCGCACCCGCGGCGACGACGCAGAGCGTTCCGATGGTCCCCGAGGGCGTACCGGTGGACGCGCTGGCCGCGCTCGCCCCGGCCATCGTCGGGGCCATCGCCGGGCCGGCGGACATCGCGAGCCCGGCGGGTATCGCGGGCCCCCAGTCGGCGATTCTGGACCAGGCGCGCAGGCTGCTCGCCACGTTGAATCTGCCGCCGCAGATCAAGTCGACGCTGGAGCGCATCATCACCTTCCTGGACGGCAGCGGCGGCGGTGGCCCCGAGGTCCCGCAGGACGGCCCGGTGATCGCGCAGTTCCTGTACCCGACCATCGGCAAGGGCTGCATCAGCCCGACCGCCGACTCCGTCGGCACCGCGCTGGCCGTGCCCGGCCCGGCCACCCTGCCGCCGCCCGGCCCGCAGGCCGGTCAGACCGGATTCGTGTTCACCGCGCTCGGCACCAAGTCGCCGACGCCGGTGCAGAACCCGCCCATGACGGTGCAGTGGCTGAACCTGGACACCCGTCAGTCCGGCGTCCTGCCGCTGACCGACGAGGCCAAGATCAACCCGGAGGGCCCCGCCACACTGTCGGCCATCGCCAACACCGGTTCCGGTCGTATCGTCGCCGTGGTCGGCGGTTCGCTGACCACCCAGGCGGGTGACGCCGAGCCGCGGACCTGCTCCTTCCTGCCGACGCTCGGGTTCTTCACCGTCGCCTGAGTTCGCGTCCGAGGGCGGCGGCTCCACCGGAGTCGCCGCCCTCACGCATACCCACGGTCGCCGAGATCCCGGAAGGATCTGGCGCGATGACGTATGTCCCCGCCCGGACTGTGGTAGACCGCTAACTATGGCGACCATCGATCGTTCGACACACCCGGGTCATTCGATCCGGAGCAGCCGCTCGCACCGCTCGATCCTGTCGATCCGCTCCGAAGGTTCGATCCTGTCCATCGGCTCGGCCTATTCGATCCTGTCCATCGGCAGCGTCGGCTCGGTGCTCTCGATCGGGTCCGTGGGATCGTTCGGCTCGGCGATCTCGTCGTTCTCCTTCGCCAGCCTCGGTTCGGCGTTCTCCGGTCTGTCCCGGTGGTCGCTGTTCTCCTGGCTCGGCGACCACGAGGCGCCGGACAGCCGCCCGATGCTGCGCGTCGTCCCGGACGACGAGCCCGACTTACGAGTCGCGCCCATGAGCCACTGCCAGACCTAGCCGGCCGCCGGGCCGCCCGCGGGCACCATGAAGCCAAGCGGGGCTACCGACCGGGCTCAGCGGTACACGATCACCATTGCCCGTACTCCGGAGCGAGCACATTGTTCAGATCGATGCCCACCCCGTCGATGGACCGTTTGTCGATCTCGAACTGGTGCAGGTGGGCGGCAGGGTGCACGAAGCCGTCCGGCGTGCCCCAATCGTGCTGCCAGTACCAAGAACACAGTCCCGCGGCGGTAGCCAGCTCGATGGTCGGGGCGTTCGCGTAGACGCCGGTCCTCTCCTTGCCGAGCACGGCCTGCCAACCCAGCAAGTACGGCGCGATCATGGTGGCGAAGTCGGCCGCCGAGGGGTTGTCATCGATGGACGCGTAGATCGGCACGTGGTCCGGGCCGCCGGCGGCGCGATGCAGGGCGAGTCCGCGCTCGGCGTGCCGCTTGCCCGCCTCCAGCCCGCCACGCCAGTCCGCGGTCGGCCCTTTGCCGAATTGATAGCACGACACGATCCGCAGATCCGCCTCTTTCAGCCGCTCGACTTCGGTGACGCGCAGCGGCTTGCCCGCCATCCACTCGGCGCCGGGCCTGCGATCGGAGACATAGCGAATGACGCCGAGGTGCCCCGCCTCCTTGATCGCCGCGGCCGAGGGTACGCCGCCCGCGTAATCGATCAGGGTTCCGAGCGGGGGTCCGGCTGAGGCCGGAGCCGTCCCGGCGGCCACACCGACGGCGGCCGCCGCGGCCGCGTAGACGAATAGATCCCGCCGGGATACCGAATGAGAACGCATCGTGGACTCCTTCGCGCGACCCGACATGGATGGCAGCGTGCCCGGCGCACCTTCCCCTAACCATCGCGCGCCGGGAGCCTCGAACGTGTACTCATTTCACCATATTCACAAGGGAACCGCTAGACCCAGGAGACACATATTTCACATTGGTCACACGCCCGATTCGTGCGGTATCGGCAGGCCGATCAGGCGATGCCGTCGATGCGCGCGGCAACGTCGATGGTTCGCATCGACGGGTCGGCCAGTTCCTTGCCGACCACCGCGACGACCTGCGCCACGACCTGCTTCTTGATCCCCGCGAGCGCACCGAGCGTGGCCGCGCGAGCGCCGTGCGCGGCGAACTCCATGCGAACGTCGGCCGGGTCCGGCGGCGGAACGTCGATCACCACCTGCAACAGGTCGGCCGCCCGAGCGGTGAGCACAAGAGGCACTTCCACATCGGCACGATAGCGATTGGCTTTCAAGACATCCACGGTGATCTCCAGACTCACCGGCAGGGTCAGGTCGAACGCGACCAGCTCGTCCGGCCGGTCCACCAGCCGCGGGATCCGGACCGCTCCGCGGACCGTCACCGTCGCGGCGCCCCGCGGGCCGGTCTGCAGCGGACCGACCTCGATCGGCCTGCCTGCCAATCGCTCGACCACGTCGAACACCCGCTGGCGGGTCACGATGTGGGCGAAGAACCGATGGCCGAACTCGTCGTAGCCGATCCAGTCGAATCCGGCGGAGCCCCGATGCGCCGACCGAGTGCCGCCGACCATCGCCTCGATGTCGAATACCAGATTGCGGCGGGTCTGCCGGTCGGCCAGCATGGCGTTCACCCGGGAGGCGACCTCACGCTGCACCACCCCGGCGATCGGGTCGAGCAGCCACTCCCAGGCCGACTCCACCGCTTGGGCGCGCAGGACGAAGCTGATGTCACGCTGGGTGATCGGCGGGATGTCGATGACGATGAGCACGGGTTCGGCGGTGCGGGCGTGCAGCGTCAGATCGATCTCCACCCGGGCCTCCAGCCGCAGTTTCCGGCCGCCGAGCAGCACTTTCAGCGTCAACGACACCGGAACGGTGACCTCGAACGTCACCCGGGGGCCGCGGCGCAGGACGCGCGGCGTGCCGACCTTGCCCTCGGCGACGAAACCGGCGAGCCCGGCCGGGCCGATCGACACCGGGCCGATGGTCAGCCCACGGCCCGCCATGCTGGAGATGGCGGATTCGATCCGGGCGGCGGTCACGGCGTGCGCGACGAAACGCTGGCCGAATTCGGCATAGTCGATCCAGGCCGGCTCACTACGCGGTTCGTCGGTCGGCTGCATCAGTAGTTCCGAAACCCTCACCTCTCGATGGACAACCGACACGGTACGTGATACCCCACCCGAGATCCCCGTCCTGCCGATGAGGGGGAAGCAGGGCGGGGATCGGCGACGGCGCTGCCGGGCGCCGCCAACACCATCGTAGGACTATCCGGCGCGCCGTTTCACCCGCACATCGGGTGTATTTCCGCGCAACAGCAGTGACCGGTCACAATCGCCCGAATCCGACCACGCCGGGAACGTCGGCCAGGGTGAATCGATGGACGCGCACCTGGCCGAATTCGTTGCCGCCGATCGTCGTCACCTCGCCCGCGTCGGCTCGCAGGACGATGTTGGTGTGCTGCCCGAACGGACTGGACTCCCGGTAGAGCAGCACGTCACCGGTGCGCGGTTGGTAGTCCGACCCGATCGGGACGAACCGTCCCGCGCTTTCGTAGTACTCCTGCAGCGTGTACACGCCGGGAATCCGCCACGAGCCCGAGTGCGGGTTGGCCAGCGGCGCACCCGCCTCGCGCAGGACCCAGCTGACGAAATCGGCGCACCACGCCTCGTCCACGCCCTCCGCGTACTTCGTGCCCGGACCCGGATCGCCGAACTCGCGCTCGGCGACCGCGACGATTCCGGCCTGGGTCGGATCGAGCGTCGAACGATCGAGCGAGGGGAATTCGGTGAGGCGCTCGCCCACGACACCTTCGCTGTCCGACCGCTGCTGCCACCAGATGCTCCCGGCAACTCCGGCGCCGGCGAGGGCGAGCAATACCAAGGCGAGCGCCGGCCAGGAGCCGTGCCGCGCTCTCAGCTGCTGTGTCATCGCTCCCCCAGGTTCTGTGGCATCGATTCTCGTCTTGTCGAGTTCGACGCGCGAAAGCCCCGAACGGTTCCCGGCACCATACGCTTGGTTTCGACTATCGTGCGGACGGGCAACCCGTACGAGCCGGAATCGCTTCCGGCACCGCGGAAATCGCGATAGTCTCCGAAGAGACCAGCCGATGGGGAGGTACGGCCCTGGACACGCTGTGGACATTCGTCGTGCACCGGCGGCACCAGTTGCTCGTCGACTCCTATCTGCACGTCTCGGCCGTGGTGCAATCGGTGCTGCTGGCCACAGGGGTGTCGGTGCTGCTCGGAATTCTGGTGTACCGCAGCCGCTTCGGATCTTCGATCGCCACCGCGCTGGCCAGCGCGGTGCTCACGGTTCCGTCGTTCGCGCTGCTCGGCCTGCTCATCCCGGTCCTCGGTCTGGGCGTCGCACCGACCATCACCGCGCTGGTGGTGTACGCGCTGCTGCCGATCCTGCGCAACACCATCATCGGACTGGCTTCGGTGGACCCAGCCGTCACCGACGCGGCACGCGGCGTGGGGATGAATCGGCTCCGCGTGCTCGCCCGCATCGAACTACCGCTCGCCTGGCCCGCGATCCTGGCCGGTATGCGGGTGAGCACACAGCTGATCATGGGAATCCTCGCCATCGCGGCCTACGCCAAGGGCCCCGGCCTGGGCAACCTGATCTTCTCCGGACTCGCGCGCCTCGGCAGCCCGAACGCGGTGCCGCAGGCTCTGGTCGGCACGATACTCATCGTCGTGCTCGCACTCGTGCTCGACGGGATCTACGTCCTCGTCGGGCGGCTCACCACCTCGAGGGGAATGGCGTGACGGACACCGAAACCCGCGGCGGCGCCACCGAAGCAGCCGTCTCCGGCGTCGAGATCGTGCTCGATTCGGTGACCAAACGCTATCCGGGACAACGCGATCCGGCGGTGGACCAGGTCTCGCTGACCATCCCCGCCGGTGAGATCGTCGTCCTGGTCGGGCCGTCCGGCTGCGGCAAGACCACCACCATGCGGATGATCAACCGGCTGATCGAGCCCACCTCGGGCACCATCACGATCGGCGGACGCGACGCGGCCACCATCCATCCCGACAAACTCCGGCGCGGCATCGGCTACTCGATTCAGCAGGCGGGCCTGTTCCCGCATCTGACCGTGGCGAAGAATGTCGCCACCGTGCCGGGCCTGATCGGCTGGGACCGGCGGCGGATCGCGGCGCGGGTCGACGAGATGCTCGAGCTGGTCGGCCTGGACCCGGACATTTTCCGTGACCGCTATCCGCGTCAGCTCTCCGGCGGCCAGCAGCAGCGTGTCGGGGTAGCGCGGGCGTTGGCGGCCGATCCGCCCGTGCTGTTGATGGACGAGCCGTTCGGCGCGGTCGACCCGATCACCCGGGGGTTGTTGCAGGACGAGTTGCTTCGCCTGCAAGGCGAACTCGGCAAGACGATCGTCTTCGTGACCCACGATTTCACCGAGGCGGTCAAACTCGGTGATCGAATCGCTGTGCTGGGGAACGGCTCCCGGATTCTGCAATACGACACGCCCGCCGCGGTCCTGGCCGACCCCGCCGACGAGACGGTCGCCGGTTTCGTCGGCGCGGATGCCTCGCTCAAGCAGCTCACCCTGACCAGAGTCAGGGACGTCGCACTCGGCGACTGCCCCACCGCGACCGACCAGGACCCGGTCGACGAGCTGCGCGGTGCGCTCGTGGGCCGGGACTGGCCGTGGGCGCTGGTACTCGACCGCCAGCGCCGGCCGCTGCGCTGGGTCTCGGCCGAGCAGCTGGCGCACGCCGACTCACTGCACGGGGTCGGTTCACCGCTGCAGGAGACGTTGTCGCTGAAGTCGACCTTGCAGGACGCCCTCGAAGCCCTGCTGGCGCATCAGAGCGCGACCGCGGTGGTCACCGGAACGCACGGCGAGTACGTCGGGCTGATCACGATCGACACCCTCGTCGCACACCTCGCGGCGCTGCGCGCGGAACACGGCGGCGACCGTGCCTCGTCGACGGATGACGCACCATGACCACCACCACACCCACCACGCAGCGCAGGGCCGAGCGCATCCGGCTGTTCGTGCAGCCGGTGGTCGTTCTCGCGCTCACCGCGTGCGTGCTGGTGTGGGCGTTCGCTCGCGACCTCACCGTCACGCAGCAGGCCAGTCTCAACGCGGACAACATCGCGACCGTCACCAGGCAGCACGTACTCATCACCGCGACGGTGGTGCTCATCGTCGTGGCGGTGGCGGTTCCGCTCGGCACGCTGCTCACCAGGCCCGGATTCGGCCGCCTGGCACCGCTTTTCGTCGGCATCGCGAATATCGGAGCGGCCGCGCCCGCGATCGGGCTGATCGTGCTGTTCTATCTCGCCACTCGCACCACCGGCTTCTGGATCGGTGTGGCTCCGATCGCGTTCTATTCGCTGCTTCCGGTACTGCGCAACACCATCCTGGGCTACCAGCAGGTGGACCGGATGCTCATCGACGCCGGACGCGGACAAGGGATGTCGGCGGCGACGGTATTGCGCCGCATCGAATTCCCGCTTGCCGTGCCCTACATCCTGGCGGGGTTGCGCACCTCGCTGGTGCTCGCCGTCGGCACCGCGACGCTGTCGTTCCTGGTGAGCGCGGGCGGGCTGGGCATTCTGATCGACACCGGCTACAAACTGCGCGACAACGTCACGTTGGTGGTCGGCGCGGTGCTCGCCGTATCGCTGGCACTGCTGGTGGACTGGATCGGCGCGCTCGCCGAAGAGTTCCTCGGGCCGAGGGGACTGAAATGACGCGGGTGTGGCGACCGTTCGCGCTCCTGCTGGGGCTGGCACTGCTGGCCGCGTGCGGGCTGCAATCAGGCAGCGCGGTGCCGCTGCGAGTGGGTCCGGGGAGCATCCGCCCGGTGCCCGAGCTGGCGGGTGTGCGCGTCACCGTTGGCTCCAAGGATTTCACCGAGCAGAACATCCTCGGATATCTCATCGAATTCGCCCTGTCGGCAGCGGGCGCCGATGTACGCGACTTGACCAACATCCAGGGCTCCAACAGCGTGCGCGATGCCCAACTGCACGGTCAGATCGACATCGCCTATGACTACACCGGCACCGGTTGGATCAACTACCTGGGCAACGAGATACCGGTGCCCGACGAGATCGGCCAGTTCGAAGCGGTCCGCGACGCCGATCTTGCCGAGCACGGCATGGTGTGGACGGCGATGGCGCCGATGAACAACACCTATGCGCTGGTCATGAGCGCACAGACCGCACGGGAGACGGGGGTGCGCACGCTGTCGGACTACGCCCGACTGGTCGACGCCGACCCGGCCGCGGCGGCGATCTGCGTCGGCACCGAATTCAACGTCCGCCAGGACGGATTCCCGGGCCTGACCCGGAAATATGAGATCGACGCAGGCAAGGTGCGCAAACAGATCGTCCAGGACCCCGTGGTCTACCAGGCCACCGCGGACGGCAAGCAGTGCCGCTTCGGCTCCGTCGCCGCCACCGACGGCCGTATTCCGGCCTTGAATCTGGTTCTGCTGCAGGATGATCGCGGCTTCTTCCCGAAATACAACGCGGCGCTGGTGATGCGCGAGGATTTCGCAGGCGAGCATCCGCAGGTCGCCGCGATCATGACGCCGATCTCGCAGCGCCTCACCAACGATGCCATCACCGAACTCAACCGCCAGGTCGACGTGGACGGACGCGAACCGGCCGAGGTGGCGCGGGACTGGATGGTCGCCCAGGGGTTCGTCACCGCCCGCTGAGGTGCGCCCCGCCGGTAGCTCAGCCTGACCGCCTGCCGACAAGGGATCTCTCAGCTCGAGGCAAGGCCGAGGAGGACATCCTGCGTTCCGCTCTCCGCGCGGCCGGGTAACGGCGGAAGCTCTTTCATCGAACCGGTCCGCGACTTTGCGGCGTTGCTCCCGCCGGGTCCGCTCGGCGCGGATGTGCCGAAGCGGCCCGGCTGGTCCCACCGCGCACAGTGAATCAAGCACGCGGATCGCGGCCGAGGTAGCGCAGCAGTTCGGCGACGGCGGTGTCGTCCGCTCGACCATCCACGATGGCGGCGTAGGCGCCCCACTGGCGCAGCGGTTCCACGATTTCGGCCGCCTCGCCACTGCCGGGCGCCGGGTGGATGGCGCGGGCGGCGGTGAGCAGGTGGGTGGCCAGCTCGTCGGTCAACGGCGACGGCTGACCGGTGGCGATCGCGATATCCCAGGCATGCACCGCCGCGTCCAGCGCGCACATGACCGCCGCGACCGGAGTGGCGAGCGCGCCGTGCGGCAGCGGCGTCGGCACGGTCTCGGTGGCGTCGTCGACAGTGGCCCACGCGGCGGACGTCTGCTCGATCGCCTCCCGCACCAGGTCCGACGGAGAACCGTCGATCGTGCCGGAGGGCGCGAACGGGTTGTCGGCCGGACCATTGCCGATACCGAGGAACTCGGCATACGCCAGCTGATCGCCAGCGGCGTGCTGAACCACCTGCGTCACATTCCATTCCGAGCAGGGGGTGGGCAGCTGCCACTGGTCGGTACGGACACCGGCGACGACTGTCTCCAGCGCGCGGTAGGCGTCGGCGAGCACGTCCCGCCATACAGAAAGCAGGGTGGCGGCGGTGGTGGCGTTCATGTCAGAGCCTCTCGGTCGTTTTCGTTGCTGACATCAGCCTATGCGGCCATTAGGCTAGTTTTGTTCCTAATAGCCGAGGAGGAAGAAGTGGCCTCGACCACTCCGCGATTGCTGCGGTTGCTGGCACTCCTCCAAGGACGCGCGCACACCGGCCGCGAGCTGGCCGAGCGCCTGGGCATTACCGACCGCACCCTGCGCAACGACATTCAACGGCTGCGCGAGCTGGGCTATCCGGTGCACGCGGAACGCGGCGCGATCGGCGGCTATCGGCTCGGTCGCGGCACCACCATGCCGCCCCTGCTGCTGGACGACGACGAGGCGGTGGCCGTCGCGGTCGCGGTCGGGCTCGCCGAAGACGGCTCCACCGGCATCGCGGATATCACCGAGCACGTCACGAGGGCGCTGGGCAAGCTGGACCAGATCCTGCCGAAACGCTTGCAGCGCAAGGTGTCCGCGCTGCGCGATGCCACCGCGATCGGCCCGGCGACGACCGGGTCGCGAGAACCGGACGCCCCGGTTCCCGCCGCCGTGCTCACCACCCTGGCGGGCGCCATCCGCGACGGCGCGACGGTTCGCATCGAGGAGACCGCCGAATCCACCGTGGAGATCGAACCGTACCGGCTGATCAACTGGCAGCGACGCTGGTATCTGGTCGCCTACGGCTTGGAAAACCATTCCTGGCGTGCGATTCCCGTCGCCCGGATCACACGAGCCGAGGCGAACTCCCGGCGCTTCGCCGCGCGCTCGCTTCCCGACGACGATCTGGTCGCCTTCGTCATGCGCCACATCGCCACGACCGGCTGGAAGGTCCATGCCCGGGTCACCGTGCTCGCCCCCGCCGACGTCGTGATCGCCCGCATCAATCCCGCGGTCGGCGTGGTCGAACCCGTGGACGCCCACACCTGCGTGCTCTACACCGGCGCGGACGCGTTGGAGACCATCGCCATCTACCTTTCCATGCTGATGATGGACTTCCGCGTGGACGGCCCACCAGAACTCGTCGCGCACCTGCGCACCCTCGCTCGGCGGTATGCCGATGCGATCGCCGACGCGCCGGCCACCTGAGCGCGCCGCGAATGCCGGGCCGCCGCCATTGCGATGAGGAGTGACATAGTGAGGCAAGATCCGCGCGTGCGCGAAAGGATTGGAATTACTGGCCGCCGACCGCACGCAGAGCCGTCAGGGCATCGAGACGGTCGTCGCCGGCTGGCCCGACTCCGACGTGGACCAATTCAGCAGGCTCGTCGCGCGATTCAACCAGTCGGTCGAGCAGAAAGAGCACAACCCCCTGGCCGCGCCCACTAGGGTGGGGTGACGACCGGTCGGTGCACGGTCACGCGGCGGAATAGGCGCCCGAAGCTTCGGGCTCACACTTCCAAATCCTCCTCGATGCCCTTCAGGCGGTGCCTGGCCAGCGCCAAATTCGCCCGGCCCCGGTCCAGGGCGAGGTAGAGGAACAGGCCCTTGGACTTGCGGCCGGTCATCGGCCGGATGATGTGGTACTGGCCGGACAGCGTGATGAGGATGTCCTCGATGTCATCCTTGAGGCCGAGCTGGTCCATGGTGCGCAGCTTGGCGCGTACCACCTCGGTGTTGCCCGCGCCTGCGACCTGCAGATCGAGGGACTTCGAACTACCGAGCATGCCGAGGGCCATGCCGCTGTTGTAGTCGACGACGGCGGCGCCGATCGCGCCATCGATCACCATCATGTCTTTGAGGGCGAGATCCATATTGGACATATCCGTTCCTTTCAGTGGGTTTTCGTTGCCTGTTCTTTTCCGGAGTCGTTCGCCACCGGCGTCAGGAGGTCGGCGATCGCGCGCGCTACCGGACGCGATTCCAGGTGCAGCCGGCCGATGTTCACTTCGGGGCTCGCCAGCACGGTCAGCGAGGTCCAGCCCGCCGCGTAGATGACCACGTGCCCGCCGGTGCCGTGCACCACGACCTCACTGAAGCCGCCGCCGTGCGCGGTGCTCGCCAGACGGTGCGACAGTGCCAGCTGTGAGGCGGCCATCGCGGCCATCCCGTTGGGTTCGATGTGTGTGGGTAGATCGTGCGCGACGAGCAGCCCGTCGTTGGACGCCACCAGCGCGCCGGTCAGCCGAGGGACGCGATCGCGCAGTGCCTTCAGTTCGGTCAGCACCGCCGCGTTCGGTTCGGGTCCGGACATCCCCACCTTGCTCAACCTTCCCATCAGTTCGCCGAGCCTCTTCTTCCGCGCGGTCACGCGAGCTCCTCCAAAGCCGCCCGCAGGCGGACGAGTAGGTCGCGGTCCGGCGGCTCCGAGCGGTCCGGGACGGGAACCGATGCTCCCGGCCGCCGGACTCGGCGTCGAGGAAGCCGACCGGGCGCCCCGGCCGCGACCGGAATTACCGCTTCCGGCTCCGCAGGCCTGAGCGGTTCGGCGGGAGGGGGCGTCGCGATAGGCCGCTCGATCAGCCCCGCGGCGGTCAGATCCCGCACCGCCATCAGACAGCCATAGGTGGTGCGACCGAGTTCGCGGCTGATTCCCGCGATACTGCGCTGCGCATCGGCGGCGGCCAGTACCTCGGCTTGGCCCCCGGTCAGCACCACACGCCGTCGGCGCACACGGCGCACGGGGACGACGGGGGCACGGTCGACCAGTTCCGCCGGCCATGGCCCCCACTCCGGATCGCCGCGCCGGGCGCACTCGTGAACGAGCGCGTGCGGCGTGATGTGACAGACGGGGGCGAGCCAGTGCGGCGGCGCGGGCCGGAATTCCGGGACGGCGGGCGAGGCCAGTAAAAAGTAGGCGGCATCGAACACCGACAGCAAAGCCAGAGTTTCCAGCCGCGGCCGCCCCAGCACGCGGCCTGGATCTCCGGCTCCGGCGCGTTGCCAGTCCTCGGCGGTCGCCACGCCCGCCTCGATCACGAGCCGGTCCAGCCCGGTCGTGCGGCCGCAGTCGGCGGACACGATCGCGCCGTCAGCGAGATGAAACGCGCCGTCGCCGGCGCGCAACACGCCGGTGCTTCCTTCGCTTTCCAGTCGCCGCAATTCGACCGCGAGCTCAACACCCATGACCGTCCTCAGCCAATTCGGCGAGAATTCCCCGGAGCTGGAATCGCGCCATCGCCAGATTGCCGGTGTCCTCGTCGAACAACACGTGCACGAAAAGCCGTCCGTCGAAGTCGCCGTTCACCAGATTCAGCAAGTGATAACCACTCGTCCCGCAGACGATGATTTCGGTGACGTCGTCGCCGTCGTGTCCGGTGGACAGCGCCGGGCAGCCGAGCACCGCGCGCACCACGTCGGTGGTGGCCGCGGCGTCCTCGTGCTGGTCGACCAGCTCGTGCACCCCGGCCGCGGCGATCGCCAGGCCGCTCGCGCCGTCCACCAACGTCACACTGCGCGCACCTGGAATGTCCATGATGCGTTTCAGACAGCCATCAATACCGATCACGCGCCACCACTTGTCATGTGCGGGTGTTTACGGGTTCCAGACGCTACACACGACAGCCGGGTGCTGCACAGTAAATACGGGAGAAATTTCCGGTAAAAATCGTTTCCGCTGGCAGAGCGGAGAAATACCTTCCGGTATTCAATACCTCTTGGTATTCAATACCTTTCGGTTTTCATTATCCCGCGCCGGACGCGAGCACTCGGGATCCGCGGAACGGCGCATCGACTGCTCCGACTCGGCCAACGCGTGAATTGGCCGGCCCTCATGGTCGACACCGCACGCGAGCTCAGCGGTCCGGGTGGCTTCACCATCACGTCGCCGCTCTGGGGCAGACCATGCCCACGGCGTCGTCACGTCTTGTAGTCATCGCGCAGCAACTACCGGAGCGGCCACTGGTTCGCTGCTGGGCGCAGTCGATTCCGTACACCGGCCAGGATCCAGACGCGGTGTCCCCGCCGCATCCGAACGGGCCGACTGGCGTCGAGTCGATGTCGGCGGGCGAATCGAGGTCCGCGAGTAAGAAGCGGAGCCTGTCAACCGCCGGTGATGCCGGTGGATAGTTTGACCACGACCTTGTCGTTGGTGACTTCCTGCACCGTAACGGTGCGCCCATCCGTGGACTGGGTTTCCCCGACTGGAACGGTGATCTCCTGACCGGCCACCGACAGGGTGACCAGATTGCCGTTCACCGCAATGAGTTTCGCCTCGATGCCCAGAATGCTTGCTTTCGCGTCCACACCACGAGCGAACGTGACCGTGCAACCACTCACGGTGCAGTCGGTCTTCGTGCCTTGCCCTTCCGCCGTGCAGGCAGCCCCGAGCGGGGTCAACAAGACGAACAGGGACACAGCGACAAACCGACGAACAGACACGCGACGAGTGTAGAGCGAACGGGCAATGCCGTCCGGCATCTGACCGGAATCCCGTGTGAAACCTCAGCGGCGTCTGCCGCGCAAGTAGTCGCTGACCACGGCGGCGCCCAGACCGTCGAGGTCGGGCGCTACGACGCGGCCGCCGCCGCGGCGGGCCATCAGGTCGACGAAGGCGGCCAATCGCGGGTCGTCGCCGAGCATGAACACCGTGACCGACGCGCCCAGTTTCGCCAAGGCGTCGACCTGGGCCATCGTCGCGGCCAGCGTGCGCGACTCGGGCGGCCAGTTGAAGTACGCCTCGCCGTCCGGCTCCAGATGGGCCGTCGGCTCGCCGTCGGTGACGACCAGCACCACGGGCACGGCGTCCGGATGCCTGCGCAGGTGCCCCGCGGCGAGCAGCAGTGCGTGGTGCAGATTGGTGCCTTGCTCCCACACCCCTTCCAGCGCCGTCAGTTCGCCGATGCCGACCGTCGTGGCGTACCGGCCGAACGTGATCACGCTCAGCGCGTCGGAACGAAACCGGGTGCCGATCAAGTGGTGCAAGGCGAGGGCGGTGCGCTTCATCGGAACCCATCGGCCGTCCTGCACCATCGACCAGGACGTGTCGACGCACAGCGCCACGGCCGCCCTGGACCGCTGTTCGGTTTCCATCACCTCGACATCGGAAACATCCAGCGTGACACGGCGACTGCCCGTCGACGCCGAGCGCAGCACGGCGTTGCGCACGGTCCTGGGCACGTCCCACGGCTCGGAATCGCCGAACCGCCACGCTCGTGCCGCACCGGTCGGCTCGCCCGCCGCACCAGCCGAGGCCGTGTCCCGCTCGCCGCGCCGAGAACGCAACCGTCCGATGACATCACGCAGCGCCACCTCGCCGAGTCGCCGTAAAGCCTTGGGCGTCAACCGAAGTGAGCCGTCCTGCGCGCGTTCGAACAGACCTTGCCCGCGTAGTTCCCGCTCCAGCTCCGCCAGCCGGCCCGCGTCCACCCTCGCCTCTTCGCCGAGATGACGGGCCAGGGCGTCCAGGTCGATGTCCTCCAACCTGGCACCGGGGTAGGACTGGGCGAGCTGCTCGGCGAGCGCGTCGAGTTCGGCGAGATCCTGCAGGGCCTGCGCGCCCGCGCCGAGACCCAACGGGTCCTCGCCGCGGAATGGCCGCCCGGAGACCCAGTCCTCGCCCGGACGCAGCGCCCGCAGGTTGGCGTCCAGCGCGGCGACTTGCTGGGCGATCCGCGGGTCGCCGAACGCCTGGCCGATCAGCTGGGAGAGTTCCGCGTGCTGCTGCTCGGACATCGAGTTCATCATGCGTTGCGCGGCGGCGGCACGGGCGGCGAGCGCGTCGATCAGTTCCTCGGTGTCGCGCGGGTTCTCGGGGAAGAACTCGCCGTGCTCGGTCATGAAATCGGCGAACCGCCGCTCGGTGTTCTCGCCCCGCGCATGGGCCGCGAGCAGATCGTTCAGGTCGGACATCATTCGCCTCACCCGCTCGACGTCCTCGGGCGTCGTGTTCCGCAAGGCCTGCTTCATTCCCTGGAAACGGGATTCCAGCAGTTCCTGGCCGAGCAGGTCGCGAATCTTCTGGTAGTTCTCCCGGCCGGTTTCCGATCGCCAGCGGTAGTCGGCGAGTTCGCTGACCGCGGCGGCCGTGCTCGACGGCAATGCGTCCAGCTGTGCTTCGGCGAACCTGGCGTCATCGGACGGATCGGGGAACAGGGCGCCGCGCTCAGCATCCAGCGCCTCGTTCAGCAGTTCGCGGACCTGCTGCAATGTGCCGTCCAGCCGGTGGCGCCGGGAGATCTCCGAGCGGCGCTGCCACACTCGGCGGGTCAGCTCCTCCAGGCCGGGCATCGTGCTGGTGCCGCGCCGCAACAGCTCCTGCAATGCGCTGCGCGGCGAACTGCCCTCCATCACCTCGCGCCCGACCCGGTCCAGCGCCTCCCGCAGGTCCAGCGGAGGCGCCAGCGGATCCGGTCCGTCGTGATAAGGCCCGTAGGAGTAGCGATCGGGGGAGCTCACGACGCCTCACTGGGAGCGGTCATCGCCCGTACACCGCCATGCCGTCGTCGGAGTCCTTGGCGATCTGGCGGGCCAGATAAAGGGCTTCCAAAGCGAACTCCACAGCCGAGGCGATCCGAGGCGGCGGATCGGTCGCGTCGACGCCGAGCCGGCCTGCGACCTCGTGCAGGACGGGTAGCTCGGGCAACGCGGACAGGACTTCTTCGCCCGGCACCCGTTCACCGGTGGTGACCAGGTGACCGTCGCCGACCGCCTCGGCCAGCGGCCGCAGGTTCAGTCCGCCGAGCAGCGCCCGCGCGGTCTCGGCGAACGAGCGCCGGAGCAGATGCGTGAGATGCTCCTGCTCCCGCCCCTCTTCACCGGACTCGAACTCCAGCTTGCCGCGCAACACCGCGGGCACGGATTCCAGGTCGACGGGACGGGCGACGGCGGGACGTTCCCCGGTCACCGCGGACCTGCGCAGCGCCGCGGCGGCCACCGTTTCGGCCGCGGCGACCGCGAATCGCGCGGACACTCCGGACCGCTGGTCGATCGCGGACGACTCGCGCAGTTGCCGCACGAACCTGGCCAGCACCTCGATCAGCGGCTCCCCCACCTCGGCCACCAGTTCGGCTTCCTGGCGCACGAGGGCCACTTCGGCCTCGACGCTGAGCGGATAGTGGGTGCGGATCTCCGCGCCGAACCGGTCCTTCAGCGGCGTGATGATCCGGCCGCGATTGGTGTAGTCCTCCGGGTTCGCGGTCGCGACGAGCAGCACGTCCAGCGGCAGCCGCAGGGTGTAGCCGCGGACCTGGATGTCGCGTTCCTCCATCACGTTCAGCAGCGCGACCTGGATGCGTTCGGCGAGGTCGGGCAGCTCGTTGATCGCTACGATGCCGCGATGGGCGCGCGGCACGAGCCCGAAATGGATGGTCTCCGGATCGCCGAGACTGCGCCCCTCGGCCACTTTGACCGGGTCGACGTCACCGATCAGGTCACCGACCGAGGTGTCGGGTGTAGCGAGCTTCTCCGCATACCGCTCCGAGCGGTGCCGCCACGCGACGGGCAGGTCGTCACCCAACTCGGCCGCCAGCCGACGCCCTTGCGGGCTGATCGGCTCGAGCGGGTGCTCGCCCAGTTCGGCGCCCGCGATCACCGGCGTCCACTCGTCGAGCAGGCCGACCAGCGTGCGCAGCAGCCGGGTCTTGCCCTGACCGCGCTCCCCCAGCAGCACGACATCGTGCCCCGCGAGCAACGCGCGTTCCAACTGCGGCACGACGGTCCGGTCGAAGCCGACGATGCCCGGCCACGGCTCCCCGCCGGAACCCAAGAGCGTCAGCAGGTTCTCGCGGATCTCGGTCTTCACCCCACGCGGCAGATATCCGGCCGAGCGCAGCTCGCCCGCGGTCGTGGGTAGGTGTGCGGGAACTTTCACGAATTCGACGCTACGTGCATTCGGCGGTCCGGTCGACGTGGAGCTTCACGAGGAAACACGCCCGAAAAAATGTTGACAACCCGGCTCCGAGCACGGTGTCCGTTTCGCGTGGTCCGGAGGGCCGCTACAGCGCCCGGAACGATCTGCGTCTCGACCTCCCTGCCGTTGCAAATACATACGGTCGACCGTATTATTAGATTAGTCGATCGGAGGGATGCTCACCATGGAAAGTCGGCGCATGTTCGAACTGGCGCAAGCCTTGGCCATTGCGAAGAGCAAGCAGGACCTGCCCGCGGCCATGACGCTCCTCCATCCCGAGATGGCGCTGGAGACACCGGCATTCGGGACGACAGCCCGGGGCCGGGCGGAGAACGAAAAGGTACTGGCGAGGTTCTTCGCCTCGTTCCCGGACTATCACGTCGAGCTGGACGGTCACGCGGACGACGGCGAGACATTGGTCTGCTGGGGTACCGCATGGATGACCATGACCGGCAACCGATTCGGCGTCGAACCCAACGGCAGACGTGCGCAGGTGCCGGTGTTCATCCAGTTCGCCTTCGCCGACGACCTCATCGCCGGCGAGCGGTTCTGCTTCGACCTCTCCGTCCTGTGCGCTCAGTCCGGTGTCTCGACAGATGCGGTGCGGCGCAAACTCTTCGGCGAAAACCTCAGCCGGCAACTCTGAGATTGGAGATCGACCATGACCGTGGACACGCGCGTGAGAACCGTCGGCACGATTTCGACAACTCCCTTGTTCGATGTCGTCGTGAATCTGAACCCGCGATTGGATTTCGGTGCTGGTCCACTCGGTCGCAGAATTCTGTTCGGCGCGGCCGGGGGGTCGTTCGAAGGGCCGAGACTTCGCGGTGACGTGGTGGCCGGTGGCGGCGACTGGGCCTTGTTCCGGCCGGACGGCACGATGGCGCTGGACGTCCGGCTGACCCTGCGCACCCACGACGACGAGCTGGTGCACATGAGCTACGGCGGCCGGTGGGTCACACCACCCGAGGTCCGGGCCGAGCTCGCGGATCCGGTCAAGAAATCCCAGGTCGACCCGTCGCGCTACTACTTCCGGACGACTCCGCTGTTCGAAACCGGCTCGAGCCGGTACTTCTGGCTCAACGACATCGTCTGCATCGGATCGGGCTACGTAGTGGACGGCGGCGTCGCATACCACGTCGAGCAAGTGCTGTGAAGGCAGGCCGAGGACCGGTTTCCGCCAATCGCTCTCGCGCGACCGCTCTGGGTCCGGTTACCGCGCAGTGAGCTCGGGCTCTTCGGTCACATGAGGTGCGGTCGCGACGCGGGTGTCTCCGGTTTCGCGCGTGGTCGATCCGGCCGCCGTCAATGCGCCCAGGTGCGGCACGCGATGGTTGTCGCCCGCACTCGGCGCGCGGTCCTCGGCGGCACGCGTGGCAATCGGCTCCCACTCGTCGCGCGCGATCGATTCAGCGTGTGTCTCGGCTGTCTCCGCACCGGCGACACGCTCGTCTTCCGCCTCGGCGGAATCAGAGGAGATCCGCTCGTACGGAACGGCGGAGGCACGCTCTGCCAGGCGCTCGGCGGGCACGGGCTCCACAGGGCGCTCAGCAGGCACACGCTCCGCCAGGCGCTCAGCAGGCACACGCTCCGCCAGGTGCGCGGCAGGCACGCGCTCCGCCAGGTGCTCGGCAGGCATGCGCTCCGCCGGGCGCTGAGCAGTCCCTGGTTCCGGCAGCCGCTCAGCGGGCACGGGGCGCACCGCGTACTCAGCGGGTGCGCGCTCCGCCAGGCGCTCAACAGGCACGGGTTGAACCAGCCGCTCAGCAGGCATGGGCTGCGCCGGGCGCTGAGCAGTCACTGGTTCCGGCAGCCGCTCAGCGGGCACGGGCTCCGCTTGCTCGCTGACCCGGATCCGGTGCAGCGTCTTTCGCACCGCCGCCGCCAACCGTGCATCGAGCTCGGCTTCATCAGTACCGGCATCGGCAGAGGCTTGCACACCGCCCGGGTTGACCGCACCGGGCTGCTCGGCCGCTGGCAGCGGGGTTGTGGCCAGCCACAGCTCGGTGAACTCGGGCACAGGTCCCGGGTGACCGGCGGATGATGCCGCGACTTCGGCTTGTGCGGCGGGCTTCTCCGCAGAGGGAACCGTGCCGCTCTGTTCATGTTCCCCAGAGCCGGCGGCAGGCGGCACCGGGACAGCCGGGGCCTCTGTAGCCTCGGCGGGCTGCTCTACAGCACCGGCAGGCCGCTCGCCGGCGCGGCGAGCAGTCGTGGGCTCCGGGGAGAGGATGCTCGGCAGGATCTGGTTCGCGGCCCCGCCGACCTGAGTGAGCGCCGCCAGCCGCTCCTGGAGATCTTCATGGTCGGGTACGGCCTGGGTCGCGTGCTCTATCGCCCGTCCGTATCGCTCGGCGACGAGCCGGTGGGTGACGAGCGCGACGCCGATCATGATCGGCGCGATCATGTGGATCCCGATGCCCGCTACGTCGCCCGTTCTGAAGTAAGGGAACGTGTTCAGCGCGATACTCGCGGTCAGCAGGACACCCTCGACGGTGTAGACCTGCCACAGCCGGTCGATCACACCCCACTCGGCGGTATCGGCGGTGGACAGCATCAGCGCGATGAGTACCGCGCTGATCAGGGCTTCCAGGCCGTAGGACAGCCAGAACATCGGATTGGTCGCGCCGCCGGTCGGCGCGATGTTCTGCTGCACCGTGACCGCGGAGAACAGCATCGAGAACCCGACCACACCGGCGAGCAGCCCCAGCACACGCGGCTTGCGCTGGTGCAGCCGAGCGACTTTCGCGTGCGGGCTGCTGCTGTGCCGCTGCTCCCCGATCGCCTGCGCGGCCCGCAGCAGGTCGGCGGCCTCGCGCTCGGCCAACTCGGCCGCCGTGCGCCGCACCCGCTCCGCGGCATCGGCGGCCGCCTGGATACGCGCCCGCTGCTCGTGGCGCTCATAGTCACGCACGAGCTCGGCCAACTCGCGAGCAGCGGCTAGCTCTCGCTCCGACAACGCTTCCAGCAGTGCCGGATCGTCCTGGTGCGCCAACCGCTCATGCGCGATCTGCACCCGGTCCGGCAGAGCGCCGGCCACCAGATCATCCACAGGCTGCGCCGCGGCGGGCGCTTGGGTCGTGAAACGACGGAGCATCAGCAAAGAACCTTTCCGACGATCGAGTGTTCCAGACGCAGCGCGCCAGAGCAGCTCCGGCCGTCCACATATCTCCGTCGAAAGCGCCGACCGCCTCGGCCGAGACCGAAAAGATAACCCGTCATCGAAAACCGTTCGACCCGACGAGCAGTCGGGTCGCTGCTTGTCCGCCGTCGACACTGCGGATGTCCCGGACTGGCGAGCCCGGGACTACACGCAGATCGGCGTCCTGCGTATCGAAGCCCGGCCCAACTCACATTCGACGCCTCGATCGACAACTCACACGTCGGCTTCGAAATCGGCTGCTCGGCCCCGACACAGCATCGAAACGGTGATCGGCCGAGCTCAGCAGCCTGGAAGCAATCGCGCGGTGCTCAGAAACGATCCTTGTGTTCGGTCACCCATTCCGCGAAAGTGCGGGCGGGCCGACCGAGTATCCGCTCGACGGTGCCGTCCGGAGTCCGCGCTGCCTCCGGTGGATCGGCGTACCAGCCGACGACGTACTCGGCATCGGCCCGCGACACTCCCGTCTGCTGTAACCGCTCGACGGCCTGCTCATAGCCGATCCGTTCGAAGGCGAGGTCCCGCCCGAGCGCGGCGGCGACCATCGCGACGCGCTCGCTCGCGGTCAGCGCCTGAGGTCCGTTGAGGTTGTATGCCCGGCCCGCATGCCCGTCCTCGGTCAGGGCGGTCGCGGCCACGGCTCCGAGATCGGCCTCGTGCACAACCGCGCTGGGGAAGTCGAACGGCTCACGCACCACGGCCTCGGCTCGGATCGAGTCGACCCAGGTGAGTGCGTTGGACATGAACTCCTGCGGCTCGAGCCTGGTCCAGGCCACACCCGATTCCGCCACCGCGGTTTCCGCGGGACCGACGTACCCGCCCCACAGGATGGTGATGCGCTCGACGCCCGCAGACACCGCGCGGCGAACCAGCGCGGGTCCGGCCTCGGCCACACCGGCAGTCACCGTGATGTGCAACCCGGTGACCCCGTCCAGCGCGGCATCGAGTGTGCCCGGCTCCGTGTGTGTGCCCGCCACCAACTCCGCTCCCGCGGGCAGCAGAGTCGCGGCGCGCCGCGGATCGCGGGTCAGCGCACGCACCGATCGCCCCCTCCGCAGCAGCTCGGCCACCACGTGCCGTCCGGTGTTTCCCGTTGCGCCCGTTACCAATATCGTCACAGTGAACTCCTTTCCGGGCGCGACGCTATAACCTCAATAAACATTGAGGTCAAGCGCCACTCGCCGGTGCTGCCGCTTCCGGTGCGACCAGCGATTACATCGCCACCGGTTCGTCTCGAACTCCTCGTCGAGCACTGGTTGGAAGTCATCCCCGGTCGCACACCACTTATCGATCGCAGCTGAGCGGCCATCGAGTCTCCACGTCATCGCCATCGAGATGCACACACCCGACACGGGCGCAGATCGGTTGCCGTTTCCGCAGCTGCGGCGCCATGACAATCACGTCGGGCCGAGCCATTCAGCGCATGCAGGACTCGTGCGCAGCCGGTAACCACGGGCGACAGAAGAACACCGGGCCCGAAGACAATCTGGTCGACGCGCACGGCAAGCCAGCGGGCGCGGCCGTGACCACCGATCCTGGCATCGTATGCCATTGCCAGGAAGTGAAAGAGCGCCGCTGGTCGCTGGCTACACCCTTCAGCGAATTCCGCCAGTGACCAGTTCGACACAAAGAGCACGGGAAGCTCTCAGCAAGCGACTCCGAGAGATTCAGACGTCGAGATAACCATCACGCAACCACGGGAGATAGCCCTCTATGCACGCGCATTCGCGATGTTGGCAGAGCAGTCGGTGACCGGCCGGGCTGCGCGCGCTCTGATTTTCACAGCACTCGATGAACGCACCCGGTCTCTGTGACTGAACACATCGCATCAAAGCAGATCTCGGTTTGCCCTGCCAGCGCCTTCAAGCGACCCTGATCCCCTGCCTCGAGGACGGCATCGTGAGTGGACCAGTTCTGCGAACGGCCGTCGGCGCCGGGGACGCCCACCTGCGAAGCCGCCGACTCCGCCAGGCGTGGCGCGTCACGCTCCGAGAGGAATTTGTGCGTCCACACCGGACGCGAAGGACCAAGACTTCCTGCCCACTTCAACATATAGCGCACTAGGGGTCTTGCGGCAAGACCCGGGTCCTGGCGCAGAATGTCCGGCCGAAGCCAGAACCTGCGGAATCAGGGATTCGCGAAATACGTGATCGCGGGTGTGCGCCGCCGAACTGCGCGGAGCAACTGGCCGAAAATGCAACCTCGATGAATGGGCGGTTCATGTTCGACGTGATCATTGCCGGTGGTGGACCGACCGGCTTGATGCTTGCCGGCGAGTTGCGGCTGCACGGTGTGCAGGTGCTCGTGCTGGAGAAGGAGACAGAGCCGACCAGGTTTGTCCGGGCGCTCGGTCTGCATGTGCGCAGCATCGAGGTGATGGACCAGCGCGGTCTGCTGGAGCGGTTCCTCCAGCACGGCAAGCAGTATCCGCTCGGCGGCTTCTTCGCCGGTATCGACAAGCCGTCGCCCGACCGGCTGGACACCGCGCATTCCTATGTCCTCGGTATACCGCAGACCACCACCGATCGCCTGCTGGCCGAGCACGCGACGGAACTCGGCGCCGAAATCCGGTGCGGCTGCCAGCTGGTCGGGCTGAGCCAGGACGACCATGGGGTGACCGCTGAGCTGGCCGACGGTACGCAGCTGCGCTCGCGCTATCTCGTCGGCTGCGACGGCGGCCGCAGTACGGTGCGCAAGCTGCTCGGCGTCGGGTTTCCCGGCGAGCCCTCCAGGGTCGAGACGCTGCTGGGCGAGATGGAAGTGGCCGTGCCGCCGGAGACGCTGGCCGCCGTGGTGGGCGAAGTCCGCAAGACCCAGAAGCGTTTCGGTGCAACGCCCTTCGGGGATGGGGTGTACCGCGTCGTCGTGCCCGCCGACGGGGTGGCCGAGGACCGGACGGTCCCGCCGACCCTCGAGGAGTTCAAGCACCAGCTGCGGGCGATCGCCGGCACCGACTTCGGCGCGCACTCACCGCGCTGGCTGTCCCGCTTCGGCGACGCCACCCGGCAGGCCGAGCGTTACCGGGTCGGCCGGGTGCTGCTGGCCGGCGACGCGGCGCACATCCACCCGCCGACCGGCGGGCAGGGGCTCAACCTCGGCCTCCAGGACGCGTTCAACCTCGGCTGGAAACTGGCCGCCGAGGTCAACGGCTGGGCACCGGAGGGGCTGCTGGACAGCTACCACACCGAACGGCACCCGGTAGCCGCCGACGTGCTGGACAACACCCGCGCGCAGATGCAGCTGATGTCCCTCGAGCCGGGTGCCCGAGCAGTGCGCCGGCTGTTGTCGAACCTGATGGACTTCGAGGAGGTGAACCGGTACCTGATCGAGAAGATCACCGCAATCGGGATCCGCTACGACTTCGGCGAGGGGCACGATTTGCTCGGCCGGCGGATGCGAGACGTGGGGTTGAAGCGGGGGCGCCTCTACGAGCTGATGCGCGGTGGTCGCGGATTGCTGCTCGACCCGACCGGCCTGCTTTCGGTTGCGGGATGGGCGGATCGGGTCGACCACGTCGTCGACGTCAGCGAGGAACTGGACGTGCCCGCCGTGCTGCTACGGCCGGACGGCCACGTGGCGTGGGTCGGTGACGATCAGCAGGTTCTGCTCGAGCAGCTGCCTCAGTGGTTCGGCGCCGCCAACGGCTGAGTTCGCGGGTCTGGGCTGAAGAAGCGTGACGAGGCCGAGCCCCATCCGGATCTCCGGACGGGGGTTTCCCGAAACACCCTGATGCACTGGTGCACAGCAGATGACAGCGGAAACCTACCCGCACCGATTCGCAGCGGCACGCAATAGAACCAGAGGCTATTCCGCTCCGGAATGCCAAAGTTCGATATGCCTGACCACCAGCCGGGCGACCGGCCCGGTGTCCCGGACCGGCCCGCTTGCGGGGCGGTCACCTTGCCGCCGCTGTCGGCGATATCAATGATCAGGCAGGCTGGTCCTTCTCCGACGGGAGCCAGATTTGCAGGTTCTGCGGGTTGATCGGAATCGAGATGTGTTCATGCGTGATCAGCCACCTGTCGTTCGACCGTTGGAGGCACACGGTCTCTCGTACCCATATCGACGGCTGGAACCCGCCCTTTCGCGTTCCGGAGTCGAGGTGAAGCATGTTCGCGAAGGCGACATCTCCACACGTCGCAACGGTCGAGTCGTGCGTTTCCAGGCTGATCGGACCTTCGTAGCCGTCGAACCACCGCACAAAGTTCCGGCGTACTTCGTCGGTACCCCGGAACTGGAGCGGGGGAACGACATCGTAGTAGACGATGTCGGGAGCGTAGTGCTCCATGAGTCGATCGATGTCCTTCGACTGCTGGGCATCGGTGCGACTTTGAAAGAACGCCCCGAGCTCGGAATCGTTGGCAGTCATCGCATCCTCCGTTCGAGAATTCCGACCGCGACCAGCTCTTCTGGTGACGGTCGGCTGTGGTTTCGGTAACCCGACGACGCCGCCGTCCGGAATGTGAGGTGACGCGACGACCTCACATTCCGAGCGGCTGTCTCGTCGTTCCGATGAGTGCGGATGCGACAAAGAAAGGTCGGCGACATCATGACCACCGAACCCGGGCCTGCGGACGACCGACCCGATCCGAGTCTGAACGCGATCATGAGCGAGCGCCGTCAGCTGATCAATCTCGCGTATCGGCTCCTCGGTTCCATGGCCGATGCCGAGGACGTCGTGCAGGAGACCTACGCCCGCTGGTACGCCATGCCCCGCGAGCAGCAGGAGGCCATCGAATCCCCCGGCGGGTGGCTGACTAAGGTCGCCGGCCGCATCTGCCTCGACCTGCTCGGCTCAGCGCGCGTCAGACGGGAACGCTATGTGGGCGAATGGGTCCCCGAACCACTGCCCGACCGCGGCGAATGGAGCGACGGACGGTCCGGCGGAACCGCTGCCGACCCCGCCGACCGGATCACCCTCGACGAGTCGATCAACATGGCCTTTCTCGTCATGCTCGAATCGATGACCCCGGCCGAGCGCGTGGCGTTCATCCTGCACGACATCTTCCGCTACCCGTTCGCGGAAGTGGCCGAGATCGTCGGCCGGAGTCCAGCGGCATGCCGCCAGCTGGCCGCCTCCGCCCGCCGCCGCATCGCCGCCTCGCAGGCTCCCGCGACTCCGACGGCCCAGCAGGCCGGCATCGTCAGGGATTTCAAGCGGGCATGGGAGACCAAGGACATCAACGCCCTCATCGAGCTACTCGACCCCGACGCCACGGGAGTCGCCGACGGCGGCGGTCTGGCCAGGGCCGCGCTCCACCCGATCGAGGGCGCCGAGCGGATCGCTCGCTACCTTGTCGACTTCACTGGCAGAACACCCGGCCTGGTGATGCTGGAGCGCACGGTCAACGGCCGGCCCGGTCTGGTAATCCAGATGAACCGAACCACAACATCGGTGGTGGCGTTCGACATTGCAGGCGACCGGATCCAACGCATCTGGGCCGTCCGCAACCCCGACAAACTCCGCCAGTGGACGACAGTCCCTGCTATGCCTGATCGAGCATGGTGATGTAGGTATCGAGCTGGGCCGCCGGCGAGAAGGTTGCGGCTGCGCGTGGTCAGCCGGTTCTGCCAGGAGTCGAGGAAGGCGCTCAGGGCAACCGCCCCACCCGCCTCGCGCAGCGACTCGATGAACTGCGCGACTTGGGACAGCAGGTAGCCGCCTCGGCGCAGTTGCCGTGCAATCTCGGCGTCGCGTACGCAGTCCGGTCCGTATTGGCGGTAACCCGTTGCCCGGTCGCGTTCGGGGTGCAGGATGCCCTCGGTCTCCCAGGTGCGCAGTGTCGCCGGATGCACGCCGAGTCGGCGCGCGAGTTCGCCCACGGTCAGCGGTCGGCGGTGGGCAGGCGGCGGTGTCGTGGTGGACAGGCTGCCCAGCGCCGTGGCGACCTCGGTGCGGGTGTCGCGTTCGGCGAGCAGCGCGACGTGTGCCGCATCGATGAGCCGGTAGGCGGACTCGGTGTCGCCGCGGTTGGTCGCGCGCATGATTTCGATTGCCTGCTGGTGCCCGTGGCCACCGCGCAACGCGAGGAAGGCGCGTAGCGCCTGCGCGTGCAGGAGTGTGTAACGCCGATAACCGGTTTCGCTGCGCTCGGTCGGCGGGAAGACGCCCGCATCGTCGTAGTTGCGGATCGCCTGCGCGGACAAACCGTGTTCCCGGGCGAGGTCAATAGGCCGCAGCTTGCACCTCCGATTGAGGCTTTTAAGCCTGTATTCCACGTAAATGTGGCAGGAGCTTCAACAGAGTCTTCAACGATATGGTCGAGGTTAGCTCATTCTGGAAGGGGTGTTCATGTCCACTGCCGCATCTCTACGTGGAATCGGCCGCCAATTCGACGACCCGGCAAGCCTGGGCCGTGCCCTCGACGAACTGCTCGCGGCGCGGACCGAGCCGCCGACCCTGCTCGCCCTCGGCGAGCCGACACACGGGATCGAGGCGTTCCCGTTGCTGCGCAACGAACTCCTCGCCCACCTCATCGAACGGGGGTACCGGTCGATCGTGCTGGAGACCGATGCCTTCGCCGCATCCGTTGTCGACGACTACGTGACCGGGGCACCGGCGGAGATCGACACAGTGCTCGCGACCGGGTTCAGTCACGGGTTCGGCGCCGTGCCGGGCAACCGCGAACTCGTCGAATGGCTCCGCGAGCACAATGCGTGCCGCGCGCCGCAGGATCGGGTTTGCTTCCACGGCTTCGACGCGCCGTTGGAGTTCTCCGGTGCGCCGAGCCCGCGACGCGCACTGTCCTCGGTCCACGACTACCTGCCCGCCGCGCTGCGGCCCGGATCGGTCCGCGACCTCGACGTGCTGCTCGGCGAGGACGCGGACTGGACGAACCAGGCGGCCATGTTCGACCCGGCAGCGTCCGTCGGCGACTCCGACCGCGCTCGCGCCCTGCGCATCGTCGCCGATGATCTCGCCAGCGCGCTGCGCCGGGCGGCACCCGGCCTGCGTGCCGCCGACCCGATCGGCTACGACCACGCCGTCGCGCACGCGCGCACCGCCCAGGGCCTGCTGCGTTATCACGCAGCCATGGCCAGCCGCGCACCGGATCGCATCGCGACCTTGCTCAGCCTGCGCGCCGAGATGATGGCCGACAATCTGCTCGCGATCGTCGCCCAGGAGCAGCGACGCGGCCCAACCCTGGTCTTCGCGCACAACGTGCACCTACAGCGTGCGCAGTCCCAAATGCCGGTCGGCGAGGACGACGTGAACTGGTGCAGCGCCGGCGCGCTCGTCGAGCTCACCCTCGGCCACCGCTACATGTTCCTCGCAACCGACGCCAGCCCCGACAGCGATCCGGGCACTCTCCAGCGTGTATTGGCGGAGGCGACCACCCGCCGCGCTCTGTTCCCGGCACAGGCCCTGCGCGCCGCGCTTCCCCCGTCGATCGGCACGGGCAAACCGATTGTGCGCGGCCACATCCCGCTCAGCCCGGCAGACCTGAACGGCGCCGACGCGGTCATCTTCGTCGCCGACACCGACGGAAAACGGCATCAGTACTGGTAGCGGCACTCAGCAACGGCCGCCGTCGGCTCAGCGGCCCGCGGCGGTGAGCTGGTAGTCCGCTTCGAGCAGCATCCACCCGCTCAGCTGTACCGAGAGATCGCGGCTCAGGTTCGCAGACGAAGCGGCGGACGAGTGCGTGAACTGGGGAGAGGTTCCCAGATGCTCCGGCACCGTGACCGGGCGCGTCCAGTCCACACCGAACAGTGGCAGCCCGTCCACCTCGGCACGGTGTTTCCAGGCCGCCCACGCGGAAGCGTGCACGATATTCGCGGCGGTGGTGTCGCCCAAGGACAATGCCGCTTCCGCGAGATATCTGGCGAGGATGCCCATGAACAGCCCGGAGTCGTCTCCGGAGGCCGCGGCGATCACACCTGCGTCCGTGAGCCCGTCCTCGGCTGCGGCAATGAGGGCTGTCACGCGCCTGCGATGGACCGATTCACCGGTGCGCACCGCCAGCTCCGTTTCCAGCCCGATGGCCACGCCCTGGCAGTAGGTGTGGATGGTCCGCTCGACTCGTCCGCCGGGCTCATGGACACCGTCGAGGATCAGGCCGCTGTCGGTGTCGCGCAATCGGGTGTACAGGAAATCGGCGAGTTGCCCGGCGCGGGACAGCTCGCCCAAACGCGCCATTGCGATACCGGTCGGACCGATCGCGGGGGTGTTGTAGTAATCGTCGCCGGACCGCCAGGGCACCGCACCGACGGCCGGATTCCAGCCACCGATCAAGTCGGCCCGCAGCTCGCCGACAGCGTCGCCGAACCGGACACCGAGCAGCCGGTCGGCGCGTTCGAGCGCCAGCACCAGCCAGGACATATCGTCGTAGTACCGGTTGGTCCAGCCGGTGAGGTTGCGGGTCCGAATACCGCGTGCCAGGGCGACGACCCGGTCTATGCGTTCGGGGGTGCGGGCGCGGTTCGCGGCGTCCACCGCACAGTCGAGAAGGTGGGCCTGCCACCAGTAACACCATCGCACGAAGGACTGGTCCGGCAAGGACGCAGGCCAGACGAGTGTGCCCAGCCGCATCTGCGGCTGGCCCCAGAGTGTGCGCACGTGCCGCTGCACGATCGCCTGTTCCGCCAGGTCCGCCCGCTTCCCGGGCTCCTCGGGGCCTGCGGATACTTCCCGCGTGATCGTCACCGCCTGCGTCGGCTGCGCCATTGCGGTGAGTGCGATCGAGGCTCCGGCCGCCGACAGCACACTGCGCCGGCTGATCCCCTTGTTCCGGCGATCCATCCGCTCGGACTCCCTTTACTGAACAACGATCACCGGAGCGGGAAACCGTCCAGCTACAGTCTAACTAGCAACGACCACTGCCGCGCGGCGCCGAACGGCTGCACCAGGTGCAGGCGTCAACCGCCGCGCGCGGCTCCTGCCGGTCCGAGATCGAGGAACACCGTTTCGCCGTCGGCCACGTCGAAGCCGTCATTATCGGCGACCCTGAAACCTCACCTCCGAAACCATTCCGCAAGGGCGGGGACTCGACGGTGAAATCGGCAGTGCGTGCGGCCAGACAGTTCGGGCACAGCGCAATCATCTGTACACGACGAATAACGGCCGAGACTCGGCGAACCCGTACTTAGTTTTGTCCCGGGCAGGCCAGCCCTCGCCTAACAGGAGGCCGGGGCCGAGAGGCCGCGGATGCGCCGACAGCAGCCAACGGTCAACCGTGAAGCATCAGGATCCCAGGATGCGATGGCTCGCAGAATGTCTCGTACCGCACTGATCCGGAGTGTTGATGCACCGTTTCGGGGACCGGTGGACGCGTTGTAGCTACACGTTGAAGCGGAACTCGACGACGTCGCCGTCGGTCATGACGTAATCCTTGCCCTCCATGCGGACCTTGCCTGCGGCTTTGGCGGCGGCCATGGAGCCTGCTTCGAGCAAGTCGTCGTAGGCGACGATCTCGGCTTTGATGAAGCCGCGTTCGAAGTCGGTGTGGATGACGCCTGCTGCCTTGGGGGCGGTGTCGCCCTGGTGGATCGTCCAGGCGCGGGCCTCTTTCGGGCCTGCGGTGAGGTAGGTCTGAAGGCCGAGGGTGTGGAAGCCGGCGCGGGCCAGGGCGTGCAGGCCGGGCTCGGTTTGGCCGATGGATTCGAGGAGTTCGAGGGCGGATTCCTCGTCGAGTTCGAGGAGTTCGGCTTCCACCTTGGCGTCGAGGAAGACCGAATCGGCTGGGGCGACGGAGGCTTTCAGCTCCGCGACCTTGGCTTCGTCGGTGAGGACCGACTCGTCGGCGTTGAAGACGTAGAGGAAGGGCTTGGTGGTGAGGAGAGAAAGCTCTTTGAGGAGTTCGGTGTCGACCTTGTCGGCCGCGGCGAACAGGGTGGTGCCGTTGTTCAGGATTTCCTGAGCGGCCTTGGCGGCGTCGGCGACCGGTTTGCGGTCCTTCTTGACCTTGGCTTCCTTCTCCAAGCGGACGACCGCCTTCTCCAAGGTTTGCAGGTCGGCGAGGATGAGTTCGGTCTCGATCACCTCGATGTCGGCGGAGGGGTCGACGCGGCCGTCGACGTGCACCACGTCGTCGTCGGCGAAGACGCGCACCACCTGGCAGATGGCGTCGGCCTCGCGGATGTTGGCAAGGAACTTGTTACCGAGGCCCGCGCCCTCGGAGGCGCCCTTCACGATGCCCGCGATGTCGACGAACGACACGGTGGCGGGCACGATGCGTTCGGAACCGAAGATCTCGGCGAGCTTGTTCAGCCGCTGGTCGGGCAGCGGAACGACGCCGACGTTGGGCTCGATGGTCGCGAACGGGTAGTTCGCGGCGAGCACGTCGTTCTTGGTCAACGCGTTGAACAGCGTCGACTTTCCGACGTTGGGCAGGCCGACGATTCCGAGGGTGAGACTCACGAGGAACAGAGTCTACGCGGCGTGCCGCTTCGCCACCCCACCCCCGCCCACCTCCAGCCCTCCCGCGAGTGGCACATGGTGGAGAGGTCTTCTCGGACTTCGCCGCAACCATGTGCCACTCGCGTGGTCAGGGGATGAGGACGACTTTGCCGAGGTTGGTTCGCCGCTCGATGGCGGCGTGGGCCTGGGAGGCGTCTTCGAGGGGGAACTCGGCGTGGATGGCGGGGCGGAGCTGGCCGGAGGCGAAGTATTGCCAGAGTTCCTGGCGCCAGTGGTCGTAGACCTCGGGCCGGTCCCGGGCGATGCGGGCCATCTGGAAGCCGATTACCGATTTCGCGCCGACGAGCAGGTCGTATGCCTGGATGGTGCCGCCGCCGGAGCTGTAGGCGACCAAGCGTCCACCGGGAGCGAGAGCGGCGACCGCGGGGGCGAGCAGGTCGCCGCCGACGGCATCGAGCACGTAGTCGGCGGGGGCGCCCCAGGACTCCTGGCCGTACTCGACCACGTCGTCGGCGCCGAGCTTCTGCACGAACTCCGCCTTGGCGAGATCGGACACCGCGCCGACCACGCGCGCCGCGCCACGCACCCGCGCCAGCTGGACCGCGAGGTGGCCGACGCCGCTCGCGGCGGCGGTGACCAGCGCGGACTCCCCCTCCTTCGGTGCCGCGGCGTCGAGCGCACCGAGCGCAACCAGCCCGCTGCGCACCAGCGCGACCGCGTCGACGGAGGAAGCTCCGTCCGGAATCGGCGAGGCCATCGCGGCCGAGAGCAGCGCGTAGTCGGCGTAACCGTGCCCGAACACCAAGCCCGTCACGCGGTAGCCGGGCGCGTACCCGTCGACGCCCTCGCCTACCGCGACCACCTCACCGGCGATCTCCCCGCCCAGCGCGATCGGCTCACCCTGCTCGCGCACCTTCCGCACCACCGGCAGGGTCACCCCGACCGCCTCGACGCGGACCAGGAGCTCACCCGGCCCTGGCGTCGGGACCTCGACCGAGACGAGCTCGAGCACCTCGGGACCACCGCTGCGCTCGTATTGCACCCGCCGCATCGCACCTCCAGAAATCGTTAGAAGGGGCAACGGTAGCGCCCGAAGCCACTCAACTACACGCTGTAGTGCTCCATCTCACCGTCGGCCGCCTGCCGCGGAGAGGTTGCCCGCCATCCACGCGCATCAGCTGGAAGCACCGCCGGCAGACGGGCCGAGGCCGCGAACCAGGGTCCGCGCCAAAGCGCGAGCGAGTTCGCCCGATGCCGGTTCGGCGTCGGGGCCGTACTGGTAGTAGCGGAGAAACGCCTGATGGAAGCAGGTCCCGTCGAGCAGGGACGCGGCCGTGGTCACGTCGGTATCGGAAGCGATGCGGCCGAGCTCGCGCTCGGCACGCAGATATTCGGCGATACCCGCGATGGCATGACCGGGTCCCGCCCCGTGCCGCCGCATCGAATTCCGGTGTGCTGCCATGCGTTGCGGCTGCGCGAGCAGACCACCGAGCAACGGCAGTGACTGCTGGTAGAAGCTCAGGGCGGCGCGGGCCATGGTAGAAAGGTTTTCCTCCACGGTGGCCGCCCCCGGACGGGGCGGCGCATCCGCCGGACTGGGCATCCGGTGGCGCAGGACATTGAGGATGATGTCCTCCTTGTCGCTGAAGTGCTTGTACAGCGCCGCCTCGGAGTACCCGGCGGCTTTCGCGATTTCCTTCGTGGTGGCATGAACCACGCCACGGTTGCGCATGATCTCCGCCGCCGCGTCGAGGATCTGGTCGCGCGTGCCCATCTTCGCTCCCGGTTGTCAAGTTAGTGAGTACTCACCCATCGCAGGTTAGTAAGTATTCACCAACCAGAGAGGCCGACCATGCGGCTCACCGTCTTCGGAGCGACCGGCAATACGGGTACGCGCGTTGTTGATCAAGCACTGGCAACTGGACACGAAGTCACGACGGTGGGCCGGGGAAGGCCCTCGATTCCGGGTCATCCACGCCTGCGGGCTGTCGTGGCCGACGTCATGAATCCCGCGGACATCGTCGAAGCGGTGCGCGGCGCCGACGCCGTGCTCGACACCATCGGGTCGCGCGAGAAGGGACCCACCTCGGTCTGCACGGACGCGGCACTGTCGATCAGCAAGGCGATGGAACTAGCGGGCGCCCAGCGTCTGGTCGTGGTCAGCAACAGCGCCGGAGTCCCCGGCAGGGGCGATGATTGGTTCACCCGCTTCGTGGTGAAACCGCTCATCCTCCGTCCGCTTCTGCGGCACAGCCTGGCCGATATGGCCGTCGCGGAGCAGGCGGTTCGCGATTCGGCACTCGACTGGACGATCGTCCGTGCACCACAGCTCACCGACAACGCGGCAAAGGGCTCCTACCGCACCGCGGTCGAGCGCAACGTGCTGTTCGGCATTCGTATCACCCGCGACGACCTGGCCGCCTGTCTGCTGGACCTGGCCACCGACCAAGCGGCGATCCCCAAGCACGTCAACGTCGCGAACTGATCGCGGAAGCTTCGCGGAGGCGACCTTGCGATAGCCGACCCGCGGCGTAGCGTGACCCGTATGGAGCCGACCACGGAGGTGGTGACGGCACGTCCGGCACCCATGCTCGCGGCGTTCATCGACCGCTATCTCGGCTACCGCATGGCCGGGTTCGCCGCGGCGATCCATCGCGGGTTGCCTTCGCGGCATATGACTTTCATCGTGGCCATCGGCCCGACCATTGATGTCGTCGAGCAGACCGATCCGTGCCAGTCCCCGCAGGACTATCGCTGCGTGCTGAGCGGTCTGCAGGCGAGCACCGCGCTGATCGCGCACGACGGCTATCAGGAAGGGGTGGCCGTGGAATTGACGCCGCTGGGGTGCCGGACCTTGTTCGGCATCCCCGCCGCGGCGCTGTGGGACACGTCGGTCGAATTCGCCGACGTGGTGGGTCCGGTGGGCGTGGAGTTGTGGGAACGGTTGCAGTACGCACCGAGCTGGCCGGAACGCTTCGCCGCCTGCGACAGCGTGCTCTCGGCCCTTACCGATCCCGATCGTGTGGTGGGTCCCGAACTCACCTGGGCATGGCGCAGTTTGGTCCGCTCCGGCGGCGGCATCGCGGTCGGCCCGCTGGCCGAGGAGATCGGGTGGAGCAGGCAGCATCTCACCCGCCGGTTCAATAGCGAGTTCGGCCTGAGCCCGAAACTGGCGGCCCGGATCACCCGCTTCGAGCGCGCCCGGCGGATGCTCGCGCACACTCCCTCCTACATCACCATCGCCCAGGTGGCCGCCGCCTGCGGCTACTACGACCAGGCCCATCTCGATCGCGACTTCGCCGACCTGGCGAGAACGAGCCCGACGGCCTGGCTGGCCGAGGAGGTTCCATCCGTCCAAGCCTCCGACGAGTCCGCCGGATGACGATGGATGACATGACGAACCCGACAACGACTGAAAACAGCACCCGCACCGCCGTCTGGCCCACCCTGACCTTCCGCGACGCCCGCGCAATGGAAAAGTTCCTCGTGGAGGCGTTCGGCTTCCGAGAGGCCGCGCGCTACGCCCGTGAGGACGACCCGTTGATCGTCGAACACGCGGAACTGCGCTGGCCGCTGGGCGGCGGCATCATGTTCGGCTCGGCGGGCAAGGACGACAGCCCGTTCGGCACCCGCCCGCCCGGCACCGACTCGGTCTATCTGGTGTGCGAAGACCCCGACGCCCTGTTCGATCGAGCCACCGCCGCAGGCGCCGAGGTGGTCCGCGGCCTGCGCGACGAGGACTACGGCTCACGCGGTTTCACCGTCCGCGACCCCGAGGGCAACCTCTGGAGCTTCGGCACCTACTGGGGGGCATAAAGGGGCAGCCGGACGAAAGCCCGTCCCAGCCTCGTGCAGGGACGGGCAACTGAGGCAGCCGCGCAAAAGGGCAGAACCCGACATACTGACGGGAGCGCCCGCGCCACACGAACGTTAGTCCTGTGAGCAAGGGCCTGCCTGAACATAGACCCCCGGACGGACCGACGTCCGCTGTCGTTCTGGAAACACCGCCGGTGCAGATGTCGCATCCTTGTCAATATGAATCGACTGTGCACTGCTCGAGGCCAGCCCTTGCGCTGCCCCGCCACTGCCGCTGCCCATCACCGTCTACGGGCACGGCTGCATGGACGGCGGCGTTCGAGTCACCTGAGTCCCACGGTGGCGGCTACCACAGCGTGAAGGTCGTCCGCACCTCGAGCCGAGTCGAGCGAAAGCCAGACGCAGCCGCTCAGCGTCCGCCGAGCCCCGACATCGCGATGCCGCGGATGAACGCGCGCTGGGCGACCGCGTAGATCACCAGCAGCGGAAGCAGGATGACGACCGCGGCGGCCATGAGGATCGGCCACTGGGTGTGGTACTGGCCTTGCAGCCGGACCAGGCCCAGTGTCGCGGTGGCGACGTCCTCGCGCTGGATCATGACCAGCGGCCACAGGAAGTCGTTCCACACGGTGATCCAGGTCAGCACGGCGAGCACCATGAGTGCCGGGCGGGTGTGCGGCAGCAGGACCCGCCAGTAGACCTGCCAGGTCGTGCAGCCGTCGAGTATGGCGGCCTCTTCCAGTTCCGTCGGCAGTGTGCGGAAGAACTGGCGCATCAGATAGGTGCCGAACGCGCTGCCGAAAAGACCGGGCACGATCATCGCCCACGGGGTGTCCACCCAGCCGAACGCACGCATCAGCAGGAACTGGGGAATCACCGTCACGGTCAGCGGCACCATCAGCGTGGCGAGGTAGGCCAGGAACAGCATGTCGCGCCCGCGGAAGCGCAAGCGCGCGAAGGCATAACCGGCCAGCGAGCAGAAGAAGACCTGCCCCGCCGTAACGCACAGCGCGTAGATCGTGGTGTTGAGCAGCATCCGCCCCAGCGGCAACAGGTCGAAAACCTTCCCGTAGTTCGACCACTGCGGCCGCTCGGGAAGGAATGCGGCATCGGCGATCTCGCCGTCCCGCTTCAGCGACCCGGACACCGCCCACAGGATCGGCAGGAGTGCACACCACGCGATGCCGACCAGCGCGGCATACACCGCCGCCCCGCGGACCACGCGCCGCACGATCGCCCGCTCGACCCGTCCGCGCGCGACAACCGCGCCGCGCCGCGCGGGCAACGCTCGCCGCACCACCTCGACAGCGTTCATTGCTCGACCTCCGCCCGCCGGGCCATCCGAAGTTGCAGCAGTGTCAGCAGGAACAGCATCGCGAAGATCACCCAGGCCAGCGCGGAGGCGTAGCCCACCTCGTAGAAGCCGAAGGCGTTCTGGAAAAGCATGATCCCCAGCAGGTAGGTGCCCGTCTCCGGACCGCCGTTGCCGCCGGTCAACGCGTATGCCTGGTCGAAAGCCTGCACCGAATTGATGATCGTGATGATGAAGACGAACGACAGCGGCCCCCGGATCAGCGGCAGGGTGATGGCGGAGAACCGCCGCAGCGCCCCGGCGCCATCGATCATCGCGGCCTCGTAGAGCGTCTCCGGCACGCCCTGCATGGCGGCGAGCAGGATGACCGTCGCGAACGGCACGCTCTTCCATACGGTGACGATGCTCAGCGACACCAGCGCCCAGTCCGGGTCGGTCAGCCACGGCACCGCGTCGATGCCGAACCAGCCGAGCGCGACGTTCAGCAGACCGTCATCGGTGAACAGGAACCGCCACACCACCGCCATGGCGACCGCGGACGCGACCAGCGGCAGAAACGCGATAGTCCGAAATATGCTTATACCAGCCAATTTTCGGTTCAGCACCGCGGCTACCGCGAGTCCGATCACCACGGTGGGCACCAAGGTGAGCGCCGTGAAAACGGCAGTGTTGCGCACCGCGATGAGAAACAGCGGATCGGATCCGAACAGCCTCCGATAGTTGTCCACGCCGACGAACCGCATGGGACCGAACAAGTCCCACGAATGAAAACTCAGATAGAGCGAAAAGCCCAACGGAAACAACAAGAAAACCGCTACGGCTCCCACATTGGGCGCGACGAACGCCCAACCCGCTCGCTCGCGTCGCCGCGCCAAACGGGACCTGGCACGACGGGTCGCATCGCCCTCGGTTTGCGACCGGCTCATCCTGCCTCCAACAGGGCGTCGACGTCGGAGGCGAAGCGGCCGTTCAAGGAATCGGCGGTGGCGGCACCGCGCAGGACGCGGTTGGAGCCCCGCTCGAGCAGCGCGGAAACCTTGCCCCAGACCGGTGTCACCGGCAGGGGTCGCGAGTTGGCCGGGCCCTCGGTGAACACCTCGATATTCCGGATCTCACTGTGCGCGGCGGCGAACCCCGCCGAACTCATCGCGGACTTCAGTACCGGAACGAACAGGCCGGACGCGGCGATGATCTCCTGCCCCACCGGCCCGGTCGCGAATTTGACGAATTCCCAGGCCTGCTCGATGCGCGGACTGTCCGCGGCGATGGACAGTCCCGTGCTGCCGACGTCGGTGATCGCGCCGGGACCGCCGCGCGGACCCACCGGCAGTACCGTGACGTCGATGGCGAGATCGTCGTGCCCGGCGAATTCGGAGTACAGCCAATGCCCGCCCAACGCCATGGCCGCCCGTCCCCGCCGGAACAGGTCCGGCGCGGAAACCGACAGCGTATCGGCGGCTTTCGGCGCCACGCGGTGGCGCACCGCGAGGTCGGCGTAGAACTGGAATCCTTCGGCGAACCGAGGATCCCCGATATTGGTTCTGGTCGGATTCACCGACGGCGTGAACCACTCGGCGCCGTTGTTCATGCCGAAGCAGGCTGCCGAGAAGTAGGGCACCCAGGCGTCGGCGAAACCCCACTTCGTCCGTCCGGACGAATCGTGCTCGGTCAAAGCGCGTGCCGCGGACAGAAACTCGTCGAACGACCAGGCGTCCCGCCAGCGAGCGGGCGGCGTGATACCTGCATCGGCGAATGATTGACGGTTGTAATACAGGAACACCCCGGACCATTGCTCGGGCAGAGCGTACTGACCACCGGCATAGCTGAAAGTGTCGTACAGCGCCGGGTAGCTGTCGGCGCGCAACTGGGCCGCGTACTGCGGCTCGCGCTCCAGCAGCGTGTTCAGATCCAGCAGCACACCGCGCTCGGCCAAGCCGGAATACAGCAGCTCCCAGGCCATCAGCACGTCTGGGCACTTGCCGCCCGCGCAATAGGTGAGCATCTGCTGCATCGGGTCGGGGCCCGACATGATGGTGCGAATCCGGATATCCGGGTGTCGTTTCCGGAACTCGTCGATGATCTTCAGCCGCACCCGCGCCTCTTCCGGCCTGGCCTGGAAGAAGAAAGTCAGCGCGTCGTCATCGGAGCCGCAGCCACTGCTCGCCAGCAGCGGAGCGGCCAGCGCCGACCCGAGCAGCGTCCGGCGACGGACTCGGGCGACGGGGTCGGCACGCAACTCAGCCCTCCTCCAGGGCGGATGTGGAGCTTCCTCGAACCGCATGGCAGCATACGTTCGGCTATCACAGGTGACGGCCGACACATGAACAATATTTCACGTTGCTCGCTCGGCGGCCGGAATCGGCACGACGACGATCATCGATCGGATACGTTGTCACGTGTTTCAGCAAGATCCTGCGCGTTTTACAGGAGAGTAGGCAGATGGCGACAATCGAATATCTGCGGACCGATCCCGATCTGCCGCCCGTCGGCGTGGTCGACAAGTCCCCGATCACTCCGGCCAAGAAATTGATCTTCGCGGGGATCGCCGTACTGGGTGCGGCGGCGTGGGCGGTGCTGGCGGTCTCGCGTGGTGAGTCGGTGAACGCGGTGTGGATCGTGATCGCCGCGGTGTGCACCTACATCATCGCGTATCGGTTCTACGCCAGGTTCATCGAACGCAAGATCACCAAGCCGCGTGATGATCTGGCCACCCCCGCGGAGATCCTGGAGAACGGCAAGGACTACATGCCGATGGACCGCCGGGTGCTCTATGGGCACCACTTCGCGGCCATCGCGGGGGCGGGTCCGCTGGTGGGTCCGGTGCTGGCCGCGCAGATGGGGTATCTGCCGGGGACCATCTGGATCGTGGTCGGCGTGGTGCTGGCCGGGGCGGTGCAGGACTTCCTGGTGCTGTGGGTGTCGATGAAGCGGCGCGGCCGCAGCCTCGGTCAGATGGCGCGTGACGAGCTGGGCGTGATCGGCGGCTGGGCGGCCATCGTCGGCATTCTCGTGATCATGATGATCCTGCTCGCGGTGCTCGCGCTGGTCGTGGTGAACGCGCTCGCGCACAGCCCGTGGGGGGTGTTCTCCATCGGCATGACCATCCCGATCGCCCTGTTCATGGGCGTCTACCTGCGGTTCCTGCGGCCGGGCAAGGTCGGCGAGGTGTCCGCGATCGGGTTCGGCCTGCTGCTGGCGGCCATCGTGAGCGGCGGCTGGGTGTCGGAAACCTCTTGGGGCGCCGACTGGTTCACCCTTTCGCCGGTGACCATCTCCTGGCTGCTGATCGCCTACGGTTTCTTCGCCTCGGTGCTTCCGGTGTGGTTGCTGCTGGCGCCGCGGGATTATCTGTCCACCTTCATGAAGGTCGGCACGATCGTGCTGCTCGCGGTCGGCATCCTGGTCACGCTGCCGGTGCTGCAAGCCCCCGCGGTGTCGGGCTTCGCCGGCTCGGGCAAGGGCCCGGCGTTCGCGGGCTCGCTGTTCCCGTTCCTGTTCATCACCATCGCCTGCGGCGCGCTGTCGGGTTTCCACGCGCTGGTCTCGTCGGGAACCACGCCGAAGCTGCTGGAGAAGGAATCCCACGCGCGGATGATCGGCTACGGCGGCATGCTGATGGAATCGTTCGTCGCGGTCATGGCCATCATCACCGCCTCGATCATCGACCAGCACCTGTACTTCGCGATGAACGCCCCCGTCGGGCTCACCGGCGGCACCGCGGAGAAAGCCGCCGCCTACACCAACAGCCTCGGCCTCACCGGTGCCCCCACCACAGCCGCGGAGCTGAGCCGAGCCGCGAGCGACGTCGGCGAGACGACCATCATTTCCCGCACCGGCGGCGCGCCGACGCTGGCCGTCGGCATCTCCGAGGTGTTCCACCAGTTCCTCGGCGGCGCGAGCTGGAAGTCGTTCTGGTACCACTTCGCGATCATGTTCGAGGCACTGTTCATCCTCACCACCATCGACGCCGGCACCCGGGTCGCGCGGTTCATGCTCTCGGACGCCCTCGGCAACTTCGGCGGCCCGGCCAGGAAGTTCCGTGACCCGTCCTGGCGGGTCGGGGCCTGGCTGTGCTCGGCACTCGTGGTCGCCGCATGGGGATCGATCCTGCTGATGGGCGTCACCGACCCCCTCGGCGGCATCAACACCCTGTTCCCGCTGTTCGGCATCGCCAACCAGCTGCTCGCGGCGATGGCGTTGACGGTGGTGCTGGTGATCCTGGTGAAGAAGGGCCTGGCGAAATGGGCCTGGGTCCCCGGCATTCCGCTGGCCTGGGACCTCGCGGTCACCATGACCGCGTCCTGGCAGAAGATCTTCTCCGCCGACCCGAAACTCGGCTACTGGAAACAACACAGCATCTGCCAGGCGGCCCAAGACGCCGGGAAACTCTGTTTGACCGCGAAAACCCCCGACGACATGAACGCGATCGTGCGCAACACCTTCATCCAAGGCACGTTGTCGATCGTGTTCGCCGCACTGGTGCTGATCGTGGCCGTCGTCGGCGCGGTGGTCGCCTTCCGCGCCTGGCGCTCCGGCCGAACCACCACCACCTCCGAAACACCAGAAGTGCCCTCGAAGATCTTCGCACCCAGCGGATTTCTCGCCACCACGGCGGAGAAAGAAGTCCAGAAACAGTGGGACGAGCTGATCGCGACCGGACAGGTGCGCGCGCCCGGCGCGGCGCACGTGCACGCACAATGAACACTTCCGCCACGGGTGCCGACCGGTCCGCGCGACCGGCCGGCACCCGGCTGCGCGCCACGGCGCGTGCCTGCGGGGACGGCGTTCGTGCCGGCATCTGGTGGTTCAACTCGATCCTGGGCGGACAGGACTACCAGCGCTACGTCCAGCACCTGCGCCGCAGGCACCCGGAGTGCCCGATCCCGACCGAACGGGAGTACTGGCGGCAGCGGCATGCCGAGGCGGATCGCAATCCGGCCAACCGCTGCTGCTGAGCGAACTTTTTTGGCGCGTGCCGCCGCACGACGTTTTGGTGCTTCGCACTACTGCCCGCCGCGCATACATGGTGCGATGTCATGACGCTTGTGCGAAGTGGCGACAGCCCCGGCGACGATGGCGGATTTCCGCTAGCATGGGTCCGCCGTAGCTGACATTGTGGTGGGCGTGACGATCACGGCATTGGATTTCGAACGGTGCTATCGGGCGGTGTCGACCCGGGACTCGCGATTCGACGGGCAATTCTTCACCGCGGTGCGGACCACCGGAATCTATTGCCGCCCTTCGTGTCCGGCGATCACCCCGAAGCGGGCCAACGTGTCGTTCCTACCGACCGCCGCCGCGGCCCAGCAGGCAGGCTACCGGGCCTGCCGCCGCTGTCTGCCGGACGCCGCACCGGGTTCGCCGCTGTGGAACACCAGGGCGGATCTGGCCGCGCGGGCCATGCGGCTGATCGGTGACGGCGTCATCGAACGCGGCGGGGTGCCTGCGCTGGCCGCCACGCTCGGCTATTCGCAGCGGCAGCTCACCCGGGTGCTGACCACCGAGCTCGGCGCGGGACCGCTGGCACTGGCTCGTGCGCACCGGGCGCACACCGCGCGGCTGCTGATCCAGACCACCACGATGCCCATGTCCGATATCGCGTTCGCGGCGGGGTTCGCCTCCATCCGCCAGTTCAACGACACGGTGCGCGAGGTGTTCGCGGTCAGCCCCACCACCATGCGGACCGAGGCCCAGCGCGCGAAATCGGGCACCTCCGGCCGTCCGGCGCCCGCAGGCAACGGCTCGCTCACGCTGCGGCTGCCCTACCGGGAACCGCTGGACCGCGCGTGGCTGGAGTGGTTCCTGTCCGCGCACGTCGTGCCCGGCATGGAGCTGTGGGACAGCGGCGCCTACACGAGAAATCTCCGCACGCCGCACGGGCACGCCACAGTGCGGCTGGGTTTCCAGCGCGACCACGTGCGGGCCGAGTTGTCTTTGCAGGACATGCGCGATCTGGCGCCGACGGTGGCGCGGCTGCGGCATCTGCTGGATCTGGACGCCGACCCGGTGGGGATCGATGAGGCGCTCGGCGTCGGGCCAGGGGCGCACGGGCCGTCTTCGGAACGGTTGTCGGAGCACCACACCGAATATCTGCCGGATGCCGGTGCGGGCTCGCCGCCGGACGCCGAGGCGATACCCGACGCCGACCGGTTCGGCGCGAGGCGCCCGTCGTTCACGCCGGGTATCCGGGTACCCGGCTGCCTGGATGGAGCGGAACTGTTGCTGCGCACCATGATCGGGCAGCAGATCTCGGTCGCCGCCGCGGCCACGCACACCGCGCGGCTGGTCGAGGCGCTCGGCGAGCGCGTCGACGGTCCGATCCCGCTGCTGTTCCCGACACTGGAGGTGATCGCCGAGCGCGGCGCCGAAGTCTTGACCGGCCCGGCGCGACGGATCCGCTCCATCGTCGCTGCCGCGGAGGCGCTCGCCGCCGGAGAACTGCTGCTGCACCAGGGGCGTACCGCAGCCGACCTGCGCCGCGATCTGCTCGCGCTGGACGGCGTCGGGCCGTGGACGGCCGACTACGTGGCCATGCGCCTGCTCGCCGACCCGGACGTCCTGCTGAGCACCGATTTGGTCGTCCGCCAAGGCGCGACCCTACTGGGCATCGATCTGACGGATACCGCGCGCTGGGCGCCGTGGCGGTCGTACCTGTCGATGCACCTCTGGAAAGCGGCCCTGACCGACCGCGCCACATCCACCGAAGTCCCCGCGCTCGCCACCACGAAAGGCAGTGTCGAAGCATGAACGCCACCAGCACCATTCCCTCCGCAATCGGCGGAAAGGTCACTTCTACAGCGCATTTCGCGATCACCGACACTCCGCTCGGACCGTTCACCGCGCTCGTCGACGCGGAGGGCGCGGTCTTGGCCTCCGGCTGGACCTCCGATGCGGAGAACCTGCGCGGCTTGATTCATCCCACGCTGCGCCCTGACCGGCTGCGGCAACGCGATTCACTGGGGGACGTGACCAGCGCCGTGATCGCCTATCACGAGGGCGATCTCACGGCGATCGATCCGATTCCGGTTCGCCAACGCTCCGGGGAGTTCCTCGCGCACGCCTGGGAGGTGCTGCGCAGGGTGCCGGCGGGCAGCCCGCTCACCTACACCGAGTTCGCCGCCTGCTCCGGCCGCCCCGACGCCACGCGCGCCGCCGCCAACGCGTGCGCCCGCAACGCCGCCGCCCTGTTCGTGCCCTGCCATCGAATCCTGCGGATCGGCGGCGCTCTCGGCGGATTCCGCTGGGGATTGCCGGTGAAGCGCTGGCTACTCGACCACGAGGGGTGAGGGTCCTCGACCGCGCCGGCTCAGCTCGAGGACAGCCACATCGGTCCCACCGCGCACGCGATCGCGGGTGCGGCGAGTGCACTGCCCGACAACGCTAGTCCGCCTGGCATCACCTCCGCGGTGCCGAGCATGAGCACGGTATGCGGTCAGCCGGGTCCACCGATCCATCAGCCACACAGGACGCGGACGGCGCGAGTCAGGCGATGGTCGCTTGCAGGCGGGAGCCGGTGCGGCCGCGGAGGACGTGCAGGCGGCTGGGGATGCGTTGGCGCATTTCGTCTACGTGGCTGACCACGCCGACCACCCGGCCACCGGCGCGGAGTTCGTCGAGAACGCCCATGACGGCGTCCAGACTGTCGGCGTCCAAGCCGCCGAAGCCCTCGTCGATGAACAGGGTGTCCAGGACGACGCCTCCGGATTCGGCCGCGACGGTGTCGGCCAAACCGAGCGCCAATGACAGTGAGGCCATGAAGGTTTCGCCGCCGGAGAGGGTTTTGGCGGGGCGGATGGCACCGGTGTAGTCGTCGCGGATATCGAGGCCGAGCCCGCCGCGGCGACCACGCGGACCGGCCTTGTCGGAGTGGACGAATTCGTAACGGCCACCGGACATCTTGCGCAACCGCAACGACCCGGCCTGCGCTACTTCTTCCAGGCGGGCGGCCAGGACGTAGGAGTGCAGGGACATGTGCCGGTTGTTCGCGCCGCGCCCGGCGACCACGTCGGCGAGTCCCTTCAACTCCTCGAAGGCCTGCTGAGCCGGTGCGATCCGGTCGACGGCGGCCCAGAGCTGACCGCCCAGCTCCTCGAGCTGGCTAGCCCGCCTGCCGGCTTCGGCATGGGCGGCCACCGCGGCGTTCAGGCTGCTCTGCGCGGCCGCTGCCTGCGCGTCGAGTTCGGTCAGGTCACCGGGCTGCGAAGCCGCCGCGGCCTGGATCTCCGGTTCCGCCAGAACGGCTTCCGCGTGGGCGCGGGCTCGGTCGGCCACCAGGAGTTCGGCTTCGATCTCGGCCTGTCGTTCGGGCGTACGGGACGCGGCGGCGGCGACCTTCGCGTATGCGGCCAGCAACGCGACGTCATCGCGCGTACCGCTCGCCGCGGTCTCACGACGCACTACGCCGGAATCCGGGTCGCCGGCTTCCACCGGTGCAGCAGCGTCGTCGCCGGACCAGCCCGTGCTCTCCACCTGCCCTTCCGTAGTGCCCGCCAGGCGTGTTGCGGGTAGCGAGCCGCCGATACCGGACGCGGAATCGCCGACTTGTCCTGCGCGCTCGTCCGCGACATCCAGGCGTGTTGCCGGTACGGAAAGACCGACACCGGCCGGGGAGTCGACGACCTGCCCTTCTGGCACGAAACCGGCCGCGCGGGCGAGCTTTTCGACGCGACCGGCAACAACCGAGACCTGCTCACGCGCCGCCTCCGCCTCCGCGCGGGCGTCGCGCAGGGCGGACGCCTCGGCGACGAGGGCGGCGAGCCGGGCACGCCGGCGTTCGATGGTCTGGTCGGTACCGGCGGCGACACGCAGACGTTCGTCGAGCTCGGTCGATCGCTCCTCCGCGGAGGCGATGGTTGCGGCGACCGCGCTGCGGCGGGCGTCGCATTCGCGCAGCTCGTCGTGCAGCCGCGTCTCGTCATCGCGCAGACGGACGAGCTCGCCGTTCAAGTCGTCGGCGTGCGCGGCCAGTTCTGCGGTGTCCTCGTAGCGGTCGGTCGCGGCGCGCAGTGCGGCAGCGAGTTCGACGCGGTCGGTGTCGCCGCCGCGCGCGACCAGCGCTTCGATCTCGCGCTCCAACCCCGTGATACGGGCCAGCGCACGGTCGCGGGTGTCCTCGGCCGCGCGCTCGGCGGCCGCGGCGGCCTCCTCCTCGTCCTTGGACACCGCGGTCGCGGTGGGCTGGGCGGGCGCGGGATGATCGGCGGAACCGCAGACCGCGCACGGATTTCCGGCGACCAGTCCACCGGCCAACTCGGCAGCCATTCCGGACAGCCTGCGCTCGCGCAGGTCGAGCACGAGTTCCTTGGCGTCGAGGTGCGCCGCGCGGGCGGTGTCGAATTCGATCCTGGCGTGATCGAGCGCCGTTCGGCGTGCGGCCAGTTCGACGGCGGCTGTCGCCGCGTTCTGCAGTCGCTCGGCTTCCGCGGTCAGGCCGGGCAGCGCCGCGGCCGCCTCGGTCGCCTCGCGCGATCTGGTCTCCGCGCTGGCGAGCGCGGCGGGCAATCGGTCGCGTCGCGCGGTGAGTTCGATGATGCGTTCGGCCAGCGTGGTGTCCTCGGCGCGCAGCGCGACGAGCTCGTCACCCAGTCGCGTGGCCGTGGCCGCGTCCGCCCGCACTTCGTCCAGAGCGCCGATCTGTCCGCTCCAGCGTTGGATCGCCGCGTCGATGTCGGCGTCGTCACGCACGTGGGCGTCGTCATCGGACCGGAGCAATTCGGCGCCGCCGAGGTCGGCGCTCGCCGGTTCCCGCAGCCGGGCGGCCAAACGGCTCGCCGCGCTGAGTTCTTCGCTGTCTCGCTGCCGCTGGGCTCGGACCGCCACGCGCGCCTCGTCGATGGCCGCAGCGACCGGCTCGGCCCGGCGCGCAAGTTCGAGTTCGGCTCGCAGCGCGCCGCGCCGTTCGGCGTCGGCCGCGTAATCGTCCAGTTGCCGACGGGCCGCGGCCATGCGGCGGTGCAGTTCGTGCAGTCGACGTTGTTGTTCGGCCTGCTCGCGGATCCGCGCCGACTCCTGCTGGCAGCGTTCGAGCGCGGTGACGGCGGCCACGAGGTCGGCGCGGGCGGCGGACAGCAGATCCTGGGACCATGTGACCGATTCCGCGATCCCGATCGAATCCGGGACTCCGGCTGCCATGCCGACCTGGGTGATCAGTCGCTTGATCCCCTCGGTGCGTGTGTCCAGTTCGGCTTCGGCTGCGCGGCGTTTGTCGGCGAGCCACTGCTCGGCCGTGCCGAAACGCTTGGTGTCGAAGAGTTTCTCGAGCAGCTTTTCGCGGTCTTCGTTGTCCGATCGCAGGAAACGGGCGAAATCGCCCTGTGGCAGCAGCACGACTTGGAAGAACTGGTCGGCGCTCATACCGAGCAGACGATGGACTTCGTCGCCGATATCCACTATTCGAGAGAGATTTTCGCCGTGGCCGTCCAACCAGGTCAGCGTGGCTTTGGCCGGCACGGTGCGCACGCCGGTGCCGTCTCGTTTGGGGCGCTCGAATTCGGGGCTGCGGGTAAGCCGCAGTCGCCGACCGCCCAAGGTCGCTTCGAGCAGTACCTGCGGCGGCGTGTTTTCCGGGGCGTGGTCGGAGTGCAACCGCTTGCTTTCGCCGCGCGCACCGGGCACCTTGCCGTACAGAGCGAACGCGATCGCGTCCAGCACCGTGGTCTTCCCCGCTCCGGTCTGGCCGTGCAGCAGGAACAGCCCGTCCGCGCCGAGCGCGTCGAAGTCGACGACCGTGGTGTCGGCGTACGGGCCGAACGCGGTCATCTCGAGCTTGTGCAACCTCATGCCGCCGCGCTTACGCCTGGTCCCAGCAGCTGCGAACGCTCGGTCGAAACTTCGACTCGTTCGGCGGACACGTTCATGATTCCACCTCGCCGGTGGTCGGCTCTGTCACGAGCCAGGGCTCGGCTATGTCGATTGTTCGCCCGCTGCGCTCGCTCATGACTCCAACTCGCTGGCGCTCGGCTCCGTCACGAGCGAGGGCTCGGCTACGTCAACTCTTCGCTCACTGCGCTCGGCTATGTCGATTGTTCGCTCACTGCGCTCGCTCATGCGGACAGTTCCTCGGGCGCGCTGACCACGGTCACCTGCTCCCGTTCCGCGACGGCGGCGGCGAGCGCACGATCCAGCCACGTCATCTCGCTCGAGGTCGGTGCGCCGCGCACGTCGGTGAGGAAGCTGCGGGCTACTTCGGTGTCGCGGCGGCCGTGCACCCGCTCACGGTAGCGCAGCTCCGGATTGCCCTCGGGCCGCGCCCATTCCACGTGTACAGCGTAGGGGAACCGTTCTCTGAGCTTGCGCATGGCATCGACCGGGCGGGCGATGTCGGTGAGCACCGCGGACACGTAGTGCTGTTCGGCCACGGTGTGCTCCTCGCCGCTCAGCAACTGGTCCAGGGTTCCGGTGAGTTTGCTCAGTCCGCGGATCGTCGGTAGATCCCGGCGCCGCACCGTATCCAAGCCGGACGCGTCCAGATCGACGATCCACACCGCCTTGCGATGCGAGTTCTCGGCGAACGAATACGGCAGCGGCGAGCCGGAGTAGCGCACCGACTCCGCCAGTGTCTGGGGTGAATGCAAGTGGCCGAGCGCCACATAGTCGATGCCTTCGAAGGCGGCCAACGGCACCGTCTCCACTCCCCCGACCGAGATCGACCGCTCCGACCCGGTGGCCGCACCGCCGACGACGAAGGCATGCGCCAGCACGACCGTCCGCACCCCCGGCCGCCGCGCGATGTCGGCGCGAATGCGTGCCATGGCCGCGTCCAGGATCTCGGCGTGCGAGCGAGCCTGCGGCACATCGAGTTCGGCGCGGGTGATCTCCGGTTCCAGGTACGGGATGCCGTAACACGCGACGGGCCCGTGCTCGTCCTGGAGCAGAACGGGTCGATCGGCATCGGCGACTGTAGTGCGCAAATGCAACCCGCCCGCGGCGGCGAAACTGGCGCCCGCGCCCAGCCGGGCAGGCGAATCGTGGTTGCCCGAGGTGGCGACGATCTGCGCCCCCGCGGCACGGATGGCCTCGAATCCCCGGTTGCACACCGCGATCGCGTCGGCGCTCGGGATCGACCGGTCGTACACGTCGCCCGGCAGCACGACCACGTCGACCGACTCCTCGGCCACCAGCTCCGCGATGGCGGTCAATGAACGAGCCTGGTCGGCAAGCAGATCGACACCGTGGAACGTGCGCCCGATGTGCCAGTCCGAGGTGTGCAGCATCCGCATGCCGCGAAACCGTAGGGCAACCCACCGACAGACTTCAATCGCCCCGCCCGCTGTGTCGGGTTTGCCCAGCCACCGCACGGCGTGTCCGCCAAGCCGAGCGGCGTGTTCAATCGCACGACCTCGGTTCGTCCCGCGAATCGAATTACCACACATACCTTGGCTTCCCGAGCGCCGGGATGCTGGTGACTCCATATGCCGAGTTGCCGAGTGCTATGCGATTGGACGGCGATCCGTTGGCAGAGTGGGCCGCAGGCACAATACCGAAGGGTTGCTCGCGCTCGTTCTTGTCGGTGGCATGCGGCACTATCCGCGCTATGACCGCACCGACGCTCGCCACCCTGACGCTGGTATCCGCGGCCGGTTCCGATTCGGCCTCGACTGGCTTGCATGCCGCGCCGGCCACGCACCGCGCCACAGCGGCGAACACCTGCCTCGCTACGTCGGCCCACAACCAGCGCTTGCCACCGCAGTCGCCCAGCGGGCCGGCGCGGACACCACGCGCAGCATCCACAGAGCTGCGGCCGACGCAGATGCCACGCGCAGGCATCCGCTCGGTGCCGCCGACGCGCCGTCACGCGCAGGCATCCCTCGGCCTCGGCGCGATGGTGATATCGCTGCGCGCGGTGGGGCGACACGTTGGCAGCACCGATCCCAGCAGGTCGAGCCACAGCGCAGGCCCCCGTGGACCCAAGTGGGCGCGACGACCCAAGATGCAGCGCCCCGGCTGTGAGCCGTACCACTCGCCCGGCTGACCGGCGAGCAGCCCGGACCGGACGGGCGACCAAGTGGGTAGGGCGGTCGAGGCTTTCAGCTACACCATGGCTTCGGTGGAGCCGCCCGATGGTCACTATGGCCGTGCCGCCACGCCGCCGAACGCGGCGGCAACTAGGGTGCATAGCGTGGCTGCTTCCGAACGTGCGCGATCCCGGGTTCCCGCGCCGCAACGCTCGATCCTGCCGTCGGTGCCGGGGATCCCCGTCGGCGCGGCGGTCGTGGTCGCGGTTGCCTGCACGTTTGTGGGATTCCTGATCGATGCCGTCGGCGGAGGCGGCGAGCTGACCGGCACGTTCGCCGCGCTGTACATCGTCGGGTGCGTGGCGGCCGTCGCAGCCGTGCGCTACCGCGGGCTGTTCAGCACGATGGTGTTGCCGCCGCTGCTGCTGTTCGTCGCCGTGCCACTGGCCTATCAACAGCTCACCGGGCGCGGCTCGACCTCGATGAAGGACATCCTGCTGAACCTGGCGATCCCGCTGGTGAACCGCTTCCCGACCATGATGCTGGCCACGGTCGTCGTCGCGCTGATCGGCGGCGCCCGAATCCTGATGCGCCGGCGCGAGGAAGAGGCGAGCCGGCCGCTCCCCGTGCGCCGCGGCGCGAGCGCGGGGAAACCGCCCGTCAAGAAGAGCAAGCCCAGTCGCTCCCCTGGCACGCTCGCGGAGGCGGCGCGCCGCAAAGCCCGCCGCCCGCGACCCGATCCGGACGAGCCCGACCCCGACGACTTGGGAGACCCCGCCCCCCGCCCGGCCCGCCGGCCAGCGGCTCAGGTCGCCGACGCACCGCCCCGGGTCGCGCCGTCCCGGCCGCGCGAAGGTCGCACCCCGGCACGCGGCGCCCGACCGACCGGGGCGATGCCGCGCACCGAAGGCGAACCACCGCGCGCGCCGAGCGGACGCCGCGACATCCCGCCGCATCCGCAGCCCAATGTCCGCTATCGCGAGCGTGATTCGAGCCGCACCGAGCGACGCAGGCCGGAGAATCTGTAGCCGCCTCTCGTGAGAGCCCGCTGCCGGGCTGTGGTCCTCGCGACGGCGACGGCTCGCATACGACGACTCGGGTGACATTCGCCAGAACAGCAAGCGTGCTTCGCACCTGTGGTGCTGTTGTCCCGCGGACACGATCTAATCGACCCCCGGCACCCTACTCGCGTCTGATCGCCGTCGCGTCCGCGAGGAAGTCACCAGCGAACCCATCCGACCGCGGCCACCAAAAGGCGGCGAACATCTGGTCTCGTGAGGTCACACATGCAACCACATCAGCGCCAGCCCATTCCCGAGCGCAGCGGCATCTAGCACTTCCCCGGTTCGCGACCGGCTCGTATCCGAGTGACCGACGCGTCCGCGCCGAAGTCGGCAGCGGCACTCGTCCGACCCGCCCAGACTTTTATCGGTCAGGGCGCTGCGAACAGGCAGCACCGCAGGCGCTGCACATCGAACACGGTCAGCGGCGGGCCTCGCGCAGTTCACGCGGCAGCGCGAAGACGAGCGTCTCGTTGGCCGTGGTGACCGGCTGGACATCGCCGTAGCCGTGCTCGGCCAGCATGTCCAGAACGCCGCGGACCAGGATCTCGGGGACCGACGCGCCCGAGGTGATGCCGATCGTGCGGACGCCATCGAGCCAGGCCGGGTCGACCTCGCGAGCGAAGTCCACCAGATGGGCGGCCTTGGCGCCCGCCCCGAGCGCGACCTCGACCAAGCGCACCGAGTTCGAGGAGTTGCGGGAGCCGACCACGATCACCAGGTCGCATTCCGGCGCCATCGCCTTCACCGCGACCTGACGGTTCTGCGTGGCGTAGCAGATGTCGTCGCTGGGCGGGTCCTGCAGGCCGGGGAAACGCTGCCGCAGCCGCTGCACCGTCTCCATCGTCTCGTCCACGCTCAGCGTGGTCTGCGAGAGCCAGATCACCTTCGACTCGTCACGCACGGTGACCTTGTCCACCGCGTCCGGCCCGTCGACCAGCTGGACGTGCTCGGGCGCCTCACCGGCGGTGCCCTCGACCTCCTCGTGGCCCTCGTGGCCGATCAGCAGGATGTCGTAGTCGTCGCGGGCGAACCGCTTGGCCTCCTGGTGCACCTTGGTGACCAGCGGGCAGGTCGCGTCGATGGTGTGCAGACTGCGCGCCGCGGCGGACTCGTGCACAGCGGGGGAGACGCCGTGCGCGGAGAAGACGACGACCGCACCCTCGGGGACCTCGTCGGTCTCGTCCACGAAGACCACGCCGCGCTCGCGCAGCGTCTCCACAACGTGCCGGTTGTGCACGATCTCCTTGCGCACGTAGATCGGGGCGCCGTGCTTTTCCAACGCCTTCTCGACGGTTTCGACGGCACGGTCGACGCCGGCGCAGTACCCACGCGGCTCGGCGAGCAGTACGCGCTTTCCGCCGTCGGCGTTCGCGACGCCTGCCGAGCGGGCGATTCCGACGTTCAAGGGAATGGCCGAAGACATGCCCACAGGATACGTGCGGCCCGGGGGCTCGCCACGTCGGGGAGTTGTCCGTCACATCGCCGCCGCACCGGCCGCGAGCTGGGCCGGAAGATCACCGAGAAACATGCGGCAGCGACGCGCGGGTACCGGCGGCGAATGCCGGCGGCGGTACCAGCGGACTATTCTCCGCATATGAGCGCAGCGCCGCGAAATTCCGGCCGATCCGCCACGCGCCGGGGCGGACGGATATTCGGACGGCGTACACCCCTCCTTTGCATAACACACCATTTCGGGCAGGCTAGGACCATGTTTCGACCACCCTTTCTGGCCCGGGTCGCCGCCGGCGCCGCCGTATACGCCCTCGAGGAAACCCGCCGGCTACCCACGGCGGCAATGAATTTCCCGATCACGGCCATCAGTCAGCTGCTGCAGACGACGATGCACGTTCAGCAGTTCGTGACCAGCCTGGCCCTGAAGGGCGACACGGTTTTCGACCGCTTGTCCGACCGCCCGGTCGAACAGCCGGAGTGGGCCACGTTCGACGAAGACCTCGACGACGATGCGAGCCCCGCCGCTCACCACACCAGCCGATTCGACCTCTACGCCGCCGACGAGCCCGACCCGGCCCGCACGCCGGAAACCTTCCCCGCCGACGCCACCCGCGCCACCGAGACCAACGGCCACACCACATCGGCGCCGACCGTCGATGCTCCGGCCGAGCCGAAAACCGCTGAGGCGGAATCCGATTCGGATCCCAAGCCGGCCGCGGACACGCCCGAGATCGTGGAACCGGAAGTCGCCACCCGGTACGACTACCTCAACATGACCCTGGCCCAGCTGCGCGCCCGGCTGCGCATGCTGACCGTCGACGACCTCGTCGCGCTGCTGGAGTACGAGCAGCAGACCCGCGCCAGGGCGGCATTCGTGACCATGCTGACGAACCGGATCGCCACCGTTCGAGCCCAGTGACCGACCCTCGGACACCCCCTTCGCCGACGGTTGGCCGGGAAACCTCCGGCCGACCCGCCGCCGCACCGGCCAACTCCGCCGAGCATCCCTGGCCGGTGCGTTCCGTGGCCGTCAAGGTCGCACAGTGGATCGACCGGCTCGGCAGCATCTGGGTGGAGGGCCAGATCACCCAGATCAATCTGCGCCCCGGCACGCGCACCGCGTTCCTCGTGCTACGCGATCCGTCCGCCGACATGTCCCTCTCCGTGACCTGCGATCCGGACCTCATCCGCAACTCCCCTCTCCCGCTGCATGAGGGCAGCCGGGTGGTGGTCTACGGCAAACTCTCCTTCTTCACCGGACGCGGCACGATCTCGTTGCGCGTGCTCGAGATCCGGCCGGTCGGGATCGGGGAACTGCTCGCGCGCATCGAGCGACTGAAGGCGCTGCTGGACGCCGAGGGCCTGTTCGATCCCCGGCTCAAGCGCCCGCTTCCGTTCCTGCCCGGGACGATCGGCCTGATCACCGGCCGCGCGAGTGCGGCGGAGCGCGATGTGCTGAGCGTCGCGCGCAATCGATGGCCTGCGGTGCGTTTCGAGATCCGCAACACCGCCGTACAGGGACCGACCGCGGTGCCGCAGATGCTCGCCGCGCTGGCCGAACTCGATCGCCACCCCGCCGTCGAGGTGATCGTGCTCGCGCGCGGCGGCGGGAGCGTGGAAGACCTGCTGCCGTTCTCCGACGAGGCGTTGTGCCGCGCCATCGTGGCCGCGACGACTCCGATCGTGAGCGCGGTCGGCCACGAACCCGACAATCCGCTCAGCGACTTCGTCGCCGATCTGCGCGCGGCCACCCCGACCGACGCCGCCAAGCGCATCGTCCCGGACGCCGCCGCCGAGCTGGCCTGCGTCGGTGAGCTGCGCGACCGCGCCGCCGCCGCACTGCGCGGCTGGGTCGACCGCGAGACCAGCGCGCTCGCCCAGCTGCGGTCACGGCCGGTGCTCGCCGACCCGCTGCGCGAGATCGACCGCCGTCAGGAAGAGATCGATCGTCTGCGCACGTCGGCGCGCCGCTGCGCCGAGCACTCCATTCGCACCGAATCCACCGCGACCGGGCATCTGCGGGAGAAACTCACGGCGGTGGGACCCGCCGCGACGCTGGCCCGTGGCTACGCTGTCGTACAGCGCGTCACCGGCCGGGAGCGGGTGGTGGTGCGTTCGATCGAGGACGCTCCCCCGGGCAGCCAGCTGCGCATCCGAGTCGCCGACGGCGCCGTCACGGCCGCCGCGCTCGGCGCCGAGGCGCTCGGCACGACACCGACACAGGGAGGAACTGACCTTGGCCGAGACCGGCAAGTCAGCGGATAAGGAGGCGAAGGGCGCCGACCCCGCCGACGAACTGGCCGAGATCGCCGGCTTCGGCTACGAACGCGCCCGCGACGAACTGGTCAACGTGGTGAAGATGCTCGAGCAGGGTGGCCTCGACCTGGACGAATCCCTCGCCCTGTGGGAACGCGGCGAGGCACTGGCCAACCGCTGCGAAGAGCACCTGGCGGGTGCGCGCAAACGCGTGGAGGACGCGCTGCACCGCTCCGACCTGGAACAGCGCGAATGACCATCCGCCGCGCCACCCCGGACATCCGCACCACCGACCTGGCCGCCAGCCGCGACTTCTACCGGCTGCTCGGCTTCCAAGAGGCGATGGACCTGGGTTGGGTCGTGACGATGGCGTCCCCATCCAACCCGACCGCCCAAGTCCTGCTCGTCGGCCCGGACGCCGAACAGCTACAGCCGGACATGAGCGTGGAGGTCGACGATGTCGACGCCGTACACGAGGCGATGACCGCCGCGGGCGCCGACATCGTCTATTCCCTGCGCGACGAGCCGTGGGGCGTACGCCGCTTCTTCGTCCGCGACCCCAGCGGAACCATCGTCAACGTGGTGACCCACCGCTGACCGGCAGCCGAATCAGGGCTTCAGCGGCTGGGCGGCGGTGATCGCCTGGGCCAGGGTGGTGAAGGCCGCCTGGTTGCCCGCGCCGGTGATCAGCACACGGGACTGGCCGAGATCGGCGATCCACGCGGTCTCCGAACCCTTTTCGGCGTAGACGATCCACTTCTGCGCACCGATCTGCTCGGTGCCGCTGGCGTACCGGGATCCGAGCACGAACCGAGCCAGCGCCTCCTCGGTCGCGTTGCTCTGGGTGAACCGCATGTAGGTACTCTGCGGCGTGATGTAGCCGACGGTGCTGACCGGTCCGCCGCCGGTGCCGCCGATGGATTCGCGGCTGCCGGAGTTCGGCGTCCAGTCCGCGGGCACAGCCGGGTTGCGGATCGGGAACGGCAGGGATCGGGCGTCGGCGGTGAGCGCGGCCTGCACGTCGAAATGCGGGATCTTCCCCTGCGTCGGACCGTTCGCGGCGAAACTGCACTGGCTGGCCAGGCCCGCGAACACCACGGCGATCAGCACCAGCGGGATCAGCGACCAGAACAGATCCCGGTAGTCGTTCATGATGCGTGGCTTTTGGTAGGACACGCTCCCAGTATCCACTCGTGCGGCGATGCGCACCCGCGCACCCCGAGCACCCGCAGGTCACCCGAACCAGGGGTGTACGACCGTGCCACGTCGATGCGCGACCGCTCACTCCATCGCTGGGGACCGAATGAGACAATTGACCGGTACGTACCGACGCACAGGAGGCACCCCGCAATGACGGCAACTTCCCCCAACCCCAGCCGCCGCGAGGCGCCCGACCGTAACCTCGCACTCGAACTGGTCCGCGTGACCGAGGCCGGGGCGATGGCCGCGGGCCGGTGGGTCGGACGCGGCGACAAGGAGGGGGGCGACGGCGCCGCCGTCGACGCCATGCGGCAGCTGGTCAGCTCGGTGTCCATGCGCGGCGTCGTCGTCATCGGCGAGGGCGAGAAGGACGAGGCGCCGATGCTGTACAACGGCGAAGCCGTCGGCGACGGCACCGGCCCGGAAGTGGACTTCGCGGTGGACCCGATCGACGGCACCACGCTGATGTCCAAGGGCGTGCCCGGCGCGATCTCCGTGCTCGCGGTCGCCGAGCGCGGCGCGATGTTCGACCCGTCGGCGGTGTTCTACATGCACAAGATCGCCGTCGGCCCCGAAGCCGCCGATGTGATCGATATCTCGGCCCCGATCGGCGAGAACATCCGCCGGGTCGCCAAGGCGAAGAACTCCTCGAAGTCCGACCTGACCGTCTGCATCCTGGACCGTCCCCGGCACGCCGAGCTGATCCAGCAGGTGCGTGACGCGGGCGCGCGCATCCGCCTGATCTCCGACGGCGACGTCGCCGGCGCGATCGCCGCCGCCCGCCCGGACTCCGGCACCGACATCCTGGTCGGCATCGGCGGCACGCCCGAGGGCATCATCGCCGCCGCCGCGATGCGCTGTATGGGCGGCGCGCTGCAGGGCATGCTCGCCCCGAAGGACGACGCGGAACGGCAGAAGGCGCTCGACGCGGGCCACGACCTCGACCGCGTGCTCAGCACCGAAGACCTGGTCTCCGGTGACAACATCTTCTTCTGCGCCACCGGCATCACCGACGGCGACCTGCTGCGCGGCGTGCGTTACTTCGGCGGCGGCGCGTCGACCCACTCGATCGTCATGCGCTCGAAGTCCGGCACCGTCCGCATGATCGACGCTTACCACCGCCTGACCAAGCTCCACGAGTACTCGTCGGTCGACTTCATCGGCGACGAGCACGCGGTCCCGCCGCTGCCGTAACTTTTTGCAGCACCTGCGGCGCTGCGTGTTCGCGGCCCACTTATGGCTCGTGTCGGAGCGACCGCCGCTAGCGACTTCGTCGCGGACGCGACGGCCACTCCGACACGAGCCGGGCCGGGAACGGACAATGCCCGGTCTCGCTGCGATCGAAAACCGCAGATTGGCCGAGTGGGCGCGTATCGCCGTATCCGCCGACCTCAGCATTCGCGCCAAACCTTCGGAGTTGCGGCGACGGGATCGTCCGCTGGCGGCTACACGCGGACGCCGCGGGGGATCGCAGGGGACTTCTCGTGGAGCCGACGGCCGTCGAACCGTGCCAGACCTCGCCAGCGCTCATAAGTACTCGCATCACTGCATTCGGTCCGATGGTGCTTCCTTCGACGCCCTATTCCCGGGTGCGGCCCGCCGCCGGTGTGCGAATGACCTCAGGCGTGGCAGCCCCATCGGGGGCGGGTGCGGCATAAGGTCGGAAATATGACGGAGGAGACTCAGTACCGCATCGAGCACGACACCATGGGTGAGGTTCGGGTTCCGGTGGACGCTTTGTGGCGGGCGCAGACGCAGCGGGCCGTGGAGAACTTCCCGATCAGCGGACGCGGCTTGGAGCGGGCACAGATTCGCGCGCTCGGCCTGCTGAAGGCCGCGTGTGCCACGGTGAACCGCGACCTGGGTCTGCTCGATCCTGCGAAGGCCGACGCCATCATCGCGGCGGCCAACGAGATCGCCGACGGCAAGCACGACGAGCAGTTCCCGATCGACGTCTTCCAAACCGGTTCCGGCACCAGCTCGAACATGAACGCCAACGAGGTGATCGCGTCGCTGGCCAAGGCGAAGGGCGTCACGGTACACCCGAACGACGACGTGAACATGTCGCAGTCGTCCAACGACACCTTCCCCACCGCAACGCATCTCGCCGCCACCGAGGCGGTCATCACGGATCTCGTACCCGCGCTGGAGCATCTGCGCTTGGCGCTGCTGGACAAGTCCAGCGAGTGGCGCACCGTGGTGAAGTCCGGCCGCACGCACCTGATGGACGCCGTTCCGGTGACTCTGGGCCAGGAGTTCGGCGGTTACACCCGCCAGGTGGCGGCCGGGATCGAGCGCATCATGGCGACGCTGCCGCGGCTCGGCGAGCTGCCGATCGGCGGAACGGCGGTCGGCACCGGGCTCAACGCGCCGGAGGGCTTCGGCGCGAAGGTCGTCGCGGAGCTGGTGCGCGCCACCGACATCGACGCGTTGCGCGAGGCCGAGGACCATTTCGAGGCGCAGGCCGCGCGGGACGGTCTGGTCGAGGCCTCCGGTGCGCTGCGCACGATCGCGGTAAGCCTGACCAAGATCGCCAACGACATCCGCTGGATGGGCTCGGGCCCGCTGACCGGACTGGCCGAGATCCAGCTGCCCGATCTGCAGCCGGGCAGCTCGATCATGCCGGGCAAGGTGAATCCCGTTCTGCCCGAGGCGGTTACCCAGGTCGCCGCGCAGGTGGTCGGCAACGACGCGGCGGTCGCCTTCGCAGGCGCGGGCGGCGCTTTCGAGCTGAACGTGTACATCCCGGTGATGGCACGCAACCTGTTGGAGTCGATTCGCCTGCTGGCCAACGTCTCCCGGCTGTTCGCCGATAAATGTGTGCGCGGCCTGGTCGCCAACGTCGAGCACCTGCGCACCCTCGCCGAGTCCTCCCCCTCCATCGTCACCCCGCTGAACTCGGCCATCGGGTACGAGGAGGCGGCCGCGGTCGCCAAGGAAGCGCTGCGGGAGAAGAAGACGATTCGCCAGACCGTCATCGACCGCGGACTGCTCGACGAGAAGCTGACCGAGGAGGAACTCGACCGCCGCCTCGACGTGCTCGCCATGGCGAAGCTGAAGAACGCCGAATAAGCTCCACCGAAAGCAACGCCACCTCGGTCACCGAGGTGGCGTTGATCGTCCGCGGAAAAAGCTTTCGGTCAGTCCCGCAGGTGGGCGAGTTCGTCGCGGGCCAGCTGGCCGTCCGGACCGAAATCGGTGCGGGTGAAGACGTTCCACCGCTTCAGCAGCGGAGCGAACACCAGCTCGCCCTCTTTGGTGCGGTCGTAGACGCCCGCCTCGGCGAGCACGTCGTCGCTGCTTCGGCCGTCGGGCATAGTCACGGAGGGGACCTGGAAATCGGCGATCCGGTCCGCGATGGCGCGGATGGCCTGGTCCGGCACCAGGTCGAGAGCCGCGGCGATCAGGTCGGCGAAGACGACGGACTGCAGCTCGTCGTCCAGCGCGATCCGCTCGGCGATGGCGGTGACCTGCGGGTTCTCCTGCAGGGCGGCGATGTTGCGGTGCCGGACCGCGCTGGCCGCCTCCTCGAACGCGCAGGCGGCCAGCACGTCGAGCAGGTGCAGCGCCGGACGGCGGAAGCCCTTGGTCATGTGCTCCATGCGCAGCCGCTCCAGCTCCACCGGATCGACCGCCCTGGTGACCATGAGGTAGTTGCGGATCATGATCTCGTGCCGGTTCTCCTCGGCCGTCCAGCGGCCGACCCAGCGCCACCACGCGCCGGTGCGCAGATACTTGCCCACCTCACGGTGATACGAGGGCAGGTTGTCGGCGATCAGCACGGAGACGGTCAAGGCCAGTTTGGCGGTTTCGCTGAGCTCGGACTGCTCCGGCGCCCAGTCGGTGCCGCCGAGGAATGCGAAGTTGCGCCCGTTGTCCCACGGCACGAAGTCGTGCGGCTGCCACCCCTCGGCGGCATCGATGTGCTTGCGCAGAATCAGTTCTACGTCCACCGCGAGGGATTCGAGCAGTTCGCGGTCGGTTAGGAGAGTTTGCACCGAGACAACCTAGCGGCTTGGCCCGCGAAGCGGGGTGGATGGATGGGACGGATTGGCAAACCGGGACCGCCCGGCGGCCCCGACGCCGGAAACCGGGTTACGACTTCGGCGTGACGGTGATAGTACCGTCCACCCAGGTGATGGTGCCGCCGGTAAAATCGCTCTGCTTGCCGCCGGGGATGTCCTTCTCGTCGCTGATCGGATAGCCGAGCCTGCCGCCCGGGCCGCCGTTCTCCTCCCAGGCCTTGCGGATCTCCCCCCAGACGACATAGGGCTCACTATCCTTGGCCTCGGCGATCGTGCCGCCTACGAAGTCCTGGAAGTCGCCCTCGTCGGGACCGTCCTCCTGCGCTTGCAGGGGCAGGCCGAGCGGTCCGGTCGGGCCGCCGCTCTGGATGTACTTGTCATAGATGTCGCCGGAGACGGTGATCTCGCCCGCCGGGGTCATGATCCTGGTCTCCTCCGCGGCGGCGCCCGGTGTGCCCGTGGTGTTGCGATCTTCGTCGTCGGTTGCGGTGGCCGCGGTGGTGGTGGTCGGCGACGCGATGGTGGTCATCCAGGTGGTCGTGGTCGCGGCGGTATCCGCGTCCTCGTCGTCCCCGCAGCCGGCCACGACCAGCCCTGCCGCGGCGAGCACTGCGGTGAATCCAGCCGTTCGTCGAGCGAAGTGGTGCATGTCCATCCTCTCGCAAGGGGCTACCGCACACCACGGGCTCGGTGACGCCGCGGGTAGCCTCGGCCGACTGCCGGCGATGACCCGGTGATCGACAAGTGATCACCGGGTCATACCGAACAGCTATCGCGGCAGATAGTACCGCCGGATAGGAGGTGAATCACGCTGCTGGACGGCGCGCCTCGGTCAGGCGTTGGGACCGTATTCCTCCAGCATCTCGGTGACCAGCGCCGCGATCGGCGACCGCTCACTGCGGGTGAGGGTGATGTGCGCGAAAAGCGGGTGGCCCTTCAGCTTCTCGATCACCGCGGCGACTCCGTCGTGCCTGCCGACCCGGAGATTGTCGCGTTGGGCCACGTCGTGCGTGAGCACCACCCGCGATCCGGTTCCGAGCCGGCTGAGCACCGTGAGCAGCACATTCCGCTCCAGGGACTGGGCTTCGTCCACGATCACGAAGGAATCGTGCAGCGATCGCCCGCGAATGTGGGTCAGCGGCAACACCTCCAGCATGTCGCGGCTGAGCACCTCCTCCATCACCTCGCGGCTGGCCAGCCCGTCGAGGGTGTCGAAGACCGCCTGCGCCCATGGGCCCATCTTCTCGCTCTCGGTGCCGGGCAGGTAACCCAGCTCCTGGCCGCCGACCGCGTACAGCGGACGGAACACCACCACCTTGCGCTGGGTGCGCCGCTCCAGCACCGCTTCCAGACCCGCGGTCAACGCGAGCGCGGACTTGCCGGTGCCGGCCCGGCCACCGAGCGAGACGATGCCGACGCTCTCGTCCAGCAGCAGGTCGAGCGCGATGCGCTGCTCCGCCGAGCGACCGTGGAGCCCGAATGCCTCACGCTCGCGCACCAACTGCACCCGCTTGTCCGGAGTGACCCGGCCGAGGGCGCTGGAGCTGGACCCGAGCAACCGGATGCCGGTGTGGCAGGGCAGTTCCCGCGCTTCGTCGAGATCGATCACCGACTCGGCGTAGAGCTGGTCGATCTGCGACGAGCTCACGTCCAGCTCCGCCATGCCGGTCCAGCCCGAGGTGACCACGTCCTGGGCGTGGTATTCGTCGGCGTGCAAGCCCACCGCGCTGGCCTTGACCCGCAGCGGAATGTCCTTGGACACCAGCACCACTTCCCGGCCCTCGGCCGCGAGGTTGAGCGCGCAGGCCAGGATCCGGGCGTCGTTGGTGTCGGTGCGGAACCCGACCGGAAGGACCGCGGGATCGGTGTGGTTCAGTTCCACCTGCAACGTTCCGCCCTCGGTGCCGATCGGCACCTGCTGATCCAGCCTGCCGTACTGCAGGCGCAGATCGTCCAGGTTGCGCAGGGCTTCCCGCGCGAACCAGCCCAGCTCGTGATGATGCCGTTTGGCTTCGAGTTCACTGATGACCACCAGAGGTAAGACCACGTCGTGTTCGCCGAACCTGGTGAAGGACCAAGGATCCGACAGCAGGACGGACGTGTCGATGACGAAGGTTTTGCCGGCTGATTGCGAGGGGCGGGCCCCCTTCGCGGCGGCTCCGCCTTTCGCGGAGCGGGAGTTCGCCGAGGGAGCGGAAAGGGAGCGTGCAGCAGTCACGGTGGGCTCCTCTGTGTTCGTGCGGCACTCGCACGAACGATCGCGCTGGACCGGTCCGTCCTGATGGACCCGACGTTGCCGTCAGGTGCCACGAGGGCCGGGTGCCGGCCCCCTCGTACTGAGTAGCTCAGTCACGGTCAGGACCTCCCGTACGAGCCACACCGCCGCGGCCCGCACACCCGACGCTACCTGCGAACCCCGCCTCCGCGCTCAGGGACAGATAGGCATGTCCGTGAATTTGTCGTAAACCGCAGCGTCGCGAGGGCTCAACGCAGCAGGTCGAGCAGTACCGTGACATGGCTGTGCGCCGGATCCTGTACGGCGGTGAGCAAGGTGACCGGACGTTCGGCGGCCAAGGCGCGCAATTCCCGCAAATCTTGCTGAGCCTGCGTCGAGGCGACTTCGTCCCGGTAGCGGCGGGCGAACTCGGTGGCCCTGGCATCCCGGTCGGCGTGGAACCAGCGCCGCAGTTCGGTGGACGGGGTGAGCTCCTTGGGCCAGCGATCGACCCGCGCTTGCGCCTTGCTGATCCCGCGCGGCCAGAGCCGGTCCACCAGGACGCGGGTGCCGTCGTCCGGGTCCGGTGTGTCGTAGACGCGCTTCACCCGGAAGCCGGGCGGCGGTTGCAGTGTCATGGCAGTCATCGCAGCACGGCCCCGGCACCGCGGCGGGATACGCCACGCGGTCGCTGTCGGCCGATCGGACGGATAGAGTCGCTGGTATGTCCGGTAACGAGGATTTGGAGAAGCTCTCGTCGAAGGAGTTGCACGACCGAGCGATGAAGCTGGCCGTGCGGCGCGGTGATGTGAAGTTCCTCTGGCGCCTGCTCACCTCGATCCCGGCCGCGGAGGCCGCCGCGGGCAATGTCGGCGAGAGCGAGGCGGACATCAAGTATGTGCTGCCCATGATCGACGACTACATCCACGCGGGAGACAGCGCGGTCGCCGAGGTGCTGCGGCCGGTCTACCTGGAGTACTTGGCCCGGCACTCCTGAGCCCGGGTCAGCCGCGGGCCGTGCCCCGCGCCAGTATCGCGCGCCCGACGCCGACAGCCGTGCCGCGCAGGAAGTTCTCCCAGCTGAAGTGGTCGTGCCACAGGATGATTCGGCCGTCGCGCAGTTCGAACGTGCCTGTCACCCAGAATCCGATGCGCACCGGCCCGAAGCGCAGGTAGTCGGTGCGGTCGGTGAGCACGATGTCGCCGTCGGCGGCGATGTGGTGCATGTCGACGCCGAACCCGAGCCAGTCGCGACGCAGGCCACGCAGCATGCCGCCGACCCTGCGGACGCCTTTCACGTCGGGCAGCGAGGTGTTCTTCCAGACGATGTCCGGGTGCAACAGGTCGATCGCTTCCTCGGACGCCCCCAGCTCCAGCGCGGCGAAGAATTCCCGCACCGTGGTGATCGAGTCCTGTTTCAGGTCGGTTTCGTCGGTCATGGTCCGAGCCTAAGCCGCACGGTCAGCAGCGGCGCGCGATGAGCACGGCAAGTCCGTCGAGGATCCGGCCGATGCCGAACTTCAGTGCGCCTTCCCCGCCCGCGGCCGCGCCCTCGTCGGCGAACGCGGCGGCCGACTCCGGGTATCGCTCGGCCGCGGCGGCGACCAGGTCGGCGAACTGTCCCGCGATCTGTTTCTCGAGCGCCTCGGCGTCCATCACGCGCGCCTGCTGCACCAGACTCCGCGCGTGGCCGGTCAGCAGGACGATGGTGTCCAGGCGTTCGGCGTTGGTGAGTCCGGTCCCGGCGAGCGCGGCGAGCGCGGATTCCATCCAGGCCATCTCGTTCGGGCCGATCGGCCGCACCCCCACCGACACCTCCAGTGACCAGGGGTGTTCGCGGAACCGCTGGTAGAGCGTCTCGCACCAGGAGCCGAGCCGAGCGCGCCACGGTTCCTCGTCCGACGCCGACGCGGCCGTCCCCAGCTCCGGAGGCGCGCCGAGCGCGGCGTCCAGCATCAGCGCGACGAGTTCGGCCTTGCCGGGCACGTAGCGGTACAGCGACATCTTCGTGAAGCCCAGGCCCTCGGCCAGCCGCTGCATCGACAAGTTGGCCAAACCCTCGGCGTCGGCGAGCGCGATGGCCTCCGCGACGATGCGCTCCAGCGACAGCGCGGGTTTCGGCCCGCGCTTCGGACGCTGTTGGGTGCCCCAGAGCAGTTCGAGGGCGGTCGGTGCCGGCATGACCGAATCCTTCCGGATAACGCCTTGACGAGAAATTGTGTCTACCATACGCTGATTCGCGTCCGGCGGATACAGTTTCTCTCGGACGCAGATTGCAGAGGAGACTTCCGTGCGCAACACCACCGTCCTCATCTCCGGCGCCAGCATCGCCGGGCCCGCGCTGGCGTACTGGCTGAATCGCTACGGATTCGCCGTAACCGTCGTAGAGCGGGCTCCCGCCTTGCGTCCCGGCGGACAGGCCGTCGACTTCAAAGGCCGCACCCACCGCACCGTCCTGGAGCGGATGGGCATCCTGGACGACGTCGAAGAGCGCAGGACCGGCACCACCGACACCGTGTTCGTCGACGACCGCGGCACCCGGCTCGCCCTGATGTCGGGCGATTTCACCGGCGGCGACGTGGAGATCCTGCGCGGCGACCTGTCGGAGATCGTCTACCGGCGTACCGCCGACCACTGCGAATACCTGTTCGGTGATTCGATCGCCGCGCTCGGCGAGACCGCGGACGGCGTGCACGTCGAGTTCGAGCACGCGCCCGCGCGCACCTTCGATCTCGTCTTCGGAGCAGACGGCATCCATTCCCGGGTCCGAGCGCTGACTTTCGGTCCGGAGCGGGACTTCGTGAAGTACCTGGGTTACTACTACGGCGTCGCAGGCGCGAGCCCGTGGAGCACGAAGACGGCCGGACCGCGGGAACGAGCGACCGCCTATGCCCACAACGCTCCCGGGCGGCTCGCCATCACGGGCGGTCCGAAGGCGCAGCAGATGTACATGTTCGCGTCCGACGAACTCGACTACGCCCGCGACGACAGCGCCACCCAGCGGCGCATTCTGACGGAGGCCTACGCCGACGTGAAATGGGAAGTGCCGCGGATGCTCGCGGAGCTGGCCGACTTCGACGACGTATACCTGGACTCGATCAGCCAGGTCCGCATGGCGGGCCGCTACACCAAAGGACGCGTCGCGCTGGTCGGCGACTCCGCATACGGAAACACGCTGGGCGGCTTCGGCACCGGGCTCGCCGTGGTCGGCGCGTACGTCATCGCGGGCGAATTGGCGCTGGCCGACGGCGATCACAAGGTGGCCTTCGCGCGCTATGACGAGATCATGAAGCGGTACGCGAAGATCGCGGGCAACAGCAACGTCGGCCCCTTCCTGGCGCCGAAGACCGCGCTCGGCATCAGAATGCGCAACTGGTTCCTCGGATCTCGGTTGTTCGGCCTGATGGCGAAGTACGGCGACAACGCGGCCAACGACATCGACCTGCAGGACTACCCCGCTCTCGTCGGCGCGCGGGACGCGAGCTGACAACTCGTCACCCGCCTTGACATCGATCCGACTCCACCGCTGGCCGGGTTGCTCGACACAGAACCGCAGTTCGCGAGGGCGGTATCGCCGACGCCGAGTCCCGCGGGGCGTCGACCCGCGCAGTCCGTTGTGTTTCGATGGAACCGGAGCGGGATGGGACGCGTCTATAAGGTCAGACAGCACTGACGGAAGGGGCGGCAATGGTGGACAGTCCGTTTCCCGGTTACATCGAGGCTGCGAAAACCGGGGCGTTGCAGGTGCGAATGGATCCGCAGGGGTTCATCGAGATCGACCGGGCGTGCCAGGAGTTGATCAATCAGCTCACCGGCGCACGAGCTGACGCGCGGGATCTCGGCGAGAAGGCGGCCTGGGGGTTGGGTGAGGACAATCCGCGCCTGACGTCGGCGGTTGAACTGGTCGGGCTTTTTCGGGAGAAAGCCTTCGGAGGTCCGAACAACGCCTACGACACCCTGAGCGACTACATCACGGTCGCCGAGGAGATCCGCGCACTGTTCAAGTCCATCAGCGATACCTACCAACGCACCGACGCCGAGTTCGCGGCCAAGATGAGGGAACTCAGCGTATGACCGTCATCGAGCACAGAACACGTTGGTTGCAGGGTGGTTGCGCGGCAGTGATATCGGCAGTACTGCTCGCCGGTTGTGGAGACGACCCCGAGTGGTCCCAGACGACCACATCCACACCACCACCCGGTGCCGCTACCACCAGCGCGAACTCCACCGCCCAGGCAGGCACGCAGAATCCTTTCGATCCCTGCACCGCCCTGACACCGCGGTTCTTGGCCGAACACCAATGGGATGCGATGCCGCCCGCGCCGAAGCAGAACAGCACGGGCAGCATCAGCTGGAAGGGCTGCCGGTATGTCGCTCGAGCCGGTTACGGCCTCACTATCGAAACAACCAATGGGACGCTCGACCAGGTGAGGGAGAAGTTCCCTTCGGCGGCGGATATCTCCGTCGGTAGTCGAAAAGCACTGCGCTACGAGGCTCGTCCCGATGTGCCAGGCGGCTGCACCGTCAACGTCGAGATGCAAGGCGGCTCGCTCTACATCCTCGTCGACGATCCGAGTGGAAAGCACCCACGCAAGCTGTCGCCGTGTGACAACGCCACCGACATCGCCCAGACAGTCGCACCGCTGCTGCCTTCGGGCAGTTGAACACCGGGGGACCGATCATGAGACAGACCGATGGCCGAGCGATCACCAATCCGGAGAACGCGCATAGTTTCTCGCACGCCGAGATCAAGCAGGCGGCCGACGGGATGAACCCGGCCGAACTCAGCGGTGCGTTCGACGCATGGGCGGGTATCGCGGCGGCGGTGACGAATGCTGGGCAGGAGTTCGAAACCGCGATCAAGAAAGCGGTGGAACAGCATTGGGAGGGCGCGGCGGCGGAGAGCGCGGCCCGTGCCGTGCGGGACTACGCGGCGCGCGTGGGGGAATTCGGTGAGGCATTGGGCGCGCAGAGCGGGCCGCTGTCGGCGGCGGCGAACGCGGCGGCGAAATTCAAGGCATCGGTGCCGGACGTGCTGGACACCTCCGGTAATCCGGCCGACCCACAGCAGCGCAACTCGCGGGAAGAACAAGCCCGCGACGAAATGAACACCCAGTACATCCAGCCGTACGGGACCACCGCGCCGGGCATCCCCACCCTTCCCCCACCCATCGGGCCCACCGCGGCCGCATCGGGTGTGGAGGCCGGAAACGGCACCGGGATCGGTACGAGCGTCAGCCCGCAGGCGCTGTCGAACGGTACCGGCACCAGCGACACCGCCTCCTCCGCGGACACGCGCCCTTCCGAGAACAGCGGCGCCACGGGCGGCTCCGAGGCGGAAACGAACCCGGATGATCAGGCGCAGCCGATATCCGACGCCGCTCCGGAAACGGTTGCTGCCCAGACCGTTTCCCAGACTCAGGACATCGGGCCGTCGACCGCGGCGGCGTCGACCACGAGGTCTCCAGCATCCGGCCTCGGCACCCCGATCGTGTCCGCCACGCCATTGCCGACGGCGCCCGCCACAGTCACTCCGACCTCATTCGGCGCCACGCCGAGCAGGCCGGGCACGCCCGGTCCGTTCGGTCGGCCGACTGTCACCGGGGACAGCGACAACCAACCGCGACAGGGAACCTCCCGCGCCGCGCCGCCCACCGCCCCCGCAGCGTCGACGGCACCAGCCGCCGCGCCGGGGCGCCCCGGCGCGCCCGGCGTCTCGGGATACTCGGGCATGATCCCGCCCGGAATGCGCGGCCGTCGCGCGGACGACGACGAGCACAAATCGCCGAAGTACCTGCGCACCGAAGAGCACGCGAAAGAACTGCTCGGCGAGGTGAAGCCGACGGTGCCGCCGGTCTTCGGAGAGCAATGATGGCGCGGTGGACACTGTCGGCCGAGCAGTTCGCCGCGGCGTGGTTCGGCACCGGCCTGGACCGTATGCCGTTCCCGTTCCGGTTCACCAGCCGCTTTCCCGGCTTGCACGAGTACCAGGCTTACCAGCAGCAGTTCCGCGCCGAGCTGGGACGTGACGACCGGCTGCCGCTGCGCACGGCGATCACCACGCTGGCCAAGCCCGATTGGCGCATCGAGTTGGCCGGCTACGACAACACCCGCGACGGCATCGAGCTGCGCGCGGTCGCGTGCGGCACCCGCACCGGCTCGGGTGTGCTCGCCGAGCAATCCCCCGGGCCGGACGGCGGCCGAGTCCGGTTGCGCCGCTGTCGAACCGACCAGCTCGCCACCGAAATGGTGCGCCTGCTGCCGGACACCCCGGCCGGGACCACGGGGGAGAAGAGCTTTCTGCTCGACGATCTCAACGACGATCGCCCCGATCTGACCGGCAGCGCGCCCGCCAGTCAGGTCAAGGAACGCTACCGGCGGTTCTGGCGCCAGTCGTGCACCACGCGTGGCACCGCCGTCGTGCTGCTGGGTCCGCGCAACGCGGAACCGCTGCGCACCGGCCGCCTGCGCTGGATCGACACGCCCGACGGCCGCTATTGCGAGGTCCCGGCCAACCGCGCGCTGATGATCCGCCCCGGTACCAGCGGGGATATCGCCCGCTACCTGGACGAGGCGATCGTGCGCGCCAAAGCCCGCATCGATCGGTAGTTCCGGATCGCCGACCGGGCTCGTAGTTTGGGGCTATGCGAACTCGGGACGAAATCGAAGCATTTCTGGACGAGTATCAGCAGGCGTTGAGCTCGTTCGACGCCGAACGCTCGGCCGCGCTGTGGGGAACGCCGGGCACGATCGTGAGCGACGGATTCGTCGGCTCGCTGTCTTCCCGCGCGGATATGGCGCAGGGACTGCGGCAGTCCTATCCCTTCTACCGAGCATTGGGGCTCGCGGCGGTCGACCATACCTTGCTTGGACAGGTCGAGCTCACCGAGCGCATCACACGGTTGCGCGTCCGCTGGCATTTCTTCGATCAGGCGGGCGAATTGCTCACCGATAGCGACTACGAATACCTGCTGCGCCGCGACAATGACGGCGTGCTGCGCGTCTACGTCGCGGTTTCGATCGACGAAATGCGGAAGCTGACCGAACTCGCCGCCGCCAAAGGCATCGAACTCCCGGGTTCCTGATAATCACCCGTGCATTTCGTGCCGCATCAGTGCCCACCGATTCCGCTTCGCGCACCGATGGACAGGATCAGCCGCGCGCCCGCCCCGGCGGCGATCAACGCGACCGCACTCAGCCTCCAGGCGTTGAGGCCGTGCTCGTGATATGCGTCCACCCGCACGCGGCGACGTGGCACAGCCCCCCGCCGCCGCGCCGAAGCGGCGTTGTCGCGCACGTGCGACGGCACCTGCGCGACCACCGGATGTGCGAAGCGAGTCCGGTCAGCCGAGCAGGCGCCAGTCCTCCAGACCGTCGTACAGCGGAACGTCCTTGGCCAGCTTGCCCACCCGGGCCCGCAGCGAGTCCAGGTCCGCGGTACCGGCCAGCGCGCTGGCGATGATGTCGGCGACCTCGGCGAATTCGGTGTCGCCGAAGCCGCGGGTGGCCAAGGCCGCGGTGCCGATGCGCAGGCCCGAGGTGACCATCGGCGGACGCGGGTCGAACGGAACGGCGTTGCGGTTCACCGTGATACCGATCTCGTGCAGCAGGTCTTCGCCCTGCTGACCGTCGAGTTCGGAGTTGCGCAGGTCGACCAGCACCAGGTGCACGTCGGTGCCGCCGGTGAGCACGCTGATGCCCTTGTCCTTGACGTCGGCGGCGGTGAGGCGCTCGGCGAGGATCTTCGCGCCCGACAGGGTTCGCTCCTGGCGGTTGCGGAACTCCTCGGTCGCGGCGATCTTGAAGGCGACGGCCTTGGCGGCGATGGCGTGCATGAGCGGCCCGCCCTGCTGGCCGGGGAAGACCGAGCTGTTCAGCTTCTTGGCGTACTCCTGCTTGGCCAGGATCAGGCCGGAGCGCGGGCCGCCGAGCGTCTTGTGCACGGTCGAGGACACCACGTCGGCGTAGGGCACCGGCGAGGGGTGCAGCCCGGCGGCGACCAGGCCGGCGAAGTGCGCCATGTCCACCCACAGGTAGGCGCCCACCTCGTCGGCGATCGAGCGGAAGGCCGCGAAGTCCTGGTGGCGCGGGTAGGCCGACCAGCCGGCCACGATCACCTTCGGACGCGCCTGCAGGGCGATGTCGCGCACCTCGTCCATGTCGACGCGGTGGTCTTCCTTGCTCACCCCGTAGGAGTGCACCTCGTAGAGCTTGCCGGAGAAGTTCAGGCGCATGCCGTGGGTGAGGTGACCGCCGTGCGCGAGGTCGAGGCCGAGCAGCTTGTCGCCCGGGTCCATCAGCGCCATGAGCACCGCGGCGTTCGCCTGCGCGCCGGAATGCGGCTGCACATTGGCGAATTCGGCGCCGAACAGTTCCTTGACGCGGTCGCGCGCCAGGGTCTCCACCACGTCGACGTGCTCGCAGCCGCCGTAGTAGCGCCGGCCCGGATAGCCCTCGGCGTACTTGTTGGTGAGCACGCTGCCCTGCGCCTGCAGCACCGCGCGCGGCACGAAGTTCTCGGAGGCGATCATCTCCAGGGTGTCGCGTTCGCGGGCGAGCTCGCCTGCCATCGCGGCAGCGAGCTCCGGATCGAGCTCACCGAGAGACTGGGAATTGACAGAGGCGGTCGTCTGCGTCACGGACTCAGTCTATGGGCCCAGGGCCGGGCTCCCGAGCACGGGGTTCACCCCCTCCCGGTCCGCGAGGGTCCGCCCGCTGTCCAGGCGTGACGTGCGACACGCCAGAGACGGCCACGAACCCGACACCGACCGGGTACATGAACCACGCGCGAACGACGCGGCGGGCAGCACCGCGGCGACAACGAAAACCAAGCGCCCACTGTCCGACCGGCGGTCCGCCCCAGCCCGAACCGCGGCGCCGCGTCTCCAGCGCGGCGTGCCCTCAGGGCGATTCGCCGTCTGCGGGCAGGTAGTTCTCCAGCAGTGTGGTGAGGTATCGCTGCGCGTCTTCCAGTGGCTGCGTGGATTTCATCGCCCGCGCCTGCACAATGGCGCCTTCCATCGCGCTGAACGCGAAACTGCTCAACGACCGCGCCTCCTCCGCGGACAGGCCCGCCGCGGTCAGCGCCGCGCCCAGCCGCTCGTGCCAGTCGGCGAAGACCGCGCCCGCGGCGGCCTGCACACGCGGCTCGGACTCGGCGAGGGCCGCGCCGACGACCGGGCACCCGGCGCGGTAGTCGGTCTTCTCCAGCGCGGTGACCCACCAGCCGAGCAGCGACCCGAACCAGTGCCGCGGGGGCGCGGCCGTGATCTTGTCGATCACCACGCCGATCCGGTCGCCCGCGACGCGGGTCGCCGCCTCGACCAGCTCGCTCTTTCCCGAGGGAAAGTGCTGGTAGAGCGAGTTGCGCGAGGCGTTGCTCCGCTCCAGTAGAGCCGCAAGTCCCGCGGCGTGCACGCCCTGTTCGCGAACCAGCTCGATGGCGCTGTCGATCAGCCTGGCCCGCGGCCCGGCGGTCATGTGGATTCCTTGCTCACGGTTGCGTGAACCGATCGGTCCATGTTGCAATCATGACAGATGTGGACCGATCGGTTCACCGGAAGGATGGGATTGATGTCCGAAGCCACGGCCGACCCGGCTCAGCTGTCCGGTCTCGACCTCCTGCGGGTCGCGATGACCAGGGCGGATCGCCCGCCGTTCATCGGTGACCTGCTCGGCATGGAGGTCGACGAACTCGAACACGGCAAGGTGGTCTTCGCGCTGCGCACCCGGCCCGATTTCGCCAACCCGCTCGGCACCACGCACGGCGGCATCTGCGCCACGCTGCTGGACTCGGTGATGGGTTGCGCGGTGCACAGCACGCTGGAAGCGGGCGTCGGCTACAGCACGCTCGAACTGAAGATCAACTACATCCGTTCCGTCCCCACCGACGGACAGCGGCTCACCGCCACCGGCATCACCATCCACGTCGGCCGCAGCACCGCGACCGCCGAGGGCCGGGTGGTGGACGAGAAGGGCCGCTTGGTCGCGCACGCCACCACCACCTGTGTCATCTTCCGCGGTGACCGCTGACCCGAGGAGAATCATCGGATCCCGAGTCACACGCGGTACGGACCAGGAAAGCACTGGAAAACAAAGCGATTCGGTGCGCATCACGTACGCCTGAGCCGCGATCGGCCACGCGAAACGCCGAGATGACGGTTCCCCCGAGCTCGGGGACCCCAATTCATGGGGCACGACGAACAGTAACGAGTAGCGGCGGCCCGAGCGGTTTCCCTGGTGACAGCTATTCAGGACCACCCAGTGGAGGAACGACCATGGTCGGCTTGGTTTCGGTGCCCAACTCTCCCATCGAGGCGCTGCTGCGCACCCTTTCGCTGCTGCTGTGCAGCATCTCGGCCGGCGGACAGGGCTGTGCCGTAATCCAGTGACTCCGAAACGGCTTGTGGCTCGCGCGGGACCACAAGCCGCGTCGTTCGTTCAGGCCGCGGCGCGCACCGCGCCCGGCGTGAGCGGTTCGTCGAGCAGCCTGCGGAAACGGTCGGACCGGTCGTCGGCGTCGATCGCGCGATCCAGCCAGCCGCCCAGCAGTCGATATCCCTCCACATAGGTGGAGATGTAGGCCCGCCACAGCGGCGAGGACAGGAACCGCAGCGACTGCCGCGCCCGGTCCGGCGTCACCAGACTCCAGGTCTGCAAGAACTCGGCCACCTCGTCGTGGGTACGCCCCCGATCGTGCAGCAGCAGCGCGGCGTCCTGCCGGACGCCGAGCAGCTTGGCCGAGGCGTTCGAAAGCCGTTCGGCCCGTTCGCCGTCGAAGCGCAGGCCGAGGTCGGCGTAGATCTCCTGCGCCCACTTCCCCCAGCCCGGCCCCACGATGGAGCGCAACGCCAGGTCGGCCAGACCTTCCGCCATCAGGCACTGCGGCGTGTTCACCAGGAACAGCGTCTGCTCGGCCTGCCCGTCGGCGACCAGCCCGGCCTCCTTGCGGCAGTGCTCGGTGTGGTGCCCCGGATACGACTCGTGCGCGATCAGCTGCGGCAGGTGTGCCATGTGCTGTTTGAGGTCGGAATTGATCGCGACCCGTGAGTGGTAGTTCCCCAAGTAGTAGTTGAATCCGGACCAGGGCTTGTCCCCGACCACCTCATACGTGACATGCTCGTGGTCGGGCAGCGGGTAACGGGCGCGGACCAGCTCGCGCAATGCGCTGGAAAACGCCTCGACGCAGACCGACAGGCGCTCCGGTGGGATCTCGTCGGCCTTGCGATGCGCGGCCATTCGTTCGGCCAGGGGGCCGTCCCCCGCCAGCACCTCGTCCATCTGCCGGTGCGCGTCGCGGTAGTGGGCCACGTCGCCGGGGGCGATGTCGACGTCGAAATACGCCCGGACCTCCTCGACGAACCCGATCTCGTCTCCGGCGAACTTGCGGCCGGAGCATTCCAGCGCGCGCAGATGCACGTCGAGGAACTCCGCGCGCTGCGGCGACAACCCGGCATCCGGTACCGCGTCGCGCAACTCGGCGGCGCGGCGGGCCAGCTCGCGCGGCTGCGGCGCCGGCGCGTTATCCACCGCGCGGCGCAGCGCGGGATCGCCCGTGTAGGCGTCGACGAACCCTTCCTCGAGCCGATCGAAGGCGAGGCCGAGCCGCAGGTATTCGGTGACGAGCGGATGCGCTTCCATGTCAGCCGACATTAGCGCGAAAGGCGGGCAGTCACAGTACGGGCCTCTGGTGCTGGTGACTGGAAAGCCGCCGCCGGAACCCCCTCCTCCAACCGAGTAGCCGCCCAGTGCATGACGCGCTGGACAGCCGATCGTCAGTCCGAGTCGCTGAGGGCGGCGGCGATTTCGTGGAACGATTCCCGCAGGATGTCGCTGTAATCGTCGAGGTCGGGGACGATCTCCGGATCACACGCGACGGAGACGGTGAAGCTGTCGCGTACACCGACGAACGAATGCGCCAAGCCGATGTCCGGGTAAACCGGTGGCAGCATGCCCGCGAAGCGAAAAGGCTTGCCCAGCAACGACCATTCGGCGGTCGGCTCGCACTTGATGCTGGTCAAGATCGTATGCGCGACGGCGGGCGCCTCGGCGGGCGGGAGCGTGCCGAACCGCGCCCGGTACACGCGACTCGGGAGCAGGTCCACCAGCTCCAGTCGAGCGAGCTCGCGGCGGCTGGAGGCCGAATGGCGACGCACCCGCAGCGTGGCGTCGACGGCCCGCGCGCGACTGGCGAGGTCGGGTTCTCCCGGGTACAGGTCCACCACGTCGGCGCCCACGTGATTGACACCCATCACCGGTGCATCGGGCACCGCGATGGTCACGAACGCCGCGAGATCGTCCGGGCACGCGTCCTGCTTTTCGAGATAACGCTGCATGGCGCGGGAGATCGCGGTCAGGCCGACGGACGTCACGGTGATTCCGGATGCCCGAACGTCCCGCAATTCCAACGGGAATGTCCGCATAACGCGTCCCGGACCGATCCGCTGGTTGAGCACCGTCCGGCTGCGCGGTGGCGTGCTCGGCCCGCTGTCGTCGCCGTCTCGGGCGATGCGCCGGTTCTCGGCCCCGACCCGCGCGTTGAAACGCAGCACCTGGAACGGCCACCGCAACGCGCCTCCCACGGCGGCGAGTCCGAGACGCAGGCCCAGGCGTTTCGCGGCGGGCCCTTGCCCCTCGATCCGCACCGGCGCGGGCGCCGGCGCGAACAACGCTTCCGACAGCGACGTCATGGCCGGGCCCGCCATGAGCGCGTGACTGACATGCATCAGCACCACGGTGCCCACGCCGCTCACCGTCGGTATGCCGGACACGCTGGGGAATACGTGCAGTCGCCATGCGCTGACCCGAGCATCGAGCGGTCGCTCCAGAATGCTCCCGACCTGGTCGAGACACCCCGCCCAGTCCAGGTCCGCCGCGTAGACGACGACGTGACTGTCTATCGGACTGTCGTCGACACCCCAGAACGGATGCGCGAGCCCGCCCGGCACGTCGTGAATCCGGCGGCGCAGCGGTTCCAGCACTTCGGCGCGTTCGCCGAGGTGGCGGGCGATGTCGGCGGCGTCCGGCGGCGCACCGGTCTCGCTGTCGAACACCCACCACATCGGCCAGTCGGTGACCCGCCCCGAGCCGACGAAGTAGTAATAGGAGGCATCATTGGCCACCAGCTGTGATTCGCGCATCCTGCTGCTCTCGTCGGTGTCGGATTTGCCGCACTCTATCGCCGGACGGCCGAAATCACCTGTCGCTATGGGCGATCAGGGCGCGCCGGGCGAGCTGTTCGATCAGTTGCGGCTCAGCTTCGGCAACCGGAAGCGGCGAGCACGCGGTGCGGGAGCGCTGACCTCGGACAGGGCGGCGTATTCCGCGTCGGTGAGCGAGATGGTGGCGGCCGCGATGTTCTCCTCCAGATGCGCCACGCTGGAGGTGCCGGGGATGGGCAGCAGGACCGGAGAGTGACGCAGCAACCAGGCGAGCGCGAGCTGGGACGGGCTCGCGTCCTCGCGCGCGAAGGTGTCCAGGACACCACCCGGACGGGCCAGCTCACCGGTGGCCATGGGGAACCACGGGATGAAGGCGATGTCGTTCGCCTCCGCGTACTCGAGCAGGTCCTCCGAGTCCCGGGTGGCCAGGTTGTACAGGTTCTGCACCGAGACGATGTCGACGATCTTGCGGGCCTGCTCGAGCTGGGCGACGGTCACCTGGGAGAGGCCGATGTGCCGGATCTTGCCTTCTTGGCGCAGCAGCGCCAGTTCACCGAGTTGGTCGGCGAGCGGCACCTTCGGGTCGATCCGGTGCAGCTGATACAGATCGATGCGGTCCAGACCGAGGTGGCGCAAGCTCAGTTCCAGCTGTTGGCGCAGGTATTCGGGGCGGCCGACGGGGCGCCAGTCACCGGGTCCCGGCCGGGTCAGGCCGCCCTTGGTCGCGATGACCACGTCGTCGGCGTACGGATGCAGTGCCTTACGGATCAGCATTTCGCTGACGAAAGGACCGTAGGAATCCGCAGTGTCGATGAAGGTGACACCGAGCTCCACGGCGCGGCGCAGGACGCGCACCGCCTCATCCGGATCCTTCGGGTCGCCCCATACGCCCTCACCGGTGATCTGCATCGCGCCGTAGCCCAGACGATGGACCGGGAGGTCGCCGCCGAGGGCGAAGGTGCCCGAGGCGGCGGCGGGACGTGACTCGGCTTGTGTGGTCATGCTTTCCTTCCGAATGGGGCTGATCACTCAGCGTGCGCCGTCATCGCTGGGGACCGGAAAGAACCCCGAGTCGATGAAGGACTCGACATACGCGTCCAGCGCAGCCGTATCGATCGGCGGGCAATGGATTCCATGCCCGGCGAGCTCCGTACGAGTCTGGGTGTCGTCGACGGACACCGCAACCCCGCCGTAATTGCCGCTGACCAGGGCGGCGCGCACCAGCGAATCGTCACCGGCCGCGTCGCGTGCCGCGGCTTCCTCGGCCAGCTTGCCTGCGATCTCCTCGATCGAGGCGATCTCGACCGGGATCCCATGTCTGCGCAGGGATTCGAAGATGTCGCGGATCGCCACACGCTGCGAGTTCACCAGGTGATAGGCCGACCCGCTGGGGGCTTCGGCCGCCAGCGCCACGATGGCACCGACCACGTAGTTCACCGGCACCAGCGCCGTGTCCGCGTCGCCGATGTCGGGGGCGAGCCCGAGGATGGCGGCCGCGCGGATCATGTTCCAGAACGAGTCGTCCGCGCTGTTCACGCCGATCCGCGGATCACCGCAGACGATTCCGGGACGGTAGATGCTCACCGGCACACCACGTGCGCCGGCCTGCCGGACCAGTTGCTCGGCAACCCATTTACTGGCCACGTAGCCGTTCTGGGACACCTCGCCGACGTCCAGCACCGCGTCCTCACGGCCGCGGAAATCCGGTCCGGGAGCGGCCGGAACCACCGCGTTGACGGTGGACACGAAATGCACCGGTTTGATCCGGCTGGTGGTCGCCAGCCGCAACACCTCGCGGGTGCCCGCCACATTGGCGGCGCGCAGCCGCGCATAGGGCTCGATGTGGTTCACCCGAGCACCGTTGTGGTAGACCACGTCGATCCGCTCGGCCAGCCGGTCATACCCGGACCTGTCGAGCCCGAAGCGGGGCGCCGCCAGATCGCCTGCGACGGCGACGATGCGGGTTTCGTAGGTGTCGTCCCAGATGCGGTACTTCTCGAGGGCGTTGCGAATCCGCTTGTATGCCCGCTCGTCGTCGTCGCTGCGAACCAGGCACCAGACGCGTGCGCGGGTGCCGGCCAGCAATTCCCGGAGCAGGTGCGCGCCGACGAATCCCGTCGCACCGGTGAGCAGCACGTCCCTCGGGGTTTCCGAGCGCGCCGCCGCGGTACCGGCACCATCGATATCCAGTTCGAGAACGGCATCGGCGGCAATCGTCGCGGAGTCGTCCGCCGGGAGCGCCGCCGCGGGCTCGTCCAGGTTGTCGATGCGGGCAGCCAGTCCGCGCACGGTGGGTGCGGTGAACAACGCCGCCATCGGCACGTCGACGCCGAGCCGGGCGGTGAGCGCGCGCTGCAGTGTGAACGCGAGCAGCGAGGTGCCGCCGAGATCGAAGAAATCGTCCTCGGCGCCGGCCCTTGCGATGGCGAGGACGTCGACGAACACCTCGGCGACCGCCCGCTCGGTCGGCGTCGCCGGGGCGACGAAATCACGGGCCCGGAACACCGGCCGCGGCAGGGCGGCACGGTTCAGCTTCCCGCTGTCGTTCATCGGGAAGGAGTCGAGCACCATGATGGCCGACGGAACCATGTACGACGGCAGCACCTGCGCCAGCGACTCGCGCAGGGCGTCGGCCGTGAGATCGGTCGTCGCCGGGACCACGTAGGCGACCAGCTGGTCGCCGCTGTCCGACGCCGTCACCACGACCACCGCCTGGGCGACGGACGACTCGGCCAGCAGCGCGGCCTCGATCTCACCCAGCTCGATCCGGTGGCCGCGGATCTTCGCCTGGAAGTCGCTGCGTCCGAGATACTCCAGCACGCCGTCGGCACGGCGGCGCACCAGATCGCCGGTCCGATACATCCGCGCGCTCGGCGGCCCATAGGGGTCGGCGACGAATCGATCCGAGGTCAAGTCCGCGCGCCGCATGTAACCGCGCGCCAACTGGTCTCCCGCCAAATACAATTCGCCGACCACGCCGGCCGGTACGAGATGCAGCCGGGAATCCAGGACGTAGGTCCGCGTATTCCACTCCGCGACACCGATCGGCACGGTGGCCCGGTCGTTGGTCGACGCAGGCCAATACGTCACCGACACCGCCGCTTCGGTAGGGCCGTACAGGTTGTGCAGTCCGGCACCCGACAGCGCGGCGAAGTCTGCGACGGTGCTGGGCGGCAAGGCCTCACCGATGACGAAAACCGCACGCAGCGAGGCCAATTGCTCCGCCGTGGCCGCGGCGAGGAAGACCTGGAGCACGGAGGGGACGAAGTCGGTGACCGTCACCTGGTGGGTGGCGATCAGGCCTGCGATGTACTCCGGATCGCGCTGGCCGCCCGGTGCGGCGAGCACCAGGCGCGCACCCACCCACAGCGGAACGAAGAATCCCCACAGCGACACGTCGAACGTCGTCGCCGTCTTCTGCAGGTAGACGTCGTCGGGCCCGAACGCATACTGCGCCGCCATCCATTCGATCTGGTTGGTGATCGCACCATGCGACACCATCACACCCTTGGGGCGGCCCGTCGATCCCGATGTGAACAGCACATAGGCCGGGTGATCCGCACGCAAGGGCGCACGCAACTCGCCCGTGGCGACGGGATCCGCCGAGTACGCCGACAGCTCGAGGGAGTCGACGTCGACGACCGGAACCCCAGGAGCGGGTACCGGATTGCCGTTGCCTGTGAGCACGCACACGGGCTCGGCCACTTCCAGCACGTACGCGATCCGGCCCGCGGGATGATCGAGGTCCAAGGGCAGGTACGCGCCTCCCGCGGTCAGCACCGCGTACATGGCGACCAGCAAACCCGGCGAACGCGGCATCGCGAGAGCGACCACGGACTCGGGACCGATTCCCTGCCCGATCAGGTACCGGGCCAGGCGGTTGACGCGCGCGTCGAATTCCCGATAAGTCCAGGCCGTGTCGTCGTGCACCACGGCCACCGCATCCGGTGTCGCGGCGACCGAACGGCGGTAGCCGGTCAGCAGGTCATGCGCCGAGACCGGGTGGGCCGTGTCGACCGCATCGGACAGCAACTGCACACGTTCGGCCGGATCGATCACCTCGATATCACCGAGCACCGCCGTGGGGTCGGCGGCGATCGCGGACAGCAGGCGCACGAATCGATCGACGAAGCCTTGCACGGTGTCGTGGTCGAACATGTCCGCGGCGTAGCTGACCACGCCGCCGATCCCGGTCGGTGTACCCGCGGCGTCGTAGGTGTCGCCCACCATCCAATGCAGATCGAACTGCGATACCTCGGTGCCGATATCCAGGCTGGAGACGGTCAGATCCGGCAATTCCAGCGTGACGGGCTCCAAGTTCTGGAACGACAGTGCCACTTGGTACAGCGGATGCCGCGCCGTCGACCGGACCGGTCTGAGCACGTCGACCAGCCGCTCGAACGGAACGTCCGCGTTCGCGAACGCCTGGATATCGGTCGTCCGCTGTCGTCCGAGCAGGTCGGTGAAGCTCTCCCCAGCGTCGTATCCGGTGCGGAACACCAGGGTGTTGATGAACATGCCGATCAGGTCGTCCAGGACCGCCTCGCCCCGGCCGGCGACCGGCGAGCCGATCGCGATGTCGTCGGTGCCCGACAATCGCGCCAAGAGCACCGCCAGCGCCGTGTGCACGACCATGAACAGCGTCGCGCCTTCGGCCCTGGCCAACTCCACCAGCGCACGGTGGGTTTCCGCGTCGACGCGCACCGCCACCCCGCCTCCGGCGTAGGAGCGCATCAGCGGACGCGGCCGATCCGACGGCAGGTCGAGCTGATCCGGCAGCCCGGCCAGTGCCTGCTTCCAGTAGGCGATCTGCTTGGCCGCCAGAGATTCCGGATCGTCCTCGGCGCCGAGCAGCTCCCGCTGCCACAGACTGTAGTCGGCGTACTGCACCGGCAACGGTTCTCGAGCCGGGACCGCACCGGCACAGCGAGCCGTGTACGCGGTCATCAGATCCCTGGTCAACGGGCCGATCGACGACCCGTCAGCGGCGATGTGGTGCACCACCATCGCCAGCACGTATTCGGGTGCCGCCGGGTTCGCGGCGCTCAGATCGAAGAGCACCACCCGGAGTGGCACGTCGGTGGTGAGGTCGAAAGCCGTACCCGCCAAGGCGATGACGGCATCCGCCACGTCGGCGGGCGCGACGGCCCGGATCTCGAAGTGCGGAACCGCCTGTGCCACAGGCAGAATCACCTGCACGGGAGTTTCCTGGGCGTCTCCCGAACCGGAACCCTGGTGCGGATAGATCGTACGCAGGATCTCGTGCCGAGCCACCAGATCCTCGATCGCCGCCCGCAGCGCGTCCGTATCGAGTGCGCCGGTCAACCGCACCGCCAGCGGCACGTTGTAGGCCACCGAGGCGGTGTCGAAGCGGTTGAGGAACCACATGCCCTGCTGCGCCAAGGACAACGGAATCCGCTCCGGGCGCGGACCGGCGGTCAACGGCCGACGGCCCGTCCCGGTCGAATTCTCGCCCAGGTGTTCCGCGAGTGCGGCCACCGTCGACGCCTCGAACAGCAACCGCACCGGGATGCGGATGTCCAGAGCGGCCCCGAGCCGCGCGATGACCCGGGTGGCGATCAGCGAGTTGCCGCCCAGTTCGAAGAAGTCGTCGTCGGCCCCGACCGGCGTCGCGGGGTTCAGCAATTCGGTGAACGCCCCCGCGACCAGCTCCTCCAGCGGCCCGGATGGCGCTCGGTACTCCCTCACCTGCAGCACCGGCGCGGGCAGTGCGGCGCGGTCCAGTTTGCCGACCGGGGTCAGCGGGATCTCGTCCAGCACCATGACGGTGGTGGGCACCATGTGCGCGGGCAGGCTGCGTTCGGCGAACGCGACGAGCTCGTCGGGCTGGGCGGTCGCACCGGCGGCGGCGTGCACGTAAGAAACGAGAATGGTCGCGCCACTGGCGAGTTCATGCCCGATGGTCACCGCGAAATCGACGCTGTCGTGCGCGCCGAGAACCGCGTCGATCTCGCCGAGTTCGATGCGGAACCCGCGGATCTTGACCTGGAAGTCGTTGCGGCCCAAATACTCGAGCCGGCCATCGACCGTCCGTCGTACCAGATCGCCGGTCCGGTACAGGCGGGATCCACTCGGATCGAATGGGTTCGCCACGAACCGGGCGGCCGTCAACCCCGGTCGCTCATGGTATCCGCGTGCCATCTGCGCCCCGGTGATGTACAGCTCGCCGACGACCAGGTCCGGCACCGGATTCAGCCGCGGGTCCAGCACGTATTCGGTGATGTTGCGGATCGGCCCGCCGATGGTGACGGTCTCCCCCGGCACCAGCGGCGCGCTGATATTGGTCATGATCGTGGTCTCGGTCGGCCCGTACCCGTTGTAGAACTCACGGGTGCGGCGCCCGGCGATCGGGACCGTCCAGCGTTGGACCAGGTCCGGCGGGCACGCCTCGCCACCGGCGATCACGACGCGGAGCTTGTCCAGTCCGGCCGGGTCGACCGACGCCAGAGCCGTGGGGGTGATGAACGCGTGCGTCACCCGCTCCCGGCCCAGCAGCGCGGCCAGCTCCGCACCGCCGTAGACGGTCGGCGCCGCCACGATCATGGTCGCGGCGCCGCCTACCGCCAGCAGCAGTTCCAGCACCGACGCGTCGAACGAGGGCGAGGCGAAGTGCAAGGTCCGTGACGTGCTCGTCAGCCGGTAGCGCTCGCGCTGCTCGGCACAGAAGCTCGACAGCCCGGCCTGCGTGACGACCACGCCTTTGGGTTTGCCCGTCGAACCGGAGGTGTAAATGACGTAGGCCGGGTGCTCGGTACGCAACGGCCGCGTGCGATCCGCGTCGGTGATCGGCACGGCGGAGTAGTCGTCGAGCCGTCGATCGACATCGTCGGTGTCGATGACCAGCCACTCCACCTCTTCGGGCAGGCCAGCGCGTACCTCTGCGATCGTGAGCCCGAGCACGGCGCGCGAATCCGAGACCATGTGCGCGACCCGGTCGGCCGGGTAGTTGGGGTCGACGGGTACGAACCCGGCGCCGGTCTTGGCGATGGCCCACACCGCGAGCACCGAGTCGATCGACCGCGGGATGCCGATCGCGACCAGATCCTCCGGGCCGATGCCGCGGTCGATCAGCAGCCGAGCCAACCGGGTCGACCGATCGTCGAGGTCGACGTACTCCATCTCGTCCAACCGCGCCGAGGCGTCCGCGTAGACCACCGCGACACCATCCGGATTGCTCTCCACTGCCCCCGCGAGCAGCTCCGGCAACAGCGTGACACCGACCTGCTCGGCCGCGCTGGGCTCGGCGGGCCGGACCGGCGCGGTCAGCGCCCGATCCTGTTCGGCGACGTCGACGAGGACGATCGCACCGACGATCGCACGTGGATCAGCGGCGACAGCGGTGAGAACCCGCTCGAATCGTCGAGCGAGCCGCTGCACGGTCGCTTCCTGGAAAAGCTCAGACGCATAGGTGAACCCTACGACGAGCTCATCCGGCCTTCCATTCGCACGGTGCCTCGGCTCCACTGTCACCTGTAGATCGAATTTCGCCACGACCTCGGTTTCCAGGGCCGAGACCGTCAGGCCGGGCAGCTCCAGGGATGGCCGCTCGGTGTTCTGGAACGCCAGCATCACCTGGAACAGCGGATTCCGCGCGCCGGCCGAACCCGGGAGGACCGCTTCGACCACCTGTTCGAACGGGATGTCCGCGTTGGCGAAGGCGGCGAGGTCGGTCTCGCGGACCTGGTCGAGGAGGGCCGCGAACGTGGCGGCCGGATCGACATCGGTGCGCAGCGTCAGGGTGTTGACGAACATGCCGACCAGATCGTCCAGGGCGGCAGCACCGCGACCCGCGATCGGCGTGCCGATCGCGATGTCGGAGCCACCGGACAGCCGGGCCAGCAGCGCCGCCAACGCGGCGTGGACAACCATGAACAGCGACGTATTGTGCTCGCGCGCGATGCGGGCGATACGTTCGTGCACCTGCGCGGGCACCACGATGCCGGTCGACGCGCCCCGCAGGGACGCCACAGCCGGACGCGGGCGGTCGAGCGGCAGCTGCGAGGCCGCGGAAATCCCGGCAAGTCGCTGCCGCCAGTACGCCAGTTGCCGTGCGGCGACGGACTGCTCATCGTCATCGGTGCCGACGACCGAGCGCTGCCAGACCGCGAAATCCGCGTACTGGATCGCCAGCGGGGCCCAACTCGGCGCGCTGCCCGCGATCCGCGCAAGATAGGCCGTCACCAGATCCCGCGCCAGCGGCGCGAGCGAGGAGCCGTCCGCCGAGATGTGGTGCACGACGAAGACGAGCAGATGCTCGTCGGCGGCCGGGCCGGAGAACAACCGGATCCGGACGGGCGGGTGCTCGGTGACGTCGAATCCCGCGGAGAGCAGTTCGGCCACCTGATCAGGGTCGGCGGCGGCGACCGTCTCGACCTCGAGCCCGTCCGGCAGCGTTTCGGCCACCGAGCGGATCTCCTGGTGCGGCGTCCCGTCCGGGCCGGCCACCGGGAACCGCGTGCGCAGCGCTTCGTGCCGCTCCAGCACATCCATCACGGCCTGCCGCAACGCGGGCACGTCGAGGGCGCCGGTGAGCCGCAGCGCGAACGGCAGGTTGTAGGCCGGCGATTCGGTGTCGACCTGGTTGAGCACCCACATGCGCTGCTGCGCCAGCGACAACGGCACCGGATCCGGTCGCGTGGCCCGAGTCAGCGGCGGACGACTCGCGGTGCCGGAGCCCGGCACGATCGCCGCCGCCAGTTCGGCGACCACGGGTGCGTCGAACAGGGTCCGCACCGACACTCGCGCGTCCAGCGCCGCACTCAGCCGGGCAACGACCTGGGTGGCGACCAGCGAGTTGCCACCGAGGGCGAAGAAGTCGTCGTCGATGCCGACCCGATCCACGCCGAGCACATCGGCGAACACCCCGGCCACGATCTCCTCGATGGGGGTGGATGCCGCCCGGAACTCCCGGCCGGTGAACGTCGGCCGCGGCAACGCTTTGCGATCCAGTTTGCCGCTGGTGTTGAGCGGGAAGGCGGCCAACTCCACAACCGTGGCCGGAACCATGTAGGCGGGCAGCGTCCGCGCCAACGCGGGCAGCAGCTGCGCCGGGTCGATCCCGGCTCCCGGCGCAGGTACCGCGTAGGCCACCAGCTGATCACCGAGTTCCGACGGCATCACCACGACGACGGCCTGGCTCACCGTTGGCTGCTCGAGTAGTGCCGATTCGATGTCCCCGAGCTCGATGCGCTGACCGCGGAACTTCACTTGGAAGTCGGTGCGGCCGAGGTATTCCAGTACGCCGGATGGCGCGAGTCCGTCCGTGGAACGACCGGGCTCACGCCAGATCACCAGATCCCCGGTGCGGTACATCCGCTCGCCGGAGCCGAACGGGTTGGCCACGAACCGATCCGAGGTCAGGTCGGGCTGGTTCACGTAGCCGCGGGCCAGTTGATCACCGGCCAGGTACAGTTCGCCAGGAACCCCAGGCGGCACCGGCCGCAACCGCGAATCCAGCACGTACACACGGCTGTTCCACTGCGGCGAGCCGATCGGCACTCGGGTGAGTTCGCCGCCGGAGGCTTGCCAGTAGGTGATGGATACCGCGGCCTCGGTCGGTCCGTACAAGTTGTGCACGGCGGCATCGGAGATCGCGCGCAGCGCGGCGACCGTTTCCGGTGGCAGCGCCTCGCCGATCGCGAACACGTGCCGCAGTGTCGGGACGGCTCCCGCCGCCGTGTGGGCGGCGAACACCGCCAGCATCGAGGGAACGAAGTCGGTAACGGTGACTCGCTGGGCCGCAATAGTTTCCGCGATGTAGACCGGATCGCGGTGGCCATCGTGCGTGGCGACCACGAGCTTCGCACCGGCGCGCAGCGGCAGGAAATAGCCCCAGAGCGAGACGTCGAAGGTGGTGGCCGTCTTCTGGAAGTACACATCCTCGGCGCCCAACGGGTACTCGGCGAGCATCCAGGCGATCTGGTTGTGGATCGCGCCGTGCGACACCGCGACACCCTTCGGGCGTCCGGTAGACCCGGACGTGAAGATCACATACGCCGGGTTGTCCGGCCGCACAGGTCGCGACAGTTCCTCGGCAAGCACCGGGGCTCCGTCGAAATTGTCCAGTTCCACGGTGTCGATGCGCGACCGCTCACTCCATCGCTGGGTATCGATGTGCAGCACCGAAATTCCGTCCGGCACGAGCACGGCGTCCGTGGTCGTGGTGAGCACGCACACCGGTTCGGCCGTGTTCAGGACGTGCTGGATGCGCTCGTCCGGATGATCCGGGTCCAGCGGCACGTAGGCACCGCCCGCAGTGATGATCGCATACATTCCGACGACCAGGTCCAGCGAACGCCGGACCGCGAGGCCGACCAGCGATTCCGCGCCCACACCGCGCGAGATGAGCAGGCGCGCAAGGCGGTTCACGCGAATGTCGAAGTCGCGGTAGGTGAGCTCCTGGCACTCGTAGACCACCGCGACCCGATCCGGATGCGTCCGAACCGCACGGCGGTAGCCGTCCAGCAGCAGCTCCGGCTCGACGGTGTGCCGGGTGTCGTTCCATTCCCGCAGGATTCGATCCCGCTCACCACTGGTCGGCATGATGTCGATAGCGCCGACTCGTGTGCCGGGATCAGCGACCAGTGCCTCGAGCACTCGCAGCAGCCGTGCGGCAAGTGCTTCCACCTCGTCGGCGGTGAACCGGCTGCGCAGATACTTCCACGTCAGCTCGATCGTCGACGCCGAGTGCACCAGCAGCGTCAACGGGTAGTGCGTATCGTCCTGAAGACCGACGCCGGTCACCGACACGTCGTCCACGGAACTGACGGCGGCGATCGCCTCCCGGTCGATCGGATACGACTCGAAGATCAGCAGGGTGTCGAACTGCGCTCCGGCGCCCACCGCCCGCTGGATATCGGTAAGACCCACAAAGTGGTGGTCGAGCAGAGCGGCTTGGTCACGCTGCAGGCACTCCAGCAATTCACCCACCGCGCGGCGATCATCGATTCGCACACGCACCGGCAGCGTGTTGATGAACAAGCCCACCATGGACTCCACGCCGGTCAGCTCGCCGGGGCGGCCGGACACCGTCGCGCCGAACACCACGTCATCGCGACCGGTGAGCCGCCCGAGCAGAATGCCCCACGCCGCCTGCACCAGTGTGTTCACCGTGACGCCGAGTTCGGCGGCGCGCCTGGTGATCCGGCCGGCGCCGTCGGCATCGATCTCGGTGATCAGCTTCCCGATCTCGTACTGCTCGGCGGTCCTCGGCTGCGGCGCGAGCTGCGTCGGCTCCTCCACACCGGACAGCGCCTGCGCCCACACCTGCAGCGACGCCTCCCGATCCCGGCCGGCCAGCCAGCTCAGGAAGGTGCGGTAGGACGCCACCCGCGGCAGCGCGGACTGATCGCCGCGCGTCGCGTACAGCACCAGCACATCGCGCAGCAGCAGCGGGTTCGACCAGCCGTCGAGCAGGATGTGATGGCTGGTGATCACCAGATGCCAGGCGGTTCCGTCGGCCGCCGTGCCGGTGCCACCTCCCGGCAGCTCCGTGCGGTACAGGGTGAACCGCATCAGCGGCGCCACCGACATATCGAAATGGGTCTCGCGCTCCAGCGCGACCAATCGCTGCAGTTCCGCCGAGCGCTCCGACTCGGGCAAGTGCGTCAGATCGACCTCACGCCAGGGCACCTCGACTCGCTCCATGATCACCTGCACGGGGTGGCCGCCGGCGTCGGTGACGAAGGCGGCCCGCAGGTTCGGATAGCGGTCCAGCACCGCCTGCGCGGCCGCCCGCAGCCGATCGACGTCCAGGCTGCCGCCCAGCTCCACCCGCGCCTGAGTGATGTAGACGTCGACGCTCGACTGCGCCATCAGGGCATGGAAGAGCAGGCCGGACTGCAGCGGCGACAGCGGCCACACATCCGACAGCGCCGGGTAGTCCCGTTCCCATACGTCGATATCCGATTGGCCCACTGCGACCAGCGGCAGGTCCGCTGGCGTCAGGCCACCGGCGTCCGGCCGCTGTGCGTGCCGAGCCAGCGCGGCGAGCGCGGCGGCCCACAGGTCGGCGAGCTCCCGCACCCGCTCCCGCGACAGCAACCCGCTCGGGAAGGCGAACGACGCGCCCAGCCGCGGACCGTCCGGACCGTCGGTGACGATCGCGTTGATGTCGATCACGCCATTGGCGGGCATGTCCGGATCCATCTCGGCATCCAACTGCCCCAGATCCGCGACCGGCGCCCAACCCAGCTCGGCGAGTTCTCCGGGAATCTCCCCCGTCGACACACGCCCCAGATAGTTGAAGCTGATCTGGCCCGCATCGCCCAGCTGGGCGGCCGTCGCCGGGTTCAGGTAGCGCAGCAGGCCGTAGCCGATGCCCTTGTCGGGGATCGCGAGCAGCTGCTCCTTCACCGATTTCACGATGTCGCCCAGAGGCTTTCCGCCCTCGAACGCCGCGCCGAGATCGGCTCCGGCGAGATCCAGCCGGACCGGGTAGGCGCTGGTGAACCACCCGACCGTCCGGGACAGATCTGCGCCCGCGGCGACATCCTCCTCCCGGCCGTGGCCCTCCAGCACGACCAGCACCGTGCCGCCGGAGGAGTCACCGCGCCACGTGCTCACCGCCAGCGCCAGCGCCGACAGCAGGCCATCGTTGACGCCACCGCGATACCGACCCGGGATCGCGGTGAGCACGGCCTCGGTCACCTCCGCAGGCAACGTCACCTCGACCCGGTCGACGGTGGCGAACGTGTCCACCGCCGGATCGAACGCGCGCGCACCGAGCGGCGGGTCCTCGGTAGCCGAAACCCGCTGCCAGAACGGTAGTTCCGCGACCCGCGCCGGGTGCTTCGCCGCGTCGACGAGGGCGTGTGCCCAGCGCCGCATCGACGTTCCATTGGCCGGAAGCGCCACCGGCTGTCCCCCGGCCAGTTGCCCCCAGGCCACCGCCAGATCCGGGATCAGAATCCGCCACGACACGCCGTCGACCACGAAGTGGTGTGCGACGACGAGCAGCACGTCGCGACGCGCAGCGGACCCGGTGTCCGCGGATCCGGCGGCGCCGCCGGTGAAAGCGAACCAGACGAACTGCACCATGACCGCATTCGGCGGATCGAGCCGCCCCAGAGCCGCGTCGTACTCGTCGCTCGCCCGCCGGGACAACTCCGCGTCGTCGATGTCGGCGGGCAGCTCGACTCGCCGCACCAGAGCGCCGACCGCCACCGCGCCAGGCTCCAGCGCCTCGAAGAGCCAGGCGGCGTCCGACGTCCCGGATCCCGCACGGCTGTTCCGGCGCAGCCGAGAGCGCAGCACGTCGTGGTGATCGAACACCGCGCCGATGGTCGCGACCAGGGTCTCCCGCTCGATGCCCGCGGGCAGCCGCAGCGCCATCGATTGCGAGAACCGCTGATACGACGATCCGCTGGCCAGCGTCCCCGCCATGATCGGCGTCAATGGAACCTCGCCGACTCCGCCACCAGGCAGCTCCGCCAGCCGGTGCCGCTCCGCGGCGCCGTCGAGCGAGGCGATCTCGGCCAACGCCGCGACCGTGCGGTGATCGAATACATCCCGTGCGGTGAACACCACACCACGCGCTTTGGCCCGCGACACCAGCTGGATCGACAGAATCGAATCGCCGCCCAGCGCGAAGAACGAGTCGTCGAGACCGACCCGCTCGACACCGAGCACCGCCGCGAACACCTCGGCGATGATGGACTCGACCTCGGTCACCGGAGCACGGAATTCGCGTCCGGCGAAGACCGGCTCCGGCAGCGCGTTGCGGTCCAGCTTGCCGATCGGGGTGAGCGGTATCTCGTCCAGCACCACGATCAGCGCGGGCACCATGTACTCCGGCAACCTGTCACCGACGAAGACCGCGAGTTCTGCCGTGTCCACCTCGGCCCCCGCATGCGGCAGCACGTAGGACACCAGGGCTTTCGCTCCGGACGGGAGCGTCTTGCCCAGGGTGGCCGCGTAATCGACGGCGGGATGGGCGGTGAGCGCGTTGTCGATCTCACCCAGCTCGATGCGGAAGCCACGGATCTTGACCTGGAAGTCGGAGCGACCGAGGTACTCCAGGGTGCCGTCGGCCTCATTGCGCCGCACCAGATCACCGGTCCGATACAACCGCGCCCCAGGATCATCGGTCTGCGCGCCGAACGGACTGGCCACGAACCGCTCCGCGGTCACCCCCGGCCGGCCCAGATAACCCTGAGCCAGCGCAGGACCCGACAGATACAACTCCCCGACCACTCCCGCCGGCACCGGCCGCAACCGCGCATCCAGTACGAACGCACCCACCCCTGGGATCGCGGCGCCGATCGTGATCGGCTCGCTCGGCCGCATCGGCCTGGTCAAGGTCACCCATACTGTCGCCTCGGTCGGGCCGTACGCGTTGACGAACAGCCGTCCATCACGCGCCCACCGCCCCACCAACTCCGGGCTGAATTTCTCTCCGCCGACCTGCACTACCTCGAGGTCGTCGAGCCCGGCCGGATCCACCGACTCCAGCGCACCCGGCGTGATCACGATGTGCGTGACCCGCTCCCGCCGCAGAAGATCGGCCAGCTCGGCGCCGCCGAACACGTGCGGCGGCGAAACCACCAATGTCGCCCCCGAGGAGAAGGCCAGCAGCAGCTCCAGCACCGAGGCGTCGAAATTGGGCGAGGACACGTGCAAGATGCGCGAACCCTGCTGCACGCGGAGACCTTCCCGCGCCGCGGCGACCAGCCCGCCGACACCGGTGTGCGTGACCACCACGCCCTTGGGTTTCCCGGTCGAACCCGAGGTGTAGATGACGTATGCGGGGTGCCGGGGATCGATCGGGCGAACCCGGTCGGCGTAGGAGATCGGATGGCCCGGCAGCTCGGCGATTCGCTCGGTGTGCACCGGGTTATCGAGTTCGATCCAGTCGACATCGGTACCGAGCGCAGGCCGGTGTGCCGTGGTGGTCAACCCGAGCACCGCATCCGAATCCGAGAGCATGTGCGCGATCCGTTCGGACGGGTACGCCGGGTCCACCGGCACATACGCCGCGCCCGTCTTCGCGACGGCCCATACCGCGAGCACGGATTCGATGCTGCGCGTGATCCCGATGGCCACCGTGTCACCGGCGCCGATCCGGCGCGCTATGAGCCCGCGCGCCCACCGGGACGACAACTCGTCGAGCTCGCGGTAGGTCAGCTGCCGATCATCGGACGGATCACCCGAGGGATTGAACCGGACGGCGACGACGTCGGCCGCGGATTCCACAGCGGCTGTGAGCAGCCCCCCGAAGAGCAGACCGGCCCGGCGACGACCACGCGAGGCACGACGATCCCTACTCATTTACGCATTTCACCTCTCGCCGCTGAACGGCATTTTGCATGAAGAAACTCATTTAAATACGAACGCGCACTTCGCGAACCGGAAACCGCACCGTCGCGAACAAATAAATCACCTTATCAAGACCTCATCGGTGCATATTCCCAAGCGCGGGAATATGAGTTGCCGATATGGCAGATCGGAATTATGCCCCTCATTCCAGACGCCATTCCGGCGCACTCGGCGCGACTCGACGAATCAGCTCACGGCCCCGACCGACTTGGCCCATCGAGGTGCGAAGCTCGCCACAGTCTCGGTGGAAATACCGCTTTACCTGCGATTATGCGCACCAACCTAGTTTTGGTCGCCGCACCGTACGCACCCCTCCAACGGCGCGAATACATTCCGGCACGGTGCGACTCGGACCCTGCGAGAGAGTCAAGGATGCGCGAATAGGTGTAATATATGCCACATCGATGCGTGCGGACACAGGCCCAACGCGTCGCTCGGATGGAATTGCGCAGCAGCGCCCCGACCGGGACAGGAAGACGCTATAGCGGACTGGGCGGATGGTTTTCCCGGCGTACGCCGGGAATCGAATTTCAGCCGCACAGTCGGGGGAACATGAATTTTGTCAACAGCCCCACCGCTTATGCCGAACCGACCCGGGAGATCGCCGACCGCCGATCGGTATGCCGGAGCTCGCCGGACAGTGAACGCCGCTCGTACCGCCGCGATGAACCCCGAAGACTTCATCGAATCCGATCCGAGCTGGACGAGATCGTTCCCGCCAGTTTGTTCGCCGGCGGCTCCGGCCCTGGTCATCGACCCGTTACCAGCCAATGCCGTTGCTTGACAAGGCAAGTGGTTCGTCGCGGTCGTGGTGACACATGTTGGTGATGTGATCTTGTATCGGGCATGCATCCTTGGACCGGGTTGTCGGATCGCGTGGAGTTGGGGGCGGTGA
>NZ_JADLQX010000204.1 GCF_015477605.1 Nocardia amamiensis
GCGGCGGATGTATTCCGCTATTACGCCGGCTGGGCGACCAAGATCGAAGGGTCGACGGTGAACGTTTCGATGCCGTTCGCGCCCGACGCGGAATTCCACGCCTACACTCTGCGCGAGCCGGTTGGTGTCTGCGGTCAGATAGTGCCCTGGAATTTCCCGCTTCTGATGACGGCGTGGAAGATCGCGCCGGCCCTCGCGGCGGGCAACACCGTCGTGCTCAAGCCGGCCGAACAGACCCCGCTCACCGCGCTGCTGCTCGGTGAACTCTTCGAGGAAGCGGGGTTCCCGCCCGGCGTGGTCAATATCGTGACCGGATACGGTGACGCGGGCGCCGCATTGACCGCCCACCCCGACGTCGACAAGGTCGCCTTCACGGGCTCGACCGAAGTGGGCAAGCTGGTCGTCGACGCCGCCAAGGGCAACCTCAAGAAGGTGTCGCTCGAACTGGGCGGCAAGAGTCCCAACATCGTCTTCGCCGACGCGGATCTCGACCTCGCGGTGACCGGCTCGGTCAACGCGTGGCTGTTCAACCACGGCCAATGCTGCGTCGCGGGCACCCGGATGTTCGTGCAGGAC
>NZ_JADLQX010000205.1 GCF_015477605.1 Nocardia amamiensis
CAGCACGGGCGAAGGCCGAGGACGCGGTGATCCTGTTCGGCGACCAGGTCGGGGTGCGCTCCGACCAGTTGTCGGGCCGCACATGGGGCCGCCGTGGCCAGACACCGGTGGCCGCGAGGACCGGGAAACGTTTCTCCCTCAACGCGATGTCGACGATCTCCCCGCGTGGAGACATGCACTTCACCGTGTTCCGCGGCCGGTTCAACACGAAATCCTTCCTGGAGTTCCTGACCCGGCTGCTCGCCCGGCACGACACGAAGATCCACCTGGTCCTCGACGGGCACCCCGCGCACCGCTCGAAGGCCGTCAAACGCTGGGTGGCCGAGCGCGCCGACCGGATCGAGCTGCACTTCCTGCCCGCCTACGCCCCACACCTCAACCCCGACGAGTTGGTCAACGCCGACCTCAAACGCACCCTGGCCGACCAGATCCTCACCAACCCCGCCCAGATGGAGACCGCCGTGCGCTCGTTCTTCCACCGCGTCCAGAAGCTCCCCGGCCGCGCCCGCAGCTACTTCCAGGCCCCACACACCACTTACGCTTCAACCTTTTAGTTTCGGATCAATA
>NZ_JADLQX010000206.1 GCF_015477605.1 Nocardia amamiensis
AGACCATGTCTCACATGGCTGATTTTGCTTTCGCCAGCTTCTTGAAGCAGGTGAGCGTGGCCGCCAACGTCAGGAAGCCCAGATAGTGAGTTCCTTTGCGGTCGTAGCGGATTGTGAGCCGGTGGTAGCCGGTCAGCCACGACATCGTTCTTTCGATCACCCACCTGTGCCGCCCCAGGCGCTCGGCCGACTCGATTCCCTTGCGGGCGATACGGACTGCCATGCCGCGGCGGCGTACCCACAGCCGCAGTTCGGGCTGGTCGTATGCCTTGTCCGCGTGCAGTTTGCCCGGCCGGCGCCGCCGTGGCCCGCGCCGCGACCGGACCGCCGGGATCGCCTTCACCAGCGGTTTGAGCGCTTGGGAGTCGTGCACGTTGGCAGCCGAAACAGCCACGGACAGGGGGATCCCGGTCCGATCGGACAACACGTGCATCTTCGAGCCGGGTTTGCCCCGATCGACCGGGTTCGGGCCGGTCAGATCGCCCCCCTTTTCGCCCGCACGCTCGCCGCGTCGGCCACCGCCCTGGACCAATCGATCAGCCCGGCAGAACCCAGCTCGTC
>NZ_JADLQX010000207.1 GCF_015477605.1 Nocardia amamiensis
TGAGCATTCCCAGCCCACGATCCGCCCGGCGTAGGCATCGATGACGAACGCGGTGTAGACGAACCCGCCACCGGCCAGCCGCACGTAGGTGAAATCGGCGACGACCAGCAGATTCGGGGCCGGAACCCGGAAGTTGCGGTCCACCAGGTCGGTCGCCCGCGTCCCGGCGGGATCGGCTTCGGTGGTGCGAATCGCCGCGCGCCGCATCACACCTCGCCATCCATTGGCGCGCATCAACCGTTCCACGGTGCAACGGGCAACCGGAATTCCCTCGCGTCGTAGGTGGCCCCACATCTTCTCCGCGCCGTACAGCGATTCGGGTTTGCGGCGGCCGGTCTCGTCGGGTTCGTAGTAGCCGGCCAGGATCTCGGTGATCGCGGTGTCCCACAGCGTCCGTTTCGATGCTGGCCGCGACAGCCAGGCATAAAAGGTTCTCGGGGCGATCTTGCAGCCGTGCGCGGTCAGCGCACGGCAGATCGGAGCGACCCCGAACCGAGCCCGATGCTCGGCGATGAACGCGCAGACTACTTCTGTCGCGGGTCGCTCGCCCGCGCGAAGA
>NZ_JADLQX010000208.1 GCF_015477605.1 Nocardia amamiensis
CGATCTTCGAACAGTTCACCCAGGCGGTCGCCGACGCGGCCGGCCAAGTGAAGATCGGCCCCGGCCTCGACCCCGACACTCAGCTCGGCCCGCTGGTCTCCCAGGAGCAGTTCGATCGCGTCACCGGCTACATCCAGGCCGGTCTGCGCGACGGCGCCCGCGCGCTCACCGGTGGCCGCCGCCACGGTGACGCCGGATTCTTCGTGGAGCCAACGGTTTTCGTCGATGTCCAGCCGTCGTTCTCGATCGTGCGGGAAGAGATCTTCGGCCCGGTCGTCGCCGCGATCCCGTTCGGTTCCGAAGACGAGCTCGTCGCCGCCGCCAACGACTCGGAATACGGCTTGGCCGCGGGCATCTGGACCCGGGACGTGTCGAAGGCGCACCGCGTCGCCAAGCGACTGAAGGCCGGCTCGGTCTGGGTCAATCAGTACAACGGCTTCGACACCGCCCTCCCGTTCGGTGGCTACAAACAATCCGGGTGGGGCCGTGAACTCGGCAGCGCCGCACTCGATCTGTACACCCAGACGAAGGCAGTCAACATCGCGTTGTAAG
>NZ_JADLQX010000209.1 GCF_015477605.1 Nocardia amamiensis
TCATCCGCCAGCACTCCGCCGACCACATCTGGACCTGGTCACGATGGCGACGCCGCCGCCAACACCAAGCACGCCTATCCCACTACCGACGGCGCGGACACCCACACACCTGAGTGTCGTTGCAGTACTAGGACTTTGATCGCCTGCCCGGATCGCCACCGCCGCCACACCTCCTCGACCTGAGCTTCGGTCAGCGGGGTTCTCTTCTCCGACAGCGGTCTGCTCGAGGCCATCGCGCATCACATCCCTTGTTCACCAGGAACAATCCCAGTGTTGCGCTAACCCATTGAGACCACACCTAACAACGGGCGGCCCGAGCTTCTACGGGCCGCCGCCCGCTGTCACACCCCGAAAAACCGGGGCGATGTCTCATCCAGCCGGACCAGAATGATGGGCGGAGCAGTGGCCCCGTCCGGCGCTTCCAGCGTGAGCTTGGTGTCGCGCTGGGTCGTCGTGGCCAGGAACTTCAAGAACCTCGTCAACTCGTCGAACTTCGCCGCCGAATCGATCGCCTCGGCGGCGAAACTGAACTCGATCTCCTCGAGGTCGT
>NZ_JADLQX010000210.1 GCF_015477605.1 Nocardia amamiensis
GATGTGCCGGTGCATCGGGAGAAGATCGCTGTGGAGGCGGCGCATTCGGTGTCGTATCTGGATCGGCTGCGTCCGTTGTCGGAGCAGCATTTGGCGTATGTGATCTATACGTCGGGGTCGACGGGTAGGCCGAAGGGTGTTGCGGTCACGCATGCGGGTTTGGCGGCGTTGGTCGAGCACGAGGTTGCGGTGCGGGGGGTGACGCGGGAGTCGCGGGTGTCGCATCTGTGTACGCCGAGTTTCGATTTTTCGGTGATCGAGATGTTGTTGGCGTTTTCGGCGGGTGCGACGTTGGTGGTGGCGCCGCCGGGGGTGTTCGCGGGGGTGGAGCTGGCTGATTTGTTGCGGCGGGAGCGGGTGACGCATCTGTGTATCACGCCGGGTGCGTTGGAGTCGTTGGATCCGGTGGGGTTGGATGATCTGCGGGCGATTCTGTGTGGTGGTGAGCGGGTCGGTCCGGAGTTGGTCGCGCGGTGGGCGAGCGGTGATCGGTCGTTCTACATCGTGTACGGGCCGACCGAGACCACCATCTTCGCCACCGGCACCG
>NZ_JADLQX010000211.1 GCF_015477605.1 Nocardia amamiensis
CCGGGCTCGGCGTCGTGCGCTGGCCTGTCGAACGGAGTTTCGCGTGGCTGCACGCCTTCAAACGCCTGCGAATCCGCTACGAACGCCGCGCCGACATCCATCAAGCGTTCCTCAGCCTCGCCTGCTCCATCATCTGCCTCCGCAAACTCATTCTGAACTGATCTCTTACTGCTGTCTGGTAACCGATCCCAATGTCACAGCGCCGTCGCGAAGCACTTCGATATCAGACGACGTGAGCTTGCCCCGGTCTTCCGGACACCAATAGTGAGGCGAGATACTCGCCTTCGAAAGGAGTCTGGATGCCACCAGCACACCCGCCGGAGTTCCGTCAGCGCGCGATCGAGCTGGCCCGCAGCAGCGACAAGCCGATCGGTCAAGTCGCAATGGGCTTGGGGATCTCAGAGTCGTGCCTACGGAACTTGAATCTCCCCGGGTTCCGTGCGCACCGCGTTATCTGTCTCCGGCAGGTTGTTCGGAGCAGGTGGAATAGTAGTCGTCTTCGTATTCGATCGGTGGTCGGCGGCCGAGCCGGTGCATCAGCCGGGA
>NZ_JADLQX010000212.1 GCF_015477605.1 Nocardia amamiensis
TTCATCCCGGCCAGGAACACGCCCGGCTCCGGATGCGAGAGTTCTTTCACCCCGTGCGGGTAGACGGTGCCGCAGGAGTGCACGTTCGGGTCGATCAAGGGCGCCAGCTCCACCGGTGCCTGCAACACCGGGTCCAGGCCGAGGCGGATCTCCGACAGCCACGACAACTCCGGCCGGAACCCGGTCAACACCACCACCCGATCCACGTCCTCGATCCGGCGACCGGCATCCGACACCAGCGTGCCCGCCGTTGCCGCTGGGTTCGATTGCGGCGGTGCGGAATCCGGTCACCACGGTGAGCAGGCCGGTGTCGACGGCTTGTTTGGCGCGCTGCCCCAGCGCGCCGCGGGCGGGTAGCTGGTCGGCCTCGCCGCCACCGAAAGTGGACCCGACCTCCCCGGGGCGCAGCACCCATGTCAACCGGGTGCCCGGCTCGTTGCTCGCGACCTCGGCCAAGGCGATGATCGCGGTCAACGCCGAATGCCCACTCCCGGCGATCACGGTGTGCTTGCCTGCGTAGCGGGCGCGGACGGTGTCGTC
>NZ_JADLQX010000021.1 GCF_015477605.1 Nocardia amamiensis
ATGCCGAGATTCAGATCCAGGGCTGCGCGGGTTACGCGCAGGCGCGTTCGTACACGGTTGTCGAGATCATCGGCGATCACTACTCGAAGACCACCCTCTACGGGATGCCGTTCAGCATCGGCTGACGCTGGTCGGACCTGTCAAATCTCTTTTCGCTGAAGCGAACTCGATCCTCTAGGGGTACTACTATCATGTTCGATCGCAAAATGCTGGCGCGCGCGGCGGGGCTGTGCGCGTCCGCGGCTATCACCGTGGGTCTGCTCTCGACAGGTGCGGCGAACGCCGACACCTTCGTCCCGCTGCCGGGCGGGGAACTCGTCAAGACTCTCTCGGACGGCACCGTCGTGACGATTCGCTTGGCCGGCGAGTCGGCCACCATCAGCCCGTCCATGGGCTCGACGCCGCTGCACCGCAATGCGTGGGTGTCCGGTAGCGCGCAGGTGGAACTGTCGGGTACGGCCGGGGGCAAGATCTTCCCCGGTTACACCGTTGGCTGCCAGGTCAACATCGCGGGCGGCGGCGCCACCGGCGGTATGGACGGCAATGTCGATTGGAGCGGCGACACCGTGACCGGTGGCGTCGGCGCCAATAGTGGCGGCAACCTGTCGCTGGGTCCGGGTCAGGCGAAGTCGTTCTACGTGCTCGATCTGGAGCAGGCCGATGACTTCGGTAATGAATCGCACAAGACCCGGAATGCGTTCAAGGGCACCAGCGGTTCGGTCACCTGGGCCGATGAGACCATCGGCCTGAACGGCTGCGGCGGCTACGCCCAGGCGCGGGCTTTCGTCAGCGTCGAGGTGGAGACCGACAACGTCATCACCTGGGTGACGCTGTGGGGTCAGCCCTTCAGCCTCGGCTGAGCGCCGAACACCCACCCGCACAATACGAACGGGCCCGTCGCCGTCACGACGGGCCCGTTCCGCTGTGTGTGCCATAAGCGAGGTCAGATCTCGTGCCGCGCGCTGGTCGAACCTTCGGCGAGCAGATAGCGAATCTGAATCAGCACCTTGGGTGTGGGTCCATCAGGCCGGAAACGCTTCTTCGGATGCGTGGCGGGCAGCAACGAGCACTGCCGATGTCTCCACTTCGTGTGGAGTTGAGCGGTCCCGCGCTGCGGTCTTCGCGTGCCGGTGGGCAGATGCTCATCGGCCGAATGGCGAGCCCCGGCGAACTTCGTCGCCCAGTCCGCTGGTACGTCAATGGAAGACGACGGTGAGCGCGGTGCGCAGCGAAGCCCCGGCCACGGTGGCGGCGTGTTCGGCGTCCATCGCAACCAAGACCACGCGTTCGGCGGTGCCCCGTTCGGCGCCCGTGCGCGAGACCAGGATGACGGCGGCATCGGTGGCCAGAGTGCGGGCAGGCCGGGCGCCCGGTGAGTTCGATTCTTCCGCGCCGATCACGTCTACGCGATCGCCGGCACGGAGGATGTCCGCGACCGCGGTGTCGGCGAGGCGAATGGGAACGATCCTGGCGTCCCGGGCTCCGGTGGCTGCCGTGGCCAACCTTGGACCCACGACGCGCAGGTCGGTGAAGACTTCTCCCTGACGGACCGCACCGGTCAGCGTCGCGCCGACGAGAACGGCGGGATCGGTGACCGCGCCCGCGGGCAGTGTGCCCGCTTCGCGCGGCGCCGAGCGCAGGTCGCCCGGCTCGAGCAGCCCTCCGGGCGCCAGATCCCGTGCCGCGATCACGACCGTCGTGCTGTCGGTGCCGGGATCACCACGCACGAAGAGGGCGGCCGCGAGTACGGCGAGGACGGCCGCGAGTATCCGTCGGACGAGGACGGCGTCGGCCCAGGGCGGGCGCTCCCACCCGGAGGGATTCCAGCCGCCCCGGCCCAGGTCGGCAAGTGCGCGAGTCATGGCCGGATCCTATGGCCGAACTCACACCTGCCCGCCCGGCATCAGGGCTGACTGTGGATAAGCGACGAGGCTGTGGAAAACGTCGAATCAGCTGGCCACAGCCGTGCTGGCGGCCGGGGTGGAACTGCTGGACGCGCTGGAGTCGGCAGACGAGCTGGAACCGCTGTCGGACTTCGCGGGCTCGCTCGCGGTGGACGCGCCGCCGCGGCTGTCGGTGCGGTAGAAGCCGCTGCCCTTGAAGACGATGCCGACCGAGTTGAACAGCTTGCGCAGCTTTCCCGAGCACTCCGAGCAGACGCTCAGAGCTTCGTCGGTGAAGGACTGAACGATGTCGAAGCGGTTGTCACACTGGGTGCACGCGTACGAGTAAGTTGGCACAGGATCCTCCGCGGTATTCGTCAACCTGGCACTCTACAGGCGACAGTGCCAACACCGCCAATCGGCATTTCATTCCCCGGCGCTATCGCCGAGTCTTCGCAGGCCGCCGCTCGGTGTCAGAGCCCAGCCCATGCGCCGATCGTGCGGCTCCTCGGGCAACCGCTCCACCAGCTCGTCGTCCCTTACCACCGCGATCAGCCGCGCGTCCGGGCGCGCGGCAGGCAGGGTGCGGTCGTAGTAGCCCGCGCCGCGGCCGAGCCGGACGCCGCGGCGGTCCACCGCGAGCGCGGGAACCAGGATCACCTCGGCCCTGGCCACCGTGGCCGGAGGCAGCACCGTGCCGATCGGCTCCAGCAGTCCGTAGCGGGCGCGGCGCATGGCATCCGCGCCCGTGTACTCGGCCCAGCTCAGCGGCCCAGGCGGCCCGGTGACGGGCAGCAGCACCCGCGCGCCGCCGGTCCGCAGCGCGTCCAGCATGGCCGTCGAGCCCGGCTCCAGGTCGACCGGCACATACGCGCAGACCCACTCCCGCGCGCCGAGCGCGGCGACCGCGGCGGCCAAGGCGAGCGCCTCGTCCGCGTGGTCAGTGGCACTCATCACAGCTCGCCGGGCCGCCAGTTCGATGCGCCATGCATGTTTATCGCGCTCGCCGGGCATCTTCACAGTGATCACCATAGGCTCACCCCGGTACCGGGTCGGCGCGACGCCGAGCCGGCGGCGTGATGGATGGATAGGGTATGCGCATGACAGCAAAGGCCGGACAGCCCGGTGACACCGCGGTGGTGTCGTGCTTCCGCACGGCCGTGGTGCCCGCGGCGGGGCTGGGAACACGGTTCCTGCCCGCGACCAAGACGGTGCCCAAGGAGCTCCTTCCGGTGGTGGACACCCCCGGCATCGAGCTGGTCGCCAGCGAGGCGGCCGACTCCGGCGCCGAGCGCCTGGTGATCGTCACGTCGCCGGGCAAGGACGGCGTCGTCGCCCACTTCGTCGAGGACCTGGTGCTGGAGAGCACGCTCGCCGAGCGCGGCAAGTACAAGTTGCTGGAGAAGGTGCGCAAGGCGCCTGCGCTGCTCGACGTCACCTCGGTGGTCCAGGAGGAGCCGCTCGGCCTCGGCCACGCGGTCGCCCAAGCGGAGCAAGCCCTCGACGCCGACGAGGACGCGATCGCGGTGCTGCTGCCCGACGACCTGGTGCTGCCCTGCGGTGTGCTCGATGTGATGAGCCGGGTGCGCCGCAAGCGCGGCGGGACGGTGCTGTGCGCCATCGACGTGCCGAAGGACGAGGTAAGCGCCTACGGCGTGTTCGACGTTGCGCCGGTGCCGGACGCGGTGAACCCGAACGTGCTGCGCGTCAAGGGAATGGTGGAGAAGCCCGCGCTCGCCGACGCGCCGTCGACGTTCGCCGCCGCGGGGCGCTACCTGCTGGACCGCGCCATCTTCGACGCGCTGCGCCGCATCGAGCCCGGCGCGGGCGGCGAGCTGCAACTCACGGACGCCATCGCACTGCTGATCGCCGAAGGACATCCGGTTCATGTGGTGGTGCACCGTGGGTCGCGCCACGATTTGGGCAACCCGGGCGGTTATCTTCGTGCTGCGGTCGATTTCGCACTGGAACGAGAGGAATACGGCCCCGCCCTTCGGGAGTGGCTGCAGCACCGCCTCGGTCCGGACTGGGATCCGCAGCTGACTACCGACGACTGACGGGCCCGTCCGGGGTTTCGCCGAGAGCGGACCGTCGGGTACGAATGGTGGTTCACCGCGGTGCGCGCGAACGCGCTTGCGCCGCGGTGCGATCCCGCGCGCCGGCGCAGGCGGAATCGGATGGAGTGCGGAGAGGATCAGGAAGGGCTGGATGCGCTCGGTTGAGGATCAGCAGATCAAGGTGACCGCCGCGGCGGTCGCGCCTCGGCCGGTCCGGGTCGCGATTTCCGAGGCCCAGGGGCTGCTGTGCGCCGAGGACGTCGTCACCGAGCGTCCGTTGCCCGGTTTCGATCAGGCCGCGATCGACGGCTACGCGGTGCGCAGCGTCGACGTCGCCTCCGCGGGCGCCGACATCCGCGACGAGGAAGGCAATCTCGTCGACCTGACCCTTCCCGTCGTCGGCGAGGTGGTCGCCGGATCGCGTCAGCCGATCCGGTTGCAGCCGCGCCAGACCGTCCGGGTGGATACCGGCGCGCCGATGCCGACACTGGCCGACGCCGTTCTCCCATTGGATTTCACCGACGGTGGACGGGCCAGGATCAAGGTGTACGAGCCGGTGCGCTCCGGGGATTACGTCCGGCGCGTCGGCGACGACGTCCAGCCGGGCGATGTCGCGGTGCGGGCGGGAACCATCATCGGCGCGGCGCAAGTCGGTCTGCTCGCCGCGGTCGGACAGGACAAGGTCCTGGTGCACCCGCGACCGCGATTATCGGTGATCTCGGTGGGCGGGGAGCTGATCGACATCGACCGCACGCCCGGCCCGGGCCAGGTCTACGACGTGAACTCCTACGCGCTGGCCGCGGCCGCCCGGGACGCGGGCGCGGACGTGAACCGGGTCGGCATCGTGAGTTCCGATCCGCGCCGGTTGCGTGACGTGGTCGAGGGGCAGCTCGTGCGCTCCGAGGTCGTGGTCATCGCGGGCGCGGTCGGCGGCTGGGCCTCCGAGCAGATCCGGGAGGCGCTGGAGGGGCTCGGCGAGCTCGAGATCACCCGGGTGGCCATGCATCCCGGTTCGGTGCAGGGCTTCGGCAAGCTCGGCCGAGACGAGGTGCCGACCTTCCTGCTGCCCTCCAACCCGGTCGGCGCGCTGGTGGTGTTCGAGGTGATGGTGCGGCCGCTGATCCGGATCGCCTTGGGGCGCAGGCATCCCATGCGCCGGATCATCCGCGCGCGCACGATCATGCCGATCAGCTCCATGGCCGGGCGGAAGGGATTCCTGCGCGCGCAACTCATGCGAGACGAGGCGACCGGCGAATACCTGGTGCAGCCACTGGGCAGCGCGAACTCGTCCTCGCACCTGCTCGCCACCCTCGCCGAGGCGAACAGCCTGATCGTGATCGACCCGGACGACACCGAGATCCGCACCGGTGACGAGGTCCAGGTGGCCTTTCTCGCGCAGCGCGGCTGAGACGTGGACGCGATGAACGTTTTCCGGGTCACGCAGCATCCGGGGTGGCCCGCGCGACTCGGTCCGGTCCGGGTGGCCGCGGGACGGGTGACTCTGCGTCCGGTTCGGCTGCGCGACGCGGCGGCGTGGAGCCGGATCCGGCTGCGGGACCGGGAACATCTCGAGCCTTGGGAGCCGACCGGCCGCGGGGCTTGGGAGGCGCGCAACCACGCGTCCAATTGGCCTTCGCTGTGGTCGAGCCTGAAGGCGGAGGCTCGCCGCGGCGCGATGATCCCCCTGGTGATCGAAGTGGACGGCGTGTTCAGCGGGCAGCTGACCGTCGGCAATATCGTGCGCGGGGCGCTGCGCTCGGCCTGGATCGGTTACTGGGTGGCCAAGGATCTCAGCGGGCACGGCGTCGCCACCGCGGCGTTGGCGCTCGGACTCGACCACTGCTTCGGTCCGGTGGGCTTGCACCGGGTCGAGGCGACCGTACGACCGGAGAATCTGGCCAGTCAGGCGGTGCTCCGCAACGTCGGTTTCCGCGAAGAGGGGCTGCTGCGGCGCTACCTCGACGTGGACGGCGCCTGGCGCGATCACCTCCTGGTCGGCATGACCATCGAGGAGGTAGTGGGGACGGTTCTGGACCGGCTGGTGCGCGAGGGGCGCGTCACCCTGCTGTAGCGCGGGGCTACCGAACACGGTGGCATTGGTGGAAATGTGACAGGTGTGGCGGATGTGCACGGCGCGCCTGCGGGAACTTGGTGCTACCCGGAATTAGCCTACGGACGTCGATGGTGCGTCTTGCGTCATCGGCAGGGAGCCTGCGGGTGTCCGGCGTCGACGCGATTGCGTCGGACGGGGAGCCGGACGAGCGCGGCGTATCACGCGCCGCTCGCGGGCCGAGCCGGACGAAATCCAGGCGGGACGGAGGTGCTGACGCGATGCCGAATTCGATCCTGTGGATCGGTCTTGTCGTGCTCTGGGTCTTCGTCCTGTTCCCGATGCTCGCCGACCGCCACCCTCGGATCCGCCGGACCACCGATGCCGCGCTGGCGACCCGGGTCCTGCACCGCGGCGGAGGCAAACGACGGCTCAGAAGAAAGGGCCCGGCCGCCGGGCACGAAACCGATCCGAACTGGCGGCCTCGCCGCGTATCGAGAGAGTATGCCCATAGCGATGATGCGGAGGACCGGATGACGACACCGGCCGACGAGCCCGTCACCGAGACCGACGGGGACAATCTTCCCGTGCCCTTGGACGCCGCGGCATCCGACATCGCTGACGCCGAATCGGAGGACATCGACGCGGCCGACATCGAATCGGAGGATATCGACCCGGACGACGTCGATGCGGCCGACTCCGACCACCCGCTTGGCGCCGCGGACGACTCGGACGACGACGTGGAAGCGGCCGAAGTTGCTGCGAAGATCGACGCGGCAACCGATGATGACGGCGTGGGCGCACACAACCCAGAATTGGCCGCGGCCAGAATCCCGCCTGCGCGCTCCACCGCGCCCGCCCGCGTCACCTATCCGGAAGACGACGAGACCGATACGGACGAAACGGATTTCGTCCCCACTCGCCGCGGCCGCGGCGGCTTCGACCCCGAGGCCGACGCCATCGCCCGCGCCGCCCGCTACACCTTCCGCCAGCGCGCCGTGCTCGGCCTGGTGCTCACCGCCATCCTCTGCGGCGCGCTCGCGTTCGTGCTGACGCCCCTGCTGTGGTGGGGCACCGGGCTCTCCTCGGTCGTGCTCGTGACCTACCTGGCCTACCTGCGCAAGCAAGTGCGAATGGAGGAGGAGATCCGCCGCAAGCGCGCCGCCCGCCTCAACCGCGGCCGCGGCGGAGCCGATCCGCAGGCACGCCGAGCCGCCGTCCCGCACGGCGCCATGGACCGCGACACCGCCCGCGCCCTCCGCCGCCGCTCCGCGCTGGTCGACCCCGACGACGAAGACCCCCTGTTCGACCACCTCGACCCCTTCGACCCCGCCACCGCCCGCGCCCTGCGTAGCCGCGCCACCGGCGACGTCCGCCGCGCGGCCGGCGAGTAACCAGCACACATCCGGGCAGGTCAGGCCACCGATTCGGAGTCTGATGGCCCGGCCTGATACAGTGTCACAGCGCGGTTCCCCGGAGCCGCACGGGGCTATAGCGCAGTTGGTAGCGCGTCTCGTTCGCATCGAGAAGGTCAGGGGTTCGATTCCCCTTAGCTCCACGCATCGGAGGCTCATGCTCATGGAGAGCATGAGCCTTTTGCGTTCCGCGTGTTTTGTGGGGGTGCAACCCCCACGCCCCGCCCGGCGGGCTTTGCCCCCGGACCCCCGTGCTTGTGGTTGCGTTGGGTGGTCATGGTTCGAGTAAGTTCCCGGGCAGGTCAGGCCGGGTTCCGAGAAAGTCCCGGCCACCGGAGGCGTCCGCTCGTGTGCATTGTCGCGGTATCGAGTGCTTGCCGAGTCGGCACAGCCTGGGACGTTGGTGGTGACGTGCGGGTAGAACTCGGCGTCGATCTGGTTGATCGACGGTCCGGCAGACTGGCGGCTCGTTCCTCCTGGGGCAAAGCACCGGGAGGCGAGTGTTCGTGGAGAGCACGCCGGTGAGCTACGGCTGGAACGCGCGCTCACCTATCCGACATCAGACGACACTCGGCTGGGAGTTCCACTCGTTCAGGAGTCCCGCTGCGTAGTCGCGCCGAGCGTTGATCGTGGATCCGGAGCTCCGCTCGTAGTGCTCGTCGAATGCCGCCGCCACCGCACGGGGGTCGTTGCTGTTCGAGTTGATAAGGGTGTCGGCGCGCTGATAGTTCCCGCCGCGCAATTCCGCAACCATGTAATCGACATGGGTTCTCCAGTCGCCGAGACTCTCGCCTGGCCTGCTCGCGAACGTCCTGAGTCCCGCCTCTCGGTCGAAACGCCACTGGAAGATGCCTTTGGCCGTTCCGTTGTCACCCGTGGCATCGACCCGGAAACCTGACTCGAACTTCGCGTTGGCGACGATTCCCGCTGCCTGCGCAGGGGTGAAGTTGTGTTCCTTGATGAGATATTCCATCATTGCCATCGCCGTGGGCTTGTCCTTGGTGGGAATTATGGCGGTGCCCATCGATTCGGGTGTCCACGGGGTGTTTCCGTTGTACCCCGAAGTGGGAGATGGGACCGGCTGAGTGCCGCCGCCGTTGCCGCCGGTTTTGGAGGTAAAGCTCGGCTCGTCGCCGCCGATCTTGAGCGCCTCGGTCGCTGCCCGGTCCGAGACGCCCCTGACCTGGTCAAATGTCGTGTTCAACGTATCCCAGACACCTGTGAACAGGCCGTTGATTATTTCTTTGGGCAGTTCCTTCTGGACGTTGCCATGCGCATCCCGCACCGGGTTGCCTTCGCTGTCGGTCTTGGTTCGCACCGCGTTGTGGGCGGCATCGATCTTCCTGTTGAGTTCCCCCACGGAGGTGTCGATCGCACCGTAGGCCTTCGTCACGACCTCACCGATCCCAGCGGTTTTCACGACGATGCCCTCGTCCGTCCGACTGATGCCCGACATGGCCTTCCGCACCTCGTCCTCGTTCTCGCCGTATTTGTCGATCAACGTCGACTGGTCCTCGGGTTTGGCGATTCCCTGATCGCGCAGCATTTGACGCAGATCGGGAGCCTTGGACGGTGCGCCCGACCCCAGCAGCTTGATCTGGGTTTGAATAATTCCCTCGGCCGCGGTGAACAGAGCTTTCAATCCCGCCGGTGCGCAGACCGGAAGCTCGTGCAAATCGCCCATCCGCTTGGTGCCGTCGGGGCTCATCGGCGCCTCGCTCTCGCCTGGGCAGACAATTTCGCAACAACGTCGATTATCAAATGTTCCCGGGTCTGGGAACGCCTGCCGAGATGCGAGCCGCATGCCCACAGCTTGTTTCGAACCCGAGGATCAGCTGACTGTGGACGTGGAGTTGTGCGTGCTGTCGTTGTTACCGTGAATCATGACCAGCGAACCCGCACATCGGCGCCGCGAGCAGCTCCGTGACTTCCTGCGCTCGCGCCGGGCGCGGCTCGCGCCGGGTGATGTCGGTCTGGTCGCGGCGGGGCGGCGGCGTACTCCTGGGCTGCGGCGTGAAGAGGTCGCCGCGCTGGCGGGGGTCGGGGTGTCCTGGTACACGTGGCTCGAGCAGGGGCGCGACATCACGGTCTCGGCCGAAGTGCTCGACGCGATCGCCGGGGCCCTGCTGTTGAGTGAGCCGGAGCGGGTGCACCTGTATCTGCTGGCGGGTCTCAACCCGCCGCCCGCTGGTGGGGCGTCCGCTGCCGAGGTAACTCCCGAAGTGCGGCAACTGCTCGACGGGTGGGAGCGACGACCCGCGGTGTTGCGCGACCGGTACTGGAATGTGCTGGCGTTCAACGATACCGCCCGGACGGTGTTCGGCTTCGGCGATGCCGCACCCAACTGCTTGGTCACGTTCTTCACCAACCCCCGATACCGAGCCATGCGCGATGTTTGGGCGGCGGCGGCTCCCGCGGTCGTGGCCGCCTATCGCGCTGATACGGCGCACTGCGCCGATCACCCAGAGTTCCGTCGCGTGGTGGACGACCTCAGCGCGGTAAGCGCCGAATTCGCGGCGCTATGGGCGCGCCACGAGGTCGGCGTCCCGATCCAGGCGGTGAACGCGCTGCGCCATCCCGAGGCAGGTGAGTTGTTCTTCGACGCGACGACCTTGCTGGTCGCCGACCATCCCTGCTGGCATCTCGTTCTCTACAACCCACAGCCTGGTACCGACACCGCGGCTCGACTCGAACGACTGCAGCACGTCCGTCTCGCCGCCCCCGCCTGACCAGGGCGTGGCCGGAACGTGGTGGTGCCGAACCCACGATAACTGCGCACTGTTTGTCCGCGGCACGGGTTGGCACGCTGGGGCCATGACGCAGAACAGCTTCCGATTCGACGGCAAGATCGCACTGATCACCGGAGGTTCCAGCGGCATGGGTCTGGCCGCCGCGCACCGGTTGCTCGCCGAAGGCGCGCAGGTCGTCGTCACCGGACGCGACAAGATCCGGCTCGATGCCGCAGTCGAGGAACTCGGCGACCGGGTGCTCGGCATCCCCGGTGACGCGGCAAGTCTCGCCGATCTCGATAAGCTGGCGACAGCCGTTCACGACCGGTATGGGCGGCTGGATGTGGTGTTCGCCAACGCGGGGATCGGCGCGTTCCAGCCTATCGAAGCGGTCACCGAGGCGGAGTTCTACCGAGTCGTGGACATCAACTTCAAAGCAGCGTTCTTCACTATCCAGAAGACGCTGCCGCTGCTTTCGGACCAGGCCGCGATCGTGATCAACTCGTCGTTCGGGCTGTACCGCGGGATGCCCTCCGCCGCTCTCTACTCGGCGACCAAGGCGGCGGTGCACAACCTGACCCGGACCCTCGCGGCAGAACTCGCGCCCAGGAGGATCCGGGTCAACTCGGTGAGCCCCGGTTACGTCGACACGCCGGCGTTCCGGGCCGAGATCTCGGCCGAGGCCCAGGCTGCCATCGGCAGCGGGGTCGCGGCGGGCCGCATCGGCGACCCCGGCGAGATAGCGGCCGCGGTCGCGTTCCTCGCCTCCGATGAAGCGTCCTATGTCAACGGACAGGACCTGCTCATCGACGGCGGCCTGATCTCCGCCATCCCGGCGGGCATGCTGTAATCCGGCGCTTCGCGGTCTCCGACCACGCACACCCCAGCTGGCGCGCGAACGCTCCGGCGCCTACCGCTTCTGGCGCGACATCGGTTACGCCGTCGGCGCGCGGATCGCGGGCATCCTCGCCGACTGGCTCGGTCTCGAAGCCACCGTCGTCGCGGCCGCGATCCTCACCGCCACCTCCGGACTGCTGGCCGCATGCTGGATCAGCGAGTACACCGCGGCATAGAAATCCCATGGCGAAACCCTTGTCAATTCCGCTTTGAAAGCGGAGACTTACGTACGTGGCTGCTTTCAAAGACGTCGAGCTGACGATCCTCGGGGACCCGATGCGGCAGGCGATCTTCGAACGACTCGCACGCCGACCCTCATCGGTCGGCGAACTGGCGGAGTCGTTACCGATCACCCGTCAGGCCGTTTCCCAGCATCTGCGGGTGCTCAAGGACGGGGGACTGGTGGTGGCCACACCGGAGGGCACGCGGCGCATCTACCGGATCAACCCGGACGGGCTGGCCGCGATCCAGGCGTACTTCCAGCGGATCTGGGACGACGCCCTGACCAGTTTTCAGAAGGCCGCGGACGCGGCGGCCGATCCCGAACAGGAGACCTCATGACCACGACTCTTCCCACCCTGCAGGGCAAAGCCAGCGTGGCGATGCCGATCGAGAATGCCTTCGCCTTCTTCACCGAATCCTTCGGCAGCTGGTGGCCCGCCGCGTACCACATCGGCCAAGCGGAGCTGGCCGAGGCGATCCTCGAATCCGGCGAAGGCGGACGCTGGTACGAGCGGGGCGTCGACGGCACCGAATGCGAGTGGGGCCGCGTGCTCACCTGGGAGCCGCCCCACCGGCTCGTCGTGACCTGGCAGATCAACGGCCACTGGCAATACGACCCCGATCCCGCGCATGCGAGCGAGATCGAAGTCCGCTTCACCCCGGAAGGCCCCGGCCGAACCAGCGTCGAACTCGAACACCGCCATCTCGACCGCCTCGTCGACGGCAAAGCCATTCACGACACGATTGTCGAACGCGGCGGTGGATGGAGCACCATGCTCGAACTGTTCGCCAAAACCGCTGAAGCGCAAGTCTGAGGCACGCCGAGCCGGCCATTCCAGTCATCGCCACCCGCGCGCATCCCTGTCGTGCTCATGCCACAACGTGGGCATGTCGCGGCAGGGGCGCCGAGATGCGGCGGTGGGTGTTGACGGAAGCGGCATGGGTCAGTAACTTGCTAGGCGACAAGCAAGTTGCGAGAGGAGTCCTATGGTCGGCACGAGTGTCGGTTGGCTCGCGCCGCTGCGCGATCCAGGGCTGGATCCGGGGGCGGCTTTGGCGCGGATACCGTCCTGTGCGGCGGATTTGCGGTCCGAGCTGCGTGCAGGCGGGACTCCCGATTCCGTCGACACCTACGACCTGATCACCCTTCCGTATCCGACCCGCTTCGGATTGTGGCGGGCGTCGATGGCTCCGGCGCCGTTCGTGGCGATCACCAATCGGATGCTGGTGGTGCGCTGGACCGAGGCCGATGGGCGGCGGCGCACGCTGCTGTTCGAACCCAGTGACGTGGAGTTGGGCACCAACACGCCGTACTTCGCCGCGTTGTCCAAGCGTGCGCCCGGTCCGCTGGAGACGTTGCTCGTGCAGCGCCATGGTGACGTGGTCACCCATCTGCGGGCCGCGAACATCGATCCGGCCGAGGTCGACTATCTGGTGTTCGATCATCTGCATACGCAGGACGTGCGGCGTTGGCTCGGTACCACGACCCCGCAGCCCGACCTGGGCGCGACGGAACCGCTTCAGCCCATTTTTCCGAATGCCAGACTGCTGGTGCAGCGTTCGGAGCTGACGGCGTTGGAGCATCTGCATCCGCAACAGCGTCCGTGGTACCAGCCGGACACCTATCGTGATCTGCGCGCCGAAGCGATCGTTCCGATCGACGGTGACGTGGTTGTCGGTCCCGGCATCGCCATCGTCGCCACACCTGGTCACACCACCGGAAACCAGACCTTGGTACTCAACACCAGTAGCGGTATCTGGGCCAGTAGCGAGAATGCGATCGCCGCCGAATGCCTGGTCCCGCAGCATTCCAAGTTGCTCGGAGTGCGGCGCTGGGCCGAGGAATGGGGTCAGGGCGTGGTGCTGAACGCCAACACCATCGAAACGCTGGCCGCCCAGTACAACTCGCTGATCTTGGAACGATCCATCGTCGACCTGTCCGAGCGGGATCCGCGTTTCCCGCAGTTCTTCCCTTCCAGCGAACTGACCCGCCGCTGGACCAACCCCGGAACGGCGCCGACCTTCGTGCACAAGCGCATCACACACCGCGGCAGCGGCAGGACGTGAGCGTGCTGGGCCGCCGGGCAGTCGATCGCCGGTCGCCCATGATTACCGTCATACCGACAGGTAGTGGACGGGAGGAAGACAATGAGCCGAGGTGACGCACCCGAGCGTCGTACCCAGGAAGAGCGGCGTACGGAGGCCGAACGGCGACTGCTCGACGCGGCGGCCGAGCTGATCGGGGAGATCGGTCCGGCCCAGTTGACGCTGGCCGCGATCGGTGACCGGGCCGGTTACAGCCGGGGTTTGGTCACCCATCATTTCGGCTCCAAGGGCGCGATGATGGAACGGCTGGTCGCCGCGGTGGCCCACCGATTCCAGGACGCGCTCGTGAACGACAGCGGATCCGAATCGGCCCTGGACGCTGTCCTGGAATTCATCCGGACCTATATGGCCATCGTCGCCGATTTCCCGCCTATGCACCGGGCGAGACTGGTGCTGTGGGCCGACGCGGTCTCCCATCCGTCGGAGATTCATCAGGCGATGGTCGACTCCGACCGTGAGTTTCGCGACGAACTCACGAAGCGTATCGAGCTGGGTCAAGCCTCGGGCGAACTCAGTCGCGAGGTCGATCCGGCGGGAATGGCGACGGTCGCCATCGGAATGCTGCGCGGGGTCGCCCTGCAATCGATGCTCGACCCGAACATCGATCTCGACGCGAGCCGTCGCGAGATCGAGCAGATGCTCGTCCAACGTCTCCGCCCCTCAGCGGAGAGCACATCACTATCAGGATAGAAAGAAGCCAGCCATGAGTCGGATCTTCGGGCGAATCGCCCAGCTGGGCTACGTTGTCCGCGATATCAACGCCGAGATGCAGCGATGGATCGACCAGGGCATCGGCCCCTGGTTCTATGTCCACGACGTGCAGACGGACTTCTTCACCTACCGTGGAGCCGACTCACCGATGAAAATGAGTGTCGCCCTGGCGAATTCCGGCGACCTCCAGATCGAGTTGATCCAGCCGCGCAACGACGCGCCGTCGCTGTACAAGGAATTCCTCGACTCCGGCCGGGAAGGGCTCCAGCACATCGCCTACTGGACCGACGACTACCAGGCGCTCTACGACAAGGTGCGCGCGCTCGGCTACGAGGTCGGGCACGAAGGTTCCATCGGCGGTGCGAACGGGCGATTCGCCTACCTCGACACGGAGAAGACGTTCGGGCACGTCATCGAGATTTCCGATATCAGCGGACCGAAAGGCCAGTTCTTCCGATACATCCGAGAAGTCGCCGACACCTGGGACGGCAGCGAGCCGATCCGCGGCGATATCGACAAGCTGGTCTGAGCGGACGAGGAGAACCGGCACATGGCTGCTGTGGAATACCCTGAGCTCTCGACCCTGCCCCGCGACCTGCAGGAGGCGCTGACCACCCATCAGGCGAACATCTACCGGATGGTGGCGCACTCGCACGGCATGGCGGTGAGCTTCCTGTCCATGGCCGATGCGATGCTGCAGACCAACTCGGTCCCGATGGCCCTGCGAGAACTGGCTATCCTGCGCGTCGGGCACGCCTACGAATCCGCCTACGAGCTACACCATCACGAACGCTTCGCGCGCGCGGTCGGACTCGGCGAGACCGCGATCGCCGCGACCGCGACAGGCGACCTCGCCGGGTTGTCGCCAGAGGAAGCGGCGGTGCTGCGCTGGACCGATCGGCTGCTGACCGACCACACCCTCGGCGAGCCGGACCGCGAGGAGGCGCTGCGGTTCTTCTCGATCAGCCAGCTGGCGGATTTCGTGCTCACCGTCGGCTTCTATCAACTGGTCTGTAACTTCCTCAACGCCTTCGACATCACGACCGATGGAGAAGCCTTCTGAGACGGCCACCGAAACCTTTACTGCGTCGCCCTGGCGTGCTCGAACATCGAGGGGTCGTGGGCGCAGATCATCAGCAGGTCCGGCTCGGCTCGCCGTTGGAGCTCCCGGATCTCCCAATCGGGACCGGTGCCTCCGACGAGTGCGCGCAGGGTTTCTGTCATTGGTGCGGTTGTCCATCTCGAGGTGTTGCCGGTGCGTGGGCGTCGCGAGCACCGCTCTGGAATAAGCTTACTTGTTGACTAGCAAGTTATATTCCGGTGTGCCCCTGGTCAAGAGACTTCACGTCGAACCTCCGGCGCGGCGATCTTGCGACTCGCGCCTTTCGCCAGGCGGATTTACGGCCACAGCCGGCCGCGCGAGTGCATAGCATCGGAACGTGGAGCGAGGATCGTTGCTGAAGGCGCGGGCGGGCGGGAAACTGCACGGCGGCAACCATGGGATCGCGCCGGACGAAGTGGTGGCCGCGCAGCGGGCTCGCATGCTGGTCGGGATGATCGAGGCCGCGGCGCGGAAAGGGTACGCCGCGGTGACGGTCGCGGACGTGCTCGAGCGTGCCGGTGTCTCGCGGATGACGTTCTATCAGCATTTCGCGAACAAGGAAGCATGCTTTCTCGCCGCCTACGACATGGCCGTCGAGATCGTGATGACCCGGATCGGGACGGCGCTCACGACCGACGGTCCCGCGCTGGAACGCATCGATCGGGCCCTGGAGGCGTACCTCTCGACGCTCGCGCAGGAACCCGAGGTGGCCAAGGTCTTCCTGGTAGAGGTGTACGCGGCCGGGACGGCAGTGCTGCAGCGGCGATTGGCGACGCAGTCCGGTTTGGTGGATGGATTCGCCGCGGCGTTCGGCGCGAACCTGCCGGATCAGCGGGTGGTGGCCGAGGCGGTGATCGGCGCGGTCGTCGCGCTGGCGACCAACCGAATCGTCGCGGGTGATTTCGGCGGCCTACCGGATTTGCGGGAACCGCTGATGTCGCAACTGATCACGAAGCTGGTGCGGGCGGATCCGGCCGTTCGATGAGACGAGTATGGTCGAACCGTCGCAGTGTCGCGAAGGGATGGCCGCCATGAGTCTGCTTGTGCCCCAATCGATCAACGAGGTCTCCGGTACGGTCCGCCAAGCGCGGGCCACGTGGGCCTGGCATGCGCAGCGGGCGGCTGCGCGGCTCGCCGAACGCTATCCGGCGCCGGTCCGGCCGCTGGCCGATCCTCCGCCGGGCAGCGGATTGAAACCGGTGCCGGGCGACTTCGGCTTGCCTGGAATCGGCTACACGTTGCAGGCGTTGGCCGACCCGATCCACTTCGCGCGGACGCGATCGGAGAAATTGGGGCCGATCCAGTGGTTCGGCCTGCTCGGACGCCGCATGGTCGGGATCGCCAGCCCGGAGGGGCTGGAGGCGGTGATGCTGGACCGCAACAAAGCGCTGTCGGCCCAGCGCGGCTGGGAATTCCTGATCGGCCCGTTCTTTCGCGGCGGACTGCTGCTGCGCGATTTCGACGAGCACCTGTTCCATCGGCGCATCATGCAGCAGGCCTTCACCCGGCCGCGATTGATCGGCTATCTCGACCTGACCACGCCGCGGATCACCCGCGGCCTCGCGGACTGGCGGCCGGGCCCGGATTTCCGCGTCTATCGCGCGATCAAGAAGCTGCTGCTCCAGCAGGCCACCGAGGTCTTCGCGGGCGCCGAGCTCGGCGCGGAGGCCGCCCGGCTGGAGCGTGCCTTCGAGGACGCGGTGCGCGGCGGGGCGGCGCTGATCCGGACCGGCGTCCCCGGTGGGGTGTGGGCCCGCGGCTTGCGCGGACGGCAGGTGCTCGAACAGCACTTCCGCCGCGCGTTGCCCGCCAAACGGGCGGGCGAGGGCAACGACCTGTTCTCCGTGCTGTGCCGGGCCGGCACCGAGGACGGTGAGACCTTCACCGACGCCGAGGTGGTCGAGCACATGATCTTCGTGATGATGGCCGCCCACGACACCAGCACCATCGCCGCGTCCATGCTGGTCTACGAACTCGGCAGACATCCGGAATGGCAGCAGCGGCTGCGCGCCGAATCCGTCGCGCTGGGCAAGCCCGCGCTCGGCTACGACGATTTGGACCGGTTGCCCTCGCTCGATCTCGCGTTCAAGGAGGCGTTGCGGATCTATTCGCCGGTGGCCCAGCAGATCCGCGAGACGGTGACCGACACCGACATCCTCGGCTACTACCTCCCGAAAGGGACGCTCGTCCTGTGCGGCACCTACGCCATCATGCGCACCGAGGACTACTGGCACGATGCCGACGAGTTCGACCCGGAGCGTTTCGCCGACCACCGCCGCGAAGACAAATCCCATCGCTTCGCATGGGCGCCGTTCGGCGGTGGCGCGCACAAGTGCATCGGCCTCTACTTCGGCGGGATGACCGTGAAAGCGGTTGTGCATCAAATGCTGTTGCAATACCGCTGGACTGTCCCGGACGGTTACCGGGTGCCGCTGGTCGCTGGGACCGGCCCGGTGCCTGCCGACGGTCTGCCGATCCGGCTGGAGCGGATCGGCCGATGAGGATCATCGCCGACCGCGGCGTCTGTGCGGGCCATGGCATGTGCGAGGCGCTGGCGTCGGAGTTTTTCCGCGTCGGTGACGACGGGATTGTCGCGCCGGTCTCCGACACTGTTGCCGCGGAGCCCGAGCTGCTCGAGCTCGTCGTGGACAGCTGCCCCGTGCAAGCGCTACGCCTGGCCTGAGGTCACCGAACCCAGAGGGCGCTACCGCTTGCTCGTCGACCGCATGCCAAGCGTCTGTCCGCCGCGCTCCGTTTTGCGTCGTCTCCGGCGGGTACCGCGAATCTCGACGAGCTGTCCATCGACTCGAGAGGACCGGTGATACCTCATGGCCACCTGCGCCACCTGCGGCAACGAGTACGACAAGACGTTCACCATCACGCGGGACGGCGAATCCGCCATCTTCGACAGCTTCGAATGCGCGATCAACGCGATGGCCCCGACCTGCACGCACTGTTCGTGCCGAATCCTCGGGCACGGCGTCGAGGCGCGCGGTGAGTATTTCTGCTGCGCTCACTGCGCTCACGAGGCAGGTCACCCAGCGCTGGTCGATCACGTGTGAGCGAGCGTCAGCGAGCGAACCGAGAACACAGTGCGCCCTCGCGCACGACGGAGCCGAGCGTCAGCGAGGCGCAGTCGTGAGCCCTTGAGCGGCTGAATCGAAGCGCCGGTCCGGTTCACTCGCGCGGAACGGGCGCCCGTCGCGGATCGATGCCTGCGGCCGCCGCCGCGTCGCTGAGCACCACCTCCAGCATGGCCGGGGTGAGTCGCCCGGTGAAGGTGTTCTGCTGGCTGACGTGATAGCAGCCGAACACCTGCAGCGGCGTCCGTTCCACGTCGGTCGCGGCCAGTTCCACGTGCGCGCCGTGGCCGAATTTCGGTCGCGGACGGGGCACGACCCAACCGGCCCGCGCCAGCACCGGGAACAGCGCCTGCCACCCGAACGCGCCGAGCACCACTACCGAGCGCAAGGTCGGGGTCAGCAGGCGGACTTCGGTGTCCAGCCAGTGGCTGCACCGGTCTCGTTCGGCCGGGGTCGGTTTGTTGTCCGGCGGTGCGCAGTGCACCGGCGCGGTGATCCGCACGCCGGTCAACCGCAGGCCGTCATCGATGCTCGTCGAGGTCGGCTGATTGGCCAAGTCGACGGCGTGCAGCGCGGCGTAGAGCACATCCCCGCTGCGGTCGCCGGTGAACATGCGCCCGGTCCGGTTGCCGCCGTGCGCCGCGGGCGCGAGTCCCACGATCAGCATGCGCGCGTCATCCGGCCCGAATCCGGGAACAGCTCGCGCCCAGTAGGTTTGGTCGCGAAAGGCGGGACGCTTCTGCTCGGCCGCGAGTTCGCGCCAGGCGACCAGGCGCGGGCAGGCGAAGCAGTCCGCGACCGCGGCGTCGAGTTCGGCGATGCTGCGGCACACGCGGCCGGAGATCGAGCTGTTGTTCATCAGAACTCCATTCGATGGTGCCGCGGGCATCGGTTGTTCATAGCCGATCCGTCCTACCCTGACCGAAGTCCTCGGACATCTGTCCAGTTCAGCGGCGTGACGGGGCGGATATCGAGCCGGACATGTGATCGGTACCACGCGGTCCGGGTTGGTAGCATGGCGGTTCCGACCGACCGGATGCGGGTAGCTCACCGCCGGCTTCATTCGAAAGAGTCTTCCATGCAGTTTGAAATCGTCGAGCGGGACGAGACGTGGGTTGCCGGGTTACCGGTGCGCAGCCCAAAGCGTGCGCTCGGGGAACTGCGTGACCGCGACCTGGAGGCCGCCTGGGCGGCTGTGCTGCACCAGGAACTCGGCGGACCGCTGGCCAGTGCATACACCGATTACAGCGGAGAGCTCGGCACCTACAACACGCAGATCGTCGGCTATCAGTGCGCGTCCTTCGAGGACGTCACCCGCGGGCATCTGGTGGCGCGCCTGCCGCGCGGCGCCTATGCGCGGTTCTCTTCGGTCGGTAACTTCCCGCAGGTGATGACGGACCTGTGGACGCAGATCGCCTACGCCGAGGAGCACAACCAGATCAAGCGGACCTATACCGGCGATTTCGAGTGTTATCCGCACGCCTACAAGATCGATCTCTACCTGGCGGTCGAGGCGCGATGAGCTATGCGATCGCGGTTCGCGCCGAGGCGATCTACGGCGGGTTGGTTGTCCCGCGGGTGCGCCCGAGCTTCAAGGTCAGCAACAGCGACCTGATCGAGTTCCTCAAGGACCGGCTGCGCGACCGGGCGGGCGCGGATCGCCCGATGTACACGGTGTACGTGCCGGATCCGGCGGGGAACTACAACGCGGTGGTGTGCTTCGAATATCCGTCTCCGGATGCCGTGCCGGTCGGCGACGTCTTGGTACGCGTGCCGAAAGGTGTCTACGCGCGTTTCGCGCCGAACGGCGACTATCACGATCCGGTGGAGGACGTATGGGCGCAGGTCGACGACGCGACGGCGTCGGCCGAGATCACCCGTGCCTACCGTGAAGAGATCGAGATCTGGCACGGACCGGAGTCCGTGGAACTGTTCATCTCCATCCTCGTATAGCTTGCTGAACGATAGCTACGGTAGAACCGACTGGTCTCCCCGTTATTTCCGATATTGATCGCACCGCTTCTGACCTGCGGAAACACTACGTGTACCGCAGAGTTTCCGGAAGATTAGCCGGACGGCTGGTCAATTCCTGTCGGATGACGGATACTGCCCTGGGCAACTTCGTCTCGGCTCATGGGCCGTGGGGTGCTGCATGAGGCTGGACTATCGCGCGTAACAGCGCGGCGATGGAGTAGGAACAACATGGCTGTGGATCTGATTGCAGTCGTGCCGACGAACTCCCTTGGGCGGGGAGTTTTCCGGTATTACGACGCGCAATCCGAGTGTGCGTTCTCAGTCGCCGAACCGAGCGTTCAGCCGGAGCTCTGGCACCGGTACCTGGGCGGTGCGCTGGAGGTTTACCGGCGCTTCGGGGTCGAACACGCGCTCGAATACGAGTCGATCGCCGATGGCCGATCGACGTCGCTGTTCTTCGCTGGGCTCGACGCGGGTGGCGAGATGGTCGCCGGCGTGCGGATGCAAGGCCCCTACACCGCGGCGCGGCAGGCGCACGCGCTGGTCGAATGGGCGGGTCATCCCGGAGCGGGCAAGCTGCAGCGGATGATTGCCGATCGAATACCGGAGGGTGTGGTCGAAGCCAAAGGAGCGTGGGTCGCCCGTGACGCGCCGCGCCGCGCCGAGCTGAGCGCGGCCATTTCGCGCACGGTGCTGCACGCGGCGCGCCTGCTCGGCGCGCGCTACGGTTTCGCCACGGTGGCGTCGTTCACCGTGGGCCGGCATCAGTCGTGCGGCGCTGTGCCCGCCGAGGGGATCCCGGCGGTTCCGTATCCGGACGAGCGCTACCAGACCGTGCCGCTGTGGTGGGATACCCGGTCCTACCCGGCATTTGCCGAGGAATCGCAGCGGTCCCTGGTCCAGGCCGAGCAGGAGGCGCTCGGCGTACCGGCTGCCCGGCCGGCCGATGGCACGTGTGGGGGTATCCGGGCAACAGGGGATCGGCGCCGACATGGGCGGTGACCGCATCCGGGTGGCGCTGCACCGGCCACTGATCCTGGACGGTACCGATCCGGGCGACGCGCGAACGCTCGCCACGCTGCGCGACGATCCGCGCATCGAATTCATCGATCTGCGCGAGTCGCTGCGCGCCGAGCTCGGCAAAATGGTTGCCGCCCCGGATATCTCGGAAGGTCCCGAGGCGGATCGGTGGATCTACTACCCGTGGCGCGCCGCCGTGATCGGACTGCCGGGCCGGCGGACATTCCGGATGATCCGGCTGGATCGCAATCGGAACAAACTCACCACAGCCGAGCAGGATCGTCTGGCCGAAAGCACGATCGGCATCATCGGGCAAAGCGCCGGACACGCGATCGCGCATCTGCTCGCACTCGAAGGCATTTGTGGCGGGCTGCGTTTGGCCGATCTGGACGAAATCGAGTTGTCCAATCTCAATCGGGTTCCCGGAACACTGTTCGACATCGGCGTCAACAAAGCGGTGGTGACCGCGCGGCGTATTGCCGAACTGGACCCCTATCTGCCGGTGGAGATCTTCGCGGCCGGAGTCGACGAGAATTCGGTGGACGATTTTCTGGACGGCCTGGATGTCGTCGTCGAGGAATGTGATTCGCTCGATATGAAGCTCGTGATCCGCGAGGCAGCGGCTCGGCACGGCATTCCATTGCTCATGGAGACCAGCGATCGTGGTTTGCTGGATGTCGAGCGTTTCGATCTCGAATCCCAGCGTCCGGCGTTCCACGGGTTGCTCGGCGACATTCGCGCCGCGGATCTGCGCGGGCTGACGCCGAGGGAGAAGGCGCCGTTCGTGGTGAAGCTGCTCGGCGCCGCCGGGCTGTCACCGCGGCTGGGCGCGAGCATGGTCGAAGTCGGGGAGACGGTGACCAGCTGGCCGCAGTTGGGCGCCGACGTCACCCTCGGGGCCGCGAGCGTGGTCGCCGCCGTCCGGCGCATCGGCCTGGGCATGAAGCTGGATTCCGGTCGCGTCCGGGTGGACTTGGAACGGCATCTCGACGAGCTGGCCGACCCGCCGCCGACCGGCGAACCGATCTGGGCCGAGGTCGCGCCGGAATCGGCCGCCGGACCCATCGACAGCGTGCTCGCCTGCGCACAGCGAGCGCCGTCCGGGGGAAACATGCAGCCGTGGACGCTGCGGGCCGGGCCGGGCGATATCCACATCGAGCTGGCTCCGGAGTACAGCTCGGCGATGGACGTCGGCTACCGCGGCAGCGCCGTCGCGCTCGGCGCCGCCTTGTACAACGCGCGGGTCGCCGCGGCCGCGCACGGCATCCTCGGCGCGTACGAATTCAGCGAGGGCGCCGCCGGGTCCGGCGAGCTCGCCGCGCGGCTGCGGCTCGGCGGTGAACGGAATCCGGAGCTCGCCGCCGACTATCCGGCCGTACTGCGCCGCGCGACCAATCGCCGGGTCGGTACCGGCGCCCCGCTGGCCGACGGGGTGCTGGATTCCCTTGCGGCGGTCGCCGAATCGGCCGGTGCGCGCCTGCGCGCGGTGGTGGGTCGGTTGGAAATCGAAGAAGCTGCGCGTTTGCTGGGTGATTCCGATCGAATCCGCTATCTCACGCCCCGGTTATACGAGGAAATGCTCGCCGAAGTCCGCTGGCCGGACGACGATCCGGACACCGGGATCGATGCTCGCAGCCTCGAACTCACCGATGACGAGTGGGCGGCGTTCGAGATCGTGTCGCGCGCCGACGTCATGGCACAGCTGCGATCCTGGTCCGGCGGCGCGGCTCTGGGGAAATACACCGCCGACCGCGTGCGATCCAGCTCCGCCATTTTGGCGGTGACATTCGACGGCGCCGACCCCGGGTTGAGCGACTATGCCGAGGCGGGCGCGGCGGTGGCGCAGGTTTGGGTGCAGGCCGAGCGCCTCGGATTGTGTGTGCAACCGATTTCGCCGGTATACCTGTACGCCCGACGCCCGGGCGAACTTGCCGCGATTTCCCCCGAGTTCGCGGATACACTAGCGTCACTTCAAGGTCGTTTCCTGAACCTGCTGGACGTGCCCGAGCATGAGACCATGGCGTTGGTGCTTCGCCTGAGCTACGCCTCCGCCGCCACCGTACGCAGTCGGCGGCGTCCGGTGCTCGGCGTCGACGCCGGTAGTTAGCGCGATCGGAGACAATGTGCCACGGCGGACACTCGACTCATTGGTGACTCAGGTCGCCTCTGAGCTGATGGGTGTGGACGCCACGACCATGGTCGCCGCGACCGAGCGTGTGCTCGCGAAATTGGTCGAGTACTTCGACGTGGACTTCAGTTACGTCCGACACACCGACCGTGAACGCCGGGCAACCGTGCTCGTCGCGGAGTGGCCGCACCGGCAGAACGTACCGGACCCCGACCCGCTCGGCGTGATCTATTTCGAGACCGCCGACCCCGTGTTCCGTGCGCTGGAGAACTCGACCGAGCCCTTGGTCGCGCGTCCGACCCCGCAGTTCGCCGACTACCAGGAGACGGTCCGCCGGGCCTCCGGTATCGCGGGAGTAACCTCCGCTGCCGTGCCGCTGCTGTCCCGGGGCGAGCCCACCGGCGCGCTCGGGTTCGTCAAAGCGGGCGATCGAGAATGGAGCAATCGCGAGCTCAACGTGCTGAAGGCGATCGCGGCGCTCTTCGCGCAATTGCAGGCGCGGGTCGTCGCGGAGGAACGGCTTCGATATATCGCGCTGCACGATGATTTGACCGGCCTGGCGAATCGACGCGCTCTGCTCGAGCATATGGAAGAACGACTACGCGCGGGCAGCCCCGGCCCAGTGGCCGCGTTTTTCCTCGACCTGGATCGCTTGAAAGCACTCAACGATTTCCTCGGTCACACCGCCGGGGACAACTTCATTCGCACGCTGTCGACGCGGTTGCGGGAAAACCTGGACCCGAACGACATGATCGCCCGGCTCGGCGGCGACGAATTCGTCATCGTTCCCGCCAAACCCATGGATGCGGTGGCCGCGGAGTACGAGGCCAACCGCATCCAGCAGTTGATCGCCCGGCGCGTCACCGTGGGCGGCGAGTCCGTCAGCCGGGGCGCCAGCGTCGGGGTCGCGCTCGGCATTCCGGGTGAAACCACCGTCGCGGACGTGCTGCGCCGCGCCGATCACGCGCTGCTGTCGGCGAAATCGGGCGGTGGCAACGGAGTCGCGGTGTTCACCGACGCCATGCGCGCCCAATTCGAGCTCCAGGACGATGTGGAGCTCAATTTGCGCGGCGCGGTATCGGACGGTTCGCTGCTGCTGCATTATCAGCCGGAGGTCGACCTGCGCACCGGCCGCATCGTCGCGCTGGAGGCGCTGGTGCGCTGGTTGCATCCGACCAGGGGATTATTGCCGCCCGCCGCGTTCGTCACCGTGGCCGAGGCCACCAACCTGGCGGGTGAGCTGGGGCGCTGGGTCATTCGGTCGGCCTGCGCGCAGTTCGCGGAGTGGCGCCGCCGCGGGATGGCCGGGAACGTCGTGATGCGGATCAACGTCTCGCCGGTGCAATTGGTCAGCCTCGACTTCGTCGAACGGATCGAAGACATCTTGCGCCTTTTCGGCATCGACGGAAGCTCGGTGTGTCTCGAGATCACCGAGCACGTCGTGGTCCAGGATCTGGCCAGGACCCAGGTCACCTTGCGCGGACTGAAACGCATGGGCGTACAGATCGCCATCGACGACTTCGGCACCGGATACAGCTCGCTGTCGCATCTCAAAGCACTGCCGGTGGACGCGGTGAAGATCGATCGGGGCTTCGTCCAGCGCCTCGGCGCCAGCACCGACGATCTGGCCATCGTGAAATCGATCATCGGCCTGGCCGGTTCCTTCGGGCTGGGCGTCGTCGGCGAGGGCGTCGAGACTGCGGTGGCGGCGCGCACCCTGGTGGGCCTCGGGTGCTACCGCGCGCAGGGGTTTCTCATCGCGCGGCCCATGCCGGCCGAACAGGTCGAAGCCCATCTCTCGGCGGGCCGGATTCCGCTCGACCTCGATCTGCCCCGGGCCGGTCGGGGGCTGCCCGCGCACTGAATCGCGGCAGCCGGACCGCACGCCCAGGTGGTACGGTCGGGCCGAATCGGCCGTTTTGCCTGTTCTTTCACAGCTGTTCATGTGTCGTTCGGCGCAGATAACCAGATCCGCTGCACGATCGGCGTCGTGCGCATAGTGCAGCTGGCGAACTTCTACGGCCCGCGTTCGGGTGGGCTGCGCACCGCGCTGCACCATCTGGGCGAGGGGTATGCCGCCGCTGGGCACGAGGTGGTGCTGATCGTGCCCGGTTCGCAGCGGTCGGAGGAGATCCTGCCCACCGGGGTCGTGCGGATCACGCTGCCCGCCTTGGCTATTCCATGGACCGGCGGCTACCGCGCCGCGGATCCGCGCCGGGTTGCCGACGTGCTGGCCGGGTTGCGGCCCGACGTGCTGGAGGTCTCCGATCGGCTGACGTTGCGCGGATTCGGTCGCTGGGCGCGGCGGCGCGACGTGACCGGCGTGATGATCTCGCACGAGCGCCTCGACCGGCTGCTCGGCCAGGTGCTGCCCGGTCCGGTGGCGCGGCGCTGCGCCGACGTGGCAAACCGGCATACCGCCAGCGAGTACGACATCGTCGTGTGCACGACGCGATTCGCCCGCGAGGAATTCCAGCGGATCGGCGCTTCGAACGTGGAACTGGTCCCACTGGGGGTGGATCTGGAGTTGTTCAGCCCGCAGCGGCGCGACCGCAGGCTGCGGGCCGATCTCGGGGTGCCCGGACATCCGCTGCTGGTGCACTGCGGCCGGTTGTCCGTGGAGAAACGAGTGGATCGCAGCATCGAGGCGGTCGGCGCGCTGCGCGAGGCGGGCATCGAGGCCCGCTTGGTGGTCGCGGGAGACGGTCCGCGGCGGGATGCCCTGCAGCGGCGGGCCCGGGCGCTGCCCGAGTTGGCCGGCGGGGTGCCCGCCGTGCATTTCACCGGTTTCATCTCCGATCGGGCGATGGTGGCGAAACTGCTTGCCACCGCCGATGTCTCGCTGGCGCCGGGCCCGCACGAGACGTTCGGGCTGGCCGCGCTGGAGGCGCTCGCGGCGGGCACGCCGGTGGTGGCCAGCCGATCCTCGGCGCTGGCCGATATCGTGACCGCCGACTGCGGCGCGGTCGCCGCCGACCATCCGTCCGCGTTCGCGCAGGCGGTCACCGACGTGCTGGCCATGCCGCAGGCCGGGCGGCGCAGGGCCGCGCGCAGCCGCGCCGAGCAGTTCACCTGGCCGCGGGCCGTGGCGGGCATGCTCGCTGTGCTCGGCCGCTAGCCGTACGCCACGCGGGGCCGAGCGCGGTTCAGCAGGCCGCCGGTTTCGACGGGCAGTTGAGGTGCACGTCGAGGACGCGGGCGCCGGGGCCTTCGGAGCCGAGCCGGTCGTGCTCGTTGACCAGGCGGCAGCTGCCCAGTGACAGACAGCCGCAGCCGATGCAGCCGGTGAGGTTGTCGCGCAGGCGGACCAGCTGGGTGATCCGGTCGTCCAGGTCGGCACGCCAGGCGGTCGACAGGGTCTCCCAGTCGCGCCGGGTGGGAGTGCGACCCTCGGGCAGCTGATCGAGGGCGGCCCGGATCTCGCTCAGCGGTATGCCGACGCGCTGGGAGATGCGGATGAAGGCAACCCGGCGCAGCGTCTCGCGAGCGTATCTCCGTTGGTTCCCGCTGGTGCGTCTGCTGGTGATGAGCCCTTCGCGTTCGTAGAAGTGCAACGCGGAGACCGCGACTCCACTACGCTCGGAGAGCTGGCCGGGGGTCAGCTCTTTCGCCCGCCAATCGGCTGTCGACATGCACACTCCTCCAATCACCTCAACAATACTTCAGGTTAGGTGAGCCGGGAGGGGGATTCGGAACCACGGGCCTCAGTACTCGCAGAGGCGGCACAGCGGCAAAGAATTCCGTGCTCTCCGAGCCGTGGCGAACTACGGTCTGATCATGGGAGCAGATGCTGTGTCCGCGCGGCGCGAGGGTCCGGACCCGCAGGGACCCGAGCAGGGCGATGCGCGCCTCGCGGTGACCTCCGAAGTCGGTTCGTTGCGCACGGTGCTGCTGCACCGGCCCGGCAACGAGCTGCGCAGGCTGACGCCGCGCAACAACGATCAACTGCTGTTCGACGGCATCCCCTGGGTGGAACGCGCCCAGCAGGAGCACGACACCTTCGCCGACGTCCTGCGCGAACGCGGCACCGAGGTGCTGCTGCTGCCGGACCTGCTCGCCGAGACGCTCGCGGTCAGCGGCGCGGCCCGCATCCAGGGCATCTCGGCCGCGGTCGACGCGCGCAGGCTCGGGCACACGCTGGCCGACGAGCTGGCCGCCTTCCTGCGCGGCGTCCCAGCCAGGGAATTGGCCGAGATCCTGATGGCGGGCATGACGTTCGACGAACTGCCGTTCGGACCTGACGCCACCTCCCTGGTCCGCCGCATGCACCACGGCGCGGATTTCGTCATCGATCCGCTGCCCAATTTGCTGTTCACCAGGGACTCCTCGTTCTGGGTCGGTCCGCGCGTCGCGATCACCTCGCTCGCGTTACCGGCCCGGAGTCGCGAGACTTCGCTCACCGATCTCATCTACGCCTTCCACCCCCGCTTCCTCGGCGTGCGGCGCGCCTACGAATCGCACACCGCTCCGATCGAGGGCGGTGACGTGCTGCTGCTGTCCGACGGCGTCGTCGCGGTGGGCGTCGGGGAGCGCACCTCGCCCGCGGGGGCGGAAGCATTGGCCCGCAGCCTGTTCGACGACGACCTGGCGCACACCGTGCTGGTGGTGCCGATCGCGCAGACCCGCGCGACCATGCACCTGGACACGGTGTGCACCATGGTCGACGCCGACGCGGTGGTGATGTACCCGGCGGTGCGGGACTCGCTGTGCGCGTTCACGATTCACAAGGAGGACGACTACGGCGGACGGCAGGGGGGCGGCCGGGTCGCCATGCGCGGGCCCGACCCGTTCCTGCCTGCGGCCGCCGACGCGATGGGCATCGGCAAGCTGCGGGTGATCGACACCGGACTGGACGGCGTCACCGCAGAACGCGAGCAATGGGACGACGGCAACAACACCCTCGCCCTCGCCCCGGGCGTGGTGGTCGCTTACGAGCGCAACGAGATGACGAACGCCAGACTGGAGGACGCGGGCATCGAGGTGCTGCGCATTCCCGGTTCGGAATTGGGTTCCGGCCGCGGTGGACCCCGCTGCCTGTCCTGTCCGCTGTCCCGAGACGACGTGTGAGTACGCCATGTTCACCATCACGGTGTCGCACGATTCGGCTGTGCCGCCCTACGAGCAGCTGCGCCTCGGCATCATCGCCCAGGTGCGGTCCGGCGAGCTGACGGCCGGGACCAAGATCCCGACCGTCCGTGCGCTGGCCGCCCAGCTCGGCCTCGCCCCGAACACGGTGGCGCGGGCCTACCGCGAGCTGGAGGCAGACGGAGTGGTCGAGACCAGGGGCAGGCAGGGGTCGTTCATCGCGTCGTCGGGCGACCCGACGCGGGACGTGGCGGGGCGGGCCGCCACCGCGTACGTCGCGACGGTGCGCCGGTTGGGGCTGGACGACGACGCTGCGCTGCGCTACGTGCGGGCGGCGTTGGATGCCTGACCTACCGCCAGCTGGGCAGCCAGAGGTGGTCGTGCCAGTTGCTCGGTGTGATCGGCAAGGCGGTGAGGATGGGCCACAGCCAGATGAAGTTGGCGATCACCAGCCCGAGATACAGGCACACCGCGAGCAGGCCGAGGCTGCGCCGTTCGCTCGGCGGCGCGGACAGGTAGGTCCCGGCGGGGCTGCGCGGCACCGGGCTCGGGCGCGCCGGGCCCAGAATGTCGCCGAGCACCAGCGCCACGCCCATTACCAGGAATGGAGCCATCGGGACGGCGTAGAAGTAGTACATCTGCCGGTCCAGCGTGGCGAACCAGGGCAGCAATGCCGCGCCATAGGCGACCAGCACCGCGCCGTAGCGCCAGTCACGCCGGACCACGGCGCGCCACAGCATCCAGGCAAGCACCGGAACCGCGATCCACCAGAGGGCGGGCGTCCCGATCAGCATCACGGCCTTGACACATTGGGTCTGGCCACAGCCGGTGACGCCGCTGTCGGCGTAGTAGTACAGCATCGGGCGCAGGCCCATCGGCCACGTCCATGGCTTGGACTCCCAGGGGTGATGATTGCCCGCCGAGTTGGTCAGCTCGGTGTGGAATTCCAGCGACCTGGCGTTGAAGTACCACAGCGAACGCAGGGCACCCGGCACCACGTGCGACCAGAACCCGCCGGTGCCGATCGCGTCCGTCGGAGCCGATGGATTGCCCGGCATGTACCGGTACACTCCGGTCTCGCTGGCGAACCAGCCCCAATAACTTGCCAGATAGACCCCGAGCGGCACGAGTACCAGCGCGTAGAGCGCCGGACCGATATCGCGAACGCTGACGCCGAGCCAGGGGCGGCGGACGCGATAGGCCCGCCGTGCCGAGAGGTCGAAGTAGACGCTCAGCAGGCCGAAGGCGGCGATGAAATAGATGCCGGACCACTTGGTTCCGCAGGCCAGCCCGAGCAGCACACCCGCACCGAAGCGCCACCAGCGCACCCCGAGGCGCGGCCCCCAGTCCGTCACGCCGATCCGGCCCTCGGCGTCCGCCCTGGCGATCCGGGCGCGGACCTCGTCGCGGTCGACGATGAGACAACCGAAGGCGGCGGTCACGAACAGCGCCATGAAGATGTCCAGCATGCCGATGCGGGACGAGACGAAGGTGAGCCCGTCGGCGATCAGCAGGATGCCCGCGATCGCGCCGATCAGGGTGGAGCGCGCCAACCGGCGCACGATCCGGATCACCAGCAGCACCAGCACGGTTCCGGCGATCGCGGCGGTGAAGCGCCAACCCCAGCCGTTGTAGCCGAACATCGCCTCGCCGATCGCGATGAGCTGCTTGCCGACCGGCGGGTGCACCACCAGGCCGTAGCCGGGATTGTCCTCTACCCAGCCGCCGGTCAGCATCTGCCAGGCCTGCGGAGCGTAGTGCTTCTCGTCGAACACCGGGGTGCCCGCGTCGGTCGGATAGTTGAGCATCGTGAACCGCGTCACCGCCGCGATCGCGGTGAGGAACGCCGTCACCAGCCACCCCCGCAACCGGTCGGTCGGCCCGAAGTCGGGCGCGGGCCGCAGCGGCGCCGGACTCGACCAGGAGGGCACGGTCCCGAACCGTGCGGTCGCACGCTGGTCGGTCACCTGAGTCACGCCCCCGATCGTATGCTGTAGCGCCTCGCTCCTCCGCCTGCCCGGGTATTCCGGCCGTGCTGTCGGGTGGCGCGAGATCGAGATCGGTTGTTGCGTACTCCGCGTCGGCGAAGGAACACGCTCGTGGGCTGCTGTTGAGGGCACAGTGGGGTAGGTCCGACGTGTTCGGGTAGGCGTGCGGGGAGGGTCGCTTGGGCCGGTGGATACGCTGACCGGCGGGGATTGCGCGAAATGGATGGGAGTGCGGTGGCGGACGAGGTGACGGCAGGCGGGTTGGTACTCGCGGCGACACCGATGGGTGATGTCGGCGATGCCTCGCAGCGCTTGCGCGAAGCGCTGGCGACGGCGGATGTCGTCGCCGCCGAAGACACCCGCCGCACCAGGTCGCTGGCCAAGGCGCTCGACGTGGAGATCACCGGCCGGGTGGTCAGCTTCTACGACCATGTGGAGACGGCGCGGATCCCGATGTTGCTGGAGGAGATCGCCGCCGGTCGGACCGTGCTGCTGGTGACCGACGCCGGTATGCCGTCGGTCAGTGACCCCGGCTATCGGATGGTGGCGGCCTGCGTCGAGCGCGACCTGCCGGTGACCTGCCTGCCCGGCCCCTCGGCGGTGACCACGGCGCTGGCCTTGTCGGCCCTGCCGGTGGAACGGTTCTGCTTCGACGGATTCGCGCCACGCAAATCCGGCCAGCGCCGGGAATGGTTGCGTACCTTGGCCGCAGAACCGCGCGCCTGTGTCTTCTTCGAGGCGCCGCACCGACTCGCCGACTGCCTGGCCGACGCGGTCGAGATTCTCGGACCGGATCGTCGCGCGGCCGTCTGCCGGGAGCTGACCAAGACCTACGAGGAAGTGGTCCGCGGCACCCTGGCCGAACTGGCGGCCTGGGCGGTTGAGGGCGCGCGCGGCGAGATCACCGTGGTTCTGGCGGGCGCTCAGCCGGTTGCGGCCGACCCCACCGAGCTGGTCGGCGCGGTCGAATCCCTCACCGCCAGCGGCCTCCGCCTCAAGGACGCCTGCGCCGAAATCGCCTCCGTGCACGCCGTTTCCCGCCGCGAACTCTACGACGCGGTCCTCACCGCCCGCCGCGGCTCGTAACAGGCGCGGCTGGGCGACGTCCGTTCTCCCGTGTCCGGCCGCGTGGAGGCTGAGCGGTCGCAGGTCGAGCGAACGCTGTGGCCGCCGCGCGACGGTCGCGGTCGGACGTAGCCCGTCCGCAGCCTGCGCCGGGCGAAGACGAGGGGAGGCTGCCGCCCAGCTGCTCCACGTCTCGGTGGCGCGCCTCATGTGTGCCTGAGGGCCTGCGCGGGGCAAGATCGTCGGTATGACTTCTCTGGAGAGCAAGGCCACGACGTTTCTCGGATTGCATGTGCCGGGGGATCCGGGAGTATTCCCCACGGTATGGGATGCCTGGTCCGCGAAAGTCGCGGTGGAAGCCGGTTTTTCGGCCTTGACGGTCGGCAGTCATCCGCTGGCCGATTCGATCGGGCGCGGTGACGGGGAAGGGATGACCTTCGACGAGTCGATGACCCGGGTGCGACAGATCACCGCGGCGGTGGACGTCCCGGTGTCGGTCGACATCGAGTCCGGCTACGGGCTGGAGCCGGTGCGGCTGATCGAGGGCCTGCTCGAGGCGGGCGCGATCGGACTCAATATCGAGGACACCGTGCACAGCGAGGGCAAACGGCTGCGCGCCGGGCAGGAGCATGCCGACCTGGTGCACCGGTTGCGCGAGTCCGCCGACGCCGCGGGCGTGCGGGTGGTGATCAATGCGCGCACCGACCTGTTCCTGCGCCAAGACGGCGACGCGGCCGACCGCGTAGACCGTGCCATCGAACGCCTGAAGCTGGCCGCCGAGGCGGGCGCGGACGTGCTGTTCCCGGTGGGCCGCCACGCCGACGCCGACATGCGCCGTCTGACCGGCGAACTGCCGCTGCCGGTCAGCGCCACCGTGCTCCCGGATCTGGCCGAGAAGGCGGCCCTCGCCGATCAGGGCGTCGCCCGCATCACCTTCGGGCCGTTCCTCCAGGCCGCTTTGACCACGGAGACCAACCGCCTGCTCGATCGCTGGAAGTGAGCCCGGCGGTCAAGCCGGATCGGGTAACCCCAGCGTGGTCATGACGAACTGGACGAACAGCGGCGCCAGTTCCGGCACTCGTGCGGTTCCTTCGGCGATGATGACGCGGCGCGTGCGCTCGCCGATCGCGTCCGGGATCAGGGCGATCAGCTCGTCCGAGATCTCCGGCAGCGTCGGGTCCGCCGCGCGCGCCTCGTCGTAGAACAGCCGATACAGCTGGGCGAACCGGTCGACGGCCAGGTCACGGTAGCCGACGGCGGCCTGGTTCACTTTGAAGGACTCCACCAGCACCAGACGCGCGAAATCCGGCTCGGTGGCGACGGTCTGGCAGAACGTGACGACGATGGACTCGATCTTCGCGTACGGGTCGGCGTCCGGTGGCAGTTGCGCGAGTTCGTCCGCGATCCGGGTGGCCACGATGTCGACCCCCGTGTGCACCGCCTCGACGAAGCACTCCTCTTTGTTGGTGAAGTGCTCATAGAAGGTGGTGCGCGAAACACGAGCGCGCGCAACGAGATCGGTGAGCGTCGTCGCGGGATAGCCCTTGCTGTCCACACAATGCACCATGGCTTCGACCAGCCTGCCGCGCTGCGACGTGAGCACCGCTTCGCGCGCGGCGCGATGGCGCTCGGCGAAGCCGGACCGCTGAACAGATGTCGTCGCCTGCTGCTGGCGCATGGGTGCCCTCTCTGTGCCGGAACCGATCCGAACGGAACGTCGACGTACCGATCGCACACGGCCCGGGGCGCTGCGCGGCCGCGAACCGGTGTTTCATTATCCGACAACGCATTCCACTGCGGGAAGGCAGGTGGATCGGTGCCTGGCTCGGCCCTGGGAGAGCAGTGCGAAAGTGTTGCGCGCCTTGATATTCCGGCACGCGACACCTCCGCGTCAATCCTTCGGTTCGACGTACTTGGGAAAAACGGGTTCCGGCGCGGGCAAGGTCAGGCCGGGCTCGATCGGGGTCGCGATATCGGCGAAGGTCCGGTCGCGCTGACCCAGTTGATCGAGGATGCGCCCCGCCGAACCCGGCATCACCGGCTGCACCAGGATCGCGACGATCCGCAGCACCTCCAGCGTCACGTACAGCACGGTGGCCTCGCGGGCGAGGTCCTCCGGCGTACCGGATTTCGCCAGCGCCCACGGCGCCTGCGCGGAGAAGTACCGGTTCGTCTCGCCGAGCGTCAGCCAGATCGCCTCCAGCGCGAGATGCATCTGCTGCGCGTCGAATTCGGTGCGGCAGCGCTCCAGCAGGCCGCCGGCGAGGTCGAGCAGGGCGCGATCGTCGGCGGTGAACTCGCCGGGCTTCGGCACCACGCCGCCGCAGTCGCGCGCGACCAGCTTGGTGCTGCGCTGCACCAGGTTGCCGAACTCGTTGGCCAGGTCGCTGTTGATCCGGCCGACGATCGCCTCGTGGCTGTAGCTGCCGTCCTGCCCGTAGGAGATCTCGCGTAGCAGGAAGAAGCGCACCGCGTCCAAGCCGTAGTTCTCGACCAGCTCCAGCGGGTCGACCACGTTGCCGACCGACTTGGACATCTTCTCGCCCTTGTTGTACAGGAACCCGTGCACGAACACGCGTTTGGGCAGCTCCACACCGGCCGACATGAGGAACGCGGGCCAGTAGACCGTGTGGAAGCGGGTGATGTCCTTGCCGATGATGTGCACGTCGGCGGGCCAGAACTTCCGGAACGCGGCGGATTCGGTGTCGGGGAAGCCGACGCCGGTGATGTAGTTGGTCAGCGCGTCCACCCACACGTACATGACGTGATCCGGGTGGCCGGGCACCGGCACACCCCAGTCGAAGGTGGTGCGCGAGATGGACAGATCCTTCAGCCCGGCCTTGACGTAGCTGACGATCTCGTTGCGCCGCGTTGCGGGCGCGATGAATTCGGGCTGCTCGTCGTACAGCGCGAGCAGTTTGTCCTGGTAGGCCGAGAGCCGGAAGAAGTAGTTCGACTCCTCGGTCCAGGTCACCGGGGTCCTGGACTCGGTGGAGACGCGGGTGCCGTCCTCCAGCACCGTGGTCTCCTCGTCGGTGTAGAACGCCTCGTCGCGCACCGAGTACCAACCCGAGTAGTTGCCCAGGTAGATGTCGCCGTTGGCGAGCATCCGCTCCCAGATCGCGACGCTGGCCACCTGATGGTCGTCATCGGTGGTGCGGATGAAGCGGTCGAGGGAGATGTCGAGCGTCTTGTCCAGCGCCTCGAACACGTCGGAGTTGCGCGCGGCGAGCTCCTTCACCGGCATGCTCTCGGCGGTCGCGGCCTGCTGCATCTTCTGGCCGTGCTCGTCGGTACCGGTCATGAAGAACACGTCGTACCCGTCGAGACGCTTGAAGCGGGCGATGGCGTCGGCCGAGATGTACTCGTACGCATGCCCGATGTGCGGCGCACCGTTCGGATAGGCGATGGCCGTTGTGATGTAGAAGGCGGGGCGGTCAGCTTCGCTCATGGTGGTGTCTACTGTAATGCTCGTGCATTCCTTCGCTCGCGTGAATATCCCCGGCGACGATCCGCGGGTCGACGCGGCCGCGCTGCGCCGGGGAGGCCGTCGATGAGCGCCGCCCGCCCCGCGCCGGAGCTGCCGGAGCCGCTCGCGCCGATCGTGGACGCGCACACCCATCTGGACGCCTGCGGCGCGACCGACGCGGCCTCCGCCGCGGCGATCGTGGACCGTGCCGCATCGGTCGGCGTCGGCCAAGTGGTCACCGTGGCCGACGACCTGTCCGCCGCGCGGTGGGCGGTCCGGGCCGCGCACTGGGACGATCGCGTGTTCGCGGCCGTCGCACTGCATCCGACCAGGGCCAACGCGCTGGACGACGAGGCGAAGGCCGAGCTCGAGCGCCTGGCCGCCGACCCGCGCGTGGTCGCCGTCGGCGAGACCGGCCTGGACTACTACTGGCCGGGCAAGCTGGACGGCTGCGCCGATATCGAGACGCAGGTCGAGGGTTTCCGCTGGCATATCGACCTGGCCAAACGGATCCGCAAGCCGCTGATGATCCACAATCGCGAAGCCGATCACGACCTGCTGACCGTGCTGCTGGACGAAGGCCCGCCGGACACCGTGATCTTCCACTGCTTCTCCTCTGACCCGAACATGGCGCTGTCCTGTGTGGCCGAGGGCTACATCCTGAGTTTCTCCGGGACGGTGAGTTTCAAGAACGCGCACGAGCTGCGCGAGGCGGCCCAGGTGGTGCCCGACGATCAGATCCTGGTCGAGACGGACGCGCCGTATCTGACCCCGCATCCGTTCCGTGGCGCGCCCAACGAGCCGTACTGCCTGCCCTACACGGTGCGAGCGCTGGCCGCACTGCGCGGGCAGGATCCCGCGGAGTTGGCGAAGATCACCACCGCCAACGCGCGGCGCGTCTACCGCATCTGAGGACCTTTCGGCCGCGCTCACGAGAGCGATGCCGTCTCAAATGTGTTCTATGTCACGTTTGGTATGTCGTTCCGTGATTTACCTGCGCAGTCGATATTCGATCGTGATATTGAAAAGCCCCTGTTCCGGAGCTTGCGGTTGTCGGGTCACGGCGCCCTCGTTATCGTGCTGTGACCATGTCACCCTTTACGCGGATCAACCAGTCGCGGTCCCCGCTGCTGTACCTCGCGGTCGGGGCGCTGCTGCTGACACTGATCGTCGGCGCGGGCCTGGCGATCGTGAACCGCAAGACGGTGACCGTCGTCGTGGACGGCGAGAAGCTGCTGCAGACCACCATGTCGCCCGACGTGCGCGGCGTCTTGAAGGCCGCGGGCTTCGTCGTGACCGACCGGGACAAGGTGGCTCCCGCGCTGGCCGCGCACATCGGCAACGGCGCCACGATCACGCTCAACCGGGCGCGCGAGGTCGACATCTCGGTCGACGGCTTGACGCAGAAGGTGTGGACCACCGGCGTGACCGCCGGGGAGGCGCTCGAGCAGCTGAAGGTTCCGAAAGAGGTGTACGTCTCGCCCGCGCGCGAGGAGAAGCTGCCGCTGCAGGGCGCGTCGCTGCTCATCGCGACGCCGCGCACAGTCTCGCTGATCGACGGCATCGGCAACCCGGTCGACGTTCGCCTTGCCGCACCCACGGTCGGTGAGTTCCTGAAGGTCGCGGGCATCCCGCTGATCGAGCAGGACTCCGTCGAACCCGCCGCGTCGACCCCGCTGACGAACGGCCTGCGCGTCACGGTGACGCGCAAGCGGGTCGAGCGGCACACCGAGACGGTGCCGCTGGATCCGCCGGAGAACGTCATCGAAGACCCGACCCTGAACATGAGCCGCACCGTCGTGGAATCACCTGGCAAGCCCGGTGTCCAGGATGTCACGTTCGCGGTCACCATGGTCAACGGCCAGGAAGTCGACCGCACGCCGATCGGCTCCACGGTGGCCGTGGCAGCGCAGCCGAAGACCGTCCGCAAGGGCGCGAAGCCGGGCACCGAGGTGCCGCCGGTGCGCGACGGCGCGATCTGGGACGCGCTGGCCCGCTGCGAGTCGACCGGCAACTGGTCGATCAACACCGGCAACGGCTACTACGGCGGCGTGCAGTTCGACCAGGGCACCTGGGAACGGCAGGGTGGTCTGCGGTACGCGCCGCGCGCCGACCTGGCGACCAGGGAAGAGCAGATCGCCATCGCCGAGATCACCCGGCAACGGCAGGGCTGGGGCGCCTGGCCCGCCTGCACCGGCAGGCTCGGCATCAGCTGACGCGTCGTCCGCCACCCGAGCGGGAGAGATCGTGTCGACACTCGGTTGATAGATTCTCGAGGTGTCCGAACCTGAGATTGCCGCTCGCGGAAGTGCCGCGCTGCTCGGTCCCGCCGAGGTGCGCGTGCTGGCCGAACGGTTCGGGATCCGGCCGACCAAGCAGCTCGGGCAGAACTTCGTGCACGACGCGAACACGGTGCGGCGGATCGTCGCGGCCGCGGGCGTGGGGCGCGCCGATGTGGTGCTCGAGGTCGGGCCGGGTCTGGGTTCGCTGACGCTCGCGCTGCTGGATGTGGTGGATTCGGTGGTCGCCGTCGAAATCGATCCCGTGCTCGCGCGGCATCTTCCGGTGACCGTCGCGGATCGCGCGCCGGAACTGGCCGCCCGGTTGTCGGTGGTCGAGGCGGACGCGCTCCGCGTCACCGCCACGGATCTCCCCGCCGTGCCGACGGCGTTGGTGGCCAACCTGCCGTACAACGTGGCGGTGCCGGTGCTGCTGCATCTGCTGGCCGAATTGCCGAGCATCGCAGTGGCTTTGGTGATGGTGCAGGCCGAGGTGGCCGATCGGCTGGCCGCCGAGCCCGGCGGCCGCATCTATGGCGTGCCGAGTGTGAAAGCGGGCTTCTTCGGCGCGGTCCGGCGCGCGGGCGCGGTCGGCACCCAGGTGTTCTGGCCGGTTCCGCGGGTCGAGTCCGGTCTGGTCCGGATCGAACGGTTCGCCCAGCCGCCGTGGCCGATGGACGACGAGCACCGCCGCCGCGTCTTCGAGGTCGTCGACGCAGCATTCGCGCAGCGCCGCAAGACTCTTCGTGCCGCACTCGCCGCCTGGGCGGGTTCACCCGCCGAAGCCGAACGCCGCCTGCTCGCCGCAGGTATTTCGCCCACCGCCCGCGGCGAGACACTCGACACCGCGGCCTTCGTCCGCCTGGCGGCGCAGGCGTAGCACCCCCATGCACACGTGGCTCCTCGCGGTGTGCGAGGAGCCACGCGGAAAAGGGGATCAGACGGCGACTTCGTAGCCCGCCTCGTCGACGGCGGCGACGATGTCGGTTTCGGCGATCGGCGCGGTGCTGTCGACCCGGACCGCGCCGCTGGCGAGGTCGACGTCGACGCTGGTCACACCGTCGATCTTGCCGATCTCGGTCTTGACGGAGCTGACGCAGTGCCCGCAGGTCATCCCGGTGACGGTGTAGGTGGTAGTGGGCATGTCCGACTCCTTCGCTCCGTGGTGCTCATACGGCCCGGGGGGTGCCCGGCCCCTGAAACATACCCCCTTGGGGTATGTAGCGCAATGGTGGGCGCGGACCTACACGCCCTCGGCCAACTCCAGCCAGCGCTCCTCCGCGGTCTCCTTCTCCGCGATGACCTGCTTGAGTTCCGCACCCAGGGTGACCAGCTTGTCCGGTTCGGTGGCGGCGTCGGCCAGCGCGGCGTGCAAACGCTGCTCGCGGTCGGACAGTTTGTCGATGGCGCGTTCCAGGCGGGTCAGCTCTTTGCGGGCGGCGCGGTAGGCCGCGGAATCGGTGGCGGGCGCGTCGGCGGGCTTGGCTTCCGGCTCCGTCGCGCGGGTCCGCCCGGCGGTGAGCGCGGCGCGCTTGGTGAGGTACTCCTCGATGCCGCCGGGCAAGTTGGTGAGCTTGCCGTCGCCGAACAGGGCCCAGGTGGAATCGCAGACGCGCTCGATGAGGTAGCGGTCGTGACTGATCACCACCAGCGTGCCCGCCCAGTTGTCGAGCAGGTCCTCCAGCTGTTGCAGCGTATCGATGTCCAGGTCGTTGGTCGGCTCGTCGAGCAGCAGGACGTTCGGCTCGGACATCAGGATGCGCGTCAGCTGCAGGCGGCGGCGCTCGCCGCCGGACAGGTCGCCGACCGGCGTGCGCTGGCGGGCGGGGCTGAAGCCGAGTCGCTCGGCCAGCTGGCCCGCGGAGATCTCCTTGTCGCCGAGCATGATTCGCTGCGCGACCTGTTGGACCGCCTCCAGCACGCGCAGCTCGGTCGGCAGATCGTCGAGTTCCTGCCGCAGCCAGCCGATCTGCACGGTCTGGCCCTGGACGCGCTTGCCCGCGGCCAGCGCCGAGCCATTCGGCCCGGTGTCTCCGGCCAGTGCGCGCAGCAGCGTCGTCTTGCCCGAACCGTTGACGCCGACCAGACCGACGCGTTCGCCCGGCGCCAGCCGCCAGGTCAGATCGCGCACCAGTTCCCGGCCGTCGGGAGTGGCGAGCGTGGCGTCTTCGAGTTCGACCACGACGCGCCCGAGACGCTTTCGCGCGAACGCGGCCAGCGAGACGCTGTCGCGCGGCGGCGGCACGTCCGCGATCAAGGCTTCGGCGGCCTCGACCCGGTAGCGCGGCTTGGAGGTGCGGGCCTGCGGGCCGCGCCGCAGCCAGGCCAGTTCTTTGCGGGCCAGGTTGCGCCGCCGCGCCTCGGAGGCGTCCGCCTGACGGGCGCGTTCGGCGCGGGCGAAGATCCAGTCGCCGTAACCGCCCTCGTAGCTCTCCACCTTGCCGCCGACCACTTCCCAGGTGTTGGTGGCGACGGTGTCGAGGAACCAGCGGTCGTGGGTCACCACGACCAGCGCGCTGCGGCGGCTCAGCAAATGTGCGGCCAGCCACTGCACGCCCTCCACGTCGAGGTGGTTGGTCGGCTCGTCCAGTACCAGCAGGTCGAGCTCGCGCACCAAGGCGGCGGCGAGCGCCACCCGGCGCCGCTCGCCTCCGGAGAGGTTGTCGACGAGGGCGTCCATGCCGAGATCGGCGATGCCGATGCCCTCCAGCACCGAGCGAATGCGCGGGTTCGCGGCCCATTCGTGTTCGGCGACGCCGTCGGTCATCGCGTCGTCGGCGAGACCGGCCAGGACCACCGAGCCCACCGTCGCGCCCTCCGGCAGCGTGCCGCGCTGGGTGACCACGGCCATGCGCAAGCCGCCGACCCTGCTGACCCGGCCGCTGTCCGGCTCCTCGATGCCGGTGAGCACCTCGAGCAGGGTGGTCTTGCCGCCTCCGTTGAGGCCGACGACCCCGATCCGTTCGCCCGCGTGGACGCCGAGCGACACGTTGTCCAGCAACGGCTTGATCCCGAAGCTCTTGTGGACCTGTTCGAGATTGATCAGGTTGGACATGGATCCTTCCGTGTCTTGCCGCGGCGGGCCGATGATTACCCCGGGCCAGCGTACCGACCAGCGTGGAGGTGGTGCCGTCCCGGAGAGCGGGGGCGCTTGCGGAACGAACAGCGTTCGTCTAAATTCGTCTCGACGAACAATGTTCGTTCCAAGGAACCGATCCGGCGCTCCCCAGAAGTACAGCCGCAGAATGGGAGCCCCACCTCGTCGCTTCGGGGTGTTCGGCTGGCGGCACCGTTCCCATTCCGCTTTGCTCCTCTGGAGGATTCCTCATGCATGTCGGCCTCGGCCTGCCCATCTCCGATTCCGCCGCCCTGCTCGACTGGGCCCGGCGCGCCGACGCGGGCCCTTTCCGCACGCTCGGCCTGCTCGACCGGTTGGTGTACGACAACCCCGAACCGCTGATCGCGCTCGCGGCGATCGCCGGCGCGACCACCAGGATCAAAGTCCAGACCGAAGTGCTGCTCGCACCGCTGCGTGACCCGGTGCTGCTCGCCAAACAGGTCGCGACGCTGGACCGGATGTCCGGCGGTCGCCTGGTGCTCGGCCTCGGCGTCGGCGGACGCGCCGACGACCACCATGCCTCCGGCACCGACCTGCGCACCCGTGGCCGCCGCCTCGACGAGCAGCTCGCACTCATGCGCCGCCTGTGGTCCGGCGCGCCCTACAGCGACGAGTGCGGTCCGGTCGGCCCCGCGCCGCTGCGGCCGGAAGGCCCCGAAATCCTGTTCGGCGGTTTCCAGCCCGCGGCACTCGAGCGAGTGGGCCGTTGGGGCGGAGGTTTTCTCGCCGCCGCGCCGCCGTCGTGGGCGGGTGGCCTGTTCGACACCGTGCGCCGTTCCTGGAAGGACCACGGCAGGTCCGGCGCGCCCCGGATCGTCGCCCAGGTGAACGCGGCGCTCGGACCGCAGCAGGTCATCGAGGACGCCCGCGCCGCGATGGGCGCCTACTACCGGTTCACCGACCGCGCCGAGTCCATGGTCTCCGGAATGCTCACCACGGCGGACGAAATCCGCACCGCTGTGGACCGATTCGAGGATCTCGGCGCCGACGAGGTGATGCTCTACTGCTACGGACGCGATGTGGACCAGGTCGATCGGCTGGCCGACGTCGTCTCCTGATGGAAGTCGTTGCCCGGGCCGTTCGGAATCCGAGCCGGGCGCTCGTGGGGCAACCGCACTCCACAATCGTCGCAGTCCGGAGCGGGCGAAACGCGGTTGCCCGACGTGCGAGCCGGGCGTTAGCCTTCACGGCGTCCTCGCCCAAGGCGCACTGGCTCCGGATGAATGCGCCCGTTTGGAGAAGGTGGCAGCCCGTTCGAGCCGGGCCGAGTCCGAGCGGAGCCCACGCAGATGTGGGCGCCGCTGAGCCGCACAGGATGTAGCGCTCGAGCGGTCCGAGCAGGCGCGGCGGCGATTCAGTGCTTCCCGGACGTGTCGGCGGTCAGAATGCGCGCCCCCGGCACCGGGCCGCTGGCCGTCCGAACACTGCGGCACACGCCCGCGCCCGCGAGTTCGGCCGCCACCGATATCGCGGATTCCTCGCTCTCGCATAGGAACGCGCAGGTGGGCCCGGAGCCGGACACCAGCCCGGCCAGCGCGCCCGCGGTCACGCCAGCGCGCAGGGTGCGGCGCAGCTCCGGCTTCAGCGACAGCGCCGCCGCCTGCAAATCGTTGCCGAGCAGGGGCGCGAGCTGGTGTGGATCGCCGGAGGCCAGTGCCTGCATCAGCAGTTGCGGCTCGCCGAGTCGAGGGGGCGCGCCGTGTTCGCGGAGCCGATCGAGTTCGGCGAAAACGGCCGGAGTGGCCAGGCCGCCCTTCGCGAAGGCGAGCACCCAGTGAAACGTGTTGCGGGACAGCACCGGCAGCAGGCGTTCCCCGCGGCCGGTGCCCAGCGCGGTGCCGCCGTGTAATGCGAAGGGGACGTCGCTGCCGAGTTCGGCGGCCACCGCGGCGAGCTCGTCCCGGGACAGGCCCAGATCCCACAGCTCGTTCAGGCCGACCAGCGCCGCGGCGGCGTCCGCGCTGCCGCCCGCCATCCCGCCTGCCACCGGGATGCCTTTGCTGATCGCGATTTCCACCAGCGGCGCCCGGCCGCCGAGGTGCGCGAGCCGGACGGCCGCCTTCCACACCAGGTTCGTCCGGTCGGTCGGCACCTCCGTGGCGCCCTCGCCGGTGACTCGGACCGCGAGCGTCGCCGCAGGCGCGATCTGCAGATCGTCGCTCAGCGACAGCGCCTGGAATACCGTGGTCAGGTCGTGATAGCCATCGGCGCGCAGGTCGCCGACTCCGAGATGGAGGTTCACCTTCGACGGCGCGCGCACGGTGACGGGACTCGGCACTACGGACAACACGGTGCTCAAGCCTAATGGGCGCAGCCGGACGAAGTCCGTCCGAAGCCCGCGCTGGGCCCAACGAAGGCTGAGCAGCCGCATAAGGGCGCAGTCAGGCGAAGTCCGTTCGCAGACCTCGCCGGGCCGAGCGGAGGCCGAGGCAGCCGCATAAGGGCGAGGCCGGTCCGCAGCCTGCGCTGGGCCGAGCGAAGGCGAGGCAGCGGCTTCAGCTCGTTACAGCAGCGCTCCGCCGGTGACATCGATCCACTGTCCGGTGACCCACCGGGCGTCGTCGGAGGCGAGGAAACCCACCACGTCGGCCACGTCGGCGGACTGCCCCACCCGATGGAAGGGTGACATCGCCGCCACCGTCGCCGCGACTCGACGATCGGCCAGCCAGCTCGCGTTCATATCGGTGTCGATCACGCCGGGCGCGACCGCGTTCACCGTGATGCCGCGCGCGCCGACCTCTTTGGCCAGCACGCTGGTGAAACTGTCGATCGCGGCTTTGGTCATGGTGTAGGCGATCAGCTGCGGCATGTGCGCGCCGTGCGTGAGGCCGGTGGAGATGTTGACGATCCGGCCGCCGGCGCGCAACCGGTCCAGCCCGAGACGGGTGATGAAGAACGGTGCCTTGGCGTTCACCGCGAAGACGCGGTCGAACGCCGCCTCGTCGGTGCCGGCGATCGGCTCGCGGATGCCATCGATGCCCGCGTTGTTCACCAGGATGTCCAGCCCGTCGGCGTGTGCGTCGAAAGTGGCCCACAGTGTGGCGGCGTCGCCGGGCACACCCAGTTCGGCGCGGATCGCGAACGCTTCGCCGCCCGCGGCCTCGATCGCCGCGACGGTCGCCTTCGCCGCCTGCTCATTGCCGTTGTAGTGGACCGCGACCCGCGCGCCGTCGCGCCCGAGTCGTTCGGCGATGGCCCGTCCGATGCCCCGGCTGGCTCCGGTGACCAATGCCGTCTTCCCTGTGAGCGTGCCCATGCCGGGCCCCTTTCTCTAGCGGTCGCTACAAAAATCAAAGTAACACATTTTCTAGTGACCGCTATAAAATTCTCGGTATGGGTACGACGCCCCGGGGACGACCCCGATCCTTCGATCAGGACGCGGCGCTGGAACAGGCCATGCGGCTGTTCTGGGCGCGCGGGTACGAGGCCACCTCGATCAGCGACCTGACCGCGGCCATGGGCATCGGCGCGCCGAGCCTGTATGCGGCATTCGGTGACAAGAAGACGCTGTTCGCCGAGGCGGTGCGAAGTTTCGGCGCTCGCTACGGCGGATTCGTCACCCGGGCGCTGGCCGAGGAGGAGACCGCCGAGGCGGCGGTTCGGCGCATCCTGCGCGAGGCGGCCACCGAGTACACCCAGCCGGATTGCCCGCGCGGTTGCCTGATGATCAGCGCGGACGCCAACACCACCAACGCCGAGATCGGTGAGCTGCTCCGCGACAAGCGCAACCGGAACATCGACACTTTCGCCGCCCGCATCCAGGCCGACATCGACGCGGGCGTGTTACCGCGACATCTGGACGCGCGCATGCTTGCCCGCTATGTCGGCACGGTCATGCAGGGCATGTCCCAGGCGGCCAGGGACGGCGCGAGCCGGGCGGAACTCGAGCGGGTGGCCGAGCTGGCGATGCGGGGGTGGGCGACCTAGTGCCCGGAGGCGCGCCCGTCCTGCACGACCACCGGCAGGCAGCTGCGTACGAATTCGGCGCCGAAGTCGGTGAGTATCACGCTGCGGTAGATCACCTTGGTGCCGAACCCGGAACGCTTCAGCATCTCTCGCACCGCCGACTGCGCCTCCAGCAGCTGGTAGCGGTTCGGGTTGCCGACCGGCTCGCGCGCGTGCTCGACCAATCCGAGCCTGCGCAGGTTGGTGAGGTACTGCTGAATCCGGTTCGGAAAGCGCAGACCGGCGTGCTCGCCGATCAGCGTGAGCATCGAGCCGACGCGTTCCACGCCGAGCGCGCGCGGGCGTCCGGTGCGGATGTCGATCGAGGGCTGTGGTCCGTCCAAGTGCAGGAAGCGCAGGATGCGAGCCTCGTCCGGGGTCAGCTCGGCCAGCATGCCCGCGAAGGCCGGGTGGTTCTCGTCCTCGCCGTGCGGGCTGGCCGACAATCGCAGCAGTGCGGCACCCTGCTCGCGCAGCGTCGGCACGCTCTCGCCGGCGGGCGGTTGCGCGGCTGCCGGGATGCCGAGCGCCCGGCGCATCGCGGCACGGATCTCGGACTCGGCCTCGGCGAGTACTTCTCGGGGCGGTGCGCCCTCGATACTGCGTCGCACGACGGTCGAGGTGACACCGACCGCGGTGCCGACTCCCCAGGCGGTCACGCCCGTGACGGCGCTCCACGCGACCCGCGCGACGCCGGTCGCGGCCCGCACGGTGGCCACGGGAACCGTTACCAGCCGGGCTGATTCGTCGGCGCGAGTGATGTCGGAAGCAGGCCGCCGGGCGATTTCCTGCGACGGCTCGGCATTCGCCTCCGTCGCGTCGCGGTGCTCGACGGCCTCGAGATCGCCGTCGTCCGGACCCGCTACAGCCATGATGTCGCCACTCCCGTTCCGAAGATCAGAATATGAGCGTATCCGGCGAACAGCCCCAGCACACCGCCATGGACGAAAAGCAGCCATTCATCCTGCTTGATCGCGGCGCGCAGCATGTCGACGAAGTCCGGTGGCGACAACGCCGACATCTGCCTGGCGATGTACTCGTTGATCTGGCGGCCCTGGCGGATGTTGAACTCCGGGTCGGCGAACGCGATCGGCGCGATGGCCATGGCTTCGGTGGTCAACGTCGCCTGCAGCGAGTCGTATTCGCGACTGCCGAGCACGAACTTGACCGCTGGCCGCGCCGGCCCGAGCGCGCGGTCGGCGGCCGGACGCAGCGTGTCCTCCAGCATCTGCATGGTGCGATCCGAGCGCGGACCGTTGAGCAACTCGTCGCCGATATTCGCCACCGTGATCACCTGGCTGGAAACCAATTCCGCGTAGCCGTCGGTGATTTCGGACTTGCGTTTGATCAGCAGGCCCTGCCGCCACGGGCACCACCACTTCGGATAGGCGGGCGCGAAGATCATATTGATGCCGATCCAGTTGACCACCCAGCCGATGATCACGCCGCCGATCGGGAGCACGACCAGGCTCGACCATCCGGTCAGATGCAGGACGGCGACCAGCACCGCTCCCATGGGGGCGCCGAAGTAGAAACCGAAGTTCTGCATGAAACGCAATTCCTTGGCGCCGAGCACCTGGAACAGCGTGTTGAGCAGATGCGGACGGGCCTGGAAGTAGCGGATCACCATCTGCTTCACGTCCAGCAGCTGATCGATATTCGCGCCCAATTCCTCGGTGAGCTCGCGCAGGATCTCCGGCAACTGCTGGCGCACCCGCTCGTGCACCACGTCGCGCACCTGCGCGGGCAGGTTGTACCAGAGCTGCGGATGCTCGCGCCGCAGGATCTCCTCGACGATGTCCTTGATCTGCGTGTCGGCGATGCTCGCGAGATGCTCGGCCAGCTTGTCCGGTTCGAGCTCGCGGTAGAAGTCGGCGACGCTGCCGAGTTTGGCCAGGCCTTTGTCGACCGCGATGCTGGCCATCTTGTCCGCGCGCGAGGGAACGATGCCCTGCCAGCCGAATCGGCCGTCGTAACTGAGCAGCGGGAGAACTTGAATTCGCTTGGGCAGGAATGGGTACAGCGCGCGTAGACCAGGAACTCGGAAGCCGTGGAAGGCGACCGGCTTGAACAGCATCAGCACGCCGGTCCAGTTGGTGATGTAGCCGATCACACCGGTGAACAGCGGTATGGTGACAAGTTCGAGCAGGATCGTGGGGTGGATTCCGAATACGCTCTCCAACACGACACCCTCCTGCCGACACCCCGGTGATCGCCGCCTCACCGGGCACCCAAAACTAGCACCCGCTCGGCAAAGAAACCCTATTGTGCGCCGCGCGCCGGTCGCACTGTCCGAGTCAGGGCGTTGCGAATGACCCGCGACACAAGGGGAAGTAATCTGTGGGGCGGATTCGTTCACCCGGCGATATCGGAGAAAACGTGACAGACGACAGGACCGGACGGGACGTGGCCCGGCCCGGTTACCGCGCCGTCGAGCGCAGTTCGGATGTCGAACAGCGGCAGATCAGCAACGAAGCGCGGCTGATCCGCGGCGTATTCCGCGCGGCAGGGCTGGCCGCGGGTACCGTCGTGCGCGGAAGCCAGTGGGCCGCGGGCACCACCTTCGAGGTCACCAAGGAGATCGCCCAGGCGGCGCTGGACGGCGAGTCCTCGGCCGAGATCGCCGAGCGGACCGGAAACGCGTTGCGTTCCATCGCCCGCAGCGCTCTCGGCGTCACCGAGGGCTCGGTGCGGGAGATCGTCAGCTACGTCCCGACGTCCAATGGCACGCAGCAGGCGCTCGCGGTCGGCTCGCACCTCCATTCGGCTACCACCGAGGAACTGCGCCGCCGCGGTGACGCGCTGCTGGCCAGGTCCGCGGATGTCTACTTCACCGAGGACGTGCACCCGGCCTACGACCGCATCCTCGACGAGCTCGCGCCCGACGAGGCGCGCATCCTGCGCTTCATGGCGCTCAACGGCCCGCAGCCGTCGGTGGACGTCCGCACCAACCGTCCACTGGGGATCGGTTCGGAACTCGTGCAGGGCGATCTCACCTCGGTGCCCGAGCAGGCGGGTGTGCGCTACCCGGACCGCGCGCGGATGTACCTGATCAACCTCAACCGTCTCGGACTGACGCTGACCTCCGATGATCCGGTAGTGCTGAGCCGGTACATGGTGCTCGAGGTGCAGCCCGTGGTGGAGGCGGCGCTGAAGAAGGCGGGCCGGGCGCCGAAGATCGTCCGCAAGAGCCTTCGGCTCACCGAGTTCGGCGAGGATTTCTGCCGCACCTGCTTCACGATCGGAAGCTGACCCCCGCCCGTCGATATATTCGCCAGAATGTTGCCCTAACGGTGATAGCAATCTGATACAACCCTCCCAATTCCCGACTCGGGGTGGGATTGTTGAGGGTATGGATCAGGGAACCGGCGGGCAGGGGCGCGGCGACCCCGCTGTGGGCGTCGCTGCGCAAGTGCGTACTGGCCGGGGCGCGGGCTCCGGTGGGCAGGGGCGCGACGACCCGGGATTCCACCCGGGCCGGCAACAGCGCGGCAGTGTGGGAATCGATCCCGGTATACCGGAGCGGGCGCCTCAGGACGTCGACCAAGGCAGATCGGATCGCGGCGGCCGCGGGACGAGCACCGGTGAGGAGACCCGCGGCGATCGGCGCGCGGGCGGGCGGTTGCGCTTCGACGCGGGGCCAATCGACTTCGGGCAGGTGCGCGGCGATCCGAGAGGGACGCGACGCCGCGAAGAAGAGCGGGAGGTGGACGACGTAGCGGCGATCAGCCGGCTGAAATACCGGTACCTTCGCACGCTCGACACCAAATCGTGGGACGAGTTCGCGGACACCATGATCCCCGAGGCGACCGCGACCTACAGCGAATATCTCCAGTTCGAGTCGCGTGAGGCATTCATCGCGTTCATGCGGAACACGCTCGGTCCGCACGTGATCACCGAGCACCGATGCGACCACCCGGAGATCGATGTCGACGGCGACAACGCCAGCGGCACCTGGTACCTCGCGGACACGGTGCTCATCCCGGGCCACAACATGCTGCTGCGCGGCGCGGCCTTCTACAACGACCGCTATGTCCGCTGCGACGACGGACGCTGGCGGATCTCCCACACCGGCTACGAGCGCACCTACGAGGTGGTGCTGTCGCTCAGCGATCTGCCGAGCCTGCGGCTGACCTCCAGCCGCTGGGGTCTGATCGCCCGGGAAGAGGGCATCGAGTCGGTCGAGCGCGAACCCACCGGCCCGACGCTGCGGACCGAGCCCGAGGCCGCCGGCTGACTCAGTCGGCGGTGGCCACCAGGGGCTCCAACGTGAGCGCCGGGTGTTCCTTCTCGATGTATTGCAGCCGCCACTTGTCGCTGAACAGCGCGAGCAGCACACCGTCTGAGCGGGTGAAGACCTCCACCCCGCGCTGCCGCCCGAGTTCCTCCGCGGAGGCCGCGTCGGTGCGCCGGGCCAGCGTGTAGCCGAGGTGGTCCATCGTGGTCTCCACGTTGAACTCGGTGAGCATGCGCGCGGTGACCACCTCGAACTGCATCGGGCCGACGGCGGCCAGCACGGGGGAGGCGTCGCCGCGCAGGTCGTTGCGCAGTACCTGTACGACGCCCTCGGAGTCGAGCTGGTCGATGGCCTTGCGGAACTGCTTGTATTTGCCCGCGCTCTGCGCGCGCAGCACCGCGAAATGCTCCGGCGCGAACGACGGGATCGGCGGGAACTCCACCTTCTTGTCCACGTACAGCGTGTGGCCCGGGGCCAGCGCGGTCGCGTTGACCAGGCCGACCACGTCGCCCGGGTAGGCGGTGTCGACGGTGGCGCGCTCGCGGCCGAACACGGTCAGCGCGTACTTGGTGGCGAACGGTCGTCCGGTCTGCGCGTGGGTGACCACCATGCCGCGCTCGAACTCGCCGGACACGATCCGCATGAACGCGAGGCGGTCGCGATGGGCGGCGTCCATGCCCGCCTGCACCTTGAACACCACCGCGCTGAACGGCTCGCTGGTCTCGCGCGGTGTGCCGCCGACGTCCGGACGTGCGGCGGGAGCCGGCGCGAGCGCGACCAGGGTCTCCAGCAGCTGCCGCACACCGAAGTTCAGCATCGCGGAGGCGTAGATCACCGGTGAGGTCTGCCCGGCGAGGAACAGTTCCTGGTCGTGGTCCTGGCCGGTGGCCGAGAGCAGTTCGCTCTCCTCGGCGGCGGTGTTCCACGGCTCGCCTTCGCGCACCTCGGCGGCCTCCGGGGTGATCGACTCCTCCGGCGCGATGGTCGCGCCGCCCGCGGTGCGAGTGAAGTGGATGTATTCCAGCGGGACGCCGTCCGGCCCGCGGCGCAGCAGGCCGCGGAAATCGCCCGCGATGCCGACCGGGAGGAACAGCGGGGTGGGGGTGAGGCCGATCCGATCATTGATCTCGTCGAGCAGTTCCAGCGGCGCCCGGCCCGGCCTATCCCACTTGTTGATCACCGTGATCACCGGGATGCCGCGGTGGCGGCACACCTGGAACAGCTTCAACGTCTGCGGCTCCAACCCCTTGGCCGCATCGATCAGCATCACCGCGGCGTCGACGGCGGTGAGCACCCGGTAGGTGTCCTCCGAGAAATCGGAGTGACCGGGCGTGTCGACCAGGTTGATGACGCTGTCGACATCGGAGCCCTCGGCGCGGTAGTTGAACTGCAGCGCGGTCGAGCTGACCGAGATGCCGCGCGCCTTCTCCATCTCCATCCAGTCCGAGACGGTGGACTTGCGCCCGGCCTTGCCGTGGATCGCGCCGGCTTCGGAGATCATCCTGGCGTGCAGGGCGAGCGCCTCGGTGAGCGTGGACTTGCCCGCGTCGGGATGGGAGATCACCGCGAACGTGCGCCGCCGGGCGACTTCGGCGGACAACCCGCGCGGCGCGGGCGCGACGACACCCTCAGGGGAGGCGCTCAACGCAAAACAACCTTTCGCAGACGACCGATCGGCAACCACGCCAGCGTACGCGACCGGCGCGAACCGGAGTCGACGCGGCGCTGACCACCCGATTCAAAGAGCATCTCCGAGCTGGGGTATGGTGTTCGGGTTGTCTCGGCGAGGGTGACCGCAGACCAGATTTGCGACACCGTGATCGACGCGGCGCGGCTTCCTGCCGTCCTCGTTCGGTCTTCGCCCCGACGAGTAGACCACCCCGGTCAGGCGTGAGCAACCCCTGACGGGTTAACGCTGACCGCCATGGAAGAGCCGTAGGAGTAGATCCAGTCATGTCCGACGTCAACCTTCTCGAAGCCTCCGTACGCACCGAGTTCGGCAAGGGCGCCGCCCGCCGCACCCGCCGCGCCGGCAACGTTCCGGCCGTGCTGTACGGCCACCAGACCGATCCGCAGCACCTGTCGGTCAACGCTCAGGCCTTCGCCGCCATTCTGCGCGAGCACGGCACCAACGCGGTGCTGAACCTCGTCATCGACGGCAAGAAGCAGCTCGCGCTGACCAAATCCGTTGTGGTGCACCCGATCCGCCGCTACATCGAGCACGCCGACCTGCTCATCGTCAAGCGTGGCGAGAAGGTCACCGCCGATGTGGCCGTCACGGTCGTCGGCGACGCCGCCGCGGGCACCCTGGTCACCCAGGAGGCCACCACCATCTCCATCGAGGCCGAGGCGCTGAACCTCCCCGAGGCGATCGAGGTCTCCGTCGAGGGCGCCGAGCCGGGCACCCAGATCACCGCGGGCGCGGTGCCGCTGCCCGCCGGTGTCACCCTGGCCGCCGATCCGGAAACCCTGATCGTCAACGTCCTGGCCGCGCCGGCCGGCGAGCCCGCCCCGGGCGAGGGTGAGGCCGAGGGCGAGACCGCCGAATAACCCGGAAGCCAGAGCGCTGAACAACACCGATTCGTCCGCCGGGCCCGCGCTCGTGGTCGGACTGGGTAATCCCGGCCCGGAATACGAGCGCACCAGGCACAATGTCGGTTTCCTGGTCGCCGACGTGCTCGCGCAGCGCGTCGGCGGTCGTTTCGGCGTGCACAAGAAGTCCGGCGCGGACCTGCTGCAAGCGCGGCTGGACGGCCGTCAAGTGCTGATCGCCAAGCCGCGATCGTTCATGAACCTGTCCGGGCGGCCGGTGGCCGCGCTGGCCAAGTTCTTCTCCGTGCCGCCGACGGAGGTGATCGTCGTGCACGACGAACTCGACCTGCCGTTCGGCGCGGTCCGCCTCAAGCGCGGCGGCGGCGAGGGCGGGCACAACGGGCTTCGCTCCGTCTCCAGTGCCCTGACCACCAAGGAGTACCTGCGCACCCGGATCGGCATCGGCCGCCCGCCGGGCCGGCAGGACCCGGCCGACTACGTGCTGAAGCCGTTCTCGGCTCCGGAGCGCAAAGAAGTGCCCGTGATCGTCGAGCAGGCCGCCGACGCGGTGGAACTGCTGCTGCGCGTCGGCCTGGAAACCGCCCAGAACCAATTGCACTGAGCCGCAAGGGCTCTCGATGTGCAGCCCCGGCACAGCCTGATCGGGCTACCGACGACCTGCCATGTTGATTCGCTGGGGCGATCGCTCGAGTCTCAGCCGCGCCACGCCGCGGTACGCATGTGGAACGACAATCGTCGGTGGCCATTCATGCGTGAAGCCTCCCCCCGAACTAATATCCCGGATCCCTGCGGCGTCAGGGTCCAGTCGCCGATCTCGCGAAACCCGCTACCTGCCACGCGATGCGGACCATCCGCGACCGGATCGATCGATAAGTGAGATGCCCCGGCAAGCTCAGGACCGTGATCCGATAGTCCCCATCCATTAAGGCGACGCGAGCCCCCGCAACGGTGGTCAATGCCGCGTTCCACTCGGGCAGGGTGAGCGGGTCGAGCAGCACCGCGAGGATCTGTTGCGGCGGCGCATCGATCATTGTCTGTTCCTTCGCTGGTCATCAGCATTTTTCGAGCAGCTGACCTCGGCCCATTTAGATGTCGTGTAATTAGAAGATATGACAACTAGCGTCCAGCGCCGCGTTGGAGTGTGATGCGCCTCACCTATTAGATTACACGACATGTATGTCGTGTAATCTAATGGCATGACCACTTCAACCCTTGTTTTCGTCCCTTGTTTCTCCGGTGCCCCGTGGGAGCTCGAGCAACTCACCCCGCTGGCCGGTCGGCCGATGCGCACGATGCGGTTGCCCGAAGCCGTGAACGACATGGAAACCTATGCCGACGCGGTCGCCGCCGAAGTCGCGGATCTGGACGCGTTCGTGCTGGTCGGCGATTCCTTCGGCGCCAATGTCGCCCTGGCTCTTGCGGTTCGCCGACCGCGGGGCCTGCAGGGCTTGGTGCTGTCGGGGGGATTCGCGGCCAATCCCATTTCGTCACCGGCTCTGAAGGCGGCCATGCGTGTGATGGGAAAGATGCGCGGCCCGCTCTATCGGCAGATGGCGCTTCGTGCGCACGCCCACAATCTGGCCTCGCCGCATGACGGCGAAGGGCAGATTCCGTGGAGTGAAAGCCACAGTCGCCAGCTCTTCCTGGAGAACACGCCCGCCTCCTCGTTCGGCGCTCGCGCGGTGGCGGCATTGAACGCCGATTACACTTCTCGCCTCGGTCAGGTCTCGGTGCCGACGTTGATTCTCACCCCTTCGCACGACGTGCTGATCGGCGAGGAGGCTGCGACAGTTTTGCGTGAAGGCATCCCGGATGCCCGTGAGGTCATCTTGGACCGCACTGGACACATGTTCCGTTTCTCGCATCCGCGGACCTATGCGGAGACCATCGAAAATTTCCTCCAGGATGTCGGCCTCACCCGGCCGAGCTTTAGCCCGACACCCGCATGAGCCAGAAGTGAGCGATGGGTAGTGCTTCGCGCGCGCGGAGCACTACCAGGGCTGGGCCGGCCCGGCGGACGGTACGGGCGGGCCATTGCGGACCGGCGTAACGACGGCCATAGCGGGGTCTGATCCCATCGCTGAATGCCGTGTGATTTGATTACACGACATCAATATCGGAGGGTGAAGGAGACTTGCGATGCGGCCGGCCGAAGAGTTGCGTTATCTCGTGTTGGCCGTCCAGCGCGAAGGCAATCGAATCCTCGCTGCCGACCTGCGACCCTTGGGGCTGACTCCGTCCCAGGCTGAGGTTCTGCGGGTGCTGGCCGACCATCAACCGCTGACCCTGGCCGGCCTCGGCGAGCTGCTGGTCTGCGAGACCGGTGGAAGTCCCAGCCGGCTCGTCGATCGCCTTGTCGCCATGGATCTCGTCAAGCGAGAATCCGCCGCGGACGATCGCCGGCGGATTACGCTCTCGCTCACGTCGGCCGGAGAGCAGCTCTCCACCCGCGTCGCCGAGGTCGAAGAGCGGTTGTACCGCACAATCGATGACCTCACGGACGGTAAACCCATGACCGACACACTCGTGCTACTCCGTGGTTTCGCCGACCGATTCCCCGCGGTCCAAGCGGTCGAACGGCGTGCACACCATCGCGGCGATCGAGTCGGTACTGCCTTGCGGCAACCATCCGAACCCCGCTGAGCGTCACCCGCGCGGCAGATGTATCGCGCTGGCGGACCTGCGCAGCTTGCCGGAGGAGGTTTTCGGCAGTGCGCCGGGGCCGAGCACCGCGACGGTGCGTGGTCGCACGCCCACCTCCGTGAAGACCGCGTGCACGATCTCGTGCTGGATGCGCTTGACTTCCTCGGGGTTCTGGTGGCTGTTGCTCTCCACTACCACGGCGAAGGTCTCGCGCTTCTGGCCCGCGTCCAAGCGCACCGCGACCGCGTTGCCTGCCCGGACGCCGGGCACGCTGGTCGCCGCGCGCTCGATGTCGGTGGGATAGATGTTGCGGCCGCCCATGATGATCACGTCCTTGATCCGGCCGCACACCACGATCAGGCCCTCATCGGTGAAGTAGCCGATATCGCCGGTGTCCAGCCAGCCGTCGGCGTCCTGGGCGGGGCGGAATCCGTCCATCGTCACGTAGCCCGAAGTTACTGCGGGGCCACGCAATTCGATGACACCCACCGACCGGGGCGGCAGCGGCTGGCGTTCGCTGTCGACGACCCGGCCCTCCAAGTTGTCGACCAGGTAGCCCAGCGTCGGCAGCCTGCGGATGTTGGCCGGGTGCCCGTGCTCTTCCGGCACCGGCACCGCCTTGCCCAGCGCCTCGAGCAGATCGGCGTCGATCACGTCGAGCACCTGGCCGTGGCCGGGGTCCGGGACCGAGACGGCGAGGGTGGTCTCGGCCATGCCGTAGACCGGGGTGAGCGCCATCGGGTTGAGCCCGAAGCGTTTTCCGGCCGCGGCCAAGGCGTCCATGGTGTCCGGGTCCACCGGTTCCGCGCCGTTCCACATGTAGCGCACGCTGCTCAGGTCGAACGCGCCGTCGTCGGCCTGCCGCAGCCTGCGGGCCAGCAGCGAGTACGCGAAATTGGGTGCCGCGGTGACGGTTCCGCGATACTTGCTGATCAGCTCCGCCCACAGCAGTGGCCTGGTCAGGAAGTCCAGCGGCGTCACGCACACCACTTCGGCACCGAATTGCATAGGCACGCTGAGGAATCCGACCATGCCCATGTCGTGGAACAGTGGCAGCCAGCTGACCATCACGTCGCCGTCGAGCTGGAACTTCACCCGGTCGAACATCGCATAGGCGTTGACGAAGAAGTTCGCGTGCGTGATCCGCACCGCCTTGGGCGACCCGGTGGAGCCGGAGGTCAACTGCTGCAGCGCGATATCGTCCTCGCCGGTGGGCACCGGGTCGATGTCGGGGCCTTCGGGCAGCTGGTCGATGCGCACCACGGTGATGCCGCGTTCGCGCAGCAGCGGCTCGGCCGCCTCGAACGGCGCGCCGAGCACGACCGCGCGCGCCTCGATCATGGTCAGCACGGTCTCGGTGTCCCGGGCCCAGATCACCAGATCGGTGCGCGGGGTGGGTTGATGCAGCATGGTGATCGACGCGCCGCGCATCCAGATGGCCTGGCAAGCCGGGGCGATATCGACCGGCATGCCCGCCAGCACCCCGACGGCGTCGCCGTGCCCGATGCCCGCCTCGGCCAGCCCGCCCGCCATCCGCCGGGCGATTCGATGGATTTCCGCCCAGGTACGCCGCATCGGAGCAGCCGGCTCGCCGGTAACCAGACCCCGCTCGGAGGTCCGCGCCGTGGCATACATCTCGTCGGTGAACCTGCTCAAAAGCCCAACTCCTCTGCACCAACCGTCGCCGGGAACCGGCCTCCCCCAACTATCACGCCATAGTGACGCAGCGTTAACCCCATTTCCAGGGGCGCAGGTCAGGGACGCGAAGAGGCTGTCTGGAAGGTTGCCGCGCAGCGATCGACATAGCGTCGGCCCGAGCGTGTGGCCAGCTCGCGCATCAGCTCGCCGGTGGCTCAGGCCCGGATCTCGGCCACCGCGGCGACGAATCGGTCGAGCTCGTCGAAACCGACGAAGCAGTGTGGCGAGGCGCGCACGACCGACGGCAGGCCACGGCCGGTCATGTCGAGCAGCGTGGAACTCGCGTGGCTGACCGTGACGGTGATGTCCTGCGCCAGCAGCCGGTCGCGCACCTGGACGGAGTCGACGCCGTCGACGGTGAACGAGACGATGCCGCTGTGCCGGATGCCGAGGTCGCGCACCGTCACACCGGGAATCTCGGGCAGTGCTTTGCGCAGGTGCTCGGCGCGGGCGGCGATCCCGGCGTAGACGTCCTCCGGACCGAGGTCGAGCAGGTACCGCACGGCGGCGCCCAGGCCGAGCCGCCCCGCGACGTCGCACTCCCAGAACTCGAAGCGGCTGGCGTCGGGCGCGAGCCGGTAGTCGCTCGGGCCGGTCCATTCGGCGCTGTGCAGGTCGAGCCGCTCGGGTTCCATGGACCGCGCCAATTCCGGTCGCACATAGAGGAACCCGGTGCCGCGCGGGCCGCGCAGCCACTTGCGGCCGGTCGCCGACAGCGCGTCGACGCCGAGCTCGGCCACGTCCAGGGGCAGCTGTCCAGCGGACTGGCAGGCGTCCAGCAGCACCAGCGCGCCGACCGAGTGGGCGATCCGGGTCGCCTCGGCGGCCGGGTTCACCAAGCCGCCGTTGGTGGGCACGTGCAGGACCGAGACCAGCTTGACCCGTTCGTCGACCTGCGCGCCCAGCGCGTCGAGATCGATCTGCCCGCTGCTGTCGCTGGGGATTGTCTCGACAGTTGCCCCGGTGGCGCGGGCCCGCTGTAGCGCGGCGATGGCGTTGCTGGCGTAGTCGGCCTCGGAGACCAAGATGCGATCGCCGGGGGACAGCGGGACCGAGTAGAAGAAATCCGCCCAAGACCGGGTGGCGCTGTCGCTGAGCGCGATGCTCGCCGGATCGGCGCCGATCAGCGCGCCGATCGCGGTCTTGACGTCGGCGAGATCGTCGAGCCGCTCGTTCGCGGCGCGGTAGCCGCCGACCTCGGCTTCGCGCCGCAGATGCGCGACGACGGTGTCGGTGACGACCCGCGGCGGTAGCGACGACCCGGCGCTGTCGAGGAAAACAGGACCGGGTCCGGGCCCGGGCGCGCATCCGGGAGTGTCGGCTCGTACACGATCGTCATCCAGCATGCAGCCGACCTTAACGGGTCGATTGTTCGGCTTCATGTCGGTTTCTTGTCGGTCGCCGTGGCTACGCTGGATGGACCGCCGCGTGCGAAAGTCGGCCCAGGAGTGGAACACGACTTCCGGCGCGCGGCGATAAACGAAGAGCAGCGGACTACATCCGGGACGTCCGATGGAGGTTGGCATGGCGGTCACGCTCGAGAGTCCTCAGGCGGCCGGTTGTGCCGCCGAGCAGGGGGAATTGTCTTCCCGCGCGGCGGCGGAGGCGTATATCGGCGGTGTCTGCTTCAAGCTGGGACCACCCGCTCTGATCGGCGCCGAACTGGAGTGGCTCACGGTGCAGGGTGAGTGTTCGGCGTCCGGCCCTTCGGCCGCTCCGCGTCCGCAGCTGACTGCCCTGGCGGATGCTCTCGGACCCTACGCGCCACGGTCCATCGCCCCTGATTCACCGGCGCTCGCTCTGCCGGGGGGCAGCCGGGTCACACTCGAACCCGGTGGTCAGATCGAACTCTCCAGTGCCCCCTACGGCACCGCCGCGCAGCTGTGCGACCAGCTGCGCGAGGATGCCCGCCTGTTGCGGGAACTTCTCGAATCCAGGTCCATCCGGCCCGTCGCGCTCGCCGCCGATGCGGACCGCCGCCCCAAACGCCTGCTCCAGCTGCCGCGCTACCGCGCGATGGAGCGATCGTTCGGCGGCATCGGACCGTTCGGCAAGCTGATGATGTGCAATACCGCCGCCACCCAGGTCAGCGTCGACGCAGGCGCCGACCGCGCGGAGGTAACCGCGCGCTGGACCGCGCTGTACGCGATTGGTCCCGCCGTGCTCGCCGCTTTCGCCTGTTCGCCCGTCCTGCGCGGCGCGCCGCCCGGAGCATGGGCGTCGCAGCGCATGCGGGCGTGGCTCCGCCTGGACAACCCCCGAACCCGCCCACCGGTGCTGGACTGGGCCGACCCGGTGGCCGCCTACGGGAAATGGGCGCTGGACGTACCGCTGCTGTGCGTGCGCCGGCCCGACGACAGTGCCGCACCCGGTAACGGCCACCAGCGTGGATGGTCCGCGCCGCCCGGCGCGACCTTCGCCGACTGGCTGTCCGGCGCGCTGGACGACGAAGTCGGCCGCCGTCCCGATATCGGCGACCTGGACTATCACCTGACCACGCTGTTCCCGCCGGTGCGCGCCTCGGGCCATCTGGAGGTCCGCTACATCGACGCCCAGCCGGGCGACGACTGGATCATCCCGGTGCACGTCATCGACGCGCTGCTGTCGAGCCCGGCGGTGGTCGCGGAAGCGACATCGATCGCCGCGCCGCTGGCCGATCGCTGGATCGACGCCGCCCGCTCCGGGTTGGCCGACCCGGACATCCGGACGGCCGCGGTCGCGCTGCTGCGACTCGCGGCCGCGCACGCCACGACCGAACAGGCGGCCCGTGCCGTCGAGTCTGCCGCCGAGCGATGTCGCGGCGGTCGCACTCCGATCGAGGACGACGCCGAGAACAGGGTCGGCGCACAGCCTCCGGGAGGCGCCCCGTGACAACGCACCCGTCGCGCGTGGCCGGCCGCGCACCGCGAGCCGCCCCGTGATGACCCGCCTACCGCGCATCGTCGACCGCGCACCGGTCGACCAGTCCAGCAAGGGCCGAATCGCCCATGGCCGCAGAGGGTCTCGCGGCCGCGACGACGCCGATCAGCACGAATCCCGGAGATGTTTCCCGTGACTACTTCGCACCCAGCCCCGACCGACCATTCCGGCACCGAACAGCTCCGCGACCGGATCGCCGACGTTCTCACGCGCGCACGGCAGCGCACCCTCACTCTCACCGACTGTGTCGACGAAGCCGAACTGGTGGCCCAGCATTCGCGCTTGATGAGCCCCTTGGTCTGGGATCTCGCGCACATCGGCAATCAGGAAGAACTGTGGCTCGTTCGCGACGTCGGCGGCCGCGAGCCGGTACGCGCCGACATCGACGAGCTCTACGACGCTTTCAAACACACCCGCGCCAACCGGCCCGCGCTGCCGCTGCTCGACCCCACGCAGGCCCGCGGCTACGTCGGCACGGTGCGCGACAAGGTCTTGGATGTCCTGGAGCGCAGCGATTTACGAGGCAGGCCACTGATCGACGGCGGTTTCGCGTTCGGCATGATCGCCCAGCACGAGCAGCAGCACGACGAAACCATGCTCGCCACCCACCAGTTGCGCGCCGGAGCCGCCGTGCTCTCCGCGTCCGCCGCGCCGACCGCCTCGGCGACCGTCGGCGGGGACATCGTCATCCCCGCGGGCGAGTTCACCATGGGTACTTCGACCGACGCTTGGGCGCTGGACAACGAGCGCCCCGCCCATCAGGTGTGGGTGCCCGGCTTCGCGATCGATGCCGCGCCGGTGACCAACGAGCAGTACCTCGCCTTCGTCGACGACGGCGGCTACGAGCGCCCCGAACTGTGGTCCGAGCGCGGCTGGGCGCACCGGATCCAGGCGGGGCTGGTCGCGCCGCAGTTCTGGGAGCGCGATCCGTCCGGGCACTGGTGGCGGCGGGTGTTCGGGGTGATGACGCCGCTGCGGCCGCAGCAGCCCGTCGCGCACGTGTGCTGGTTCGAGGCAGAGGCCTATGCGAACTGGGCGGGCAAGCGGCTGCCCACCGAAGCCGAATGGGAGAAGGCGGCCAGGTTCGACCCGGTGACCGGCGCCTCCCGCCGCTTCCCTTGGGGCGATGACGATCCCGACGTCACCACCGCGAATCTGGGGCAGCGTCATCTGGAACCCGCCGAGGTCGGCGCGTATCCGGCCGGCGCGTCTCCCGCGGGCGTGCACCAGCTGATCGGTGACGTCTGGGAATGGACCGCGTCCGGCTTCGAGGCCTACCCGGGCTTCCGCGCCTTCCCGTACCGGGAGTACTCCGAAGTGTTCTTCGGCGGCGACTACCGCGTGCTGCGCGGCGGTTCCTTCGGCACCGATCCGGTCGCCTGCCGCGGCACCTTCCGCAACTGGGACCATCCCATTCGTCGCCAGATCTTCGCCGGTTTCCGCTTGGCGCGCGATCTGCGACCGGGGGAAGGCGAGTGAACCGAAGGCACAGCGCGCCGTCGCGCACGGCGAAGCCGAGCGCCGGCGAGGCGGAGTCGTGAGTGAGCGGCAGCGAGTGAACCGAAAGCACAGCGCGCCGTCGCGCACGGCGGAGCCGAGCGTCAGCGAGGCGGAGTCGTGAGCGACCAAGCGGCGGGCGAATATGTGTAGACATCTGGGCTATATCGGCCCTCCGGTGCGCGTCGGCGAGATGCTCACCCTCGGATCGCATTCGCTGCGCACCCAGTCGTGGGCTCCGAAGGACATGCGCCGCGGCGGCACCATCAACGCCGACGGCTTCGGTGTCGCGTGGTGGCACACCGCGCAAGACGTGGTCACCGTCAGCCGGTACCGCAACGCCGCGCCGATCTGGACCGATCCGGCGGTGGAGGAAGTGCTGCCGCAGCTGGAATCCTCCGCGATGCTCGGCGCGGTGCGGTCGGCGACGGTCGGCATGCCGGTGGAGCGCTCCGCGTGCGCGCCGTTCACCCGGGACCGCTGGGCCTTCAGCCACAACGGCGTCGTTCCGGACTGGCGCCGGACCCTGACCGCGGTGGCCGCCGAGTTCGCGCTCATCGCGGCCGAACTCGGCGCCGAGGAACTGTTCACCGCGGCGCGGCTGCTGGAGGCGGAGTCCGCCACCGACACCGCCACGCTGTGGGTGCTGCTGTGCGATCTGCTGGCCACCACCTCGCCGGACGGCGAGTGGTCCGCGGCCCCGGCGGCGTTGCGGCTGCTCGTTTCCGCGATTCTCGACCGAGCACCAGAGGCTCGCCTGAATTTCCTGCTCTGCGACGGTGCGCAGCTGTGGGCGACCACCTGCCACCATTCGTTGTCGGCGCTGGTCACCGACAGCTTCGCGATCCTGTCCTCCGAACCGTTCGACGACGACCCCCGCTGGCAGTCGATCCCGGACCGCAGCCTGGTGACCGCAAGGCCCGGTGCGCTGTCCGTCGACGCCCTCCTCTGACCCGAAAGGCCCGTGCCATGACCGCAGCGACCCTGGACATCCATCTCACCGACGACGACCTGACCGCCGCGTTGCGCGCGGACGCCCGGTTGGGACTGACCGCGGACCCCAAGTGGCTGCCGCCCAAATGGTTCTACGACGCCAGGGGCAGCGAGCTGTTCGAGCAGATCACCGAGCTGCCCGAGTACTACCCGACGCGCACCGAGCGCGCGCTACTGGAGCGAGTGGTCGATGCGATCGCCCGCGCCGCGCAGGCCGAGGTGCTCGTCGAGCTCGGTGCGGGTTCGGCGGCCAAGACCCGGCTACTGCTCACCGCGCTGAGCGCGCAGGGACCGCTGAAGACTTATGTGCCGCAGGATGTTTCCTCGGCGGCGCTGCGGGCAACGGCGGACGACGTCGCGGCCGAGTTCCCCGGGCTCGCCGTGCACGGTGTGGTCAGCGATTTCACCGACACGCTGCAGAATCTGCCGCGCGGTGGCCGCAGGATGATCGCCTTCCTCGGCGGCACCATCGGCAATCTGGTCCCCGAGGAACGCGCCGAGTTCCTGGGCAGGATCCACGACGTGCTCGAACCCGGCGAACATGTGCTGCTCGGCGCCGGGCTGGTCATCGACCCCGCGGTGCTGGTGCCCGCCTACGACGACGCGGCGGGCGTCACCGCCGAGTTCAACCGCAACGTGTTGCACGTGCTGAACTCTCGCCTGCGCGCCGACTTCGCGCCGGAGAAGTTCCGCCACGTCGCGGTCTGGGATCCGGCGCGGGAGTGGATCGAGATGCGGCTGGAGGCGAGCGAGGACATGACCGTCACGGTCGCCGACCTCGATCTCACCGTCCGCTTCGCCCGCGGCGAGCAGCTGCGGACCGAGATCTCGGCGAAGTTCCGCGTCGAGCGCCTCGACGCCGAGCTCGCCGCCGCGGGCTTCGCCACGCGGAACGTGTGGACCGATCCGGATGAGCGGTTCGCACTGGTGCTCGCCGAACGCCGCTGATCACGCCGGTGCAGGGTCGCTCGTGTCGTGACCTGGGCGGCGTCTCGCCCGCGACGTCCAGAGCACGATGTCGCGGGCCCGGCTACGGCAGCCGGCCCGGAGCCTCCGGCAGGAACGACCGCGGCCGCGGGAAGCGACGTAGTCGCGTCGGCAGGAGTGGTGTGATCGGATCAGGACGGCAGGGTTCCCGTGGCGGAACTTACCTCCAACATGGGAGCAACCAACGTTAACAGTTGTGGGTGACACCAACAAGTATTGGTAGATTGGCCGCATGAAGATTGCGCATGACGGCGCGGCGAGCAGATTGCGGGTATTGCCGACCCGGCTGGTCACCCAGGTCGCTGTACTGGCTGATCGCGCCACCGAGCGTGCCCTTGCCGATACCGGGTTACGTCGGCATCATTACGCACTGCTCGTCACCCTGCGTGAGTTCGGTCCCGCCAGTCAGGCGGATCTCGGCCGCCGCACCCGCATCGATCGCAGCGATATCGTTGCCGCGCTCAATGACCTGGCCGAGCGTGGTCTGATCGATCGCAGCCCCGACCCCGGCGACCGCCGCCGCAATGTCGTCACTATTACGGACCCGGGCACCGATCACCTCGAAGAGTTGGACCGTAGGATCGACCGTGCCCAAGACGAACTGGTCGCCGCCCTTTCGGGAGACCAGCGTCGCCAGCTGGTCGACCTACTCACCCGGATCCTCGACGACCACGCCCGAAAATGAGCCCTGCTAGGCGCGACAGGAGCGGTGGGCACAGGCGCAGACCAGAACCGTCGTCGTATGGCCGGCGGCGGAACTACGACGGTGCGCCGCCGACCACCGCGGCCAGCCATTCGATCAGCGGCCGCATCGTCTCCCAGGCGGCACGGACCTCCTTCGCCGCGCGCGGCGTCTCCAGCCAGGCGGGCGCCCCGAACTCCTTTCCACAGGTGAGGGATTTGTGCCGGAGCAGATCAATGCGCGGATGGTCGGCGTCGTAGCCCTTCGGCTTGGTCTTCAGCTGCTCGCCGCCGATGGTGAAGCCCGCCGCGGCCAGTTTCGCGAGAATCGCCACCAGCTCGGGTCCGCGCACGTCGTCGTCGATGGTGGCGCGCAACTGCGCGAGCTGGTCGGGAGAACCCTGGTAGAAGCCGCCGCCGACGAACAAGCCGCCGGCGTTGATCTGGACGTACCAGCCGACGCCCGGCGCGGCGCGCACCACGGCGCCCTGGGCGGTCTTGTACGGTGACTTGTCCTTGGCGAACCGCACGTCCCGATAGGGCCGGAAGATCTTGGCCGACCCGAACGCCGGCTCCAGTTCGGTGACCAGCGCGGTCATCGGCTTTTTCACCGCGCGGTCGTAGATCTCTTTGTTCGCCGTCCAGAAAGCCTTGGAGTTGTCGGCCTCGAGATCTTCGTAGAAGTCCAGTCCAGCCAGCGGGAAGCCCGCGAATCGGGTCATGATCGTGCCTCTACCGCAGCGGTCCGGTTTCCGGAGAAACGCGAGCCTGCCAACCGGGCTACACCGAATCGACGCATACCGGAAATCTACGTCGTCAGGTCTCCGCCGAACACGACGAACCCGACGACGAAGCCGATCACCATTCCGACGCCCGACGCGATCGCGGCCCACTTACCGAGCGATTCGCCCTTGTTGTGCCCGATCACGCCCAGCACGATCCCGGCCGGGCCGAAGAGGATCGGGCAGAACAGCACCGCCGTCACCGCGCAGACGAATCCGATGATCGAGTACACCTGGCTACCCGTCTGCCGGGGCGGGGTGGCATAGGGTTCGTATCCCTGCTGCGGGTAGGACGGATAGCCGTATTGCGGCGGCTGCGGTCCTCCGGGCGGATAGTCGTACGCTCCGCCCGGCGGGTACTGGGTTGGACCGCTCGGCGGATATGGCTGCCCGGCCGGAGGATACGGTGGCTGCTCCCGCGAGGGGTACGGCGGCTGCTCGGCGGAGGGGTACGGCGGCTGCCCGGCCGAGGGGTACGGCGGCTGCTGGCCCAGAGGCTGCTGCGGCTGCTCACCGGGCGGGTACTGCGGTCGTTCGCCGGCCGGGTACTGCGGCTGCTCGCCGGGCGGGTACTGCGGTTGATCGCCCGACCCGTACCGCGCTTGATCATCCGGCGAGAACCGCTTCGTCGACTCGTCGGCCGGGGGTTGCGGTGCCGATCCGGACAACGGGGTTTCCGGCGGCTGGCCCGGAGAGGCGGGTTCCGCACCCCACGATTGCTGACCGGTCTCGCCGTTGGCGCCCCATGGCTGCGGCTCGGCGGGCTGACCGCTGGGTTCCGCACCCCACTGCCCACCCAACGGCCCGGCGGGCGGCGTGCCGGTGGGATGCCACCATTCTCCAGGGGCCTGGGCTTCCGTCGTCCCCGGCTCGCCTTCAGGTTGCGGCTCGGCGGGCTCAGGTTCTTTTTCGGCTGATTCGTTGCCTGACGCCGACGCCGGAGTATTGCCGGTCGGCTGCTGCGCGGGTTCGCCGCCGGTCGCGTCCCCGGTGTGCTGCGACGACGCCGCGCGCTGGGCGTCGTCGGTGGGTTCCGGATCCTTCGGCGTGCTCATCGCACCCTCCTCGTATCGTCCCGGTCACACCACCTATGCCTACCACGGCGAACTCGCCGTCATACCCGATTGCGCCGGTGTGGCGCGCTGGGCCGGGCATGTGTCAGAGGTCTTCGTCGCTGACGATCTCGATCGCGGCCACCTCGGCGGATCGGTCGTCGGCCTCGTGCTCCTCGGCGCGGCCGTTGCTTTGCGTCCACTCCTGGTCGAGCTCGTCACCGATGCCGAGCCTGCCGTCGTCCTCGTTCTCGTGGTAGCGGAGGGTCAGATCGTCGGGCGGATCCTCGATGTTGCGCTGGTACTCGCGGATCTCGTACTCCTGGTCGTCGTCCCCCATCTCGGTTTCCAACGGGTCACGGTCCATACCCCCAGTATCCCCGTCGATCGCCACGATTAACGGGGATGCGCGCACGAAAACGGCGGCCCGGACCGGAGTCCGAGCCGCCGTTTCGCGAAGTATTCCTACGCGTTGCCGTTGAAAAGGCCCGTGACGGAGCCGTTCTCGAAGACCTCGCGGATGGTGCGGGCCAGCAGCGGCGCGATGGACAGCACGGTCAGCTGCGGGAATTTCTTCTCCTCGCTGATCGGCAGGGTGTTCGTCACCACGACCTCCTTGGCGCCGCAGGTGGCGAGGCGCTCGGCGGCGGGCGGGCTCAGCACGCCGTGGGTCGCGGCGATCACCACGTCACCGGCACCGGCCGCCTTGAGCACCTTGACCGCGCCCGCGATGGTGCCACCGGTGTCGATCATGTCGTCGATCAGGATGCAGGTACGGCCCTCGACCTCGCCGACCACGCGGTTGGACTTCACCTGGTTGGGCACCAGCGGGTCGCGGGTCTTGTGGATGAACGCCAGCGGCGAGCCGCCCAGCGAGTCGGCCCACTTCTCGGCGACGCGCACGCGGCCGGAGTCGGGGGAGACCACGGTGATGTGCTCGAGGCTGTAGTTGGTCCGGATGTACTCCGCCAGCTGCAGCTGGGCGTGCATGTGGTCGACCGGGCCGTCGAAGAAGCCCTGGATCTGGTCGGTGTGCAGGTCGACGGTGATGATCCGGTCCGCGCCCGCGGTCTTCAGCAGATCGGCGACCAGCCGGGCCGAGATCGGCTCGCGGCCGCGGTGCTTCTTGTCCTGGCGGGCGTACGGGTAGAACGGCAGCACCGCGGTGATCCGCTTGGCCGAGCCGCGCTTGAGCGCATCGATCATGATGAGCTGCTCCATCAGCCACTGGTTCAGCGGCGCGGGGAAGCTCTGCAGGACGAAGGCGTCGGATCCGCGGACCGACTCCTCGAAACGGACGAAGATCTCGCCATTGGCGAAGTCGCGCGCGACCTGCGGCGTGACGTGGACGTCGAGTTCCTTGGCGACCTGCTCGGCCAGCTCAGGATGAGCGCGTCCCGAGAAGAGCATCAGGTTCTTCTGGTTGTCGATCCATGACGCGGTCACTGCTACTTGCCATCCTTTTGCTCGATTGCCTGACCCGACATCTCTTTGGCCGCGATGGCTTCCGCCGCCGCGCGCGCCGCGTCCGTCCCTGGACGGTGTCGCTGCACCCAGCCCTCGATGTTCTTCTGCGGTCCACCGGACACCGCGAGAGCTCCGGGCGGAACGTTTCTGCGCAGTACAGTACCCGCCGCCGTATAGGCGCCGTCACCCACGGTCACGGGCGCGACGAACATCGTGTCGCTGCCGGTGCGCACGTGCGAGCCGACCACGGTGTGGTGCTTGCTCACCCCGTCGTAGTTGACGAAAACGCTGGACGCGCCGATGTTGCTGTGCTCGCCGATGGTGGCGTCGCCGACGTAGGTCAGATGCGGCACCTTGGAGTGCGCGCCGATCGAGGCGTTCTTGGTCTCCACGAAGGCGCCGAGCTTGCCCGTGTCGCCGACCACCGTGCCGGGGCGCAAGTAGCTGAACGGTCCGATCGTCGCGTTCGGTCCGATGGTCGCGCCGTCACCGTGGGTGCGGACCACCTTGGCCCCGTCGCCGACCACGACGTCGGTGAGCGTGCTGTCCGGGCCGACCTCGGCGTCCTCGCCGATGACCGTGTTGCCGAGCAGCTGCACGCCTGGGCGCAGCACCGCGTCCCTGCCGATCCGCACGCCGGCGTCGACCCAGGTGGAGGCGGGGTCCATGATCGTGACACCCGCGCGCATGTGGCGCTCCAGGATGTACCGGTTGAGCGTGTGCGCGGCCGCGGCCAGCTGCACCCGGTCGTTCACCCCGGTGACCTTGGCCGCGTCGACCAACCGGGCGCCGTGCACCGGGTGACCGGCCTCGCGGGCAAGGCGCAGCACGTCGGTCAGATACAGCTCGTGCTGGGCGTTGGCGGTGGAAAGCCTGCTGATCATGGTGCGCAGCACCGCGGCGTCGAACGCGTACACGCCGGAGTTGACCTCGGCGATCGCGGTCTGCTCCGGGGTGGCGTCGGCGTGCTCGACGATCTCGGCCAGCTGGCCGTCCGCGTCGCGCACGATCCGGCCGTAGCCGTTCGGGTCCTCGGGAACGAAGGTCAGCACCGTGACCGCGGGGCGCTCGGCGTAGCTGCGGTGCTCGTCGAGCAGCGCGGCGAGCGTGTGCCCGTCCAGCAGCGGCACGTCGGCGGAGGTGACCAGGACGTCGCCGGTGAAGCCGACCGGCAGGGCGGCCAGTGCGCACTGCACCGCGTGCCCCGTGCCGAGTTGTTCCTCCTGCACGGCGGGGGTGATCTCGCGGCCCAGATCGTCGGCCACCGCGGTCACCGCCGCGCCGACTTGTTCACGGTCGTGGCCCACCACGGTGATGAGGTATGCGGGGTCGATCTCGTTCGCCGCATGCAGCGCGTGCGCGAGCATGCTCCGACCGGCCAGCGAATGCAGTACCTTGGGGGTCTTCGACCGCATTCGCGTTCCGGCACCGGCTGCGAGAACGACGACGGCGGTCTGCTGTGGCATGGATCTCCCTCGGCTGCCTGTCCTCGTGCTGGGCTGTCGTCGTGCTTGGTCAGCGATGTGCGGGCCAACGATAGTCGTTCGTGCTCTCGAGCTCCGCCGCCAGGACTCGAACCTGAACTCTCTGAACCAAAATCAGATGTGCTGCCATTACACCACGGCGGATTGCCACACCGGCGGTTCGGTAAACCCCCGCCGCTGTGCCACGGCACGGGATGAATCCTCGCATACTCTCCCGCCTCCCCGCGAATTGTTGGCCCGGCCGCCGTCCGCGTCTTCGGGCCGTACGAGTCGGGAAGCGCTGGATTTGCGCTCGGGTCCGACGCCGGACGTCTGTACACGGCGAGTTGCCCGTGTCCGGGGGCCGGGTGCGAATGATGGGTGGGCGGTGATCGAGGGTCGATCGGGGGCGTTGCCGAGCGGTCTGGAAAAGTTGTATCCGAACATCGGTGTCGTGCGTCGGAGGCTTCCCGACGTGACGGCTGGTTTCGTACGAACATGGGTAACTCACCGGCCCAGAGCCCGGTGGCACCCGACGCAGGGCCGGAACGGAAATCCTGCGCCACCCAACTTGTACGGCCTTAAGATCCGGAGAGGCGGATGAGACAGTGTCAGTGTCTTCGGGTGAGCCGCATCGAGTGTCCCGGCCGCGCATGACCGGCACCCAGCGGCGCCAGCAGTTGATCGAGATCGGACGCGCGCTGTTCGCCGAACGGGGGTACGACGCGACCTCGATCGAGGAGATCGCGCAACGCGCCCAGGTCTCCAAACCCGTGGTGTACGAACACTTCGGCGGCAAAGAGGGCTTGTACGCGGTCGTCGTCGATCGCGAGATGTCGATGCTGCTGGACATGATCACGTCCTCGCTCACGCAGAACCGATCCCGGATCCGGCTGGAAAAGGTCGCGCTGGCGCTGCTGACCTACATCGAAGAACGGACCGACGGGTTTCGAATTCTGGTGCGTGATCAGCCCGCCGCCGCCGCCGAAGGCAGATACTCCAGTTTGCTCAACGAGGCGGTCAATCAGGTGGCGCACATCCTGGCGGGCGATTTCGAGCGGCGCGGGTTCGACGCCAGCCTGTCCCCGCTGTACGCGCAGGCGCTCGTCGGCCAGGTCGCCACCGCCGCGACCTGGTGGCTGGACGAACGAAAACCGTCGAAAGAGGTGGTGGCGGCGCATCTGGTGAACCTGTGCTGGAACGGGCTGAGCCATCTCGAGGCCGATCCGCAACTGAGCTCGGAATGGCGTGCGGAGGCCGGGGAGTGACCCGGATTGTTAACCAGCGAATTGCGCGGTAGGTCTGGCCGAATGCTCGAATTGGCTGCTGGGCGCGCTCCTGGTGGTACCGTTCACCCATCCTCTGGGTGCTGTTCGGGCGGTAAGTCGGTCAACTTCGGGATGTCGGTCTACTTCAGGATGGCTGGTTTTGGGATGACAGGCGGATCTGATGGCTAGGCAAGCGCGCGCGGAGATCACCCGCGATTCCGTCCTGGCAGGCGCTGCCGATGTTTTTCTGCGCTTGGGATATGCGAACGCGAGCCTGAGTGAGATCATCGCGCAGTCCAATGTGACCAAGGGCGCCTTGTATTTTCACTTCGGCTCGAAGGAAGAGCTGGCCCGCGCCGTGGTCGACCAGGGCAACGAGAGACTCATCAGCTCGTGTCAGGGCTTCTTCGATCCCCGGGTGCCCGCGTTGGAAGCGTGCATCGGGATCACCTATGTCGTCGCCGATCTATCGATGAACGATCCGATGGTCGGCGCGATGCTCAAGCTGACCCACCAGATCGGCGACTACCGGGGCGCTCAGGGCGACAACATCGCCAAGACCTGGGGCGACACCTACCGGCTGCTCGCCGAACGGGCGATCGCCCAGGGCGACCTGCTCCCCGATCTGGATGCCGAGGTCATCGGCCTGCTCTTGCAGGAGATGGCCGCCGGCGTGCACATCATCGCGGTCGGCACGGAATCGATCGACCAGATGGCGGTGCGGATGGAGCGCGCGTGGTACTTCCTGCTCCCCGCCATCGTGCCGCCCGAAAAGCTCTCGTATTTCAGGGAATTCGCGGCCAGGCGGTTGCGGCGCTACGTGCCGTGACGTTGGCGGCGGCTTCGCCGCGGGCTCCACACGGAGCCACAAGAGGGCCGGACACAGACGCTTACTAGACTCGGTTGGCTGCTCGAACCGCCCGTCTGCGCTCAGGAGTCGTCGATGTCCACCCACCGCCCGCCGTTGGCGGGACTGGCCGCCGCGGCCGGTGCCGATACCTCGCTACGGACCGTCGCGGAGCTGATCGGCACCTCGTCGGTCGAGTTGGTGGCGCCCTCGGCGGTACGGCCGTTCGTCGCCGCGACCATCGCGGCGAGCAAACCGCTGGTGGTGGTCACCGCGACGGGACGCGAGGCCGACGATCTGACCCTCGAGCTGGAGGAGATGCTCGGTCCGGCGGTCGCGCAGTTCCCGTCCTGGGAGACGCTGCCGCACGAGCGGCTCTCGCCCGGTGCGGACACCGTGGGCCGCAGGTTGGAGGTGTTGCGCCGGATCGCGCATCCGGACGATCCGCATTTCCCCGCGCCGCTGCGGGTGGTGGTGACCACGGTGCGGTCGCTGATGCAGCCGATGGCGGGCGGGCTCGGCGATATCGAGCCGGTCGTGCTGCGCGTCGGCGTCGAGCTCGACTTCGAGGAATTGCTCACGCGGCTGGTGGAATTCGCCTACACGCGGGTCGACATGGTGGGCAAGCGCGGCGAGTTCGCGGTGCGCGGCGGCATCCTGGACGTCTTCCCGCCCACCGCGGACCATCCGGTGCGCGTGGAGTTCTGGGGCGACGAGATCACCGAGCTGCGGCCGTTCGCCGTCGCCGACCAGCGCTCGCTGCCGGATGTCACGGTGGACGTGGTCGTCGCGCCGCCGTGCCGCGAACTGCTGCTCACCGACGCCGTTCGCGAGCGCGCCGCCGAGGTGGCCGTCGCCAATGCGGCCGACGCGGCGCTGGTGGAGATGCTGGAGAAACTGGCGGGCGGCGTGCCGGTGGACGGCATGGAGGCGTTGCTGCCGGTGCTGCAACCCGGGGACCTGCGCTTGCTCACCGAAGTGCTGCCCGAGGGCACGCACGTGCTGCTGTGCGATCCGGAGAAGATCCGCACCCGCGCGGCTGACCTGGTGCGCACCGGCGAGGAATTCCTGGAGGCATCCTGGACGGCGGCATCGTTCGGCGGCGCCGCCCCGCTCGGCGGGCACGGCCTCGATCTCGCCGCTTCGGCCTACCGCCCGCTGCCGGAGATCCATGCCAGCGCCGACCAGGAGGGCCTGCCGTGGTGGACGCTGAGCCCGCTCGCGTCCGGCGACTCGTCCGAGGTGGTGCTGCCGGTGCTGCCCGGCCCGGCCGCGCGCGGGTCCGACGAGCTGGTGGCGACCCTATTCGCCTCGTTGCGCGCACATGTGTCCACCGGCGGCAAGGCGGTTGTGGTCGTCGCGGGCCACGGTACGGCGCAGCGCATTCTGGAACGGCTGGCCGACGCCGATGTCCCCGCCGCCGCGCTGGAGACGGGCGCGGAGCCGAACGAAGGCGTGGTCGGCGTGCTGTGCGGTTCGCTGCACGACGGCCTGGTGTTCGAGAACGCCGGGTTGGTGGTCGTCGCCGAGTCCGACCTCACCGGCAACCGGGTCACCGCGCCGACCGAAGCCAAGCGGATGCCCGCCAAACGCCGCAACCAGGTCGACCCGCTCGCGCTGAGCGCGGGCGACATGGTGGTGCACGACCAGCACGGCATCGGCAAGTTCGTCGAGATGATCGAGCGCACGGTCGGCGGCGCCCGCCGCGAGTACCTGGTGATCGAGTACGCGCCGAGCAAGCGCGGCCAGCCCGGCGACCGGTTGTTCGTCCCGATGGAATCCCTCGACCAGCTATCCCGCTATGTCGGCGGTGAGATGCCGAGCCTGTCCAAGCTCGGCGGTTCCGACTGGGCCAATACGAAACGGAAGGCGCGCAAGGCCGTTCGCGAGATCGCGGGCGAGCTGGTGCAGCTGTATGCCGCGCGGCAGGCCGCGCCAGGCCACGCGTTCGGGGCGGACACACCGTGGCAGCAGGAGATGGAGGACGCGTTCGCGTTCACCGAGACCGTCGACCAGATGACCGCCATCGCCGAGGTGAAGGCGGACATGGAGAAGCCGGTCCCGATGGACCGGGTGGTCTGCGGCGACGTCGGCTACGGCAAGACCGAGATCGCCGTGCGCGCGGCGTTCAAGGCGGTGCAGGACGGCAAACAGGTCGTCGTGCTGGTGCCGACCACGCTGCTGGCGCAGCAGCATTTGCAGACCTTCACCGAGCGGGTGGCGGGCTTCCCGATCACCGTGAAGGGCCTGTCCCGCTTCACCGATCCCGCCGAGGCCCGCGCCGTGCTGGAGGGAATGGCCGATGGCGGCGTCGACATCGTGGTTGGCACCCACCGGCTGTTGCAGACCGGTGTGCGCTGGAAGGACCTCGGCCTCGTGGTGGTCGACGAGGAGCAGCGGTTCGGCGTCGAGCACAAGGAGCACATCAAGGCGCTGCGCACCCACGTCGACGTGCTGACCATGTCGGCCACCCCGATTCCGCGCACCCTGGAGATGAGCCTGGCCGGCATTCGCGAGATGTCGACCATCCTCACGCCGCCGGAGGAACGTCATCCGGTGCTGACGTACGTCGGCGGTTACAACGACAAGCAGGTCACCGCGGCCATCCGCCGCGAGCTGCTGCGCGACGGCCAGGTGTTCTACGTGCACAACCGGGTGTCGTCGATCGACAAGGCGGCCAAGCGGATCCGCGATCTGGTGCCCGAGGCGCGAGTGGTCGTCGCGCACGGCCAGATGAACGAGGACGCGCTGGAGTCCACCGTGCAGGGCTTCTGGCAGCGCGAATACGACGTGCTGGTGTGCACCACGATCATCGAGACCGGCCTGGACATCTCCAACGCCAACACACTGATCGTGGAACGCGCCGACGCGCTGGGACTTTCGCAGCTGCACCAGCTGCGCGGCCGGGTCGGACGCAGCCGGGAGCGCGGGTACGCGTACTTCCTGTACCCGCCGGAGAAGCCGCTCACCGAGACCGCCTACGACCGCCTGGCCACCATCTCGCAGAACTCCGACTTGGGCGCCGGCATGGCGGTCGCGATGAAGGACCTGGAGATCCGCGGCGCGGGCAACGTGCTCGGCGCCGAACAGTCCGGCCATGTCGCCGGCGTCGGCTTCGATCTCTACGTCCGCCTGGTGGGCGAGGCGGTCGAGGCATACCGTGCCGCCGCCGACGGCAAGCCGATCACCACCGAGGAAGTCAAGGAGGTGCGTATCGACCTGCCCGTCGACGCGCACATCCCGCCCGACTACATCGCCAGCGATCGGCTCCGCCTGGAGGCGTACCGCAAGCTGGCTTCGGCTCAGGACGATCCGGCCTTGGCGCTGGTCGTGGAGGAGCTCGTCGACCGCTACGGCCCGCTGCCCGTGGAGGTCGGGCGCTTGGTCTCGGTGGCCAAGCTGCGGCTGCTCGCCCGCGAATACGAGGTCACCGAAATCGCGGTCACCGGGACGACATTGAAGATCTCGCCGCTGCATCTACCCGATTCCAAGCAGCTGCGTCTCAAGCGGCTCTACCCGAGCGCCGGGTACCGCGCCGCCTCCGGGGTGGTGCAGCTGCCGCTGCCGCGCGTGCAGGACAGCGTCGGCGCCGAACGGGTCCGCGACGTCGTGCTGCTCCAGTTCGTCGCGGATCTGCTCCTGGCCTTGGACGGAAAGGCGCAGGGCGCGGTCGACCTCACTGTGGCCGCCGAGTTGGCGCCCCGATGAGCTCGGCGGATCGCGGCGAATCCGTGCACGGGACGCCGTCCAACGGTGTGGATCGTCCCGCGCCTGGCAGCGAGCCGACTCCGCGCACCGACACGGCGGTGGTCGCGGCCGGCCTGGCCGGTGCCGTCGAAGTCATGGACCGTCTCTGGCATTTCGGCGGCTGGGAGGTCACCCAGACCCACGACTCCCTGCGCCCGTACCTGCTCGAGGAGACCTACGAACTGCTCGACGCCATCCAGCACGACGACGCCGAGACGATCAAGGAAGAACTCGGCGACATCCTGCTCCAGGTCCTCTTCCATTCCCGGATCGCCCAGGCCGCAGGCGAATTCACCGTCGACGACGTCGCCGCCGCCCTGGTCGCCAAACTGGTCAACCGCAGCCCGCACCTCGCCGACTCCGCGATCGATCCCGCCGCCTCGGTAGCGGAGAAGATCGCCGCCCAGGAACGCGCCTGGGAAGAACGCAAATCCGCCGAAAAATCCCGCCGCTCCTGTCTGGACGGCATAGCCATGGCCCAACCCGCCCTGGCACTGGCCGAAAAGATCATCTCCCGCGCCACCAAAGCGGGCCTCCCACCCGACCTCGTCCCCGAATCCCTCCGCGTCGTCCACCTCGGCGGCCCCGAGAGCGCCGAGGAACGCCTCCGCAAGGCCACGCTCGCTTTCGCCGCCGCCATCCGCGCGGCGGAGGATGACGCAGAAAAGGCTCGCGGCGAACGCCTTCCGCTTGCACCCGACGAGTGGCGCTCGTTTTGGCAGTAATCGCGGCTACTGCGGAGACGTCGGTTCGCTACGTTGTCGCCCTTGTCCCTTCGTGGTTCGGGCAAGTCCTGGAGGTCGCTGAACCCCTGTCCGCCTGATCATCACATGACCAGCCTTGTCGATGAGCGTGCCGTCCGGGGAATCCCATGAAAATGCTCCAAGGACGCTGACGTCGTGCCACTCTGGTTGCGCTCGTTCCTATGAACGGGGCACATAACGACAGGGGGCTCGAAATGACAGATGAAGGTGGCTCAACTCTGCCCAGGCGTCAGCTGGGCTGGCATCTCCGCGACGGCCGCAGTGAACTCGGCCTGACTCTGGAGCAGGTCGCGACGATGATGCAGTGGAGCAAGAGCAAGCTCGCTCGCATCGAAAAGGCGGAGGGCAACGGAACTCTGCGCGAAGTAGACATCCGGGAATTGTGCCGGTTCCTCGGATTCGATGACGACATGACAACCGCTATGGTCGGATTGGCTCGGCAATCGGACGCGAAGTGCTGGTGGCACACGTTCGACGATGTCATCCGGAAGAGTTTCAACATGTATGTCGGTCTGGAATCTTCCGCTACTTCGCTCACCATGTTTCGGCCGGATCTGATCCCAGGAATTCTCCAGACCGCCGACTACGCGCGGGCGCTCGATCGAATCTACTTTCCCGGAGAATCGGCCGACGAGCTCGATCGACGAGTGCAGCTTCGGATCAAGCGCCAAAACATCATCTTGCGTCGTCACCATCCGGTTTCCGTCGATATCGTTTTGCACGAGTCTGCATTGCGGTCGGTCGTCGGTGGGCCGAAGACGATGGCTGTGCAGCTTCGACACATAGCGGACGTGAGTACGCGCCCGAATGTCACCATTCGAGTCCTCCCCTTCAGCGCAGGGTTTCCGCTCGGGTTGTACGTGGGGCCGTACGTAATCCTGGACTTCGGCCGGGACAACAAGGGGAAGGAGGTTGCGCCTCGAATCGTGTTCCTGGAGGGCTATACCGGCGACATGTACCTTGAACGTGAGCAAGACACACAGATGTATCAGACGGCGTCTACAGCGATCCAGCGCGCATCGTTGGATACTGTGGCAAGCAGGAACCTGTTGCGGCAGGTAGCAAAGGGGTTTGCGGCGTGAACATCGATCTATCTACCGCCAAGTGGTTCAAGAGTCCTTACAGCGCTGGAGGTTCGGAGTGCGTCGAGGTTGCATTCCTCGATAGCGGCGTTGTCGGCGTTCGCGACTCGAAGAACCCGGCTGGCCCGGCGCTGGTCTTCGCTCCTGCTGAATGGGATGCATTTACCGCCGGGATGGTCGAGGGCGAGTTCGATCGGTTGTGAGCGCGGTATCAGCAACCGGAGCGGGTAGGCCGACTCGGCCTGCACTGAGCAGACACCGTGCGGGCCTTCCGGTATTCGATGTTCAAATCGACCGGAAGACCCGCGCCGAGGGAAACTCGCTCAGATGTTGACGCCGTAATCGCGGGCGATACCCGCGAGACCCGACGCGTACCCCTGGCCGATGGCCCGGAATTTCCATTCGTTGTTGTGCCGGTACAGCTCGCCGAAGATCATTGCCGTTTCGGTGGAAGCGTCTTCGGTGAGGTCGTAGCGGGCTAGTTCCACGCCGGTGCCGGCGTCGACTACGCGGATGAAGGCGTTGCGGATCTGGCCGAAGGACTGGCCGCGAGCGTCGGCGTCGTGGATGGAGACCGGGAAGAAGATATTCGTGATGGTGGGCGGCGTGGCGGTGAGGTCGACGTTGATAACCTCGTCGTCGCCCTCGCCGGCGCCGGTCAGGTTGTCGCCGGTGTGCTCGATGGACCCCTCAGGCGAACGGAGGTTGTTGTAGAAGATGAAGTGCTGGTCGGATAGCACTTTCAGGCTCGGCCCGCACGCGAGCGCGCTGGCATCGAGGTCGTAGTCGGCGCCGGTCGTGGTACGGACGTCCCAGCCCAGACCCACCGACACCTTCGTGAGATTCGCGGCCTGCTTGGACAGCGAAACATTGCCGCCTTTGGCCAAAGTGACGCTCATGATCCCCTTCCGCGCGGCACGGCCGGTGCCGCCTTTCTTTCTTGCTACCCGGAAACCTCGGGCCGTTCAGTTCTTGTCGTCCACCCAGGATTGCAACGTGCTCACCCGGCCTTTCAGCGCGCGCAGCTCGCTCTCGTCGTCGAGCACCGAGCGCTGGATGCCCTGCACGACCGCGAAGGCCGATTGACGGTGGTCGTCGATCACGTCGACGTCGATGCGTACGGCCACATAGTCATCGGCGTCGGGCATGCCCTCCGCGACCACGTGTGCGGTGCCGCGCGCGCACATCGCCACGTTGCCGCCGCCGAGGATCAGCAGCGCCACTTCGGGGCGCTCGCGCAGCCGGGCCAGCGACCCGCGGTCGAATTTGAGGCTGATGAGTATTTGCCGATCGCCCGCTCGCACCGGCCAGGACACCGGAATCGCGTGCGGCGCAGGGTCGGTGGTCACCAGCACGCCGATCGTCTCCAGGGGCCATTCCGGGAGCACGTCCAGCTCGGGATGATCTGCCGAGTTGTGTTGACGTTGGGCGGGGCTCGCTCCGGCTGCCATCTTCGTCACCTCATGCATAGTCGAGCGCGGCGGGCTGTACCGCGCTTGCTAGCAGTCTAAAGGGCTGGGCCCGTTGTTCGCTGGCGCTGAGCCCTTTGTCCGGACCGCTCTCAGGCGACTATCAGGCCCGCTCGGGGACGGCCAGACCGAGACCGATGCGGGTGGCGGCCGCATGTCCTCGACACGGCCGGCAGTGCGGTGATCACAGCATGCGGCGTGGTTTGCTCAGCGCCTTGGCGCGGCGCACCGACACCCGCGACCACACCGCCTGCTGTACGGCCAAGGTCGCCCAGCCCGCCAGCGCCATCCCGGACAAGTTCACCACGAGTTGCAGTGTGCTGCCCCAGATCGCCGATCCGACACCGAAGGCGGCGCCGAGCGCGATGTTGCCCGCGGCGGGCACCGTGGTCACCGAGATGAAGACACCGGCCATCCCACCCGCCTTGGCCGAAGTCAACGCGAGCACTCCGGCGGCGGCAGCGACGACGGCGACGATGAACGACCATTTGTCGGGGGAGTAGATGAAGGCGGTCCCCGGGCGCGGACCGGTCACGTCGTCCACGGTGATCCAGCCCAGTGCGCGCCCGATGAGGGCGAGTACGAAGGTGGCGGCGATGGCGGCCGTGAAGCCGAGCAGCAGCGTGCGCACAGCGAGGCCGAACAACACGAATCGGCGGCGCACCAAGGCGACACCCAGCGCCGCGATGGCTCCGAATTCCGGACCGAGGACCATCGCCCCGATGACCAGAATCTGCGAATCCAGCACGATCGCGATCGCGGCGATCACCGTGGCGAAGGTCATGAAGCTGAGATAGGTCCAGTTCAGCTCGGTTTCCTCATACGAGCGCTGCGCGACATCGGCCCAGATGACGGCGTCCGCACTGCTGCCAGGTGTGCGCACCTCGGCATCGAATCCACTGCGCGACAGCCAGGTACGCACCGGCTGGATCTCGATGCTGCCCGCATGATGCAGCCCGATCGCGCGCAACCGCTGGACGACGTCGTTCCCCGCCTCCCGCGCGACGTCGGCCAGCACCACGTCACCGCTGGGCCGGAGGGAGGCGCCGCGCATCACCGCGAGGCCACTGACGGCATCCTCATGTTCGAGGATCCGAATCACGTCATCGGTCATCTCGGCCGGGGCCAGCATCCGCAGGTGCAACACCCCCATAGTGTGCCGCGCTCCGCCGTGTATCTCGCTGCGACCCGGCACAACGCTCCAACGGCCACGATGAGGTGACCAGGCAAGCCCTGTTGCGCGCCGCACGCGACGAATTCGCAGTAGGGGCTGGCCGGTGCCGGGGCCGACCGCATTCGGGCCGTGGACGAGCATGCTGCGGCGCTATGACCTGGTGCCCGGCATCGCGCCGCAGACCCCGCTCGGCACGTAACGTGCTGCGTCACCTGTGCGTGGGCCCTTGCCCGGGCTGCTCTCAACCGGTGGTCAGGCCCTGGCGACGGTCAGGCCGAAACCAACGCGGGGATGTCGAGCGTGGCGGCCCACTGCTGCGCCATGTGCTTGACCCGGACCTCCGTCGACGCGTCGTGGCGCGCGTGCTCGCCGACCTGGGTGGCGCCGCGTGCGATGAGCTTCTCGGCGATGATCTCGCCGCCTCGGTTGAAGGTGTCGCCGTACACGGTGTCGCCGAGACCGAAGACGGCGAACCGCAGGCCGGTCAGTTCCGGCGCATGGCGGTCGAGCGCGTCGGCGAAGGGTTCGGCGCCGGTCGGCAGATCACCGTCGCCGTAGGTCGAGCACACGATGACGTGGAAGTCGCGCACGTCCAGGTCCTCGATGTCGAAGTCCGTCATGTCGTGCACCGAGACGTCGTGCGCTCCGGAGAGCTCGGCGGCGATGCTGTCCGCGGCGGACTCCGCGGTCCCCATCTCGGTTCCGAACAAAATGACGACGCGCACCAGCGCCCCCTCTCCATTTGATTGGTGAGGCTATCCTAATTCGCTAGCGCGTGGTTCGCTACCGCTTCCGCACGGTCAAGTAGGTGGTCACGATCACCATAAGGGCGAAGGCGATGGCGATGATGACAGCGGCGGTCGGCCAGTCCATGACTCATCCTTTCAGCGGTATCACACTGCCTTCATGGTGTCCCGGAGGCGAGGAGTGCGGAAAGGGTCGAACGTCCCAGCGAAACGCTGGCGAACGGCCGGATCGAGACCGACCGTTCCGATTGACGGAATGTCGTCCGCGATGCATCATTCGTAACGGTGCCCATTGTTTTCTGGGCAAACCACTTCCTGCCGGCCAATGACCGTCCGGCTCGGCGGCTGCCACTCGTGTCCTTCGGCCTCGCCCATGCACGGGTCAGCGCTTCCAACCATGACGCTTCGGCGTCCGGCCGTGAGTGAGGTGAAACGAAATGATCTACCAGTCGTCTGTATACCGGGTGATCAATTCGTACCCGCGCCTCGGCAGCCTTCCCCACTTCTGAATTCACCGCGCCGAGCGCGGAACTCTCGCGTCGATGCCACGGCATCGGCGGATTCACCCCTCGGCGCGGCTCCCCGGATACAAGCGGAAAACCGGTGGATAGACAGATGTGGAGAGAGTCATGGTGGACAGGGGTGTGAACGCGGGGGCGGTAGAAATGGTGACGCGACCGATGGCGGGCAATCTCGCCGTGTCGGCCGCGATGATCGGGGATCTGGGCTATCTGCGCGAGGAATTGGCGGCGGCGGAGGTGCCCTTTCTGCTCGTGCGCGACAGCGGGCACCGACTGGTGCTCGCGGCCGACGCGGCGCACCGCCCGATGGTGCGCCGGGTGACGGCCGCTGCGGTCGCGGCTGGATTCTCCTGTGTGGAGTTGCGGCAGAACGTGTTGCGGCTCGGGCGCGACCATGACCCGGCCCATCACGTCGATCTGGAGCTGTGGGAGTACCAGGGCGACACGGTGACGTGTCCGCGCCCGAACGCGCTCACCCGGATGGTGTTCGACCTCGCCGATGTCGAGCACACGCAGGTGCGGCTGTTCGACCGGACCTGGCCGACCCTGGTGGACATGTTCACGCCGCAGTCCACCGACGTCGATTTCGACATCGACTTGGTGTTCTCCTGGGTGGACGGCTCCGATCCGGAATTCCGCGCTCGTCGCGCCGGAATGCTCGCCCAGGTGGTGGTCGGCGATGGCGATGACGCGGACGCCCGCATCCGGCAGATCGACGAGCTCAGGTACGCGCTGCGGTCGGTGCACAAGAACGCGCCATGGATCCGCAGGATCTTCATCGCCACCGACTCCGCGACGCCGGACTGGCTGTCCGAGCACCCGGAGGTGACGGTGGTGCGGGCGGTGGATCATTTCCGCGACACCACCGGCTTGCCGGTCTTCAATTCACACGCGGTGGAATGCCAGTTGCAGCACATCGAAGGGCTCAGCGAGCACTTCCTGTACTCCAACGACGACATGTTCTTCGCGCGGCCGGTGCGCCCGTCGATGTTCTTCACCCCTGCCGGGGTGAGCCGGTTCATCGAGGCGGACACCAGAATCGGTCCGGGGCGTAACAACGAGCGGCGCAGCGGTTTCGAGAATGCCGCTCGGGTGAACCGGGCGCTGCTCGCCGACCGCTTCGGCCATGTGATCACGCGGCATCTGGAGCACACGCCTGCGCCGCTGCGGCGCAGCGTGCTGCTGGAGATGGAAGAGGAATTCGCCGCCGATTTCGCGCGCACGAGTGCGAGCCGGTTCCGGGCGGCGACCGACATCTCGGTCACCAACTCGCTGTATCACTACTACGCCCTGCTGACGGGTCGGGCGGTGCCGCAGGAATCGGCGAAGATGCGCTACGTCGACACGACGAGCTACACCGGCCTGGCTCTGCTGGACGGGTTGGCGCGCCACCGCGACGTCGACTTCTTCTGCCTCAACGACGGCAGTTTCCCCGAGGTCGCCGAGACCGAGCGGGTCCGGATCGTGTCGGAGTTCCTCGCCGGCTACTTCCCTGAGCCCGCACCGTGGGAGCGGCTCAGCGCACCGCCTCGTCATCCGCTTCCGGAGTCGACGCCTGGCGCCGCATGACGTGCGGGATGCGGGCGGCGGGCGGAATCACGATTCCTTCCTCCGCCAGCCGCTGCTGCGCCTCTTCAGGCGTCGACGGAGCACCGACGGTGCTGCCGCGTTCGATGGGCACCACCGAGTGCACCACGGTGTCCGGGTAGATGTGCACGTAGTTGAAGGCTTGCGCGCCGTCCCGCCCGCGCAGGCCGCCCTGCGCGACGCCGAGATCCTGGCTGTAGCAGGTCGCCGACGCCACCGAGACCGGGATGCCCGCGAAGGTCGCGCTGGTGGAGAAGTGCAGGTGGCCCGCGAGGATGGCGCGCACGTCGCTGCCGTCGAGTACGTCGGCCAGCCTGCGCTGGTCGCGCAGCTCCACGGTGACGGCCAGATCGATGACGCACGGCACCGGCGGATGGTGCATGGCCAGGATGGTGCCGAAGGGGGCGGGTTCGGCCAGCACGTTGCGCAGCCATTCCAGCTGGTCGTCGGAGATCTCGCCGTAGTGGTGGCCGGGTACCGAGGTGTCCAGGGCGATGATACGCAAGCCGTCGATCAGGTGGACCCGGTCCAGCGGGGAGGTGGTGGCGCGCTCGCCGAGCAGCCGGGCGCGCAGCGCGGCGCGGTCGTCGTGGTTGCCCGTAACCCAAACGATAGGCGCCCGCAAATCTCTGGCAAATGGCTCGATGATCGACTTGAGCTTGCTGTATGCGGCGGGTTCACCTCGATCGGTGAGGTCGCCGGTGAACACGATCGCGGTCGGACGGATCCGGCTGGCCGCGGCCTGTTCGAGGAGTTGCCGTAAGCGCTGGTCGGCGTCGACATCGCCGTACAAGGGGGCGTCGTCCGCGATGAGGTGCGTGTCGCTGAAGTGGAACAGCACGTGATCCGGACGCGGGTGCTCCGCGACTCTTGTGATGGGCACCGGACCGAAATCCCTCCTGGCGGTTTGCCCGCCATTGGCTTGGCTCCGTCGCCACAATAGCGTCGGTTACGAACAGGTTTCCCGACGGCTGGTGACGACATGCTTGCGGGAAGGTGAGGGTTCGGTGTCGAACGCAGGGGAAACGGCCGGCGGAGTGGCGTTGGTCACCTTCCGCCGAGGGCGTCCGCGATGCGCAGGGCGTCGACCAGCATCGCGGCGTCGACGGTGAACGGCTCGTTGTGGATCGTTTCGCCCGGGGCGGTCGCCCTGGTCGCGATAGCGGACAGCGTCTCGTGATCGGCGTCGGCCAGACCCAGCGCGGCCAGGGTCGTCGGCAGCCCGACCTCGGCGCAGAAATCGAGGACCGTGTCGATCTCGGACGTGGGCGCGCCTTCGAGCACCAACTGGGTGAGCGTGCCGAAGGCGACCTTCTCGCCGTGCAGGAACGGGTGCGTCCCCGCGGCGGCGGTGAGGCCGTTGTGCACCGCGTGCGCGGCGGCCAGCCCGGACGATTCGAAACCGAGCCCGGACAGCAGCGTGTTGGCCTCGACGACGCGCTCCAGCGCCGGGGTGACGCTGTGGTTGCGGACCGCGGTCAGCGCCTGCGCGCCGTCGGCGAGGAGGGTGCGATAGCAGAGCTCCGCGAGCGCGGTGGCGCTGCGCGTCGAGGCTCCGCCGCGCATGTTGCGCACCTGTGCCGCGCTGCACGTGCGCGCCTCGAACCAGGTGGCCAAAGCGTCACCCATGCCGGCGGCCAGCAGCCGGGCGGGGGCCTGCGCGATGACCGAGGTGTCCACCAGCACCAGCGCGGGATTGCGCCGGACCAGCTGATAGGCCTCGAATTCGCCCGCCTCGGTGTAGATCACCGACAGGGCGCTGCACGGCGCGTCACTGGAAGCGGCGGTGGGGCAGCTGATCATCGGCAGGTCGAGATCGTCGGCGACGGCGCGCGCCGCGTCCAGCACTTTGCCGCCACCCGCGCCCAAAACGACTGTGCTGCCGGATTCTTCGACGGCGTGCGCGATCCTGGCGATCTCCGCCCTGCTGCATTCACCGCCGGACAGATGGATCGAATAGGCGATCTTCGCATCGGTGAGCGACCGCTCCCATGTCGTGGCGAGCAGCCGGAAAGCGCTGCCTCCGGACACGATCAGCACCGGACCGCCGATCCCGAGCCGGGTCATCTCCGCACCGAGCGCCGCCGTGGCGTCCCGCCCCTGCACATAGTGCCCCGGCGAGGAGAACACGCTCAGCATCCGACACCTCCCGATCCCGGACCGCGACGCGCACACCCCTGCAGCCCGACCGACGACTCTTCAACGCTACGCGACCCGCGCCTGCCACCGGCTGTGGTTGACCGAACTCGGCCCCCGGAAGCGCTTCACCCTGGTGCGCCGAACGCGCCCGCACTGACGCCGCGGACCGGGACCGAACGACGCCGATGGACCCCGCCAGGGGTGCGGCGACACGCGCCCCGACGCCACGACCGGCATCCGGTCCTGCACATCGGATGCCCGGCCGGGACCGTCACATCGGCGACCCAGTGCCACAAGCAAGCACGACTGCTCTCTGCACCGGATCGAGAGCCGAACCCGCGTACAGGCCCGATCAGCTCGGCGTGGTGAGGGTTTCCTGCAGCAGGCGCGGGCGCTCGCGTTCCTGCTCGTCGAGCAGGGTGAAGTAGCGGCGGAGCATGAGGATCGCGGTGGTGGCCAGGCCCGCGGTGAGGCCCCACCAGACACCCGAGGCGCCGAGCCCGAGCGGGAACGCGAGCAGCAGGGCGACCGGCAGGCCGACGCCCCAATAGCCGATCAGGGAGAGGCGGAAGCCCGCGTTGGTCGCCTTGAGGCCGCGCAGCAGGCCGGTGCCGATGTTCTGGGCGGCGTCGAAGAACTGCAGCACGATGCCGATCAGCAGCAGTGTGTGCGCGATCCGAATGGTCTCGGCGTCGGAGGAGTCCAGGAAGGGGAGCAGCACCAGATCCGGGGCGAGCACGTACACCGCGCCCGTCACGGCCGCGACCATCGCCGCATGCCGGAGCGCGAGCCAGGCCAGCGCGCGGGCGTGCGTGTGCTCGTCGCGGGCGACGGCATCGCTCACCAGGATCGACGCTCCATGCGATAGGCCGATCGCGACTTGGAACACGATGTAGATGATCTGGTAGACGACGTTGTGCGCGGCCAGCGCCGCAGGCCCGATACTCCCCATGACCAGGGCCAGCACCGAGAACATGCCCGCCTCGGAGCCGTAGGTGAGCGCGATCGGCGTGCCCAGCTTCAGCTCCGCCTTTACCGTCGCCGGTCGCACCGGCAGGGGACTCATCGGCAGGGTGCGGCCGAGCCGGTCGTCGCGCCACACCATCGCCCAGAACACGCCGAAGGTGATCAGGAATACCAGCGATGTGGCGACGCCGATGCCGGTGAGTCCCAGCGCGGGCAGTCCGGCCTTGCCGTGGATGAAGCCGATGGCCAGCAGCAGGTTCAGCGCCACCGATCCGAGCGTCACCAGCAGCAGCGCCTGCGGGCGCTGCATGCCGACGGTGTACTGGCGCAGCACCTGGAACCACAGGCAGGGCAGCAAGCCCGGCGCGAGCGCGACCATCAGCGGACGGGCGTCGGCGAGCACCCCCGGGTCCTGCCCGAGCCAGGGCAGCACCCAGCCGAGCCCGATCAGCACCGCGCCGCCGAGCAGCCCGGCGACCGTGGCGATCAGGAAGCTCGACCGCAGCAGGTCCCGGATCTCCGGATCCGGCGAGTCGCCGCGCTTGCCCGCGGCGCTCACCGCCGTGGCGATCTGATTGCCGCTGGCGGTGATCAACCCGACGCACATGGTGCGGAGCTGGTTGAACAGCACGATCGCCAGGCCGCCCGCGGCCACCTGCCGCACGCCGAGCGTGCCCATCAGCGCGATATTGGTGGTGGACACCGCGATCTGCGCCAGCTGGGTCAGCGCGATGGGCGTCGCGAGCGCGGTCAACCGCCGTCCGTCGCCGTACCTCACCGCGCCTCCACGAGGGCGCTCCGGGCGGCGGGCGTGTAGCGCCGCAGTAGTTCGAGCACCTCGCCTTCGGTATCGGGGCTCATCAGGTCTCGTTCGGTCATCCACTCGTCGTCGAAGACGGTGTCCAGGTACTTTTCGCCGCCGTCGCACACGATGGTGACCACGGTGGATCCGGGCGGGAACTCCTCCAGCCGGGCGAGTGCGGCGTGCACCGAGCCGCCCGCAGATCCCCCGATCATCAAGCCGAGTTCGGCCGCCACCGTGCGGGCGGTCGCGAAGGCATCCACATCGGAGACCTTCACGCCCTCGTCGAGCAGCGAATAGTCGACGGCGGTGCCGATGGTGGCGCCCGGCGGGGTTCCGGTGCCCGACTGCCAGTACGGACCGCCGGGCCCGCCGAAGGCGATCGAACCGACCGGCTCGACGCCGATCACGTACGGGACGCAGCCGAGCTGGCGCAGGCGAGTCGCGGTGCCGAACAGCGAACCGCCGGTGCCCACCGCCGACAGCAGGATGTCGACCCGCTCGACGTCCTCGAGCAGCTCCTCGGCCACCGCGTAGTAGCCGACCGCGTTGGCGTCGTTGTTGTGCTGCTCGGTGAAGTACGCGTCGTCGCGTTCGGCCGCCATCGCCTCGGCGAGATCCTCCCGCGCCGAGGTGGCCAGGTTGTCGTCGCCCTCGTCGGCGACGTACACCAGTTCCGCGCCCATCGCTCGCATCGCCCGCAGTTTGTCCTTACATGCGTGGTGGTCGACCACCGCGGTGAAGCGATACCCACGTTCGGCAGCCACCACCGCCAGGCCGAGCCCGGTGTTCCCGGACGTGGATTCGATGATATGCCCGCCACTGCTCAGCAAACCCCGTCGCTCGGCGTCGAGCACCATTTCGCGCGCCATCCTGATCTTGGCCGCGCCGGTCGGGTTGAACTGCTCGAGTTTCAGCAGTAAGCGGGTGCCCGTCGCGGTGGCCGCGAGCTCGAACAGCGGCGTGCGGCCGATCAGATCCGTCACACGCGTGACGAGCGGCATTTGATTTCTCCTCGTTCGTTTCGGGGGAAGTGGGGTCAGCTTCCGTCGCGAGTCCAGCGGAAGCGGGCGTTTGGTGCGTCGTGCAAGACGACTTTCGGCGGGATGGGCAGTTCGTGAAAGGCGGACTCGTTCGAATCCATCTGATAGCCAGCGGTATTCGGGTAGATCAGCAGATCGCCGACCTCGGCGGGGCGGGGCAGCGGCACCCGGCGCCAGCTGAGCATGTCGGAATCCAGGCAGGTGGCCGCGCCGACGCTGGTCGGCGTCGGTGTGCCCGGGCGCGCGGGCCACAGCAGCGGATCGGGCAGATACTCGCTGTCGAACCACTGCTCGGAGAGGCTCAGGCTGGTCCCGTCGACGGTGAGCAGCCGGTAGGGCCGTCCGTGCGCGTGCCTGGTCTTGCTGCCCTGGACACGGAAGACGGTGCATCCCGCGTGCGCGAGCAGGGCGCGTCCGGGTTCGATCGCGAGCCGGATGCCGTTGTCCCGCAACCGCCGGGCGATATCGTCGTGGTCGAGGATCTGCGCGAGCATGGCCGCACCCGGCGCTGCGAAGTGGTAGGGGTAGTACGAGTCGAAGGACTTCCCCGAGTGGAACCAGTGCCTGCCGACGCGCTCGCCGAATGCCGCCGCCGCCTCCGCCGGGACGTAGTCGACGCCGAACCCACCGCCGATCGACACCGTGGCCGCCGGATGGCCGAGCGTGCGCGCGTGCAGACAACGCGCGATCAGCTCACCCGCGAGTTCGGCGCGTGCCACCGCGTCGTAGCCGGACAGGTGAAAGCTGAAGCCCTCCAGACGGATCGATGCACGAGCACCGAATACCGCGAGGGCGTTGCCGATCTCGTCGCCGGTCATGCCGAACCGGCTCGCCGAAGCGGCGGGCAGGACGCGCAACAGCACGCGCGCGGGCATCGCGGGGGACGCCGAAGCCGCGAGCCGGTCGAGTTCCCCGAGGTCGTCCACCGCGATCAGCGCATCGTGTCTGGCCGCCAACCAGAGCAATTCGTCCGACTTGGCCGGGCCGGTCACCATGAGCTCGCCACCCCGGACGCCCTGCGCAAGCGCTGCGGTCAGCTCGCCGATGCTGGCCACGTCGACGCCCGCGCCGTGTTCGGCGCAGGCACGCGCGACACACGCGGCTTTGTTCGCCTTCTTGCCGTAGTAGATCGTGCCCTGCACCCCAGCTCGCTCGAAGGCGGCGCGGAACTCTCGGATGTTCTGCGCAACTCGCGCCGGATACATGACGTGGAACGGTCCGCCCATCGAAAAAGCGATGTCGGCCAGCAGGTTCGGGTCATCGAGGAGGCGGCGCTCCCACGGGTCGAGGTGTGCGGGCATCGGCGTCGCGCTGATCGATTCCGGCGCGTCGTGCACGGTGCTGAGAGAGTCGCGCATGTCGTGCGCGGTGCTGATGTCGGCACGCGCGTCGCGGGTCGCGCTGGCCGAGTCGCGGGTGTCGTGCACCGTGGTGATCGATTCGCGCGTCTGGTCGATCGTGTGCTGCACGGTGCCGATCGCATCGTCTGCGCCAGGTCCGGTGTCGATCCGGCCCTGCGCGCTCGACCGCGCTGCGTCGTCTACTGCGGCAGCGGAGACCTCGGGGCCGTCGGCAGCGGAGGTCACGCTGCCGACGGCCGCCTCTAGTCCCATAGCGGCACCTCCGTCCCGCGCCCCTCGGCGATCGCCCGCTCGGCCAGGGCATGGGCGACCGCGATATCGGTGAGCACCAGTCCGCTGTTGTAGACGAAGATGCGCTCGTCGTCCGAGCGTCGCGCCACCGCACGCCGGCTCAGGATCCGCGGTAGCTCGGCGTCCACCTGGCGCAACGTCCCGTCGGGACCCACCATGTCGGTGCCGGTCAGCGCCATCTGCTCGGCGCTGGTCGCGATCACCCGATCGGCGTTGACCAGCGTCGATGGCGCGAGCCCGTAACCCACCAGCACCGCTACCGAACCCGGTGCCAGATCGGTGGATTCGAGCGCGACCTCGGTGCCCGGTCCCGCGGTGGCCAGCACGACGTCGGCGGTCGCCGCGGCGGCGCGTGGGTCCGGCACCGTCTCGAGCAGTGCGTGCGGGTGGTGCTCGGCGAGCTCGCGGTGCACGGCCGCCAGCCCTTCGGGGTGCGTCCCGTAGACCATCAGCTTGCGCAGCTGCGGATTCGCGGCGAGCAGATGTGGAAGGGCGTTGCGGCCCTGGGTTCCGGTGCCGATCAGCAGCACGCTCTCCGCGCCGCGACGGACGGTCTCGCGTACCAGCAGCGCCGACACCGCCGGGGTGCGCAGCGCGCCGACCCTGGCGCAGTCCATCATCGCGATCGGCGCGCCGGTGGTGTCGTCGTAGAGCGTGATGGTCGTGTAGTACCGCTTCGTGCTGCGGTCGTGGCCGGGGTCGAATTTGTAGGAGGTCTTCATCGCGACCACGCGCCTGCGGCCGTCCCGGCCGAGCATGGCGTAGGCGACCGACCAGCCGTCCGGGTTCGCGACGCTGAGCTTGCGCGGGTTGTCCGAATCACCCGCGGCGAACGCCAGATACGCCTCTTCCACCGCGCGCACGACCGCGCCCGGCGTGATCGGCACGTCGGCCAGGTCGCTGCGGCTCAGCACCCGCAGGGGTGTGCTTCGGTCACGGGTGTTCAACGGGTCCTCGATCATTCGGTACTGCTCGCTCTCGAGTGCCGCTCTCGACCGGCCGGGTGACCGCCGCTCGGAACGGGGCAACAATTTGTTGCCCGTAGCCATTCTCGTCGGCTTCCTCGGCTCGCCGCCGTCGTTCCGGAAGCCGGATGTTCACTCGTTTGAGCCATCGGTCGGTGCCGTCGTACCGCGCGGTGAACGGTACCCGGCCGTGCACGGCGACGTCGTTGTCAACCAGCAACAGCTCGCCGGGGGCGAGCGACGCGGTCACGCAGACGCGTTCGAGTTCCGCGGTGAGATGTTCGTAGGCCGAGCGGAATGCGGGACCGGCGTCCTCGAGCGGAGTGTATGCCGGGTCGTAGCGCAGGGTCTGCTCGTCCGGGCCGGCCGCGCTCCACAGCGTGGGAATAGATGTGGCCGAGTACTTTTGGTGCCCGCTGCCGTAGGAGACGTCGGGCAGGATCGGAAGTGTGGGCGTGCTGAGCAGCTCGCGCTGCTCAATGGATAGCTCGACGTGGCGCACCGAGGAAACCGTGGTGCCGACCAGATCCGGGTTGCGCAGGCAGGCGAGCATCAGCAGGTTGGCCCGCCGCGGATGGAACGCGTCCTCGGTGTGCGGGCTCAGCAGTGTTTTGCTGCTGGCGCCGGACTGTTCGTGCTCGTGACCGGCCGCCGGAACGATGTTGTTGACCAGGCGCCCGTCCTGTTGGCCTTGCCAGCCGAACGGCTCGCCCGCGCTGCGGGCCAGTAGCAGCATGACGAGGTCGAATTCGAACGAGTGTGCGCGCGTCGCGGGATCGCCACTCCATCGCGCGGCTTGTCGCCAGCTCGGCGGTGTCGGCCCGAATTCGTTGTCCCACAGCGGGAGACGGCTGACGATCGCGGCACCCGCCGCGCTAGCGGGCGGGCGCATGGCATGGCGCACCTCGGCGGGGAGGTCCGCGACGCGGGCATCGATCTGCTCGATCAACGCCGGATCAGTGAGTGTGCGTGCGGTGGCGGCCGGATCGGCGAGCGTGGCATCGAGTGTGGCGGATATCTCTCTGGCGAGGTCGCGTACCGCCTGGCCCGCCTTCGCGGGCAGCTCACGTCGTTCGAGATCCTGTGGGTGAAGCGTCTTACGTTCGGACAGAACGCTTTTCACCGGCTTCCCTTCTTCGCATCGGTTCGAAAATGCAGGTTGACGATTCAACTGAGAAGGTAGTCGCCGCGATGAAGTTAAGCAAGGCTACCCTAAGCGTGTCGCTTGAAATAGCCGATTGGCATAACTCCGGTCCATCTGAGGCTAAGTGATCGGCGGGTGTGCTGATGCTGCTTCGTGGGGTTTGCGGGGGTGCGCCCTTGTGCTGCCGTTTTGGCGCCGGATCGGCGAGTCGTCCAACCGATTAGGCTAGCCTGTCCTTGTCAAACAGGTGATTATGCAGTATCGCTGTGGGTTCGTCCAGGAAGAGGGCAGCGCAATGGTTTTGAGTCGGCGACAGTTGTTGCGGTCGAGTCTCGGAGCGGGGGCGGTGCTGCTGGTCGCCGCCTGTTCCGACGGCGCGGACTCGTCCGGGCCGGCCCGGCGCGGTGGCACGCTGCGTGTCGGCGCGCTCGGTACCTCGGCTCGGCTCGAACGAGATCCGCACGCCAACCTGAGCAACGACAGCGACTTCCTGATCACCTCGCTGGTCTACGACGCCTTGACCGTGCCGGGCGCCGACCCGAACGTCGCGCCCCGCCTGGCCACCCGGTGGGAGCCGGACGCCGACCGGCGTCGCTGGAGCTTCACTCTCGCCGAGAACGCGACTTTCCACGATGGATCGCCGGTGACGTCCGAGGATGTCGTGTGGTCGCTGCGCCGGCTGCGCACGGTCGGCGGTGCGTCGAAGATGCCGGTCGCCGTCGAGGACATCACGGCCGACGGACCGAACCGGGTGGTGCTCGCGGTGCCCGAGCCGAATACCCAGCTGCCGTTGCTGGTCCGGTTGATGACCTTCACGGTCAAGAAGGACACCACGGATTTCACCAAGGCCATCGGCAGCGGGCCGTTCCGCCTGGAGTCCTACCAGGGCGGCAACGCCCGGCTGGTGCGCAACGACCAGTGGCACCGCACGCCGCCGCTGCTGGACGCCATCGAGATCACCATGTTCGAGAGCGTGACCGCGCTGGGCAACGCGGTACTCGGCGGGCAGATCGATCTCGCCTCCAATGTCGGCGCCATCGCGGGCCGCACCGCTGAAGGCCGCGGCGACCTTGCGGTGGTGCGCCGCCCGAACGACACGGTGCTCGGCGTCGCCATGCGCACCTCCGACGGTCCGTTCGCCGACGTGCGGGTGCGCACCGCCCTCCGGCTCGGCGTCGACCGCAATGCTCTGGTCACTCAGGTGCATTCGGGTTACGGGAAGGTCGCCAACGACATCCTCGGCACCGGCGATCCGCTCTACGACACCTCCATCGCACAGCGCACCCGCGACCTGGATCGCGCGAAGGCGCTGCTGCGCGAGGCGAACTTCGACACGGGACGGACCTATCCGTTCGTCACCAAGGCCGAGGCGCCCGGCGAAGTGGAATCGGCGAAGGTCATCGCGACCCAGCTGGCCGAGATCGGCGTCCGGCTCGAGGTGATCACCCAGGAGCCGAACGCCTTCTATGACCAGACCTGGCTGAAGGCGCCGATCTACACGATCTCCTGGGGCACCAACGATTCCACACTGTTCTTCGCGAGCAAGCTCCTCTCGAGCGGCTCGAACCGCAACGAAACCGCCTTCAAGGATGCGACATTCGATGCTGCAACCGCTAAAGCGCTTGCAGCACGGAGTGACTCGGAATACCAGCGGTCCGCGCAGGAGCTGCAGCGTATCCAGTACGACCGCGGCGGGTACCTGGTCTGGGGCATGGCCGACGGCATCGACATCGCGTCCTCCCGAGTGCGCGACCTGCCCACGCTCGGCGGGTTCGCCCGGGTCCAGCTGGAAAGGGCTTGGCTGGCCGGGTGATCTCCTTCGCACGACTTCTGCTCCGGCGCGTCGCACTGCTGGTGGCGCTGCTGGCCACCGTATTCGTCGCCGTGGACCTGCTGCCGGGCAACACCGCCCGCGCCGTCCTCGGTCGCGAGGCCACGCCGGAGCAGATCGCGGCGAAGGAACACCAGCTCGGTCTGGATCGTCCCCTTCCGGTGCGGTTCTGGGACTGGATATCGGGCGTCGCCACCGGCGATTTCGGCCATACCGCGCGGGGGCGTTCGGTGAACGAGTTGCTGGTCGACAAGTTCCCGCCGACGCTGCTGCTCGGCGGGCTCGCCTTGGCGATCACCGTGTTCGCTTCGCTTGCGCTCGGCGCGTGGTGGGTGACGCGGCCGGGCAGCCTGGCCACGCGCGTGTTGCAGCCCGCGACGACGACGGCGGTGGCGATTCCCGAGTTCGTGATCTCGACCGTGCTGATCCTGGTGTTCGCGCTGGCACTCGGGTGGCTGCCCGCGGTCACCATCACCGACCGGTCGGGGTTCCCGGCCGGACCCGACATGCTGGTGTTGCCGGTGCTGGCACTGGCGCTGCCGCAGATCGGCTGGAACACCAGGGTGGTGCGGGCCGCGCTGGCCGACGCCGCTGAAGCTCCGCACGTGGAAAGCGCGGTGCTGGACGGGCTTTCCACCCGCGTCGTCCTGGCGCGGCACGTGCTGCCGTTCGCCCTGCCGACGATCGTCGCCAGCTTCGCCACCACGGTCGGGATGCTGCTCGGCGGCTCCCTGGTGGTCGAGACGATCTTCAACTATCCCGGTCTCGGCGCGGTGCTCGCCGGTTCGGTCGCCGACCGCGATACCTCGGTGGTCGCCGCGGTCGTCGCACTGTCCGGGGTGGTCATCATGGGAATGCTGGCCGCCGCCGACGGCATCCGGGCCTGGTCGCTGCGGGGGCGGCGATGAACGGGGCGAGGCGATGGCTCGGCTTGCTGACCGTCGCGCCGGCCCTGGTGGTCACCGTGCTCGCGCTGCTGGGGCCGACGCTCGCGCCGCATCCGGCCGAGGAGGCGATCGGGATCCCGTTCGGCGACCCCGGCGGCGGCGCGGTACTCGGCACCGACCGGCTCGGTCGCGACGTGTTCAGCCAGTTGCTCTACGGCGGTTGGGGATTGCTGCTGCTGTCGGCGGTCATCGCGGTGGCGGTGACCGGCACGGCGTGCGTGCTCGGTGTGGTGGCGGCGCTGCGACCGCGGCTCGGCGCGGTGATCGAACTCGGCACCGATTTCTTCATCCTGCTGCCCGCGGTGCTGGGCATCCTGCTCGTGCTGACTTCGTGGCCGGAGGCGGGCAGCGTCGGACTGGTCGTGTTGGCGTTGCTGTTCGGGGCTCCCTATTGCGCACGGATCTTCACGGCGGCTGCCGCCGGCGTCGCCGCGTCCGGATATGTGGAAAGCGCCCAAGCCGCGGGCGAGTCGCTGCCGTATCTGGTTTTCCGGGAGGTGATCCCGAATTTGCAAGAAGTACTGACGACTCAGCTCGGTCTGCGTTTCGTGGCCGGGGTCTACCTGGTCAGCACCGCCTCGTTCCTGCATCTGCCCACCACGCTGGGTGCGAGCAACTGGGCGGTCATGGTGCGCGACAACGCCTCCGGCATGCTGCTCAATCCCTGGGCCGTGCTGGTCCCGAGCCTGGCGATCGCGATCGTCGCGGTGAGTGTCAACCTGGCGGTGTCGGCATTCGGACGAGGGGAGCGGGGAATGAACGCGATCACGACGGGAATCAGAAGTGCCGGAGGATCGCGCGGACCGGATTCGGCGGTGCGGCGATGAGTGAGCTCGTGCTGGTCGACAACCTGACCGTCCTCGGCTCGAACGGGCAGGAATTGGCCGGTCCCACGACCTTCCGGATACCGGTGGGCACGGTCACCGCGCTGACCGGTCCGTCCGGATCGGGCAAGACCACGGTGATGCGTGCGCTGCTCGGACATCTGCCGTCCGCCGCCGCGCGGGCCACCGGTTCGGCGTCTGTTGCCGGATACGACGTGCTCACACTGGATCAGGATGCACTGCGACGGTTTCGGCGGCAGCACATCGCCTACGTCGGGCAAGACCCCGGTTCGGCGCTGAACCCGTTGATGCGCGTGCGCGCCTTGTTGCGCGAGGTGGCGCCGGCCGCGTCGAAGGCCACGTTGACCGACACGCTCGCGTTGGTCGGCCTGTCGCCGGACTATCTGCACCGCCGCCCCGGCGAGCTCTCCGGCGGCCAGCAGCGCCGGGTCGCCCTGGCCAGAGCGCTGATCCGCCGCACCGGCGTGCTGGTGCTCGACGAACCGTTCGCCGGACTGCACGGCGCATTGCGCACCGATATCGCGGCTCGGATCGCCGAACTGGCCCGCGAACGGTCAGCGGCGATCCTGCTCTCCGGACACGACACCGCACTGGTGCACTCGATCGCCGACGATGTGGTCGAACTCGGCACCGTCCATCCGGCATCCGTTCCTCTGGCCGAGGCGCAGCGAATTGCTACGCCGACAAAAGCGTTCGGCGCCATCGCCCAGTCCATACATCGCACAGCGGGTGCGGCACCTGCGGCACTGCTCGAGCGCGCGGAGGCCGATGGCGTCCACACCCAGGCCGTACCCATGCCGATGTCCGACGATGATGGGACGCGACCCGGTTCCGCACCGATGCGTGACCGCCGCGGCGACTGCCGTCCAGAGCGCGCGGAGGCCGATGGCGTCCACACCCAGGCCGTATCCATGCCGGTGTCAGACGATAACGGGGCGAGATCCGGTTCCGCACCGGTGCGTGACCGCCGCGGCGACTGCCGTCCAGAGCGCGCGGAGGCCGATGGCGACCACGCCCATGCCGTATCCATGCCGGTGTCCGGCGATGATGGGACGCGACCCGGTTCCGAACCGGTGCGTGACGGCCGTGGCGCCGACTCCTCTCCAGATCTCGCGGGGTCGATGGATGTGCGCGAAAACTCGGACGCAATGCGGAACGGCGAGCACAATGACCAGCCGGTACACGCGGTCGTCTTGCGTGCGCAGGGGATCGGCGCGTCTGTCGACGGTCACCAGGTACTCGCGGGCATCGATCTCACGCTCGATACGGGTGCGGCGCTCGCGGTGGTCGGCGCGTCCGGCGCGGGCAAGACCACCCTGGCGCGTGTCATCGCGGGACTGCATCCGTGCGTGACCGGTTCGCTCGAACTGCGCGGGAATCAGATCTCGGTATGGGCTCGCAGGCGCCGCCGTTACGGCGCGGGCGGTATTCAGCTGGTCACCCAGAATCCCAGATCGGCGCTCAATCCCCGGCGCACCGTCGCGCAAACGCTCGGTCGGCCGCTGCGTCGTATCGGGCGCGTCCCCAGACGTGACATCCCGCGGCGCGTCGCCGACCTCCTCGCGTCGGTCGAACTACCCGCCGACTCGGCCGCCCGCTATCCGCACGAGCTGTCCGGTGGCCAACGCCAACGCGTCGCGCTGGCCAGAGCCCTCGCCGCCGAACCCGCCGTGCTGCTGTGCGACGAGATCACCTCCGCGCTCGACCACGCCACCGCCGCCGCGATCATGGCCCTCCTGGACCGCATCCGCGCCGAGCGCGGCACCGCCCTGTTGATCATCACCCACGACATGTCCCTGGTCGCCGAGTACTGCCCGCGCCTGCTCGTCCTCGATCACGGGCGCATCGTCGAATCCGGCGACACCAGAACGGTTCTCGCCGCGCCGACGCACACGGCGACCAGCGAGCTGCTCATGTGAGTTCGGCCCAGAGCGCCGCTCGCCCACCACAGCCTCCCGGTCCGACCACGCTCTGGAGATTCGGCAGTACCAGAGTGAACCGAATACGAGCCTCTGGCCGGGGCGCGACGCCGCGTGGGTAACCACTGCCGATCAAGCATGCGATTCCGGCACACTCGCCTGCATCGGGCGGGTATGCGCCCGACACGCGCGAAGTGGCCTTCAGCACTTGATATCCGCGAGCACTCGTCGTCATCTGGATCATGGGAGAGGTGGTGAAGAAGACCGGCGCCTTGGCCGCCGCCGTGGTGCTCCTCGGGCTCGCCGGTTGCGGGATCGACCGCACCCCGATCCCGGAGGGCATTCCGCCCGGCCCCGGCACCCCGCTGCCGGTGATCGATCTGGACGCGCCCGGCCGCACCGCCTTCCAGTTGCGCGGCTGGGCCGACGAGCAATCGGACCGGCTGGGCATCCCGTCGATCGCGCTGGAGGCCTACGGCTACGCGGCGGCGGTGATGACCAGGGCGCGTCCCGGTTGCGGCATCGCGTGGACGACGCTCGCGGGCATCGCCAGCGTGGAGAGCAAACACGGCACCCACCGCGGGTCGGCGGTCGGCGACGACGGCGCGGTCCGCCCGCCCATCATCGGCATCGCGCTGGACGGCTCGCCCGGCGTCGCCCTGATCAAGGACACCGACGGCGGCGCACTCGACGGCGACCCCACACACGACCGCGCCGTCGGCCCGCTGCAGTTCATTCCGGAGACCTGGAAGCGCTGGGGCGTCGACGCCAACGGAGACGATGTCGTCGACCCACACAGCATCGACGACGCCGCGCTCACCGCCGCCCGTTACCTGTGCGCCAGCGGCGGCGATCTCACCTCCGAGCACGGCTGGCAACGGGCCCTGCTCACCTACAACCAGTCACACGGGTACCTGCTCACGGTGCGCGATCGGGCCGCCAGCTACAGCGTCGGGCGCCGCGTGTGATCGGCGGTGTCTGTTTTGCGGCCGGAGTGCCGGTTACCCGCCGCGCCGCGGGGACGATAGGCTCGCAGCGCACGGCCCACCCGTAAGACCCACCGTGTCAGCAGCCGAAGGAGTGTCGTTTTCGTGGCCATCATCGAACAGGTCGGAGCTCGCGAGATCCTGGATTCGCGCGGTAACCCCACTGTCGAGGTCGAGATCGCTCTCGACGACGGCACCCTGACCCGGGCCGCCGTGCCTTCCGGCGCGTCCACCGGCGAGCACGAGGCCGTCGAACTGCGTGACGGCGGCGAGCGCTACGGCGGCAAGGGCGTGCGCAAGGCCGTCGAGGGTGTGCTGGACGAGATCGCGCCTGCCGTCATCGGCTTGGACGCCGTCGAGCAGCGCAGCGTCGACCAGGTGCTGCTGGACCTGGATGGCACCCAGGACAAGTCCCGCCTCGGCGCCAACGCCCTGCTCGGCGTCTCGCTGGCGGTGGCGCGCGCGGCCGCCGAGTCCTCCGGGCTCGAGCTGTTCCGCTACCTCGGTGGTCCGAACGCGCACGTGCTGCCCGTGCCGATGATGAACATCCTCAACGGCGGCGCGCACGCCGACACCGGCGTGGACGTCCAGGAGTTCATGGTCGCCCCGATCGGCGCGCCGACCTTCAAAGAGTCGCTGCGCTGGGGCGCGGAGGTCTACCACGCGCTGAAGTCGGTGCTGAAGTCCAAGGGCCTGGCCACCGGTCTCGGCGACGAGGGCGGTTTCGCGCCCGACGTGGCCGGTACCAAGGCGGCGCTGGACCTGATCAGCGAGGCCATCGGCAAGACCGGTCTGCGGCTGGGCAGCGATGTGGCGCTCGCGCTGGACGTCGCGGCGACCGAGTTCTTCACCACGGGCAGCGGCTACAAGTTCGAGGGCGTGGTGCGGTCGGCCGAGGAGATGGCGCAGTTCTACGCCGAGCTGGCGGCCGCTTACCCGCTGGTGTCCATCGAGGACCCGCTGTCGGAGGACGACTGGGACGGCTGGGTGGCCCTGACCGACCAGATCGGCGACAAGGTCCAGCTCGTCGGCGACGACCTGTTCGTCACCAATCCGGAGCGCCTGGAAGAGGGCATCGCCAAGGGCGCCGCCAACGCGCTGCTGGTGAAGGTGAACCAGATCGGCACGCTCACCGAGACGTTGGACGCGGTCGAGCTGGCGCACCGCAACGGGTACAAGACGATGATGTCGCACCGGTCCGGCGAGACCGAGGACACCACCATCGCCGACCTGGCCGTGGCGGTCGGCAGCGGCCAGATCAAGACCGGCGCCCCCGCGCGCAGCGAGCGCGTCGCCAAGTACAACCAGCTGCTGCGCATCGAGGACGCGCTCGGTGATTCGGCGCGCTACGCCGGCGACGTCGCGTTCCCGCGTTTCGCTTTCGAAGGCTGAACATCCAAGGCATGACATGACGGAGCGACGTGCGCGTGGGACCAGTCCGGCCGGACGAGGGGACCGCCGCACGTCGCGTGCCGCCGGATCACGCCCGGCCGATGCCGCGGCCAAGCGCGGCCGCAGACGGTCGGATGCCGCGGAGAAGAAGCCGGGACCGCGCAAGCGCGAACCGAGCTCGCGCGGCGATCAGCACGACCACACCATTCTCGGGCTGTCCACCGGAAAAGCGGTGATCCTCGCGATGGTGGTGTGCGCACTCGCGCTCACCCTCGCTGTGCCTATGCGCACGTATTTCACCCAGCGCGCCGAGGCGGCGCAGCTGGCGCGCCAGCGCGAGGAGCTGGAGGCGGATCTGGCCCGGTTACGCGATCGCCGTGCGCAGCAACAAGATCCGGCTTACATCCGTACCGAGGCGCGGGATCGGCTGCGTCTGGTGATGCCGGGGGAGACGCCCTATATCGTGCAGATCCCCGGCATCGAGGCGCCCGCACCGCCGCCGGCGCCCACCAAAGCCAGAGAACCGGACCCCTGGTACACCGAATTGTGGCGCAGCATGTCCGAGCCGCAGCCGACGCAGGCGGCTCCACCACCGCAAGCACCGGAAGGACCTAGGTGACCGCACCCACCGACCAGGATCTCGCGATCATCGCCGAGCAGCTGGGCCGCGCGCCGCGCGGCGTGCTCGCCATCGCCTACCGCACCCCGGACGGGATCCCGGCCGTTGTGAAGACCGCGCCGCGGCTGCCGGACGGCACCCCCTTCCCGACGCTCTACTACCTGACCGATCCGCGGCTGACGGCCGAGGCGAGCAGGCAGGAATCCGCGGGCGTGATGCGCGAGATGACCGAGCGGCTCGGCGCCGATCCGGAACTGGCCGCCGCTTACCGTGCGGCCCATGAGAGCTACTTGGCCGAGCGCGACGAGATCGAGTCGCTCGGCACCGATTTCACCGGTGGCGGAATGCCGGAGCGGGTCAAGTGCCTGCACGTGCTGATCGCGCACGCACTGGCCAAGGGGCCGGGAGTGAACCCGCTCGGCGACGAGTCGGTGGCGCTGGCCGCCGAGCACGGCCTGCGCGGCACCGCGGTTCCGGACGACTGGCCGAGGTATCAGCCGACCGGCCCGGGAGAGACTGGAGGCAGCAATGAGTGACCGGGTAGCCGCCGTGGACTGCGGCACGAACTCCATCCGACTGCTGATCGCCGACGTGCTCGGCGACGGACACCTGGCCGACGTGCACCGGGAGATGCGCATCGTCCGGCTCGGCCAGGGCGTCGACGCGACCGGTTCGCTCGCCCCGGAGGCAATCGAACGCACCCGCGCCGCGCTTGCCGACTATGTGGCGCTGATGCGCGACGCTGGGGTCAGCCGTGTGCGCATGGTGGCCACCTCCGCCACCAGGGACGCTGCCAACCGGGAAGATTTCTTCGCCATGGCGCGCGCGGAACTCGGCACCGTGGTGGCGGGCGCCGAAGCCGAGGTGATCACCGGCGACGAGGAGGCGCGTCTGTCATTCGCCGGTGCGATCGGCGAATTGTCCAGTGCGGCAGGACCTTTCGTTGTAGTGGATCTCGGTGGCGGGTCGACCGAGCTGGTATTCGGGGACAGCGCGGGCGTGCGGGCCGCGTTCTCCGCGGATATCGGTTGCGTGCGGATCACCGAGCGCTGCCTGGCGGGCAATCCGCCGACCGCAGAACAGATCGCGACCGCCCGCGCCTTGGCCACCGAACGGCTCGGGGAGGCGTTCACCCATGTCCCCGTGGAAGGAGCGCACACCTGGGTCGGCGTGGCCGGAACCATGACCACCATTGCCGCGGTAGCGCTCGACCTCCCGGAATACGACTCGGAGAAAGTCCACCTCACCCGGCTCGGCCTGGAGCAGGTACACGACGTCTGCGGCAGGCTGATCGCCATGGACCATGACCAGCGGGCCGCGCTCGGCCCGATGCATCCGGGCCGGGTGGACGTGATCGGCGGCGGCGCGGTCATCACCGAGGTGCTGGCGGAGGAATTGTCCCGCCGCGCGGGCATCTCGGAACTCATCGTCAGCGAGCACGACATCCTCGACGGCATCGCCCTGTCCATCGCCTGACCGCCCCGCGGGGCCGTCAGGTAACGGGGGCCCCCGTACCCACTTCCGCGCGAGCGGCGGCGCGGCGGGCCTTGCCGACGGCGATATCGGCCAGCCTGGACAGCGATTCCTTGTTGCGCGGCACCAGAAGCAGTTCCTGGACCACGGTGGGTATCAGGGCGCCGAGTCCGTGTTTGGAGTGCTCGTACATGCGGACCTCGGTTTCGCCGGTCGGCGTCGCGACGAGTTCCAGCCGAATCCACGCCGAGCCGAGCGGACTGAGCTTGGCCTCCAATTCGAGCATGCGCGGTGGGGCCGCCGCGACCACCTCGGTGGTGTCGTCCACGGTGAGCGGCCACACGCCCGCGCTGTAGTGCAGCCGGGAGCCGACCGCGGGCCAGTCGTCGTCGACATCGCGAATGTGCGTCGCGCCGACCACCCAGGCCGAGAACAGCCACCCGTCGGCCAGGACGGTGAAGATCTCCTCTGGCGTCACCGGGACGGTGGTTTCCACGTGAACCATCAGCACAACGCTTTCTCGGGTTCGGGTCGGGTGGTCGCGCTGGTCGGGCCTCTATTTTGCCGAGTGCCCGGTAGCGCCGGAAGCAAACACCGGGACAAGTTGTGAACAGAACAAACGAATATCTTCCCAGCGACCACCGCCGTGTGATCGTCGGAAGATGGTTGAAGCGGCAACATCGCATGAATCAGCAGCCACACGGACTCTGTTCGGCCACCCGATCGGGCTGGCCAACCTGTTCGGCGTCGAGCTCTGGGAGCGTTTCTCGTTCTACGGGATGGTCACCATCCTGGGGTACTACCTGTACTACTCGGCCGCCGACGGCGGACTGGGACTGGCCAAGGACACCGCCGTCGGGATCGTCGGCGCGTACGGCGGCCTGGTCTATCTGTCCACCGTGCTCGGCGGGTGGATCGCCGACCGGCTGCTCGGCATGGAGCGCACGCTGTTCTACGGCGGCGTCGTGGTCATGGCCGGGCACATCGCGCTGGCCGTGCTGCCGGGACTGTCCGGCGTCGGGGTCGGCCTGATGCTGGTCGCGCTGGGCAGCGGTGGGCTGAAGGCCAACGCCTCCTCGCTGCTCGGCACCCTCTATCCGAAGGGTGACGCGCGCGCCGCGGGCGGCTTCACGCTGTTCTATCTGGGCATCAATCTCGGCGCGTTCAGCGGCCCCCTGCTCACCGGTCTGCTGCAAACCCACGCCGGCTTCCATTACGGCTTCGGTGCGGCGGCGATCGGCATGGCATTCGGACTCGCCCAGTACGTGGTGTTCCGCCGCAATCTCGGCACACACGGCCGCGAGGTGCCGAATCCGCTCGCGCGTACTGCCATCCGGCCGCTGGTCGCCGCGCTGGCCGGGGCCGTGCTGCTTGCTGTGGTGGTGTGGGTGACCGGTCTGATCACACTGGACAACCTGCCCGCGGTGACGACCGGCGTCATCGTCGTCGCGTCGGTCGCGTACTTCGCCGTGCTGCTCACCAGCGCGAAAGTCACCCCGTTCGAGCGCAGCCGGGTGCGCGCGTTCCTTCCGTTGTTCATCGCCAACGCCGTGTTCTTCTCGCTGTTCAAGCAGATCTTCACGGTGCTGGCGGTCTACTCCGACGAACGGATGAACTGGAGCATTTTCGGCTGGACCGCGCCGTCCAGCTGGATCGGCTCGGTTCAGCCGGTCTGGGTCATCCTGCTGTCGCCCGTGTTCGCGCTCCTGTGGACCCGGTTGGGCGAGCGCGCACCGAGCACGCCGCGGAAATTCGCGCTCGGCGTGATCGGCATGGGCGCGGCGTTCTGGTTGTTCGTGCCCATGTCCGGCACCACCGGACGCGCCGTGCCCGCGTTGCTCGTGCTGGCGATCATGGCCGTGTTCGCGATCTCCGAACTGCTGCTCTCACCGGTGGGACTTGCGGTCACCACCCAGCTGGCGCCGGAAGCTTTCCGGGCGCAGATGATGGCGCTGTATTTTTTCTCCATTGGTATCGGAACGTCGATGTCGGGTACGTTGGCTCGGTTCTATGACCCCGGCCACGAATTCGCCTACTTCGGTATCACCGGGACGGTCGTGGTGTGCGCGGGACTGATCGTCGCCGCTGTCGCACCGCGGATCAGCAAATTCATGGCGGGCGTGCATTGACGCGCCGCCGGGGTACAGAACAGATGCACATCAGCGCTGATGAAGGAGAACCAGTGACAAACCCCAGGCCACAAGCCGAGACGGGTGATGTCTCGTCTCGATGGGGCGGCATGTTCCGCACCAAGTCCATCGAGCAGTCGATCCGTGACACCGACGAGCCCGACTCGAAACTCCGCAAGGACCTCACCGCCTGGGACCTCACCATCTTCGGTGTGGCCGTGGTGGTCGGCGCGGGCATCTTCACCCTCACCGCCCGCACCGCGGGCAATGTCGCGGGTCCCTCCGTCTCGCTCGCCTTCGTCTTCGCCGCGATCGCGTGCGGGCTGACGGCGCTGTGCTACGCCGAATTCGCCTCGACCGTTCCCGTGGCGGGCAGCGCCTACACCTACTCCTACGCCACCTTCGGCGAGCTCGTCGCCTGGATCATCGGCTGGGACCTGATCCTGGAGTTCGCGCTCGCCGTCGCGGTGGTGGCGAAAGGGTGGTCGCAATACCTCGGCGAGGTACTCGGCACCACCTCGCCGATCGCGCACTTCGGCTCGGTGAGCTTCGACTGGGGCGCGGTGCTGCTGATCACGGTGCTCGGCGTGCTGCTGGCGACGGGCACTAAATTGTCCTCCCGGGTCTCGGCGCTGGCAGTGGCGATCAAGCTGGGCGTGATCGCGCTCGTGCTGGTCGTCGGCGTCACCTACTTCAAGTCCTCCAACCTCTCGCCGTACATCCCGCCGTCGCAGCCCGGCGAACGAGGCGAGGGGCTGCGGCAATCGCTGTTCTCCTATCTGACCGGGGCCGGGCACAGCAACTTCGGCTGGTACGGCCTGCTCGCGGCGGCCAGCCTGGTGTTCTTCGCGTTCATCGGCTTCGACGTGGTCGCCACGACGGCCGAAGAGACCAGGGATCCCCAGCGCGCGGTGCCGCGCGGCATTCTCGGGTCGCTGCTCATCGTCACCGTCCTGTACGTGGCGGTGGCGCTGGTGCTCACCGGCATGGTGTCCTACACCGAGCTGGCCGGTACCGACGCCACCTTGGCGACGGCCTTCGCGATCCATGGCGCGGACTGGGCGAAGAACATCATCTCGATCGGCGCGCTCGCCGGGCTCACCACGGTGGTCATGGTCATGTACCTGGGGCAGACCCGGGTGCTGTTCGCGATGGCGCGCGACGGCCTGGTGCCGCGCAAGCTCGCGCACACCGGCAAGCACGGCACGCCGGTCCGCGTCACCGTGCTCGTCGGTGTGGCGTGCGCGCTGCTGGCCGGATTCGTGGACTTCGGCACGCTGGAGGAGATGGTCAACATCGGGACGCTGTTCGCGTTCGTGCTGGTCTCGGTGGGCGTGCTCATCCTGCGCCGCACCCGCCCGGACCTGCCGCGCGGCTTCCGTGTTCCGCTCGTTCCGGTGATTCCCGTCCTCGCGGTGTTGTCCTGCCTGTGGCTGATGCTCAACCTGTCGGTGGAGACCTGGTTGCGGTTCGTGGTGTGGATGCTGATCGGCTTCGTCATCTACTTCACCTACTCCCGGCGTAACTCCCTGCTCGGGAAGACCCCCGTCACGTAGCACCGCGTTCGGCTTATCGGGTATCGGCGGATAGCCTGGCGCGGTGTCGCAGCGCGAGTTGGTTGTGCTCGGGACCGCTAGCCAGGTGCCGACGAAACAGCGAAACCACAACGGGTATCTCCTGCGGTGGGATGACGAGGCGGTTCTCTTCGACCCGGGCGAGGGAACACAGCGGCAGATGACGTATGCCGGTGTCTCGGTCACGGGGTTGACGCGGATCGCCATCACCCATTTCCACGGCGACCACAGTCTCGGGCTGGCCGGGGTGGTGCAGCGGATCAATCTCGACCGGGTGCCGCATCCGGTCGACGTGTTGTTTCCGGCGTCGGGGGCCGCGTACTACGACCGGCTGGTCAACGCGACGTCCTACTATCACCGCGCCGAGTTGCGGCCGCGCCCCATCGTCGGACCGGGCACCGTGGATCTGCCCGAGGCGCCGTTCACGGTGACCGCGGTCCGGCTCTCGCATCCGGTCGACACCTTCGGCTACCGGCTCAGCGAGCCGCCCGGTCGGCGCATTCTGCCCGACCGGCTGCACGCTCTCGGGCTGCGCGGCCCGGTCATCTCCGAACTCCAACGGAGCGGCAGCGTCGAGTTTGCCGGCCGGACAATCACTCTCGACGAGATCAGCGAACCGCGGCCCGGCCAGAGCTTCGCTTTCGTGATGGACACCCGGTTGTGCACCGGCGTCCAAGAACTCGCCGCAGACGTCGACATGCTCGTCATCGAGGCCACCTTCCTGGACGCTGACGAACACTTGGCCACCGAATACGGCCACCTGACCGCGGGCCAGGCCGCCCGAGCCGCGACCGACGCCGGTGTGCGCACTCTGGTGCTCACCCACTTCTCCCAGCGCTACCGCGATCTGGACGAGCACATGGCCGAGGCGGCGAAGTACTTCACCGGCGAAATCCACATCGCCACCGACCTCGACCGCATCCCGCTGCCGTCCCGTCGCTGACACGCCGAGGGGCGACACGCCGACGGCCGAAATTCTCCGCGCCAGTCCGGTCGCGGACGCTAACACCAGGCCGCCGCTGCCGATCTAGTTCTCTGGGACGCCTGCCACCCCCGGGCCGGAACACCGGCCACCACCCCCGGTCGCACCACCGCACCACCCACCGCCTGGCCACGGCAGACGCCCGCCACCCGGCGAATTGCCGGAATTCCGGTACAGCCGTACGACTCGGTACGCTGTCCCGGACGCCCCTATAGCCCAATTGGCAGAGGCAGCGGACTTAAAATCCGCCCAGTGTCGGTTCGAGTCCGACTGGGGGCACTACGGGATCTCCCGCGAGTGGCACACCACGGAGAGGTCTTCTCGCGTTTCGCCGCAGCCATGTGCCACTCGCGAGGTCTGACACCGCAACCTGACCGGCCGTGCCTCGTCGCCTTGTCGACGCGTATGTCCGGTGCTACTCGGGCAATCCGAGCCCTTCAGCGAGCATCGGCCAGGATCGATAGAACGCGTCCTGCCAATAGCCCCAGGAGTGGGTGCCGGCGGGCTGGAAATCGAATGTGGCGGGAATGTTGAGCTCGTTCAGCCGGGCCTGCAGATTCCGCGTGCACCAATTGGTGGCGGCTTCGATGACGCCGCCGATTACGAGCTGGTTGCCCAGGCCGTACGGAGTCTTGTTCAGGGTAAACCGACTGGTCATAGTGTCGTGCGGGCCAGGCAGGCCACTGCCGGTCGACATGAAGATCTTCGTGCCGCGCAGACCTTCCGCGTTCAGCACCGGATCGTTGGCCGCCCATGCGGGATCGTCGTCCTCGCCGTACATGTTCCGGACGTCCCCGCCGCCCCACGTTTCGACGACCAGCTTGACGAACTGCTTGCCGATCGGATCGGAGATCTGCGCGCAACCGCTGTAGCCTGCCGCGGTTGTGTAGAGTCCCGGCTTGGCTTCCGCCATCTGCAGGATGGCGGTGGCGGTCATCGAATTCGCCGAGATGGCATTGACGCCGTTCGTGCCGAGCGCCTTGTCGATCAACGGTGGCAGTTCCTCGGTGAAGAACGTGCGCCACTTGTTGTTGCCGAGTACCGGATCCGGCTGCTTCCAATCGGCGTAGTACGCAAAGGGACCACCGACGGGCATCACTATGTTCACATCTTTGGTGGCAAGGAAATCGCCCACGTTGGTATTGCCCCACCAGGTCGCCAGATCGACGCCGCCACCGGCACCGTTGACGAGGTAGAGCACCGGCCGGGGCCGCGAAGCGTCCTTGGGACGCTGCACCTTGACGGCGATGTTCGTCTCCATCGCCGCGGAGTAGACCTCCAGCGAGATGTTGCGGCCGTTGATCGATCCGGAGACGATCTTCGAGCCGTCGGCGGCAACCGGGGACGCCAGTAGCGCCTTGGCGGCGATGATGGGGTCGGTTTCTTCGGCGACCGCGTTGCCGCTACCCAATGCCGTGCTCAACACGGTCGCGACCACTCCCGCAAGCGCAAAAGTCTTAACGCGTCGAATCGACTTGCGTGTCAATTCCCGAACTCCTTCGTCACCCAGCTTGCCGTCGACACCTCGTCGCAGTGCATCGACGGAGCGCACGGAGACGTTACCGGACACCACGAGCGACGAACCCGGCATCCCCCTCGGATCGGGCCGTCCCACGGTCAGGCGAAATCCGCTGCTACGCAACGGAAACTACCCGCGACGGACACCTATTGATGCGTATGCCGGTGCAAGGTGCGTCGATTCCGGCGACCGATCGCTCGGCTCAGCGGGAAAGCCCGTGGGCTCGGGCGATTACCCGTTCCATCACCGTGCGGGGAAGCAGGCGGCGGATGGTGAACAGCACGGGGGCGTTGCTGCCTACGGCGTAGAGGGGGCGAGGGCGGTCGGCTTCGATTGCAGTGACGATGGTGGTGGCGACCTTCTCCGGCGTAATGCCTTTCGCTTGTTTCTCATCGAGTTTCGCCATGAACGTGGTGAAGTCGGCGGTGTGGGCGGATCCTTCGGTGAGATATTTCGTGCGACGCTCGCGCAGGCCGGTATCAATCTGGCCGGGCTCGACGGCAGTTATCCAGACGCCGAAGGGGGACTCTTCGAAGCGGGCGGCGACCGCGAAACCGCGCAGCGCCGCTTTGGTGGCGACGTAGGAGGAGCGGTAGGGCATCGGGAAGCTCGCGAGCATCGACCCGACCATCACCACGCGTCCGTACTTGCGCTCCCGCATGCCGGGCAGGAGTGCCTTGGTGAGAGCCACCGGACCGAGCACGTTCAGCTGGAACAGTCGCTCGACCGCGTCACCGGGCAGCTCGGCGAGTGGCCCGGCCTGGCTCTCGCCCGCGTTGTTGACCAGGACGTCGACTTGGCCGAGCCCGGCGGCGAACGTTGCGATCGATGCCTTGTCGGTCAGGTCCAGCGCCCGGTACTCGACGCCCGCCAGCACGGCGTCCGCACCGATGGTGTCGGGATTGCGGCTCGTTCCGATCACGTGATAGCCCCGCCCGGCGAGCGCGGCGGCGGTAGCCTTTCCGATTCCGGATGAAGCACCGGTAACCACGGCGACACGGGACATGAGGGCAGCTCCTTTCGACACCAACGGGCTGACGATATCGTCAACTTCCTATCTGCGCTATAGCTGCGGGGGCGGTGTGCGGAAAAGGGCAGTACGCAAACTGCCGGAAGGGCACCGTATTCGCGCGATTCACGAGCGTGATCTGTTGTGCCGTTACACCGCTCGATGCTATGGAATCGCCGGTAACCTGGCGACCATGATTACGCTCAAGAAAGAGGACGGCGCCGCGGATCTGGCGGGTATCACCAAGCTGAGTGTGGGGGTGAGCTGGGATCCGTCGGGCGGCACCAGCGGCGGGGCGCTCGGCTGGGCGCGTCGCAAGCGCGGGGTGGATCTGGACCTGATCGCGATTCTCATGCAGGGCAGCGAGCCCGTGCGTTTCGCCGGCCTGGACTCGCTCGACCCGTTGGGCAACGGCTCGGTGGTGCACACCGGCGACGAGCAGACCGGTGCCGCTTCCGGTGACGACGAGACGGTGCACGTCACGTTCGCGGACGTGCCCGGCGCGATCGACGCGATCATCTTCGTCGCCGCGGCCTTCAAGAAGGGCAGTTCGTTCGAGAAGGCGAACAACATCTCGTTCAAGGTCTACGACTCGACCGGCGGCAGCAGCCAGCAGGTTGCCGACATCTGGCCGTCGCTGCTCGGCAACGACAACGCCAACGCGGTGGCCAGGGCGTTCCGTTCCGGTGATGTGTGGCAGCTGGAAGTGCTGAACCGCAAGGGCAAGATCAAGCAGGGCGACAAGCAAGCGCTGCTGCGCTTCGCCATGCAGTAGCACCACCGGAGCGCGTGGGAAACACGAGTACAACACGGGGTGGCGGATTGGCGATGCGGTATTGAATTCTCCATGGCGCGTTCAGGGGACAGAACGTCCGGTTCGGGCAGCGCCTTGTCCCCTGCCCGTCCCTGCTTCAGGGGCCTCTGAGCTGGGCGGAAGCGAACCGGCGTGCACGTGAGATATGCACCGGCGCAGTGCAAATCATTCACTGGCGGGAAGTCCGGACGGATGTCGGCGCCGCACGGATGCGGCTACGGTTGGCCGGCGCGGTGCAGCCCGAGACGCCACCGCGCTAGCGCCGGGACGCCGAGGAGATTGTGGTGGTAATCGATACCGTCCGTGAGGAACAGGCGATCCGTCAGATGACGGAGCGGCTGGTCGAAAACTACACCGAGACATACTCCGCGGAGCATATCGAGAGCACCATCGGTGCGGCGAGACGCAAGTTCGAAGGTCGGCCGGTGCGGCAGTTCATCCCGATCCTGGTCGAGCGGCTGGTGCGACGGGAGTTGGAGAAGACCGCCGAGGCGGAAGCCGCGGCCGTGGCGGTGGACAAAGCGGATCCGACCGAGCCGACGACGTTCACATTGCCGGATCTCCGGCAATTGTGGTCGGCCAACAAGCGTTTCGCGCCCCTGGCCATCGCGGCGGCAGTCGTCGTGCTCGTGCTGGCGGTTGTCTTCGCTGTGCGCCAGCCGGCCTCGCCGCCGCCCGCCGCCGCACCTGCCCCGGCTGCCGCGCCCACCGTGGTACGCGGCGTCGTCGGTTCGGAGAAGATGGCGTTCTTCCAGGACCCGAAGGTGATCGACGCGCTGGCGCGCAACGGCATCCGCGTCGAGGTGGAACCGGCCGGATCGCGGCAGATCGCCACGTCCATCGACCTCGCGAAATACGATTTCGCGTTCCCGTCCAGCGAACAGGCCGCGGAGCGAATTCAGCGGCAGCGCAACGTGACCGCCAAGTACACGCCGTTCTCCGCCCCGATGGCGATCGCGACCTTCAAGCCGATCGCGGATCTGCTGGCCGGGGCGGGTGTGGTGCGGCAGGGTCCGGTGTCGACCCTCGACCTGCGCCGCTACCTCGATCTGACCCGCAACGGCACGCGCTGGGACGAGCTGCCCGGCAACACCGCCTACCCGGTGCGCAAGAACATCCTGATCTCGACCACCGACCCGCGCAGCTCGAACTCCGCCGCGATGTACGTGGCCGCGGCGAGCTATGTCGCCAACGGCAACGCGATCGTGCAGGGCCAGGCCGCCGAGCAGGCCGTCCTGCCCGCGCTGGCACGGCTTTTCGTCGGCCAGGGCTACACCGAGAACACCACCGAGGGACCGTTCAACAACTACCTCGCTACCGGCATGGGCCCCACACCGATGGTCTGGATCTACGAGTCGCAGTTCGTCGAGGCCACCGTGCGCGGACAGGTCAAACCTGACATGACGCTGCTGTATCCGTCCCCGACGGTGCTGTCCAGGCACACGCTGGTGCCGTTCGGGGAAACCGGTGACCGGCTGGGACGCCTGTTGTCCAGCGATCCAGAACTACAGCGCTTGGCCGCCGAGCACGGCTTCCGCGCCAACGACGCCGCCCAGTTCGCGAAGGTCGCCGCCGAACGCAACATTCCGGTGGCCGCGGACCTGATCGACGTGGTCGCCACACCGACCTACGACACCCTAGAGCACCTGCTCGACGGAGTCACCAAGTCCTACAACTGAGTTCCACGCCCGCGTTTCGGCGCGGACGAGCCGGGCATCCTCGTGCCAGGTATCGGATCGACAGTAGGCACGAGGAAGCAGCAATGACAGCGGAAGACGAGCCGTGGGAAATCCCTCCGCTCGATGACGCTCCGGACATCGCACGCGACCCTGCACCGCAACCTGGGGCGGCGTTGGCCGACACCAGGAATTGGCCGGGATACGGGCTGTTGCTGGTCGCGGCGTTGGCCGCGACCGGCGCCGCACTGCTCGCCGGGTGGGGTCTGCACAGCGTCGCGATCGCGGCAGCGATCATCGCCGCTTTCTTCCTGGTGAGCGGGGTGCTCCTGGTTGTGCTCGAACGACTGCGCGGACGCGAACGGGATCGGCGGACTGTAGTACGCCCGGGAAGCCGATGACCTGACCCGTCTACCGGGTGCCATGGCCCCTGGAATGCGGTCAGCGCCGTGTTCTTGGTGGCGTTGAACCGGTCGATCGTGGCGTTCAGTGTGTCGGTGTCCGCGCGACGCGAATGATCGGTCCCAACTTTCCCCTCGGCACGCCCGGCCGGGACGGAAGCAACAGTGCCGGACAGCCCGACGGTACTTGCCGCGCACGAGCGTCGCGCGGCCGCGCCGATATCGATGGTCAACCGATATCGGCGCGGCGCGCTGGTTCAGCTCTGGCCGAGCATGGTGCGCATCTGGTCGATCTCCGCCTGCTGGGCCGTGATGATCGCGCGGGCGAGCGCTTGCGCGTCCGGGTTCGTGCCGTCGGCGAGTTCGGTCTCGGCCATGGCGATGGCGCCCGTGTGGTGCTCGATCATCATGGTCAGCCACTGGCGGTCGAAATCCGGGCCGGACGCCGCTCGCAATGCCGCCATCTGTTCGGCGGACATCATGCCGGGCATCGGCATACCGGTCATGGGCATGCCGGGCATGCCGGACATGGGCGTGCTCGGCATGCCGTGTCCCTGATGCCCCTCACCCATGCTCGGGGCGGGTTGGCCGAAGCTCTGCAGCAGAGTGGTGATCTGCTGCATCTCCGGCGCCTGTGCCTGCTCGATCGATGCGGCCAGCGCGCGCACTTGCTGATTCTCGGTGTGACCGGGCACCAACTCGGCCATTTCCACGGCCTGCGCGTGATGCGGGTACATCATTCGGAGAAACGTCACGTCGGCGTCGTTGTGCTCGGCGCGCGCCGGTGCGGTCGCTGTCGCGCTCGTCGAGGTGCCTTGCTCGGTGGTGTGCCCGGTATCGGCGTCGCCGCATCCGGCGAGGCTCAGCACGGCGACCGCGGCGAGGGCGATGGTGATGCGGGGTCGGATGGTGAACATGAATGTGCTCCTTGCGAAATGGGAAGTCTGATGGCGAGTGGACAACGCCGCGACCGTGGTTCGGACACACGGACGCGACGGACCTGTCAGATCCGCAGGATCGCCAGTTCAGCCAAGGTGAGCACGGTCCACGGCGGCGGCCGTTCCCGCCGCGGACGCCAATGCCGAGGCCGCGCCACACCGCCGCCGGGGCGATCGGCCGCCATTCGGTAGAGCAGCACCAAAGCGACCAGCGCCGTGAGAACGACGAGGACGAACACGCAGCGGTGCATCCCGCTGTGCGCGCGGTCGCAACCATCCCCGGCACAATCCGGGCCGGGCATTCCGGCCGCCGCGAAGGTCGCCGTGGCCGCCCGCACGATAGGAGTCCACGGGTCAGAGCCTTCGGCGGCCACGATGGTTCGTCCGAAACCGCCGGCAACGGTCGTGACAACACCGGTTCCGCCGGATCGGAAGAATCCACCTTCACCCGGTTGTTCGGCGCGGTCCGTTCGGTGCTGGTCGTGGCCGAGCGCAGTGCCGTCGTGGCTCGGTTGTGCCCAGACGAGTTCGGCGGGATTCCGCTCGACGACCGGCTCCGTTCGACCGTGCAATCCAGCATCGTCCGAGCTGGGCAGGGTGGCGGTGTCCAGACGTGTTCGGTGTCGATCACGCCGTGACTCGGGGTGACCCAAGTGTGCCGACGAGACTTGTCGTGGCTCGTCGGAGTTCCGTCGTGGTCGGATAGGGCGCGGGCGGTATCCGGCGTGGCGGTGACGGCGGGACCGAAGCTCGCGATCGTTGCCTGTGCGGCCGCATCAGGACCGGACGTGGGGCTGACGAAGTCGGGGTGCGCCGCGTTCGTGTGGTGCACCCCGGCGGCGTGGCCGGCGACCGCGAAGACTGCCGAATGCATGGCGACGATCCCGGCGAGCAAAGCCAGCACACCGAGCAGCCGGGCGAACCCGGCGGCGCGGAGGATGCGGCATTGGACCACGAGTGCCCAGTCTAGCGGTCGCGGGCCGGTTGGCCTGCATATACCCCTTGGGTGTACCCGTATGGGTCTACGGGCTGGCGATGTCCACGACCAGCCGGGTCGGGTTGGACAGCATCGTGACGGTGAAGGGGGGCCGGTCGGCCTGCACGCCGATGAACGACTGGGTGGCGCCTTCGAACACCGTCGTCCGATACACACCCGCGACACCGGGCACCGCCGGGTCGACGGCGGGGTCAGGGCCCGAGTACGGCGTAACCCCGCTGTCGAAGGGGTAGGCCGAGCCCAGGATGCGCACCTCGAGAATCGACCGGCCCGCCACGTCGACGCGATTGCCGCTGCCGTCCTGCACGGCGCGGTCGGTGTAGCGGACCAGCCAGCCGGGCGTGCCGGCCCCGCCGAGGTCGTAGACCACGCGGTCGAAGCCGGGTTGGCGGCCGAGGCGGATATCGGTGACCGTCAGCGCCGCGTCAGCGGAAGCGGTGCCCTGCTTGGGTGAGGCGTCTTGCGGCACGGCGGGCGCAGGCCCGGCCTGCGTACGGGTCGCGGCCGGCGTGCCGGTGATCGATGAGGCGGCCGGTAGCTGCGGGGCCGACTCGCTATTGCCGCAGCCCGAGAGCAATACTGTCGCGATCGCGACCGTCAGCACCATCCAGTTGCGCATGAGGCCGATGCTACTCAGCGGAACGCATCGGATGGCGTAATCGGGGTTGGTTGCGGAGGATTCGCCGCCCAGCGGATGTGAAAGGAACGTATCCACGCGTGCGTGTCGGCGCCCGGCAGGTTTGAGTCAACCACGACTCGGCGGTGACGAACTCTACGTCGGTCAGCCGTTGTGGCGGGTCGTCGCGCGGACGGCTCCGGTCTGTAGAGCCCAATCGACTTATCCGCCAACGCATGCCTTCGCTTTCGTCGCCGCGTCGTACCCATCGGCATGATGCCACCTCGCAGCCACCGATCCGCAAGCCGGACCCGGGCCCCGACCGCGCCGTCGATGTTTCACAACGCGCCGCAGCGAAATATACTTCGAAGCGTGACACCGGCTTTCGTGCCAGCCCGGAGAGTCACACGAGACGAAGGGAGGCGTCCTCGTGGTCGCCTACTACGACGCGTTCATCAGCTACTCTCGATTCGACAACAAGAACAGCCGGATAAGCCAACTGGTCGATGATCTTCGAGCGGCGTTCGAGGAAACCACCGGCCGGTCGCTTCGAGTATTCTTCGACAAGGCGGCCATCGATGTGGCGGACATGTGGGAGAAAAAGCTCCTTGACGCGTTGGAGAACAGTCGACTGCTGATAGCGATGGTCTCCCCGTCCTTTTTGGACTCCCCGTGGTGCCTACGGGAACTACATGAATTCCTCCAATTCGAGCGTAGCTCGCACGGTTTCGACCCGACGCAAGTGGATTCGGGCCTCGTGATACCCGTGAAGTACGTCGAATGGGAGGAGAGCGGTGTGGTCGAGGACGAACCGCCCGACAAGGTCACTTTGTTGATGCGGCAGTGGGCCGATTTCGACGGGCTCGAACCGGGAAGTGCTTCCTATCTGGCGGCCGTGCAGGCACTGGTGGCGCGCCTGACCAAGCTTCTGGGTCCGTCCATCGGCGAGAATACGCTGACACGGATACCGGTCTGCGAGGCCCTCGACATCGCGGAGGTGACGTATGGGGAAGGGGGCCACATCGAATCCGTCCCCGTAAATCGACTCACACATGTGGATCTCTACAGCACGCTCGAAAAGGAATTCGTCGCCTTTGACGGCACATTTCAGTACCTACCCCGTCGGCTCATCGACAACGGCGTGGTGAAGTTCTCTCAGTTCACGAAAGTCCCACGAAACATCGTGGTACGCGGCGCGCGCACGCAACGCGGATCCGTCATCGCGATCTACGTCTGCGTCGGAATCCACTACTTCCAGAATTTCGACAGCAGCCGGACATCCGACACCTACGAAGTGGAGTGCACGATAGGCCGGGGCGGCATCGCGGACTTCGTGGACACCGCAGGCAGATTTCAAAACTGGAATCCGCTCATATACGGCGATGGGCTCGGCACGGTCTGCGGAGTAGTCGTGGTCGAGTTGGACGGTCGGGCCCCGGTCCGACGCTCACGACACGCCCTCCTGATCCGGTCCGGTATCAGATACCCAGAAGACGTCTGGATTTCGACGCACACACGCGCGCCGATCACATCGCACACCGGAGACCTCTCCGCCGCCCGCTTCATTTTCCAATCACGGCAACCGAATGGTCAGAGCTGCGACGTCTTCGCGGCGGACTTCAGCGGCGGCGGAATGGTAAATCTGACCTGGAAGAACATGGACGCGTACGACGGCTTCTTCGATGACTCGGGCACGGAGGTCGCGCGCTGGATCGATCCGGAGACGGTGCAGTACTGCTCGATGAGCGACGGGCGGAGAGTAATCCGGCAAGTACGCGACCGGCGATGAGCCGACAGGGTAGTCCAACTCCACGCGATGGCAGCGAAAGAGCCAGTGGCACATCCTTCCGATCGGAACTTCTCCGCCCTTCGCACTCCGAGCACCCAACCGATACAACGGGAGAGCTCCTGGGGAAAGCTGAACGGTAGATTATCGCAGCGGATTCCGGGTATTCGAAGACCCATAGCCCACCGACCGACAACGTCCTGGCGGGCGAGTGTCGCAAAGGTCGTAAGGAGGGCGGATGACTGGACCCGAAATTGTTCGAGTCGATTCCCGGACAGTGTTGGGCGCGCAGCTCGAGCATGCGGGCATCGACCTGAATCGTCCCGTACTCGTGGTCGTCGGGGGCGCGGCAGGCATGGATTCCGAGGTCGCGCGCGCGTTGACCGGCCTCTGCTCGAATCTGCTGGTGCCGATGCTGGACCGGCTGGGCACCGCGGTCGTCGACGGCGGCACCGACGTTGGGGTGATGCAACTCATGGGTCAGGCCAGAGCCTCTGCGCGAGCCTCCTTCCCGCTGATCGGAGTCGCCGCGGACCGCACCGTGACCCTTCCCGGACAGCGACGCGGATCGCCCGGTTCGGCTCCCGCCGAACCCCGGCACAGTCATCTGGTGATCGTCCCCGGCGGCACCTGGGGGGACGAATCCTCCTGGCTGGCGGCTACGGCCACCGTGATCGCGGGCGATCGCCCGTCCGCGACACTGTTGATAAACGGCGGCACCATCGCATATACCGACGTCCTTTACAGTCTGGAAGCCGGCCGCCCAACCGTGGTTTTGGCAGGCTCCGGCCGAGCCGCCGATGACATCGCCCGAGCCCGCACCGAACCGAGCACCGGCACGCCAGCCGCAGCAATCGCCGAATCGCCGCTGACGCAGGTGATTTCCCTGAGTGAGCCAGCTCTCGTACTGGCCTCGATCACAGGCATACTCACCGCCTGAAAAGCATACGCACACCGGTCAACCCGGAGCTTTCGCGATCCGCAGACCGGATCAGACCAGGTTCAGCACCTTGGCCGACAGCCATACCGCGTGTTCCCGACTTATTGCCTCCTCGACATCGGCCACCGCTCGTGGCCATTCCTCCTCCGAAACATCGGTGAGCTTGTCGGATTGCAATGCCAATTCGTTGGCGGCCGTCGAGTAAGCGGAGTTCAGCCTCGAGTACTGGCGCAGTCCCATCCATGCCGTGCCTGCCGCGATACACGCCGCAATGACACCGGACCAGTCGATATCCCACACTCCGAACGCGCGTAACCCAGCGGCGACCAATCCGGTCACCTCCGCGAGAACGAGTGCCGCCTGCCAGCGCGATACCGTGGTCCTGGCCTGTTCCGCCTTGCGGGCATACCACTGTCGTTGATCCTCGGCGCGATTTTCGATGTAGGCCGATCGGCGATCCGGAAATGGCGCGCGGCGCAGCGCGTTCATGGCAGGCGTGATCACCGCGTCACCCGTACCGACCGGTATCCGGTTACCGAACTCGGCGGCCAGGACAGCGAGACGGTTGCGCATCGTGGTGCGGGCTTCGGCGTGCGCGATCGCAATATGAAAGGGCTCGCCTCCAACCGCGTATCGCCAGGCCAACGCCTTGGCGGACTCGGCGAGCGCCCTACCCGCATACCAATCATTCTCCGGCCGGGCGCTGCTCAGCACAATCTCCGCCGACAATGCCGCAGCGAAGCCCAGCAACCCCACCGCCGCCCACACGTCGATGGTTCCGGCCTTCCACGTGAGCGCACCACCGAGTGCCCCCAGTACCGAGCCCCCGAGACGAAGCCGATTCAGTCGCAATGTCAATCGCTGGCCACGCAGCGACGAAATGTCCGCACCGCGGCAGAACGCTGGCAGATCCAGGTCCGACAACCCAGTCATTCGTCTCCGTCGAAGAGGGCACGCAACCATGCGGCGAACATGAAAAGCTATCTACCGCAGGATATTACAGGACAGTTCGAGCGGATCGCGGGTTTCCGGGAGCCGAAAAGGACGGCAGCGCAGACGCCGGACCAGCCACCATCTCCCGAGCCGTTTCGTTGCGATTCGACACACCGGAAACGCTGCGCGACACGCCCCGCGCTGACCCGACACGCCGTAACCTCCGAACCAGATCGTGACCAGGCGACCGCGCCTGGTCACGATCTACGGATGGGGGTACCAGCACCGTCGCGAGGCATCCATCCCACTGGATTCTTGTAATCATGTATCCTGTCAGCATTATTCGAGACGCCATAGATGATGGCATAATTTCCGGGGATGGAGTCTGCGTCCAAACATTTTTGAACGAGCTGGACACAGTCGGCATGGCTCAACCAGACGTGTCGCTCCGAGTTCGATCCGTCCGGTACCTCATTCCCACTGTTGACACCACCGAACCGTAAGCAGACAACCTCCAGGTCTTTGCTGTCTGCGTAGTATCTTCCAAGTGCTTCCATAAAGCACTTGCCGGCTCCGTATGGGCTGTCCGGCACCGGCAAGGCATAGGGATCGAGGAGACCATCAATTGCTCGATCCGTGAATTTATCAGCATGAACCGAGCTTGCCATGATTACGCGTCGAACGCCGGCCTCAACAGCTGCGCGATAGACATTGACAACCTGTAGCGCATTGTCCGGATGGTGGAAATCGGCGCGATAGTTATCACTCTGCGTATCCCATGCCAGATGGATAACCGCATCATGTCCAGCGAAGCTCGTTACCAGCCGATCATACTGCCGGACGTCATCGGCTGGGAGGTCGAATGGAGTCTTATCCCAAGTCAGCCCACTGATGAGCACACGACCAATAATGCCACTACTGCCGGTGATGAGGGCCCTCATTCGTTCGGACTGTAGCACATCCAATTAAACCATCTGGAATAGTTTGCTTTCCTTGATGAGCGCCGAGGCCGACACGCTGTGCGGGGCGAGCTACGGCGAACGCTCTGACGAACGGGTAAACAGCCGCGCACCACACCCACAGCACTCACCGCCTGACCGAAACGAAGAGGCTTGGCGAGCAGCGGCTCTCCGCTGGCGCCGAATCCTTGTGCGGCAGTGGATCACTCCACCAGCTCGCGTCAGCGCGAAAGGCGGGACGGTCGATTGGACGGGGTGGGCGCGACCATGCGGCAACGATCTAGCACACTTGAGGCGTGGGACAAGTCGAGGACGTACTGAGCCGATTGCGGCGGTATCCGGACGTGGAGGCACTGAACCTCTATGCCGTGGATGCCGCCGATCGGCTGATCCTCGACGCCGCCGCGGACGCCTTGGCGACTGTCGATAGCGGGAAGGTAGCCGTTATCGGCGACAGTTACGGCGCGCTGACTCTCGGCGCCATCGCCGGGCACGATCTGCGTGACGTCCGGGTGCACCAGGATCTGCTCACCGGCGAACTGGCGCTGGCCAACAACGCCCGCGCGCTCGGTCTGTCGGATCGCTACACCGCGCACCCGCTCGGCGCCGGATTGCTGAGTGATGCCCGAGTGGTGCTGCTGCGCCTGCCCCGAGTGCTGGCCGGGCTGGCCGAAATAGCCGATGCCATCGCCCGTTACGCCGACCGGGACGTCGAGGTGTTCGCGGGCGGCCGGGACAAGTATCTGACCAAGTCGATGAACGACGTGCTGGCCCAGTCGTTCTGCGAAGTGCGGGCCAGCCGCGGCAGGCAGAAGTCGCGCACCCTCCTGGTCGCCGGGGCGAAGCCGGTGGGCGACCCGCCCTTCCCGGTACGCGAACGGCTGGACGAATTGGGGCTCGAGGTGATCGCGCACGGCGCCGCTTTCTCCGGCGCCCGCCTCGACATCGGAACCAGGTTCCTGCTCGAGCATTTGAAATTGATGAAGCCGGACGCCCGCGACGCGATCGACCTCGGCTGCGGCACCGGCATCTTGGCCGTCGCGCTGGCCACCGCGCGGCCGGGCATCACGGTGGTCGCTACCGATCAATCGGCCGCCGCTGTCGCCTCGGCGCGAGCCACCGCCGAGGTGAACGGCGTCGCCGATCGCGTGTGCGTCGCGCGCGACGACGCGATGTCCTCGGCCGCGGACAACAGCGCCGATCTGGTGCTGTGCAATCCGCCGTTCCACGTCGGCGCGGCCGTGCACACCGGATCGGCGATCAAGATGTTCGCCGAGACCGGACGGGTGCTGCGCCCTGGCGGCGAGCTGTGGACCGTGTACAACTCGCACCTCAACTATCGGGCCGTGGTCGAACGCATGGTAGGCCGCACCGAGGTGGTGGGGCGCAACCGGAAATTCACGGTGACTCGGTCCGTGCGTGGTCTGCGCGACCCAAGGCAGCGGTAGAGTCCGAATTGTCTGGCTCGGTGAGCTCCCCCCGGGAACTCGCGGCCGATCGCAAACGTTGGACAAGGCAGTTGGATATCGAGGCATCCACCTCGATGAACAGCGGCAACGACTCCAGAAAGGGAAGCCGTGCGTACCACGAGCAATCCGGTTTTCAGGAACCTGCCCAGGCAGGAGGGCGGTGGATACGCGAACTTCGGTTCCGGTGTGACCACCGCGGGACAGGTCGGCAACCAGTACGGCCATTACCCACAGCCGTACCCGCCGCAGGCCCCGCCCACCACCAGGGCGATGACGATCGACGACGTGGTGACCAAGACGGGCATCACCCTCGCGGTGCTGGCACTGTCCGCGATTCTCTCCTACGGCCTCACCAACGCGAACACGTCGCTCGCGCCGCTGTTCGTGATCGTCGGCGGCCTGGTCGGCTTGGTGCTGGTGCTGATCGCGACGTTCGCGAACAAGATGGACAACCCGGTACTCGTGCTGTCCTACGCGGTCGCCGAGGGTCTTTTCCTCGGTGCGCTGTCTTTCATGTTCACCAATATCGAGTTCGGCGGGGTCGGCGGTAGCGCGCTGATCGGTCAGGCGGTGCTCGGCACGTTCGGTGTCTTCGCGGGCATGCTCGTGGTCTACAAGACCGGCGCCATCCGGGTGACCCCGCGGTTCACCAGGATCATCGTCGGCGCCATGATCGGCATCCTGGTGCTCATGCTGGGCAACCTGATCGCCGGCTTCTTCATCTCCGGCGGCCTGGGTCTGCGCGACGGCGGCCCGCTGGCGATCGTCTTCAGCCTGGTGGTCATCGCCATCGCCGCGTTCAGCTTCCTGCTCGACTTCGACGCCGCCGATCAGCTGATCCGCGCGCAGGCGCCGGAGCGGGCGGCCTGGGGCGTGGCACTCGGCCTCACCGTCACCCTGGTCTGGCTCTACGTCGAGATCCTGCGACTGCTGAGTTACTTCCAGAACGACTAGCCGCACAGCGAAGGGCGGTCGCCGGATCATCCGGCGACCGCCCTTTTCGTGTCTCAGCTCAGGCGTTCGATGACCATCGCCATGCCCTGGCCGCCGCCGACGCACATGGTCTCCAGACCGAACTGCTTGTCGTAGGTCTGCAGGTTGTTCAGCAGCGTGGTGGTGATCCGCGCGCCGGTCATGCCGAACGGGTGGCCGAGCGCGATCGCGCCGCCGGAGACGTTCAGCTTGTCCTCGTCGATCTTCAGCTCCCGGGCCGAGCCGAGCACCTGCACCGCGAACGCCTCGTTGATCTCGACCAGGTCGATGTCATCGATGGTCTTGCCCGCCAGCGCCAGCGCGCGCTTGCACGCCTCGATCGGGCCGAGGCCCATGATCTCCGGCGACAGACCGGACACGCCCGTCGACACGATGCGCGCCAGCGGGGTCAGCCCGAGCTCCTTGGCCTTGGTGTCGCTCATGATGACCAGCGCCGCCGCGCCGTCGTTCAACGGGCAGCAGTTGCCCGCGGTGACGGTGCCGTCCGGACGGAACACCGGCTTCAGCCCGGCGACCGCCTCGTAGGTGACGCCGGCGCGCGGGCCGTCGTCCTTGCTGACCACCGTGCCGTCCGGCAGCGTCACGGGGGTGATCTCGCGCTCGAAGAAACCGTTCTCGAGCGCCTCTTCGGCCCGGTTCTGCGAGCGCACACCCCAGCGGTCCTGCTCCTCGCGGGTGATGCCGGTGAACGAGGCGACGTTCTCGGCGGTCTGGCCCATCGCGATGTAGGCGTCGGGGAGCAGGCCGTCCTCACGCGGGTCGTGCCAGATGCCCGCGCCGCCCTCGGCGGTCTTGGCGGTGCGCTCCTGTGCCTCGGTGAACAGGGGGTTCTGGGTGTTCGGCCAGCTGTCGGCGGAACCGTTCACGTAGCGGGAGACGGTCTCCACGCCCGCGGAGATGAACACGTCGCCCTCGCCCGCCTTGATCGCGTGGAACGCCATCCGGGTGGACTGCAGTGACGACGCGCAGTAGCGGTGCACCGTGGTGCCGGGCACGAAGTCGTAGCCGAGCTGCACGGCGACGATGCGGGCGATGTTGAAGCCCTGCTCACCTCCGGGCGAACCGCACCCGAGGATCAGGTCGTCGATCTGGGCCGGGTCCAGGGCAGGCACCTTGTCGAGCGCTGCCCGCACAATCTGCGTGGTCAGATCGTCGGGCCGCAGGTCGACCAGCGAACCCTTGCGGGCCCGGCCGATCGGGGAGCGTGCGGTCGAAACGATGACGGCCTCAGGCATGAGGACTCCTTTGTCGGACGGTTGTGGCGAACCCCTTTTTGTACTTACTCGCGGGTTCGTACCGAATTTACGTCCCGTCGCGGAGAACGGGAAGCGTGTGTCCCGTCCAGTGCGTCGAGCAGCACCGGAAGCAGTTGCGCGGCGGCGAGTTCGTATCCCGCGGCCGACGGGTGGAATCCGTCGGCGGAGAACAGGAGTTCCGGTGCGGCGCGGAACTCCGGGGCGAGCAGATACCCCATCCGCACCGGATGCCCGCCCGCTACGGTCGTCGCCACGTGCTGCGCTCTGGCCAAGCGGACGCTCCAGTTGTGCACCACGGTCCGCAGCGGTTGCGGGATGGCGGTCACCGTGCCCAGGTTCGGGCAGGTGCCGACCACCACCACCGCGTCGGCGCGGCGCAGCCGGGCAACGGCCGCGGCGAGCCTGCGCGCGGAGGCGCGGATCGAGTGCTTCTTCGTGACGTCGTTGGCGCCGATGAGGATGACCGCGGCGTCCGGCGGCGGACCCGCGACGAACATCGCGTCCACCTGGCCGGACAGTCCCTTGGAAGTGGCGCCGGAGATCGCCTTGGTACTCAGCCGGATCCGCTGGCCGGTCGCGTCGGCGAGACCGCGGGCCAGCCGTACGCCCGGCACCTCCTCGGCCACCAGGCAGCCGACGCCCGCCGCGGTGGAGTCGCCGAAGACCATCAGGTGCAGGTCGGCGTGTTTGCCGTTACGCCACGGCTCGGGCTCCGCGCAGCCCGCGGTGTAGATGCCGTCGGCCTCCGGCGGTTTCGAGGTGTCCCGGCCGATCACCCCGCGCGCGGCGCCCGCTTGCGCCATGAGCAGGCGATAGGTCGCCCACCACGCGGTGCCCGCGCCCGAACCGGCAAGCACGGCCGCGGCACCGGTCATCGTCGCCATCCGCCAGCGGAATCGAGGTGCGCTCACATCAGGAATTTTACGAAATCACGCCGATCCGGTAGCTCAGCCCGGCACCACGAACGAGCCGCGCGCGGGGACGCCCGCCGCATCGGTGGAGATGGTGACCTCGACCAAGCCCGGCCCGGTGTCCTGGAACAGCGCGTACTGGATGCTGCCGTAGATACCGGTGACCACCGTGTTGTCGTAGCTGCCGGTCGCGCCCGTGGTGACGTTGCGCCAGGCGACGGTCGTGCGCACCTCGCACAGTGGCGCGAACGGATGGCGGCCGGGCCCGATGCCCGACACGGGCAGCGCGCGGACGTTGAGAACGGCGCGGCCCGGCCATTCGGGACTGGTGTCGGCCCAGGTGCGGATGGTGGTCCAGCACAGGCCACCATGCGCCAGCGTGGGCACGTCGGGGAATTCCACGGTCGCGGCGTTCGCGTGCGCGCCGGATCCGATCACTAGAGCCATCGCCGATCCGGCCAGAATCGCTGCGGCACGGGCGATGTTCGGCTGCCTCATGGCAGCGATCCTAAAGGCGCGAGGGCAGGTTTGCCGGTAGCCGGAAGCGGTTGCGTCCGGCGTGCGCGAACTCACAGGTAGTGCGTCTGCAACGATGGGGTCCATGCGCATCGCGGATCATGTCGTGGATCTCATCGGCAACACGCCGCTGGTCCGGTTGAACTCGGTCGTCGGACCGAACGCGGGGCTGGTGGCGGCCAAGATCGAATACCTCAACCCCGGCGGCAGCGCCAAGGATCGGATCGCGGTGAAGATGATCGACGCCGCCGAGAAGTCCGGGCAGCTGCGCCCCGGCGGCACCATCGTCGAGCCGACCTCCGGCAACACCGGTGTCGGCCTGGCGCTGGTCGCGCAGCAGCGCGGCTACAAGTGCGTGTTCGTCTGCCCGGACAAGGTCAGCGAGGACAAGCGCAACGTGCTGCGCGCCTACGGCGCCGAGGTCGTGGTCTGCCCGACCGCTGTTCCGCCGGACCACCCGAACAGCTACTACAGCGTCTCCGACCGCCTGGTCCGCGAGATCGACGGTGCGTGGAAGCCCGACCAGTACTCCAACCCGGGCGGCCCGGACAGCCACTACGAGACCACCGGTCCGGAGATCTGGCGCGACACCGACGGCAAGGTCACCCACTTCGTCGCGGGCGTCGGCACCGGCGGCACCATCACCGGCACCGGCCGCTATCTCAAGGAGATCTCCGGCGGGAAGGTGCAGATCATCGGCGCCGATCCGGAAGGCTCGGTGTACTCCGGCGGCACCGGGCGGCCGTACCTGGTCGAGGGCGTCGGCGAGGACTTCTGGCCGTCCGCCTACGACCCCGCCGTGCCGGACGAGATCATCGCGGTTTCCGACGCGGACTCCTTCGAGATGACGCGCAGGCTGGCCCGCGAGGAGGGCCTGCTGGTCGGCGGTTCCTGCGGCATGGCGGTGGTCGCGGCCATCGAGGTGGCGCGGCGTGATCCGGACGCGGTGGTGGTGGTGCTGCTGCCCGACGGTGGGCGCGGCTACCTGTCGAAGATCTTCAACGACGAGTGGATGAGCTCCTACGGATTCCTCCGCGAACGGCTGGACGGCACCGAAGAGCCCTTGGTCGGTGACGTGCTGCGCGGCAAGTCCGGCGAGCTGCCCGACCTGGTGCACACCCATCCGTCCGAGACGCTGCGCGACGCCATCGAGATCCTGCGCGAGTACGGCGTGTCCCAGATGCCGGTGGTCGGCGCCGAGCCGCCCGTGATGGCGGGCGAGGTGGCGGGCAGCGTGTCCGAGCGCGATCTGCTGTCGGCGGTCTTCGAAGGCCGGGCGCACCTGACCGATTCGGTGGCCAAGCACATGAGCCCCTCGTTCCCGCTGATCGGCTCGGGCGAGCCCATCTCCGCCGCGACCAAGGCGCTCTCGGACACCGACGCCCTGATGGTCGTCGAGGACGGCAAGCCCGTCGGCGTCATCACCCGCCACGACCTGCTCGGCTTCCTCAGCACCGGCCACATCGGAAAGTAACCGAGAAACCCGGGGTGCACCGGCCGCGCTTCGCCGATATCGCGGCCGGGCTTCCCGAGTGCCCTTCGCGGGACACCGACTTTCGGCTGTGGAGTCGTCCTATGCCGGTCGTCTGCTGCGCACCGTTTCCCGCACGCCGCCGGTGATCAGGTCGGTCCACTCGTCGGCGAGCAGAGCCAGCCGGTACCAGGCGGCGTGCACCCTGGCGTCGGAGACCTTCTCGGCGGTGTGCAGCAGGTGGCTGGCGTGGACGTGAGCCGCGGCCATGCGATCGACTGTGGCGCCGAGAGATTCCGCGCGCAGATGGTCGGTCGAGCGCTTGCGGGGGAGTTGGTCGACCACCCACGCATCGATGGTGGCCACCAATTCCATACGCCGGCAGTCGATTCCGGCGGCAGCCAGCGGGTCGGTGTGCCGCTGCCGGTGCAGCGTTGCCAGTGTCGCGGCCCAGGCGAGCAGGGGATGGTCGTCGTCCGAGTCGCTCGAATGTCCGCCGAAGGCGGCGACGAGTTCGCGCTGATCCGGCAATGGGCGGACGGCGCCGCGCGGCTGCCGCGGCAGGTGCTGATTACGCACGAACATGGCTGGCTCCCAGTGCATTCGGAACCGACCACCGTGCGCTACGGTCGATTGTCAACGTGTGCATCGTGCACCTCCGATGGAGTGGCGGTGGAGGCATCGCCCAAATGCCGGGGTCCCCCGTTATCTTGAGCACCGCCCTTGGCGTGCCGGTGACACCCACATGGCACCGAAATGACAAAACGTAACAATCCCCTACCCATGGCGACTCGCCACACCGTGAGCGCTTCCCCTCTGTGAGCTCAGCATCGCACAGCAGGGCACTTCTTCGCATGGGTCGCGACGTCTGCGTGGCCCCGATCCGGCGTGCGCAGCAGGCCGGCAGCGACGTCTGCCGGGGAGAGCGCGGCGCTGTCAATTCGGTGCTCGGGGAGTGCAATCGGGTTCGGCGGCCGAGTAGCCAGGAATTCCGTCGCCGGGCGATCAGGGTGCTGTAGAGGGTGCCGACAAGATCGAAATAAATGGTGGCAATTTATCCGCAAATATGCGATTCGGAGGTTCCTCCTGGGGTATAGCCGGGCTGGATAGTAGCCGTGGCAAATAGTCATGGCGCCATCGCGCAGCGAAGGGATGGACATGCACACCTCTAGTCTGGCCATCGATTTTCAGCAGGGGTTCTCCGACGCATGGGCTTCCATCGCCACGTTCGTGCCCAAGCTGGTCGGCTTCCTCGTCATCCTGCTCATCGGCTGGCTCATCGCGAAGGCGGTGGAGAAGATCGTCGACAAGGTGCTGGAGCGGGTCGGGTTCGACCGGGCTGTCGAGCGCGGCGGGGTACGGCGAATGCTCGAGCGCAGTAAATACGACGCCTCCGACATCCTGGCGAGACTCGCGTACTACGCGGTTCTGCTGATCGCCCTGCAGATCGGCTTCGGTGTATTCGGCCCGAACCCGGTCAGCAACGTGATCGCCGGCATCGTCGCGTGGCTGCCGAGACTGGCGATCGCGATTGTCATCGTGGTGGTCGCGGGTGCGATCGCGCACGCGGTGCGTGAAATGGTCGGCAGCACGCTCGGCGGCCTCTCCTACGGCCCGATGCTCGCCCGGATGGCGGCGGTGGGCATCTGGGCCATCGGCATCGTGGCCGCGCTGAACCAGATCGGGGTCGCCACAGCGGTCACCGTGCCGATTCTCGTCGCGGTGCTCGCGACCGTCGGCGGCATCCTGGTCGTCGGCGTCGGCGGCGGCATGATCCGCCCGATGCAGGAGCGCTGGGAGCGCTGGATCAGCGACTTGGAGCACGAGATCCCCACGGCCAGGGGGCACGCCGAGGCCTACCGCCGGGGCCGTGAGGACGCCGCCCGCGAACAGATGCTGGTGGATCAGCAGGCGGCGCGGGGCCGGCAGCCCGTCTCCGGCGAAGGCGAATGGGAACGGCAACCCGTTGGTGGGCCGGCGCAGGAGGCCGAGCAGGGGCAGCAATGGCAAGAACCCGGCACTCGCGGCCTGCGGCAGCAGCCAGGCCGGGCCGCAACCCCTGGTGAGGCCTCCCCGCAGTCTGGTCAGGGGGCGGCGCCCGGCGGAGGCTATTCGCAGCCTGGTCAGGGTGCGGCACCTGGCGGAGGTTACGGGCAGCCTGGTCAGGGTGCGGCGCCCGGCGGAGGCTATTCGCAGCCTGGTCAGGGTGCGGCACCTGGCGGAGGTTACGGGCAGCCTGGTCAGGGTGCGGCGCCCGGCGAAGGCTACCCACAGTCCGACCAGGGGACGACCCCGCGAGGGGGCCGAGCGCAGCCGGGCGAGTACCGGGGCTACCGCGACGAAAGTGACGAGCGGTAGGTCTCGGTCGCCTGCATGGACAGCGCGTCCGTCGTAGTCACGGCGGACGCGTTCGGCCGCGGCAACTCGCTCAGTGCAGTTGCGGGAGCGCGAGCTCGATGGGGTCGCGCTTGCCGTGCAGGCAGACCCCGGCCAGGCGCAGATGGATCCAGTCCGCCTCGGCCCACTCGTGGACGTCCTGCGGCACGTTGCCGCGCGTCTCCGGCACGTCCGGCGAGCCGTGACCGCGGCGCTCGGCGGCGCGGTCGGCACGCGCCTGGTCGAGCAATCCGCGCGCGTAACCAGCGAGCAGCACGGCGGGAGGGACGTCCGACGAATCCGCCACGCCGTGCCGGAGGATGTCCCGAACCGCGGCAGCATGCTGGTCCAGGACCGCCGAAAGCGCGGGCAGCCGCGCGGCCGCGGCGGTCGCGGGCGCTCCATGCGTCTGGTGCAGGCGAGTCAAAGTCCTACGCGCCGACGCTTCGATAAAGCTGGGGCCGAGCAGAAACATCACAATATGGTAGCAATCATCTGGTATTTATCAAATCGTGACGTCTGCTGCTTTTTGACGATCGATCGAGGTTGGTCTCAGCAAACTCGTCGGCGTGAACGATTCAGCGAAAAGCATTCGAGTCCGTCAACGCGCGGCCGAGTACCAGCTGATGCACCTCCGCCGTGCCCTCATAGGTGAGCACCGACTCCAGATTGTTCGCGTGGCGCAACACCGGGTAGTCGAGCGTGATGCCGTTGGCGCCGAGGATGGTGCGGCATTCGCGGGCGATCGCGATGGCCTCGCGCGTGCTGTTCAGCTTGCCCGCGCTCACCTGCTCGGACGTGACGGCGCCACGGTCTTTCAAGCGCCCGATGTGCAGGGCGAGCAGCTGGCCCTTGCCGAACTCCAGCGCCATGTCGGCCAGCTTGGCCTGGGTGAGCTGGTAGGCGGACAGCGGCTTGTCGAACACCTCACGGGTCCTGGCGTACTCGATCGTCGTCGCCAGACAGTCCCGGGCGGCGCCGAGCGCGCCGAAGATGATGCCGAAGCGCGCCTCGCTCAGGCAGGCGAGCGGCGAGGCGAGTCCGCGTGACCCGGGCAGCACCGCCTCGGCAGGCAGGCGAACATCGTCGAAGTCCAGTTCCGCGGTGATCGAGGCGCGCAGCGACAGCTTGCGGTGCATCTCTCGCGCGGTGAACCCGGGCGTGCCCGCCGGGACCAGGAACCCGCGGATCACCTGCTTGCCCTCGTCCTCGGTCTGCGCCCAGACCACCGCGACATCGGCTACCGATCCGTTGGTGATCCACATCTTGGAGCCGTTCAGCACCCAGTCGGCGCCGTCGCGCTTGGCCGTGGTCCGCATGCCGCCGGGGTTGGAGCCGAAATCCGGTTCGGTCAGTCCGAAGCAGCCGAGCGCGCGGCCCGCGGCGAGTTCCGGCAGCCACTGCTGCTTCTGCTCCTCGGAGCCGTACTTGTGGATCGCGGTCATCGCCAGCGAACCCTGCACCGAGACCATGCTGCGCACCCCGGAATCGACCGCCTCCAGTTCCTGGCAGGCCAGGCCGTAGGTGGTGGCCGACATGCCCGCGCAGCCGTAGCCGTCCAGATGCATGCCGAGCAGTCCCAGTTTGCCCAGTTCCGGTGCGAGCTCACGCGCCGGGAAGGTGCCCGCCTCGAACCATTCCGCGATGTGCGGGCGCAGGCGCTGGGCCGCGAAGCTCGCGACGGTGTCCCGGATCTCGCGCTCCTCCTCGGACAGCAGTGCATCGGTGGCGAACAGTTCTTCGACAGTGACCATGGACTCAGCGTAAACGGGCGCCGCGCCGGTGAGACCGTGCTCACGTCGGCTCATCCGGCACAACATTTCCGACTCGGCACTGACCTGCACATAATTCGATCGGCGGACTCGGTGAGCTGCCACGACGGGCGGCGTCCCGGCCGGTTCGCGGTCCGGCATTCCCTCCGATGAACCCACCGGGACAATTGCCCGGGAATCGCCGGTTAGGCTGAGCCCATGAGCCAGCTGGGATTCTCCACACGTGCCGTGCACGCCGGCTTCGAACCCGATCCGCAGACCGGCGCGGTGAATGTGCCCATCTACGCGAGTTCGACGTTCGCCCAGGACGGCGTGGGCGGGTTGCGCGGCGGTTTCGAGTACGCCCGCACCGGTAACCCGACACGCTCGGTGCTGGAGGCGAACCTCGCCGCGCTGGAATCGGGCCGCTTCGGCCGGGCGTTCGCCTCGGGCATGGCCGCCACCGACTGTGCGCTGCGTGCCACGCTGCGGCCCGGCGATCACATCGTGATCCCCGACGACGCCTACGGCGGCACCTTCCGGCTGATCGACAAGGTATTCAGCCAGTGGGGTATCGAGCACTCGCCCGCGCACGTGTTCAACGTCGACGAGATGCGCACGGCGATCCGGCCGAACACCAAACTGGTGTGGATCGAGACCCCGACCAACCCGCTGCTGAGCATCGGCGACATCCCCGCGCTGGCCGACGTGGCGCACGCCGCGGGCGCCAAACTGGTGGTCGACAACACCTTCGCGACCCCCTACCTGCAGCAGCCATTGCTGCTCGGCGCCGACATCGTGGTGCACTCCACCACCAAGTACCTCGGTGGCCATTCCGACGTGGTCGGTGGCGCGTTGATCACCGACGATCCGGAACTCGACGCGGCGTTCGCATTCCTACAGAACGGCGCGGGTGCGGTGCCCGGCCCGTTCGACGCCTTCCTTACTCTGCGCGGCACCAAGACCCTCGCGCTGCGGATGGACCGGCACTGCGACAACGCCGAAACCCTCGCGGAATTCCTGTCCCGGCACCCCGCGATCTCCCAGGTGATCTACCCCGGCCTGCCGGAGCACCCGGGCCATGCCGTCGCCGGCAAGCAGATGCGGCGATTCGGCGGCATGATCTCGGTGCGCCTGCACGGCGGCCTCGAGGCCGCCCACAAGTTCTGCGCGCGGACCGAGCTTTTCACCCTCGCCGAATCACTGGGTGGCGTCGAGTCGCTGATCGAGCACCCGGCCGCGATGACGCACGCGTCCACCGAGGGCTCCGAGCTGGAAGTGCCCGCCGATCTGGTGCGGCTGTCGGTCGGCATCGAGGATGTCAGCGACCTGCTCGCGGACGTCGAACAGGCATTGAGCTAGGTTCACGGACATGACGAAGCGGCCGCACCCGATGATCGGGCGCGGCCGCTCGTGTCCCTGGGGGTGTCGGCCGGGCAGCGCGCCGCGGCCGCGAGCATCAGCTGTGGTAGGGCTCGGCGCTGATCAGCGTGACCTTCATGATGTTGCCGTTGGGCAAGGTGTATTCCCTCGTCTCGCCCACCTTGGCGTCGATGAGCGCGCCGCCGAGCGGGGAGTTCGGCGAGTAGGTCTCCAGCTTGGAATCGCGCAGGCCCTCTTCACGGGTGGCGATCAGGAACGTTTCGGTGTCCGTCTCGTCGCCGTCGTAGTAGACCTTGACGACCGACCCGGGAAGCGCGACGCCGGATTTGGTGGGTGCGACACCGACCTTGGCGTTGTTCAGCAGCTCCTGCAGCTGGCGGATGCGCGCCTCCTGCTGACCCTGCTCCTCGCGCGCGGCGTGGTATCCGCCGTTCTCCTTGAGGTCGCCTTCTTCGCGGCGTTCGTTGATCTCGGCGGCGATGACCGGACGATTGGCGATGAGCGCGTCGAGTTCGCCCTTGAGCCTGTCGTGCGACTCCGGGGTCAGCCAGGTCACTTGCGTCTCAGTCATCTCGATCACTCCCTAGTAGTTGTTCCCGGCAGGCCGGGATTCCCTGAGCACTGGCGGATGCCCACTCGACAGCGGGCATGCACCAGTCGACGGCTAGAGCGATCCTGGGAAGTTCATCGAACCCCGACAGGCCCTGGTCGCGGGCAAGCTCGCAAGCCCGAACCGTCAGCGCTGGCCGCCAATGCAGCAAACACGGCTCCGAGCTCCGGAACCGTGTATCACGCCATTTTAGCATGATTCACAAATGTGCAGGTCGGAGTTGATTTCCCGGGCACGTCGGGGGCAAACGCGCGGAAATCAGCCAGCGCGCAGATAACTGGGCACCTGATCACTGCACGCGTAGATGCTGCCCGACACCGGTCGCGCGGACGCCCGCACGGTAGTGGTCAGCTCCACCGTCCCGCTGCTCGAGGGCTCGACGAGCACCTCGCGGCGGCCAAGTTCGGACCCGTCGCGCGCCATCGCGCGCACGAAGCAGACCACCGGCCGCGCGGGGTCGGCACGAGTGACCTTGAGCCGGATGGTCATGGTCGAGTCGTCCACCACGGTGTAGCCGAGCTGCTCGGCCTCGATGTCGTCCGGGCCGTATTTCTGATAGCCCAGGTAGGCGACCCCGAGCCCGGCGAGCACCACGAACGCGCCGAGGACCGGCACGATCCAGCGCCGCCGCACCGCGGGCCGCGTTCCGTACCGGTCGGCGGGCGGTCCGCTTGTTCGCTCGCTCATGCCGTCCCCTCGCTGCGCTCGGCGCCGTCACGAGCGAGGGCTCGGCTGTGCTTGCTGGTTCGCTCGCTGCGCTCGCTCATGCCGTCCCCTCGCTGCGCTCGGCGCCGTCACGAGCGAGGGCTCGGCTGTGCTTGCTGGTTCGCTCGCTGCGCTCGCTCACTGGTGGTCGCTCCCGGGGGGTACATCGGAACAAAGATGGGTCGAATGGAACTATAGGTAACGAAGCCCCGACACCCGCGAGCGAGAGCGACGGTGAACGAGACGTGAGTGGCCTTCGCCTCATGGCGGTGCATGCCCACCCAGACGACGAATCCAGCAAGGGCGCCGCGACGACCGCCCGTTATGCCGACGAAGGACATGAGGTCCTCGTCGTCACGCTGACCGGCGGAGAACGCGGAAGCATCCTGAACCCGGCCATGGACACCCCCGGCGTCCTGGAGCGGATCCACGAGATCCGCCGCGAGGAGATGGACGCCGCGGCGCGTGCGCTCGGCGTGCGCCAGCACTGGCTCGGTTTCGTCGACTCGGGCCTGCCCGAGGGTGACCCGCTGCCGCCGCTGCCCGAGGGCTGCTTCGCGCTGGTCCCGCTGGAGGAGGCCACCGAGGCGCTGGTCCGCGTGGTGCGCGAGTTCAAGCCGCACGTGATGACCACCTACGACGAGACCGGCGGCTACCCGCACCCAGACCACATCCGCTGCCATGAGGTGTCGATGGCCGCGTTCGAGGCCGCGGGCGACCCCGAGCGTTTCCCCGACGCGGGCGAGCCGTGGACGCCGCTGAAGCTGTACTACGACCACGGGTTCAACATGCGGCGCATGGAGCTGTTCGCCACTGAGTACGAGCGTCTCGGCGAGCCGTTCCCCCTGCAGGAGTGGCTGGACCGGATGCGCAAGTTCGCCGCCGAGCGCGGTGACGTGGTCTCCCGGATCACTACGCAGATCGAATGCGCCAAGTATTTCCCCCAGCGCGACGACGCCTTGCGCGCGCACGCCACGCAGATCGACCCGAACGGCGCCTTCTTCGCCATTCCGCTGGAAATGCAGCAGCGGCTGTGGCCGACCGAGGAGTTCGAACTGGCCAAGACCCGGGTGAGCACCGCGCTCCCGGAGACCGACCTGTTCGCCGGCATCGAGGACGAGCGGTCGTGACGCTGGTCCTGCTCGCCCAGACGCCCGGCACGCCGACCGGACCGGAGTTCGGCAAGGCCTCGCCGCTCGGGCTCGTCATCGTGCTGATCCTGCTCGTGGGCACCTTCCTGCTGATCCGTTCGATGAACCGGCACATCAAGGGCCTGCCCGCGACCTTCGAGCCCGAGCACCCCGAACCGGACCAAGAGGCCGACGAGGGGACCGAGCACGGCATCACGCGACGCACCGAGGAGTCGAAGGGCGCCGACCCCGATGGTCGCGCCGAGCCGAGCTGAAACCCCCGCTGAGCTGCGCTCTGTTACCTTTCCGCGCGCTCGTTCGTCAGTGAGGTAGTCGCGGCACGGACCACGGCCGGGAGGCCGAAAGTGGATTCGTTGCTCGCGCTCCTTCGATACGAACGTGAGAGTCAGGACAGAGCGATGACATTCGACGAACTGCGTGGTGCGCTGCCGGGCCGCGTGCTGCTGCCCGGTGACGAGGGTTTCGAGAACGCCGCGCGGCCGTGGACGCTGACGGTGGTTCAGCCGGTGGCCGCGGTGGTGCACGCCGCCGACGCGTACGACGTCGCGGCCGTCGTCCAATACGCGCGGGGCGCCGGTGTCCCGGTGGTCACCCAACCGACCGGGCACGGCGCCGCGGGTGGAGTCGCGGACGCGATTCTGCTGCGCACGCGACAGCTGGACACCATCGAGATCGACCCCGCACGGCGGGTGGCGCGGGTCGGCGCGGGCACGAGCTGGGGCCGGGTGCAGGCCGCTGCCGGTGCGCACGGGCTGACCGGTCTCGCGGGCAGCAATCCCGCGGTCGGCGTGACGGGTTACACCGTAGGCGGCGGGATGAGCTGGTTCAGCCGCAAGCACGGCTGGGCCTCCGACGCGGTGCGCGCGTTCGAGATCGTCGACGCCGAAGGCCTGCGTCGCCGGGTCACGGCCCAGGACGATCCGGACCTGTTCTGGGCGCTGCGCGGCGGCAGTGGTGACTTCGCCGTGGTCACCGCACTGGAATTCGACCTGTTCCCCGCGCCGGAACTGTTCGGTGGCCGCGTCTTGTGGCCCGCGACGCGCATTCGCGAGGTCTTCGAGGCGTTCCAGGAGATCACCGCGACGGCACCGGACGAGCTGACGGTCTGGTTCCAGCGCCTCCAGATCCCGGACGCGCCGCCCATGGTCGGGATGGACGCGGTGTATCTCGGCGATCCGGACCAGGGCCGCACCCTGCTCGCTCGGCTCGACGCCATCGGGGATCCGATCATCGACAAGCGCGGTGTTTTCGGAGCCGCCCACATCGGCGCCATCACCGCGGAACCCACCGATCCGAGCCCCTCGCTGTCGCGTGCCGAGCAGCTGACCGAGCTCGGCGACGCCGTGATCAAGACCCTGATCGACGAACCGGTCGCCCCGCTGGCCAACTTGCAGATCCGCCACCTGGGCGGGGCCTTGGCCGAGCACCGTGCCGATGGCGGTGCGCGCGGCCCGATCGCCGAGCCGTACCTGCTCTACTGCCTCGGTCTCGGGCTCCCGCACCTCGCCGAGGCCGTCAAGGCCCGGCGCACGGCAATAGTCGACGCGCTGAGCGGTCAGATCAGCGGAGGGAAGCCGTTCACCTTCCTGACGCCCGACGAAAAGGCCTCCGCCGCTTTCGATTCCGCGACGTTGACCCGGCTGCGTGAGCTCAAGAGCGCTCGGGACCCGCACGGCGTCATCCGGGGCAACTACCCGGTGCTCGGATAGTCGCCCGCGGGGAGAGGCCCCGCCGCGATGATCGGTGGCGGCTCGGGGCTCGCGCGGCCCGGCGCGGTCAGCCGGGCCTACCGCGGGCGGACAGTCGCCCGGTGGTGGTTGCGGGCGGGAATGGACAGTCGCGGGTGGCGGGGCGGGGAAACTGGTCTCGCCCCCGCGTGTCGTCGAAGCGAAGGGCAGAGCCGAACTTCGCATTGGAAGGTGTAATGGAGTGCGGTGCAACCCGTTGTTACCGCTGGTGCCAGAGTGCCGTAGCTAGCCTAATTCGGTTGCCACATTTTGTTTTTCTCGGCCCGGACGCTGCCTAATACACTTGCAGCCACTGGAAAGCGCACTACCGGCAACCATTTTGCGCAATATGGTGTTCGCAATACCGCGCGCCGGTCGGTGTCCTGTGTTACCAATTCAGCCAAACCGCTCGACTGAAGGAACACCATGGACAACGTGATCGGACAGATCGACCGTGCACTCGACGCGACCGGCGCGGTCGTCGCGGCCGTGGAAGTGGCCGGCCTGGCGGCGCCGACGCCGTGCCGGGACTGGGATGTGCGGGCCGTGCTCAACCACACCGTTGGCGGCATGCACATCTTCGCCGCTGCGCTGAGTGGCACGGATGCGGGCGCCGAACACGGTTCCGACTGGCTCGGCGGCGACCCGCAGGGAGCCTACGCCGCGGCGGCGGAGGTGGATCGCGCCGCGTGGCACCGGCCGGGCGCGCTGGATGGCACAGTAGGCATTTCGCTGGGAGAACTGCCGGGCCATGCGGCGGCACTGGTGCATCTGACCGAAGTTCTCGTCCATGGTGTCGACATCGCGGTGGCCATCGATCGGCCGGATCTCGCCGACGATGAGCTCTGCGGCGAATTGCTCGCCACCATGCGCGCGATGGGCGGAATCGAAGCCTTCCGGGCACGGGGTGCTTTCGGGCCGGAAGTCGTTGTCGCTGAGGAAGAACCGGCGCACCGTCGGCTCTTGGGGTATGTCGGGCGCGAGGTGTTGACCCGGACGCCCTGACAGGCGCCGGGAACGCTGTGGCCGGCTCGCGCTGTCACCGTATTTCTGCCGAAGGTTGTGTGCGGAGGCACTAGGGTTGAGCGCGGGAACCATTCGCCCAGTGCGACAGTGAAGCGATCTCCCCGCTGCGAGGCGGCACCGGCAGTCGCGAGCGCCGGGCCGGAGGGGCGGGACTTGGCCGAACCTGCTGAAAGGCGCCGACGACTGATGCCACGAACGATCCTGTATCCCTCCGACGAGCAGATTCGAATCACGACAGCGAGATTGCTCGACCTGTACAGCGACTCGGCCCCCGTTTTCTTCGGCCTCACCTTGGTGGGACCGGATCGAGTCGGCGTCATGCCGCAGCCGATACTGCCGACGGACGAACCACCGATTCACGACCTCTCGACGCTGATCTTCTCGCGCGCCCCACGTGCGACGTTGTGGGGTTTCGGATACCGCGACGAACTACTCGCCGAACGCGACGGCGAATCGGCCGAAGCGATGGCCGCGTGGACCGCCGACGCGCGGGGCAACATGTGGAAGGCCGTACAGTTCCGGGACCAGCCGGACACGGACCCGATGGTCACCTTCCGTCCGGCCGACGAAGGCCGGCCGGACGAAGAGGCGATCATGTTGGAGCTGTGGGTCGCGGCAATGGCTCTCGCGGCGATCTGACGGGCGGAGAGTTCGGTCAGCGGCCGGAACCGCTGAATGATCCGCTCCTCAGCCCACCCGCGGATCCGGTCGGCAGCCGGAACTCGGCATCCGGGACACCGGTGCCGTTGGGATCGAGCAGATCGTCTTGGTTCGCATAGGGACTCATGCCGGGCGGTGCCTGTCGCGTGGTGAGGTACTTCCACAAGCCGTCGGCAAGTCCGATGCCTCCGCCGAACAACGTACCGACCAGGCCGCCGCCCGCGGCGAGCGCCATGATGACCGCGGGCGCCGTCGCGAGGCAACCAGGGCCGACGACAAGGCAGGAGCCGAGGCCGAGAACGGCTCCGACGACGGCTCCGACAGCCAGTCCGACGACGGTGCCCACCAGCGTGCCGCGGGTCAGGTTGTTGGCCAGGTCGTTGAGCGCGAGTTGCTCCTCGAACGGTGAGGCGGCCGGTTGCGCTCGGTCCCGATGCGATGCGAGGTCCGGGGTGAGCGTGAGAGTTCTTCCCGCGCCGGTGATCTGCTGTGCGATGCCATGACGTTCGCCGTCGATGGTCAGTGCCAACGGGAGAGTGGTGAGCAACTCGCCGTCGAGGTCGAGGACGGAAACGGATTGCCGGTCCGAAGCAAGAGTGAAGGTCGCGCCGTCCAGGGTCGTGACCACGGACTGCCCGATCACATCGACGCGGTAGCTGTCAGACGGCTCCGCCGACGCCGGCGCAGACGCCACCGCCACGAACGCGACGGTCGTGGCCAAAAGTGTTGGTGCCCATTTGATCATGATCGTTCCTCGACCGTCACTGCCCATGCGATGTGTCAGCGGGAGCCAGGACCCCGCCGGGTCGGCCCTGAACGTGCGGGGCGTACTTGGTCCCGCCTGGCGGGGTCTGCAGCGTGGTGACGTACTCGTACAGCGCGTAGGCGGCGGCCGGCCCGCCACCCAGCACCAGCCCGGCGAGGCCGCCTACGGCTCCGACGAGGCCGATGATCGGAAGCACCGTGACCACGCAGCCGAGACTGATGACGGCGCATGCCGCTCCTGCCAGTACGAATCCGACGCCGATTCCGACGGCCGCACCGATCGCGGTGCCGATCAAGCTGCCGAGCGAGGTGCCGATGCTGACCGCATTGATCAGATCGTTCATCGCCAGTTGGTTCTCCAAAGGCGATGCGATCAGGTTCGATTCATTGCGCCGTATGCCTTCGGTGTCGGGTGTCATCGTCAGCGTGCGGCTGTCACCGGAGATGTCATATCGAATCGGCAGCGGCTGCCCGTCGATGCTGAAAGTCAGCGGAAGCGTGTCGAGTTCGTGTCCGGCGGAGTTGCGCACAATCACCGACTGCCGGTCTCCGGCGAGGGTGAACACCCCGTGCTCGAGTGTGGTGATCACCGACCGGTCGACGATGTTGGCGTGGTACGCCACGTGCGGCGGGTGGGTCTCGGGATCGGCCGCCGCGGTCGCGGTCGCGGTCACGCCGATAGTTGCGGTGAATACTGCTGCCCACGCGGCTCTGCGAAGGGGCATTGATCTTTCCTTACCTTGGGTTCCTCGTCGGGCAAGCCGGGGCGAGGAACAGGGAGCCGCATCCACGCGAAGTTCGGATCGATGAGTTCGATACGAGATCGCTGCCCGAGGCGTCCCACGGTCTGGCAAGCCTCGGCTGACATCGGCTGGTTGTTGTTGCGGTGCGCTCACGCAAGCGGGAACGCAGACTGAGCATATCTTCATAGCTGACGATAAAGTCAGAGTTTTGCGGAATTCGTTGCACTCTCCGGCTCCCCTCGGTTTCCGGTACGAAGAGCGCGCCTGGACCGCGTCCCGCACCCTTACCCCCGCGCGAGGAAGCGGCCCGCTTCTCCAACCGCCCCGCGATGAGTTGGCGGCCGCTGGGACTCCCAGGCGCACCGGCGGTCAGGACCCGATTTCGCGCCGCGGCAGGTGTAGCTGACCCGGCGGCCGGGCATCTATCCAGTGCCGCAGCGAAAGGCGAGCCAACCATGCGTACGGCCCGCCGCGACCGAGGAGGAATGACTACCGATATGAACTTCCAGCACGGCTGGCCCGGCGCCACACCGGGCAGCTATCCGCCCCCGCATCCGCACCTGCCGAGCCATGGCTATGGGGCGCCGCAATCTTCGGCGGGTGGTGGCACCGGGATCGCGGCGGGGCTGCTTGCGTTGCTGGGTGGCGGTTGGGAGACGTACGGTCTGGTGTCCCTGGTGAATTCGCGGATCTTCGACACCCTGGCGGGTCTTGCGCTGGTGAGCGTGGCGGTGGCGGGATTGGTGGCGTTCCTGCTGATTCTGGGCGGCGTCCTGCTGCTGTGTCGATTGACTGCCGGCCGAGCTCTGGTGATCGTCGGCAGCGCACTGAGTTTGATCAACTTGGCTGTCGGGCTCGCGATGGCAGGGCTTTTCGGACTGCAGCCGATAGTCGTCGGCGTGCTGACGCTGGCGACCCTTGTCCTCGCCGCCATCAGTCCGACCGGCCGGTGGATCGCGGCACGTCGTCGATCAACTTCGCAGTACGGCCCCCATCCCGCACCGCCATATGGTCAACCCTTGTTCGCGCAGTACAGCCACCAGCCTCCGCAGCCTTACGGACAGCCAATCGCTCCGCCCCCGGTCCATCCGGCGCCACCGTACGGCCAGCCGCCATATCCGAACCGCTGACCCGCTGGTCGGAGTGCGTCGGGATGGTCGCGGGGCCGGATTCCGGCACGTGCTGACTTGCCCTCCTCAGCCGCGCCGATTTCGACCACCCAGGCGCGGTTGGCCGGGTCGAGCACGGTCGCGTACGGCCCGATGTGGACTACCCGAAGCCGCCGCCGGAGGGTCGAGGAGTTGCTCCCCGCATCGCGCCGGGAAGGGTCGTACGGTGGAGCCATGAACCGGCTCGGAATGGCGACTTCTCCGTACCTGCGCCAGCACGCGGACAACCCCGTGCACTGGCGGGAGTGGGATGCCGAGGCGCTGGCCGAAGCGCGCGAGCGAGACGTGCCGATCCTGCTCTCGGTCGGGTATGCGTCCTGCCACTGGTGCCACGTGATGGCGCACGAGTCGTTCGAGGACGCGGCGACCGCCGAGCAGATGAACGAGAACTTCGTCTGCGTGAAGGTCGACCGGGAAGAACGCCCGGACCTCGACGCGGTGTACATGAACGCCACCGTCGCGATGACCGGTCAGGGCGGCTGGCCGATGACCTGCTTCCTCACCCCGGACGGCGAACCGTTCTATTGCGGCACCTATTACCCGAAACTCCCGCGCGGCGGCATGCCGTCGTTCTCCCAGCTGCTCACCGCGATCACCGACACCTGGCGCACGCGTCGCGACGAGGTGGACCAAGCGTCCGCGCAGGTGGCCACGGCGCTGCGCGCGCAGACGGCGGGGCTGCCCGACGCGGATCTGACCATCACGGCCGAGTTGCTCGGCCACGCCGTCGCCGCCGTGTTGCGCGACGAGGACGACAAGCACGGCGGCTTCGGCGGCGCGCCGAAGTTCCCGCCGTCCGCGCTGCTGGAGGGCCTGCTGCGGCACTGGGAGCGGACCGGCGAACCCGCCGTGTTCGACGTGGTCGCGCGCACCGCCGAGGCGATGGCGCGCGGCGGCATCTACGACCAGCTGCGCGGTGGTTTCGCGCGGTACTCGGTCGATGCCGCGTGGGTGGTGCCGCACTTCGAGAAGATGCTCTACGACAACGCGCAGCTGCTGCGCGCCTACGCGCACCTGGCGCGGCGCAGTACGTCGGTGCTGCCGGAATCGTTGTCGCACCGGGTCACGCGCGAGATCGTACGGTTCCTGCTCGACGACTTGGGTACCGCGCAGGGCGGCTTCGCCTCGGCGTTGGACGCCGATACGCACTTGGAGCCCGGCAAACCGGGCGTCGAAGGCGCGACCTATGTGTGGACCCCGGCCGAACTGGCTGGTGCGCTCGGTGCGATCGACGGGGCGTGGGCCGCCGAATTCTTCGGTGTCACCACCGCGGGGAACTTCGAACAGGGCACCTCCGTGTTGACCAGGTACACCGAGCCGGTCGTCGCGGAGGACAACGCGCGCCTGGAACACGTTCGAGCGGCGCTGATCGCGGCGCGCGACCGGCGTCCGCAGCCGGAGCGCGACGACAAAGTGGTGACCGCGTGGAACGGGATGGCGATCACCGCCCTCGCCGAAGCCGCCGCCGCGCTGGACGAGCCGGAATGGGTGGCCGCCGCCGTCCGGTGCGCGCGCTTCCTGCTCGCCGAGCACGCGGTGGACGGGCGGCTGCGGCGGGCGTCGCTCGGCGGTGTCGTCGGCGCCGCGCCGGGCATCCTGGAGGACTACGCGTGGCTGGTCACGGGGCTGCTCGCGCTGCACCAGGCGACCGGTGAGCTCGGCTGGCTCGAGGACGCGCAGCGGTTGCTGGACACGGCGATCGAGCACTTCGCCGACCCCGACCAACTCGGTGGCTGGTTCGACACCGCCGACGACGCCGAAACGCTCGTCACCCGTCCGCGGGACCCGATCGACGGCGCCACGCCCGCCGGCGCCTCGGCGCTGGCCGAGGCGCTGCTCACCGCGGCGGCCGCGAGCGACCCGGAGCGCGCCGCGCGTTACCGCGAACTCGCCGACCGCACGCTCGAGCGCGGCGCGATCGTCCTGGCGCGCGCTCCGCGTTCGGCCGGCCAGTGGCTCGCTGTCGCCGAGGCCGCCCTGCGCGGGCCGCTCCAAGTCGCGATCGCCACCGAATCCGCCTCCCGGCCAACGGAGTTGCTCACGACTGCCCGCCTGGCCGCCCCTGGCGGGTCGGTCGTCCTGGCCGCCGCCCCCAACGCCGTCCCGCTCCTGGCCGATCGCCCCCTGGTTCGCAACGCCGCCGCGGCCTACGTCTGCCGCGGTTCGGTGTGCGACCTCCCGGTCTCCACCCCGGACCAACTTCGCATGGCACTCCAGCGCAATTAGCAGCCTTACGGCTACGCGGCCGGATTGGTCGGCATCCGCAGCAGACGACCGCCGATATCGGCAAGCAGCTCGAGCTTGCCACCGAGTGCGGAAACATAGGCTGCGATGGCGTCCACGGTGGCCACCTGGCCACGTTCGATCTGCGAGGCCCGACCGGGGCTTACGCCCATGATTTCCGCCAGTCCTGCCTGCGTGAAATTCAGCCGTTTCCGCTCTTCGGCAAGTTGATATCCCCACTGTTCAGCCATGATTGCACCGCGTCGCCGCGCAGCCTCGTCCTCGCCGACCCGATTGCGGTAGGCCTCCCTATCCCATTTGCTGAAGCTGCTCATGTCTCGCGTTCCTCCTCGGTTCTTTCCTTCGAGTAGATCTCGTACAGTGCCTCGGCCCGCATCCGAAGGCCGAGGACGAATGGCAGTCCAGGATTCAAGATCGCGCTGATCGCAACCATTCTCGGAACAAGCTGCGCCTCTTACTGTCCGGAGATCCCCTTCTGCCCGGGCCCGATGACGTCTGCAGCCGGGGACCGCCATGTCCGCCTCGGTTCTCGACGCCGACCGATCCCTGATTCGGAGCGAAGGTGCAGCCAACTCCCTGGTCAGTCAGAGATATTCGACCCGAATCAGGGCCGATCGCGGCGTCCGGACGGCTCGCAGGGTGCCGGGCGCACCTGTCGACGCTGAACGGTTACTGGGGCTACCTGGGTGCCGTGGCAGGCAGCATCGTCACGCTGATCCTGCTGTTCCAGCCGTGGCTGACCGCGGCCGGTGCCGACGGCAAGGCCAGTGCCAACGCCTTCGGCCGGATCACCGCGACCACCTCCTACCTCAATGTCTGGTCGTCATCGCAGGCACCGGCCGCGCGCATCAGCGGCGTCCCGGCGATACTCTCCGCCGCGGCGATAGTTGTCACCGTCTGCGTGGTGGCGGCGAATGTCCGGTATCGCACCGAGGTTCTGTCCCGAATAGCAACGGTTTCCACGGTTACCGTCGCGGCTCTGGTGCTCCTCACTGTGCTCTACGTCAACAGCAAAGCCCCCGAACTACGGGCGACGCTCGCGCGCACCTCGGACCTGGGTGGACAAGCCGGAATGGTGATGAGCTGGGCCTTCGGCAACGGCAGTATCGTCCTACCGGGAATCCGGCAAGTCGCCTACGACACCGCCGGACTGACCCGCTGGGCCATGGTCGCCGGAGGCACCTCACTCGCTTCGGCCGTCACAGCGATCGCGCAATGGGCACACGACCACCCGCCCACCTCTATCCGCCTGCCCTGGCGCGTCGCCATCCACAGATCGGGAGCCTCGGAGCAACCGGCCCGGCAACGGTAGTGAACGGCTTGATAATCGGCGAGGGTGGGATTCCGCCGCGCTGCGGCTCGTCTGCGAGTTGCGGCGTCTAGGGCCTGTGTCGAAGTGAGTTGAGGGGTGGCACCGCTGTGCGGTGCCACCCCTCAACTGTTTGTTTGAAAGTGGTTGTCCGCGTTGGCAGATGGGCGAGGTCTCCG
>NZ_JADLQX010000213.1 GCF_015477605.1 Nocardia amamiensis
TACACCCCTGAGGAGCTGTTGATCGGCGGCCCGCTGTGGACCCGCGCCCTGGTCGCCGAGCTGATCCGCATGGTCGTCGGCGTCGTCATGACCGAGCAGGGCGTGGGCAAATGGCTGCGCCGCCACGCGCCGGGATACCGCACCGGCGTCCACGCGTGCTCGGGTATCGCGGCGATCGCCCGGCGCACCGTGGTGTTGCGGGTCAACACCAGCGAGAATGTTGCGCCGACGCGCACCGCGGCGCGCACGACCTTGCGGGTGCCGTAGGCCGAGTCGCCGCGCACCAGGATCTCACCGGCCGCGCCGGCCGCCCGCGCGGTGGCGATCGCTGCGGTGACCATCGACGCCGCGCCCTTGGCGGAGCCGGTCTTGCCCGCCCGCAACCGCATCCCGGCGATCACCGGGGCGTGAGGTTCACCCCGAGGAGTGGACACCGAGTTAGCAGGATCGTTGGTTCTGCTGGTAAGGATGTTCGTTATGCCTCCTCGCAAGCGTCGGTCGTTTACGGCCGAGTACAAGGTTGAGGCTGCTCACC
>NZ_JADLQX010000214.1 GCF_015477605.1 Nocardia amamiensis
TGGCCGGCCGGCACGGGAACAAGGGTGTGATCGGCAAGATCCTGCCGACCGAGGACATGCCGTTCCTGCCGGACGGCACTCCGGTCGACATCATCCTGAACACCCATGGTGTGCCGCGTCGTATGAATATCGGCCAGATCCTGGAGACCCACCTGGGCTGGGTCGGCAAGGCAGGCTGGAAGGTCGACGTCGCCGGCGACGGCGCCCGCCCCGATTGGGCGCAGGCGCTGCCGGAGGAGATGCTGGCCGCTCCGGCCGAATCCAACATCGCCACGCCCGTCTTCGACGGCGCGCGCGAGGAGGAGCTGACCGGGCTGCTGAGCTCGACGCTGCCCAACCGCGACGGCGAGCGCATGGTCAACGACGACGGCAAGGCCACGCTGTTCGACGGACGTTCCGGCGAGCCGTTCCCGTACCCGGTGGCGGTCGGCTACATGTACATCCTGAAGCTGCACCACTTGGTCGACGACAAGATCCACGCGCGTTCGACCGGTCCGTACTCGATGATCACCCAGCAGCCGCTGGGTGGTA
>NZ_JADLQX010000215.1 GCF_015477605.1 Nocardia amamiensis
GCAACATGGTCGGTTCCGGCCCGCCCACCGACATCGGTACTCAGATCGGCTATGTGATTCGATGGGCCTCGGGCAATGGGCAATACCCGCTGCCAGGGGCACGAAAGGTCGAATTCTCCACCGCGAAACTCACGAATACGGCGCTGTTAGCCGGCGCGACTTCGGTGTTTTCGGCCGTGGTGGCGGTCGCGCAGTGGAGGGTGAAGTCGCACCGTCGCTCCCGCTGAGCGACGAAATACCAGGCAGCTTGTCCTCGAATTCGGACACGTGTACGCAGAGTGACCCCGGGCGCCATCGCTCCCTTGTCGGCATAGATGCGCCCGAGGCCAACAGAAACAACTGCGGTTGAACAACTTCCGATACAGTCGCTTGAGTGGCAGGTCACGCCTGCCGTCCTAGTACCAAGGCCGCTCAGTTAGCGGTTCGGTTGGTGTGTCAATCGAATGATGTTGTGGTGCTTGGTATGCCGTGATGTGGGACAGCGGAGCTCCTGGTAGAAGAGGTTTGTCACTCCAAGACAAT
>NZ_JADLQX010000216.1 GCF_015477605.1 Nocardia amamiensis
GAGCTGGTCGAGGTCGCCTCGGCCGCGCTGGACGAGTCGCTGGACCGGCTCGATCCGGCGGCCGGCGTGGTCATCCGGTTCGTGTGGCTGGAACCCTCGGCCGCCGATCGCGCCGGACGACTGATCGTCGTGGCGCATCACCTGGTGGTGGACGGTGTTTCGTGGCGCATCCTGGTGCCGGACTTCGTCACCGCGTGGGGTCAGCGCTCCGCGGGCCGGACGCCCGAGCTGGTCGCGCCCGCTACCTCGATGCGCGCGTGGGCGTACGGCTTGGAGCGCGAGGCGGCCAGCCCGGAGCGGGTGGCCGAACTCGACTACTGGCGTTCGGTGACCGGCACGCCCGATCCGCTGCTGACCGAGCGTCCGATGGATCCGGAAGTGGACACCTCGGGCGTCATCGAGAAGTTGCCGGTCGAGGTGTCCGCCGAGGTCACCAAGGCCCTGCTCACCACGGTTCCGGCGCTGTTCCACGGCGGCGTGAACGACGGCCTGCTCACCGCGCTGGCACTGGCCACCGC
>NZ_JADLQX010000217.1 GCF_015477605.1 Nocardia amamiensis
CGGCCGGGTGGTCCGGGTCGATCGGCACGTAGCCGCCGCCCGCGGTCATGGTGGCGTAGATCGCCACCAGCATGTCCACCGACCGGCGGATGCCGACCGCGACCAGCGACTCCGGGCCGACGCCCGCGTCGATCAGTTTGCGCGCCAGGCGATTCACGCGCGAGGCGAATTCGGCGTAGTTGAGCTCGACCGGAGGGCCGAACTCCCCTTCGCCGCGGATGCCGCCGTCGAACACCACGGCGGGGTCGTCGGGCCTGGCCCGCACCTGCTCCTCGAACAGTTCGAGCACGGTGGCCGCGGGCAGATCGTGCCGCGTGTGGTTCCACTCGGTGAGCACGCGAGCGCGCTCTGCCTCGTCGAGGATCTTGATGTCGCGCACGGCGGTCTCCGGCGCGGCGACGGCGGCTTCGAGCACGCGCAGGTAGCGGCGGCCGAACTCCGCGACGGTCGGGGCGTCGAACAGGTCGGTGGCGAAGGAGATCACCGCGGCCATGCCCGCGG
>NZ_JADLQX010000218.1 GCF_015477605.1 Nocardia amamiensis
CGGCCGGGTGGTCCGGGTCGATCGGCACGTAGCCGCCGCCCGCGGTCATGGTGGCGTAGATCGCCACCAGCATGTCCACCGACCGGCGGATGCCGACCGCGACCAGCGACTCCGGGCCGACGCCCGCATCGATCAGCTTGCGCGCCAAGCGATTCACCCGGAAGGCGAATTCGGCGTAGTTGAGCTCGATCGGAGGGCCGAACTCATCCACCGCACGCATGCCACCGTCGAACACCACGGCGGGGTCGTCGGGCCTGGCCCGCACCTGCTCCTCGAACAGCTCGAGCACGGTGGCCGCGGGCAGACCGTGCCGCGTGTGGTTCCACTCGGTGAGCACGCGAGCGCGCTCGGCCTCGTCGAGGATCTTGATGTCCCGCACGGCGGTCTCCGGCGCGGCGACGGCGGCTTCGAGCACGCGCAGGTAGCGGCGGCCGAACTCCGCGACGGTCGGGGCGTCGAACAGGTCGGTGGCGAAGGAGATCACCGCGGCCATGCCCGCGG
>NZ_JADLQX010000219.1 GCF_015477605.1 Nocardia amamiensis
CCGCTATGGCGCAGTTCGTGTGGTTCGCCTTCGACGGGGAGCGGCGCGATGTGCTGTTGATCGTCGCGCACCACTTCGTGGTCGACGGCGTGTCCTGGCGCATCCTGATCCCGGACTTCGCGGTCGCCTGGTCGCAGCTGGTCGCGGGTCAGCCGGTGACGCTGCCTGCCAATGGCACCTCGATGCGGCGCTGGGCGCACAGCCTGGTCGAGGCGGCGCGCGCGCCGGAACGGGTCGCGGAACTGCCGTTCTGGCAGCAGGTTTCGGCCACGCCGGATCCGTTGCTCGGCTCCCGTCCGTTCGATCCGGCCGTCGACACGTTCGCGACCGTCGAGCGGGTCGAGGTCACGGTGCCCGCCGAAGTCACCGATGCGGTGCTGACCGCGATCCCCGGCCTCTACCGCGGCGGCGTGAACGACGGCCTGCTGTCGGCACTGGCCATAGCGGTGGCTCGCTGGCGCGGCGACGGGTCGGACGCGACGCTGATCAAGCTGGAGG
>NZ_JADLQX010000220.1 GCF_015477605.1 Nocardia amamiensis
AACCCGTTCCACGACAACCCAATCCGATCGACGCAGTCACCATCGCCCCACACTGGCGTACCGCATCAACCACATCGCTGGCCAACGCAACACCCAGAACCGACCAACCTTAAGTCACTGGTATTGGGTCTAGTGTTCTGCGCCTGAAATCCGTTGGATATATCGGGCGAGGGAGCCGAGGATCTCCTCGGCGGTCTTCTTCCAGACGAACGGCCGGGGATGCTCGTTCCAGCATTGGATCCACGTGGTGACGTCTTTCTCCAGTGCCGCGACGCTTTTGTGGACACCGCGGCGGGTGAGCTGGTCGGTGAGGTATCCGAACCAGCGTTCGGCGGGTAGCGGGGGCGTGTTGCCACGCCCTCGCCCCCTAATACTGCAACGACACTTGGTCGGGTTGGTGCTGGTAGATCTGTTGCGTGTTGTTGGATCGTGTTGTGGCCGAGTTGGATTCGTTGATGTGCCGGGTGGGTTGGCGGTTCGCGCGGTCGGAGCCGCGGG
>NZ_JADLQX010000221.1 GCF_015477605.1 Nocardia amamiensis
CTGGTGCTGCGAACCGCGGTCAATGCCGGTGACTCCTTCGCCGACCTGCTCGCCCAGGCCCGCGAGACCGATCTGCACGCGTTCGCGCACGCGGACGTGCCGTTCGAGCGGTTGGTCGAGGTGCTCAACCCGGCCCGCTCGCAGGCGCGGCACCCGCTGTTCCAGGTGATGCTGACCTTCCAGAACACCAGGCAGGCCAGCTTGGAGCTGCCCGGTCTCTCGGTCAACGGCATCGACTACGACGCCCGCCTGGCCAAGTTCGATCTGCAGCTGACCCTCTCGGAGACCCAGGACGAACTGGGCGACTCGGCGGGCATGTCGGCCGAGTTCTCCTACGCGCTGGACCTTTTCGACGAACCGACCGTCGCGGCGTTCGCCCGCCGCCTCGATCGCGTCCTCGCGGCCGTGACCGCCGATCCGACCGTCCCGATCGGTGACATCGACCTGCTCGCGCCCGAGGAGCACGCGCGGGTGCTGGTCGATTGGAACGACACCG
>NZ_JADLQX010000222.1 GCF_015477605.1 Nocardia amamiensis
GGGACGATGCCGCGGGCACGCAGCAAACGTCGGTGCTTGTCGTGGTCGTAGCCGCGGTCGGCGTAGAGCCGCGGCGGTTTGCGCCAGGGGCGGCCGCGACGTCCGCCGATCGCGGGCAGGGCGTCGATCAGTGGGATGAGCTGGGTGACGTCGTTGCGGTTACCGCCGGTCAGGGTGACCGCCAGGGGTGTGCCGTTGGTGTCGGTGATCAGGTGGTGCTTGGAACCGGGCTTGGCCCTGTCGACCGGGCTGGGACCGACATGGTCCCCCCTTTGAGCGCCCGCAAATGCGAGGCGTCGACCAGGGCGGCCGACAGTTCCAGTTTCCCCGCGGCGCGCAGTTCGGTGAGCAGGTTCTCGTGCGGCCGCTGCCACACCCCCGCTTCCTGCCACTCGGCCAACCATCGCCAGCACGTCGCGCCCGAGGCCCCGAACAACTCCGTGGGCACCCGGTTCCACCCTATGCCGGTACGCGCCACCCACAGGATTCC
>NZ_JADLQX010000022.1 GCF_015477605.1 Nocardia amamiensis
ACCAGATCCCACAACTCGTCCGGCACAAGCCGCCGCGACAACGCATCCACCACGACCGAACATCATGCAACACAACCGATCTCAATGCGCCAAGAACGAATTACATCCATGTGAGACATGGTCTAAGTAACTCAATCCAACTCACCTCCTCCCTGTAGCGGAACGTCGAATCGGACCAAACTCTGGAAGTGATCCGGCGAGTACCGTGAATTACCTACTCGGCAGAGATCGCCGCTGGGTCGTGCTTGGCGATAGACGGGAGTATCGGCAGGATGGCCTGCGAAGACATCTGTGGAATAAGGATTACGAGACCACCCAGCCGAACGGCTGCCCACGGTACAGTTCCACTTGCACCTTGGTGCCCTTGGGGATTCCAGTCGCGGGAACATTGTACATCAGGACACCGTTCCCATTTTCATAACCGTCCGGCCGGTAGGCCACGTTTTCATTCAGTTCGAATGTCGCGCCATCCGGTGCCACCAGCTGAAAATGCCCCATTGAAGGAACATGAGTGGGGTTGGGAGAATTTGTTTTGACGGTCAGGATCAAGTACTGCTCTCCCGCCTTCCGGAATTCGGCGGGGATGTGCGGATCCGTGTTCGTGGTTTGTGCTGAGGTGACCGTCATGGTGATGCGTGGCAGGGCGTCGAAGCTGGTGCCCCGCATGTCAAAGGTGTCCGCGAATTCGATTGGCTGGCCAACAGCAGCCCATTGTGGCCGGGGAGGCGAAGGCGTGAGCGGCTTGGTTGGGGTTGGCGGGGCAGATTCTCGGGTTGACGGGGTTGGGAACGAACTCGAATTCGTGATCCCGCCGCAGGCCGTGACTGCGAGGATCACGAAGATGCTCACCGCGCCACCGATCCATTGCCATAATCCCTTTTGCCGGATTCCGGTCGCGATTTTGGGTATCGAACGCATGAACGAAGCGTACATGGCGGTCCGCTCACCAGCGCCGGTCCCGCCTTCGCGATCGACGCCTACCACCAGGTCTGGCACACCGAGAAAGCTTGCGCCGACAGCAGTTTGATCAGCCCGGCCCGGTAGTGATTGGTGTACGAGGAGCGCAGCGTGCCCTTCACCGTGCGCTGATACGTCGGCCCCGAAGATTTGAACTCGGCCACCAGATCCCGCAACACCCCTCGCGGCGCGACCGGGAACACCCGTGTCGCGCACCAGCTTGTCGCCTGCGTCCACCGTTGCCTCGGCCACCTTGAACAGCAAGTTCTCCTTGCCGGTGACCCGCTTGAACTCCTTGATCAGCTCGTTGGTGACCCGCACCGCCGCGCGGGCGTTGATCCGGTGCACCGTGGGATTCAGCAACTCGACCAAGGTATCGGTGATCTCCCCAGCACCGGCAGTACAGCAACGCCTCCAGCAACGTCAGCTGCGTGAGCGACTCGCCGCTCACCTCGCCCAGCGGCGGATCGAGCGGCTGCGCGCGATCTCTGATACGTACGCATGTGTGCAAATACCAGTCCCGGGACACGCTGTGCCTGGTAATACTCGCTGGCTGGTACATCTGGGCGGTAGGTCACGGACGCTGCTGTGTTGTGTAGCTTCGGCGCTCGTGGTTCCAGCGTTCGGGGTCGGCCTCGAGGGCCGCGCGGTCCCAGTGGCCGAGTTCGGCGGCGGCCGCGTATGTTGTGTCGAGGAATTCGAGTAGCGCCCGCTCCGGCTCCGCGGCAGTGCGCACCGCCTCGTACGCCAGCAGAAACTGCCGGTTGTCTTTGCTGTAGAACGCGTCCCGCGGCCCGACGCGGTAATTGGCGAATCCGTCGGGTTCCGGATAGGCGTAGGCGTAGAAGGCGCCCTCCGCGCCACCGCCCGGCCAGAATCCGCAGCTGCTCAATTCATGCGAGTAACCCTCGACCATCACCCAGTCGCCGCAGTTGGGAGCACCACCCGGATGCCGTGGCGCGGTCCGCCCGGAGAACCTGGTACACGCCAGATCCATCGCTCCCCAGAAGAAATGCACCGGGCTCACCTTGCCGATGAAACGCGACCGGAACTCGTGCATGACGCGGTCGGCGGCGACCAATTGCCGCCAGAACGTGGTGGCGGCCACCGCGTCATAGGATCGATGCTCGTAGTCGTCGGCAAAGGGTATCGCCGGATCGACCTCGTTGGGTCTGGCTTGGATCCGCGTGGTAATTCCGAGTTCATCGAGTGCAGTGAGGGTTTCGGCATAGAAGACGGCGACCGGTTTGGGTTCGAGCGCAACCTGCCGGGTGCGGCCATCGCTGGACCGGACGTGCAGCTGATGGTCGACGAAGTCGAACTCGATGTCGAACGAACCCGCCGCATGCGGAATAGCAGAGGTGGTCAGTCCACGCGGGCTGACGTAGAGCGTGACTTGCCACCAGTGGTTGACCAAGGGAGCGTGGGCGAGCCTGATTTTTCCGACAATCTGCGTCCACATATGCAAGGTTTCGCGTGTCGGAGTCCAGTCGTCGACTCGCAATGCCGGCCACGCCCGCAGTCGGGGAGTGAAATCCGAGTCCTTCACTGCTGCACCCACCTCCTTGTTCTTCGGAAAGCGTCCCTTCGATAATCGGGCGGCCCGCACGCCGCCATTCACGATTTCGTCGCCGCATCTACTGTGCAGCGCTCTTTCCCATGAACGTACCTGTTGAACGGTTGCCTCGGACGCTGAACCTTGCAATGCAGGAACCACCGGCACCACATCGGTACGGGTTGCTGTGATCGTCTGCCCCCGGCAGTCCCATTACCGCCATCGTCGGTTGTCCGGTTCAGGTCTGCACAGCTTGCGACCTATTGGTGTCCGGCCTGAATCGGGCGGGCAATCTGCGTCACGAGATCACCGCCGCAAAGCGGCACCGAAGTCGGTGTCGAGGAGGTGCGCGGTGGATCGTGTGGGCCGCACGGATCGGGCTGTGTTCACTCCGGCCGATCTGTCGAGCGAGACGAGCGGCCCCTGGTGGAACGTACCGAAGGGAGCGGTCGTGTTCCGCACGCGACCGGGGGACGGCATCGGCGCAGGGGAGCAGCGGCACGCAATCGGAGTGCGAAGTTGCGGGCGTGTCGCCGGTTGAGACGGATACTCGGTTCATCCACGCAAGAAGGACCGGAACGATGCACGTGAAGAACATGAGCCTCGGCAGTCTGCTGATCCTGGCCTGGTTGATCGTCGGGATAATCGCGGCGGGCCAGCGCGACTATTTCGACAGCGGCCCGATCAACTGCGCGGGGTTCGGCTCGATCGCGCTGACGGTCGTCGCCGGTCCACTGAACTACCTGGGCCTGAATCCCAAGGTCACGGATTGCAATGTGCCCCAGCCGAGTCCGTAGCGAACGAGTCTCGGGCAGGGCCGCCGGAGCCCGACCAGGTCTTCGGCCGACGATTCGACAAGCGCTTCCGGCATGCGCTCGGCAGCGTGCCGCGCCCGGGATCAGCGGCACCGACCGACCCATATTAGACAATTAGTCTAGCGTGTCTTATTTTAGTGGCATGCCAGCCGACCATCAGCACCTAACGGCCCCTGCCACATGACCAACGGCACATACTCGCGATATGTCGCTCTCGGTGACAGCCAAACCGAAGGCGTCGGGGACGGCGACGACCAAACCGGATTGCGCGGCTTGGCCGACCGCCTGGCGGAACGTCTTGCGGCCTCCAACCCCGAACTGCGGTATGCCAACCTCGCCGTCCGCGGCAAGCTCGCTGGACAGGTTCGTGCCGAGCAACTCGAAGCCGCACTGCGCCTGCGCCCGGATCTGGCCACCGTCGCCGCCGGCGTCAACGACCTGCTGCGCCCCGGGTTCGACGCCGACGAGGTCGCAGGCCACCTGGACGCGATGTTCGCCGAACTCACCGCCCACGGTGCGGTCGTGGCCACCGTGACCTTCCCGGACGGCGCGCGGATCACCCCGCTCGCCCGCCTGATCAGCGGCCGCGTCACGGCACTCAACCAGCGCATTCGAGCATCCGCCGAGCGCCACGGCGTCATCGTGGCCGACACCGCCCGCCATGCCGTCGTCACCGATCCGCGGCTGTGGAGTCCGGACCGGCTGCACGCCAGCCCGCTAGGCCATCAGCGCATCGCCGACGCGCTCGCCCACGCCCTGCAACTGCCCGGCAGCGATGACAGCTGGAGCAGGCCCCTGGGACCGCCCCTACCCGTGCCCGGCTCGTTGGCCGACGAACTCCGCTGGGCAGCGACCTTTCTCGGACCTTGGATAGGACGCCGCCTCACCGGACGGTCCTCCGGCGACGGCCGCACCGCCAAGCGGCCCGACCTACTGCCGGTGCGCGACCTGGAGGGCAGCCCGGGCAATGCGATGACCGCCGACCTGCCCCGCCCGTGACCACACGGGCGGCACGCTTTGTCCGGACAAATCCGACCTCAGTGCCGCACCGTGGTGTCGAAGAAGTGCCGGGTGGCTCGATAGACGTGGCGACCCAGCTCGACGGGGCGCCCCGAGTCGTCGAAGGCGACGCGCTGCATCGTGAGCAAGGGCGCATTGGTGCGCTCGTCCAGCAGCTGCGCCTCCGCGCGGGTAGCGCTGCGTGCGCCGATCCGCTGCCGCGCAAGCGCGATGTGGATTCCTTTGGCGCGCAGGCATTCGTAGAACCCGTGCGCTTCTAGCTGGTCGGGCGCCGGTGCGAATTCCGCGGGCACGTGATTGGTCATGATCGCCAGTGGTTCACTGCCCGCACGACGCAGGCGGCGGAACGTCACGAAACGTGCGTCCGCGGGCACGCCCAGCTCCTTGGCGATATCGGCGTCCGGCGTACCGAGCTGGTAATCGAGCAATTCGGTGGTCGGCTCCTGGCCTGCGGTGAGCAGGTCGTCGTAGAGGCTGGTCAGCTCGACGGGGCGGCGAACTTGGTTCTGCACCACTTGGGTGCCCACCCCTCGCCTGCGCGCCAGCAGCCCCTTGTCGACCAGGGACTGAATCGCCTGGCGTACCGTCGGGCGGGATACATTCAGGCGTTTGGCCAGTGCGACCTCGTTTTCGATCCGGTCGCCCGGGGTCAGTCGCCCCTCGATGATCGCTTGCTCGACGGCTCGCTCGAGCTGGAAGTACATCGGCACCGGGCTGTTGCGGTCGATGGGGATATCCAAGGGCGCGGACATAGGGTGGCTCCTCGGGAAAGCGGTCGGCTCCGGCGGGTTCATCGTAGGTCTTTCAGGCCGCTCAGGTGCCAAGTTGTCATGAAGTCAGTATGTCAGGACAAAGCCTTGACAACCACGAATGTCGGGGCGCACAGTCGGAGCAGCGGAAACGCCGTCCTCGTGTGCACCCGAACCTGAAGCTCGCGCCGTCGCTGACTGGAAAGGCCTGATCCGATGACCGAAGCCACGCTGGCCGCCCCTCCAACGATCACGCCGCCGATCCGGTCATATGCCGAACTGTCCGAGGTCCGCGCCGCCGATCCCGGGGCGATCGCACGCGCATTCGAGGCGCGCAAGAGCCGGGAACTGGTGCGCGGCGACGGCCGGTTGATGATCATCGCGGCCGACCATCCCGCGCGCGGAGCACTGTCCGCCTCCGGCGACCCGCATGCCATGAACGATCGCAAAGAACTGCTGGACCGGCTGGTCATGGCCTTGAACCGGCCCGGTGTGGACGGCGTTCTCGGCACCGCTGACATCATCGAGGACCTGCTGCTGCTCGGAGCACTGGAAGACAAGGTCGTGTTCGGCTCGATGAACCGGGGTGGCTTGGCGGGCGCGGACTTCGAACTCGATGACCGGATGACCGCCTACACGGCCGCCGCCACCGCGGCTGCGGGCCTCAACGGCGCCAAGATGCTCAACCGGTTCGATCTCACCGACCCCGGCACCCTGTCGATGATGACCGCGAGCGCTGCCGCCATCGATGAACTCGCCGCGCACGGGTTGGTCGCGATGCTGGAGCCGTTCATGTCGCACCGCCCCGGAGGTCCGGGCGCCGGGGTCGTCAACGACCTGTCGCCGGATGCGGTGATCAAGAGCATGCACCTGGCGCAGGGACTCGGCTCCACCTCGGCCTACACCTGGTTGAAGCTGCCCGTCGTCGAGCAGATGGAACGCGTCATGGACGCGACCACCTTGCCCACGCTGCTGCTCGGCGGCGACCCACAGACCGCGCCCGAGACGACCTACGCCCGCTGGGCGAAAGCCCTTGCCCTGCCCGGTGTCCGGGGGCTGGTCGTCGGTCGCGCACTGCTGTATCCACGCGACGGCGACGTCGCCGGGGCCGTCGACACAGCCGTGTCCTTGGTGCGGTGACCGCGATGCGCAGCAAGCACTACCTGCCCGCCCGCGGTACCGCGAGCTCCCCGTATCTCGTCGCCGTGACGCCCGAATCCGCCGGTTGGGACCACGCCGGCCTGCACGTCATCGAGCTCGGCGCCGGAGATTGGTATCGGGCGGACACCGACCACGACGAGGTGGTCGTGGTGCCGCTCTCCGGCTCGTGCACAGTTTCCTGCGGCAGCGACTCATACGAATTAGTCGGCCGCGCAAACGTTTTCGATGGACCGACCGATTTCGCCTACGTCGGGTGCGGCAGCTCCTACACGGTCTCCAGCACGGCAGGGGGGCGTTTCGCACTCGGCGGCGCCCGCGCACACCGGCAATTGCCGTTCCGATACGTCGCGGCGGCGGATGTGGCGGTGGAACTGCGCGGCGCCGGGAACTGCAGCCGCCAGGTGCACAACTTCGCCACCGCCGACACCTTCGAAGCCGAGTCGATCATCGCCTGTGAGGTGATCACCCCTGGCGGGAACTGGTCGTCGTATCCGCCGCACAAGCACGACGAACTCACCGAGACCGAGACCCCGTTGGAAGAGATCTACTACTTCGAATTCGCCCGCGGCGCGGACGACTCGCCGGGGTTCGGCTACCACCGGGTCTACGGCACGCCCGAGCACCCCATTGATGTGCTCGAAGAAGTCCGCGACGGCGACGTGGTACTGGTGCCGCACGGCTACCACGGACCGTCGATCGCCGCCCCCGGCCACCACATGTACTACTTGAACATCATGGCCGGTCCCGGACCGGAGCGGGCCTGGCGGATCAGCCACGACCCGGCCCACGCGTGGTTGCGCGACACCTGGCCGGACATGGTCGTCGACCCGCGGCTTCCCTGCACACGACCGACTACATCGCGCGCCACCGCGCCTGATCGCCCCGAGAGGGAACCATGACCAATACCCGCGATATCGGCCACTGGATCGACGGAAAGCCTTTCACCGGAACCGCGTCGGTGACCGCGCCGGTCACGAACCCGGCCACCGGACAGATCACCGGACAGGTCCGGATGGCCGACGTCGCCGACGTCCGCACCGCCATCGACGCCGCTACGGCAGCATTCCCGAGCTGGCGCGACACTTCGCTGGCCAAGCGCACCGCTATCCTGTTCCGCTTCCGCGAGCTGCTCAACGCGCGCAAGCCGGAACTGGCCGCCGTCATCACCGCCGAACACGGCAAGGTTCTCTCCGACGCGCTCGGCGAGGTCACCCGCGGCCAGGAGGTCGTCGAATTCGCCTGTGGCATACCGTATCTGCTCGAGGGTCGATACACCGAGAACGCCTCCACCGGCGTCGACGCATACACCGTGCGCGCGCCACTCGGCCCGGTCGCGATCATCTCTCCGTTCAACTTCCCCGCCATGGTGCCGATGTGGTTCTTCCCCCTCGCGATCGCCGCCGGGAACACCGTGGTGCTGAAACCGAGTGAGAAGGATCCGTCGGCGTCGCTGTGGCTGGCGCAGCTGTGGGCCGAAGCGGGTTTGCCGCCCGGGGTTTTCAATGTCGTGCAAGGCGACAAGACCGCTGTTGACGAACTACTGGTCAACCCGGCAGTCAAGGCGGTGTCCTTCGTGGGTTCCACCCCGGTCGCGCAGTACGTCTACTCGACCGCGACCGCTGCGGGCAAACGAGTCCAAGCCCTCGGCGGCGCGAAGAATCACGCGGTGATCCTGCCCGACGCCGACCTCGATCTGGCCGCGGATGCCATGGTCAACGCCGGATTCGGCTCCGCGGGGGAACGCTGCATGGCGATCTCGGTGGCTGTGGCCGTCGGCGATGTCGCCGACGAATTGGTCGCCAAGATCGCCGCACGCACCCGCCGCCTGCGTGTCGGCGACGGGCTCGCCGAGGCCGATATGGGTCCACTGGTCACCGCCGCCCACCGCGACAACGTCCGCGGCTACGTGGAGTCCGCCGAGGCCGACGGCGCCACTCTCGTCGTCGACGGCCGCGACGTCGCCGCTGATGACGGCGGCACCGATATCGATGTTTCCCAAGGGTTCTGGCTCGGCCCCACCCTCGTCGACCACGTCACCCCGGACATGAGTGTCTACCGCGACGAGATCTTCGGCCCGGTGTTGTCGGTCGTGCGGGTCGAGACCTACGACCAGGCATTGGAACTGGTCAACGCCAACCCGTACGGCAACGGCACCGCCATCTTCACCAACGACGGCGGCGCAGCCCGCCGCTTCCAGAACGAGGTCGAGGTCGGCATGGTCGGCATCAACGTCCCGATTCCGGTTCCCATGGCCTACTACAGTTTCGGCGGCTGGAAGAACTCCCTGTTCGGCGACACCCACGCCCACGGCAGCGAAGGGGTGCGGTTCTTCACCCGCGCCAAGGCGATCACCAGCCGCTGGCTCGACCCCAGCCACGGCGGAGTGAATCTCGGCTTCCCCCAGAACACCTGACACCTCTGATGCCAGCCGGTCCCGGGCCACTGTCGGGCCTGGGGTACCTCGCCGTCCCGGTCGCGTCCGGGACGTTCGAGGACGCCTTCACTTTCATCCCGCGCCATCTGGACCTGGATCGAACAGGTGAGGCAGGTGGGATGAGGAAGTTTGTACGGGTGGGTGGCGCGACATGCCCGCGCAGTACTCGATGTCGAACGAAGAACAAGCAACTAATCAACATGGATATTGTGCATATTCATGACTTTCATTGTGAACATTCACCAAGAAATTTTCGCGGTCTGTATATAACGATTTGAAAAACACCGAATCGTCCAAATGGGGGAGCCGCCGTCCATGGCCCCGTGATGTGATTGGCTCGTTCCGAATCCGGGACGCGTCACATAGTACAACCGAGGATGATTGTATGACCTCCAGAATTATCCGTCCGCTCGCTGTCGCCGCGCTCGCACTATCCGCCACAGCTCTCAGCGGCGGCATCGCCTCCGCGGATGCCACCACGGCCACCCCCGTCTCGGGTTCGGTGGACGTCTCGGGCTCGGTGGAAGTGTGCCTGCCCATCCCGGTCGGCCAAATCGAGCTCAGCATCTGCCTGTAACCAGCCGAGTTGCACGCGGCGGTGGATACCGTTCGTGGTACGCAGGATTGCGCGTTCCCAGTCCGGAGTCGCCACCGCCGCGTGTGCAACCCTCCGATGCCACGGCTTTCTAATTCGCGCTGTGTCCGCGAAGAAAAGCCGAGCTTGCCGAGGATGCTTTCCAGGTGCCGGTCGACGGTGCGCGGTGATACCACGAGCCGTTCCGCGATCTGCCGGTTGCTGAGATCGGCGGCGCCCGCGCGGAGCAGTGTCGGTTTCGTCCAAGACGGCAGCGCCACCTGGCCCTAGGCTGGCGAGCGGCGGCCCGAGGCGGGGTGTCGAGCTGACGCCTGGGCCGCCTGTATCAGCTGGCCACCGCCAGCTTCCGCCGTCCATTCTCAGGAGGATTCTTTGACACGTGAACTGGTCTACACGGGCTTCATGTCGCTCGATGGAGTGGTGGACTCGCCGGGCGGCAAGGTCGAAGGGCACCGCAGCGGCGGCTGGGTGTTGGACACCGAGTTCGTGCCCGAGGCTTTCTCGCTCAAGGCGGAGGAACTCGCTGAGACGACAGCGCTGATGTTCGGCCGCCGCAGCTACGAGGCGTTCGCTCCGATCTGGCGCGATTCGGAGGATCACGTCGCGTACAAGGAGCTTCCCAAGTACGTCGTCTCGACCACTCTTACCGACGATGCCGTGATCGACGGATGGGGCCCGATCACGATCCTGCGGTCGATCGACGATATCGCCGAACTGAAGCAGAGCGATGGTGGCGCGATCTTCATCCATGGCAGCGCCGAACTGGCCCGACGTCTGTCGGACGCCGATCTGATCGACCGGTACAACCTGCTCGTGTTCCCGGTACTGCTGGGGGCAGGCAAGAGCCTGTTCGGCAGAGCGGACCGGGACAAGCAGAGGCTGCGCCTCAGGGAGTCCGCGACCTACTCCAACGGAGTGGCCAAGCTCGTCTACGACGTCGTGCGCTGAGCGGGATCGAGCGCGATCGCACCGCCGAGCCCCTCGCGGAGCTGCCGTGCCGTACGCCCGACGTACCGTCGCAGCGCCCGGGCGAGATGCGGTTCGTCGTAGTACCCGAGCATGCTGACGACATCGCTCTCGGCCTCACCCGAACTCAGCAGTGCCGCGGCGGAGCGGGCGCGCCCGATCTGCCGCACCGCGCCTCGGGTGAGGCCCGTCGCCGCCCGGAAGCGGCGCTCGAGCGTGCGATCGGTGACCGCTGGACGGTGGCCCCGCAGAACCTCAGCGACCAAGCGATCGTGGACCACCACTCCGTCTCGGACGAATCGGTCGACGAGCGCCTCGGCGTCGTCCGGATGAGGCGTCTCCCAGCGGGCACCATCCAGCCAGAAAGCCCGGCGGGTCACATCGGGCAAGACGATCCCACTGTCGACCAGCGAGGGAGCGGCCACCGCGCGAAGGGACGTGCCGACCGCGAACTGGATGCCGACGAAGGTCGCGCCTTCCGGCACAGGGGCGGTGCCGGTGCGGCTCTCGGGACCTGTGACGCCCGCGTACGCCGTGCCCTCCTGTTCCCAGAAGACCAAACCCCAGGTCTCGGTCGCGACGGAAGTCATCTCCGTGACCTGCTCGCTCCGGCATGTCCACACAGAGGCGATCCACGGCGAATCCGACGCACGCGTATCGAACAGCAGTCCCACCGTCGGGATTCTAAGCCGAGCACGCAGCCGCACCTGTCGCCGACAGCGATAGGCAGAGGCGGCGACCCGGGACGGTTCCGCGGATCGACCGCCGCTTTTCAGCTCGACGTCAACTGGTGGTCGAGCTCGGATGGTAAGCATCGCTGGTGAGAATTCGCCGCAGTACCCGAAACGCACTCGTCACCGTTGCCGTGTGCGCGACCGCCGTTCTGTCCGCTTGCTCGTCGTCGAGCTCGGATGGAGACTTTACCGCTACCAAGGATCAGCCGCTGGTGATCTCGCTGAATGATCTGCTGGCCGAGACCGGCGGCAGCGCCGCGGTCGCGATCGCAGATCCGCAGCACGGCACGATCTCCCGGCGAATCGACGGTGCGGTGGTGTACACACCGGCGGCCGGGTACACCGGGTCCGACAGCATCACCGTGACCACCACCGACGCTGTGAAGCTGTTCACCACCGACATTCCGCCGCTCGGCGACTTCGGCGGAGTGAGCCTGCCGGGCAGCGGGTACGGGTCGGCGTTCACGCCGGTGCCCGGATCGACCGACGAGTTCTACGGTCTCACCGACCGCGGTCCGAACGTGGACGGCAAAGCCAAGAACGAGAAGCTCGCGCCCGTGCCGACGTTCACGCCCGCCATCGCCAAGTTCAAGATGGTCGGCACCACGGCGGTGCTGGAAGCGACAATCCCCTTGAAGAATCCGGCCGGCCAGCCGTTCAACGGCCAAGTCGACACCTCCGCCAGCACCGGTGAGACCATCCGCGACCTCAACGGAAACGTCCTGCCGCCCACCGATCACGGCATCGACAGCGAGGGGCTCGTCGCGCTGCCCGACGGCACCTTCTGGGTATCCGACGAGTACGGGCCGTTCATCGTGCACTTCGACGCCAACGGCACCGAGCTGGAGCGGCTGGTGCCGGGACGCGGTCTGCCCAACGAACCTTCGCTGCGCACCCCCAACCAGGGCATGGAAGGGCTCACCATCACGCCGGACGGCAACACGCTGGTCGGCATCGTGCAGAGCGCACTGAACCAGCCGGGTGTCGCGTCGGCGCGTGAGGTACCGATGACCCGGATCGTCACCGTGGATCTGAAGACCCGGGGTATGAAGGAATTCGTGTATCCGCTGGATGATCCGAAGCAGAAGCTCGCGGTTTCGGAGATCACGGCGTTGAGCAACACCACCTTCCTGGTCGACGAGCGCGACGGCAACAAGACGCCCAGGGCCAATAAGAAGCTGTGGACCATCGACATCACCGGCGCCACCGATGTCGGCCCGCAGGCGAAAGTTCAGGGTGCGCAATATGATCCGGAGAAGGGCCTGCTGGTCGACGGTAAGCCGCTGGAGCTGCTGGTCGGCGCCGTGCCCACCGCCGACGGCGTCGCCACGCTGCAGAAGGCAGGCATCACCCCCGTCACCAAGAAGTCCAACCTGGACCTCGGCGGCCTGCTGGACGGCCTGAACGCCGACGGCAAGTTCTTCGGCCACGACAAGATCGAGGGCGTCGCCACCCGTGACGGCGGCACGACCATCTACATCGCCAACGACAGCGACTTCGGCATCGAGGCCGCCACCGGCGACCAGCCACCGTTCGGACTGAAGGCGAAGATCCTCGCCAACGGCGTGCAGGACTCGGGTGAGGTGCTGATGGTCGACACCACCAAGCTGCCCGCCAAGACACAGACGAAGACGATCACGGTCACCGTGAAGTAGGGCTTGGGTTCGAGCCGGTCTGAAGATTCTGATCATCGTCACCAACATCGACGAGTACCGGCAGGTGGGTCTACGAACCGGCCAGCTGGTTGCTCGGATCATGGGTCGAGATAGAGCCGTTCGCAAGGAAGGCGGGGAAGGACTTCCGCGCCGTCCGGGAAGACTTCCACCGCGTCGCCGTAGTGGGCGGATCTCCATTCCTTGACGAATGCGTGCGCGGCTGTGGTGCAGGCAGCGAATTCGAGATGCAGGCCGTGCCAGAACACGCTGAGGCGGACATCGGCTTCGGTCGGCCGGGGGGACGCGTGGGCGTCTGTGGGTTTGCCGCTGCCGGTCAACGGCCACCACCGATGACGAAATCGGACCTGTCGTCGACCACGCGCAGCCCGGCAGCCGGGCATTCACAGCCCGACAGGCCGACGTGTTCGCCGATCACGTCGTTGTGCACCGGTGCGACGCGGCGACACTGTGGACAGCCCACGTACATCAGCGTGTCGGTCGTGTTCCGGAAGACAGCGCCGATGCACTCCGACAATCGCAGCGATCTGCGCAGTTCCGACTCAGACATTCGCCGCCGCCCTTGGAGGCTTGCCCGGGCCGGCGCAGGCTCGGATGGCGTCGACCACGACCCGACCGGACGGGCGGAACGGGCAGCTCGGTGCTTCGACCCACAGTCGCACATGCGCCGATCGGTTATCGGGGCTCGGAAGCGCGATTGTTCCTCCGGTTCGCACGATGGACACATTCAGCCGAAACAGTTCCGCGAATAGCGGGACATCGTTGGGCAGGTCGGGTCTGGTGAGGATCGTCCACCGCTTCGATCGCGGGTGCGACATGATCGGCCCGATCATCGAATATTGCTGGCGCATATGGTTTCTGACCGCCGCGCCGAGCGGTGCGGGCATGACGATGCCCCACACGTGGGTTGCGCGCATGATGATCCGGCCCATGCACGGCGGATCGATGACCGCAGGCAGATCACACACCTGCCGGTAGTAGTTGACGCGGGACAGTGGCGTGTCCGCAAATGCTCCGTAGTCCATCGGTGATCCCCTGCTCACACTCGTCGCTGAAGGTGCGCCCAGCCCCGTCCGATCAGATGTAAGGGGAACCGGGGAGCGGGCAGAGCAACTCGGGCAACCTCCCCAACCGGGCGCACATCCAGGAGACCACCGATCTCGCGCGCTGACGGCATCAATCTGAAAATATCAAGGGATTGCCGAAAACTCCCTGGAAATCTATCAAGCTATTGGACAATATCTTTCATTCTGAAAGTGCAAGGGGGACAGATGGCCAAGGACAGCACACCGCCACCGTCGCTACCACGACGCCGGTTTGGCAACCACATCCGCGAGGCTCGCAACGCAGCGAATCTCAGGCAGCCAGATGTTGCGAAAGCGATGCGCTGGAGCGTCCCGACTCAATCGCGCATCGAGAGAGGGTATCTCGGCACCCTCAACGATCGTGACGTACGCGACCTGTGCGAAGTCCTCGGTATTGACGACAAGAACGAAGTGGCAGCGTTGATCGCCCTGCTCGAGGAGGCGACTGCGCAACCGAAGAAATGGTGGCAGCAGCACACCGAAGTCATGCAAGAACGATTCGACGTGTACGTCGGGCTGGAGTCCGAAGCACGATCGATCGACATCTACCGATCCGAACTGGTACCCGGCCTGTTCCAGACTGCCGACTATGCGAAGGCGCTCAACCAGCTGTTCTTCCCGCACGACTCCGAAGAGCAACAGGCCCGGCGCATCGAGCTCAAACTCCAGCGCCAAGCCAGCCTGACCCGCAAGACCAAACCCTTGAAGGTGAACTTGGTCTTGGACGAGGCCATACTGCACAGGGTCGTCGGAAACCGGCGGATCATGCGCGCACAAGCGGCCCATCTCGCCGACATGAGCACCCGCGAGAACATCAGCATCCGCATCCTGCCGTTCACCGCCGGTTATCCAGCAGGGACAGCTACCGGTGCCTTCTCGATCCTGTCGTTCGAGGCCGATCCGCCCGTGGTGTATGTCGAGTCCTTCACCAGCAACCTGTACTTTGAGGAGGACGCGGAGGTCGCAATATATAACAGCGCGTCCACGACCCTCCACCGCTCCGCGCTGGACGCGCAAGCAAGCAGGAGTCTGCTACGGCAGATGGTGAAGGAGTATTCAGGGTGAACACCGACTTGTCCGGGGCACAGTGGTTCAAGAGCAGCCATAGTGGAGGGCATGGCGACTGTGTCGAGGTGGCATTTCTTGACGGCGGGCACGTCGGAGTTCGTGACTCCAAGAACCCCACCAGCCCGGCGCTCGTGTTCACGCCCGGCGAGTGGGACGCCTTCACCGAAGCCTTGACGGATGGCGAATTCAACTGCCAGTAGTGCGATTCCAGATCAAGGAGCACGACAGTGAACGTTGACCGGTCCAACGTGAAATGGTTCAAGAGCACCCACAGCGGAGCAAGTCAGGATTGCGTCGAAGTCACGTTCCTAGACGGGGGCCTGATTGGCGTCCGCGACAGCAAGAACCCGACCGGCCCGGCACTGACGTTCGCGCCCAATGCCTGGGACGTTTTCACCGTAGGTGTGGCGGATGGGGAGTTCAACCGCCCCTGAGCACGGAACGTGAAGCCCCGCACGTCGAACTGACAGCGGCATATCGGACCGGGCTTGTCGGGCTTGTCGCATCAGGCTGGGGTGCTTGATTCCCCGCGAATCACGCCGGCAATGACGGTTCAGCGCGCGCCCACCTGGAGTTGTCGTACGTGGGGTCTAGGGTCCCGGGTATGGGATTCGAGTTTCAGGTTGTCCTGGACTGTGCCGACCCACACACGCTTGCCGACTGGTGGGCCGAGGCGCTGGGCTGGGATGTGGAGCCTCAAGACGAGGAGTTCATCCGCAGCATGGTCGCTCAGGGGCGGGTGTCGGAGGACGAGACGACTACGCATCGGGGCAAGCTGGTGTGGAAGGTGGGAACAGCGATCCGCCATCCCGACCGGCCGCGTGTCCTCTTCCAGTTGGTCCCCGAGGCGAAAACGGTCAAGAACCGCATGCACCTCGACATCCGGGTTGGCGACGAGCACCGGGCGGCCGAGGTCGAGCGTCTGGTCGGCATCGGAGCGAAGGTCCTGCACGAGGGACGGCAGGGGCCGTACACCTGGGTGACCATGGCCGACCCCGAGGGCAACGAGTTCTGTGTGACGTAAGCCGGGTGGGCCGCCGCCGCAGACATTCCGCGCACCACGCTGCGTTTCCGCGCGGGCCAGCCTCCGCGGCGTGATACACCGGAGTCCGTGCGGCTGCTGATCATCTCCGATACCCACGTGCCCAAGCGCGCGCGGGATCTGCCGCAGGTCGTATGGAACGAGGTCGACGCCGCCGACGTTGTCGTGCACGCGGGCGACTGGGTGGAGGTCGCGCTGCTGGACCGGCTCGAAGCGCGTGCCAAGCGCCTGATCGGCGTATACGGCAACAACGACGGACCCGAACTGCGTGCCCGGCTACCGGAGATCGCCCGCGCAGAACTGGATGGCCTGCGGCTGGCGGTGGTACACGAGACCGGACCCGCGAAGGGCCGTGAGCAGCGGTGCGCGCGGAACTTCCCGGACACCGACGTGCTGGTCTTCGGACACAGTCATATCCCCTGGGATAGTGTCACCGACACCGGTTTGCGGCTGCTCAATCCCGGCTCGCCGACGGATCGACGCCGACAGCCGCACCACACCTACCTGACCGCCCGAATACAGTCAGGGCAACTGAGCCAGGTAACACTGCACACCATTTCGGGAACCTGACCTTTTCACGACCCAAGTCGGCATGGCCGCGTCGCGTAACGCCACCTTCTACCGTTCTGTCGGCGACCACGCCGCCGACAGCGGCGGCGCGTCGGTCACCGAGTCGTCCCGGTCCGTCGCCGACTTCGAACGCGCGCTGGTGCCCAGGACCGATGCCGACGCCCGCCGGCCGGATACGTCGCGGTCATCGACCGAGCAGACTCCAGGCGAGAACAGCAGGACCGCGGTGCGATTGGTGTTCTTGTCGGTCAATCAGTAGAACTCGCGGTCACGGATATCCGACAATGAGGACGCCCGGTGTTTCGCCGCCGGTGCGTTGCCGACAGGAGATCCCGATGACCAATCTCGAATCCCCTTCTACCGCAATGACTTCGCCAGTACTCGAACATTCCGAGGCGACCAGTGTGTTCGTCAACGGGCACTATCCGCGGCGGCGCGGGGTGGTCCTGCTGCTCGGCGTGCTCGGCGGGTTCCTGCTGACCGTGGTGTGGTCGGCGCCGTTCGTGGACCGCGCGATCGGCGGCACGGTGGCCGACGGGCTGCTCGGTCACGATGCCGAGGACACCGCGATCACCGGCATCGGCGCAGGTGTGGTGTTCGCGTTCGTCTCCGGCCTGGCCGGTACGTTCACCGCGTGCAATATCGCCGTGTTCGGTGCGGTGGCTCCTTTGGCGGGCAGCGCGGGCGGCTGGTGGGACCGCGTGCGGGCGGTGCTGCGGCCGCTGCTGTGGATGGCGGCAGGGATGGTCGTCGTGTCCGCCGCCTACGGTGTCGTCGTCGGCATCATTGGTACCGACATGCCGCAATTCGATACCGCGCCCAGCCAACCGGGCCAGATGCCCGCGCGCCTCGTGCAATCCATGGCGGTGTTCGGGGTGATCGGGTTGATCATGATCTATCTCGGACTCGCCGTGCTCGGCTTGGTGCGCGATCCGTTCGCCCGCATCGCCGCCCGATTCCCCAACGCACCTTTGATCTTCTTCGGCGGGCTGATCGGCGCCTTCCTCATCGGACGCCCGTTCCCGTTGTTTCGCAAGCTGTTCCGCGACGTCGCCGAAGAGGGAAACCCGCTCTACGCCGCGGGCGCCTTCGTCCTGCAGTCCATCGGCAATATCCTGATCCTCGCCGTCCTGCTGACCCTCACCGTCCTCGTCGGTGGTCGCCTGCAACGCTGGTTCCAAGCCGATCCGCGTCGCGTCAGCGTCCTCAGCGCCGGTGCACTGCTCATCGTGGGCGTCTTCACGTTCCTCTACTGGGACGTGCGCCTGCTGGCCATGCGCGACATCATCCCGTGGTATCCCGTGGCCCCGTGGGTGTAGTCGCGCTCTACGTGCGCCGCACGGATGCGGATCACCCGAAGTGCATGACCGCCGCCGCACCGGAACGGGCGGCATTGTCGAAAAAGGCGACCAGGACGCCGTAGTGGTAGCGCAGGTAGTCCAAGCCTTCGTCGCCGTCGCGGGACCAGATGCGGGGGTAGACGTCCGCGTCGTCCATCGCGGTGCCGTCGTAGTGCGCGGCCAGTAGGTCGAACGGCGTCGCCTTCAGACGCTCGGCCGTCGCCCGGACCAGATCCGCAGGCCACCCGTAGTACTCGTCGTGGAGAAGGTTTCCGTCGAAGAACAGGTCCACCTCCACCTCGGCCGCCTCGAGCAAGTACCGCAGGCCGTCCCACGACTTGTCCAGATAACCGCTGGGATCACCGTCGGCGGTCTCCAGGTCCCACAGCTCTTCCGTCTCCGCCTCCGCCTTCGCCAACTGGTCCAGTTGCTCGCCGGTGACCTTGATGAACGACAGGATCACGCCCATCGGCACTCCCACTGCTCGAAGAATAGGCACCACCGGATCCCGGTTGGACGCCCTCACTGATCGGGAAATGTAGTCGGGCATGCCGACAAGATTCCCAACCGAATACCTCAGCGCGGACGAAGTGTGATCCGCGCGTTGTACGCGGGGCTGAGGCCGGTGTGGTACCGGCGCGGTGGTTCGACGGAGCCGGGCGTGGAGTCGATGCGGCGGCGCTGCAAGACGGTGCGGAAGAGGATCCGCGCTTCCAGGAGCGCGAAGTTGGCCCCCAGGCAGCGATGCGGGCCTGCGCCGAAGGTCAGCCAGGTGTGGCCCTTGGGGCGCTCGTCGAGGAAGCGTTCGGGGCGGAAGGCCATCGGATCGGTGTAGTGCCGGGGAGATTCGTGAATAAGCAGGATCGGGACTATGACGATGGCGCCCTTTGGAATGTGGACACCGTTGATCACCGTGTCGCGCAGTGCTCGCCGTCCGGTGAACGGGGACACCGGGCGCAGCCGCATTGTTTCGGCGACCACGGCGTCGAGGTATGCGTCCAGCCGGGCTTGGTCGCCCGCGTCGGCCGCCGCGTCCACTTCGGCCATCGCGTGCGGATGGCCGGCCAGCATGGCCGCGATCCAGCCGAGCGTGATCGCGGTGGTCTCGTAGGCGCCCAGCAGGATGCCGCGCATGTTGCGGGCCAGCGCGGCGTCGTCGTGCTGATCCAGTTCGGTGCCGACATACCGGGACAGCACGTCTTTCCGGTCGTTCCCGTCCTGGGGCGTGGCCCGGCGTGCGGCGATCTCCTCGATGATGATCGCGTCGACCTCGGACTGGCGCCGACCGAGTGGCGGATACGGCGGCGTGTAGCCGCCGAACAGCGGGGTGAGCAAGGTGACGGCGAGAAAACCCCGGCTTTCGATCTCCCCGAACCACCGGCTCACCGCCTGCTTCAGCCGGTCCCTCCGGGCCGGAGCCACGTCACCGAAGACGACGCCGAGCAGCACACCGATGGCCAGGTCGTAACCAACCTTCAGGAACTCGAACGGTGTACCGACCGGCCAGCTGGGAAGCTCGCGCTCGACCACCTCGACCATGAGATCTTCGTAGGACTGGAGTGCCTTGTGCTGGAACGGTGGAGCGAACAGCCGGCGTTCGCGGCGGTGCTCGTCACCGTCGAGGAAGATCAATGTCTGCTTGCCGAACATCACGTCGTGGCTGGAGAGTCGGCTCAGCACCTGCCCGATCGAGAAGTCGTCGTGGTTGGCGAACACTTCTCGCACATCGTCCATGTCGTGGGTGACGAGCATGGTCGGAAATCCCGGCGGGGAGACGACGAACCGATCCCCGAATTCCAGCAAGGGGGAACGGTGGGTGCCGGGGCGCAGCAGCCCACCGATCTGCGCAAAGTCACGGGTGCGTAGTCGGGGGAGTGCGCGCAGCGATACCGGGGTGTGTGACACGTAGCCATCCTCACCGGCTGCCCGACGACTCGCAAATGTGAAATTCCCACAGCTGCAATGGGTGTCGAGCGTTGCTGCCCCCAAAATTCGGGGCACACGCGATGGCGGTCCCGACATTGCCTGCACCGGTGAGAGGTGTAACGACGGATATATTGTGTCCGCTGTCAGTCAGAACGCGCCGCCTGCCGTTCCTCCGTACTTCAGGGAACCAGGACCGGCTGAATCTCGAGTTTCACCGGTAGAGGAAGTAGTTCGTGCACAACACTTTCGTCGAGACACTCTTCGCCCAAGTCGGGAATCGGCCAACCGAGTTGGTGTACCGGTTCCTCGACAGCGGTGACGTCGACGGTGTCGTCCGCGAAATGCGGTACGCCGACCTGGGTGTCCGTGCCAGGGCGATCGGCGCCGCACTCCAGGACTCGATGCCGCGGCGGGCGCTGCTGTTGTATCCGGCAGGCCCGGAGTTCATCGAGGCGTTCTTCGGATGCTTGGCGGCCGGAGTGGTCGCCGTTCCCGCGCCGCTGCCGGAATGGGAGAACCGGTCGCTGCACCGGCTGCGGCGGATGGTGGCGCACGCGGATGTCGATGTGGTGCTGGCCTCGCGGCGTATCGTCGCGGATTCCGCCGCGCTGCGTGCGCAGATTCCCGAGCTGGCCGGCTTGCCGTGGCTGGCCACCGACGAGATAGCCGACGACCGAGCACCGCAGTGGCGGGAGCCGGAGCTGCGACCCGACTCGATCGCCTTCATCCAGTACACCTCCGGCTCGACCAGCACGCCGCGGGGTGTGCTGCTCACCCATGGGAATCTGCTGCACAACCAGCGTGCGATCGCCGCGGGGCTCGGTCACGACCGCGCGGTGATCGAATCCTGGGACGGTGCGCTGTTCGCCAGCTGGTTGCCGATGTACCACGACATGGGGCTCATCGCGCCGATACTCCAGACGGTCTACCTCGGCGGGAATTCGGTGCTGATGTCGCCGCTGCATTTCCTCCAGCGCCCTGAGCGGTGGCTGGAGGCGATCTCGACGTACCGCGCCCACACCAGCGGCGGACCCAACTTCGCCTACGAACTGTGCTTGCGCCGGATTTCGCCGGAACGAATCGATCGGCTCGACCTGAGCCGATGGCGGGTGGCGTTCAATGGCTCCGAGCCCGTGCGTGCCGCGACGGTGCGGCGGTTCACCGAGACCTTCGCTCGGGCCGGCTTCCGCGCCGAATCCCTCCAGCCGGTCTATGGTCTGGCCGAAGCCACCTTGATCGTGACCGCGTCGTCCACCGCCGGTACACCGACGCTGTTGGAGGTCGCCGGACGATCCGGTGCCTCGAAGCGCACGCGCGGCGCGGAGCTGGTCGGTGTCGGGCAGCCGCCCGAGGGGCTCTCGATCGCGGTCGTCGACCCCGAGCGCGGTACCGAGCGCGCCGACGGGGACGAAGGTGAGATCTGGGTCGCCGGGGACAGCGTGGCCGCGGGATATTTCCGTGACGAGCAGGCCACCGCCGAGGTGTTCGGGGCGACGCTGCCCGGTGACGATCGCCGGTTCCTGCGTACCGGGGACCTCGGATTCCTTTCCGGTGGCGAGCTGTTCGTCACCGGAAGACGCAAGGATCTGCTGATCGTCGACGGCCGCAACCATTATCCGCAGGACATCGAGCTGACCGTCGAGGCGGCGCACGACAATGTCCGGGCCGGCTGCGTCGCGGCCTTTGCCGTCGACATCGGAGTGGGCGGCGAGCAGCCGGTCGTGGTGGCCGAGGTGCGCTGCGAGGATCCCGGCGAGTTGGCCGAGATCGAGGGCGCCGTGCGTGCGGCGGTGGCGACCGACCACGGGCTCACACTCGCTGCCGTGCTGCTGATCCGGCCGGGCACCATCTACAAGACCAGCAGTGGGAAGATCCAGCGTTCGGCGTGCCGGGCGGCGTACCTGTCCGGCGAGTTGCTCGCGCTCTCGGCGGGTCCGGTGCGGTCGCCGGAGGACGAGCTGGACGACTACGAAGCCGGACCGGAGAACGCGGCGTCCGCGGCGGAGCCGTCCGCGGAGGCCGTCCGATCCTGGCTGGTGACGGCGATCGCGCGGCAGGCAGCGCTGGATCCGGAACGCATCGATGTGCATCGGCCCATGGTCGAATTCGGTTTGGGCTCGGCCGATCTGGTCGAGCTGGTGGTCGACCTGTCGGAATTCCTCGGACGCTTCATCGACACGAATCTGTTCTTCGACCATCCCACGATCGACGAAGTGGCCACGGCACTGGCCTCCGGGGGGCGTCCGGCGGACGCCGCACCGGACGAGTCGGGCCCGGCCGGTGCCGAGGCGGTTGCGGCCGCTGACGACGCGGACGACGACGCGATCGCCATCCTGTCGATGTCCTGCCGGTTGCCCGGCGGCGCGGATTCACCCGAGGCACTGTGGCGGCTGCTGGACAGCAACGGCGACGCGCTCACCGAGGTACCCCCGGGCCGTTGGGATATCGACGGGCTGTACGACCCCGACACCTCCGCGACAGGCAAGGCGTACACCTTCCGCGGCGGATATGTCGACGGCATCGATCGCTTCGATGCCGCTTTCTTCGGCATCGGCCCGCGTGAGGCCGCGGTGATGGATCCGCAGCAGCGCATGATGTTGCAGCTCAGCTGGGAGGCGATCGAGCGGTCGGGCCGCGATCCACGCACCCTGCACGGCAGCGCGACCGGCGTCTATCTCGGCGTGTACAGCACCGGCTATCTGGCCGACGCCGCGCCGGAACAGCTGAACGGTCAGGTGGGCACGGGACTTTCGCCGAGTGTCGCGTCCGGCCGGATCGCCTACACGCTGGGGCTGCACGGTCCGGCGGTCACGCTGGACACGGCTTGCTCCTCGTCGATCGTCGCGATGCACCTGGCGATGCAGGCACTGCGCGCGGGGGAGTGCGATCTCGCCTTGGCCGGCGGGGCCACGCTGCTGATGTCACCGACCGCCCATATCGAATTGTGCCGGTTGGGTGTGCTGTCGCCGACGGGTCGGTGTGCGCCGTTCTCCGCCGACGGCGACGGAACGGTGTGGGCCGAGGGCGCCGGTCTGCTGCTGTTGAAGCGTCTCGGTGACGCACGCCGTGACGGGGACCGGGTCCTCGCCGTCATTCGTGGTTCCGCCGTAAACCAGGACGGCCGCAGCCAGGGGCTGAGCGCGCCGAACGGCGCTGCCCAAGAGCAGGTGCTGCGCTCGGCACTTCGCGTCGCGGGTCTGGCGCCGCACGATATCGACTATGTCGAGGCGCACGGCACGGGTACGGCGCTCGGTGATCCGATCGAGGCGCGCGCGCTGGCGCGGGTTTTCGGGCCGGATCGGGACCCGCAGCGGCGGCTCGGTATCGGGTCGCTGAAATCCAACGTGGGGCACACTCAGGCCGCGGCGGGCGTGGCCAGCGTCATCAAGCTGGTGCTCGCACTGCAACACGAACGAATCCCCGCCACTCTGAATGCGGGTGTGCCGTCACCGCAGGTCGACTGGGAGCGAAGCGGCTTGACGGTGCAGGCCGAACCCATGCCGTGGCGAAGGGGCGATCGGCTCCGGCGCGCCGGTGTGAGTGCTTTCGGGCTCAGCGGCACGAACGCGCACCTGATCCTCGAGGAGGCTCCGTCCGAGCCCGCGGTCGTGTCCGGCACGATGATCGACGACCGGAGCGTGGCGCTGCTGCCGATCTCGGCCCGCAGCGAGGCGTCGCTGCGCGGTCAGGCCGAACGGCTGCTCGGCCTGGTGGTCGCCGATCCGCAGTTGGAACCGGGGCCGGTCTCGCGCGCACTGGCGTTGCAGCGCACCCAGTTCGAGCGACGTGCGGCCGTGGTTGCGGAAGATCGGGATGAGATGGTCCGCGCGCTGCGCGATCTGGTCGACGGCAGATCGTCGCCGAATGCCGTCGTCGGCGCCGGTCCGGTGCTCACCAACGCCAAGACCGCATTCGTCTTCCCCGGGCAGGGCACGCAGTGGGTGGGCATGGCGCGCGATATGCTCACTCGCTCCGAGGAGTTCCGCACCGAATTCGAGAAGTGCGACAAGGCTTTCAACGCACACCTCGGCTGGTCGCTGAGCGACAGGTTGACCACCATGACCGCCGCCGACCTCGGTGATTTCCCAGTCGTGCAGCCGCTGCTGTTCGCGACCATGGCCGCGCTCGCGGCGGCCTGGCGGGCGGCGGGCGTCACCCCGGATGCGGTGATCGGCCACAGCCAGGGCGAGATCGCCGCCGCCTACTGCGCGGGTGTCATCGAATTGAGCGACGCCGCAAAGATCGTCATGGCCCGCAGCCGCCTGATGCAGGGCATCACCGACCCGGGCGCGATGGCGATGATCGGCCTGCCCGAGGCCGAGGTCAGCCCGCGGCTGGCGGAGTTCGACGGCCGGGTATCGATCGCGGCGGTCAATGTGCGTCGGTCGACGATCGTGGCGGGCGAGCAGGCGGCGGTGGAAGAGCTGCTGGCCGAGATGGACCGCGCGGGAATCTACACGCGGCTCGGCGCCGCCGGTCCCGGATTCGCCGGGCACTGCCGGTTGATCGAGTCCATCCGCGATCCTCTGACGGCGGAACTCGCCGGTATGACCGCGGATTCACCTGCGACACCATGGTATTCGACGGTTTCGGGCGAACTGATGCCGAACGAACCGATCGCACCCGACTACTGGTATCGGAACGCACGCGAGACCGTGCGGTTCGCGGCCACGATCGAGCGCATGATCGGTGACGGGTTCCGGTATTTCGTCGAACTCGGCGTGCACCCGTCGCTGACCGCGGCCGTCCGGACGGTGGCGGAGGAACTCGCGCGCGAGGTGGTGGCCGTGGGTTCGCTGGTACGGGACCAGGATGGTCCCACCTGCCTGGCCAGGTCGCAGGCCGAACTGTATGTCGCGGGCCACGAACTCGACTGGACCCGGTTGGTTCCCGAATACGGGCGGGTGGACCTGCCCACCTATGCCTTCGACGAGCGGCGGTTCTGGACCGACCCCGTCAACCGCAACACCGCTTCGCTCGGGCTTCAGGACGTCGCGCACCCCATTCTGGGCGCGGGCGTGCCGCAGCCGGAGTCGGGCGGCGTCACATTGACGGGGCGGCTGTCGCGGCAACAGCAGCCGTGGGTGACCGATCACGCTGGCCTCGACACCGTGCTGGTGCCTGGTGCGGCGATGGTCGAACTGGCTGTCCGCGCCGGTGACGAAGTGGACAGCCCGGTGGTACGGGAGCTGGTGTTGCGCGCCCCGATGCTCGTCCCCGATCGCGGAGCATTGCAGATCCAGGCGGTGGTCGGCGGCGCCGACGCCGACAACCGCCGCGCGGTGCGCATCTACGCCCGCGACGAACACGATCCGGATGCCCAGTGGACGCTCCATGCCGACGGCACACTGGCCGAGCAGCCCGAACCTCTTCCCACGCAGACTGATTCGCCGGAGTGGCCGCCAGCCGAAGCGGTGCGCGTCGACGTCGACGACCTGTACGCCGAGCTGTTCACGCGCGGGCACCACTATGGTCCGCTGTTCAAGGCGATGCGGGCGGCCTGGCGACGTGATGACGAAATCTTCGCCGAGGTCGAACTGCCCGAATCCGCTCACCGCGATGCCGCGAAGTTCGGTATCCATCCGGCATTGCTGGATGCCGCCCTGCACGCCACCGCGCTGTTCGCCGCCGATGGCGAGCATGCCCTGCTGCCGTTCGTGTGGACCGATGTCGCACTGTGGGCATCCGGCGCCACCGCGCTGCGCGTCCGGCTCACCCGGTCGGGGCCCGGCACCGTCACCATGTCCGCGACTGACCGGACGGGACGGCCGGTGGTGTCGGTGGGTTCGGTGCTGTCGCGTGCGGTCGCCGCAGCGCAGTGGAGTGCCGCTTCGATCGCGCCCGCGTACCGTCGCTTGTTCCGGATGGACTGGTCGGAGCTTCCGCTGCCCGCGCCGGGCCGGACGCTCACCTTGGCCGAATGGGACTCCGCGGTCCCGATGGCCGCTGACGCGATCGTGCTGCCGGTGCCCGAAGGCGGGTCGCCGAGTCAGGTGCACGACACGGCCCAGCAGATTCTGGCGGGGCTGCAAACGATTCTGGCCGACAGTCGATTCGAGCAGACGACGCTGGTCGTACGAACCCGCCGCGCTGTCGCATTGCCCGGTGCGGACAGTCCGGATCCGGCGGGCGCGGTGGTGTGGGGGCTGGTGCGTTCCGCGCAGTCGGAGAATCCCGGTCGGATCATGCTGGTCGACACAGCCGACGCCGAGGTGGATATCGCCGCGCTTCTCGCCACGAAGGAGCAGCAGATCGCCGTGCGCGACGGTGTGGCGTTCGTGCCGCGGCTGGCTCGACTGCCGGAGAGCGCGGGACGAGCATCGGAAGGCAGGGTGCCACTGGGGGAGGGCGCCGTGCTGGTCACCGGGGCTCCGGGACGGCTCGGGTCGGCACTGGCCCGGCACTTGGCCGATGCGTACGGGGCCCGAGATTTGGTGCTGGTCAGTCGCCGCGGTATCGATGGCCCCGGCAGCGCCGACTTGCGGGAGGAGTTGGAGAGCCGCGGGGTGCGTGTGCGATTCGCGCGCTGCGATGTCACCGACCGGTCGGCTCTGGCGCAACTGCTCGACGGTATGCCGCTGGCCGGTGTGGTTCACGCGGCGTGCGTCCTCGACGACAGCACACTCGGCTCGTTGACACCCGCGCAGCTCGACGCCGTGCTACGTCCGAAAGTCGATGCGGCATACCACCTGCACGAGCTGACGGCCAATCGGGAGCTTTCGATCTTCGTGCTTTTCTCCGCGGCGGGGAGCCTGTTCGGCACACCGGGGCAGGCCAACTACGCGGCTGCCAATGCCTATCTCGACGCGCTGGCACTTCGTCGCCGGTCGCTCGGTCTCCCCGCACAGTCGCTGGCCTGGGGCGCGTGGGAGGTTGACATGCACGACCACATGGCGCAAGCCGATATCCGGCGCATCGCGCGTGCCGGCATCCGCGCATTCTCAGTGCCGGAGGGGATGGCCTGTTTCGACGCCGCGCTGCGGGCCGGTGATCCAGTGCTCGTCCCGTTGCTGCTCGATACCGACGTGCTGCGCCGCGCACAGGCTGTCCCGCCGCTGCTGCGCGGGCTCGTGCGCCGCGCGCCGCGCCGGGCCGTGGCCGACCGCGCGACCGTCGACGTGGCCTCGGGATCGCGCTTCGCCGAACAACTGCGGGCCGTACCGCGCGCGGAGGCCACCGCCATGGCGCTCGCCGCGGTGGTCGAGTGGACCGGTGATGTGCTCGGCCATGCGGGCACCGAGACGGTCGCGGCCGAGCAGCCCTTCCAGAGTCTGGGTCTGGACTCGTTGATGGCGGTCGAGCTGCGCAACAAGGTGCGCGAGCACACCGGAATCTCGGTGCCGCTCGGCACGATCCTCGCCGGGCAGAGCCTCGGAGACCTCGCCGACCACCTCGTCGGTGAGATACTGCGGCAGACCGGCACCGACGCGCCCGACGCCGCGGCCACCGAAGTACCCGAAGTAGAAGTGCTGCCGGTGACTCGCGACATGATGCGTCTGCTGCGGACCGAACGACTCGGTATCCCCGCCGCCGCGCAGACCGGCGGCGTCGCCGTGCGGCTACCCGCGCCGATCACCTGGCCCCAGCTGGAGCAGGCGCTGGCGCGGCTGGCCCGCAGGCATGCGGCGCTGCGCACCACTATCCGGCCCAGCCAGGAGCACGGACGGCAGCTGGAGATCCGCCGCGAACCCGGCACTCTGGCCGGTTGGCGCGACCTCGACCGTCTCGATGACGCCGTCGTACAGGAGCGCTTCCGCGAACTGATGGCGCTGCCTTTCGATCTGGCGACCGGCCCGCTGTGGCGCTTCGAACTTCTCAATGCCGAAACCGCTGATCCGGTACTGCTTTTCGGCGCGCATCACAGTATGAGCGATGTGCAGTCGATGCTGCTGGTCGCGGGCGAACTCGCCGCGGAACTGTCCGGCGCGCAGCTCGCCGACGCCGTGACCAACCGCGATATGCATCAACTGCTCGCCGCGCAGTCGAGCAGGCGCGACGGCGAGGACACCGCGATCACCCGGTGGCGCGACGCCTTCGCCGGATCTCGCCGGCTCGAGTTGACCTTGGCGCGGCCTCGTCCGGCTGAGCGCAGCTACGGTGCGGGATCGGTCGCGCTGGAGATGCCGGCCGGATTGCACGACCGGGTCGCCGACCGGGCCCGCGACCTCGGCATCACCCCGGCCGCGGTATTCCTCGGCGCGCTGGCCGTCGTGCTGGCACGACGGCAGCAGGTCGACCGGTTCGCCCTCGCGGTTCCGGTGGATACCCGCATGCACGCCGATGCGACCGACGCCGTCGGGTATTTCGGTGTGCCCGTTCCATTTCCGGCCGCCGTGGAGGCCGATGACCTCGTCGGCGACGTGCTGCGCCGCACCGGTGAGCGGCTGCGGAATCTGCTCGCGCCCGGCGCGGGCTTCGCGGATGTGCTCGCCGCGCTGGCCACCGAGGGCCTGTACCGCGAGAACGCGCCGTTGATCGAGGTGTACTTCAACTACCTGCGCGCCAATTCGGCGGTCGCACAAGCCGCGATCGTCCCGGTGAGCACCGGCTATTCCGATCTCGATCTCATGGTGGCGGTGCTGCCGGATACCGGCCGAGTGTGGTTGACCTACAACAGCGACATCATCGACGCCGGTACCTGCGCCGAGTTCGGCGCGGAATACCTCGACACCGTCGCGGCCGCGGTCGCCGACCCCGGGGCGCCCGCCCGGCCCGGCACGACTGAACAGCTGGTCTCCGGTCTCCGTGCGGCGCTGGGCGCGACCTTCGCGCTCGGCCGGTTGCCCGAACTCCTGGTAGCGGCATCCTCGGATGCCACGGCGATCACCATCGCGGAGGCGCCGTATCACCATGTGCTGTCCTGCCTGCGTGACCCGTCGGGTGTCTTCGCGCAACCGTCGACGGCACTGGGGATCGTGCTGCTGCGCGCGGCGGATCTGGAACGTTTCGGCGCGGTCTCCGATGACCTGCTCGCCGAGCTCGCCGCCGAATATCCGGCGGCGGTGCGAGAAGTGGCCCAACGCACGCACCGGCCGGTCATTGTCGGCATCTTGCCCTCGGCCCGCACGGAGGAACGGCTGCTCGCGTGGGAGCGGCTCGTCGCCGAACGCCTGCGCGACATCCCCGGGGTCGCGGTGCTGGAACCGCGGGAGTGGACGCGCCACCATCCGGTGGACAACCCCTTCGACGACCGGACCGAGATCCTGGCGCACCTGCCCTTCACACCGGAATTCCAGGCGGCGGTCGCCCTGACCCTCGTCGCGACCGCCGCTGCCGTGACGGAGCCCGCGCCGAAGGTGATCGCCGTGGACGGCGACGACACTTTGTGGAGCGGGACGGCGGGCGAGATCGGCTCCGCCGCTGTGGCTTTCGATGAGCCCCGCCGAGCACTGGCCAGGCGGCTGGTGCAGTGGCGCGCGGCGGGAACGCTGCTGGTGCTGGTGACCAACAACGATGACGATATCGTCGGCGAAATCCTGGACCGGTCCGACAGCCCGCTGCACCGCGAACATTTCGCCGCCGTCTCGGCGGGCTGGAGCGGTAAGCCCGAGCGGCTGGAGGCGATCGCTCGCACACTGGGGCTGGGACTGGACACCTTCTGCTATCTCGACGACAACCCGGTGGAAGTGGCGCGTATGCGGGCACTGTTGCCGGAGGTGCTGTCGGTGACGTGTCCTCCCGCCGGTGAACTGGAATCGTTCCTGGCGCGATTGTGGCCGATGGTTCCGGTCGCCGCGACGGCCGAGGACCGCGCGCGGGCCGACTTCTATCGCCAGGACCAGGAGCGCGACCGTGTGCGCGCCACGGCGGAATTCGCGGAATTCCTCGAGCAGCTGAACCTCGCTGTCGACATCGCGCCGCTGACCGACGCCACCATGGAGCGTGCACGACAACTCGTGCGGCGGACCACGCAGTTCACCCTCGCCGAGGTCACGGTCGACGATCTCGACAGGTGGCGCGACGAGGGCGAGGTTTGGACCGCGACGGCACGTGACCGGTTCGGCGACTACGGCCTGATCTCGGTACTCGCACTACGGGCGGATGCGGACGATCTGTGGATCAGCGGCTGGCAACTGAGCTGCCGGGCCATCGGACGCGGCGTCGAGGAGCGGCTGCTGAGCTGGGTGGCGGATCGGGCCGATACGCTCGGCTGCGCCACGGTACGGATGTCGGTCGAGCACACCGTCCGCAACGCGCCCGCGCGCCGGTTGGCCGCGCGCCTGCTCGGCGGCGCCTCCGGCGATCAACGGCTGGACGTGTCCGCGACACCGGATCACCTGCGGGAGTTCCGGTCCTGGGAGACGCTGGGGAATGGAGAGGACGTGACAGGGTGACCGCTCCTGAGGAGCCGACAAAGGTCCGCAACCCGAACGTCGACCGTCGTGTGCGCGGCGAAACCCTGGAACGAGGCGCTGGCGGACTGGACGTCGCCGCGCTGCTCGCCCGCGCCGGCGGCAAGGGCACGGCCCCGCTCGCCGAAACCGATGGACGTGCCCCGCTCGTCGAAACCGATGGACACGTGCCGCTCGTCGAAAACGGTGGACACATGCCGCTCGTCCAAACCGGTGGCGCCGCGCCTGCAGCCGACACCGCACAGGGCATGCTCCGAATGGATGCCGAGGCGTTGGCCGCATCGGTGACCGCGGTGGCGAATCGGTTCACCGCGACAACCATGGACGCGGACACGGATTTCTTCGATGCGGGCGGCACCTCCATCGCCGCGGTGGAGTTCGTCGCGGCACTGGCGCGTGAGCTGGATGTCCACCTGGATCTGGACACGGTGTTCTTCGACGCGCGACCCCACAGGCTGGCGCACCGCTGGCTGGCCGACCACCCGGAACCCGCACTGCCGCGGCCGGACGCCGAAGCCGATACCGATGACCTCGCGCAGCTCTTCGCCGATCTCGCGGGCGCCGACCGATTGCCGCTGGTGGCCGCGCCGGAGCTGGTCGCGCCGCGCCGCATCCTGCTGACCGGTGCGACCGGCTTTCTCGGCAGTCACCTCCTGCTCGACCTGTTGCGGCACAGCGGCGCCCACGTGGTGTGCCTGATCCGCGCCGACGACGATGCCGCCGCCGCCCAACGGCTGGAGCAAGCCTTACGGCGCTTCGCGCTGCCCTGGAGCCGGGAGGTGCTGCGGCGCGTGACGCCGCTGGCGGGCGATCTGCGCCTACCCCGGCTCGGCCTGTCCGACGACCGGTGGACGACTCTCGCCGCGGACGTGGATGCGATCGTCAACGCCGGCGCCGCAGTGGATTTCCTGCGCGGCTATCCGTCGCTGCGCCGGACCAACGTCCTCGGTCCGCTGACCCTCGCCGAGCTGGCCTGCACCGACCGGCCGAAACCGGTGCACCACATCTCCTCGCTGGCAGTGTTCAACGGATCGGGTGCCGCCACGCTGGGCGAGGACGATCCGACCGCCAACGTCGCCGCGCTGCCCATCGGCTACGACCGATCGAAATGGGCGGCCGAGGCGCTACTGCGCCGTGCGGGCGAACACGGACTCGTGGTGACCATCCTCCGACCGGGCGGCATCGGCAGCCACCCGGAGACAGGTGCCCACAATCCGCGAGACCTCAACGCCGGAATCACTGCGGCCTTGATGCGATTCCGCACCGCACCGGGATTCCGGTACCTCAATGCCGCCCCGGTGGATTGGGTCAGCCGGGTGGCCGCGGAGATCGTCGGCACGCCGAACGCCTGGGGCCATACCTATCACCTCACCGGCGCGCCGACCTCACTCGAGCAGGTGGTCGCCGAAACCTCGCTGGCCGGTATGGGTATTCGCGTGCAGCACTGGGAGCAGTGGTGCGATGACGTGGTCCGCTCGATCAGAGAGGAACCGGTACCGGAACTGGAATCGCTGGCGCAGGTGCTGCAGAGTCCCGTCGCCCGGCGTCAGCTGGCGGCGATGGTCACCGCACCCCCCGCATCGGCCGTGCGCACTGAAGCGTTCGTGTCCGCCAATGGCCTGCCCGCGCCCGCGACACCCGGTCCGGCCGCACGCAGCCGGATGCTCACGGCCCTGCCCAGCGTCGGACCACAGCCCGGTGACGAGCCCTATCTGCGGTTCAACGAAACACTCACCGGGACGATCGGACCCATCGGCGAGGCCGCCGATATCCCCTGCGATCTCCGGCTGACGCTGGCCGTCGCGAGCAGCGCGCAGATGTTCACCGCTCGGACCATCGACGTCACCGGCGAGCTCACCTGCGCTGGATTGGGCGACGAGCCGCTCGCCGTCGAGGGCACGGCGACGGTCCGGCCGCAGGACGGGATACCGCTGCGTCACGAAGTGCGGCATCCGATCATGCATTACCGGCTGACGCTGCGTGACTCCTCCGGCGGAACCTGGTGGCTGGAGGGATACAAGTTCGCCGCGGCGCGGCGACGCATGGTCCGGCAACTCGGAACACAGGTGATCGAGATCGGACGCACCGGGGAGTCCGCGTTGTACAACGGCGAGGTCGCCGTGCCGATGCACACCTACCTGTCCGACCAGATCGACGGCATCCAGGTCGATCCACGGCTGCCCGAACGACAGCAGCGGCTGGCGAAACTGCTGTGGCTCAGCTGGTTCGGCGGCCAGCTCGGCAAAGGTCTGCTGGAACCGATCCTCCGGGTCGGTGTCGATCTATTGGATCTGCGCCGAGCAGTGCGTAAGGAGCACCGCCGATGACCGATTTACGATCGACCGTGCCGGAACTCGATGCGGAAGAGGCGATTTCCTTCCGAACCACCGACGGTCTCGACCTCGCGTTGCGTCGAATCGGGCCCGCCGACGCACCCGCGGTGCTGCTGGTACATGGGCACGGGGTGTCATCGGAGATGTTCGCACTTCCCGAGATTCGCAATGTCACCGACGTACTGACCGATGCGGGATACCAGTCCTGGCTGCTCGACTGGCGTGGCAGTTGCCGCCTGCCCTACAACGAATCCGGACCGGCCTACACCTTCGACGATGTCGCGCTCTACGACCTGCCCGCCGCGGTCGCACAGATCAGGGAGCGAATCGCGGACCGTCCGCTGTTCGTCGTGGCGCACTGCATCGGCGCGCTGGCCCTCTCGCTGAGCATGACCGCCGGACTGCTGCCCGGACTGGCAGGCGTGGTCGCACAGGGCGTCTTCCTGACCCCCAAGGTCAGCACGTCGACGCGCATGCGGGTGCTGCTCGGCAGCGAACTGATCGGCTCGCGGGTCAGCCACATCGAATCCGACTTCCGCAAGGTCGGGCTCTGGTCCCGGCGCACCTTGCTGTACGCGGCGCTGTCGCGCAAGGGGGGCTGCCCGGACCCGACCTGCCGCATGGTCCAGCACGGGTGGGGGATGGGCGCCAGGCTGTTCGAGCACGACCATCTGGATGCGCGCACCCATGATCGGCTGGCCGAATTGTTCGGCGCGATACCACTGTCGGTACTGCCTCATCTGCGGCAGATGGAGTTGGCGCACGCCGCGGTCCGGTGGAACGTCGACGACGAGCGCTACCGCGCCCTCCCGGAGAACGCGCTCGACCACGCCGATCGAATCGATTGTCCGGTGCTGCTGTTGTCCGGCAGTCGCAACGAGGCCTGGCTCGATTCCAACAAGCTTTGCTACGAGGTGCTTTCGGCGCGAAATCCCGGGGTCGATGTCCGCTATATCGAGATCCCCTCCTACGGCCACCTCGACACGTTCCTCGGCCGCGGCGCGGCGCTGGACGTGTTCGGACATATCGTCGATTTCTTCGACGAGACGTCAGCTCGGCTGGCGTAGCGGCAGGCCTGCGGTCCGGTAGATGGCATCGATGACGGTCATGGTGTCGACGGCGTCACTCGGCGCGGTGGCGACCGGCTCGCCGCGCAGCACCGCGGCGGCGAAGGCGTCGAGTTGATAGTCGTAGGAGGCCCGATGCGCGAACCGGCGCACCCGCCCGCCGCCCTCGGAGCGGACCGTCAGCAGATGTCCCAGATGCGGCAGCACCGGATTGACCAGCCGCATCCGCCCGCGTTCGCCGATAACGGTGGCGCCGACGCGCAGCACGTCCGCCGACCACATCGAGCAGCGGATGTGGCCGCTGTGTCCGGACGGGAAGCGCAGTTCGGCGGTCATGGCCCGGTCGATCCGCGGTTCGCGCAACTTGGCCTGCGCGGCAACCACTTCCGGGTTCTCGCCACCCAGCACCCGGGCCATGTGCACGGCGTAGCAGCCCGCGTCCATCAGTGCGCCGCCTGCGAGGGCGTAGTCGTAGCGGATATCGGAGAACTTCGGCAGCGGAAAGCACAGCGCGGCTTCCACCCGTCGCAGTGTCCCCAATTCGCCGGACGCGATGACCTGTTCGGCGGCCGACATCAGCGGGTGATAGCGGTAGTGGAACGCCTCCATCACGACGCGATCGGACGCGCTCGCCAGGGCAGAGATCTCGGATGCCTCGGCGGCATTGGCGGTGAACGGCTTCTCGCACAGCACATGTTTTCCGGCCTGTACGGCAGCGCGGGTCCAGCGGCCGTGCAAGCCGTTCGGCAGCGGGATATAGACCGCGTCGAGATCGGGCGCATCGATCAGCGCCTGATAGCTGTCGTAGACCTGCGGGATGCTGTGCTTGCGAGCGAACCCCTCCGCACGCGACCGGTCCCGGGCCGCCACCGCCGCGACGACGACCTCCGGGTTCCGCTCGGCTGGTTTGATCAGGGACGCCGGCGCGATGCGGGCCGCACCGAGAATCCCGATACGGAGCCCGGAGCGCATGTCTTCGGTCACCGGCAGACACTAACATCGGCACCGCACGGCTGGGCTGCTCCGACAGCAGGACGAACCCTGAATGCGGTCGAATCACAGCGGATTACGAACGGAAGTCGAGGGTATGCGTATCGCATTGTTGACCGCGGGAACCCGTGGCGATCATCAGCCGTATCTCGCCTTGGCCGACGAGCTACGATCGCGCGGACACCAGGTCGAGATGACCGCCACCGAGAACTACGCCGATGTGGTGCGGCGCTCGGGCTTCGAGCCGCACGTCATCCCGTTCAACTCGGCGGAATTACTGGAATCGCCCGCGGCCAAGCGCGCACTGTCGTCCGGGAAGACGCTGCCGTTCGTGCGGATCATGCTGGATACGGTCAAGATCATGGCGGGCGAGCGTGGTGAGCGGATGCACCAGGTCCTCAGCGGCGCTTGCGAATCGGCCGAAGTGATCGTGTCCTGCGCGTCGACTCTGCCCTGGGCGATGGAGCGTGGGGAGAAGACCGGGCAGAGAGTGGTCGGATGCCTGCCGTATCCGCTCGAACGCACCAGCGAGTTCCCGTCGTCGTTCATGGTCAAGCACATGATCGCATCGCGGCGACTGCGGTTGGCCAGCTACTCGGCATTCGAAGTGGCGTACGGCGTGGCCTATCGACGGGTGGATCGGCGGGTGCGCGAAATGATGGAGTTGCCGGGGAAGCCACGGAATCCATTCCGGCGCATGCGCGAGGACGATGTTCCGCTGGTGCACATGGTGAGTCCGGTGCTGCTGCCGAAGCCGCGGGACTGGCCGGACCGGTCGACCGTCGTCGGTGCGCCCATCCTGCCCGCTCGCCTGCGCGACGCGTGGGGCGAAGCGGTGGTCGATCCGGCGCTGACCGAATGGCTCGACGAGGGGGAGCCGCCGATCTACTTCTGTATGACCGGTATGCCGATCCTCGATCCCGCCGGGTGCTGCGACCTCATCGCCGCCGTCTGCCGCAGGCTGGGAGCCCGCGCCCTGGTGACCGTGCGAGGTGAAGGCTATCCCCGCGGTATCGGGTACGACCGGAGACTCTTCGTGCTGGATTCCTTCGACTACGACCGGATCCTGCCGCGGTGTCGCGCGGTCGTCCATCACGGTGGCAGCGGCAATACCCACGACGTGCTGCGCGCCGGCCTGCCCGCGGTGGTGATCGGCGTGCACAGCGACCAGTTCTTCTACGGCTGGCGGATTTCATCGCTGGGGATCGGAGCCGACTTCCCGTATCCCTCGCTGACCGAGGACCGGCTGCACGACGCGCTGGTCCGGACATTGACACCCGAGGCACGTAGGCGTGCCCAGGAACTCGGCCGCACGGTATCCGCCGAGAACGGTGTCCGCGCCACGGCGGACGCGGTGGAACGACTCGCTGTCTCGGCATCGGCCTGAACCGTGGCCGAATCCGTGCACGTCGCGATCTTCACCGACTTTCACCCGGCAACGCTGGGTGGCGTCCAAACCGCGATGCGGTCACTGTGCGCCGGACTTCGGCGGCTCGGTCACCGAGTCACCGTATTCTGTGCTCCCGCACCGGGAAGCGTGGCGCCGGATGCCGACACCGTAGTGCTCGGGGCGCTGCCGATCTCGATGTCGAACGGGCTGCCGGTCGTCCTTCCCACTCGGGCGAACCAACGCAGGATCGATGCCGCCTTCACCGAGCGGGGCCCGTTCGATATCGTGCACGCGCTGACGACCTACGGCTGCGGGATCTCCGGCGCACGCGCCGCCCGCAGGCACGGCATTCCGGTCGTCCAGACCATGCAGAGCCGTGACGAAACGGTCATCGAAAAGTATTCACCGGCACCGTATCTGTCCGCCTTGACCATGCGCTTGGTGCACGGCTGGTTCGTCCCGATGCGCGGAAACCCGGCACACAACGGCGACGGCCGGATCGCCCGGCTGGCGTGGCGCCCGATGGTGGCGCAAGCCCAGGCGGCCGATCGGGTGATCGTACCGACCCATCACTTCGCCCGCCGGTTGGCGGCACGCGGCGTAAACCGGCCGATTCGCGTAGTGTCCAACGGAATTGACGACGGGCTGTTGGAGCGTGCCCGCGGCACCGACAGCGTGGCGACGAATACGGACGCACCGCTACGCGCCCTGTGGTGCGGTCGCTTGTCCGTGGAGAAACGTCCGCTCGAAGCGATCGAGGTAGCGCGCCTTGTCGAGGAATGCACGCTGGACGTCTACGGCAGCGGGCCACTGGCCGATCGGGCCCGCGCGGCGGTCGCCGACGCGGATCTGGGACACCGTGTCCACCTGCACGGCGAGGTCGACCAAGCCGACTGCCTGAGCGCCATGCGCACCCACGACCTCCTGCTGCTCACCTCCGACTGCGACACCCAGGGCATGGTGCTGCTGGAAGCGATGGCGATGGGTCTGCCGGTCGTGTACTGCGACCCCGAACTCTCCGAAACCGTGCCCGACACCGGCGGCGTCCGCGCCCCCGACCGGTCGGTGGAATCGCTGGCCACCGTGCTGAAGGCCCTCGCGCAGGACCGAACCCGGCTGCACGCGATGCGCCGGGCACTGGCATCACACGCCGATGAACCACGCCAATCGAGGCATACCACCCGAATTCTGTCGGTCTATGCCGAGTTGCTCTCCACGCCGGACGGATTCGCCAGCGACTGAGAATGAGTCTTTGACGTTTCCCGGGGCATGAACCCGGCTGACATCCGGCCATGTCCGACGAGCACGCCGAGGTCACCGGGGGAGGCCACACAGGCCGATCAGCCGACCCGATCGCACCTGACAATCCGGACCGTTATGCCCGATTTGTCCCGATCTCTTGTACTACCGGCCGTAGTAAGTAAGAATGATGTTGTGGCCGTATGTAGTGGCTCTGCTACATACCGTCACGCCATCACTATGGGAGGGCATATGACGGTCAGCGTGGACCGCCGTCCGATCATCGTCTCCGCCGGAGCGGGAATCGTGGTTCTCGCGGTGGCCGGGTTGCTGGATCGGCTGCTATTGGGTGTATTCGTTTGTGCCGGAATGGCCTTGGGCTATGTCAACGCGTGGCTCACCCAGGTTGCCGTCGCGTGGATTTCGCATGATCCCGGATCCGGAAAACAACGTTTGGCGGCGACGAGCGGGGTGCGGTTGTTCGGCGTTACGGCGCTCGCGTTGGTCGTCAGCGTCCTGACTCGCCCCGATGGGTTCGGCATTCTCTTCGGGCTGGTGGCCTTTCAGATCACCCTACTGCTACGAGTGGCAATGCCGGTGTTGCGAGGTGCCCGATGACGAAAGTCGAAGTCGGCCACCATGAAACCGCACACGTCCTCGGTATGGATTTCCACGTCGATACGATCCTTGCGACCGTGGTCGCGGCAGTTGTCGTAGTGGGACTCGCGCTCTATCTGCGCGTCAAACTGACCTCCGGGGTTCCGAACGGCGTGCAGTTGTTCTTCGAGACCGTGACAGTGCAGCTGCGCGGTCAGGTGGAAAGCGCAGTCGGACTGCGGATCGCTCCTTTCGTCCTGCCACTGGCGGTGACGCTGTTCGTCTTCATTCTGCTGTCGAACTGGCTGTCCGTGCTGCCGGTGCAATACGGCGACGGTGAGCTGATCAAACCGCCCGCCGCGGATGTCAACTTCACCTATGCGCTCGCGCTGTTCGTCTTCCTCTGCTACCAGGCCGCAGGTATGGCGCGACGCGGCCCGATCGGACATATGAAGCAGGTATTGAAGGGGCATACAGGCTGGGGGCCGATGATTTTCATCAACGTCATCGAGGAACTCGCGAAACCGCTTTCACTGGCGCTGCGGTTGTTCGGCAACATGTTCGCGGGCGGGGTGATGATCTCGGTGATCGCGCTGCTTCCGGCCTGGCTGAGCTGGGGCCCGAACGCCGTCTGGAAGCTGTTCGACCTCTTCGTCGGGCTCATCCAGGCTTTCATCTTCGCTCTGCTGACCATCCTCTACTTCGGTCAGGCCACCGCGCTCGAGCGCGAAAGGCACTGAGCTGTAGCACCAATCCCATGACCACCACATTCCTATTCAACGGGGAAAGGAAAACAAATGGCAGACGTGACCCACGCGACGATCGTCCAGGCGGCGGCCCTGCTCGCGGGCGGACTGATGATGGTCGGCGGTGCGATCGGCGCAGGCTATGGCAATGGAATGGCGGGTTCGGCGCTGATCAATGGCGTGGCCCGGCAACCCGAGGCCGAAGGCAGGCTGCGCGGCAACTATCTGATGGCGGTCAGCCTGGTCGACGCCGTGTACTTCATCAATCTGACATTCATGGCACTGTTCGCCTTCGCGGCGCCGGGCAAGTGACGCCATGGAAACGAAAACCATGGCGGGACAGAATTTTCTGATCCCTAATGGCACCTTCCTCGCCGAACTGTCGATATTCCTGATCGTGCTCGCGGTCATCTGGCTCTTCGTGGTGCCGCCGATCCGCGATGTGCTCGCGGAGCGGGAGGCACGCGTCGCCAAGGCCGCCGCCGATGGGAAACGGGCGCGGGAAGTCCTCGAGGCGGCCGGGGAACGGTATCGGTCCTCGGTGGCACAGGCTCGCGGCGAGGCGGCGCGGCGGCGCGAACAGGCCAGAATCGAAGGCCGCGCGATCCTGATCTCGACGCGCGAGCGGGCACAGGAACAGTCGGACCGGATATCGGCCGAGGCCACGATCGAGCTGCGGGCCCACGCCGACGCGGCAGCGGTGCGGCTGCGCGGACACGTCGACCCGCTGGCCGGTGATCTGGCAGACCGCGTGATCGGAGGTGAAGGCATTGAACGAACGTGACGGTATCTACGACATCACGTGGAATTGGCCGGTATTCCTGAGCCAGCTGTTCGGTTTCGCCGTCATTGTCGGTGCGCTCGTCAAATGGATTGCGCCGCAGGCAAAGGCGATGATGCACCGGTCGCAGCACGCAATTCGGGAACAACTGGAGCAGAGCTCGCAGGCCGCGGCCCGATTGGCCGCCGCCGAACGTGCCTTCGCCGAAGCGGACGCAATGGCCTGCATCGAGGTGGCCCGCATCCACCGGGAAGCACACGCCGATGCCGAGCGGATACTCGCGGAACTGCGGGAAACGGCTGCCGCCGAAGTGGAACGGGTGCGTCGACACGGTCTGGACCACCTCCAGCAGGTGCGTCGGCAGTTGCGGGAAGAACTCGGGCACGACCTCACCACCACGGTGCTCGATCGTGCCGAGTTCATGGTGCGCGAACGCCTCGATTCACCAGGTGCCAGATCGGACAGCATCGACCGAGTCCTGGACGAACTGGCGGGATTCGCCGACGAACTTCCCAGCTCGTCGTAACCTCGGTGTCCCACCACGCGATGTCCCCCAGCGCCCGGGTCGGCTCGCGACCCGGGCGCTGGCCGTGGGTGTCCCGCAACCTCGACAGCTGGCTCGCCGAGGTGCTCCCCGTCTACTGGCCGTCGCGCTGTTGCTGCTCGGCTTCGATTTCGGCGGCAAGAGCAGATCGCTCGGCCTGATGCCGAGCAAGTAGCGCCGCGCTGAATGCAGTCCATGCGGCCTCTTGTGCTGCGGTCATCTGTGCTCCGTGGACTTCGGATTCGACGTCCGGATGGGCGATGATGAATCGCTGGAACAGCACACCCATCTCCCGGCTGTGCCGACGATTGAGCTCGATCCGTCGCGGGTCCATCTGTCGCTGGTCCTCGCAGAGCGTTAGCTGGTCGAACACGACCAAGGCTATGTTCGTGGGATCCCCTGGTGGGTGCACCCGCAGTGTGTGATGCGGATTCGGCTCGTCGTCGACGATCACAACAGTATCGATCCCGGCTGGCAGGTCCGCGGGCCAATCGATCTCATCGGTGGGCTCCTCGACGAGTACCCGGGCCAGCCTTCCCCGCAGGCCCGACTGGTCGGGTCGCAGCGGTGTGAGACCTTGATTCTCGCTCATGTGATGATCGCTGGTAATTCTAGTTCACTCGTCGAACCTCGCACCGGCGGCAGCTGGGGAGCGCATGGTGTGGCATCGCCACAGGTCTGAAACCCGTTGCGGCACCGCATCGCACGAGTCGCAAGCAAATTGGGCGCCACCGCGCCGCTCGCTCTACCTGCGGAAGAGTCGATCAGATGATCAACGCGCGGCGCGGGGCGATACAGTACCGCCGTGACAGAGCACCGATCGCCCATCGGCGGGGATCGCTCGCAGGACCTCGGAGTGCCGCCTTCGCTGGACCTCCGCGCCGCCGACTGGTCGAGTTCCGATGAGACCCTTGCCCGGCTGTTCCAACGTGTGGAGACGTATGCCATAGACGCACGCGATCGGTACACGAGAGACAAACTAACCAAGCGGCAAACCAGCCTAGCCCTGACCGCGGCTATGATCACTTTGGGCTTACTCGGAATTCTGGTGCCACTGCTGACGACCGCCGGAGTCGACGCCATCAACCCGAGTTGGGGTTACGCACTGCTCGCCTGCGCCGCCGGATGCGCGGCATTCGACCGATTCTTCGGCATTTCGGCCGCATGGCTGCGCGACATCCGAAGCGCGCAGTCGATCAACGCGATGCTGTGTGACTTCCAACTCGAGTGGGCGTCCGTCTCGAGGGCGCCCGCCAATTCCAATGGCGAGATAGACCGGCGGATGGGACTGCTCAGAGATTTCTCCCACCGGGTCAACGAAGTGATCGCACGCGAAACGGATACCTGGACGGCGCAATTTCCGTTCTCGACGGAAGCGCGGATGAGCAGATTCGATCGGAGGTAAGACAGGTAGCCTCCTGCGCCCGAGTTCGTCCTGACCGCCCCGCACGCGGTCAGGACGACCGACCGATCCGATTTCGTGGCCGACGCGCGGCCGCGGTCACGCCCTACTCGTCCTGGTCCCTCCGGTCATCCGGCCGCCTCCACCGTTGTCGACGGCGTCTGTGAAAGCTTGCATACGCGGCGCAGATTCGCCGTATCCGCGAACTCCGTGTGGCCGCGTGTCTCGATGGGACCTACCCACCTGACGATGTGGCACCGCATATCGACACATGCCCAGAGGCCCGTGCGGCTTCGCGAGGAGGTTGTCCGTCCACAGCGGACGATGAAGGGGAAGGACTACGTACGCCTTTCCACTCTCAACATATAGCGCACCGGGGGGCTTGCGGCAAGACCCCGGTCATGCCGCAAAATCACCGACCGAAGCCAGAAACTACCGAAATGGGGTAGTGGCGGACACTCACGCGCAGCGGCGGGTGTGAGGATTTCGCGTCGTCGAGCGAGTGGGAGAGTGAGGGTGCGTGTCAACTCAGGGGTATGAGGACGAATTGCGGTCCGAGCGGAGCTACGTGACCGGGCTCTACACGCGGCTCGATGCCGATCGCGCACGAGCGAAGGGGCAGTACAGCGCGGCGTTGCGGGGAAACGGCGGCACGCTCATGGAACGGGATTTCGAGGTGCGCGCGCTGGCCAAAGAGGTCAAGCGGCTGGACGTGGCCGACAACGGGCTGTGTTTCGGCCGGTTGGACACCCTTTCGGGCGAACGTATGTACATCGGCCGGATCGGACTCTTCGACGAGGAGAACGAGTACGAACCGTTGTTGCTCGATTGGCGGGCGCCAGCGGCGCGCGCCTTCTACGTCGCCACCGCCGCCAGCCCGGAAAACATGCGCCGACGCCGTCAATTCCACACCCGGGGGCGTCGAGTGGTCGATTTCACCGACGAGGTACTCGGCCGCCCGGGTGGTGGCGAGCGAGGGGACGCAGCGCTGCTCGCGGCGGTCAACGCGCCGCGCGGTGACGGGATGCACGACATCGTTGCGACGATCCAGGCCGAACAGGACGAGATCATCCGGCTCGATCATCCAGGGGTGCTGGTGATCGAGGGTGGACCGGGCACCGGAAAGACTGTAGTGGCGCTGCACCGCGTCGCGTACCTGCTCTACACGCAGCGGGAGCGGATGGAACGCAACGGTGTACTCGTGGTCGGGCCCAATCCGGCGTTCCTGCACCACATCAGCCGTGTTCTGCCGTCCCTGGGTGAAACCAACGTGGTGTTCATGACCACCGGCGACTTCGTACCCGGATTGCGCGTCACCGCCGAGGACACCCCGGACGCCGCGCGGCTCAAGGGCTCGCTGAAAATCCTCGACGTGCTCGCGGCGGCGGTGGCCGATCGGCAGCGGCTGCCGGAGCATCCGCTGCCGATCGAACTGACCGACGTCACCGTGCGCATCGACGCCGAGACCGCGGAGTGGGGCCGGGAGGAGGCGCGCGCGAGCGGGCTGCCGCACAACGAAGCCCGCGCGGTGTTCCGCGAGATCGTCACCTGGGTGCTCACCGAACGAGCGATAGCCCGGATCGGCCGGGGCTGGCTGACCCGGGACGAGCGCGAGGCATGGGAGCAGCTGCGGGCGGACCTGCTCGCGGAACTCGCGGACAACGACCAGTTCACCGCCGCGCTCGACGAGCTCTGGCCGGTACTGACGCCCGAAACACTATTGGCAGAGCTGTATATGTCTCCCGAACGGCTGCGAGCAGCAGGCGCCGACCAGACGTTGTTCCGTACCGACGGCGATGCCTGGACGGTGTCGGACGTGCCGCTACTCGACGAACTGGTCGACCTGCTCGGCCGCGACAAGTCGGCCGACCAGGCTGCCGAACGGGAGCGCAGGGCCGAGGGCGAGTACGCCGCAGGCGTGCTGGACATTCTCATCGACCGTGCGGACCTGATGGACGACGAGGACCACCTGCTCGCCCAGGACCTGCTCTACGCCGAGGACCTGGCCGACCGCTTCCTCGAGCGGGACACTCGTGAACTCGTCGAACGTGCTGCCGCGGACCGGGACTGGACCTACCGGCACGTCGTGGTCGACGAGGCCCAGGAACTGTCCGAAATGGACTGGCGGGTGCTGATGCGGCGCTGCCCGGCCCGATCCTTCACGGTGGTCGGCGATCTCGCCCAACGCCGGTCGGCGGCCGGAGCGATATCGTGGGACCAGATGCTGGAGCCGTACGTGCCCGGCCGCTGGGTCTACCGGTCACTATCGGTGAACTACCGCACCCCGGCGGAGATCATGACCGTCGCCGCCGCGGTGCTCGCCGAGTTCGCACCAGGGGTCCAGCCACCGGAGTCGGTCCGCGCGTGCGGCGTCCGGCCATGGTCCAGACCGGTCACCGAGCACGAATTGGCCTCTGCCATAGCGGAATTCGTCCGCGACGAAGTCGGTCGCGAAGGCACGAGCGTCGTGATCGGACCCCCGGACGTGCCAGGTGCGGTGGCGGCGTCGGAGACCAAGGGTCTGGAATACGACGCCGTCCTGGTCGTGGAACCGGAACGCATCCTCGCCGACGGACCGCGCGGCGCGGCCGAACTCTACGTCGCCCTCACCCGCGCGACCCAGCGCCTCGGTGTCCTGCACCAGGGCCCACTGCCGCAGGCCCTGACCGGACTCGCCGGAACCGGGACACCCGCCCAGGCGGGGAATCACCGGTAGGCGTAGGGTTCGCGTGCAGCCTCCCTGACCCGACGCCAGGGCGCCGTTAATGGTTGCGGCAGGCCATACAGGTTTGCCGCACGTCGCCAGGGCCAGAATCGAGGTCGTACGCAGTGCGAGCACGCCTTCGGGTAGCGGGAGGCGGGAACCTGTTCTCCTTGCAGCGCAGGCTTCGCCGGCTTGGGCTCCGCCGGGCGCCTCGACGCCGGCCGATGCCCAGTCCATGGTGTAGGCACCGTGCTGTGCCGTTTCGCCGTGGACTGGGCATAGGATAGCGGATACAGCCGCCTACTCCGAAACCTCGCCGGACATCGGGGATCCGCCGGATCCGGTGATCTGTGCCGGCGCTGGGGGTCGGTGCAGTCGGATCAGTAACGGTCGACGGTCGGCGGCGTCAGCGTCGAGTCGCGGAGCGGACCGATCGTGTCCTCGAACGCCTTCTTCCAAGAACCGTCGGCCATCATTGCCTCGAGTGCGTCGTTGATCTTGGTGCGGGTCTCCTGATCGCCCTTCTTCAGGCCGATGCCGTATTTCTCGATGGTGAACGTGTTGCCGACCAGCTTCAGTTCGCCCGATGCCTGCCCGGCGTAACCGGCGAGGATGATGTCGTCGGTGGTCACCGCGTCGACCGAGCCGCTGCGCAGGGCTTCGACGCACTGCGAGTAGGTGTCCACTTCCACCAGCTGAACGCTCTTGGCGTGATTGTCCTTGACGTACTGTGCCGGGGTGGAGCCTTTGACCGAACACAGCTTCTTGTTGCCGGTCAGCGACTCGACACCGGTGATATCGGTGGTCTCCTTTTTCACCAGCAGGGCCTGCCCGGCCACGAAGTACGGCCCGGCGAAGTCGACCTTCTCCTTGCGGGCGTCGGTGATCGAGTAGCTGGCGACGATGAAGTCCACCTCGCCGTTCATGATCATCGTCTCGCGTTTGCCCGACGGCGCCTCTTTGAAGGTGATGCCGTCGGGCTGCACGCCGAGCTTGCCCGCCACATACTTGGCGATCTCGACGTCGTACCCGTGGTAGGAGCCGTCCGCTTCACGAAAGCCCAGGCCGGGCTGGTCGAACTTGATGCCGATGGTCAGCTTCCCCTCCCTCACGTGATCACTGGTGGTCGCGGAGTCGCTGCTGTTACCGCCACCGCAGGCGGTTGCGGCGAGGGTGACGGCGATCGCCCCGATGGCGAGGCGGATTGTGCGGTTGATCCTCATCGAATGTGGTTCCCTCTCAGGGTGAGCCGTCAGGCCCGATCGGAGGCCCAGGTGCTGACGGCAGGTCATTTTTCCCTGGGAACTCCAGCGGCTGTATCGAAAGTCTTCCCAGCAGTGGAAACCGGTCGGTCGCGCCGGTGAGATTGCTCGCCGATTGCCGCCAGTCGCGCCGCGACATACCCCGTCGAGTCAGTCGAGTACCTCGGCGGGTGTTCGGACGGCTATTTCGCCGCCCAGTTCGTAGTTGCCGGACAGCCGCAGTCCGTCTCCGCTCCAGAATCGGCCAGGGTCGTACCAGTCGGGGCTACGGTGTTGCGGTAGCAGTCCCATCGCTTGGTATGTCGCAGCGACGATTTCGGCGCAGTACGCGTTCTCCAGTTCCCGGGCGGCCGGTCGACTCGCTTTGCGGCGGGGGAGGCGCGCACGGCCGCGCAGCCAGCGCCCGGCAAGGGCGGCGGTGGAGGGGAACGGGGTGCCGTCGAGCCGGGCGATGGTGCGCAGCACGCTTTCCTCCATCTCTGGAGTGACAGGAGGGTCCAACTGGCGCAACCAGGCCTGCTGACCATAGCGGTGTGCCCAGACCAGCACGGCATCGCGCAGGTTGTGCAACTGGACGCCGCGGTGCGTGTTTCCCGACCACATGTCGGGCAGGGATCTCCCGAGCTCCGCGTGCCAGATCAGGGCGGGCAGATCGTCGATCACCACCGACATGCCGACATGGTTCACCGGACTGTTCGTCGTCATACGGATCACCCGGTCGGCTGTCGAATGCCCTCGGAAAAGCCAGATATCACCCGTTCTGGTGACCTCGACCGCTCGGTCGAGACTGATGCCCGTCCCCGTCATGGTCGTAGCCTATGCGGTATGAGGTGGTGGAAGGTGTTGGGATTGGCGGGTGCGGCCGGTGTGGTAGCCACCGGTGTCGTGGTGGTGCGCGCCGAGCGCCGCCGCCGCGCCTACACCCCGGATCAAGTCCGCGAACAACTGCACGTGCGATTCGCCCAGGCGGCATCGGCCCCGGAAGCCGTCGAAACCGCTCCGAAACCGCGGACTCTCGCCGGTATCCGCGGGCATGCCCAGCGATGGTTCCGGCGCCGGTCAAGCATGGCGAAGTGAGCGCGCCAAGCCGCGCAAGCAATTCGGGTTCATCCGATCGAGTCCGAATGCTTAGATCAGCGCCATGTGGATGGTCCTCGAAGGCCACCAAACCTGGCGCGAGGCCGGAGGCGGCGCGGGAGAGCTTCTTCTCTGCGCACTGGGAATACCACGCGACGAGGCCCGCCGAATCGCCTCCTCCCCGCTGCCCTCGATCCCCCTCGAGTTCTGACTCCGAGCCCATTTCATGCCAGGGAGAGAACTGCGTCGAAGAATTCGTCGCCAGCGCGCAGTCGTGGGTCGGCATCAAGGCCGTGATGTTCGGTCGTGCCGTCGGCACCCTGCCGACTTTCGGCATCGCTATCCCCATCGTCAATCACCTCGGCGACATCAACCGGGAACTCGCTTACGCCCGAGCGCATTCCGGTATCTCCGGACTCCGGCTCGTACTGGGCACCGAACCGTTCAACCACAACCGATGAGGGCTAGGGAGATTTCGACTGCATCGGCCGGCGGCACGCTTCACTGCGCTCGAGCAAGCCGACCTGAATCGTAATTCGGATCGCACAGTTCGCCCCACGCCGTATTCTGCTGCCGCTGTTCGTCCCACGGAATCCGACCGCATCAACCTGCTCCAGCCAGGACAATCCAGGTTGTGACGAATTCGTCAGTTTCTCTTGACTGAGGCCTGCGTCGTATGTGACGATATCGTCAGTCTCGTGGAGGGAGCTGTCGATCGTCCACTATCACGATCCATATGCCGGTTAGCGCGGTGCAGGGCGGCTCGTTGCCGTACTGGATCTCCGCTGGCCGCCGAGATGCACATCCAGCGCCGCCGCGCCGCTCTGGTTCGGTTCGATCATCCAGCTCGAGCGCGCCGCGCGGTGCTGCGCGTTCGTTTCGTTCGTGCCGAGCTGCCCGACCACCTGCCGCTGCCCGTATCGGGAATCGCGGGCCGCTTCCGAACGGCGCCTCTGCGAGAACCCCTGCAGCGAAGCGGCTGTATGACCTTCAAAGGCGAATCCTTATGACCAAGACTGATTACCTTCCTGTGGATCTCGACGTCGAGCGGGGTGCACAGCCGAGCGCGAAGAATCGGTCGCGCAAGCGATATCTCGGATACTTCGCACTCGCGACCGCCGCCTTGCTCGCCGCGGTCGCGATTGTCCTGCCGAGCTACGTCGCAGACACGTTGATCAAGTTCCCGGCTCAGGTACGGCAGGTGACGATCGCGTCCGGCACGGGCACGATGCTGGATCTCGATCTTCTTTTGCAGGGACGACTCCACGTCGAACACGACGTTCCGATCCAACTATCGACCTTGGTAACCAGCATCGCGCCAACGAATTCCGAGATTGTCACACTGCGCGTCGCGCAGCAGTCGACGAGGCTGGACCGCTCAGGTCAGGCAAGTCTTGTCGATGCGCTGGTCGACCAGGTGAGCATGAACCGGGCCAGCGGCGCATCACAACGACGTCCAGCACTAACGGTTTTCGAACCCGGTCAAGACCCGCTCGAGACGGTACGCAACGGCTTGCAGTACAAGCTTCCTTTCGACACCGGCAAGCGCGACTACACCTACTTCGACGTCATCTCCCAACAGGAGACCCGCTTGCAGTACGTCGATGACGCCACTGTGCGAGACGGCTTGCGGCTACTGCATTTCCGTGTTGACATACCCCCGGCCGAGCTGTCCGGCCTGCTGCCGACACGGGGGCGTCTCACACTCCCCGCGCAGACGGTGGGGCGAAGCGGCGACGAGGAATCGATCACGATGTCGCTGTACTACTCCGCCATCCGCGACTTCTGGGTAGACTCCATCACCGGCGCGATCATTGTAGTGAGCGAGCATCAACGTCGGTATCTGGCCACCGCCGTCGACGATCCCGCCCCTGTCACCGTCTTCGAGGGCAACCTGCGCTTCGACGAACAGACCATTGAAGAAATGGTCACACAATCGCAGGAAGCGCGAGAGCAGATCGCTGTCTTGCGCACGTATGCCCCCGTGGCCGCCGCGATTACAGCGATGGCCGCATTGGCCTTCGGTGTCTGGCGACTGAGGACATCGCGTCGGTGCGCTGCGCGGTGAGTCGGCTGCCGGACAGTCCGCCACCTCTCCGGCAGCGCAGCCGAGTCGGGGTGACTATCCGGCTGCGCGAACGACGGGCACCGTGCGCTCCACGCTGTAGGCGTGCACCGCGGTGAAAGCTGTGCGCTGCTCTTCGACGAGGGCCGCGACCTGCGCCGTGCCGAGCAAATCGGCCACGGCCGCTCGGCTTTCGGCTCCGAATATCACCGCGCCGTGATAGCGGTACTAGTGTTCCGCGCCTGAAATCCGTTGCTTAATTGTAGGATTCGGCGGTGGGGAGGACTGGGCGGCCGAGGTCTGGGGCGGATTTGGTGGTGACCGAGGGCAGCGTCGGGAGCTGTTCGGGGTGCGCGGGCGGCGACGTCGACGCAGGCATATGCGTTGCGGTGCCGGATCGTGCTGGCCTGCGCCGAGCCGGGCGCGTTCAACACCCACGTTGCGGCGGAGGTGGGCGTGTCGGCGATGACGGTGCGGAAGTGGCGGGGCCGCTTCATCGAGTACGGATTGGCTGGTCTGGCCGATGAGCCCCGGCCGGGCCGGCCACCGTCGATCCTGCTGGATCAGGTGCAGCAGGTGGTCGAGATGACGCTCGAGCAGGTCCCAACCCAGCGGCCACGCACTTCTCGATGATCTCCCTACTCGGGGAAGGTCGGCTGGCCGACGCCGTCTCGCTCGGAGACGATGCCCTGTGCCGGCGCTTCGGGTAATGCCGGCTCGGAACGGTCGGTAATTGCGCGCGACGCCCACAGATGTCGTGAGAGCTGGCCCGCCAGGCATGCACCGGCCGCGTTGAACAGCACGTCGTCGACGGATGAGTGACGGCCGATAGCGAGGGCGAACTGTGCAGTCTCCACCGCGATCGAAGCTGCTGCTCCCGCCAACAGGATGCGGTACGAGCGGGCGAACCAGGGTCGGCGCACCGGCAACAGGAAGCCGAGTGCGGCGAAGACAAGCAGATTCCCGCTGAACTGCTCGATTACCCGGTCGTCGGCCAGTTGCTCGGCCAGATCACGCAGCGGCACGAGATTCAGCGAACGACCTCTTCCGGTCGGCGTGAGGATCATCCACAACCACGGCGCGGTACCCGTCACCATCCCGACATCGCACAGCGCCGCCCGCCACCCGCGCCGCCCAGCCAGCCACCAGGCCAGGAGACCGGCTACCGGTATCGCGGCGATCGCGGTCACCACGACCCGACCCCACGCCTCCCATGTCCCGTTCACACCGCCAGTATCACCCAGATCACCAGCGCCACAGACCTGGCCGAAATCCCCACCCACACAGCCTGCACTCATCGCCGCCCACGCCCAGCGGAGGTCCCTGACGTCAAGCGAGCGCCAAACCCTGTAGTGGCTCCCCTTTATGTCAAGAGGCGGTGGTCAGCTCGGCGTTAGGCTGTGTGGAGGTAGGTCCGGGTTGTGGCTTGTCCGAAGGATCGGTGTGCGGGGTCGGGCCGGTCGCGCTGGAGTCAGTTGTCGTTCCCGAATGCCTCCCGGGCTTGCCGCATCCCGTCGCCGCTGGTCAGCGAGCATCCGGTGATAGACCACGTTCGACAATCGGCGTTTGAGTGCCCGCATCGACTCCATCGAGGTCTTCCCGGCGGCTCGTTTGCCGTCGTAGTAGACGCGGCCAGGAGTCGGGTTGCGTAGTTGGACGATCGCCATGACGTGCAGGACGCGGTTGATCTTCCGGTTGCCGGCGCGGGAGAGCCGGTGCCGCTGCTGCTGACCGGAAGAAGCATCCAATGGTGCGGTGCCGTTCCAGGACGCGAACCGATCCCGCGACGCGAACCGGTGGACATCGTCGACGTCGGCGAGTAGCCGCGCGGCGCCGGAGGGGCCGATGCCGTTGAGGTCCATCAAGGTCGAGCCACGGTCCACAACCAGTTGCTTCAGTTCCTTGTCCGCGGCTTTGGTTTTCCGGTCCACGACCTCGAGGTCGTCGATCAGCTCCAGTACCAGGCGCAGCCGGACGCGTGCCGCCGCATCGGCTGGTTCGATGGCCTCGGCCAGGGCGCGGGCCTGCATCGCGGACAGGAACCGTTTGGCTCCCCCGGCAACCAGCTCCATGAGCAGCCGGTGGATCCGGTTCAACAGTTCGGTGCGTGTGCGGCCGAGTTCGTCGCGACGATCGACCAGCAGCCCGAGTGCGACGAGTTCCGGATCTGCTTGCACTCGTCGCAAGTTCGGCGACCGCAGCGCGGCCAGCGCGACCGAATGGGCGTCGACCGGGTCGGTTTTGCGGCCGTTGCCGGTGGCGAACACCCGCACCTGCGCCGACAGTTTGGCGGGCACATCGATGACAATCTCACCATGGTGGATCAGCCGGTGTGCCAGGTGCCGGCCGACGCCGTTGCAGCCCCTCGATCGCCCAGACCCGATCCGGGAACTGTCCTGCCGCGGCGAGCATCTTGCGGTACCCGGTGGTGTCGGTGCTATATCGGCCGGTCGCCAGCACGGTGGAGGACTGGTCGATAATTTCGATGGTGGCCGAGCGTTTATGCGGGTCCATTCCGATGATGACCGTCACGGTGTCCTTCCAGAAGTCCGAACGAACTGGGTGTCCGTGCGGGAAGGGCACCGCTACTTCGAGCCAGGGCAGACCCCTTCCAGCCACGCCCGCACGGTAATCCGGTGGGACGCAAGCCATTAGTGAGCCACACCAAACAAGCCGGGGGCAGCCGATTAGGGAGCCTCCCACCGGGCACCTGGGACTCGATCCTGGCCGGGATCAAGCCCTGACACCAGTCTTAAGTAGCCGATTACCGGACGCCGGGCAGGATCGGCGTGCGTAGCATCCTGGGCGATGATCGGAGGGGATGTCGGAGGTTGCGACCTCGACGGCGGTTGATGCCGCGGGTGTGCTCTGGCCGGTTGTACTTTCGTCTGGGTGAGTCCTCGATGGAGCTCGTGGGGTCCAGTGGCGTAGCGCGAATTGACGCCCGGCGGAGTTCGGCGACCTCGCTTACGATCTTCGTGGCGATCACCTGGTCGCGCTTTTGTCCCACGATTGGAATCGTCTTGCTCTTCTCGAAGATCGCTACAGGGCTCGCCGCCGCGGCCGCTGCTGTTCTGTTCGCCGCCCCCGCCTCGGCATTGCCGTCGGCAGAGCTTCAGCCGGTCGCGAGGGCCCACAACTACGGCCCGTTACAGGACGCGCATTTCGGGTTCCTGCTCATCCAGCGGGATGGCATTCAGGTACTTCCCGACATCATCTCGGAATTCCCGGGCATTACCGAGGGCGGCCATGCCGTCTGCGATCTGCTTGCGGACGGCATATCGAAGCACAGTCTGGCCGAGTTCTTGAGCGGGGGAACAGGCGAGTTCGGCTCGGCGATGGCCTTCGTGAACGCCGCCGAGACTGCCTATTGCCCCGGCTGATGCCGGTGCATGGCTGGCCCGCCCTGAACGTTCGCCTCTTCCTCGCTGGCTCTCGCAACGCACTCTGTTGCCGCGTGGCGCGCTGACCGAACCGGCCGGCGCGGCCGGGCGAAGATCAACGGGCCGAGCTGATCTGCCCCCGGCCGAACTCACCATCGTGCCGAGGTGCGGGGCACTGCTGAGTAAGGCGTGGTCGGGCCCTTTCTGTTTGAATGCGGCCTTGCTGATCGGAGGGGTATTCATGTCGGCTTATGGTCCAGCGCTTTTCGTTTACCGGAAGGACGGCGCGGATCTGTCGGAGCAGGAGCAGAAGCAGGTATTCGAGCTCGTTCGAGCTGTTTGTATGGACCTGAGAATGACCGACGTTGAGGGGTTTCCGGTCGAACCGTCGAACTATGGCTACGACGAGGAAGAGGCCAGGTCGCTGGGAATCCTGCTGTACTCCTCGTATGCCTACGCCGGAATGCCTGAAGAAGTCCGAGCCGGTGTGGAACACGGCTGGGAACAGGAGGGCGCAAGAGTGGCGGCGAGGGTCGAGGAGTGCTCTCCCGGGGTCTACGCGTTCATGACATACGGAGTCGAGAACTGACGGCCCCCAGATATCCGCTCATGCCGCTGGGCGCTCGTTGGTCGACTCTCCGAAATCTGGCTCGGATCGATTGGGTGGCACGAACCTTCGCTCGCTCGCAGCCATGGGATTGCGGCGGGATACTCGCACGGGGGCCGCGGCTCCAGACCTGATCACGGAAAGTGGGCCAGATCCCACAAATGACGGACAGAGCCAGCGTGACCCCAGTCGGGTTGATTTCATCAGCGCGCGGAGGTGGCCGAGCTGACCGCGATCGCGGCCAATCGCAAACAACGCCCGACCACCCGGCGAGAAGCATGGTCGGTGACCACTGCCGCAGGACTCTTCGGCGGCGTATTTGTCGCAGCGATCCTCGACGACGTTCGACCCCGGGCGCGGTTCACCATCTTGCCCTCGCGCGACTCGTCCCGAATAAGATTGCGGGAGATGCGCGCTGACGATACGTGCGGCCGCGGGAAGCGGGGGAGACGCCCATGACCGGACTGCGATGGCCGCCCGCCGCACTGCGCCGACTCGCCGCGTTCGCGGTCGTGGCTCTGTCCGCCAGTGGATGCGCGACTCTGCTCGGCGAGCCGGACCCGCCGCCTTCCGCGGAGGAGATCGCCGCCGCCACAGCGGAATTGACTGATCTGCCGTCTTCTGAGGTGACGGAGCAGCAGGTGACGTCGATCGTCGAACAGATCGCGGCCGCGGCCTCGGCGATCGAACCGGCGCTGCGGTGGAGCTGGAGCGAGGACCGCGTGCTGGGGCCCTGCTACGGACCGTACGCGCATACCGGTGGCAGGCGTGTCGCCCTGCCGCGCTACCTAGCCGACGGTGGGCTCCCCGAGGCGGCGTGGCCCGGGTTTCAGGAGATTGCCCGCGAGCTGGCCGCGTCCGTCGGCGCTACCGACATGCTGCCCGGCAGTAGTTCGTCGCCGGACCGGCACGTCACCTTCGAGGGCGGAGATGCTGCGGACTGGGACAGCAACACCAGGCTGTCGGTCTTCGCCGATGCCCGGTCGATGACGATCACCGCTGCCGTGGGCTGCCGATTGCCCGCAGACGTGCGGGCAACTGGATAAACGCTCGCCGCCACGGCGACCGGTTCGATTCGGCAATCCGGCTCAAAGCAGAGCGTATGCGGAGTTCACACGCGCTTGCGTCCGGTCGATTTTTGCGCACCACTGGTCGTGCAGTGTTCTCCAGTCGTCGGCGGCAGTGCGGATCCACTTCGTTTCCAGCTCTGCGGCGGCCAAGGCGGGTCTCTCCCGTTCGACTTCGTTGTCCGCGTGCGCGGCGCGGTCGACCAGTTCACTCCAGCGATTGAAATCCTGATGTAGTGCGTCTACGACCTTCTTGCGCATAGCAACTCCTTTGGTGACTATAGTGATCTTGTTTTCTCAACCTGTACTTCTGAATAGGGCGCGCCTCACCGGAAGTTGGATCGGCCTGTCACGAGCGTTCGCTACTTCTGCCATGGCTACCACGCCCCTTGCGCCAAGGGCGGCATTGACACCTTCGCGATGCGAGTCGTGGTGGGGGGATAAGGCCTGCGGTCAGACATTGTGGATCGGTTTCTCGAAGAGGCGGGTCAGGTTCCGGCAGCGTGGTGGGACAGCACGGACCGTGGGAGCAAGAGCCGCTGAGGCTCGCCGATGCAGCAGTTCTGGTGTTGTGGGAAACGCTTTAGCACTTCGGCAACGTCACACGATCGTGCGGCTACCGTCTCGTTATCACTGACCACCGCGGTGTCGCGGAGGTCTCGATATCTCCAATATGAGGACCGCGAAGGGAAGTTTGCGGATAGGGAGTCGGTTGCGGACCTCCGCTCGCCACCCTCGCCGGCCGCTTGCCGCATGTGCGTGTCGTTTCGACTTGCACCTACTGGGCGACCGGCCTTCCCGGCCGTCGTTTTGATATCAGCTTGGTCACAGTTTACGCACGGTCGGTTAACCATGCATAGAGCTATGGTGCAAGCCGCGGCCAGAAACCGCAGGTGCGCCAGTGCTTTTGTCGCCCATCCAGGGAGTTTGCTAGCCGCCTGTGACGCATGTCACATTATTCGGCGGTTTGACGCCGGGCTGATGGGTCTACGAACGATCGCTGGCGATGCCGCCGCAATCGGCATCGTCGGCTGACGCCGCTAGCCCCGCTAGCCCCGCTCGGCCCGCTGCGCTGTAGTGCCGAACCAAGCGGCTTGCTGGTCCAGAAAACCCCATCACCGCGGCGATACAGCCGTCCGAGCGGCTTACCAGCAGCGAGTGATCATGGCGCGCAGCGGGTCGAACAGCCGCACTATTGGGCGGCTGCTAGGGCGGCCTGCATAGCGACCCCGTCGACGTAGGAGTGCTTTGCCTTGACCGCGCCGTCTTCGACCAGGACGTAATCCGCGAGGTCGACGTCCACGGGGTTGCCGGTCGCCGCCGTCCCGGTCAACCGCCACTGCACCACCCAGAAGTCCTCTCCAACGCGCAGCGAGACGAGGTGGAATGTCAGGTCGGGAACCAGGGCCAGCATCCCAGCCGCGAACTCGCGGATGGCGGCCGGACCGCGCGCGGGCTCCTGACCGGAGTGCAGATGGAGCACCGAGTCAGCGGTGTGGAGTTCGGCGATCCGATCTGGGTCGCGGTCTACCCAGCAAGCGTGGTAGCGCTCGAACAGTTCGCGGGTGGCAGTGGTCATGATGGGAAACTCCGATCGTTGTAATACAGTCGTCGTCGATGTGACCCGGGAAGTCGTCCGCGAGATCACTCTGATTCAGGTAGCTCCGCCCTTGGTCGTCCTCCATCGACGAGTGACAATCCGTGTGGATCAGGGGAATTCAGTGTCGCTGGGGCTCGTCAGCCGTGGCGACAGGCGCGTGCCGCGACTTCGAACGCCACCGTTGTGCGCACGCACAACGGACGCTAGGTTGACGGCAGTGACCCAGGAGACGCACATCCAGCGCCCGCGCGTTCTTCGCGAGCTGCGCGCGGATTTGCCTGCGATCTCCGCGATGGTGACCGCGCGAATCGAGCATGATGATGAGGACTACAGCGCCGCCGCGCTCGATCACCAGGAATTGTCGACTCTTGTAACCGACAGCCTCGCAGCCTTATTGGACGCCCTCGCCGACACCCCGTACTCGCTCGAGCCCGCACGCACAGCCGGACGCCTCAAAGCCGAGCGAGGGATCCCGCTGGACAGTCTGCTGCACGCCTTCCGCGTCGCGGGATTGGCGTTCTGGGACGTCATCGTCGAACGCGCTGAACCTGATGACCGTCCCGCGCTGCCGCAGCTCTCCACGCGGATGTGGGCCACGGTCGACGAGTACTCCGTCGCGGCGGCTGACGCCTACCGGCGCATAGTCGTCGCCGGGGACGAACAAACCGATCACCGGTTGTTGCGCGCACTGCTCGATCCCGAGCTACCACCGACGCAGCGCGAGGACTTGTGCAGGAGGATGCGCCTGCCCGCTCGAGGCACGTTCGTCGTCTTGGTCGGCGACATCCGCCTCGTGGCGGCCGGGGTGACCACCGTCAGGACCCATCTCGCCGACGACCGGATAACCCTGGCCGCCGCAAACTCCCCGGTCACGCTGCACCGAGCTCTGAACGCCGCCGCGATGCGAGCCGGTGCGAGCAAACCGTTCACCGACCTCGTCTCCGCGCCCGCCGCGCTCGACCAGGCGCGCATCGCGTTCCGGTGTCTGAGCTCGGCGGACACCGGAATACACGTGTACGCCTCATCTCCGGCGCGTGCCTTGATCGCGGCCCACCCCGAACTCGCCGCGGACATTCTCTCGGATGTACTCGCCGCATTCGACCGACTCCACCCCGACGACGCCGACACTCTTGCGCAGACCGCCCTGGCCTGGTACGAGCTCGGCGGCTCGACGTCGGCGGTCGGAGAGCGCCTGCACCTGCACCGCAACACCGTGCTGCACCGTCTCAAGCGGATAGAGCAGCTCACCGGTTCAGCGTTCGCAGTGCCAGCCGACGCGGCGCTGCTCTATTTGGCGCTGCAAGCACGGCTGCTCCGAGCGCCCAACGACCGGTCGTGATCGACGTTATTGCTTCCGGTGCGCCGTTATGAGCTGAGAACGACGCACGCTTCGCCATCGCACCGGCGGTACCTGGCCGACCGACGTCGAAAGGCCGAGACTGGTTACTGCCTGCCCGCGCCATTACGTCACACGACCACACGAGTGGCGCCGACCTCGAATCCGCCGGATCGGGCGACGTGCGCGGGTCTCCGCCTATCGAGAGGAAGGAGGCTGAAAATGAATCACCCGGAAATGGACCCGACCTTCTATCGGAGCGCAGCGGAGGCGGCTGCCGCCCCACCGGAGCGACTGGCATACGTTGTCGCGTTCGACCGCGCCGCGCAGAAGCCGGATGCGCTGTCAGTCATCGATGTGGAGCCGGGCTCGGCCACCTACGGCCAGGTGGTGGGCTGGACCGAGGTGCCCCACCTCGGCAACGAGCTGCACCATTTCGGCTGGAACGCCTGTAGCAGCGCCCTGAAGCACGAGGGCCACCACATGGCGGGACTGGCTCGGCGGTACCTGATCGTGCCGGGTCTGCGCTCGTCACTCCTGTACGTATTCGACACCCAGCCCGACCCGCGCCAGCCCGACCTCTGCAAGATCGTCGACAGCTCCGAGCTCGCGGCGAAGGCCGGCTACTCCCGTCCGCACACGCTGCACTGCGGGCCGGACGGCGTGTTCATGACGTGCCTCGGCGCAGCGAACGGATCCGACGGGCCGGGCGGAATCGCGCTGCTCGATCACGACACGTTCGATGTACTGCGGCAATGGGAGACGGATCGTGGGCCGCAGTACCTCGCATACGACGCCTGGTGGCATCTCAACCAGAACACGCTGGTGAGCAGCGAGTGGGGCACCCCGTCGATGATCGAGGACGGGCTGAAACCGGAGCTGCTGCTGGAAAACAAATACGGCCACGCCATCCACTTCTGGGACCTCGCCGCCGGTCGGCACCAGCAGCGGATCGATCTCGGCGAGCACTACCAAATGCCACTCGAACTGCGTCCTTCGCACGATCCGGACGCCACCTGGGGGTTCGTCGGCGTCGTGATCTCAACCGAGGATTTGTCGGCCTCCGTGTGGCGTTGGCACCGCGACGATGGAACATGGGCGGTCGACAAGGTGATCACCATCCCAGCCGAGCCGGCTGATCCAGACCTGCTGCCGCCGGCGCTGAAACCGTTCGGCGCGGTGCCACCGCTGGTCAGCGACATCGACTTGTCGGTCGACGACGCATTCCTCTATGTCTCGTGCTGGGGTACCGGCGAACTCACGCAGTTCGACGTGCAGGATCCCGCCAACCCGAAACAGACCGGCTCGGTCCGGCTCGGCGGGATCGTGGGCCGCACCGCCCACCCGGCCGCGCCGAACCAGCCGCTTGCCGGTGGCCCCCAAATGGTCGAGATCAGCCGTAACGGTCGGCGGGTCTACGTCACCAACTCCCTCTACGGCGCGTGGGACGACCAGTTCTACCCGGACGGCGTCGGCGCCTGGATGGCCGTGATGCGCACCGATCCCGACGGCGGAATGACCATCGACGATTCCTTCTTCCCGCACGACGAGGACTTTCGAGGTCTGCGGGTGCACCAGGTGCGCCTCCAGGGCGGCGACGCCTCCTCCGACTCCTACTGCTACCGGTAGCTGGCGCTCAATGCCCCTGGTGTCAGCCGCGGTGCGGATCGATGCGGTGGGGCGAGCCGCGATCGTGGTCGAGTCCCGAGAGCTTCTCACCGCAGACGGTGTGAGCTCTCGGGGAGGGATCAATCCTTGCGCGTCCAGGCGAGCATGATCCGTGCCTCGTTTACTATGTGCCACTGCCGTGTTCGGCATCCCACCGATCCAGCAGCGCGGGCAGTTCCTTGCCCATCCACACGAAGAACTCGTGCATATCCCGCACTCGCGCCGCGCCTTCGCTGTTCGCGTCGTCGAACAGCGCCAGCCCGCGGGAAGTCATACCGGTCAGCTGGTCGTACATGCCGGACTGCTGTCTGGTGAGTTCGGGCAGGATGCCCGGCAGCACGGAGTAGTAGTCGCGGCGGTCGCCGGGCTTGCTCGTCTTGTCGACCCACCGCATGGTGGTCAGCGTTTTGAGCGCGCTGGAGATGGAGCCCTTGGAGGCCTGAAGCGCCTCGGCGATCTGATTGAACGTCTGCTCCGGCGGGTCGCAGATCAACAGCCAGCCGACTGTGCGGCCGGCCATGCGTACCAGGCCCATGCGTTCGAGGACAAGCGCGAAATCCTCCACGAATGCCAGCTGGGCATCGGAGGGTGCGGTGGTCGGTTCGGATGCGCTGGTCATGGGATCAGTATTCTTCCTGCTGGAAACGGGTGCGCGGGGCGGGTTCCGGAGAACCCGCCCCGCGGGGGTGTCAGACGGCGAGGTCTCGGCGGTCGAAGACGGTGAGCGACAGTCCTGCCGCGATGGCGGCGAGCGCCGCCAGCACCGCGAGGTGTCCGGCATTCCAGCCGTTCGCCAGCGGCGAGTCACCGACTGCGTAGTAGAAGGGCGAGAAGTTCTTCAGCCACGACGCCCCGTCGACGATTCCGCCGAGGCTGTTGGCCAGGTATCCGCCGAGCACCAGCAGCGCGGCCAGCCCGAGCGTCTGCGCCCGGCGCCCGGTGACCGCGCCGACCAGCTGGGTCAGAGCGGCCACAGCCAGGCCGAGCAGGCCGAGCCCAGCGATGGCGGCGAGGATATTGCCCGCAGGCACGTCCAATTGTCCCGCCTTGGCGCCGGCGAGCACGCTCAGTCCCAGCACGCCGGTGACCACGCCGATCTGGGTGGCGAGGGCGGCGAACCGCTGCCGGATCAGGCTCGTGCGGCTGATGGGTTGTGCGAGCAGCAGGTCCAGTGTCCCGCTCTCCTCCTGGGCGGCAGAGCGAGCGCCCATGGTGACCGCGAAGATCACGATGAGCAGCAGGCCCATCATGGCGAAGATCGTGGAGTGCAGGTAGCCGGCGGCGGTGGCGAAGTCACCCATGCCCATGGCGTCGTAGACGCTGCTCTGCTTGATGTTCAGCGAGCCTTGCTCTTTGAGTGACTGGTAGGAGGGCAGGTACATCAGTGGCACGATGGCCATGCCGACCGACCAGCCGATCAGGGCGCGCTTCTGTTCCTTCAGCGTCTGGGTGTACACCGAGCGAGTCATGACGAGATCCTTTGTGCGAAAAGTTCTTTGAGTAGCAACAGAAGCGGGTTCAGCGGCCGTAGAGGCTGAAGAACATCTGCTCGAGATCGGGTTCGGTGGAAAGCACGCTCACCAGTGGGTACTTCGCGGCGGCCTTGAACAGCGCATCGACCTCGCCCTCGGTGGTGCAGTGCAGGGTGCGGCCCTCGACGCGCAGGTCGCGCACACCGGGCAGGCGATCGAAGTCGTCGGCGAAGACATCGGCGCCGAAGATCATGTCTACGGTACGTGGGGCACGGCGGCGTAGCTCGTCCACATTCTCGGTGGCGAGCAGCTGTCCGGCGCGCATGATGACGGCGCGGTCGGCGGTCTGCTGCACTTCGGTGAGGATGTGCGAGGACATGAAGACGGTCTGCCCGTTGTCCTTGGCCTCGGTGACCAGATCCAGGAACCGTTGCTGCAGCAGCGGATCCAGCCCGGAGGTCGGCTCGTCGAGAATGAGCAGGTCGGGGGAGTGCATGAAGGCGGCGGTTATCCCGACCTTCTGCTTGTTGCCCTTGCTCATCGTCCCGACCTTCTTGGACAGGTCCAGATCCAGCAGCCGCGCCAGTTCCTCGATGCGTCCGGGCGGGACGGTGCCGCGCTGATCGGCGAAGAACGCCAACAGCTCTCGTGCGGTATTGCGGCCTTCGAGGGCGAGCTCACCGGGCAGGTAGCCGATCCGCCGGCGCAGTTCCGCACCGCCGATGCGGGGATCGATGCCGAAGACCTCGACGCGACCGGCGGTAGGGCGAAGGAGGTCCAAGAGGATGCGGATGGTGGTCGACTTCCCCGCGCCGTTGGGTCCGAGAAAACCGAACACCTCGCCCTGGGCGACCTCGAGATTCAGGTCGGTGAGGGCAACGTGCTTGCCGTAATGCTTGGTCAGGCCTTCGATGCGAATGGCGGGGGCGGTCATTGTCACTCCTTCGGTGCTACCCACATTCGGTTCTGCAGGTGCGATGTGTTCAGTAAATACTGAACAGGCAGAAGATGTCAACCTGGCTCGGAAGTCGCTGGTCATACGAGGCCCGCGGGTTCCGGCGCCGAGGAGACCGCCGCCGGACTCAGTTCGGATGACTTGTGGCGGCAGAGGATCGAACAGGTCATGGGGAGTGAGGCGTCGCGGCGTTCGGGGCGAACCCGCACGGCGCGCAGACGGTAGCGAACTGCAGGTCTACCGGAAGCCGCGATTCGAATGACGACGTCTATGCGTATACGTATACTGCGACTATGTTGGATCCCCTCAGCCTTGCAGTCGGTGCCGGCCTGGTCGGTATCGGCTGGGTATGCGGTCGATTCGGGCACCGGCGGCGAGCTCAGTCGGGGGAGAAGCTTCTCGCGCGTTGCGGTTGCGGCCACGACTTGGCGCTGCACGACCGTTCCACAGGTACCTGTCACGCCGAGATCTCCCGCAAAGGCACCCATGGCCTGCGGGAGTGGATCGGCTGCAACTGTCGCCGTTACACCGGCCCCACTCCGTTGGAGGAAGTGTTCACCTCGCCGATACTCCCGCCGGAGTCCTGAACGGACGAACACGATTCGAGGTCGGGCGCGTTACCGACGCTCGAAACGCTGGGGCGGCAGCAGATCGCAGCCGATTCCTGTCCGTCTCGGATTTGCTGAACTGCGTGCGGCGCCGGAACAATCGGCAGCAGTCAGGACGCGAGGATTCGTGCCTTCTCGGCTTCGAATTCGGCTTCGGTGAGCACGCCCTGCGCTCTGAGTTGGCCGAGTTCTTTCAAGGCGGTGATCCGGTCCATGCCCACGGTGCCGCCCGACGGTGGTGCGGGCGGCGCGGGTGCAGCGGCAGGCTCCGGCGCGTACTGTGGGTAACCTTCGTACTGCGCGGATTCCTGCGCTGCCCAGCGTTCCCCTTGGCGCCGCGAGACACGGTTGGAGACAGCGGTTGCGGTTCCGGAAATCACAGCGGTGCGGGCGACCCCGCGAAGCAGTCCGGGCATTTCATTCCCGCCTCTCTTGATCGGAATGCTGGTTCGGCCCTTTTGCATCAACCGCTCTGGGCGTCGAGAGAGTCCAAAGTCGACAGGATGCTTTGCACCGGGATGCGCCCGGAGGCCACGAGTTGGGCGCCGTTGTGTCGCAGCGCGGCCGCGAAGGGCGCGGCCCACGTGTTCTCGTAGATCAAGATGGCCGCCGAGTGTCCCGGTTCCAGCGCCACGCCGGCCTCCCTGCAGTCGGTGTCGTCGATCAATCCAGAGCGGGCCTCGGCGAACAGCGTGATATCGAAATCGCCCCGCAGTCCCACGTCGGTGATGTCGACGCCGACAAGCGAGCCGTCGGCATCCTTGCGGACGAACGCCAGATCCAGCACGCGGACGATGCCGCGGTCGACGAGATCGCGCAACAGTGGGAGGGCCGAACCATCCGGTGTCCGGTCGGCGGGGAATTCGATGACGAGATAGTCGATGGGGCCCAGCTCGTCAGGACTGATATCTGAATTTGTCACCGGGACCCTCTTTCCGCCACTCGTTACGAGAAAGGGACTCTTATCAGACCGACTGCCCAGGGGCTTGTCACAGTGCGGCCGGATATTTGCTTATGGCACCGGATTCGGTAACAACTTCGGATCCACCGGTGTCCCTGGTGCTAGTCTCTTCATAGCGTACGCGTCTGATCGCCAGTCGGTCATGAGAATCACCGGGCCGGACCCCGCAGGGGCCCAGACCCCATTCGATGTGGGGTGAGCAGTAAAGGCCTTCACGCAAATCAGGCCTCGAAAGGGGACCGCAATGTCGGAGAACGTGCGCGTCGACCGAGGAAGTGGCAGGGTCGAGCAGGGGATTGCCGCCGGGACTTCGATTGCGGCCGCCATCATCTTGATAACTGTCGGATTCCTCCAGTTACTTCAAGGGATTTCGGCGGTTGCGGCGGATGAGGTGTTCGTGCAGGGCCAGCAGTACACCTTCGAGTTCGACTTCACCGCATGGGGATGGATACACATCGCCGTTGGTGTGATCATGGTTGCCACGGGCATCGCATTGCTGACCGGCGCGTTGTGGGCCCGCGTGGCGGCGATCGTTTTCGCGGCCCTGTCGATCATCGCGAACTTTTTGTGGATGCCGTACTACCCGCTGTGGTCCATCCTGATCATTGCCCTGGACATCGTGGCCATTTGGGCGATTTCGACCTGGAACCCCGAGCCCCCTGCACCCTCGGCGGACCGCTCCGCCGAGACAGGGGTGGCGCCGCCCTCTCCCGAGACCGGGGCGGCGCCACCCCGCCCCGCAGCAGGCTAGTGGTTGCCACGTAATCCATTCCTGGAGTAGGGAACCATGGATTCCAACGCGACTGACAATCCACCCCCTGGTCAGCTGAGCACGGACGAACGGGCCGAGCTGGAGAGGCTTCGCGCGGAGGTGGCCGCGCTGCGCACGGAGGCGCGCGGTGCGGTACCCGCACGGGTATCCCGGCCGCCGCGGCATGCGTGGCGGTGGACCGCGGTGGCGATCTTGACGGTCCTGGTCGCCGTCCTGGCGATCACCACGGTGGTGTCACGGTTCGTGCGCGGCGAGATCCTGGACACCAACCGCTACCTCAGCACGGTAGCACCGCTGGGTTCGGATCCGGCGCTGCAGACCGAGATCGCCAACACGATCACCGACGAGATCTTCGCCCGCGTCGACATCGAGGGTCTGACCGCGGACGCGCTTGCCGCCCTGACCGACGCGGTCCCGGCGACCGCGAACCGGCCGCGGGTGGATCGCGCGGTCGAGGGGCTGGCGCCGGTGATCACCCAGCAAGCCCGCGGCTTCGTCAACGACACCGTGCTGTCGTTCGTGCGCAGCGACCAGTTCGAGGACCTGTGGCTGCAAGCCAACCGAGCCGCCCACACTGCCTTGGTGGCGGTGGTGACCGGTCATGTCGGCCCCGAGTCGGTGACCGTCGACGAAAACGGCACGGTGACACTCTCTCTCCGTACGGTGATCGAGAACATCAAAGCCCGCCTGCTCGATCGGGGCTTCACCTTCGCCGAGAAGATCCCCGCGGTCGACAAACAATTCGTGTTGTTCCGCTCCCCGGAGCTGGTGCGGGCGCAGCGGGCGGTCTACACGCTCGACAAAGCCGCGACAGTGCTGCCGTGGGTGACGATCGCGGCCGCGGTGGCCGCGATCGCCGCGGCACCAGCCGGTCGTCGCCGCCGTGCCCTGGTCTTCGTCGGACTCGCCTTGGTTGTGGGCATGCTCATCCTCGCGATCGCGCTACTCATCGCCCGAGCGGTATATCTGGACCGGATGCCGCCCGATGTGCTGACACCGGGGGCCGCTACCGCGATCATCGACACTGTCTTTTTGCCGCTGCGGACCGCACTGCGGGGAGTGGCCGTGCTCGGCGTGGCGATCGCGCTCGCCGCCTACTTGACCGGGGATGCGGCCTCGGCCGCTGCGATCCGCCGCGGATTCGGCACCGGCATGGACGCCATCCAGCAACTCCGGCGCTCCCGCCCGCCCAACAGGGTGGAGACCTGGGCATACCGCGGACGCGCAGTGTTGCGGTGGGCGATCATCGGCGCCGCCGCACTACTGCTGGTGTTCTGGCGCTACCCCACCGGGCTGGTAGTCGTCTGGATCGTGCTCGGCGCGCTACTAGCGCTGCTTGCCCTGGAAATTCTGATCCGTCCCGCCCGCGCATGGCAGCAACCAGCCGAGCCCCCGACGAAGGGCGATGCCGGGACCCCGGCGCAGGCCAACGCATGACCTACGGAGCTTGGGCCCCGTATCGCCGCTACCAAAGGCCGCAAACCGGCGAAATCGACCGCCACCGCGCCGATCCGCGGGTCACATTCGGCTCGGCTGCCAAGTCGTCACCGCCCAGATCACTACGACGTCCAACGCGATCACGATGGTCGACCACCATGGGTAGTACGGCAGCCACAGGAAGTTGGCCAGGATCGACAACGCGGCGAGGAATACCGCTACCACCCTCGCCCACATGGCTCCGGCTATCAGCCCGACCGCGGCGATCACCACCAGGATCCCGAGAACGAGATGGATCCAGCCCCAACTGGTGGTACTGAACTGGTAGGTGTAATTGGGCCCGGACACGAAGATCTCGTCCTTGGCGATGGCGGCGATTCCCTGGAAGATCGACAGGACGCCCGCGGCCAGCAAGAGAACCGCGGCGCCGATCGACGTCCCGGCGGCGACCGCCTGCTTGACGGAATTGTCCTGGGTTGCTGACATTTGCCGGTCACCTCTCTCATCAGCGATACACGGATGGGGTTCATCGATGCGACGGGTCTTGCCCGCTTCGCGGGGAGACTCATCGAAACCGCAGGTCGCATGCCACACCCTGGTTTGATCGGTACGGCGACGCCCACACTGCAATCGCCGGTGCCGGCGCCCGCCTCGTCTGGCCAGCATATCCCCAGCGAACTCTGACCCACTGCCCGATCGAATCACCCGCGAGTTGCCCGGCGCCACAGGCTCGCGCAGCGGCTCAGCCGTCAGATGTGGCCATACTCTGAATCGCCGGTGACCGGGCCGCGCAGATACCGACCGAGGTGTGTGTCCTCGATGGCGAGGGCCCTGGTGATCGTCGCGGCGCCGACGACCACGATGGAAAGCACGAACAGCCAGCTGATCGAGGTGAAGACCGGCCCGAGGATGCCGAATCGCGTGTACGCGGTTGCCGTGATCCTCGGCAGAACGAGTCGTCCCACGGCTCGGACGATCGTGAGACCGGATGCCGTGAGCAGGCCGGTCACCCAGAGAACACGAGCGGACAGTTTCCCCATGGTGAGCAAGTACGGGCTGAGAGTCCAGACGATCGTCCAGATCACCAGTTCGCCGACCAGAGCGAGGGGCACGCCGATGTAGCGCACTCCGGTCAGTTCCCGGATCGCGCCGATGAATACGGCAGAGAGGGTGACGGCGAGCAGGACGATCAGCCATCGCCAGGCGTCGCGCAAGCCGATTGATGGGACATTCCAGATCTTCCCATAGATCCGAGCCAGCGCTTTTGCGAACGAAGTGCCGCTGATCGCGACCATCAGCAATCCGACGACACCGAAAGCCGCGAAGGTCGGATCGGTGGTTGTGAAGACGCCGACATTGGACAAGAGCGTCTTCGTGTCGAAACCGAGCTGGTCGTTTATCGCTCGGGCGGCCAGATCCCAGTAGGTGAAGATCGAGCCCGCGATGATCACGGGCAATACACACGTGAAGATTTTGGCCGCGAGGGTCATCGATCGGTCCACGATCTCGATCTCGACGAACTCATTGGCGACCAGTCGGGCCGTTCGTGACCAGCCGTCGGCCGACTCGGTGCGCGCCGCGAGAGCCTTGGCCAGTGCGCCGAACTTTTTCGTCGACCGCATGTCATCGACTCAACCGCACCGATCGCGTGTTGTCATCGTTTCACCTGGGTTGGTGAGGTACTACTGCGGATTCGGTACGGTTCTCCACAGACGATGGCGCGGCGACGAACTCTGCGAGGGGTCGATGCAAGCCAGCAAACAAGCACTCCTACACGGACCACTGTTCTCTCGGAGCATTCCGCTGGACCGCCGCAACGCGGCCAGCCGGATCAGCGCATACGTTTACGGAAACGTCCTGATCCTCGCCGCGCTCATACCGGTGACGACATCCGACGAACAAGTCGGCATCTTGATCGTCCTCGGGACGGCCGCCTCGACATTCATTGCACACTCTTTCGCCGAAGGTGTCGGGCAAAGCGTTCGGCAGAACCGTCCGATCGCCTCTCGGGAGCGCTGGACTGACTTGCGGGATTCCGTGCCGATCCTCAGCTCGGCGGTGCTGCCGTGCGCGATTCTGGCCATCGCCGGTCTCGGGTGGATCGAACCACGCACGGCCCAGCTGCTCGCGGAGGTGCTCGTGTTGATCCGGATCGGCGGAATCGTGTTCGTCATCGAGCGGCTCAATGGTGTGCGGCCTCGGCGTTCGACACTGTTCGAGGCGCTGCTTCTGGCGGTCGCGGCGACCACCGTTGTGGTGGTCAAAGTCATCCTGACCCACTGACGGTTCCGACGCTTGTGGCCGAACCGGCCTGCTTTTGTTTCAATCGATATATGTGCAGGTGGATGGCTTATTCAGATGCGCCCCCGGTGCAGACGATCGTCGCGTCACCCTGACCCGCCACATGGTCAGTGCGAGCCAGCGCATCGCTACCCGCGCCGCGCGCGTCGAGCAGGGTGAAGCCGCTCGGCGGACCACTCCTGTCACCGCCCTCGCCGAACACGACGCCACTGGGCGCGACCCGCTCGGCCTGCTCGAGCGGCAGGCGCAATCTCGTATTCCGGAATTGGTTCCGGTGCGGTACGGGCGCATGGCGAGCTCACCGTTCGCCTTCTATCGCGGGGCCGCCGTGATCATGAACGACGATCTGTCCCGCACGCCAGCGACCGGACTCCATACGCATCTGTGCGGTGATGCCCACCTGAGCAATTTCGGAATCTTCGCCACGCCCGAACGCCGCCTGGCGTTCGACATCAACGATTTCGATGAGACCTACCCGGGTCCGTTCGAATGGGATGTCAAGCGGCTCGTCACCAGCCTCGCGGTCGCCGCCCGCGAGAACGGATTTTCCGACAAGCAGCGACTCCGGGCCACGCTCGCGTGCGCCGCCGAATACCGGACGACCATGGGGTACCAAGCCGAACAAAGTACCACCGCAGTGTGGTATTCCCGCGTCGATCCCACGGCCGAACTGACCGAACTGCGCGATGATCTGGACACGTCCACCCGTGAGCGAGTGCGCAAGACGCTCGCGAAGTCGCGGACTCACGACAGCCAGCAGGCACTCGCCAAGCTGACCACTCGGGTCGACGGCCGACCGAGAATCATCAGCGACCCTCCCCTGATCATCCCGATCGAGGAGATCTTCGCGGACGTGGACGCCGAGAATTTGTATCGCGAACTGCGCCGACGTCTCAGCGACTATCGCGCGACCCTGCAGGACAATCGCCGCGTACTGCTGGACCAGTTCGAATTCGTGCAAGCTGCGCGCAAGGTGGTCGGCGTGGGCAGCGTCGGCACCCGCGCATGGATCGTCCTGATGCTGGGAGTCGACGACGATCCCTTGATTCTGCAAGTGAAAGAGGCACAACCGTCGGTACTGTCCAGCTATCTGGCGGGCCCCTCGTTCCCGAACCAGGGTGAGCGAGTAGTGCAGGGCCAGCGGCTGATGCAAGCGGCAAGCGACATCCTGCTTGGCTGGCAGCAAGGGCCCGGCATCGATGGCGAAAGCCGAGACTTCTATGTCCGGCAACTACGCGACGGTAAGGGCTCAGCGGTAATCGAGACGATGGAGCCCAAGGCGCTGCGCCGGTACGGCCGACTGTGCGGCCGGGTGCTGGCCTTCGCACACGCCCGTGCCGGCGACCGTATCGCGATCGCCTCCTACCTCGGCGCGACAGACGCGTTCGACCATGCCGTCGCGGATTACGCCGAGACCTACGCCGACCAGAACATGCGGGACCATGCCGAACTGCAGCGTGCGATCCGGGAAGGCCGCGTCACCGCACGCACCGGAATCTGAGCGCACCATGGCCGCCGGTAGCAATTCGGTGTGATCGCGGATTCGCGGTCGGCATCAATTTGGGCCGTGGCGTCACGGCCCGGTCGACGCGTTGGGCGCTGACGCCCGTTGCCCCAAGGCCTGAGCCTTGAGTTGTTCGAATTCCACGTCGGTGATGACACCCGCGTCATGCAGGGCCTTCGCGTCGGCGATGCTCTCGGCGGGGGACTTGCCCGCGACCTGCCGGATGTACTGATCGGTGGCTTGCTGTGCCTCCGCCTGCGCCCGTTGGGCGCGCAGCGCCATGCCCCGTCCCCGGACGATCAGGTACACCAGCGCCGTCAGGTACGGCAACAACACCAAGGCGATCACCCACACGGCTTTGGCGATGCCGGATACGGAGTGGTCGCGGAACAGATCCACCAGAATCTGGAACATAACGATCAGGTACGCCACGAAGGCGAACACGAGGATCGTGTACCACACGTAATCCCAGAACGAATCCATGTTGTAAGCCTCCTCGGGCGAGCCTTTCCCGGGTCGTTGCGCCGTCGAATCCGGCTGCGGCGTAATCGAATCCGCTGGCTCACCAGGTTGTAGATCCGACCTTCGGTCGGCATTGTGGCCGAGAACAGACTGCTATTTTCTTTGCCGGCATTTCATCCCGCATCGTGCTCCGGCGGCAGTCGATGGGCGCGTTTCGAAGCGCAGATCGACTCGGCGCCGTAGGGCCTCGACAATAAATCGCCGAGCATATGGACACGTCGCTTCATCGGAGAAACCCACCGGCTGGAAAAGACCGGCAAATAATCATCGACGCAAACGAAGCAGTCGTCAAGATCAGCACACCGTATCCGGGACCGGCTCACCCGAAAAGAGACTCAGCCGAAACCGTGGCAGCCATGGGCAGTTGTCCAGCGGAGTGTCGGCCGCGAAACGCACGGGCCATGCGACACGACCGCCACCGTTCGGTGGGCTCCGCTCGGACTGCGGCGATGCCAGCTGCGGCGTCTCCGGCCCGGTGCGGTGATCGGCTCGAGTCGTCCGGAACCGACCTCGTGTGCGCCATGTTCTGACACAACACCGTTTCGTTGCATGGACGTAAGGGGGGCGACAGCCCGCGTAAGGGTGTTCGTGGGACAGCTCGTGCACGCTCGGCTTCCGAGAACGTCGGGAGAGGTGACCGAGGGCGAGATGACCGACAGGCGCACCGGCAACGCTTTCCGCGCGCAGCGCCGCGACGACGGGCGACGGATCGGATCGTGGTTGACCGGCGTAATGGTCGTGCTCAATCTTCTCCAGCTCTTCGCCGTACCGCTTCTGCTGTTGCCCCGCGACCCAGCGTGGGGTTGGGCACTGTTGCCGCTGGCATTGCTGACGACGACATTCTGGGCGGTGATCCACGAGGCCGTCCACGGCAATCTGCACCCCCGACGCTCCCGCAACGATCGGTACGGACGCATGCTCGCCGTGTTGTACGGCGCACCGTTCGCGTTGCTCAAAGCCGGTCACCTGCTGCACCACCGCTACAGCCGGACCCGTGACCGGGGCGAGGTCTACGACCCGGCGAGGTCCAGCTGGGCGAAGGCCGCACCCGGGTATTACCTGCGGCTCTTCGGCGGGCTGTATCTGCTCGAGGTCGCGGCAGTCGTGCTCGCAGCGCTGCCCGCCGCGGCCGTGCGTCGGCTCGCCCATGCGGTGGACGAGCCGGACACGGTGGCGGGACCACTGCTCGAACGCGTCGCGCGGACCGAGGTGTTCTGGCAGTTCCGCATCGACGCGGCCGCGATCGCGGTGCTCCACGGCGCGGCGTTCGTCGCCTACGGCAGTCACTGGTGGATGTTGCTCGCGGCGCTGGCCGGGCGCGGCGTGATCGTCTCGCTGTCGGACAACGCGTACCACTACGGCACCGATCTCGATGAGCCGCTCGAAGCTCTGAATCTGGAATTGCCCGCGCGATTGGAAGTCCTGGCACTGAGTTTCAATCTGCACGGCATGCACCATCGGCGCCCGGGGCTGCGCTGGTATGAACTCCGGCCGGCCTTCGACGCCGAGGGCGGCCGGTGCGATTCCGGCTGGTTCCGTGCGGTGGCGCGCCAGATTCGCGGCCCGATCGGGATAGTCACCGATCGCTCAGCCGACCGTCTCAGTTAGGCCGAGCGAGCGCGCCGGACCTCATAGGCTCCTGGCCACTCCGAATCGGCCGCTGTCGATATGGGAAACCCGCCGCGAGCGAGCAGCGCCGACGGCGGGTCGAGGTTCGGGCGGCTAGACCTTGCGATTCTCCGACTTGATCATCCACGCCAGTTTCTCCAGCGAGTCGATGATCTGGTGCAGCAGATCGGCGGTGCTCGGGTCCTCCGCGTCCACGGCGTCGTGCACGTCACGGATGGTTTCGATCGCCGCGTAAGTCCGGGTCGTGATCAAGTCGACCAGGTCGGCGGAGTTCACTTCCTGGGCGGGGAAAGCCGGCAGGCTGGTGGTCGCGGCGATGGTGTCGGACCGCCCGTCGGGAACGGCGTCGAAGGCTCGCATCCGTTCGGCGATGGTGTCGCTGCTCTCGCGTGCCGCATCGACGAGCTCGTCGAGCTGCAGGTGCAGGTCACGGAAGTTGGTCCCGACGACGTTCCAGTGGGCCTGCTTGCCTTGCAGGTGCAGTTCGATGAGATCGACGAGTACGCGCTGCAGGTCGGCGGCCAGGCGGGGGGAACCGGTGAAGCTCCGGACATCGTCGGCGAGACGGCGATTGGTCCGCTGCAGGGTCTGATGCGCTGCGGTCATGGTGGTACTCCTTTCGAGATCCTTCATGGAGAACAACTCATCCATTTATTGGAATCATTCCAGATTATGTTGTCGAATGGGTCACTGATCACGGTGGAGCAAAGTGGTTGTTTTTCTGACCGCCGGCGGCGTCGCATCTCGGTGAACAGGTGCTATCCGCGTCGCCGCTCGTGGTTTGGCGCGCCAGCGGGACCGGCGGCAACGTATCGGTTCGATAACAGCAAGCATGTGATTTGCTTCCGTCGCCACGCTCGGCCGATCGGCCTGGCAGCCGGGTTCTTCCAGTTGGAGGCGCCCGGCGGAGACAAGGTCACGATCCGGTATCGAGCGGTGCGGCTCCGTGGTGTGACGCAGTCGGTGTTCACTTCAACCGCGATAACCGTCACGCTATTGCTAGCTGATTGTTAGCTTGGATCATGCACGGGGTGCGCAGATCGCCGTACCGGGCACCGGATCGGTCGCCTACCTCGGCGGTTCCTGCGTCGATAGCTCGGAATACTCGAATCGCAACCTCAGCCGACCGAAGCGTCGGCCCCCGAGAGGCCATGGTTACCACCGACTCCACAAACAACTCTGTCGCCACCAGAAATCGCTCGGCTGTTCCGCGAGTGCCAGGTGGTCCGCGCAGCGCCGCGGATCGATCGGCACCGCCGGCACTCGGCCTCGACCGACAGCTTGCGCCGCTGCGGAAACCCGCATTGGTGCTCGGTGCGGCGCTGCTCTGCATCGGCCTGGTCGCGCTGGTGCCGTTGCGTGCCTGGTGGCACGACTACGGCGGCGTCCTTGTCGTCGCGGCTTACCTGCAGTACATGGCCTTGGCGGGAACTCTGGAAATCTGGGGGATACGCATGACCAGGAAGGCTCCGGCAAAGGAGTAGGTCATATGCTGCTGGGTAGCTGCCCACCAGTCCGCCTTGGAATGGAGCCGTATGTCAAGCGACTCCGAACCCGGAACGACGGGGGTCAACCGGCGCACGGTCGGCGCCGCCGCGCTGGGCGGAGCGGCGGTCGGCGCGGGACTGACCGGTGATGCGGTCAGTGAAGCACGAATCCCGGCGGCCAGCTGTACTCGAATTCCGGAAGGTCGAACCCTTGCTCGAAGTGCGCGGTCCGCGCGTCTGTGCGGTGGCCGCCATATCGTTCGTAGAAGGCGATTGCCGCGGTGTTTGCTTGTAGCACCTCGAGGTAGACGATGCGGCCGGGATGCTTCGTGGCTGCCCACTCCAGAGCGTGGCGCAGCAGGCGGGTGCCGATGCCCGCACGAGTACGGCTGGGTGCGGCGTGCAGGTTGTCCAACAGCACGCGGCCGTCCGCAGTCGGCGTCAGATAAACGAATCCGGCCAATTCGCCCTCCTCCTCGGCGACGAAAAGCCCTGTGGCAGTCGGGTCCTCGGTAAGTCGTTTGCACCATACAGTCAGACGGTCCTCCAGCAGGGGACCGGTCAAGAACTCTTCCGGCATCATTCCCGCGTAGGCCGAACGCCAACTCGCAGTGTGCAATTCCGCGACCCGTTCCGCATCGTCAGGTGCACCACTTCTGATCTGCATTCCGATATTCTCGCCTCCAACCGTGGATGAGATTGCACACCGCGACGCGAGCAATAGGTGCGCTATTGGGATCGCCCCCGAGCCTGGACCGGCCAGAGGTCGACAAGGGTGTCTCCGTCGACCACATGCAGGAGGTCGTAGCGGTCATGAGCCGCTGCATTCCCTCGGCGACCGCGGTGTGGCGCTCGGAAGGGTCGCTGATGTGCTGCCAGCGGCCGCCATATCCCTGGACACCGGTGCCGACGTACACATCGCTTCACAGTCTCGATTTCCTGGTCTTTCGGCTCGCCCTCCGGCGTGTCGCCAGAGGTTTGCCGACGGTGTCGGATTTGAATGCAGGTTGGCTGGTCGACGAATGCCGCGAACTACCCGTGGAGGTCATGGTCGTGATCCGGCAGGTTCTTCTTTTCCCCGGCAGCAGGCGCAGCGGTCTGGCTCGGACCCTCGGTGCGATCGGTGGTGTGGCACTCGGACTGCTCCTGGCGACGACGGCGACCGGCGAACCACTGTATCCGCGGCCGGATCCGGACCCGTTCTATGCTGCCCCGGCGGATCTGGCGGCATACCAACCGGGGGATGTGCTCGGAGTGCGGGCACAGCCGCCGGTGGCGATCTTCCCCGGCTCCACCGTCGCGCTGGTCAAATTCCGGTCGACCAACTCACGCGGTGCGCCGATCGCGGCGACCACCACGGTGATCACCCCCGCCAACCATGCGCCCAACGGGCCGCTGCTGTCGTATCAGCATTTCATCAACGCGCTCGGCACCCAGTGCGCGGTATCGCACTCGCTGTACGGCGGCGACCTGAATCTGACGGTGACGATGCCGATTTTGAACGTGGCGCTGGCACAGGGCTGGAGCGTCGCGCTGCCGGATCACCTCGGACCGCAGGTCGCTCTCGGGGCCGCGCGTTTGGGTGGCCAGATCGTCTTGGACGGCATCCGTGCGGTGAAACGGCTGCCCGCGCTGGCCGTGCAGAACAGTCGGACGGTCATGGCCGGCTACTCCGGCGGCGGCCTGGCCACCGCATGGGCGGCCGCATTGCAGCCGACGTATGCACCGGAGCTGGAGCTCGCGGGCGCGGCCACCGGCGGTGCCCCGATGAACCTGGTCACGATGGCGGAGGCGCTGGGTTTGGAACCGCACCCGTCCTTCGGGCTGGCCATGGCGGCGGCGATCGGCCTGGAGCGGGAGTACCCGGACCGGCTGCCGCTCAGCTCGTATCTCAACGAGCGCGGTCTCGCGGCCCGTGATGCCATGGCCAACAGCTGCAGCAACGAGATCCTCACCGCGGGCGTCGGCGGCAGCGCTCGCGAGTACCTCACCAGCACCTCGATCTTCTACAGCCCCGAAGCCCGGTCGGTGGGGGAGGAGAACAGCCTCGAGCTCTACCCCGGGGTGCCGGAAATACCGATCTTCGAATGGCACTCGCCGGACGACCAGCAGATTCCGATCGATGCCATCGAGAACACCATCCGCCGCTGGTGCGCGGCAGGGGTGCGGGTGGAGACGCTGCGGGTGCCCGCGGCCGAATCGCCACCCCCGCATCTGTCCACCGCGGTAGTGGGTGCACCCGCGGCGATGCGGTGGCTCGATGCGCGGGTCCGCGGAGAGCCCGCCCCCACCAACTGCTGACGAAGCGGGTACCGGATATCCAGAGCTACGTCCGGATGTCCGGTCACGTTCAACTCCACAGTGTCACGTGCACTTTCGGGCGGAACCGGGTGACGCCGACGCCGGTCCCGCGGATCATCGCCTGGAGGCATCGCGGCGTAGTGATGAACCGCAGCAGTTCCGACACCGCGGGCTGGCGGGAATCGGGCGGCAATGTGGTGGCGCACCACTCGTCGGATACCTGCAGCCCGGGCCCCTTGATGTGGATCAGCCGACCGGCCGCGAGGTCGGAGGAGACGGCGAAGCCGATCGTCAGGGTGATGCCTCCGACACGGCGGACCTCTTCGAGCGCGGCGGCGTCGCTCTGGAAGATCCGCTGGTGCGATTCGGGAACGGCCAACTCGCGCAGCATCGTCGCGATGTGCCCGTCGACACTGCCTGCGCTGGGGCCCAGCATCCACTGTTGCTCCCGCAGCAGCGCCGGATGTGGTGCGGCGCCCGCGAGTGGGCTGTCGGGGCGCGCGACCGAAATGATCTGATACTTCAGAAATGGCCGGGCGGCGATGGTCGTACCGGTGCCGGCGGGCGCGGGCCCCAACGCGATGTCGACCGCGCGGGTTTCGATCAGACTGCGGAACTGGCTGGTGGGGTGCACACTCAGCTCGACCGACAGATCCTTCGCCCGTGCCGCGAACAGATCGATGAGGCCGGGTGCGGCGTGTTCGGCGAAAGCGCTCGATGCCGCGATGTGAAGCAGCCGCCGGCCGTGCGCCGCTTCGCTCACCTCGATGGCGGTCTGGCGCTGCAGTCCGAGAATCTCGATGGCCCGGCTGGCCAAGCGCAATCCGCCGGGCGTGAAGGCCAGGCCCGCCGCCGCGCGGGTGAACAGCGGGTCGGCGAGTTCCTTGCGCAGCTGGGCGATGTGCAGCGAGACACCGGCGTCGGACATCCCCAGCTCTCTGGCCGCCGCATGGACGGAGCCGAGCCGCACCACGGTCGAGTAGGCCCGAAGCTGGGCGGGCGTCACGATCCGAGTCTAGTTTGGAGGTGGACGCGGTGCCTACCGCCGCATCGCGTGCGGAGGACGCATCATGCAGGACGTGCTCGCGGATCTGATGACAACCTGGAACGCCGGGGGCACGGCCGGGGTCGCGACGGTCGTGCGGACCTTCCGTTCGGCGCCGCGCCCGCCTGGCGCGGCCATGGTCGTCGCCCCGGACGGGACGGTCGGCGGTTCGGTCTCCGGTGGCTGCGTCGAAGGCGCGGTCTACGAACTCGCCACCGACGTCATGCGCACCGGTCGTCCGGCACTGCAGCGGTACGGCTTCTCCGACGACGACGCGTTCGCCGTCGGCCTCACCTGCGGCGGCATCATCGACATCTTCGTCGAAGCGATCTCGCAGGACACGTTTCCTGAACTCGGCGAGGTCGCCGTGGACATCGCCGACCAACGGCCGGTCGCGATCGCGACCGTCATCGAGCACCCGGACGCGGACCGGGTAGGGCGACGGCTGCTGATCCGGCCCAGCAGTGCGCGCGGCACGCTGGGGTCGGCGCGCACCGACGATGCGGTGATCGATGACGCACGCGGGCTGCTCGCGGCGGGCCGAAGCGAGGTGCTTTCCTATGGTCCGGACGGGCAGCGCCGCGGCGAGGGCATGGCGGTTTTCGTCGCCAGTCATGCCCGGCAGCCGCGGATGCTGGTGTTCGGGGCCATCGATTTCGCCGCCGCCGTGGCCCAGCAGGGATCGTTCCTCGGGTACCGGGTGACGGTGTGCGACGCGCGGCCGGTCTTCGCCACCTCGGCCCGGTTCCCGACCGCCGACGAGGTCGTCGTCGACTGGCCGCACCGCTACCTGGCCGCACAGATCGCGGCAGGCGCGGTCGATTCGCGGACCGTCGTCTGCGTGCTGACCCACGATCCCAAGTTCGACGTTCCACTGCTCGAGGTGGCACTGCGGGCACCGGAGATCGGCTATGTCGGCGCGATGGGGTCGCGCCGCACGCACGACCAGCGCTTGGACCGCCTGCGACAGGCCGGTCTCACCGACGAGCAACTCGCCCGGCTCGCCAGCCCGATCGGGCTGGATCTGGGCGGCCGGACGCCGGAAGAGACGGCGGTGTCCATCGCGGCCGAGATCATCGCCCGTCGCTGGGGCGGGCACGGCCGATCACTGACCCGAACCGGCGGACGGATTCACCACACGCCGGAAACCGGCAATTAAGTGATTCCTTAATTCGGTCTTGACGTCGGTCTCAGCGGCGCAGAGGCTGGGCATCTCCCCATTGATGTGAGGTAAGTCACATGCAAGTTCCTGGGCCATTCGAATACGAGCGCGCGACGGGCGTGGATCACGCCATCGGACTCCTGGACCGGCTGGGGGAGGAGGCGCGCATCATCGCGGGCGGGCACAGCCTGCTGCCGATGATGAAGCTGCGGCTGGCCAATCCGGAATATCTCATCGACATCAACGACCTGGCTGCCGAGCTGGGATACATCGTCACCGACCCGACCCTGGTGCGAATCGGCGCGATGGTCCGGCATCGGCATCTGCTCGAATCCGACGACCTCGCCGCGGTGTGCCCGATCTTCCGTGACGCCGAGCGCGTGATCGCCGACCCGGTCGTGCGCAACCGCGGCACGATCGGCGGCTCGCTGTGCCAGGCCGATCCCGCCGAGGATCTCACCACCGTGTGCACGGTTCTCGGCGCCACCTGCCTGGTGCGCGGACCGTCCGGCGACCGGGAGATCGCGATGGACGACTTCCTGGTCGGTCCGTACGAGACCGCCATGTCGCGAAACGAACTTCTGATCGAGATCCGAATTCCCCTGCGGCACCGGACATCTAGTGCCTACGCGAAAGTGGAGCGCCGGGTCGGCGACTGGGCGATCGCGGCGGCGGGCGCGACGGTGACACTGCGGGACGGGGCGATAGCGGCCGCACGGATCGGTCTGACGGCGGTCGACCCCGATCCGGCGGCACTCGCCTCTTCGGTGGGCGTGCTCATCGGTGAGCCGCCCACCGAAGAGGCCTTCTCCGAAGCCGGCCGCCGGGCGAGCGCGGCGTGCTCACCTGTCTCCGATGCGCGCGGTACCGCGGACTACAAGCGCCATCTCGCGTCCGAACTGACGGTGCGCGCGCTACGCACCGCGGTCGAGCGCGTACTGAACCACCCTGCGCCGAAAGGGAATTAGCCATGCAGGTAACCATGACCGTCAACGGCGAGCCGGTGACCGCGGAAGTCGAGCCACGCACCCTGCTCGTGCATTTCCTGCGAGATCAGCTGCGGCTCACCGGAACCCACTGGGGCTGTGACACCAGCAACTGCGGCACCTGTGTGGTGGAGGTCGACGGCGAACCGGTGAAGTCCTGCACCATGCTGGCCGTCATGGCCCACGGTCGGGCGGTGCGCACCGTCGAGGGACTCGAGGTGGACGGCCGACTCGATCCGGTGCAGGAGGGCTTCATGCAGTGTCACGGATTGCAGTGCGGATTCTGCACGCCCGGAATGATGATCACCGCCCGCGCACTGCTGGACCGCAACCCGGATCCCGACGAGCAGACCATCCGCGAGGCCATCTCGGGCCAGATCTGCCGCTGCACCGGATATACCACCATCGTCCGGTCGATCCAGTGGGCCGCGGCGAAGCAACGAGGCGCAGCCGCGGAGCCCGAACCCGCGGCCACGGAAGCGCCGGTAGGGAGCGCGTCATGACCGCCGTCGAACCCCGGCCCGAAGACCGGGTCGACAACGACCGCAAGCCGTGCGGTCACGGCAGGATGCTCCGCAAAGAGGATCCCCGGTTCATTCGCGGACACGGCAATTACGTCGACGACGTGTCGCTGCCCGGCATGTTGCACATGGCGATCCTGCGTTCCCCGTTCGCGCACGCACGGATCGTGAGCGTCGACGTCTCCGCGGCACAGGCCCATCCGAAGGTCAAAGCGGTTGTCACCGGCGCGGATCTCGCGGCGAAAGGACTGGCCTGGATGCCGACGCTGTCCAACGATGTGCAAGCGGTGCTGGCGACGGACAAGGTCCGGTTCCAGGGCCAGGAGGTGGCCTTCGTCGTCGCCGAGGATCGCTACTCCGCGCGGGATGCGTTGGAGCTCATCAACGTCGAGTACGACATGCTCGATCCGGTGATCGACGCCCGGACCGCACTGGCCCCCGAGACGCCGGTGATCCGCGATGATCTCGACGGCAAACAGGACAACCACTGCTTCGACTGGGAAACCGGCGACGCCGCCGCGACCGACGCGGCGTTCGCACGCGCCGACGTCATCGTCAAGCAAGAAATCGTCTATCCGCGTGTGCATCCCGCACCGATGGAGACCTGCGGCGCCGTCGCGGATCTCGATCCTGTGACGGGGAAGCTCACGCTGTGGTCGACGACGCAGGCCCCGCACGCCCACCGCACGCTCTACGCGTTGGTGGCCGGGCTCCCCGAACACAGGATCCGAGTGATCTCCCCGGATATCGGCGGCGGGTTCGGCAACAAGGTCCCCATCTATCCGGGATACGTCTGCGCCATCGTCGGGTCGCTGTTGCTGGGCAAGCCGGTGAAATGGATGGAGGATCGCAGCGAGAATCTCACCAGCACCGGGTTCGCCCGCGACTACATCATGGTCGGCGAGATCGCCGCCGACGCCGACGGCAAGATCCTGGCCATCCGGTCGACCGTCCTCGCCGACCACGGCGCGTTCAACGGCACGGCCGCGCCGTTGAAGTATCCGGCCGGCTTCTTCGGCGTATTCACCGGTAGTTACGACATCGAGGCAGCATATTGCAAGATGACCGCGGTCTACACGAACAAGGCCCCCGGCGGCGTCGCCTATGCGTGCTCCTTCCGGATCACCGAGGCAGCCTACTTCGTCGAGCGGTTGGTCGATTGCCTCGCCTATGAACTGAAGATGGATCCCGCCGAGCTGCGGCTGCGGAATCTCCTTCGCCCGGAACAGTTCCCATACACCAGCAAGACCGGCTGGGTCTACGACTCCGGCGACTACGAGAAGACCATGCGCCTGGCGATGGACATGATCGGCTACCCCGCCTTGCGGAAAGAACAGCAGGACAAGCGCGCCCGAGGCGAGTTGATGGGCATCGGGATGTCCTTCTTCACCGAGGCTGTCGGCGCGGGGCCGCGCAAGAACATGGACATTCTCGGACTCGGGATGGCCGACGGGTGCGAGCTGCGCGTCCATCCGACCGGCAAAGCCGTTGTGCGGCTTTCGGTGCAGACCCAAGGGCAGGGGCACGAGACCACCTTCGCCCAGATCGTCGCCGAGGAACTCGGCATACCGCCGGACGACATCGACGTGGTGCACGGCGACACCGATCAAACCCCGTTCGGCCTCGGCACCTATGGCAGCCGGTCGACACCGGTCTCGGGCGCCGCTGCCGCACTGGCCGCGCGGAAGGTGCGCGACAAGGCGCGGATCATCGCCTCCGGCATGCTCGAGGTCTCCGTCGCCGACCTCGAGTGGGAGAAGGGCTCGTTCCACGTCAAGGGCGATCCGTCCGCGGCCGTGACGATCCAGCAGATCGCGATGCGAGCACACGGTGCCGGTGACCTCCCCGAGGGCATCGAGGGCGGACTCGACGCGCAGGTCTGTTACAACCCGGAGAATCTCACCTACCCCTACGGTGCGTACTTCTGCGTCGTCGACATCGACCCGGGCACCGCCGTGGTCAAGGTCCGGCGCTTCCTCGCCGTGGACGACTGTGGAACCCGGATCAATCCGATGATCATCGAGGGCCAGGTCCACGGCGGCATCACCGACGGCATCGGCATGGCGCTGATGGAGATCATCGCCTTCGACGAGGACGGCAACTGCCTCGGCGGATCCCTGATGGACTACCTGATCCCGACGGCGCTGGAAGTTCCGCATCTGGAGACCGGGTACACGGTCACTCCTTCGCCGCATCACCCGATCGGCGCCAAAGGCATCGGCGAATCTGCCACCGTCGGATCCCCTGCGGCCGTGGTCAACGCTGTGGTGGATGCGTTGGCACCGTTCGGCGTTCGGCACGCCGACATGCCGCTGACGCCGTCGCGGGTGTGGGAAGCGATGCAAGGCCGGGCCGCGCCGCCCATCTGAGCGGACGTGAGCGATGGGATCACCGATGAAGATCACCGAGCGTGCACAGCAACTGGCCCGCACCCGGACGCCGTTCGTGCACGCTACCGTCGTGCGCGCGCAGCAACCGACCTCCGCGCACGCCGGGGACGAGGCGATCCTCTTGCAAGACGGGACGATCGAAGGATTCGTCGGCGGCCAGTGCGCCCAGAACTCGGTCCGTAAGGCGGCGCTGGGCGCCCTGCAATCGAACGAGAGTGTGCTGCTGCGGGTCCTGCCCGACGGCGATCTGCAATTTCCTGAGGCGCCCGGCGCGACGGTGGTGGTGAATCCCTGTCTGTCCGGCGGAGCGCTGGAGATATTCCTCGAGCCGCAGATCCCGGCGCCTCTGGTTCGGATCAGCGGCGTGACACCTATCGCGGACGCACTGGCAGATGTGTGCGAACTGGTTGGATTCGAGGTGCAACGCAGTGCTGCCGACGCCGACTCGCCGGAATCGCTAGCAGACACGACCGCGGTGGTGATCGCCAGCCATGGCGGCCCGGAAGCCGGGTTGATCCGCGCTGCGCTCGACGCCGGAGTGGGGTACGTCGGCCTCGTCGCCAGCAAGGTTCGGGGAGCATCGATTCTGGACGAGCTCGGATTGACCGACGCCGAGCGAGCGCGCGTGCGCACACCGGTGGGTCTGCCGATCGGCGCCAAGACGTCCGCGGAGATTGCCGTCTCGATTGTCGCGGAGGTGATCCAGGCGATCCGCAAGGGCGGTTTGGCGGTCCCGGCCCGCCCGGCGAGCGTCGCATTCGAGGCACTCGATCCGGTGTGCGGCATGACCGTGACGGTTGGGCCGGACACACCACGTCTCACTATCGACGGTGTCGACCACTGGTTCTGCACCTCCGGCTGCCGCACCTCCTTCGTCGAGGCGCATCAAGGCTCATGAGCGGTTTCGTCACCGGAGTCGTCCTCGCCGCGGGAAGCTCACGGCGTCTCGGCACTGCGAAACAGACTCTGCCGTATCGGAATACGACAATCCTCGGCGCCACCCTCGACGTGGTGCGATCCTGCGCTTTCGATCAGATCATCGTCACCCTCGGCGGCGCGGCGGCAGAGGTGCGGCAGCAGGTCGATCTCACCGGGGTGGAGGTGGTCATGGCCGACGACTTCGGATCGGGCTGTTCGTCGTCGTTGCGTTCGGCCCTGAGTTCGGTGCATCCCCGGGCCACCGGAATCGTGCTGATGCTCGGTGATCAACCTGGTCTGTCGGCGTCGACCGTCGAGCGACTGATCGCCGAGGGAACGACCGCCGCGATCACGGTCTGCCGGTACCGGGACGGTGTCGGGCATCCCTTCTGGCTGAGCCGCAGCCTATTCGGCGAGCTGGCCCGATTGCACGGCGACAAGGCCGTCTGGAAGATCATCGAGTCGGGGCGCGTCGCGGTGTCCCGGCTCGACGTCGACGCGCCGGTGCCCTTGGACGTGGACACCTGGGACGACTACGAGCGCTTACGCGCCGCGACGCCGCCATGATGTCGCCGTTCGACGATGTCGAGGACGTGGTGCGGCGATTCGACGCCGACGACTATCTGCTCGACACCGGGACCGCCGCGGCGTTCTATCTCGCCACCACGCTGGGGCGGCCGCTGCTGCTGGAAGGCGAACCGGGCGTGGGCAAGACGACGGCGGCCAAGACCCTTGCCACCGTGCTCGGCGCACCGCTGATCCGCCTGCAGTGTTACGAGGGCCTCACCGTGAACGAAGCGCTGTACGACTGGAATTATCAGCGTCAGCTGCTCAGCATCCGGCTCGCCGAGGCGCGCGGCGCCGACCTCACCGAAGCCGACCTGTTCACCGAGGCGTTCCTGGTCGACCGCCCGATCCTGCGCTGTGTGCGCTATCGCGGTCCGACGCCGCCGGTACTGCTGGTCGACGAAATCGACCGTGCCGACGACGAATTCGAGGCGCTGCTGCTCGAATTCCTCGGTGAGAACACGGTGACCGTCCCCGAACTCGGGACCTTTGCGGCCGAGCAGCCACCGCTGGTGGTACTGACCTCGAACCGCAGTCGCGACCTGCACGACGCGCTCCGGCGGCGCTGCCTCTACCACTGGATCGACTACCCGGAACCAGTCCGCGCCGTCGCGATCGTGCGACGCACCGTGCCGGGGGCCACCGACGCGCTGATCGAGCATGCCACCCGATTCGTCGCCCACGCGCGCGGTCTCGATCTCGACAAACCGCCCGGCGTCGCCGAGACCATCGACTGGATCGCCGCGTTGGCGACCCTCGACGTCGCCGATCTCACCGCGCCGGGCGCGGTCGCCGCGCTGAGCGCATTGGCCAAGACACCCGACGACCGCGCCACCTTGCATGTGGCATTCGTCGAATACACCCAGGGCCTGCCCACCGGATGAGAGGGATACCGCGATGAAGATCGTCAATGAGTTCACCGTCCACGCACCCGTCGAGCAGGCATGGGAGGTGCTGACCGACCTCGAGCAGGTGGTCGGGCTGATGCCCGGCGCACAGATGGCCGGTTGGGAGGGAGACGACTTCCTCGGCCGGCTGAAGGTCAAAGTCGGCCCGGTGACCAGCGAATTCACCGGGAAGGCGAAATTCGTCGAGCGCGACGAACACGACCATCGCGCGGTCATCGACGGCCGCGGCCGGGATACCCGCGGATCCGGAAACGCAGCGGCGACCATCACCACACAACTGCGCCAGGACGGCGACGACACCCGGGTCATCGTGGACACCGACCTCAAGATCGTCGGCAAGCTCGCCCAATTCGGCAGCGGGATGCTGCAGCAGGTGTCCGAGAAAATGCTCGGTCAATTCGTGACATCCTTGGAAGCGAAACTCTCGGCGGGCGATAAGGTCGCCGCGGAACCGGTAACCGGGCCGCATAGGGGAGAGGCGCAGCCGCAACCTATCGCGGAATCCGAGCCGGCACCGCTGGATCTCGTCGATCTGGTCGGGCCCGCGATGATCAAGAAGTATGCGCCCGCCATTGCGCTCGTGCTCGCGGCCGTGCTCGGAATCATCCTGGTACGCAGGCAGATGCGCCGGACGCGATGACACGAGCGGTTCTGCTGCGCGGCATCGACCTGGCCGCATTCGCCGTCGCGGTGGTCGCGCGGCTGCGGCGTGGCGGCGTCGCGGTGGCGCCGAGCGGGCCCGCGCTGTTCGTGCAAGCCTTGCGTCGTATGGCGCCACGGTCACGTACCGAGCTCTACTGGGCTATGCGACTCACACTCGTCGATCGCATGCAGGATCTCGCCGCCTTCGACGCGGTCTTCGCGGCGGTGTTCGCCGGCGCGGTGCTGGGTGTGGATCCGCCGAGCCGGGCGCACGAACAGCCGGCCGAACGCATGACCGCACCCGGCGTGAGTGGTCGGGCGCAGGCTCGACAAGGCGGTGAAGTCCCTTGGGCGACACTGCAACCAGCTACCGGCGCCGACCGGTCGATCGACCGGAGTGTGACGCTGCCGGACGTGCTGCCCAGCCGGTTCTCGGCACGAGAACAGGAACCGTTCGCCCGCTTCGATCCGGACGATTTGCGGACAGTCGGCGCCTGGCTGGAGCAGGCCTCGGCGTTCTGGCCGCAGCGCAGCAGCAGGCGCTACGAGAACCATGCGCAGGGCAAGCGGATCGACTTCCGGGCGACGATGAACAACTCCCGTCGCACCGGCTGGGAGCCGGCGGTGCTGGTCCGCACTCGTCCCCGGCGCCGCCCGCGCCGAATCGTCATGATCTGCGACGTCAGCCGCTCGATGCAGCCGTATTCGACGGTCTACCTGCACCTGATGCGGGCTGCGATGCAGCGCCGTTCGCCCGATCGACCCGAGGTGTTCGCCTTCTCCACCTCGCTGACCAGACTTACCTCGGTGCTCGCACACCGCTCCCCGGATGTCGCGGTGGCCCGGGCGAACGACAAGGTGCTCGACCGATACGGCGGCACACACATCGGCCGATGCCTCGGCGCGCTGCTCGCGACCCCGTCCGGTAACGCGGTGCGCGGCGCCGTCGTCGTCATCGCGTCGGACGGCTGGGACAGCGACACCCCCGATCTCCTCGCCCGTGCGATGGCGCGGATCCGACGCCGGGCCTGGCGCGTCATCTGGCTCAATCCCCGTGCGGGCGACTCCCGATTCCAGCCGGCCACCGGTGCGATGGCGGCGGCGCTGCCGTTCTGCGACATCATGATGCCCGCGCACACACTGGCGGGCATACACGCGTTCGTACAAGTTCTGGCATCGTCGGTCGTCATCTGACGGGCGCTGGTGGATCGGTGCGCAACTGCGGATCGGTAGCGCCCCCGGCCCACAGCGCACGTTTGCCGAACGTACCGCGCCGTGGCGCGGCGCGCCTATCGTTGTGCACGTGCGGGCAAATAGCTGAGAACCAGGGAGGAGAGGCGGAGGCCGCTGTGCCATACGAGGACAAGAAGCGAGCAGCGCATCGGGCTCTGGTGGACCGCGTCCTGTACGGACAGGGCACCGCATCTGCGGACCAGCGCGCCCGCGCCTTCCGCAACGCGGATGTTCCCCCGCCTTTGCACGCACTGATCGACAAGGTCGCCACCAGGCCGACGCAGGTCACCGACGCGGACCTCGCCGCAGCCACGGCATCGGGCTTCAGCGAGGACCAGCTTTTCGAACTCGTGATATCCGCTGCGGTCGGCCGGTCCGCCCGGCTGTACGACGCGGGACTGGCGGCCTTGGCCGAAGCGACCGGCAGCGAGGAGGCCGGATAGTGCGCCTCGACATCCTCGACCGCGGTTACCGTCCCGGGACCAAGTTGCTGTTCACGCTCGTCCGAGTGTTCTCCGGCCAGCCGGTACCGGACGCCGCCAAGCTGGTCTTCTACCGGCCCGACTTCTACGGTGCGCGGGCGAAGAAGTTCACTCACGAGGCAATGCGGGGACCCTCCGCCTGGTCGGTAGCCGACCGAGAGCTGATGGCGGCCTTCGTGTCGAAGGTCAACGAATGCGCGTTCTGCATCGGCGCGCACACCGCGACCGCGGAGCAGGCGTACCTCGACAGCGCGAAGGTGCGAGCGGTGCTGTCCGACGTGGAATCGGCGCCCATCGAGCAGGGGTTGCGGGCAACGCTGCGGATGCTCGGCAAGCTGACCCGGGAAGGAACGGTCGGCGTCGAGGACATGCGGGAAGTGCTGTCCGCAGGTGTCACGCCCCGGCAGGTCGAGGACGCGCTGGCGGTCTGCGCGGCGTTCAATACGACCGGCCGGCTCGCCGACGCATTCGGCTTCGAGCTGCTCAGCCCCGCCGGCTTCGAGGCAGGAGCCAAGTACCTGCTCAAACGGGGCTACCGATAGGACTGCAGCTCTACCGTCCGGCACAGGGCTCCTGACCAGATCGAACGTTCGCCCCGCCGGCGATGGAGCGGAGCAGCGCCGACGGTTCGACGTCGGCTCGCTCCATGTCTCGTCTACGTCGTCGCTGACCACCACCGTCGGCCCGAAATGACGGTCCGGCACCCATGCGAGCACGCGCAGGGCCTGCCGCCGACTGTCGAGCGTCGGCGCATCCACGTCGGTTCCCGGCGAACTACGGTGAACTCGAACGTCCAGTTCGACGGTCCGCCCATGCTGCCGCGCGAGGAATAACACCTTGTCCAAGGGCGCAACCCGCATCTCGGCGTGACATTTTCGCGACCATTTCGTAATGTATCGGTGACCTATTCTCGACAGTAACCGGTAATCGACATCATGCCTGGTCAACACCGCAAACAGACCGCAGCCCGGAAGCTCACGCCCCTGACTGTGGGTGGCATCGCGGCCACTATCGCCGTCGTGCTGTGGGTGGCGATCCGACTGAGCCCAGCTGCTCAGCAGGCCGCGGCGGTCGATTCGCCGCCATCGTCCGCCGTCGAAAACGACCCGGCCCCGACCACCGTGCCCGCAACAACTCAGCCGCCACCGGCGCCGGTGGCGGGAGCGGCCGCAGCCGAGCTACCACCACCGTCGGCCAAGGAAGCGGCACAGCACCTGCCGCCACCGCCTCCGTCCGTCCCGTGTTCGACGGAACTCGCCGGCACACGGCCGCATGTGGCAAAGGTGGGCAACCTGCTCAAGAAGACGTTCGGCATCACCGACATCGGCGGTGCCGTCGGCCGTGGCGACGGCGACCACGGTGCCGGGCTGGCGCTCGATCTCATGACATCCGATTTCGCGCGGGGCGACGCAATCGCCGAATTCGTGCTGGCCAATAAGAAGCGCTTCGGTGTGACCTACGTGATCTGGCGGCAGCGGTACAACGACGGCAGCGGTTGGTCATACCTCGAAGACCGCGGGAGCCCGACCGCCAATCACTACGACCATGTGCATGTGTCGTTCCACAAGGCTGCCGATGTGGACGTGACCTGCTGATTGCGGGCCACCGTCGACACCTTCGCGGGCCTCGTCTCGGCGGCGGCCTCTACAGTCGGCGCCACACGACCACATCGAGATAGCGGCACTCGCCGCCGTACTGGGCTGATGCGCGCCTGCGACGTCCGGGCATAGCCACAGTGGCGCGAGGTCGCCAGGGCCGGGTGCGCCACTTACCTGTCAATGCCTATGCCCGATATTGACCGCCGGGCGTGCGATGTCCACGTATTGGTGTAATGCAGCCGATTATCTGGGATGAAAGTGCGAATCGTGCACTCAATCACAAGTATTGGATGGCACGCAGGCTGATCAGTGCGCTGCCGTCCCGATATCGTGAGGTGGTCGTCGGTACCTGCGGTAATTACGGTGTGGCGTTGCTGCTCGCCTGCCGGGAACGTGGCATCAGTGCGACGGCATTCGTTCCCGAATCCACGCCCGAGGAGACCCTTGCGATACTGCGACATCTGAAGTGTAATGACGACACCGATCAGACCGGCGAACACCCCCAGAGCTGTCTTGGTGTCCGAGCGAACGTAGAACAAGACACCCAGAAAGACCGAGATCGCGGTTCCCCGATGAGCACCGGATCGCGGAGAAGATCACCCCACCGACTGTTCATCCATCCACGATATCCGCTCGGCCATCCGGGATCTCGGCATTGCACGGGTACGCCACACGGCTGTGTCTTCGCGAAATAGGCTGAGCTGTCGCCGAATTCGCGCGAATTACAGCCGTTTGCGGGTCGGCCGCAAGGTGCTCACACCGCGACGGCACGAACTGTTCGAGAGTCAACTCTTCGGGCGGCGGCGGATGCCGGAACCGCCGTCGGTGCGGCAGGGGTCGCGGTGCTGCCGCCGAACCGGTCCGTCCGACACCGGAGGAAGCAGGGGAGCCCGAGCCGCCCGGAGGTCGGGCCGAGTGCGCGAAGTGGTCAGGATGACCGCCATGGCGATAGCGATGGCCGCGGCTGTCAGAGCGGCGGTGGCGGGCCAGCCGAACCAACCGACGGCGGCGGCACCGAAAGCGGCACCCGAGCTGCCGCCGATGAAGTAGACGATCATGGACGCGTCCTGACGCCTGCACGGCCCCACTCGTTCCGGCCTGTCGTGAGCGCCCTATGAGTGGCGCGCCGCAGTGAAAACAGTCCCTGGCGGCGCTAATCACGCCAGACGGGTGGGCGCTTCGCTAGGAAGGCCGCCATACCTTCGCGGGCGCCGGGAAGTTGAGCGGCGGCGGCCATGACTTCCAGGGCAAGGGCGTAGGCATCTGCCTCGGGGCGGTCGAGCTGGCCGTAGAGAGTGCGTTTGCCCAGTGCCTTGTTGGCCCGGCTGCCTCGAGTAGCGCGGGCCAGCAACTCACCCACGGCGGTGTCCAGCTCGGCGTCCGGCACCGCTCGGTTGACCAGGCCCCACTGTTCGGCGGTGCGCGCATCGATCGGGTCGCCAGTGAGGGCCAGTTCCATCAGGCGTTTACGGCCGACGGTCCGAGCCACCGGCACCGCGGGAGTGTGGCAGAACCAGCCTCCCTTGCCGCCGGGGAGCGCGAAACCGGCCGATTCGGCGGCGACGGCCAGATCGCATGAGGCCACCAGCTGGCAGCCGGCGGCCGTGGCCAGACCTTGCACCCGGGCGATCACCACCTGCGGCACCGACTCGATGGTCGACATGACCTCGATGCACAGTGTGAGCAGTTCCCGCACGCCGAGCAGGTCGCGCGCGGCGACGTCGGCGAAATCATGTCCCGCGGAGAACACCGGACCGTGCGCCGCGAGCACTATCCCGGTGGCGTCGGTCTCGCCAGCGGCCCGGAACGAGGCGAGCAGTTCGGCGAGATGCTCGCCCGACAGCGCATTGCGCTGCTCCGGCCGGTTCATGGTGATGCGTACCGTGTCGCCGTCCCGCGCGACCAGCACGTGCCGATACTCCAAGGCGGTCATATCTCCACCGTAGGTCTCTACGGGCACCGACACGACACCCCCGCAACGATCAACCCGGACGAGACTAGGTCGGAATGGCGCCGAGTTGTTGCATCTGCGAGAAGACATCGACGACTCCCCATATCTCGGCGATTCGACCGCCGGCGAAGCGGACGATGAAGATCTCGTTGTACGTGACGCGTTTGCCGGTTGGTGGCAAGCCCCGGAACTCGCCCTGATGGGTCCCGGTAACCGTATTCCTGAAGACGACCTTGTCCTCCTCGGCGATCGCATCCTCGACCGCGACGTGAATGTCGGGGAACGCGCGAAGGAGCACCGCCCACACTTGCTTCAGTGCCTGCGCTCCCGTTGCATCCATCGGCACCGGCGCGTGGAACAGCACGTCCGGTTCGACGATCTCGTCGATCGTCTTCGCGATGAGCTCCGCATCGCCGCTGTTGACGGCGTCGTGGAGGCGGCTGAACGTCGCTTTGTTGCTTGTTGCTCGGGCTGTCGACATGTGGCTTCTCCTCGGGTCGGGTCATTCAGTGCGGACCGGCCGGTGCGCCGCGACGGCCTTGCCGCCACTGTCGGCGGTCCAGATGGCGTCCGGAGCGAGGAGCTAGAGCAGCCCCGCTTTGTCGCCGGTGGCCGCCGCCGTCATGAACTGCTCTAACCCGCGCGATCTTCGCTCATGCCCCCAAGACACCGCGGAACGCCGAAACGTGACACGACACGGCGTGACGTGCATCACCTGAGTTCGCCTCGCCGGCCACATTCACGCGCTGCCCGGCGACGGGAGTGCGCCCGATGCTGGGAGGACCGCGCGCACGGCAGCACCTACCCGGTCGGCGACTATAGGGCGCGGCACTAGACACTGTCGCGGTGAAACTGAACTCGGCGGACTTCCAGCGCGGCGGTTTCGACGCCGACGACGCGCAGAAGGTGATCGCGATGCTCGCATCGCTGGGTGTCGACATGGCCCGTTCCGCGATGCTGTGACCCGTTTTTCGTTTCAGTCGTTTGTCGCAGTCTCAACGGTGGGGATGCTGTTCGATAGGTGCCGTGGATACTGCCGACTTCGCGCGCGTGGTGGCGGAATTCGGTCCGGGCTCCGCGCTGCTGGTCGAACCAGGCTCGTCGGCCGCAGCGCATGTGCCCCAGCGGTGGGCCGGGATCGCCGGCGGCCGCAATTCCCATGCCCGGCGCACCGCCGCTGTCGCGCTGTGGAACCTCGACATGTTCGTCGACCTGCTGCCGCGTTTCGGGGCTGTGCTGGACGAATGCCTCGACGATGTACGGGTCTGCCTGCTGCGTGGCGACTGGGTCCTGCTGTATGCGCTGCGAAAGCCGTTTCAGCCGCACGAGTTCCGTATCGGTTGGGACCCCGAGACCTTCGGCGCCGACCAGCCACAGTATTGGGATGCGCTGCCTGAGGCGCTACGGGTGTTCCTCGGCACGGTGCACGCGGGGTTCACCGATCTCGATGGGATTTCTTTCGGCCCCACCCGGCCTCGCGGCATGCAGACATATCACACGCTGAACTTGAACGACGCCGTGCGGAATTGGGAAGCCGCCGAGGACATTCCGGGAGACCGGGCGATGCTCATCGCCAAGGGCTTGGGCGACACGCGCTACTTCGTCTCACCTGACCTGCCCAGGGGCACCATCGGCTGGGAAGCAGAGGGCCATATGGAGCGGCCACTGGACTTCGCCCAGACCTTCGACGAACTGATGAGCTATGGCTTCCAGCTCGAGCGTGATCGCCCGCCCGAGACCGCCGTACCCGCGACGTCGCCGACACCGCAAGAACTGCGGCAGGCGAGCATGTCTGTGCCGCGGGCAGCACGGGCGGTCGTATGGAACCGCGAACTCACCGAGGACACCGCACGCGGCCGAATCCGCGACCTCGTCGCCGAGCTACTCGACGCACTGGGTGGTCAGATGCGCCTTCACCCGCAGGAGGGCCTCGATGGCGAGACCATACTGCCGTTCGACGACGACGCGGGCAACATCTACCAGGTCGACCGGCTCGAGGCCCGATACTTCCTCGACCCACCGGCCCCGGACCGCGCGGACATCTATCCGCCAGTGATCATCCGGATCTGGGAGCAGTATGGCTGGACAGTGACGCTGTCCACCGACGCCGAGGGCATCGTCGCGCATGCCCGAACCGCCGACTGGTACGAACTCACCCTGACCCACCGCGATGACACCTTGCGCCTGTCTGTCGCATCACCCGGTTTCGACCGGTCGCACTGATTATCGGGTGGTGGGAAGTTCGATTGGACTCTCCCACCGCGGGAGACTCCACCATGATCGCAATGCTGTTCTCGTCGCCATCCACGAGCGCGGGCTGCCCGCGATCGCCCGTACGTGAGTCCTGTGTCGGCGGGCAGAGGCATCGCGAGAAGAGCTGATGACCGGCTGATGATCTGCGCCAGAAAGGCATGCATGACCACGGTGATAGACATTGATGCCCGCAGTACACAGCACTGTGAGACGACAGCTCTGGGAGTGCTGCTGCGGCATCAGGGAATCGATCTGTCCGAGCCGATGCTCTTCGGCCTCGGCTCCGGTCTGTCCTTCGTCTACTGGGACAGTAAGGCCATGGGCTTCCCCTTCCTCGGGGGCCGGGTCAAGCCTTTCGACCTCACCAGAAACCTGGCGACGAGACTCGAACTGGAGCTCCTGGTCCAGGAGACCACCTCCGCACGTAGGGCTTTGGAGAACGTGGTTGTGTCCATCGACGCCGGGCACCCCGTCGGGCTGCAGCTCGACAGCTACTATCTGGACTACTTCAGGTCGAAGGTGCACTTCGGCGGTCATGTCGTCGCTATGTACGGCTACGACGACCACGACGCCTACCTGGTGGACACCGACCAGCAAGGCGGAACGGTATCCACCAGCTTGACCAGTCTCGCCCAGGCCAGGGCGGCGCGCGGCCCGATGACCGCCAAGCACCGGTCCTTCACACTCACCGCTCCGAGAAATCTGCCCTCCCCACGGAGTCAGATCATTCCCGCCATCAGGGCCTGCGCCGACGCCTTCCTCAACCCGCCCATCGCCAACCTCGGCCACCGGGGCATCGAGAAGGCCGGCAAGCTGGTGCGCACATGGCTCCAGCGGACCGACAACCCGCAGCGCGATCTAGCACAGGCTGCCCTCTTGATGGAGAAGGCCGGCACCGGCGGCGCCCTGTTCCGTAACTTCTACCGCGATTTCCTCGCCGAATGCACCCAAGCGCTCGACAGCCGCCACCTGCGCACCGGCCACGGTTTGTACAGCGAGGCAGCCACCCTATGGACAGAAGTCGCGGCACTGATCACGCAAGCCGGTGAATCAGGCAATGCGCAGTATCTCCTACAGGCAGGCACCATCCTCTGCGATCTTGCACGCATCGAGCGCGAGGCCATGCAGGCGCTGAGCCGCCTAGCGAGTGACGCCCCACACGCGATCCAGCCCTGACAGGCTTCGGAACCTACGGTCCTGGAGGTAACTCATACCGGAGGGGTGGAGAGAAGATCACGGCACTCATCGCCGATTCGGTAGGTCGCCAGCACAGCGACGGCAATGAGTACACCGGGCGCCAAGACTTGGCCCGGTGCGCTCAGAATGTGCTGGTAGGCGTTGTTCAAGTCGCCACCCCAACTCGGCGCGGGAGGCTGGATGCCCAAGCCGATGAAGGACAGCGCGGCCTCGATGATGAAAGCCAATCCGGCGAAGACCGCAGCTTGGATTATCACCGGACCGATCGCGTGCGGGAGGACATGCCGGATCAGGATTACGTGAGCAGGGCATCCGGACATCCGTGCGCTGAGCACGTACTCGCGGCGCCGTACCTCGGCCACTCCGCCTGCGGTCAGACGCGCGATGACAGGTGCGAACACCACGCCCACCGAACACATCGCAGTCACGAGGTCGGGGCCGAGAACACCGGTGATGGCAATGGCCAGCACCAGCGCGGGAAAGGCGAGAAAAGCGTCGGCCATTCGCATCAATACCGTCCGGAACCAGCGTGGTCCGTAGCCCGCGCCGAGCCCCCAAGGGATGCCGAGCGCCAAACCGGCACCGACCGCGATCAGAACGCCCGCGAACGACGACCTGCCGCCCCAGATCAGTCTGCTCAGCACATCCCGGCCGAAATTGTCGGTTCCGAGCAGGTGAACGGTGCTGGGGCCGGCGAATCGGCTGGTCAGGTCCTGATCGGTCGGACTGTACGGTGCCACCACCGGCGCCAGGATCGACATCAGAACCAGCACACCGAGGATGCCGACGGCGACCCACAGCCCGACGCGTGACCAACGCCCACCCCGATCGCTCGATCGCGTCTCATCGAGAAGCAGCGCGGTCATCAGTGTGCCTCCGCTCGCAACCGCGGCGTCAGCACGCCGTTCAGCACATCCACGAGCAGATTCAGCCCTAGAACGATGGCGACATAGATCAATACGATGCCCTGCAACATCGGGTAGTCGCGGGTCTGGATAGCCGTGAGCAGGGCTCCGCTCATTCCGGGCAGCACGAAAATCTGCTCCAGCACTACCGTCGCACCCAGTATGCCGATGGCGAGCAATCCGTACACGGTCAGCAGGGTCGACAGCACATTGCGGAACGCGTAGCGCCACACAACGGTTCGCTCGCGCAGCCCCATGGCCCGAGCAGTCCGGACGTATTCACTCGACAGCGCATCGATCATCGCGGCCCGGACTTGCCGTACCACAACAGCGGCCGCACCTGCCGCAAGCGCTGTTGCGGGCAGCACCAAGTGCTGCAGATTCCCAACGGGGTCCTGTCCGAACGGTATGTACCCAAGGGCTGGAAACATCGCCAAACCGACCGCGAACACATCGATCAGCACGATGGCGAGAAAGAAATCCGGCACCGCGAGCCCTATTCCGGATACCGCGCGGACCACGCCATCGGATCGGTGACCGGACCGGTACGCGGTCCAGACCCCTACCGGTATCGCAACCGCAGCCGACATCACCAATGCCAGTCCGACCAGCTGCGCGCTGACCGGAAGCCGGTGCAGCACCTGGTCGGCTACCGGCGCGCCGTTGACCAGCGATGTGCCCAGGTCTCCGCGGAGCACTCCGCTGAGCCAGTGCCAGTACTGCTCGTAGAGGGGCTTGTCCAGGCCGAGCCGCCGGTTGATGACGGCTGGGTCCACATCGGTGGTACTCACTCCGATCAGGGCCTCCGCGGGCCCGCCGGGGACCAGGTGAATCAGCAGCAGAGTCAGCACCGTTGTCAGGAACGCGGTTGGGCACATCTGACCGAGCCTCCTGAGCACCAGTCGCACGAGGTCGCTGTCCGTCAATCGCTTCATGACACGGCCAGATGTGCCAGTTCCGGCGTACCGTTGAGTGGGGGGACGAAGCCATGGACCCGGTCGGTATAGGCGCTCACGGCCGGCGCGTGGAAGATCGGAATGAACTCGGCTCGCTGGATAAGGATCTGGTTGATCTGCTTGACGACCGCCAGTTGCTCGGCCTCGGAGTAGGTGTCGTTCAGCTGCGCGATCAACCTGGCGATCTCGGGGTTGGGCTCCGCATTCTGCCGGAAGTACGACGTCGATCCGAGCAATGAGTTGTAGTTCAGCGGCGCCGACCATTGCGAGGGCCATCCGACGCTGAATACCTCGGCGCCGTTGTGCGCGACGAACTGCGATATTGCCTGGGGACCAGGGATATTGGTAAAATTGACCTCGATTCCGACCTTTTTCCATTGCTCGGCGACCAGCACTGCTACGGTGGAGAAGGGCGGCGCGGCCACGGATATGCCGCGGATCGGCACACCGTTGGGAAACCCCGCTTCGGCGAGCAATTGCCGGGCCTTGTCCGGGTCGTACGGCCAGGCGTTGTCCGCCGCGTCGTCGTGAAATGTAGCGCCCGGCGGGTACACCGACCATGCGGGTATTCCAGTGTCGCTGTTGAGGACAGCCTTAGCAATGGCCTTGCGATCCAAAGCGTATTCCATCGCCAACCGCAGTTTGGGATTGTTGACGGGGTTGTTCTTGGTGTTGATCATGATCGCTGTAAAGCCGAGCTGCGGAGTACGTTCCACCGTGATGTTGGGGAGACGCTCGAGTCCCGCAGTCGCGGATTCGCTTACCCCGTACGCGAAGTCGGCGGCGCCGGATGTGAGCGCGTTCGTCATCGCCGTGTCGCTGCTGATGATCTTTATGTTGATACCCGCAGCTATGGGGCCCGGTCCGCTCACCGGCCGGTAACCGGCGAACCTGGTGAAGAAGTACTCGCTGTTGGGTACCGCGCGAGCGAATTGATATGGCCCGGCGCCGACCGGATGGTTCGCGAAGTCGTTACCGTACTGACGTAATGCGGTCGGGGAGGATACGAAACCCAAGCGGCTGCTCAGATAGCCGGGCATTCCGGACGTCGGGCTGCTCAGCTTGATGGACAGGGTGTCCGGAGCCTCGACATCGATGCTCTTGATGGAGGGAACCGATACGAGCCCGGTGGCGAGGCAGTGCTCCATACTCACCTTGACGGCTTGCGCGTCAACGGGAGTGCCGTCGTGAAAGGTCGAGCCCGAGCGGAGTTTCACCGTAAAGGTCAGTTTGTCCGGACCGACGAAATCCCACGAGGAGGCCAGCCCCGGCTTAGGTTTCAGAGTCTTCGGATCGATATCGATGAGTGGGGCATAGATCAGTTTCAGATAGGTCAGGTCATAGCCGGAGTTTCCGGCACACGGATCGAGCGAGCTCGGCGTTTGCGGAGTGGCGACATCAACCGCCGCATCGGGGTCTGCGGGCGCGGGTGACGAGCCACCACTACACCCGCTCAGTACGAGTGTGGCGGCCATGAACGCGCTGGCGGTCAATTTTCGGATCATGCTGGTTCTACTTCCTAATCGGTGTCACAACGAGCCGGCCTGCCATGCATCGGCGGCTCGGTCCCGGAAGTGGCATGCAGTCGAGTGGTCATCCGCATCGCTCATCAGAACGGGCGCGACGCTCGAGCAGCGCTCGGACGCCAACGGGCATCGGGTGCGAAATCGACAACCGGACGGCGGTTTGCCACGCTCGGAAATCTCCCCCTGAAGGAGAACCCGGCGTCGATCACGACGTGCGAGCGTCAGTCTGGGTACGGCTGCGAGCAACGCTTGCGTGTAAGGATGCGCGGGAGACTCCAGAATCGTTTCCGTGGAACCGATCTCCACCAGCTGTCCCATGTACATGACGCCGACCCGACCCGCGATCTTGGCTACCGAACTCAGGTCGTGGGAGATGAACAGGTAGGTCAATCCATGCTCGTCACGCAATTCGGCGAGAAGCCGGAGAACATCGGATTGCAGCGACATGTCCAACGACGCGACCGGCTCGTCGCACAGGATCAGGTCCGCGCGGGATGCGATGGCGCGGGCGATGGTGACGCGCTGCCGCTGTCCTCCAGAGAGCTGAGCCGGTCTTCGATCCGCGAGATCGTCGCCGAGCCCAACGCGTCGTAGGAGCTCGACGGCCGCAGGTCGCAGTGATCGCGGAATGCGCAGCCGCTCGGGCGCCATGACTTCGGCGACGCACTGCCAGACCGACAGACGCGTATTGAGGGCGGAGCGCGGATCTTGAAAGATCACGTGCGACGATCCGCCGGCGCGCCGATGCCCCGATGACGCACGACGAATCGTTCCGGCAGCAGGCTTTACGAGTCCGGCCAGCGCATGAGCCAACGACGACTTCCCGGATCCGGACTCTCCGATAATGGCGAGCGTCTCGCCTTTGTCGAGAGAGAAGCTGACATCGTCGACGGCGAGCAGCCGATCGGCACCGCGGCGATACTCCACGACCAAGTTGCGGACTTCGAGGAGACTCTCGACCATCAAGCCACCAACCCATCGAGCTCCAGTTCGGAACTGCGCAGGCAGCGCGTCGCCGATCGGCCGGCAAAGACCAGGTCGGGATGTGTAGTGCGACAACGATCGACCGCGTAGGCGCAGCGCGGTTGATAGGCGCATCCCTCGCGGTTGAGAGCCGGCTCGCGTACCGGCGCGGACTTGTCGATCCGCATTTCGAGCGCGGTTGCCTGCAATAGATTCTGCGAGTAGGGGTGAGCCGGGCTGTGCAGGAGGTCGTCTCGCGATGCGATGTTGACCACTTCGCCCGCGAACATGGTGACGACGCGGTCACACAGGTCGGCGACCACACCGAGGTCGTGGCTGATGAGCAGGATCGACAGCCCCTCTTCATCGGCGAGCGTACGAAGCAGTTCGATGATCTGCGCTTGAATGGTGACATCGAGCGCGGTGGTCGGTTCATCGGCGATCAGAAGCTTCGGGCCACAGGCCAGCGCCATGGCGATCATCACCCTTTGGCACATGCCACCGGACAGCTCGTGCGGAAAGGCATGGAGCAACCGATCGGGTCCGGGTAGGCCGACTCTGCCGAGCAGTTCGACTGCCCGGGCTGAAGCCTGACGCCGGGTGATCCGCTGATGCGCCCGAAGCACGTGGGAGATCTGCCGGCCGATGGTCAGCACGGGATTCAGCGAGGACCTGGGTTCTTGAAAGATCATGCTGAGATCACGGCCCCGCACAGCCCGCAGCCTGTCCGGAGATGCGCGCAGAAGGTCGTCGCCATCGAAGACGATACGTCCTGCGACCTCGGCTCCGGGCGGGTAGAGGCCGAGGATACCCAGACCGGTAAGGGTCTTCCCGCTTCCGCTTTCGCCGACCAGGCCGACAACCTCGCCTGCGTCGAGTTCGAAACCGATCTCGCGAAGAAGCCTTCCCGCAGCCGGAAGCCGGAGCGAGAGATCGTCCACAATCAGGAGTGGGGCCATGAGGGTTCCCTCAATCGTGATGTCCTGGTTCGGATTCGAGCTCCGACCATGTTGTGCGGCTGTTCGCCGGCCGAATTGAATCTGAACTCAACCTCAAATTGTGATCTACGTCAAGTACCGGTCCGGAATCGATGCCACTGCGGCGCTCCTGCGCTGGTGAAACGCACGGCAGCCGAAAAGACTCGAGCGGAATACCCGCCCGAGGCCGCGGATCTTGGCTGCGCCGACTCCAACGATCTGGCCTCATCGGCCCAAACGTGGTAGCGCGGTTCATGCAGTACGACAGTCCGCCAGTGACTCCGAGTCGTCATGCGTCAGCCACAGAGATCGACCCGCGGCAGAGTTCTGTTATGCCACAACGTTGTCCAGTATGTGCCTGACAAGAGTGGGGTGATCGCAACACTTGGCGGTCCCGCTGCGGGCGAGCGGAGTGACATCGGGTGATCGCGCCGGGGCCGACGCCGATCCCGCAGCTCACCGCAGTGCGAACCGGGATCCGGACAGGGCGTTGCAGATGCTGGACGCCACTAGCGGGGGAGTCCGCGGGTCCGCATGCGCGCGGTGCAGGTGGTGACGGCGCTACGCCTGGCTACGTCGCGGCGTTCGCGAGCTGCCGATAGAGCCGCGCCAGTTTCCCGGCGTCTTTGCGGTCGAATCCGATTCCCTCGTCGATCTCATGGGACAGGAGCTCGAGCCAGTCCGCGATCGCCGCGTGCTGGGCGGGGCGGAGGCCGCGCAGTGTCGTCTCGTCGTCGCGTCGCGCACTGCCGAGAAAGCTGCTGAGATGGATCCAGAGTTCGAAGTCGTACGGTTGGATCAGCATCAGCTTCAGCACCGCCGGGAGGTAGTACTCGACGGCCTGCGCGGTCATGTATGTGAAGTCTTCCATGTGCAGGCCGGGCAGGAAGCTCGAGCGGTCGATGTCCGCCCGTGAGCGGCCGTGAAAATGCGCGATGACGTACGGCGCGTCGATGCTCGGCGGTGCAAGATCGTTCTCGGTGAGCGGCAGCGAGCCCGCGAACACCTGATCGATTCGGTGCGTGACCTCATCGCGGCTCCTCATGGCCGCCACAACCTACCGCACCATCGCTTCGATCCGAGGCCACACCTGGACGTTGTTCGGGGACCGCGCGAATTGCCTACTTGCGGTCGCGGTTCGCCACGCTGCGGTCGCTGCCTCCGCCATATCTGGATGATCACAGCAAGCGGCATTCCGCACCCGGCCTCGCCACACCCCACGTAGTGTTCCTCCCGTAGTGTGCACGTTCTCTCCTGAGCAACCACGCAGTTTCTGCTCGCTACCGCTCGGACAGCCCGTCCGGGACGGTTACCGATTCAGACCGCACGGAACCAGGACAAGGAGATCGTCATGAAAGCCACACGCCTCGTTCGTCTGGGTCTTCCCCCGTTCTTCGCCGCCGCGGCGGCGCTGTTGTTCTGTCCGCCGACTGTCTCCGCGCAGGAGATGTGGAGCTACAACTGCTCGTCCCATTCGCCGGTGTGGGAAGGCAGGGTGACCGCTATGGAGTGCACGGCGTCGAACGGTGCGCCGGAGAGCGGAGAGATCACGCAGCCGTTCATCGTGAACGGCGGCGAGGTCATGAGCTGCTCATCCGGATGGGCTCACCTCCCTGACTTGATGGGCAAGGAATGCATATCGGCGCCGATGCAATAGTTGATCGACTGCGTCGGCCGGTGGGCCTTGCCGATTCCGGCAAGGCCCATTCGCTTCCTGCCAGCAGGATCGCAGGAGGAGCCTTTCGGCTCGATCCTGGTCTCGGCCGACGGAGAGGTGCTCTTCGAGGACCGTAACCGGATCAAGGCCGGTGACCCGACGCGCCACCCCGAGTTCGAGATCTCTCGGTGGTCAGCGACCCATCTGTCGCCGGACGAGCGTGCCGCGGCCACCGTCTATGCCTCCGGCGAGCACTGCCCGATGTGCGCGGCGAGCCACGGATGGGTCGGCCTCGGGCGGATCGTGTACGCCGTGTCCTCCGGCCAGTTGGTGGAATGGTGCACGCTTCCCCAGCTGAAGTAGACGCGCTCAGCCACGCCGAGAAGCCTGCACGGCCCTGTGAGGTTTCTAGCGTTCGGCGGCTGCGCGCAGGTCGGCGAGCCAGGCTTCGAGTCCGGCGCCGAGGAAGTAGGTGGAGGTCGGTACGTCTGCTTCGACCTGGGCTCCGTTCCAGTTCTCCTCGGTGCGTACGAGGACGCCGCCGTCGACGGGGGTGAAGGTCCAGACGTGAATGCCGCCGTCGATGCTCATCCCGTCGCCGATCGCTGGACCGGTCCAGCGGATGCACCGGCCGGGCTGCATCTGCTGGACGGATGAGGTGATGGTCAGGGTGGTCGCGGGGGTGGTGGCGGTGGCGGGGGCGGGCGTGGTCCATCGGAACCGCGAGCCCGGCTGCAGTGGCCCCGAGTCCAGGCGCTTCGTGCTGGTGACGGACTGCTGCCAGGACGGCCAGCGTTCCACGTCGGTCTGCAGGTTCCAGATGGTGTCCAGCGGCGCCTTGATCAGGGCCTCGGTCCGGTAATGGATCGGGGCGGCGGGATCGATGCCCTTCCCGCCGCAGGTCAGCGGCGCCGGGTCCGCTGTGGGGCCGTCAGCGAGGGACGGTGTGGCGGTGGCGCCCAGGATTCCGGCGGTCAGCGCGATCCCGACCAGGGCGGCCCGCACGGAGCGGGGAGTGATGCCGGAGGTGGCTCGAGCCTTGGGCGTGCCGGACGGGCGAGTGTCGGTCATGGTTCTGCTCCTCGTTGACGTGCCACCCCAAGGAGTGGTTAGTACCTATTACGTAAGTTAGAAGATATAACCACTCCCGGTAATAAGCAAGAGGTAAAGTAATAACCTCTAACCAGATGGCCCGGAACGGAGTGGTCCATGACGCACGCAGCCGCGAAGAGCCCGCGGGAGCGCTATCGCGCGCAAATGCAGGCGGAGATCAAGCAGTGCGCCTGGCAGCAGATCGCCACGGCGGGTGCCTCCGCCCTGTCGCTCAACGCGATCGCCAAGCAGGTGGGCATGAGCGGCCCCGCCCTGTACCGGTACTTCGCCAGCCGCGACGAGTTGATCACCGCACTCATCCGCGACGCCTACCGCAGCCTCGCCGATACCCTCCGTGCGGCTCGACACTCCGGCGCAGACCTGGCCGGACTGGCCTACGCCCTACGGGAATGGGCTTTGGCCGACCCGCAGCGGTACTTCCTCATCTACGGCACACCCGTTCCCGGCTATCACGCACCCGACGACACGACCGAGATCTCGAACGAAATAATGACGACGCTGATCGAGGCCATCTCCGCACTGCCGGTGAGCCAGTCGACGACACCGTTCGACGCGCACCTCGAGAGCCATCGCCGGTGGGCCGACGGCCACTCGGTACCGGCCACCACCCTCCACCACGCCCTGTCCTTCTGGACCCGCTTGCACGGCGTTCTCTCGCTCGAACTCGCCGGCCAATTCACCGGAATGGGCTTCGACCCCGCCCTACTGTTCGCCGAGGAGCTCAATACCTTGGTGGCACACTGACGGCTACCGGTGCGGGTCGTCGCGTACGTGCGATCGCACCCCCTGCAGACCGAACAGGATGAGAAGCTCGACCGCGCCGCCGTCGGCGCTGCCCAGCCAGTGCGGCACGGAGGTGTCGAATTCGGCCGCCTCACCGGGTGGCAACGTCAGGTCGCGCTGGCCGAGCACAAGCCGCAAGTGACCGTTGAGCACGTACAGCCATTCGAAGCCTTCGTGCGTCTGCGGTGTCGGTTCCAGCGGTTCCGGCGGCGCAGGGATGATCATTTTGAACGCGTGCACCCCGCCCGGCCGCCGGGACAGCGGCACGAAGATCATCCCGAACCGCCTGATCGGTTTGAGGTGTATCCGGGGATCGCCGGTGCGCGGGGCGCCGACGAGGTCGTCCAGCGGAACGTCGTAGGCCCGAGCCAGCGGCAGCAGTAACTCGAGGGTCGGCCGCCGCTGCCCGCTCTCCAGCCGGGACAGGGTGCTCTCCGATACGCCGGTCGTCGTCGCGACGTCGGCGAGGGTGATGCCGCGGTCGCGCCGCAACGCACGCAGCCGCGGCCCCACCGCGTCGAGCACGTCGTTCAGTTCGCGGTCCATGCGCTCATCTTGCCGGAACCGCAAGATTGCGTGCCAGGTGGTGCGGCGTCGAGCGAGACTGAACGCCTTCCGACAGAAGGAGTTTCGATGAGCACCACCGATGCGGTCACGTTCTGGAACGGCGTATACGCCGACCGTCCGGCAGCCGCCGACCCGCGGCCGAACACTCTTCTCCCAGAGATGGTTTCGAGTCTGTCACCCGGCGACGCGCTGGATCTCGGATGCGGCGACGGCGGCGACGCGCTGTGGCTCGCCCGGCGCGGATGGCACGTCACCGCCGTCGACATCTCGGCCGTCGCGATCGAGCGGCTCACCAGCCTTGCCAACTCGCACGGCTTGGACGACCGCATCGTCGCCGAGCGGCATGACCTGCACGAGTCCTTCCCGCAGGGCGGGTTCGACTTGATCTGCGCCCACTACCTGCACACCCCGTTCGACTTGGATCGGGCAACCGTCCTGCGCGTGGGCGCGCACGCGCTGCGTCCGGGTGGGCGGCTGCTGGTCGTCGACCACGGGTCGACCGCGCCGTGGTCATGGAACCAGGATCCCGACCTCTGGTACCCCACCCCGCACGAGGTTGCCGCGGGAATCGGGCTGGACCGGGCGACATGGAGGGTCGAGCGCGCCGACGCACCCCGCCGAAACGCGACCGGCCCGGACGGGCGCACCGCCGAGGTCACCGACCACGTCCTGCTCATCCGCCGTACCGCCTGACCCGCACCCGACGGAGGAGGCCACCGTGCCCACCACCACGCGCCGCCGCTACCGCCATGACACCCCGCCGCCCCGGACCGGAAGCAGCGAGACCGAGATCCTGCGTGGATTCCTCGACTACCTTCGAACCTCGATCGCCGCGAAGGTCGACAGCGCTCCCGAACCGCAGGTGCGAACATCCGCCGTGCCGTCGGGCACGAATCTGCTCGGCCTGCTCAACCATCTGACCGTCGTCGAGCGCTCGATGTTCCTCGGTGACAAGGTCACCGACTGGCAGGCGACGTTCCAGGCGGCACCGACCGACAGCGTGGCCGATCTCGTCGCCCGCTACCGAGACACGGTCGAGCGTGCGAACAAGGTTCTCGACAAGTGCACCGATCTCGGCGCACCCGTCCCGCGGTCGCAGCCGGGCCGCCCCGCACCCACGGTTCGCTGGGCACTCACCCACATGATCGAGGAGACCGGGCGCCACGCGGGTCATGCGGACATCCTCCGCGAATTGATCGACGGCACGACCGGCCGCTGACTTCTTCTCCAGGAACAGGAACACATGCTCACCGCGACCCGGCCGCCGACGCGCGGCCTCCTCCGATCCGCTCGCGCGATGGCGACCGTCGCGCTCACTCTCCTGATCACGATGTGCGGCGCAGGCTGCTCCACGACCACGCCCGACCCCGCCCCCTACGCCGCCGCCACCAAGGGCGACCCCGCGTTCGAGGACACTTTCCGGCACGAGTTCGCCGATGTCGACGGTGTCGGCATGCACTATGTGACCGGCGGTAGCGGCACGCCGGTCGTCCTGATCCACGGCTGGCCACAGACCTGGTACGGCTGGTGGCCGATCATGCCCGCCCTCGCCGAACACCACACCGTGTACGCCGTCGACCTCCCTGGACTTGGCGACAGCACCGGCTCACCGACCGGCTACGACAAGGCCACCCTGGCGCGGTATGTACATACCCTCCTCGCCGACCAGCTCGGAGTGCGCGACGCCCGGGTCATCGGCCATGACTTCGGCGCCGCGGTCGCATTCCAGTACGCCGCTCAGTTCCCCGCCGATACCGCACGCCTCGGCTACTTCGACCTGCCGCTGCCCGGGCCCGCGATCGATGCGCCCACATACCGCTCACTGAGCTGGCACATCGCCTTCCACACCCAGCGGCGGGTTCCCGAAACGGTGGTCGGCGACGACGTCCGCGAGTACCTGTCCCTGTTCTACCCACAAGTCTCCTTCGAGGGAACAGCATTCGGCGGCACGTCCGACCGTGCCCCCTTCACCGACGCCGAGATCGATGAGTTCGCACGCACTTACCGCAAGCCCGAGGCCCTGGCGGGCGGCTTCGAGCTCTACCGCGCCCTCGACAAAGACGTCCGAGACAGCATGGCGGCAGCACCGACACATGTCCCCGCCTTGCTCATGACCGCCCAAGGGCAACTCGATGCCGTCCGTGCCACCGTGTCCCCACGCATGACCAACATCGTGCAGGCTGTGGACGTGCCGCGCGCGGGCCACTGGCTCGTCGAGGAGAATCCCCAGTTCGTCACCGCGGAACTACAGCGCTTCCTCGACTGATGACACCGCCACCGCCTTCTCGATTCAGGCCGGATCCGGACCGATCAGCCGGGTCGCGCGGAGGGCGAGGTAGAGCTCGGCTGCTGATTTCGGGTCCGCGCAACGGCGGCCGGTGAGCGTCTCGATTCGGCGCAGCCGATAGTGGACGGTGTTGCGGTGGTAGTGCAACCGTTGGGCCACTTCGGTATTCGAGCCGCCACACTCGAACCACAGCTCGAGGGTGTCGAGCAGGGTGTCGCGGTCCTCGGGCGGAAGCTGGAGGACCGGGCCGAGGATGTCGTCGGCGAGTTCACGGGAGGCGCCGGGCGCGTTGGCGAGTACGAGGGGGATCGGCGTGCTGCCATAGGTGGTGACGGCCGGTGTGCCCGGCCGGGAGCAACGTCCGGCGAGCTCGGCTTCCCGCAGTGCGCTGCCGGCGGCGCCGGGAGTCGGAAAGATGCGGCTGACTCCCACCCGTCCGGTGGCTGATTGGCGCAGCTGACTCAGTACCCGCTCATGGGCCCGTGCGGTGGCCAGGTTCAGCAGCCCGACCCGGGCAGCGGGTTCGGTGAGCCAGACCGAGTGGACGAAGTCGGCGCGTAGTCGGCTCTCGATTCCCGGCAAGGGTTCGGCCGCCTCCGGTCCGGCCTCCGCATGGACGACAATGAAGGCGCCGAGCGGCGGCAGCTGCAGAGCTCGCGCGATTTCGCGGAGCGTCCGATCGTCGGCTCCGCCGTCGAAGAGGCTGCGCAGCATGCTCTCGCGTTCCAGGTCGTCGCGGCGGGCGCGTTCGGCGAGATAGTCGCCGTAGGCGTCGGCCGCGGTGCTGGAGAAGTCGTCTATGACTCGCCACATTTCGGAGCCCAGCTGTGGCAGGGCATCGCTGCTCATGGTGGCGGCCGCCGTCAGGGAACGTTCCCACAGGAGCCGACCGGCCAAACGATAAGCGTGCAGCACAGCGGCGAGGGGGACACCGACCTCGGCCTTGAGCCGCCCGACCGCGGCGGCCGGGTGGAGTCGCCGTCGGGAGCTGCCCGCCAGTTGACCGAGTACCGCGACGAGATTGTCGCGCACGACGGTGCGCAACTGCAGTTCGGTCAGTGCCGTCGACTCCGCGTAGGCGTGGTCGCCGGTGCGGATGCGTCCGACGAGCTCGTCGGACAGCTCGTCGACGTCGACGAGCAGGGTGCGGGCTACCGCCGCTGAGCCGTTCACCGGCGGCTCGATCAGCGCTGTCATGAGTGCGATGGTAGCGCCGGCAGTCATCGCCCACTGTGCTGGAGCACAATGCCGCGGCGACGATCGGCAAACCGGGGCACATGGTGGACGTGCGCCGCGCGCCTCAGTATCGACACCGAGAGAGTGACCGGGGCCATAGTGGCCCGGGTTTGTCGTCCGCGGCAACACAACGCACCCACGATCATGCTCGGCGAGAAGGCCGCCGCGATGATCATCGAAGCCGCCGACTCGGAAGGAAGGCCCCGGCAGTGAACACGACCATCACAACCGCTGTCGACAGCGCGCTTGCCGCGCTACGGGAAGGAGAGATCGCCTGGGGCAGAACCTCATTGGCGCAACGGCGAGAATTGCTCGAACAGATCCACGCGAACACCGCCGCGCACGCCGAGCAATGGGTCGAGGTCGCGGCGAGCATCAAGCAATTGCCCGCGGACTCTCCGCTGCTGGGTGAGGAATGGTCCAGTGGACCCTATTCGCTGCTCACCGGAGTCGCCGCGCTCATCGAATCGGTGTCGGCGCTCGAGCAAGGCCGCAGCCCGGTCGACGGCTTCGACATCCATCCCGCGCCCGGCGGGCGAACCGCCGTCGAAGTCTTTCCCGGCGGGATATTCGAGACTCTGCTGCTCAACGGTTTTCGCGCAGAGGTGTGGACGAAACCGGGGGTGGATGCGGCCACCGTGCGGGCCCGCGCCGGACTCGGCCAGCGCACGCCCCACGAGACCGGCGGCATCGGGGTCGTGCTCGGTGCCGGGAACATCTTCTCGATCGCACCGTTGGACGTGCTGTACCAGCTGTTCGCCGACAACCGCGTCGTGGCCCTGAAGCTCAACCCGATCACCGATCGGCTGCAGCCGGTGCTGGAGCAGATCTTTGCCCCGGCGATCGACCGCGGATTCGTGCGAATCCTGACCGGCGGCGCCGAGATGGGCGGTGCGCTGGTGCACCATCCCGACGTCGACGCCGTCCACATGACCGGTAGCTCGGTGACCCACGATGCCATCGTGTTCGGTCCCGGTCCCGACGGCGCGAAGCGTAAGGCCGCGAACGACCCGCTGCTGCGCAAGCCGATAACCAGTGAACTCGGCGGCGTCTCGCCCACGATCGTCATCCCTGGCCGGTGGTCGGACGCGGACCTGCGGTTCCAGGCCGAGCACCTGGTCACCCAGCGGCTGCACAACAACGGCTACAACTGCATCGCCTCTCAGGTCGCGGTCATCAGCGCGGACTGGCCGCAGAAGCAACAGTTCCTTGCCGAGTTGCGGGCGGCGTTCGACCGGGCTCCGGCGCGCGCCGACTATTACCCGGGTTCCGCGGATCGCGTGGCGGCGGCCCGCCATCACTACCGCAATGCCGAGCCGCTCGGCTCTGGGGGCGAACGCACCCTGATCACCGGTATCCAGCCGGAGAATTCCGAAGACGCGCTGCACACCGAGTATTTCGCGCCGGTATACGGCGTGCTGGAACTGGCCGGTGACGCAAGCGAATTCCTCGCGCGTGCGGTGGAGGTGTCCAACAACGAGTTCGAAGGAACCCTGGGCATCAATATCATCGCCCACCCGGGCACGATCCGGAGTCTCGGCGCCGAATTCGAATCGGCGATCGAACAATTGCGTTACGGCACCATCGCCGTCAATGCCTGGACCGCGGTGGGCTACCTGACTGCCCGGGCCACCTGGGGCGCCTTCCCCGGTCACACGCTGTCCGACATTCAGAGCGGCATCGGCGTAGTGCACAACGCACTGTTGATCGACGAACCCGAGCGCACGGTCCTGCGCGGACCGTTCCGGCCCGCACCGCGATCGCTGCTGCGCGGTGAGTTGAGCCTTTCGCCGAAGCCGCCGTGGTTTGTCACAAACCGCACCGCCGCCACCACGATGCGGCGGCTGACCACCTTCGCGAAGAAGCCCGGTGCCGCCGCCTTGCCGGGAATTTTCGCTTCCGCGCTGCGCGGCTGACCGCGCGGCGATGAGCCGGGTCGGGGCGCGCACCCCGGCCCGGCGCACCACCACGGCTACGTGCCGAGCAAGCCCCGAGAAAGACGACGATGAGTTTCGATCACTACGACCTGCCGATGCCGAGCACCATGCAGGACGAACCACTGTCCCTGGCCACCCTGCTGCGATACGCCACCACAGTGCACGCGGACGCGACCGTACGCACCTGGACCGGCACCGACTGCCGGGTGATGACCTACCGTGAGCTCGGTAACCAGGCGGCCCGCCTGGCACACGCCCTGACCGCGCTCGGTGTGCGGCCCGGCGACCGCGTCGGCACCTTCATGTGGAACAACAACGAACACCTGGTCGCCTACTGCGCCGTCCCGGCTATGGGCGCGGTGCTGCACACGATCAACATCCGGCTGTTCCCCGACCAGATCGCCTACGTGGCCGATCACGCCGAGGACACGGTCGTCATCGTCGACGGCACGCTGGCCGCGGCCTTCGCGGAGGTCCTGCCGAAACTGAGCACGGTCCGGCACGTGATCGTCGCCAACGGCAGCGCCGCCGAGTTCATCGCGCCCGACAGTGTCGAGGTGCACGACCTCGACGCGCTTACTGCCGATTGTCCGGGCAACTTCGACTATCCGGTGCTCGACGAACGCTCTGCCGCGGCAATGTGTTACACGTCCGGCACCACCGGGCAGCCGAAAGGCGTCGTCTACTCCCATCGCTCCAACTGGCTGCATTCGATGCACGCCTGCACGGCCGACGGGATGGGCATCAGCTCCGCCGACCGGCTCCTGGCGATCGTGCCCATGTTCCATGCCAATGCCTGGGGGCTGCCGTACGCGGCTCTGATGGCGGGCGCGTCGCTGATCATGCCGGACCGATTCCTGCAGCCGGCACCACTGCTGGAACTGCTGGAAGCCGAACGCCCCACATTCGCCGCCGCCGTTCCGACGGTGTGGAACGGCGTGCTCGCCGCACTCGAGGGTTCCACCCGGGACTTCGGCTACCTTCGATCGGTCGTGGTCGGCGGGTCGGCCGTGCCGGCGCAACTGATGCGGGCCTTCGAAGATCGGCACAATGTCCGCATCATCCAGGCCTGGGGCATGACCGAAACGTCACCGCTGGGCTGCGTCGCCTGGCCACCATCCGGGACCGACGGCGAGGCGGCTTTCGCCTATCGGATCAGCCAGGGCCGCTTCCCTGCCTCCGTCCAGGCTCGGCTGGTCGGTGACGACGGCGCCGCCCTGCCGCATGACGGCAAGGCGATCGGGGAACTCGAGGTGCGGGGGCCATGGATCACCGGCTCCTACTATTCGCCGGATACGACTGCGGTCGGCGTGGATTCGTTCGACGACGGCTGGCTACGCACCGGCGACGTCGGCATCATCACGCCCGACGGCTACCTCACCCTCGTCGACCGCGCCAAGGACATCATCAAATCCGGCGGCGAATGGATATCGTCGGTGGACCTCGAGAACACACTCATGGCCCACCCGGACATCGCCGAGGCAGCGGTTTTCGGTGTGCCCGACGAGAAATGGGACGAGCGCCCGGTCGTCGCGGCCGCACTGCGCGCCGGCGCCACCACCGACGCCGAGGACCTGCGTTCCTTCCTCGCCGACCGAGTCGCGAAATGGCAAGTGCCCGAACGCTGGACCTTCCTGCCCGAGGTGCCCAAGACCAGCGTCGGCAAATTCGACAAGAAGACTCTGCGCGCCCGGTACGCCGCCGGCGAGTACGACATCATCCTGTCTTGGGGGCAGCAACTGCGCAGCCACTAATCCGGACCGTTGTGGCGCAGGCGCGGCCGCTGGCTGGTTGTTCCGGCGAATCGCGACGGACCCGCGTCTTCCGTACGCTCACCCCAGGTGAGCGTGACGGCCATCTGCTCACCGCGCAGTGAGTTCATCCACACCACCCGCTACCTCTGCCGGACGTCCATCGACGACCGACGCCATCGCCATCCGCGCCGGACTCGAGGACTCTGATTCGAGCGTGCAGTGCGGGTTTATGTGTGATGATGTCGGCCAGCACATTTCGCATCCCTGGGGTGCGCCCCGAGGGTAAAGGGGAGAGGCGATGACGGTCCGGATTCGGCTGGTCGGCGACGACATTTGGACGGAGTTGACCGAGCTGATGTCCTGGTTGGGGCGCGAGGACGACTTCCGCGGCCGGGTATCGATCGAGCAGCAGCCGATACGGCCCGGTGAGATGGGTGCGGTATCGGATGTGCTGATCGTCGCGCTCGGCGCGGGAGGCGCCGGCACGGTGCTGGCGACGTCGCTGGGCGTGTGGATCGTCCACCGCAAACCACGGGTGGATATCGAGATCACCCGCGACGAGGGCCAGTCGGTCAAGATCGTGGCGCGTGGTCTGCCCGAGGGCGAGGTGACGCAGCTGCTGCACAAGGCGTTGGACGGATAAGGGTGCGGCTGCCCGCACCATGTCCGGAGACTTTGATGCACACCTTAGCCTCGTCGCTGGCGGTCTCGCGCGATCGCGAAGATCGCCCATGATCTGTATATCAGTGATCAGACGATCCACAAGGTGGCCTGAGAGGATAATGGTGCTGCGATTCGTTCTGCGCCCGTAGCACTTCGGTCACGGCAGGAGTCATTCGTGGACAGAAAACCCACGCACAATGATGGGTATCGGTAGCGGTGCGACTGCCGGATCCACAACATTCGTATGCGGTGCTCATCGGTACCGGTACCTATCGGGACCGGCAGTTCCTCGATCTGCCCGCGGTACGCAACAATCTCGACGGTCTGATCGAAGTCCTCACCGATCCGGAACTGAGCGGCCTGCCAGCCGATCACTGTGTAGCGCTGCATGATCCGACCGATGTGCGAACCGTCTATCGCGTCCTTCGCCAGTACGCGAAGAAGGCACAGGACACGCTGTTGGTCTACTTCGCGGGTCACGGTGTGCCCGCCCTGACAGGCAACGGGTTGTATCTGAGTTTGACTGATACCGATCGGGATGAGCTGCGCGTCAGCGCATTGTCGATCGACCTGCTCCGGGAGATCTTCGCGTACTGCCCTGCCGTCAACCGGGTGCTCATCCTGGATTGCTGCTTCAGCGGACGAGCCGCGAAAGGTTTGATGAGCGGTGTCGACGATATGTTCTACGGGCAGGTCGAAATCGCTGGTACCTATACGCTCACCTCGGCCCCGGCCAATGCGGCCGCGATAGCGCCGGTCGGAGCGCGCTATACCGCGTTCACCGGTGAACTTCTCACGCTCCTGCGCACGGGGATTCCGGACGGCCCGGAACTGCTCACCCTGAGCACCATCTATCGCCGGTTGCGCTACACCCTGGAGGCGAGCGGATTACCCGTGCCCGGCCGGCAAGTCACCGATACCGCGGATCGGCTGGCTCTGTGCCGAAATGCCGCTGCCACCAGGCGAATACGGCCGGACGAACTTTTCGAAGACGCACCCCAGCCGGCCACCGCGTCGTCCGCGCCTGCGGAAGACCGCGCCATAGTCATCGGGTTGGCCGAACAGCCACCGGCCAATGCCGCGGCCGCCGACAAGCGAGAGAACTGGATCATCGGCGGAATCACCACCGCGGTCACGGGCGCTGTCCTCGGGACCGTCGAGGCCGTCCAATTCTGGAAGGCCCTTACGGCCTCCTCCGTCCTGTCGCCGCCACCACCGGAGCCCGGCTCACAAAGTATGCTCACGGCACTCGTCTGGGTGTTGATCTGCACAGCAGCGATCGGGCTAGGCGCCGCGGCGACGGCGTTCGGCGCCGCTTGGCGTCCGGTAGGTCCGACGGCATTCCGCTCCCCGCACCGCATCGAACTGTCTTCCGGCGTCGGGTTGATCACCGTGGGTGCGTTGTTACTGATTTTCCTGGCCGGAATATCTTTCGTCGCCAAACGGTGGCCCTCGATCAATGAACTCAAGGGACTCTTGCCTTTCACTCCGATCCTCATCTTTCTATGTACGGCGCCGAACGATGGGGTGCGCAGACTCATCAAGTACGCTCGCGGCTACCCGCGACTCGTCATCGATGCGACCGGCCTGACCGTCGCTGTGGCACAGAGCCATTGGATATCGATCGAGTGGAAGTACATCGACGACATCGAGTTCACGCCCGTAGCGAAGTCCTTGTCGATGGTGGTGCGATCATCCTTCGGACCGCCGCCACCGGAAAATCCGCAGGCACGCTTGTGGGACGTCGAACTCCGGGCATTCGTATTCCCTGGTTTCGAACCCCTGCGGGAGCAATACGCCGATATTTCGGCGGCTATACTGCGTTACTCCGGGGTTCCGTTGCGCGGGCAGCACCGACCGGCGCCGAATAGTTGACCACGGAGGTTGCGGTGACGCGGCGGTGCCACGGACACAACCGGGGGCACGTGGGGATGATATCAGTTGTGGAGTTGTCCGGGCCGCAACAGGAATTCACCATGTAGGTGCGGGCTGGTCGGCGTTGAGACATCGAGACCGCGTCATAGCCCGCGATGGAATCGCCGCTGGTAGAAGTCCAGGAGCGCTGCTGCGCGGCGCTGTCGCCACCTGCCTCGGCGAGGTGCGGTGCTCCAGTCGATACCTTTGGCCGCAGCGAAGGCGGCTGCGTCGGCGGGGGTCGTCGTCTTCGGATGCTCTCGCGCCCAGGTCGTGAAGGCCGCGGTGAAGTCGCCGTCGCAGGCGTGCGCGAGCGATGGAAAACGACGCGCGACCTCGCCCGCCCGCTTGGACAACACTGCGTCCGCCGCCGCGCCGACGGCGTCGGCATCGAATCCCGCGGGCGCTGCTGCCCCCACGACCAGTGCCCGCACCAGTGCTGCCTGCCGCTCGGCCAGAGTCCCGGCGCCCGGCGGCTGCGTCGGTCCGGACAGCGTACTCACGTCAGCACCGCCCTGGCGCGGGTGGTGATAGCCGGCCGCGCTGCGGCGGCGGCGATGGCGTCCAGTTCGTCGAGCAGCTCGGACGCGGGCGGATAGTTGCCGTCGCGCTCCAGCATCATCGGTGTGGGATGCGTCGCGGCGAACTCCGCTATCAGCGCGAGCACTTCGCCGGGGAGGGGATCGGTATGGGTGTCGTGGTAGCGGCCGCCGGATTCGTGACCGCCTGCCACATGGCAGTACGCCACATGTTCGGCGGGCAGGCGCGACAGTTCGGCCCATGGGTCGTATCCGCGGTTGCGGGCGTTCGCGTAGACATTGGCGAGATCGAGCAGTAGCAGAACACCGGTGCGTTCGATGAGTTCGCAAAGGAACTCAGCTTCGGTGTACTCGTCGTCGGGCCAGTCGAACAGAGTGGCGATGTTCTCCACCGCCAGCGGAACGTCGAGAGCTGCCTGGGTTCGGGCGATATTGGTGGTGAGCACGTCCAGCGCTTCCCGGGTCCGCGGTACCGGCAGCAGATGACCGGCCTCCAGACCGCCCGCTCGGACGAATGCGACGTGTTCACTCACCAGTGGCGCCGCGAGGGTCGCGGCACATGCCGCCAGGTGCTCGACGCGGTGGCTCGCGACTGGTTCCGCGCCGCCGAGGGACAGCGAAATGCCGTGCGGCACGACGGCGATCCCCTGCGCGCGCAACGCCGCGAGTTCCTCGGGGACGGTGACCTGCCCCGCGCGGCGGGAATCCGGGGTCAACGACTCGGCAATAACCTCGCAGAACCCGAGACCATCCAATTCCGCGATTACTCCGCAGATTTCGGGTCGCCATCCAATGCCCAGCGCACGCGGCGGGAGCGGCCCCGACCGCTCATCCACCGCAACCGCCACAGCCCCCGCCGCATCCGCCACCGCCACCCCCGCCGTCGCCGCCGCTGTCACCGCCACCGCCCGACGTGCTCGGCGGCACAACCGCCTGGGCGAGTCCCGGGTCCAGCACGGTGAGCGCGCCGATGCCGAAGACGGCCGCGGCGAGCGCGGCACTCTCCGCGCCGTAAGTCGCATAGGACGGTGAATTCCCCGGCCGCAGATGCCTGTTGCGTGCGGTCGCGGCGTCGCGGGCACGGACGCCGAGCGGGGTCAGCCGGGGTTTGCGCACCACGAGCCAGTAGCAGACCGCCTGTGCGATCACCAGCACGACCAACAGACCTACCGGGTTCCCGTGCGAGGCACCCGCGATGACGCGCACCACCCCGAGTGCGCCCGTAACCAGGATCGGCATACCGGCATCGCGCAGACTGTGCCGCATCTCGGGCCCCGGGAGATATCCGAGTCCGACCATCCTGGTGCGCAGGTCTTCGAGGGCAGCGGGCGACCCATCAACGATCGAGCGGACCGTCTTGCGCTGGCCCGCCGCGAGCTGGTCGTACACCGACACCGTGAACGAATCCAGCTGCGCGCGCTCCTGCGCCGTAAGCGTGCGGACCGGTGCGGCCGCCGAATCGATCGCCTCGATACCGCGCAGTCGCGCCATCGCGGCGAGCGCGGCGTTCTGGTCGCCGAACAGCATTCCCACCTCGGGCAACGTCAGCTCGGCTCCCGGCGCGGCGACCCCGTCGGATTCCGGGTCCGCACCCGTGACCCGTGACCTCAGCCACAGCCCGGCGACCACTGCGACGAGAACCAGCGGCACATAGACGGCCAGGAACTCCGGCCCGGAAATTCCCCAGGTATTGCCGGCTGCGACAAGCCGTTCCGAGTCCACCCCGTCGATCACGCTCATCTTCCACCTCGGAATCGGTCCAACCTGCCCTCAGTATCAGGCCGTGTCGGTCGGCGCGCCATCACGAATCGCCGCTGTCCGGACATGTCGCCGAGTGTTCACATCGGCGCTCACCGGAGGGATCGACCGCGAGCGGCCGCGACTCGAGGCGATCACCGCGTATGGCCGAGTCCGAGCTGCTCGGAAATCATCAGAGCGACTTCGGTTTCCAGCCGATTCACCGTCAGTGGGTGGCCGAGCACTTCTTCGGCTCTGCGTATCCGATAGTGGACGGTGTTCTTGTGGACGTGCATGCGCGCCGCGGCATCGGTGAGACTGCCGCGGGCGTCCAGATAGGTCTGCACCGTCTCGCGCAGACGCGCGGTCGTCTCGTCGTCGCGCATGAGATCGCCCAGGACTCGATGCACCCAGGCTGTCGTATCGGGCAGATGGTCGACCAGCAAGCTGGCCAGCGCGACGCGGGAGTGCAGCGTCAGCGAGCGGGAGGGATCGGCGACCAAGGCGAGGTTGCGAGCGCGCTGCGCGTCGCGGAAAGTCTGCCGGAAGCCCTCCAGGCCGATGCCAGGATCGCCCACCGCGACGCGCACTCCCGGCCTGCGACGCAAGTCGCGCTCGAGCCGGCCCGCATCCAGCGACGGTTTGCCGACCGAGGATATCCAGGCCCAGCAATTCTGCTCGTCGATCAGAACCATCAGCGGGTTCTTCCCGGTCGCCGCGGTGAGCATCGCGGCACCGGCGCCCAGCAAGTCGGTCGATGACGAAACGGGCTTGCCCGTCCAGACGATGGCGGCCATGTGCCATCCCCGCAGCGATGCGGCGAGCATTTGCTCCGCGGCCACCAGGTCGAGGTTCTCGGTGTCCAGCACCGCCCGGATCTGTGCGACGCGGGTGTTGTCCGAGCGTGCGTCCCAGCGACGGCGTTCGCTTTCGTAGATGTCGATGACGCCTTCGATGACCTGGTCGATGTAGCTGTTGACCAACAGCGCGATCCGGCCGATGGTCTCCAGCGCGAGGTCGGCGGGGGTCTCGGAGCGCCGGAGCAGGGTGATGGCCTGCTGTGTGAACATGTGCTCGCCGAGGCGATACGCGCGCAGAAGAGCCTCGAGGGACATCCCGTGCTGGGCGAACCGCCGTGCGTACTCGGCGGCCGCCGGTGGCACGGTGATGTCGTCGCGGGAAATGCTCAGGGCGAGCATGTCGAGGATCGCGGTGAGATTGGACGCGGTGCTGGCGATCATCAGCCGCCGCACTTCGTCGTCGTGGCGGAACTCCGGGATCACCTCGGTGAACATCGAGGTCATGTCCGCGGTCAGCCGGTCGAGGTCGGTTTTGACGCTTCCGGCGACCTCGCGGATGGTCCTGTCCACGTCAACGCTCATGTCCCGGACCGTACCGGAATCGGCGCGGCGGATCGGACGCATTCCGCATGCCTTTGTGCCATCGGTACAAAGGCCGGCGAAAACTCTGGGATGCGGGCCCGTAGCACGGGCTCGATATCGGAATTACCTTTGCCATGTAATTTGCATCACAACGCATCAGGCGGGGCTATCGTGCATCAGATCGTGGATTTACCGGAGTTTCGCGCCACGTGGAATCCGTCCGGCCCGTGTATTGCGGACGACCGCGCGCAACTCGACAATGAGACTTTCGCGCAACGTGTTCGCGAAGCATCGGCCGTGCTGTACGCGCACGGGGTTCGCGAAGGCGACGTCGTCGCGCTGGTACTTCCGAATCGGCTCGAATTCGTCGTAATTCTCTTCGCGGCATGGCGGCTCGGTGCCGCCGTTACTCCCGTGCGGCCGGATTCCACGTCCGACGAGCTGCGCTACCAGGTGGCCGATTGCTCGGCCGCGGTGGTGATCACCGAGGGCGGGCCTGGAGCGGGGACGCTGGATGTGGCCGAGGTGACCGCGACCGGCGCAGCTCGTCCGGCACCCGCGGCCGTAACGGTCGATCCGGCTGCCCCTGCGCTGGTCATCTACACCAGTGGCACCACGGGGCAGCCGAAGGGGGTCGTCCTCGACCACGCCAACGTGGCCGCGATGTGCGAGATGCTGGTGACGGCTTTGGCGTTGGACGATACCGACCACAGCCTGCTGATCCTGCCGCTTTTCCACGTCAACGGGATCGTGGTGAGCGTCTTGTCGCCACTGCTGGCCGGCGGCCGGGCGACGATCGCGGACCGGTTCTCGGCGTCGGCGTTCTTCGACGTCGTGGCGCGGGTCCGGCCCACGTACTTCTCGGCCGTGCCCGCCATCTACGCGATGCTGGTCGCGCAGCCGGAGAGCCGCATCCCGGACACCTCGTCGTTGCGTCGCGTGATCTGCGGGGCCGCGCCCATGCCCGCGGAATTGATCGCCCGGTTCGAAACTCGTTTCGGCGTACCGATCGTCGAGGGCTACGGACTATCCGAAGGCACCTGCGCGTCGACGCTGAACCCGCCGAGCGGCCCGCGCAAGCCGGGAACGGTCGGGTTGCCGCTGCCCGGGCAGACTGTGGCGATCATGGATGCCGACGGCAGGCTGGTGGCCGCGGGGACGAGCGGAGAAGTGGTGATCCGAGGCGCCAACGTGATGCGTGGCTACCTCGGCAGGCCGGAGGCGACCGCACGGACGGTGGTCGACGGCTGGCTGCACACCGGCGATGTCGGCTACTTCGACCCCGACGGCTACCTGGTTCTCGTCGACCGGATCAAGGACATGATCATCCGGGGCGGCGAGAACATCTACCCGAAGGAGATCGAGAACGTCCTGCACACCCATCCCGCGGTCCTGGAGGCCGCGGTGGTCGGCGCTCCCGATCCGGTCCTCGGTGAAGTCCCGGTCGCTCATGTCGTCACGATGCCCGCGGCCGGGGTCGACGCCGCGGAATTGATCGCGCACTGCCGGAACTGTCTGGCCCGGACGAAGCTACCGGTGTCGATCGAACTCACCGACGCACTTCCGCGGAACCCGGTAGGAAAGATCGACAAACGAAAGCTCCGGGCGCTCGTCGCCGACGCGGTGACCACTCCGTAGAAATCATCCGCTCCAGGATGAGCGTAATTCGATTCATCCGATCCCGTTCCGCGCGGGTCCTCCCGTGCGCCCGATTCGTCGAATAAGAAAGGTTCGAACCATGGGATTCAAAACGGCGGCCTTCCCGCCGGTGAATGTCGAGACATTTCTCGATCAACCGCTGGGCGAGCGGATGAAAACGCTGGCCCTGCACTGGGTCGAATACGGCTTCGGCACACCGAAGATGATCCACACCATCTACCTGCTCAAAGTGCTGCTCGTCTCGGTGCTGGGCGGGGTCGCGCTGGCCACCTGGAGTTCCGGTGTCGGCCCGTTCTGGGACGTGTCGGCGTGGTGGAACGAGCCGGTGGTCTACCAGAAGCTGGTGTTGTGGACCGTCTTGCTCGAGGCTGTGGGCATCGCAGGCTCGTGGGGTCCGCTCGCGGGCAAGTTCAGGCCGATGACCGGCGGAATCCGGTTCTGGGCCCGGCCGGGCACGATCCGGCTGCGGCCCTGGCGGCGCGTGCCGTTCACCGGCGGCGATACCCGCACGATCGTCGACGTCCTGCTGTACCTGGCGTTCCTGGCGACGCTGCTGGCGGCGATCGTGCTGCCCGGCGTACCGAGCGCTTCGCTGAGCGCGGCGCTGCCGGACAACACCTCCGGCTTGGTGAATCCGGCGCTGCTCGTCGCTCCGATCGTGCTGTATGTCCTGTGCGGGTTGCGGGACAAGACGATCTTCTTGGCCGCGCGCGGCGAACAGTATCTGCCCGCACTCGTGTTCTTCGCGGTGCTGCCGTTCGTCGACATGATCATCGCGGCCAAGCTGCTGATCTGCGCGGTCTGGATCGGGGCGGGAGTGTCGAAGTTCGGACGGCACTTCAGCAATGTGGTACCGCCGATGGTCTCCAATAGCCCCGCTGTTCCGTCCGCGTGGGTCAAGCGGCTGCACTACCGTGACTTCCCGCGCGATATCCGCCCGTCGAAGGTCGCATCGTCGCTGGCCCACGTCGGCGGCACCGCCGTCGAGATCGTCACACCCCTGGTGCTGCTGTTCTCCACCAACCACTGGCTGACGCTGAGTGGTGTGGTGCTGATGGTGATCTTCCATGCCTTCATCACCTCCACATTCCCGCTGGCGGTGCCGCTGGAATGGAACGTCCTGTTCGCCTACCTGAGCGTGTTCCTGTTCCTGGGCTACCCGAACGGCGCCGGCTACGGCCTCGGTGACATCTCCTCACCGTGGCTGGCGGTGGGAATCGTGGCGGCGCTGGTGTTCTTCCCCGTTCTGGGCAATCTCCGCCCGGATCTGGTGTCGTTCCTGCCTTCGATGCGTCAGTACGCCGGCAACTGGGCCTCGGCCCTGTGGGCGTTCGCGCCCGGAGCGGAGGAGAAGCTGAACACCATCGCCCACCGTCCCACCCGGAACCAGGTCGACCAGTTGCGGGCCATGGGTTACCCGCCCGCGGTCGCGGAGATCACCATGCAGCAGACGATCGCGTGGCGCTCGATGCACAGCCAGGGACGCGGTCTGTTCTCCTTGCTGTACCGGCACATTCCCGACATCGACCGCTGGACGGTGCGGGAGGCGGAATTCGGCTGCAACTCGCTGATCGGTTTCAATTTCGGCGACGGGCACTTGCACAACATCGATCTGATCAACGCGGTGCAGTCCCGGGTCGGATTCGCGCCGGGCGAATGGATCGTGGTGTGGGTGGAGTCACAACCGATCCACCGCGAGGTCCAGCAGTACCAGGTCATCGACGCGGCGCTCGGAGTCGTCGAACGCGGGACGTGGCGGGTGCGTGATGCGGTGGAGGCGCAGCCGTGGCTGCCCGACGGTCCGATCCCGTACGAGGTGACCTGGCGGCATCCGGACTACACCGTGCCGGTGCCTGCGGACGGCGCGATCCGGGTACTCGCGCCGCAGACTGTCGCCTGAGAATCCACCGTTCGGACGGGAGCGTGATATGAGCACTGCGGTAGTGGTCGGCAGCGGCCCCAACGGGTTGGCCGCGGCCATCACCCTGGCGCGAGCCGGACTGGACGTCACCGTGCTGGAGGGCGCCGCCGAAATCGGCGGCGGTACCCGCACCGGCGAGGCGATCGTGCCGGGCCTGCTGCACGACCACTGCTCGGCCATCCACCCGATGGCGGTCGGCTCTCCCTTCCTGTGCGGCCTCGACCTCGAGCGCTACGGATTGTCGTGGGCTTGGCCGGAGATCGACTGCGCCCACCCGCTCGACGACGGCACCGCCGGTGCGCTGCTTCGCTCGGTCACCGCGACCGCGGCCGGTCTCGGCAGCGACGGCCGAGCGTGGCGGCTGCTGTTCGAGCGCACGACGGCAGGCTACGACCGGATGAGCGCCGACATCATGCGGCCACTGCTGCGCTTGCCGCGCCATCCCCTCCGGCTGGCCCGCTTCGGCATTCCCGCCCTGGCTCCGGCCACGCTGCTGGCGGGACTGTTCCGCACCGAGCAGGCCCGCGGACTGTTCGGCGGCGTGGCCGCCCACGCCTTCCATCCGCTGCACCGGCCGCTCAGCGCGAGTATCGGCCTGGGCATTCTGACCGCGGGCCACACGTATGGCTGGGCGGTCGCCGCCGGTGGATCCCAGCGGATCACCGAGGCCATGGCGGCCTATCTCGGCGATCTCGGCGGGAAGATCGAAACGGGTGTCCCCGTGCGGTCGGTATCCGATCTGCCGCCTGCGGAACTGACGATGTGGAACCTCGCACCCACCTCGGTCGCGGAGATCCTCGGTGGTCGCCTGCCAGGTCGAGTCATGAAGTCCTACAGGAGTTTCCGCTACGGACCAGGCGCCTTCAAAATCGACTACGCCGTGCACGGCGGCGTGCCGTGGACGGCGGAGGCAGCGCGACGGGCGGGAACGGTGCACCTCGGCGGCACATTCGCCGAGATCGCTGCCACCGAACGCGAGATCCACCGCGGCCGCATGCCCGACCGCCCGTTCGTGCTGGTGGGGCAGCAGTACCTCGCCGATCCGCAACGCTCGGTGGGAGACATCCATCCGATCTGGGCCTACGCCCACGTCCCGCACGGCTATCCCGGCGACGCGACGGCGGCGATCACCGCCCAGATAGAACGCTTCGCCCCGGGCTTTCGAGACCGCATAATCGGGACCAGCGTGCGCAGCACAACGGGATTCGCCGAATACAACCCCAACTACGTGGGCGGCAACATCATGACCGGCGCCAAGGACATACCGCAGTTGCTGTTCGGTCCACGAAAGACGCTGCAGCCGTACGACATCGGCGTACCAGGGCACTATCTGTGCTCCGCGGCCACACCGCCGGGACCCGGGGCGCACGGTATGTGCGGCTTCAACGCCGCGCAGCGGGCTCTGCGGCGATTGGGCATCGAAGCGTCCTCGTAGCGCGCCCGCTGCCAACCTCGGCGGCGACCGTCCGGTCACCAGCTGGCGATCTCACCAGTGGGTATCCGGCCTCGGTGATATCGGGGCGCTCATTAGCATCAATGCGGCGAACAAATCGAGGATATCCGAGGACGTGTGTTGACTACCGAACAACTTGACCGCTGGAATGCCCAAGAAGCCGCCGCCGAGGCGATGATTCCCATCATCGGCACGTTGTATCGGCGGAAGGGCGTGACGATCCTGCTGCACAGCCGGTCGCTGGTGAACAAGTCGGTGATCAGCATCCTGCGGACGCACCGCTTCGCGAGGCAGATCGAGGGCGAAGAGTTGTCGGTGGACGAGACCCTGCCGTTCCTGCAGGTGCTCAGCGAGCTGGATCTGGGGCCTTGCAAGATCGATCTCGGCCAGTTGGTCAGGACCTATCGCGCCGACGATCGCGGACTCTCGATCCGCGAGTTCACCGCGGCGGTGCTGGCCGAGGTGACCAACGGCAACAAGGCTCAGTCACCAGGGCCCAGGGATGTCGTTCTCTATGGCTTCGGCCGCATCGGTCGTCTGGTCGCTCGGCTGCTCATCGAGAAGGCCGGATCCGGCAACGGGCTGAACCTGCGTGCCGTGGTGGTGCGCAGAGGAGGCGACGACGATCTCGCCAAGCGGGCGTCGTTGCTTCGCAGGGATTCGGTTCACGGCCACTTCAACGGCACGATCAAGGTCGATTCCGGCAATGACACGATCACCGCGAACGGGAACGCGATCAAGTTCATCTACAGCGATGATCCGACGACGATCGACTACACCGCTTACGGGATCAAGGACGCGATCCTGATCGACAACACCGGTAGGTGGCGTGATCGTGACGGGCTGTCGCAGCATCTGCGCCCCGGCATCGCGAAGGTCGTTCTCACCGCGCCCGGCAAGGGCGACATTCCGAACATCGTGCACGGTGTCAACCACCGCGCCCTGGACCTGTCGCAGCAGATCTTCTCGTGCGCCTCGTGCACGACCAACGCGATTGTTCCGCCGCTCAAGGCCATGGATGACGAGTACGGCATCGTCCGCGGGCACGTGGAGACGGTTCATTCGTTCACCAACGACCAGAACCTCCTGGACAACTACCACAAGGCGGACCGTCGCGGTCGGTCCGCGCCGTTCAATCTCGTGCTCACCGAAACCGGTGCCGCGTCCGCGGTCGCGAAGGCGATGCCGGACTTCAAAGCCAAGATCACCGGCAATTCGATTCGTGTTCCCACCCCGGACGTATCGGTCGCGATACTGAACCTGCAGCTCGAGCGGAAAACAACGAAGAGCGAAGTGCTCACGTACTTGCGTCAGGTTTCGCTCGCCGGGCCGTTGAGCCGAAACCTCGATTACACTGCCGCCACGGACGTGGTCTCCAGCGATTTCATCGGATCGCGCGCAGCGTCGATCATCGATGCCAACGCCACGATCGTCGAGGATGACACCGCGATCCTGTATGTCTGGTACGACAACGAATTCGGCTACTCGTGCCAGGTGGTGCGGACGGTGCAGTACATATCGGGCATCGAGTATCCGACCTACCCGCAGGTCGGCGCGCGGCTGGACGACGCCGCCGACGCTCGCGTGCTGACTGCTACCGACGCGCGGTAACTCGCTCGGCCGTACGCAGTCGAAGTTCGGTCGGCACCCGGCGCTGCAAGCCCCTGCTCTACTGGCAGGGGCGGCCGCAATACCCCCTTCCGCGGCGCTTCTCGGCCCGCGGGTTCAGACGAGCCGGTCGAGGATGGCGCGGTGCGGGCCGGACGCTCGGAACCGCCCCGACGCCATCCAACAATGCGAAGTCCACGTGTAGCGCTACTGTCGGAGGTGTGAGTCAGAGTAGCGCTGATCGAATCGTGACCGACCTTCGGAGATGGATCGAGGGTGTCGGAGCGGGAACGCAGCTTCCGCCGAGCCGGAAACTGGCGGCCCGATACGGGGCGAGCCCGGTCACCGTCCAGAAGGCCATGCGCATCCTGGTTGGCCTGGGGTTGGTGGAGAGCCGCCCAGGCGCCGGAAACTTCGTGCGCGGGACGCGACCTACGCGCCCGCTGAACTTCAGTTGGCAGACCAGTGCGCTGCGCACGGCCGCCGGGCGAGTCCCGGTTCTTTCCACACCGATGCGCGAGGTAGCGGTCGATGCGATCGGCCTGCATTCCGGGTACCCGGCAAAGGAGCTGCTACCGCAGCGGGCGGTTCGTGCTGCGCTGGTGCGTGCCGCGCGTAGCGAATCGGCGCTGAGCAGGTCTTCCGGAGCTCCAGGCGTGGTTTGCCGGCGAGTTGGCGGCGGCGACTCCGGCTGGCGTGACTCCGGTCGCGGCTCGGGATGTGATTGTCGTACCCGGCACACAGAGCGGATTGAGTTCGGCTTTCCGCGCCCTGGCGGGCCCGGGCCAGCCCGCGGTGATGGAGTCACCCACCTACTGGGGTGCGATCCTCGCGGCTGCCCAGGCTGGTGTGCAGGTAGTCCCGGTCGCCAGCGATGCAGACGGGCCCGACGCCGACGATGTCGCTCGCGCTTTCGCGGAGACCGGTGCTCGTCTGTTCTATGCACAGCCGAACTTCGCCAACCCGACCGGCGCGCAGTGGTCCCCGGTCCGTCGAGAACGTGTGATGGCGGTGGTGCGCGAGTTCGGCGCATTCCTGATCGAGGACGACTGGGCACGCGACTTCGGGATCGACGACGACCCGGTGCCGATGGCGGCTTACGACGACACCGGGCATGTGGTCTATCTCCGCTCTCTCACCAAGAGCGTTTCACCAGCGGTCAGAGTAGGTGCTGTGATCGCGCGCGGGCCGGTGCGTGAACGCATGCTCGCCGATCGCGGAGCGGAATCTATGTACGTCAGCGGCGTGCTGCAGGCCGCCGCGTTGGAAGTGGTACTCCAACCAGCGTGGCGCGCGCACCTGCGAGCCTTACGTGGACAACTGCGCGAGCGCCGGGACCTGCTCGCCCGCAGCGTCGCCGAGCACATGCCGCACGCCGGCATCGACCAGCTCCCACCGGGAGGTCTCAATTTATGGGTTCGCCTCCCCGACGAGGTCGACCTCGACCAGCTGGTGCGCGACTGCGAGAACGACGGCGTCCTGATCGCCGCGGGTACCGAGTGGTTCCCCACCGAACCCTCCGCCACGTTCATCCGCCTGAACTTCGCCGGGCCGGACCCGTCGCGATTCCCGGAGGGCACCGGCATCGTCGGCCGGAACATCGCCGAGCAACTGGCGTGACGAACCCTCGCACCCGGTCCGCTTCGGTCCTCTGGACCGCGGCAGGCGCGCCGGAAAAGACGGCATCGGCCGGCCCTGCCGAGAGGGACAACGGCGGCCGACTGCTGTAGTGCTATCGTCGAATGTGAATATCCAGAGTAGCGCTATCTCCAAAGTAGGTACACCGATATCGGCGTATGCCGGCTTGCAATGGGGCTTGGTGGGCGTGGTGGGGTTCTCGCTCACTGTCCCTTTGACCCGTGTCGCCGTCGCGGACGGGGCGATGTCTCCGCTGTTCGTTGGAGCCGCGCGTGCGGTGATCGCCGGCGCGCTGGCCGCGCTCGCGCTCACAATCACCCGTCAGCGACTGCCCCGCGGCGTGCAGTGGCGGCGTCTGGCAATCGTGGCCGGCGGCGTCGTGGTCGGGTTCCCGCTCCTGACTTCGTTCGCGCTGGCAACCGCGCCGGCCAGCCACGGCGCCGTGGTGATCGCGCTGCTGCCTGCCGCGACAGCGGTTATGGCCGTGCTGCGCGCGGGGGAGCGGCCCCGCATGTCGTTCTGGGTCGCCGCTGCTCTCGGCGCGATCGCAGCCGTCGTGTTCGCAGCGATCAACGGTGGTGGACTAGGCAGCCTGCATCGGTCGGACCTGCTGCTTTTGGGCGCCGTCGGCGCCGCCGCGATCGGCTATGCCGAAGGTGGTCTGATGGCTCGCGAACTCGGTGCCTGGCAGACCGTCTCCTGGGCGCTTGTGCTCTCCTGCCCCCTGATGATCGCCCTCACCGGCGTCTCGATCGCCCAGGACGCGCCGCGCGGCTCCGGAGTGCAGTGGGCCGCCTTCGCCTACCTCTCCGCGGTGAGCATGTTCCTCGGGTTCTTCGCGTGGTACCGGGGTCTGGCTATCGGCCCGATGGCTCGAGTCAGCCAGACCCAGCTCTCGCAGCCGGTGATGAGCATCTGCTGGGCCGCGCTCCTGCTACACGAGACGATCACCTGGCCCACAGTCCTCGGCGGCATCGCCGTCATCGTCAGCGCCCTCCTGGCCGTCCGGTCCCGCAACAACGGCTCCGCCCCCGCCGCGCAGCCGAAGCGCCACGCTCGTGAGGAGCTGTCCATTCGAGTGGATCCGGGTGTGGGAGCCCGTGATCCACAACATCTGGGATAGCTAGGCCCTGATCGACGACAACTCGAATTCCGGGCCGACCTCCCACGCGCAGGCGCTTGGAGCGGCTGCGCGCCGGGGGAACGGCCGGTTGCGGGCCAACTTGGAGGGATCCAACCTCTGAAGCTGTAACACCGACTTAGAGTTCTCCGCTATGGGAGGTAGGCATCGGAAAGTCCGCGAGCAGGGCCGCCGCGTATCGGCTGTGCTGGCCTGATCGGGGAGATGACACGGGGTGCAGCCGAACTGGCGTGACCCACACAAGCCCCGCAGGGGCCCCGAGGGGGTGGAGGGTGCCCACCCCCTCGGGTGGGTGGGACGCCCGCGGGGGGTGGGCACCTCACCCAGCTCGGACCGTAACGGATTCCCGGGTCAGCCATGCCATGATTCGACTCCGAGTCGCGATGAAGGCGCCACGGAACAGCGTTGCGCCACGGCCGATCTGCGGCAAGGCCTGCGCATTGCCAGATCGGGCTCGCCGTCCTTTCGACCGCATGGTGGACACTGACAGTCGTGCAAGCTCTTTCTATCCACGAGCACGGGGCCGGACCGGCGGTAGTACTCGTGCACGGTGGCGCCGGGCCGAAGACAACCTGGAGCGGGCTGCATTCGCTGTCCGCACGGTGGACGCTGCTGCTCGTACACCGACGCGGCTTCGGGGCGAGTCCGCCGCCACCGGGTGGGCGACAGGACTTCGAGATCGACGCGGACGATCTCGAAGGTATATTCCGGGATCGGCGCCCGCACGTGGTCGCCCATTCCTACGGGGTACTCGGCGTGCTTCTGGCCGCCGCCCGGCAACCCTGGACCGTGCGTTCGCTGACCCTCATCGAACCACCCCTGTACTTCCTCGCCCCTGAGGATCCTGAAGTGGCTCGGCTGGAAAGCCTGGGAAATACGGTGCTCACCCACGGTCTCGACACCGACCCCGCAATACTGCGCGAATTCCTCACCCTCGCAGGATCACCGGATGGGGGAGGGAGTCGATTGTCCGATCCGGCCGTGCGCCGCGCATGGGGCGCTCGCCTACCGGGACAAGCACGACCGAACCTGACCGTCATGCGCGCGGCCGGAATTCCTGCTCTTGTCGCATCGGGGGGTCACACTCCCGGCCTCGAACGGATCTGCGACCTGCTCGCCGACGCACTCGGGGCGCAACGGCTGGTCACACCGGGTGCGGGCCATTTCGTCCCGGCGGCACCGGGTTTCGCCGACCGGCTCGAGGAGTTTCTCTTGTCGGGGACCGGCACCGAATCGCGGGGCGCCCAGGGTGCCGACCCAGACTAGTGACGGTTCAACACGAAGGTCTGGGGCGCACGGGCGACCAACCGGCATGATCACGGAAGCCGGGGTTGACAACTCGTGGATCTTCTCCCGTTTCAAGGATGTTCTTGATGGACTCGACGTTAGCTGTGAGCATCGCGCGGAAGGACTCTTCGGTAGCGCCAGCCGCGTGCGGCGTGACGAGAATCCTGTTGTTGCCCAATGTCATCAACCCAAGGGGATCGTTCTGGTCGGAAGGCGCGGGGACGATGTAGTAGCCGTCCATGGCAGCGGCCGCGAGGCGACCGTCGAGCAGCGCGGCTCGCAACGGCGCCGGATCCACCAGCTCCGCTTCGGAAGTGTTGATCAGAATCGCGCCCGGTTTGACGGCCGCGAGTTGCGCTTCGCCGATTATCCGGTGTGTCTGCGGTCCGTATGAAGCATGGAGACTGATGACATCGGACTCGGCAAGCAGCTCAGGTAGCTCAACCCGGCGAGCGGCGATGTCTCGTTCCAGTTCCGGTTTGGCTGTTCGGCTCACGTAGACCACTCGCATCCCGAACCCGTTGGCCGCTATCCGGGCGACGATAGTGCCGATGGTCCCCATTCCAACGATGCCCAGCGTCTTCGCATAAAGGTTGCGTCCCTTGACCTCGTGCCATCGACCGGCCTTCGTTTCCATCGTCAGGTCCGTGATCCTGCGCCAGGCATCGAGCATGAGACCGATCGCGAATTCCGCGACCGCACGCGCGTTGGCTCCGGGCGCATTGGTCACCACAATTCCCGCCGCAGTCGCTGCCGCAGTATCGACGTATGCGTGATACCCGACACCCATGAATGCTATGACTTTGAGGTCGTCGGCAGTGGACAACGCGGCAGCGGTCGCACGCTCGATACCACCGAGAATGTATGCGTCCTTGCCCGCCAGAGCGCGCGCCAACTCGATTTCCGATAGGTCGAAGCGACAAACTTCGACCTCGAGATTCTGCTGCCGCAGCCATTCGACATCGGCTGGCGCCAAATCAGGCCCGGTGAGCAAGGTACGATAACGGCTCGATTGAGCGCTCATAGTCACGCATCCTTCGCGGCGAGCCGGAGTGCGGTGTCCCGCAGCAACTGCGCACCCTCCTGCATCAGCTGCGGATCGCGGGCCAAGGCAACGCGAACGAACTTTCGCCCGCGCTCCGGCTGATTCCAGAAAAAATTTGTTCCGGGTAGAACGTGCACCCCCTGCCGAATAGCCTCGTGAACGAAGGCCTCGCTATCGAGTCCCTCCCGGTGGAGCAGCCAGTCCACCGAAATAGGCGATCGCAAGTCGGTAGTGAATTCGAATTCCTCCGACAGAATCGACCGGAGGATAGCCCGGTTCTGTAGCACGGAAGGCAGGACACTGTGCTCTATGCCATTTCTCGAACTGTCCTCGATGAATTCCGTCAGCACCCTCAGATGAAAAGGAGAGACGCTCTGCAACAGATCGTCGTGCAGCCGGTACATATCTGCGTACATATCCGGACTGCATACCGTCAATCCGACCTTTATTTCACTGGTGGACCAGGTCTTGCCGGTGTCTTCGAGCACAATATAGGAGATTCCCGATTCCTCCAGAATCTCGTACTGCGACCAACCGATCGGCGGAGGTGAAAAAAATCGGAAAGACGAGTCCAGAACCAGGGTGCAACGACGGTCGGCGCAACACTGAACCAGCGTTCTGAACTCCGGTTCGGACAGCGTCCAACCGGTGGGGTTGTTCGGCGAGACCAGCCAGACTACCGCCGGATCGAGCCGAGCCATCGCCACAGGCAGTTGTTCGACGGCGCAATCCCGTTCCGGCAGCGGCACGAGTTCGACATTCTCTCGGCGCAAGATCGATGAAATATTGTCGAAAATCGGCTCGATCAGGGCAACTCGCTTGCCTGCGCGAGCGCAGTGGCTTACTACCATCGTTATTGCGGACGATGCGGAATACGACAGCATATACCTGGACACATCCTGATGCATCGGCTCGCCGGCCAGGCGCAGAAACGCGGTGAGGAACGCCTCCTCCAGCACTGACTGCGATTGCTTTCGCGACTCGAAGAAGAGCTCTGGAAAACGCTCGACAATTTCTAACTGCGAGGACGTCAGCGGTTGACGGCAATGGGCGTCTGATAGGTTTACGGCTCGATCGAGGCTACGTCGCTCATACGTTGTACTAGTTGTGTGTCCGAGCGAATTCGGAAAATTTGAAGTGTGCGTACTGATAGATGTCACGGTTGGTAAACCTTTGAGGTGGTAGTTGCATGCAGGCGCCGGTGGATTTGCTGGCGTATCGGACGTTCACTCGGCGATAGCCGGATAGCCACAGCAATTAGCGAAACCTGGGAGTCAACCTGATGGTCGACTCCATGGTGAGCCTTTTCGCTCGCGCGGTGGCGGAGCCTCGGTCCACGGTGTCCGGAGGCGTCGCACCCCGGTTTGACCAGGTCCGACGGCTTCGGAATCCATTGATGATACGACCGGGAATTCCGCTTGGTTGGGTTGTCCGAGAACCGACGACTTCGCCTTTTTCTCGGGGGTGTTCTTACCACCGAGCCAAATGTCTAGTGAACCATCGGTATTGCGGACAAGGGCAATCTGCGCGATGTCCAGCATCCGCCTCGAGGCGGTGACGATGAGTGCTCGACTCACTTGCACCCCGGGCATGGGGGCGGCACGCGCCGCAATCCGGCCCAGCCCGATTCCCGCGCCGATACCGATTGCGGCCGCGGATAGGATGCCTCCTGATGAACCGGCGAAGTTGACAGCCTGGCTCGCCACGATACTTCCCATAGCTACGCCAACCCACATCAGGCTGAAATGAAAGCCAAGGGCCTCACCGAGTGCATCCTTGGATACAATGTCATTCATCCGATCGGTACTGGCCGGGAAAACAGCACCGCCCAGGACGCCGACTATGAAAACGGCTATGGCCAGCGAAACCGGTCCGGATGCGAAGGCGCAAGGCAACATGCTGATTCCGAGTCCGACCAGCAGAACATACGGCGAGATGGTTCTGGAGATTGCGCCATAACCGTACCCACCGGCCACTGCACCGGCTGCGCCGACGGCTAGCACCAGTCCAATTGCATGCTTGGCGTGGAAATCGTGCATGGCCGTGATGACAATCAGTTCCTGCGCACAAAGGACGGCAGCGGCTGCGGCGTATCCGACACATGCCGCCACGAACCCGGGTTGTAACCAGGATCGCCGTGGGATACGCCGGGCCGCTTGGCTCGCCTCGGTTCGCAGCGGTGGGTTCAGGCTCAATAACGCGAACCCGCAACCCACGGCCACCAATCGGGCCACGAACAGCACCACGTCCGTGTCCCAAATATTTATTGCTGCGACACCCAGCGGCGGGCCGACCAAAAGCGACACATCGGCGGTCACCTCGTACGCGGCGAGCGCCGGTCGCCGCTCGCGTTCGGTCGTGGCGACGGTAATGGCCTGTTTTGCGACATTGATGACCGGTATTTCGGACCATCCCGCCAGCGCTGCGAGCAACAGCAACAGCGGAAACGGAGCGAATGGTGCGATCACCCAACAGACCCCGTTTATCAGGATCGCTCGAGCCATGGTGGGCCGTAAGCCCGATCGATCGAGCCGCGGGCCGCGCCGCAACTCGGTGCCGGCCATACATAGGTAGACCACCGTACTCAATAGGCCCGCGGCAGCGTACGAGAGATGCAACGTATGCCGCACATGCATTACCAACAACAGGGATTGGGTGTTGAGAACGATCCGGAACAGTAGACTGAACAACACCATATTCCGTACTGTCCGGTTCGCCAAAAGTACTCGGTAGGCTTTCACTCCCACTCACCTCGGGTGGAACTTTTGCCCCTGTAAGTAATTGGCGCTATTTTGATCAGGAATACTTTCTTCCCATGTTCTCCACCATGTCTTCGTAACCTATATACACCGCTTCTTCGACTGTCATGCGGAAACTGCCGCATTTCCGAGTGCCCGGCTGTGTGGATCGTTTCCTCACGTAGCTTATTGCGCATCTCATCGTGACATCTATTCGACGAGTCATTCATGGACACGCAATGCTAGGCGACGGATGCCGTCTCGAGCAGGTCGCACAACTCTGGGATAGTGACAGAGATAGCGTTCGCAAATTGGTGCATATGTTGTTCAATGCCCTTATGTGCGCTGAGATAGATATTGAGGCCGCCAGGCTGCACGATGTAGCCGATCCCGATGCATTGGGCGGTCGTCGGCCCGAAACCGAAGAATCGAACATTGACCGATGACACGGAACTGGTGCTGAGATAGTCATCACGCAGAATCCGCCAGCCAGGGGATTCGTAGATCGCGAGCGGCTCATCACCGCGGTGCCGCTGGATTCGCTGTAGCTCGACGAGGTGCCGCTCAGGAGCACGCCCCGCCTGGCAGTCTCTGGTGCGAGCGACGTGTGCCCCCGCCGCCGCACGTAGCGCTTCGGCCCGAGCGGTGGCTGTGGCGGTCGAGTCGTTCATCAACGCCACGAAGCGAACGACTTCGGGGGTGACCGCCCGGAGGGCCTCTGTGCGGCCGTGGCGGTAATGCCGCACGGCGACGGATTCGTAGGTGGTGCCGAGAAAACCCCTGGACCGTTGATGAGCCAGTTGGTAAGCCACTTGAACCAACGCATCCGGTGATATTCCGAGACGTTTGGCTGTGTCCGAGCCGAAGTCGTCGAACGTCACAACCCCCGTGGCGGTCTCGCTCGCTTGCTTCTCGAAATCGTCTGAGGCCAGCCGAATTTCCTGCTGCAGGTCTCCGTTGAAACGGAATTCGATCGGTGATATCGCTGGCGCTCGGCCGGGCTTGTCCGCTGAGGTGGCTGTCGCACTCGCGAGAATTGTGTCGCAGAAGCTGGCCACGGTGGTTCCGTCCAGGCCGGACTCCTCGATATTGATGCCTGCGCGACCATCGGCGAACACGATGAACGTCAACGCCTTGTCGTACCAGCGGTTCCCGCCGTCACCATGCATGAGCTGGTTACACGCCGAGAGTTCGTCTTGTGGCGCGAAGTCCTCGAGCGCGAGACAGAACAATGCCGTTTCGATCGTCTCGAGTGCGGCGACGTTGTCCGGATCTTCGATGAGGGCCTGGCGGGTCGTCGCCCATGCCGCGCGCGGTTTGGTTGTCAGCGCTCCCGGCGACGGCTCAGCGGCCGGATCAGCTTCCCTGATCGCGTCCAGCCCGGCGATCAGGTCCTCGACCGGATGCGGGGTGCCGTCAGCTGCGAAGATGTCCATTCGGAACGCATGACGACGGAAAAAGACGACGATGTGCCGGGCCGTCGACGGGCCGGGTTGCGCGGCACTGTAGGCGGAGCGCACGGCGTCGCATTCGATGCCGGGGATCCTGGTGGTAGAGAACAGGGACCTGTTCTGATGCATGGACAGCAGCCGGCCGCGTAGCATCACGGGCGATACCATCTCGGCATCCAGTTCGAGCTTGTACGCGGCGGTACGCACGATCAGTTCGGCGGCACGTTCGAGTTGCCCATGCTCGGAGTCCGTGAACAAGAAGAAGGAATTCGCGTTGAAGGCGATACTGTCCCGGTAGCCGAGATGGCGAGACGTCCAGAATGCGTCGAGCCAACTGTGGACTCCGAGCGTCCGATCGAATCGTTCGATCTCGCCCTGCCACGTCCGTGCCGGACTGTCCGGCGCGAGGAACTGTTCCACGGTCGCTGCCGTGGCAGTCAGTTCCTCGTCGGTCAGCAACGGCGAACACCGCTCGAGAAACCGCTCGCACGTCTCCTCTAACATCGGGATCGGGAGCCTCGGCAATTGGTCGTCGTAATCGAATGTGCCAGAGGACATCTCGGCGGACACTTTCTCGTTCACCGTCAGATTGTCTCAGCACCGCCGTAAGGACCGACTCCAGCATTGGGAATGCCGAGCGGGACTATCACGGCTGAGTGGCGAACCATCAGCTACGGTGCGAGATCCGAGGTCACCAGCGTGAAGCACCAAGACATTTCCGAGCGGAGAGCGGGACGTGCGGCTCCGCTGTCGGCAGCCCGTCAGGTCCACTACGACCAGACATGGTTTGCTGCACAGCTTGTCGCAGAGCCAGATTGGTGGGTTCCGGTTTGCCTGGAGAAGTCGAGGCCGGACTGACCGCATGCCGGGTCGCGAATCGGCGATCGTGGCGCAAGAAGACTCGCCCGGGACAACGCGGCCTGTGGCCTATCTCGTCCCCGACAGCGACGCCGTGGCCCCGGGAACGGATGATGGCGGGGGCGCGAGTCGATGCGGAGGGCCGGTCCGGCGGCCGGGGCGGGGCCGATGATCAGGTGGCCGATTGGCGGGCGATCTTCGATGACGTGCAGGGGAGTGGGGAGAGGGTGTCCACGGTGAGTTCAACGGCCGCAGCGCCTGATCCTGATCCGTTTCCCGTCCTTCACATCGGAGGGCGAGCGCATCGTCGCGCTCGGCGACGTGCAGCCCGAAACCGGCATAGAAGTCGTGACCGTTCTCATGAGGGCCTTTGCAGCCCGTAGTGCAGCAGAGCAGCGGGCACGCCGAGCGAGCGAGCTTGACAACCCCCGCAAAAGTGTGTGCACTTTAGGGAGTTCACCGATTTTAAGGGGTTTCCATGTCGTCGCAGCGTTGGTGTCTCGTCCAATTCGTCGAGAACAACCGAGCCGAGCCGAGCATTGGCGTGCTCGCGGACGGCAAGGTCAGTCGAGCGCCGCAGCCGCTGTCGGGTCGTACCCTCCTGGAAGTGTTCGATCGGTGGGAGGAGTTCACGCCACTGCTCCAGAATCTCCAGCTCTCGGCACTCGAGGTCGCGCCGGACGCCGATCTGATCGCCCCCCTCACCTACCCCCGCAAGATCCTCTGCGCCGGGGCGAACTATTACGGACACGCGCAGGAGATGGGCACACAGCGCCCGGATTCCGACGGCGAGCCGTTCTTCTTCCTCAAGCCCCCGACGACGACAGTGGTGAGCGCGCACGACGACGTGCGGCTGCCGGATAACGCAGACGTGGACTGGGAGGCCGAGCTGGCCGTCGTCATCGGCACGGGCGGGCGCGATATCGACGAGCGAACAGCCCTCGAGCACGTCGCGGGCTACACCGTCGCCAACGACCTGTCCGCGCGCGGACGGTTCCCGAGGAAGGATGCGGTCCTCCCGCCGTTCGGCTGGGACTGGTTCCAGCACAAGGCATTTGACGGATCCTGCCCTTTGGGCCCTGGAATCGTTCCCAGCTGGCAGATCGGCGACCCACACGACCTCACACTTCGGCTGACCGTCAACGGGGAGATCAAACAGGAAGCATCCACCGCCGACATGGTGATCACGGTGCCACGGCTGATCGCCGCCGCAAGCCGGGTCCTGACACTGGAGCCGGGTGACATCATCCTGACCGGAACGCCGGCCGGGGTCGGCATGCCGCACAAAACCTTCCTGCACGTCGGCGACCTGGTCGTCACCGAGATCGACGGCATCGGCCGACTGGAGAACAGAATGGTGGCGTCGTGACCACGGCGACAATCCAAGTTGCCGACGCGGCGCGAGCCTTGGCCGCGTTGGGGCTCGTCGACGCGTTCGGGCATGTGTCCGCCAGGGACGTCGACCACATGGTCATCACCCCTGCCGCCGATTTGGAGACCGTCGCGGCTTCGGACTGCCTCCGCATCCCGTTGACCGCCACGGCATTGCCATCCGGGTGCCCGGCCGAGGCATGGGCCCATCTGGCTCTCTACCAGCGCTACCCAGCGACCGGAGCGATCGCTCGTGCGCAGCCGGCGGCGTCGCTGGCCGTCGGCATGCGCACCGACCGCGTCGCCCCGACACATGGTCAGGCGTGCTGGCTCGGCGACTCCATTCCGGTGTATCCGTCCGCGCTGCTGGTCCGCGAGGCCGACCGAGGCCGCAGGCTCGCCGAGGCGATGAGGTCGGCGGACGCGATGATTCTGCGTGGCAACGGTGCGATCGCGATGGGCAGCGACCCGGCCACGGCAGTGGCCGCAATGTCGGTGCTGGCGGCAGCATGCACCGTCTGGCTCCAGATGAAGGGCGAACCCGCCGCACCCCTGTCGGCAGAGGAGATCCGCTCTTGGCAGGCCGTCAAGCCGGAGTTGCTGCCCCGGCTGGGAGCGCACCTGCTGCGCAAAACGGCAGGTGGCCCGGCTCGCTGAGCCGGGCCACCTGCCGATGAAGGGCGGTCGAGGGGAAGTCAGATCGCGGGCGACGGGACGGGCGCTTCTCCGCGCGCGACGCGGCGCATGGCGTTGAGCGTGGCGCCGACGGCCGCTATGTACTGGGTCGTGGTCTCGTCGGCGTACGCCGACTCCTCGGGAGAACCGCTCTGGACGCCGTCGAGCACCAGCGCGAAGCTGAACCGGAGGAACAGTTCGCCCGCGTCCTCCTCGATGTCATTGACGATCGTGCCGAGGACCGGACCCGAGAGGCGCGTGAACACCACCCGCCGCTGGGGCTGCAGGGCGATCCGCTCGATGTAGAGGTCGCCGAACAGCTCGATCTCGCGCTCGAAAGTCTCGTCGTCGAGGCGAGCGGTGACTTCGCAGTGCGTCATGATCGGCACGAAGGGCAGCGCGTTGTTGGCCTTCATGACCAGTCCCTGCCACACGGCAGCTCGATCGAGTGTGGGCTCGCCCAGCTCGTTGACCGGGAGGCGGTGGGTGACGTAGATCATTTACTGACTCCTCGCATGAGAGCGTCTTCGGTGGAAATCTGGTCGTGCACGCTGGCTATATCGAGCTCGCCCCAGCCATCGGCCAAGGCCTGGTCGAACACCGCTTTGGCTGCCTTGAACACCGGCCGATGCTCGCCGAGATCGTGCAAATGCACCTCGATCTGGTCGAGGATCTCGTGCAACGTCGCGATGGGCCCGGGGGCCGGCAGCCATGCGCGGCGCGCCATGAGCGGACCTCGCTGCTCGAGCAGCGCCGAGCCCGCGATGGACTTCTCCAGGGTCCGCTGGACCATGTCCAGGTCCAAGTTGTTGCGGCGGGCCAGCACGATCGCTTCCGCAGCCGCAACCGTATGGGTCGCCACCAGCATGGAGGAGATGTACTTCAGGTGAGTGCCGGTGCCGAAGTCACCGGTTCTGACCCAGGGCCCCGAGATGGCGTCCAGGACATCGGCCACTCGATCGATCGCCTCCGTTGCTCCAGAGGCGAAGACGGTGGCCAGACGCGGGCCGACCATTCCGGGGCTACCACTGATCGGACAGTCGAGCATGGTGGCCCCGACGTGCTCGAGCTGACGCATCAGTCCAAGTTTGCTCGTGACCGGGATCGTGCTCATCTCGAGGTGGACCGTCCCGGGGCGCATCGTCGACAGCGTGCCCTCGGGCCCGCGGATGACGTGCTCGACGTCGTCCGCGGTCGGCAGGATCGACACGATGACCTCGCACGAGGCGGCCAGATCCGCTGGTGACGACGCGACGGCGCCACCCGCGGCCTCGAGTTCGGGGCACTCGATGCTGCGCCGGTACCCGACGACGTCGAAGCCGCGGCCCAGCAAGTTCTCAGCGATGGGCAGGCCCATCTTGCCCAGGCCGATCACACCGATAGTTCTCACATTTGTCACGTCCTCACGGGTTCCGTGCGGGGATGGGGAGTGCTTCGCAGACGTCGAGACCCCGCAATACTGTATGCACTTTACCGGAGGCTCATGCGAAAAAGAAGGAATATGTATACACATCGCTTAAGCTATGGCCATGAGTCGCAAAGTGCTCGTCCCGCACATCACCAAAGTGGAGCTTCCCGAAGCACGCCAGGCGATCCCGCATGTACACGCCTACCTGCGCGAGCGGATTCTCGACGGCACGCTGCGACCTGGGACGAAGCTCTCGCAAGTATCGCTGGCCGAGCAGCTCGGCGTCAGCCGCACGCCGTTGCGCGAGGTGCTGCGGATGCTGCAAGAGGAGGGCCTGGTCCAGATCGAACCGAACCAGCGCACCCGCGTCTCCATGCTCGACCCTCGTGAGCTCGATGAAATCTATGCGAGCCGAATCGTGCTCGAGTCGCTGGCCGTGGCCATGACTGTGGGCAACTTCGACGCCGACGCCCGCCAGCAGGCGGCTGAGCAACTGACAGCCATGCGAGTGGCCGCGGAGGCCGGCGAGACCGAGCGCTGGTTCGTCATCCACTCGGCGTTCCATCGCACCGTCACCTGCGGCGCCAGCGACACGATGCAGAAGCAGTTGCGTCAGCTGGCCGACCGGTGCGTCCGGTACATCCGGATCTACCAGGGTGGCGAGCCGAACAGCTGGCACAAGGCTGGTGATCAGGAGCACGCGCAGATTCTGTCCGCGCTCGAGGAGGGGACCAAAGCCGTGGCTCGAGCCCGCATGGCCAGCCACCTGGCCCACACCGCCCTCAAAGTATTGAGCGACACCTCGCCCGACTACGAGCCGATCGCCGTGCCGGAGGCATTGGAGATGGTCGGCGTCCGGGACTGACTGTGAGCGTATGGCTTTCATCGCGCGCTGGTGCGTCTGGCCGTGCGGCGGTTGCGGACCGACCCCACGTCACCACTGCCGATGGTGAAGTGGTGACGCGGGCCGGTCACCGAGAGCAAGCGCTCAGCCGAGGGTGGTG
>NZ_JADLQX010000223.1 GCF_015477605.1 Nocardia amamiensis
GCGATCGTGGGCGCCGGACCGGCCGGGATCTACGCCGCCGACGCGTTGATGAAGGCGTTGCCGGGTCGCTCCGCAGGCTCCGCTCCCAGCGATGCCGAGGTCGGTATCGACCTGTTCGAGCGCATGCCCGCGCCGTTCGGGCTGATCCGCTACGGCGTCGCGCCCGACCACCCGCGGATCAAGGGCATCATCACCGCCCTGCACAAGGTGCTGGACAAGCCCCAGGTGCGGCTGCTGGGCAACATCGACTACGGCACCGACATCACCCTCGATGACCTGCGCGCCTTCTACGACGCGGTGATCTTCTCCACCGGCGCCAACGCCGACCGCGCCCTGCCCATCCCCGGCATCGACCTCGACGGCTCCTACGGCGCCGCGGACTTCGTGTCCTGGTACGACGGCCACCCCGACGTGCCGCGCAGCTGGCCGCTGGACGCGGAGAAGGTCGCCGTCCTCGGCGTCGGCAACGTCGCCCTGGACGTGGCCCG
>NZ_JADLQX010000224.1 GCF_015477605.1 Nocardia amamiensis
GCGGCTCCGACCGCGCGAACCGCCAACCCACCCGGCACATCAACGAATCCAACTCGGCCACAACACGATCCAACAACACGCAACAGATCTACCAGCACCAACCCGACCAAGTGTCGTTGCAGTACTAGCCCGGGAGATGCGCCGACATCCCTCAACAGTGCGCGAACTCCTCAAACGGTGCGGAGGCGTCCGGCCCGTCCCGCGCCGCCGCAACGGCCGTCATCTGAGTCTGACTGAACGCGAAGAGATCTCACGTGGATTGGCGGCCGGGGATTCGCTGCGCAGTATCGCCCGCGGCCTGGGACGAGCGCCCTCGACGATCTCCCGCGAGGTCGCCAAACGCGGCGGTCGCTTCGTCTATCCTGCGTTCCGCATAATTCCGGGGTTTCGGAGCCCAAGACTGCCGGTTTCCGCGGGTCGCGGGGTCTCGGACGAGAGAAACTCTGAAATTTGCCTAGAGACGCGATTCGCTGAATTCGAGTAGCGT
>NZ_JADLQX010000225.1 GCF_015477605.1 Nocardia amamiensis
CGGAGACGCTGGTCGCGGTGATCCTGCCGCGGTCGCTGGACCTGGTGGTCGCGCTGCTGGCCGTGGTGAAGACCGGTGCGGGCTACGTGCCGGTGGATCCGACCTACCCGGCCGACCGCATCGCCTATGTGCTCGCCGATTCCCGGCCGACCAGCGTGGTGCTCGATTCCACGGTGCAGGTGGCGGTTCCGGACGGGCTGCCCGCCGTGGTGCTGGACGGCTTCGCGGTGGAGACCGGCAATATCGAGGACGCCGACGACGCGCCGATCACCAACGGCGACCGGAATGCCGCGCTCACGCCGGACAACGTCGCGTACGTGATCTACACCTCCGGCTCGACCGGCCGCCCGAAGGGCGTCGCGGTCGCGCACCGCAACGTGGTGCGGTTGTTCGCGAACACCGACCGCGACTTCGGTTTCGGGCCCGAGGACACCTGGACGTTGTTCCACAGCTACGCCTTCGACTTCTCGGTATGGGAGCTGT
>NZ_JADLQX010000226.1 GCF_015477605.1 Nocardia amamiensis
CGGCTGCACAGCCTGCTCGGCCACGTCCCACCCGCCGAGTACGAGGCCTCCTATTACGCTCAACAACAGCCATCCCAGCCGGTGATGACTCAACCATGAAGCCGGCCGGAAAGTCGGGGCGGTTCACCGTGATAGGCAGCGGTTTTGTGCGGATCGACGGTCACAGATCGATCAGATGACACGGGGCTTCGGCCCGGCCTGGCCTGCAGCGGACACCGCGTATACCTTTGTCGCACTGTTCGCAGTGTCAGGTGCCTTCGACCAGGGGGGCCCGGCACCCTCGACGGCTTCTGGCTCACACCGATCTCAGTCGCGCTCTGGACGAGTGTCAACGGTCATCGAGATCTGGCTCAGGCACAAACTTGGTGATCTTGCCGGGGGTGGTGGTCAACTGAGGAGCACGAGGCGTCGCAGGAGATCGAAGTTGGCCCGGCCAAAGCACCTGCGCTTGATCGCCTTCAATCGGCAGACC
>NZ_JADLQX010000227.1 GCF_015477605.1 Nocardia amamiensis
CAATAGGCGATTTCGCGCGCCGCCATGGAGCCGGGGTCGGCTTCGGCGCCGAGCAACTCGCGCTGCCACACGCTGAAGTCCTGGTATTGCACCGGCAGCGGCGCCCAGTTCGGCGCCTCGCCCGCGGCACGGGCCCGGTGAGCCCCAATTAGATCCCGAGAGAACGGGCCGAATGAGAAGCCGTCGACCGCTATATGGTGTAACACCACCGCCACTGCGTGATCGACTCCATCGGCGCTGGAACTGCGAACGTCCACTCCCCCACTTGAAACCTGATAGATGCGCACCCGGATCGGGAGCTCGAAGGTCACGTCGAAGCCGCGCGCGGCGAATTCGGCCAGGGCGCCGTACAATTCGGCCTCGTCGATCGGCTGCACCGCGATGCCGAGATCGACCTGGTCGACCGGAACCACCTGCTGGTAGCCGCCGTCGCCGGACTCGGGGAAGATCGTGCGCAGCGACTGCTGGC
>NZ_JADLQX010000228.1 GCF_015477605.1 Nocardia amamiensis
CAGCGGCTCCCGGGTGATCCCGAATCCGGCGCCCGCGGCGGTCAGCTCGTCGGCCGTGCGGTCACCCGCGAACAGGCAGGCCGCACCGGCCTTCTGCACCGCCCACACCGCGACCACGGCGTCCACCGAGCGCGGCAGCGCCACCGCGACGACGTCGCCCGGTCCGGCACCGCGATCGATGAGCAACCTGGCCAGCTGCGAGGAACGCCGATCCAGGACGTGGTAGGCGACCTCGTCGTCTCCGGCCAGCACTGCGGGCGCCTCCGGGTCCTCCTCGACGACCTCGGCGAGCACCTTGGCCACTGTGTGCGCGCCGACCCGGCCGAGCGGCTCCGGCGTGGCAGAGGTTGCGGCGACGCCGGATTCGACCAGCAGCCGGGCCCGTTCGTCCGCGTCGAGGATATCGATGTCGCCGACCAGGACGTCCGGGTCGCCGAGCAGGGCTTCCAGCACCCGGACCAGGCGC
>NZ_JADLQX010000229.1 GCF_015477605.1 Nocardia amamiensis
CGTCACTTGCGCTTCGTCCCTGTCGAAAGAGGTTTACAACCCGAAGGCCGTCATCCCTCACGCGGCGTCGCTGCATCAGGCTTTCGCCCATTGTGCAATATTCCCCACTGCTGCCTCCCGTAGGAGTCTGGGCCGTGTCTCAGTCCCAGTGTGGCCGGTCGCCCTCTCAGGCCGGCTACCCGTCGTCGCCTTGGTAGGCCATTACCCCACCAACAAGCTGATAGGCCGCGGGCCCATCTCGCACCAGTAAACCTTTCCACCACAAACCATGCGATCCGTGGTCATATCCGGTATTAGACCCAGTTTCCCAGGCTTATCCCGAAGTGCGAGGCAGATCACCCACGTGTTACTCACCCGTTCGCCGCTCGTGTACCCCGAAGGGCCTTACCGCTCGACTTGCATGTGTTAAGCACGCCGCCAGCGTTCGTCCTGAGCCAGGATCAAACTCTCCGTTGAAGACTC
>NZ_JADLQX010000230.1 GCF_015477605.1 Nocardia amamiensis
CCAGCAAACAGACCGCGTTCGTGGAATCGGCGATCCGTCAGGCCGCCGCGCTGCGGCGGCGTCAGGGGCGGCCGTGGACCGGGTCCACGATTCATCATTCGGACGCCGGGTCGCAATATACATCGGTGAAATTCGGTGAGACACTGATGCTTTCGGGCCTGCGTCCGTCGATAGGCTCGGTCGGGGACGCCTTCGACAATGCCCTCGCCGAGACCACGATCGGACTCTATAAGACCGAGGCGGTGCGTGATGATTCGCCGTTCCGGCGCGGTCCTCTGCATCGGCTGGCGGATGTCGAGCTACTCACCCACGAATGGGTCAGCTGGTTCAACAACTCCCGGCTGATGCACCGGCTCGGCCGCCGACCACCGATCGAATACGAAGACGACTACTATTCCACCTGCTCCGAACAACCTGCCGGAGACAGATAACGCGGTGCGCACGGAACCCGGGGAGATTCA
>NZ_JADLQX010000231.1 GCF_015477605.1 Nocardia amamiensis
CGGCGGCGCGACAGCGGTCTCGATCCGCTGTCCACGACTCGGGAACATAGAGTTCACGGTCGATCAGAGCGTGGCCGTGCTTGGACGCGTACGCCAGAAACACCCCGATCTGGCAATTCTCCGTACGGCCGGGGGCTTGTCCGTAAAATACTGTTGGAGTTGATCTTTGGGTCGACGTGCCGGGTGGCGGCGGGAAACTTGGGTATGTGTCGTCCGCGAGATTGTCTATCCGCTGCTGAGTTGCGGGTCAAGTTCGAACGGCTCCTGCCGCATCTGGATGAACGCCGTCGCCGGCTCTACCTGGCCAGCGAGGCGATTGCGATGGGCCACGGTGGGATTACCGTGGTGGCCGCCGCCTCCGGCGCCAGCACTGCCACCGTCACGCGCGGTATCTCCGAACTGACCGCGACTACCGCACCGACCCAGCGCATCCGGGCTCCTGGCGCGGGTCGCAAGCCCC
>NZ_JADLQX010000232.1 GCF_015477605.1 Nocardia amamiensis
CGGAGGCTGGACAGGTCGTGGGCGTCGGGGATCTCGCGGCCCCATTTCATGAAGGTGCGGATGAGGGTGGGGGCGGTGTAGTAGATGGTGACGCCGTACTTTTCGATGATCTGCCAGTGGCGGTGCTCGTCGGGGAAGTTCGGGGTGCCCTCGTAGAGCACTTGGGTGGCCCGGTTGGCCAGGGGGCCGTAGACGATGTAGGAGTGGCCGGTGACCCAGCCGATGTCGGCGGTGCACCAGTAGAGGTCGTGGCCGGGTTTGTGGTCGAAGACGTGGTGGTGGGTGTAGGCGGTTTGGGTGAGGTAGCCGCCGGTGGTGTGCAGGATGCCTTTGGGTTTTCCGGTGGTGCCGGAGGTGTAGAGGATGAACAGGGGGTGCTCGGCGTCGAAGGCTTGCGGTTCGTGGGTGGGGGAGGCGACCGCGACGGTGTCGTGCCACCACTGGTCGCGGCCTGCGGTC
>NZ_JADLQX010000023.1 GCF_015477605.1 Nocardia amamiensis
ATCGCGTCCTCGTAGTTGTGGCCCTCCCACGGCATGATCGCCACCAGCAGGTTCTTACCCAGAGCCATCTCACCGTTCTCGGTGCACGGACCATCGGCCAGCACCTGACCCTGCTCCACCCGCTGACTCTCGTCCACGATCGGACGCTGATTCGAGCAGGTGCCCTGGTTCGTACGAGCGAACTTGCGCATTCGATACGACTTGCGGGTGCCGTCGTCGTGCATGACGGTGATGTAGTCGGCGGAGACCTCCTCGACCACACCGGGCTTGTCGTTGACCACGACATCTCCGGCATCGATCGCGGCGCGCAGCTCCATGCCGGTGCCGACGATCGGCGCCTCGGAACGGATCAGCGGCACCGCCTGCTTTTGCATGTTCGCACCCATCAGGGCGCGGTTGGCGTCGTCGTGCTCGAGGAACGGAATCATCGCGGTCGCCACCGACACCATCTGACGCGGCGACACATCCATATAGTCGACCTGGGCGGAGTCAACGAGCTCGACCTCGGAATTCTTGCGACGCACGGCGATTCGCGCGGCAATGAAGCGTCCCCCGGCATCGAGCGGCTCATTCGCCTGCGCCACGACGTGCAGGTCTTCCTGGTCGGCGGACAGGTAGTGCACCTCGTCGGTCACCGTCCCGTCGATCACTCTTCGGTACGGCGTCTCGATGAAGCCGAACGGGTTGACCCGCGCGTACACCGACAGATAGCCGATCAGCCCGATATTCGGACCTTCGGGCGTCTCGATCGGGCACATCCGGCCGTAATGGCTGTAATGCACATCGCGGACTTCGAGGCCGGCACGCTCCCGGGTCAGACCACCCGGGCCCAGCGCCGAGAGGCGACGTTTCTGGGTCAGACTCGCGAGCGGATTCCGCTGGTCCAGGAACTGCGAACTCTGTGAGGTTCCGAAGAACTCCCTGATCCCCGCGACGACGGGGCGGATATTCATCAGCGTCTGCGGCGTGATCGCCTCGACGTCCTGAGTCGTCATCCGCTCGCGCACCACGCGCTCCATCCGAGACAGGCCCACCCGGAACTGGTTCTGGATCAACTCACCGACGGTGCGCAGCCGGCGATTACCGAAGTGGTCGATGTCGTCGACCTCGACCCGAACCTCGATGCCGCCTGGCGCGGTCATCACCGCATCACCGGCGCGCAGGCGCAGCAGGTATTCGATGATCGTGACGATGTCTTCCTCGGTGAGCACCCGTGAGCGCACTTCGCCGGTGTGGATGCCGAGTTTCTTGTCGAGCTTGTACCGGCCCACGCGCGACAGGTCGTAGCGCTTCTCCTTGAAGAACAAGTTCTCCAGCAGGGTCTGCGCCGACTCCTTCGTCGGCGGCTCACCCGGGCGCAGCTTGCGATGGATATCGAGAAGCGCCTCGTCCGTGCCAGGTGTGTTGTCCTTCTCCAGGGACGTCATCATGACCTCGGAGAAACCGAACCGCTCGGTGATCCGCTCGCTGGTCCAGCCGAGCGCCTTGAGCAGGACTGTCACCGGTTGACGGCGTTTGCGGTCGATGCGAACGCCGACAGTGTCGCGCTTGTCGATGTCGAACTCCAGCCATGCGCCGCGCGACGGGATGACCCGCGCACTGTACAGCGTCTTATCGGTGGATTTGTCGATGGACTCGTCGAAGTAGACACCGGGCGAACGGACCAACTGCGAGACGACCACGCGCTCGGTGCCGTTGATGATGAACGTGCCCTTGTCGGTCATCATCGGGAAGTCACCCATGAAGACCGTCTGGCTCTTGATCTCACCGGTGTTGTTGTTGACGAACTCCGCCGTGACGAACAGCGGAGCCGCGTAGGTCATGTCCTTGTCTTTGCACTCGTCGATCGAGGCCTTGACCTCCTCGAAACGGGGGTCGGAGAGCGTCAACGACATCGTTGCGGCGAAGTCCTCGATCGGGCTGATCTCCTCGAGCACCTCCTCCAATCCACTCCCAGGTGAGTCGTCGCGCGCCGCTGCCCGTTCGCGCCAGGCAGGCGCACCGATCAGCCATTGGAACGAATCGACCTGAACCTCCAGCAAACCCGGAACATCCAGCGGCTCACGGAGTTTGGCGAACGAGACCCGCTTCGGCGCTCCGGAGACTCCGCTGACGACGGGTACTCCGGCACTGACCTCGGTCTGACTAGAGACTGCCAAGATGCGTCCTTCCAGCGCCTCGCACCGCCCGCGCGTTCGCGCGGCCGGCACGGTATCTGTTTGTCCTGTGGGCTGTATTTCACATTTACGCACCGTGCCGGAGGCCGCCCGAACATGACTCGACAACAACCGGCAGAAAGCGGCATGCCGACAGTGCCTCTTCTTACCGTCATTTCATATTTCGAGAGTTGGACAGCACGCGCCCCGGCGCGAAGTCCCTAAATTACACCCGAACTCGACCGATGTCGAGGAAGACAAACAAATAGACACCTGAATTCCGGCGCCTTCCCATATTGATGATGACATCTCAATATGTCATCCGTCAAGTCTATTAGCGGTAATCCGCCAATGCGCATTGATAGTCCCCGGACCGGACGTTATCCCGCGCTTGCCTTCGACCATCTGTCATCTGCGGCGTGGGACGGCACGTGCCGGTCCGGCGGTGTCCCTGAGGTGTGCAGGCGGGATCGCTACGGCGGCGGGACGAGTTCCGCAATGGTGCCCACACCATGCTGATACTGCACGGTGACCGACCGCCGAGTGTGCCGTGGCCAGCGATCTCTGGACACGGCATCTGTGCTCAGCTCAGTGTGAACGTCGCCGTACCCGAGAGCTGCTCCATATCTCTGTCGTTCGAGTCCAGCGCGACGATCCGAGCCTCCACCCGGCCGACGCCCGGCGCCGTGCCGAAACCGACGATCACGCCGTCCACCGTGTTTTGGACGACACCGTTCACGACGCGGTGCTGCTGCCCGTCCGCGTACCCGGTATCCAGGTTCTTGAAGCGCACAGCGACCTTCCAGTCCGAGCAGCTGTCCCCGGTCTGGGTGACCTTCACCCGCACGCCGAACGAGCCGGGCTTCTCCTGCCGCACGGTGACCGCGTCGATGATCGCGGAACAGCTGGTCGGCACCAGGCGCGTCAGGGTCGGCGAGAACGGAAAGCCTGGGTCATGCGGAATGGCGGTAGACGGCGCTGCGAGCCCGACCACCCCGGCGGCAGTCACCGCTGCGATGACACCGGCACGGGCCGAAAAGCGTTGCAGCTGCTTGGGATTCAGAGTCATGACTGGTTTGTCGGGTCACCGGCAGCCGTTGTTACCACAATAGTTCGTTAGTGAAATCACTGTAACGTCCGGAATAGATGCAGTTGATCATCTCCTCGACCAGGACCGAAAGCCGTTACAGCTCTGGCCCTCTCAGCTCCACCGCTGATCCGAAGACAACGGCGACTGTTCCAGCCCGCCGACATCCCAGTCGACCTCACGAATGTCCGAGAGTGCCGATGTGCGGACGCATTGACGGACGGTCGCCCGTCGCGATCGCCGTCATCCTCGGCTTGGTCATTTCTAGCGACCGTGGAGCAAAAGTCACCGGTTCAGGGCCTATCGCTGTGTGGCCGGTTTTGCGAGCAGCTCGATCAGTGCCGTGATGCTCTGCTCACCGCGGCCGTCGGCTACCGCTCGACGCAGCAGGTCGTGCATCGGTGCGTGCCAGGACATGTCGAGGCCCGACTCCGTCCCGAGCTGCTCGTCATCGGCGATCGCGGCGTGGAACAGTGCGATCGAAGAGCCGAGCCGGGTGTAGTCCCTGGCATCGATCTCCTCGGCCATGACCGGCAGTAGCGACTCGATCATCTGTAGCCACTTGGCCGAATAGGGCACCATCGTGCGGGCCGCCAGACCGCGCGCGGCCAGAATCGCCGCGCCTTCGAAGAAGCCGAGCAGTGCGGGCAGCAACGTGGCGCCCACGGCGGATTCGTAGAGGGCGGCCAGGTCCGGTTCGGCGCCCAGGTAGACGAGGTCGCCGCCGAGTACCCGCAGCGTCTGCGCGTGCTCGTCGAAGGCGGCCTGCTCGCCGCCGAAATACAACCACGTGTCCGGCTTGCCCACGGCCGAGGGCACGTTCTTGATCGCGCCGCCGAGGAAGCGCGCCCCCTGATCGGCTGCCCACTGCGCCAATTCTTTTGCGTGGGAGGGTGTTCCGCTATTGAGGGTGACGAGCGTGCGTCCGCTGAGCCCCACTCCCACCGGAGCCAGGCTGTCGTGGGTCGCTCGGAATGTGGTCATGCACGCGATGATCACCGGGCTGGCGGCGATGGCATCGGCGATGGCGAGTTGCTGCTTCGCACCCGCGGCCACCAACGGAGCCGCCCGGTGCGGGCTGCGGTTCCACACGGTGGTCGGATGCCCTGCCGCGAGGAAGGCTTCAGCGAGCGCGCGGCCCATCGACCCGGTGCCGAGCACGGTCACCGAGGTGCGTTCCCGATCGATCATTTGCGACTCCAATTCCAGACAAATGCGGACCGAGTCTGTGTGCGTCTGAGTAGTCGGGACAAGTACGCACTTTCCAAGGCAGTTACATACGTTCAGGTAATCGGCCAGGTCGCGACGGCCAGCACGCCGCGCGATATGACCGGAGTCACTGTCGGCACTCGAGGTCGCGCGTTCGGCGTACCGCGCGACCAGCGGACCCCCGGCGGCGCAGGCGGGCGACGACGGCCGGATGCTCACTACCGCTGATGAGTGAGAGCCCGACGAACAGACCCGCAACCGCCTGCGCCTCCGGCGGAGACCATTTCGCCGCGCGGTTCGCGTCATCGACAGCACGCCTGGTTGTGCGGTCGTCAGTGGTTATGGCTCGAGCCGACTGCGTGCATCCCGCCGAATGGAGTTGTGACACCGTCGTAGCGCAATTGCAGCATCATCCCCTGATGGGCGTGAGACAGGTTGTGGCAGTGGTTCATCCAGATGCCCGGATTCGAGGCCCGGAACGCGACCTCCCATACCTGTCCAGGACGAACGTCGAAGGTGTCGACCCACAGTGGGCTGCCCGACGACGGCGTCCCGTCCCTGGACAGGATCAGCACCGGATGACCGTGCAGATGCCAGGGGTGGGTCTCGCGGCTCCGGTTGACCACGGTGAACCGGACGATATCGCCTTCGGCGACGAGCTGATCGGGGATCGACGGGTGTCCGCGGCCGTTGACGGTGTGCGCGTATGCCGGTGATCCGTCGACCATGGCCATCCCGCGGTCGAGAACCAGGGTGAAGTGCCGGTCGGCAACGCCTGTTCGCAACGTGACAGGGACCGCGGATCCGTAGGTCAGCAGGTCGAGTTCGGGCCATCCCGCGGTGTCCCGCATGGCGGGCTCGTCGTCAGAGGCACCGGCCTGGGGCCGCAACCACACTGTGGCGGCGCGGTCGTCGAGTACCAGTGCCACGGACGTGCTCGGCATTGCGAACACGAGGTCGTAGCGCCCGCCTGCGGGCAGCCGCAGCCCGGTCCGGCTGATGTCGCCGGGCTGCTCGAGGTCGCGGCCGTCCACCGCGGCCACCCGGAACGACGTGCCCGCCAGCGCGAACCTGTGCGGATCGGAATCGGTGTTGATCAGCCGCAGCCGTACCGCGGTACCCGGCCGTGCGATGTGTTCGCCGCCGCCCGAGATCGTGGCGGTGCCGTCGAAGGTGTGCACGAGCAGAGTGAGATCCAATGATTCCGTGTCGGATTCATCGCGAGGTTTTACGACAAGGGCACCGTAGAGGCCCCGGCGTACACCGACGTGAGACGCGTAATGCGTGTGATACCAGTAGGTTCCCACTTGTTCGGCGCGGAATCGGTAGACGAACTCGCCGCCGGGTGCCACGACGTCCTGGGTGATGCCCGCCGCACCGTCCTCCCCGCACGGCACGTCGTAGCCGTGCCAGTGCAAGGTCACTCCGTCACCGATATCGTGATTGACCAGTGTGACCTCGATCAGATCGCCCTGGGTGGCAGTGATCGGCGGACCGGGCACCGTACCGCCGAAGGTCCATGCGTCGATCTCGCCTCCGGACTCCAAGCCCACGGTGGATTTCCGGGCGACCAACACGTGTTCGCGCCGAATGCCGCCCGGTGCCGGTGTGTCGGCGCCACGCAGTTCGGTTACCGATACAGCCGCGTGCGACGCCGGACCCGGACCACCTCCGTCTGCCACCGACGCGCCGGGCCGCACCGACAGGCCGACGCCGGTACCGGCCGCGCCGACCACAACCACCCCACCGGCAACGCCGAGGAAGCGACGGCGCGAAACCTCCGGCCCGGCCGAATCGGCGTCCGGTTCCTCGACCGGGTTCGGTGTCGCGAGCACCAGCGCGGTCAGCAGCGCGCCCGCGAGCACCAGCGCGATAGTGATCAGCGCGATGCCGACGGTGAGGGGGTATCCGACGAGGAAGGTCACCACGAAACCTGCCAACGCGACGTAAGCGGCGGTGAGCAGCGCGACGACGCCTGCGGCATCGATGGTTTCCGGCCGCTGGTCATCCGTGACTTGCGCGAGCAGCCGTGGTCCGGCCAGCACCGCGGCGGCCAGCGCGGCCACCGCGAGCATCGGCAGCCCGAGCAGCACCTTCTCCTGGACGAACCACCAACCTCGACCGGCCAGCACCGTCACCGGCGCGGCCCTGGCCGACGTCACCAGCAGGGCCACGACCAGGAAAGCCAGGGCGGGCCTGGCACGGCGCAGCGCCATGATGGCGCCTGCCGCGAACCACGCGACGACGCTCAGCAATGCGAGGGCATGGTCTAAGACCATCCAGGTGGCTGTCGTCATGACGCCGTGCGCGCGGATTCGGCCGGTTTCCGCGAAATCTTGTGCGATTGCCGCACGATCATCCCGATCACGGCGATGATGGCCAGCCCGTTGATCGCGTGCACGCCGAAGACGAAATGGCTGCTCGAGCCATCACCCAACGATTTGGCGACTTCCCGGATCACCGACTGACCGATCACCAACCCGGTGACCAGTCCGGCCAGCCCGATGATCCGTCCCGGCATCCGGGCGACGGCGGCGGCGATCGTGATCACGAGCGCGAAGAGGAGGATCGCGTATCCGAGTGTGCGATGCGGCTGGAAGGATTCCTCGACGGGCGCGTTGTCGAACGCACCGCTGGCGGCCAGATAGAACTGGGCGATGACGGCGAGCAGCAGCACGGCCGCCAGGCCGGTGAAGGCTTTTTTCATGCTGTGAATCGTCACGGCGGCCAGGCATACTCGGCTTCCGGCAGCGGGAGTCGCTGTCTACGCGAATACGCGTACGAGAATCGCGATCGGCTGCGTCGGTCGTCGTAGCCGATCGAGTGTCCGGGCAGGAGCGCGAGCACTCGCGGATGCCGTACGCTCACGGCATGGTTCAACGGGCGGCGTCACGGCAGCTTTCTGCCTGGTTCTCGCGTCGGCCCGCCTGGTTCTCGGATGTTCTGCTGGCGCTGTTCGTTACCGCGATCCAGGTTCAGAGTGCCGCGATCCCGGTGCCGCTCGAGCCGGTCTCGACGCCGGTCTCGGGCTTCGGATATGCGCTGCTGATCGTGAGTGGTGTGGCCGTCGCCGCCCGCCGCCGGTCGCCTGTCCTGATGTTCCTGGTCACGGCGGTGGCCAGCCTGATCTATTTCGGTCACGACTTCCCCGACCGGGCTTCCTATCTCGCACTCTTCGTCGCCCTGTACACCCTCGCCGCGTACGGCGATGGTCGGCGATCGCTGATGATCGCCGGTGCTGGCATCACGGTTCTCGCCGTCGGCTGGCTGATCGCGGCAGCGGATGTGGAACCGCTCGTGGCCATCGGCTGGGTGTTCTTCCGGATCGGCGCGTCGGTGATCAGCACGATACTCGGTGAATCCGTCCGATCCCGCCGAGTCATCGCCGCCGATGCGGAAGAACGGGCTGAACTGGCCGAACGGTCCCGCGACGAGGAAGCCAGGGCGCGCGTCGACGCGGAACGGCTGCGGATCGCCCGCGAAGTCCACGACACCGTCGCCCACGCGATCGCCATCATCAACGTGCAGTCCGGTGTCACCGCACACGTGCTCGACAAGCGACCGGAACAGGCCCGCGAAGCATTGCGCACCATCGAGCAGACCAGTTCGCGGGCACTCCGCGAGATGCGAGCCATCCTCGGTGTGCTGCGCGACGGCGACGAGCGCGAACCCTACCCCGGTCTCGATCAGATCGACGAACTCGTCGGCAAGGCCCGCGATGCGGGGCTCGACATCGCTTTCGAGCAGACTTCCCCGGTGACGCCGCTACCGAGCGCGGTCGGCAGCGCGGCGTACCGCATCGTGCAGGAATCGATCACCAACGTGATCCGCCACGTCGGCCCGACCCGGGTGACGGTGGCGCTCGAACCCGGCATCGATGCCTTGCGGATACGGGTGATCGATCAGGGCCGCCGCGACCCCGCGCACATCCCGGCCCGCGCCGCCGGCTCCCCTGCGACCGGCCGCGGGATCGTCGGAATGCGCGAACGCTGCCAGCTGCTCGGCGGTGAACTCGACGCTACGTCGCGTCCCGACGGCGGGTTCGAGGTCACTGCCCGGTTGCCGCTCGCCCCGGTCGGATCCCGCTTGTGAACTCCACGCCACCGATCAAGGTACTGCTCGCCGACGATGAACGTCTGGTCCGTTCCGGCTTCAAAGTCCTGCTCGACCTGGAAGACGACATCACGGTGGTCGGCGAAGCCACCACTGGCGCGGAGGCCGTCGAAATGGCCCGCGCCACCCGGCCGGACGTCGTCCTGATGGACATCCGCATGCCACGGCTGGACGGGATACGCGCCACCGCCCAGATCGCCGAAGCCAACGGGATGGAGCGGGTCAAGGTCCTCATCCTCACCACGTACGACACCGACGAGAACGTCTTCGATGCCTTGCAGGCGGGCGCGAGCGGGTTCTTGCTCAAGGACGCGGGCCCAGCCGAACTCCTGCACGCCATCCGGGTGATCGCGGCCGGTGACGCGCTGCTCGCACCCCGGATCACCCGCCGCCTCATCAGCCAGTTCACCGCGCAGCGCAGGGCGGCCAAGTCCGCCGAGGACCGGCTCGCGGTGCTGACCGACCGTGAGCGCGAAGTACTGGCCCTGGTGGGGCAGGGCATGAGCAATGACGAGATCGGCGCCGCGTTGTTTCTCAGTCCGGCCACCGCACGCACGCATGTCAGCCGTGCGATGGTGAAACTAGGTGCGCGCGACCGTGCGCAGCTGGTCGTCATCGCCTACCAGACCGGGCTGAGTGATTTCACCCCGTAGCGATGAGCGGTTCATCCGTCCCGAGCGGAACCGACAGCCATGAGCACGATGCGCGCACACATGAGATATCGCTCTGCGTCAGAGAATTGGCGCAGGAACCGCTTCGACAACGACGTACTCCTTGCAAATGTCCGGTAGTCGTTCAACGGCTGGCCGGCTACGACGACTGACGCAGTCGATCGCACTCTTCGTACGCGTATTCACGTAGACAGCGACTCCTTTCGCCGGAAGCGCGGCATGCCCGGCGGGCGCGACCATCGACGGCATGATCATGGATCCCGAACTCGAAGCATTCGTCCCGTTCTTCCCTCCGGCCGACCTGAGCGACCCGATCACCGCCCGCGAGAACCTCGCCAAGCTCGCCGCCGCGATACCGGTACCGGACACCGCGAACCTGGAGATCGAAAACCACACGGTGCCCGCCGATTTCGACGTGCCGGTGCGGATCTATCGGTCGCACGGCGCGCAGGGCGCCATCGTGTGGCTGCACGGCGGCGGGTTCGTCATGGGTGATGTGGACACCGAACATCCGTGGGCCGCGCGGCTCGCCAACGCCTCCGGCGCGACAGTGATCTCAGTGGACTACCGCTTGGCGCCCGAACACCCCTTCCCCGCCGCGCACGATGACGTCTACGCGGTGCTGACCTGGGCGGCCGAGCACGCGTCGCAGCTCGGCATCGACCCGGCGCGAATCGCGATCGGAGGCCACAGCGCCGGCGCGGGGATCGCGGCCGCGGTGGCGTTGCGGGCGCGTGACCAGCAAGGGCCGCCGATCCGCTTCCAGCTGCTCAACCAAGCCGTCCTCGATGACCGGCAGCAGACATGGTCGGCGCGGCATTTCACCGATACGCCGTTCCTGACCCGCGACAAAGTCGCCCAGATGTGGGGACACTACCTGGGTTCCACTCCCGCCACGCCGTACGCCGCCCCGGCCAGGGCCACCGAACTGTCCGGACTGCCACCCGCCTACATCGCCACCGCGGAGTTCTGTCCGAACCGCGACGAAGACGTCGACTACGCACTGCGCCTGCTGCATGCGGGAGTGCCGGTCGAGCTGCACCAGTGGCCGGGCACGTTCCACGGATCGCAGGCGATCCTGTCCGCCGAGGTGTCCCAGCGGCAGAACGCCGAACTCGCCGCCGTACTACGTCGCGCCCTGGCCGGAGATGCGAACCACCGACCAATCTAGACATTGACAAGTTCGCGCGCTCAGCCCTATCTTTCCACTGTCAAGATTTGCTGTCGATCCGCAGGCGACCCGATGGCACCGCCGAGTGCCCACGCCGTCGTCACCGCAACCACCCGGCTCACCGGCCGACCGACCGCCTCTGACTGGCTCGATTCCTGAGCGCACACGACCGCACTCGGACTGGCGGCGGCATTGCCGCGACGAGATCGACGAAGACAGGAGAACGATGACCACCATCGACCTCGCCGAAGCGAGGAAACAATCCACACCGCCTCCAGCAGATTTCGATTCCTCGGCGGAACCGAGCGGAGCACAGTTGCTGCGCCCTTATCTAGGCGGTCTCGCCGCCGTGGTCGTCCTGCAGATCATCGGCGCTGTCGCTGGTCTGGCACCGTTGCTGGCGGTTGTCGAATTGGGTCGAACTATGTTGTCGTCCAGTGCGATTGATCAGGGTCACGTCTGGTTGGTCGTGATCGCGGGCGCGGTCGGGTTCCTCGTCCGACTGCTGTTCACGGCCGCGTCGTCCGGAATCGGGCATCTGCTCGACAGCCGGGTGCAACTGTCGTTTCGCAGGCAACTGGCCGCGCGGCTGGGGCGCGTACCGATCGGCTGGTTCTCGCGGCGCAGCACCGGCGAACTGGCGAAGGTCGTTGGCAAGGACGTCAGTGCCGTGCACCCGTTCATCGCCCACACCCCCGGCGACCTCGTCGCCGCGTTCGTGGTGCCGCTGGTATCGCTGATCTACTTGTTCACCATCGACTGGCGGCTCACCCTGATCACGCTGATCCCGGTGGCGCTGGCGGTGGCACTGGTCCCGCTGATGATGACCCCGACCCGGCTGCGCGAGCAGAAGGAGTTCGATGCGGGGATGGGCCGGATCGCCAATGCGGCCGTCGAGTTCGTGCAGGGAATCTCGGTGGTCAAGGCGTTCGGTTCAGGCGAGCGCGCGCACCGGAAATTCCGCACCGCCGCAGACGATTTCGCGGACTCGTTCCTCCGCATGGTGCACGGTCTCGCCGGAATCGCCGCGGGCATGCAGGTGGTGCTGTCGCCGCCGTTCGTGCTGCTGGTCGTGCTCATCGGCGGTGCGGTTCTGATCACGAGCGGTTCTCTGGCCCCGGCGGATCTGCTGCCCTTCCTGCTGCTCGGACTGGGACTCACCGCTCCGGTCGCGGCGCTGGGCCACGGCTTCGACGATCTGCAGGCCGCCCGCCGCGCAGTCGATCGAATCCGGGAAGTCCTTGCGGTGCAATCGCTCCCGGAACCCGCGCAGCCGGTCGCACCACAGGGACACCGGGTGGAACTGCGTGATGTGCGATTCGGTTACGAAGCCGATCACGAGGTGCTGCGCGGGATCGACCTGGAGCTCGAGCCGGGGACGGTCACCGCGATCGTGGGGCCGTCGGGAAGCGGAAAGTCCACCCTGGTGCAGCTGTTGCCGCGGTTCTTCGACCCGACCCACGGTTCGGTCCTGCTGGGCGGTGTCGATCTGCGCGAACTCGGCAGCCGGCAGCTGTTCCGGATGGTCTCGTTCGTCTTCCAGGACGTTCGGCTGCTGCGCGCGTCGGTCGCGGACAATATAGCGCTGGCCGTACCGCATGCCGACCGCGACGACGTGGTTCGCGCCGCCCAGCTGGCCAATATTCATGAGCGAATTCTCGAACTGCCGCACGGATACGACACGGTGCTCGGCGCGGACGTCCAACTGTCCGGTGGTGAGTCGCAACGGATTTCCATCGCGCGCGCTCTGCTCGCCGACGCACCCATTCTGGTGCTCGACGAGGCCACCGCCTTCGCCGACCCGCACACCGAACACGCGGTGCGCCGGGCGCTGGCGACGCTGGAGGGCGATCGGACGATCCTGGTCATCGCCCATCGCCTGGAGACGATCGCCGACGCCGACACCGTCGTGATGCTGGAGAACGGGTCGATCGTCGAGCGCGGCAAACCCGCCGAACTGCTGGCACGGAACGGAAAGTTCGCCGAATTCTGGCAATCCCACCGATCGGCGCTCACCGACGAGATCGAAACCCTCGGCAGCGTACTGCGGCGTGAGCTCCGGCCCCGGCGGAGTGTAACCGCGGACCTCGCCGATGAGACATTGCAAGGAGACGAGTCCCGATGATTCGAATGCTGCTGCGTGTGCTGGGACATGAGTACGCCCATCCCGTGCGTCGAACAGTGGCCCTGATGACGGCAACCTCGGTAGCCGAAGGTTTGTCCTACGCGCTGCTGGTTCCGGTGTTGCGGGCACTGTTCGGGAGCACGCCCTCGGACGCCTGGCCCTGGCTGATCGCCTTCGGGGCTGCGGTCGCGGGCTACGCGGCGCTGCGCTATCGCAGCGATCTGTCCGGTTTCCACGTCGGGACCACGCTCTTGCGCGGTGTCTATCACCGTTTCGGCGATCGTCTGGCCCGCTTGCCCCTCGGATGGTTCACCGCCGGGCGCGTCGGGGAGGTGTCGGTTCTCGCCAGCGAGGGTGTGCTGCAGGCGATGAGCGTGATCGCGCATCTGCTGGCGCCGTTGATCTCCGCCAGCGTGACTCCGCTGACGATCGTTGTCGTGATGTTCGCCTTCGACTGGCACATGGGGTTGGCCGCACTGGCCGCCGTACCCGTCGTGGCGGCGATCCAGATCTGGACGGGCCGCTCGATGGCCGCCGCCGATGCCGAGCGCACCGAACGCGCCAAGGAGTCCACGGGGAGAGTCATCGAATACCTGCAGGCCCAGCCGGTGCTGCGGGCCGGCGGCCGGACTGCCGAACGCTTCCGGTTGCTCGACGACTCGCTGTCCGGACTCGAGCGCGCGTCCCGCCGTTCCATGCTGTCGGCGCTGCCCGGCATCGTGGGCCTGACGCTCGCGGTACAGGCGGCATTCACCGCGCTGCTCGCCTTGGGCGCCTACCTCGCGCTCGGCGGGAATATCGGTGTAGCAGAGGTTTTGGCGATCCTGGTGCTGGCCGCCCGCTGCGCGGATCCGCTGCTGTCGCTGTCGGAAATCGGCGGCCAGATGCGCGGCGCTCGTGTCGGGCTCGCCGGACTGGAGACGGTCTTGCGCACCGAGCCGCTGCCGGAAGCTGCCGAACCGATTCAGCCGGTCGGCCATGACGTGGAGTTCGAGTCCGTCGCCTTCGAACATGGCGACCGCACGGTGATCGACGACGTATCGTTGCTCGTGCCCGAGGGACAGCGGCTTGCCGTTGTCGGACCGTCGGGTGCGGGTAAGAGCACATTGCTGCAGCTGCTCGCACGGTTCTACGACGTGAACGCCGGCGCGGTGCGCGTGGGTGGGGTTGATGTGCGCGAAATCAGCACCGACGTGCTGATGCGGCAGATCGCCATCGTCTTCCAGGACGTCTATCTCTTCGACGGCACCATCGAGGAGAACGTGCGTCTCGGCCGTCCCGATGCCGACGACGCCGAAGTCCGGGCGGCAGCGACCGCGGCACGGTTGGACGAGGTGATCCAGCGACTGCCCGGCGGATGGGCCGCCAAAGTCGGCGAGGGCGGCGCACTGCTGTCCGGTGGTGAGCGGCAACGCGTTTCGATCGCGCGGGCGCTGCTGAAGAACGCGCCCATCGTGCTGCTGGACGAGGTGACCTCCGCACTCGACCCGGTCAACGAAGCGGCCGTCCACGAAGGAATCGAGCGCCTGATGGCAGGCAGGACAGTGGTGATGGTCGCGCACCGGCTGCGGACCGTCCGGCGCGCCGATCGCATCGTCTTCCTGGATAGCGGCCGGATTGTGGAAGAGGGCAGCCACGACGAGCTGCTGCGCCGTGGTGGCCGCTATGCCGACTTCTGGAATGTGGCCCTGACACCAGTAACGAGCGAATAAATTTCCGCATGACTACCATCGGACGCGATGCATGTTGACTTGATGCTCGATTCACTCGATGGGCTGTCTGTCGGGGATGCGTTGGGGGCGGAATTCCCCATCATGGGCCGGTCGATTCCGGCTCTTCAGGCAGGCGATCTCCCTGCCCGACAGTGGGGATGGACCGACGACACCGAAATGGCCTGCACCGTGGTCACCGAACTCTCCAGTCACGGAGGGATCGACCAGGACCGGCTTGCCGCCGCCTTCGCGCGACGGTTCGACCCGAGCCGTGACTACGGCTTCCTAGCGGTCGACACACTGCGCCGAATCAGGGACGGCGTGCATTGGCGGCAGGCGGCCGGAACCGTGTTCGATCACCAGGGTTCCTGCGGCAACGGTGCGGCCATGCGGGTCGCCCCCCTGGGCGCCTTTTACGCGGGCGATCCGGAAAAAATCGCCGCCCAGGCGGTCCGGTCGGCGCAGGTGACGCACATGCATCCCGAAGGCGTCCTCGGCGCGGTCGCGGTGGCCCTCGCGGCCGGTCAGGCCGCTCATGCCCGCCTGCGCGGGAGTCGGCCCACACCAGAAGAATTCATCACCGCCGTCCTGGACCGCCTCGACGAGGGTGACACGAGCCGGCTGATCCGCCACGCTCGCACCCTGCTCGGAGCCTCCGCAGAGGAGGCCGCGAATGAACTCGGCAACGGATCTTTGGTAACCGCCCAGAACACAGTCCCGTTCACGATGTGGGTCGCCGCAACGCATCTGGACGACTACCCGGCCGCGATCACCACATGCATTGCGGCAGACGGAGACATCGACACCACCAGCGCCATCGTCGGCGGGATCGTCGCCGCCTACACCGGGACCGGCCCTCGCCCCGGTCCCATCGCCGGGGTGCCGCAGACCTGGCTTGCCGCGCGAGAACCGTTACCCGGCTGGCTCGACCCGACCCGCGGAACACGACGCCGCAAGAATTCGGCATCCGGCCGCGTTCGAAGATGGCTATCCGGCGCGTCGTGAGAAGAACCAACCGGTCGCTCTCGCTGCTGATCGGCGGCACGAGGACAAGTCTCTGATCGGAGCCGCCAGAAGGCGGCCGCGACCGACATCACCTGAAGGCGCCGAGGTCACGGGGTGGCGGGCAATATCGGGGGGACGTATTCGAATGTCATTCCGAGCAACCATACGAGAAGCAGTACCACCGGGAGGTGGAATAGGAACTGCAGGAACGTGAAGCCGACGAGGTCGCGCGCCCGCAGTCCGAGCACTGCCAGCAGCGGCAGCATGAAGAATGGGTTGATGAGATTCGGCAGCGCTTCTGCCACGTTGTAGATCTGGACCGTCCAGCCGAGGTTCATCTGGACGTCTGTCGATGCCTGCATGACGTAGGGGGCTTCGACCAGCCATTTTCCGCCGCCGGACGGGACGAGGACGCCGAGCACCACAGTGTAGAGGGCGATGACGACGGCGAAGCTTCCGCCGCCGCCGATGCTCGTGAAGAACTCCGCGAGGTGTTCGGACACGGTGAGACCACCCCTGCCCTTGGCTTTGGTGAGGATCGCGGCCATGGCGGCGTACAGCGGGAACTGGACGAGAATTCCGGCCGTGGCGGGTACGGCGAGCGAGACGGCTTGCAAGAACTTGCGCGGGGTCCCGTGGAGCACCAAGCCCAGCATGAGGAAGACGAGCAGATAACCGTTCAGGCTGCTGACCACGGTGAGCACCGGTTTGGTGAACAGCTGCGAGATCAACCAGCCCGCCGTCATCACCCCGGCCGAGATCGGCAGGAGACGGCTGTACTCGAGCCACTCCCCCGGACGAGAGCGTGGAGCCACCTCCGCAGGCTGGTCATCCAGATCGACGTCCAGTTCCTCGGCGGTCTTGATCGCTGCGTCCTTCGGTGCCGAGAAGTGCGCGATCACCACCGTGAGCGCCATGATGACGGCGCACATGAGCAGGGACTGCCACGTGAAGATCGTGTGCCCGAAGTCGAGGACACCGGTGATTCTCAGCAGCGCCGGAGGCAACGAGCCGGCAGTGGCCTGTAACTGCGCGGCCGAGGAGGATATTCCCAGCGCCCACACGGCGCCCAGTCCCATGAACGCCGCGGCGCCGAGCGCCCGATAGTCCACGCGCAGATCGGTCCGACGGGCGATCGCGCGGGCGAGCAGACCGCCGAAAACCAGACTGAGTCCCCAGTTCAGCAGCGATATCGACATGGCGAGGAACGCAACGAAGCTCACTGCGCTGCTGGCGGTTCGCGGCACGGTGGCCAGCCGGTCGATCAGCCGAGCGACAGGCGGGGAGGTGGCGATGACGTATCCGGTGAGCACCACCATGGCCATCTGAAGGGTGAAGGCGGTCAGATCCCAGAAACCGTCGCCGAACGCGTTCGCGACTGTTCGCGGCGACGAGCCGTTGGCCAGTGCGGCGACGGCCACGATGAATACCCCCGCCAGCGCGACGACGTAGGCGTCCGGAAACCACTTCTCTGTCCACCTCGCGAGCGACTGCGCAACCCGCGCAAGGCCCCGTTCGGAACTGGTTGCTTCATGCTTTTCTGGGCTGGTTTCCGCACTGGTGGACGTCATCCCGCCGTACCTCGTCTTTCTCTTCACGCATGAGGCCGCCCGGTGCATGTGACGCACCACACACGGCTCGACTGGTGAGTATTGGTGCCAAACTTGCGTGCGGGCAAGAGAGAAATGCGCAGGTGCTGTCTGCAAAAATGCAGAAACAGCTCACTATCTCTGAAGCTGGGAAATACGGTGCTCACCCATGGTCTCGACGCCGACCCCGCAATACTGCGCGAATTCCTCACTCTCGCAGGGGCACCCGATGCAGAAGGGAGTCGACTGTCCGATCGGGCCGTTCGCCGCGCGTGGGGCGCTCGTCTACCGGGACAGGCACGACCGAACCTGACCGCCGTGCGCGCGGCCGGGATTCCTGCTCTGGTCGCATCGGGCGGACACTCTCCTGGCCTCGAACGGATCTCCGACCTGCTCGCCGACACACTCGGGGCACAACGGCTCGTAGCACCGGGTGCGGGCCATTTCGTCCCGGCGGCACCCGGTTTCGCTGACCGGCTCGAGGAGTTTCTCTCGAGAGCTATCGCCCACTGATCGGCTATTACCGGCTACCGGAAGGGATTGGCACCGAGCTGAGGATCGCGACACCGCCGCGCTGGCCACCGGCGTGAGTCTGTGATACGGGTACGGCGGGTAGGCGCCCGCTTGTGGCGGATTCGGCGGCCGCTTTCCGGCGGCGATCCATCGACCGGTGGACGGCGGCGGCAAGCACGAGAGTGGCGATGCAGAGCGCCAACGCAGCGATCCTGCCGACGTTCAAGTCTTGTCCGAAGCAGATGATGGACGGAACCGAGGCCGATGCGGAGTCAATCCCGGATTCGCAGCACGGCCCGGAGTGCTTCGACGAACAGCGAATCCGGCACCGATTCAGGATCGGCCAGCCGTTGCAGAGCAAATCCATCGGCGAGTGCGGTGACGATCGGCCCGATCATGTCGTCCGGCAATCCGACCTCGACTCCCGTTGCGCCGCGCACGCTTGCGACGAGCGATCCGATGGTTCCCCGTATCGCCGCGTATCTTTGAGCGAATTCTCGGCGAAGCTCGGTGTGGCGCATGGCCGCGGACCAGAACTCCATGAACAGCATCGTCTGCGCGGGACTTTCGTCCTGCAGAGGTCGGAAGCTCCCTCTTCGGGACTGCCGCCAAGCTGGCGGGATCGCAGCAGCATCGCCGGTCATGGTGTGCTCTCCGTAGTAGCACTCGCTGAGGTCCGCGGACGATTTCTCGGATCGGGTGGCCAGCAGGAAATTGTCCGACACAACGGGCTCCTCATTCGGCCCGTACATTCCGGTGAGGGGCGTCAGCCGATTCGGGCGCTTTGGCCGCCGTCCACAGGCAGCAGGGCGCCGGTGATGAAGGCGGCCTCGTCGGAGGCCAGGAAGAGGGCGGCATGGGCCACGTCCCATGCGGTGCCCTGGCGTTGGTTCAGCGGGACCATCCGGTCGCGGGCCGCGCGCAGTTCATCCTGGTTCATGCCCAACTTCGAGGCCATGCCCTCGATCGCCATCGGGGTATCGATGAAGCCGGGCATGATGGTGTTGGCGCGGATGCCGAAGGAGGCGTTCTCCATGGCCAGGGCATGGGTCAACGCGTTCAGGCCCGCTTTGGAGACCTTGTAGGCGACCAGCGGGGCCGAGCAGACCGCGGCGATGGACGAGACGTTGATGATGGCGCCCGTCCGGCGTTCGCGCATGTGCGGGATGATCTGGCGGCAGACCGTCCAAGGGGCGCGCAGGTTGACCGACTGGATGCGGTCCCAGGCGTCCTCGGTGACGTCGAGCGCGCCGGCGTCGCCGGCGCCGATGCCGATGTTGTTGTGCAGGACGTCGATACGGCCGAAGGCATCCAGCGCGGTGCGGGCGATGGCGGCGCAGTCGGATGGGTCGGTGATGTCGGCGACCAGCGGACGGGCGGTACCACCCGACTCGGAGATCAGCGCGCAGGTCTCGAGCAGCGATTTCTCGTCCCGGTCGACAGCGAGCACCTCGGCGCCTTCGCGAGCGAACAGCAGGGCGGTGGCCCGGCCGTTGCCAATGGTCGTGCCGGGGGTCTGGCCGGCGCCACAGACGACGGCGACCTTGTCGTGCAGACGTCCTGTCACGATGGGAATCCCTCCAGCCCTTCGTCCAGGGCGACCTGGAAGGTGTTCAGCGCAGTGGAAACGAGCGTGTACTGGCCGACGGCGAAGACGATGTCCATTGCCTGCTGCAGCGTCCAGTCCCGGCACAAGGCCGCCCACAGGGAGTCGTCCATGGTGTGGGTGGCGACGAGTTGGTCGGTGGCGCGCAACAGGACAAGGTCGCGCTCGGGCCAGTCGGTGGCGTCCGAGGCCACCTTGTCGATCTCCGGACGGGTCAAGCCCGCCTCCTCACCCAGCTTGCGATGCTGGGCGAACTCGTACTCCGAGCCACACCGCCACCCGGTGCGCAGGATGACCAGCTCGCGCTCGCGTGCCGGCAGCGTCGAGCCGGCCAGGACGTGTCGGCCGAACACCAGCCAGCGGTGCAGCAGATCGGGATGGTGGGCCAGGGTCGTGAAGATGTTCTGCCGACCGAGCCGGTCGAGCGTCGTTCGGGTGCGCTCGTCCCAGTCGGCTTCGACGGTGAGGGGAACTCGCATGGGAGACCTTTCGGATAATGATCGTTCGCCGAATGGTCATTATTCGAGCTTGGTATGCTGTCCGCAAGACCCCCAGGAGGATGTTTTGCCCGTACCGACCACCCGGCGGCAGCGTCAGGAGCAGACCCGCGCCAAGCTGCTGAACGCCGCCGCCCGCGTGTTCGCTCGCCGTGGTTACGAAGGAGCTTCGGTGCCGGAGATCGCCGCCGAAGCCGGGTTGTCTACCGGCGCGATCTACTCGAACTTCGACGGCAAGATAGACCTGTTCCACACACTGATGGCCGCGGAGATGCGCCGTCAGAGCGAGCGCCGCGTCCGCCGTGTGACCGCCTCGCCCGGGGACGCTGTCGCCGCCGCTAGTGCGCAGTGGGCCGACTTCGTCGAAGGCCACCGCGACTCGGTCCTGCTTCTGCTCGAGTTCTGCCTCAGCGCTGCCCGCGACAACCCTTCCGCCCGCCTCCACGCCGCCGAAGAGTTCGCTCGCGTCCGAGCCGATCTCGCCGACCTGGCTCCCGACGCCCCGCCCCATCTGGCCGCCGCCCTCCAGGCGCTCGCCTACGGCTACGGTCTCCAGCGCCTGGTCGACCCCGACTCCACCAACAAAACATCCCTCCTCGACGCCTTCACCTGGCTGCTCAACGGAGCGTCGAAGACCCAGGACCTGCCTGCGCGGGCCGCTTCCGGCCCGTAGCACCCGCGAATCCATCGACCCGAGAGGGCACTCCTCCTGTTGGGCGGAGTCCGGATTGTGGGGCAATCTCCGACGTCAAAAGCGATGTGACCGACGTGGGTACTTGGTGGGTCGCATCCGGCCGGTGACGCGCAATGTCTCGAGCGCAGCGCTTTTCCACGAGCACTCGTCCGCGTCGCACTCGCGATGCACCTGCATGAGCGCGTGGGCATCGGCGGGAGTGAACTCCGGGCCGTCTCGTGGCTCCACCGCTGGCCATCCCAAAGGCGGCCAGCCCAGCATGCACAGTTGCTCATGGCCCACGCGTTTCGCGATGTCGTACACGCTCGGGCCAGGCAACGGCCTTCGCCACCACCTACTGGCCGCGAAAAAGAGGCCTAACAGCACCACGACCACCACCGTCGCCACGGCAATGGAAGTACCGAAGTCGGACCAGTCGGACGTCAAGGCCGTACCCCGCTCGGGAGTGGACCGAAGGGGGGACCACCGGTGCGCACGCTGCCAAACCTCTTCGGGGGCAACGAATATCAGGGCAACTACTTCGGTAAGTCCGCGCCTGGCAGTCCATACGTGGTCCCGCGCCGGGGCGATGGCAACCGAAGCGCCGACCGGGCGGATAGCCTGCATCAGCAGGAGCGTCGGCATCAGCACGTCGCGATCCACAACTAGCACTTGCGGTTCCGGGTAGGCCTTCGCCTGGCTAGAGCCCGAATCGCCCGCTCCTCCCCTGCCTGATCACTACCGGATTGATCCAGCCGGATGTAGCCGATCGCGATTTTCGCCATGTCACCCTCGTTCGATTCGTGTGGTGCGGCACCCGGTGCGGGGGATCTCACGACCCTCCCAGCGACGCCGTAGACGCCGGTGGTGTGCCCGGACGAGCAACGGGCTCTCACCCCGCGCCGGGGCCGGAACATGACTGTGACGACGAACAACACCGCGGAGCGGCAAAAGATTTGTCACTCTGGGGATAACGAAAACTGTGGAATGGGATACGTGATGACGATGACCCAGGAATCCGGTGTCGGCGAGAAGGTACGCGTAGCCAGGAAGCTCGCGGGCTGGAGTCAGGAGAAACTTGCGCAGGAGGCCAACTTCTCGGCGAGTTTGGTCCGCAAGGTCGAGCGCGGCCGTGCGCCCGCATCACCGGCATTCGTCGCGGCATGCGCCCGCGCTCTGCGCTTGAACCTCGCAGATCTCCTCGAGCAGCCCTACCCGAGGCAGACCCGCGATGAACAGCGAGTTCACGCGGGAGTGCCCGAGATCCGCCGGGAACTGGCCGCGTACAACATCGAGCCCGACGGCACCATGAACGCCCGCCCCGAGCACCAACTCGCCGCTGACGTCGCGAGGGCCTCCAAATTGCGGCACTCCGTCAACCTTGGCGACCTCGGCACAGTCCTGCCCGGTCTGCTCGCCGATCTCCGTGTCGCATGGCACTCCGCCACAGGCCTCAAACGCGAGCGTATCTTCGGGCTTCTCGCAGAAGCGTTCGCAGCGACCGGACAAGTGGTGTACAAGCTCGGATATATCGACCTCTCCTCGCTGTGCGTCGACCGATACGAATGGGCAGCGGCACAGTCCGGTGACCCGCTGGCCGTCCTCGTGGGCGACTATCAGCGCGCGGGCGAACTGATCGGCGCGGCCGACTGGTCGACAGCGCTCCCCTTCCTCGAAGCAAGCCGTGCCACAATCGAATCCGACATCGGCGGCAACGATCCAGCCGTCCTGAGCATGTGGGGCAACCTCCACCTGAAATCCGGCCTCGCCGCCGCCCGCGCAGGTCGCCGCGATATCGCCGACGGACACCTTGCCGAGGCGCGCGAAACCGCCCAGCGCATCGGTAGCGATCGGGACGATTACCGGCTGTGCTTCGGTGTTACGAATGTCGACATCTGGTCGGTCGGCCTGGCCGTCGAGATGATGGACGGAACCGAGGCCGTGAAACGCGCCCAACACGTGCATCTTCCGGCGACAACGCAACGGGAGCGCGCGGGCCACCACTACATCGACTTGGCCCGGGGATACCTTCTCCACGGCAACCGCACGAATGCCCTTGCCTCCCTTGTGAAGGCCAAGGAGATCGCGCCGACACAAACCCGCTACCACCCCATGGTCCACGAGACCATCCGCGTTCTAGCCCGTGACGACGCTCGAAGCAATGAGAGCGTGCGCGGCTTTGCCGCATGGTGCGGCATAGACCGCGCCTGATCAGTTTCGGTCTGAAATCGCTCGACCCGCGCGCGCAGGCCACTGGCTTGAATGCGTTCGACGATCTGGTGAGGAGGGCCACGGCTTGTATGGACGATTCCGACCCTCCATACCAGTCGACCAGCGATGAGCCAACGCCTCGCGCCGTACGCTGCGCTGCCGGACGTCGCGGACTTCCGACAACAGGTCTTCTCGACCACTACGCGGGCAGACTGAGCGCCCTGTACACCGCGACCACCGTTGCGGCACCGACGATCTCGCCGCGATCGATCATCTGCACCGTTTCCGAGAGGGGAATCCAGCGGATGTCCTCGGCCTCGTTGACATCCGGCTGAGTGTCGGTGAGGTGCGCGCCGCGCGCCAGGTAGATCTCTTGCGGTTGGTCCAGCGTGCCGATGGCTGGCTGATAAGTGACCAAGTGCTCCATCGCGTCCGGCCGCCAGCCGGTCTCCTCCTCCACCTCGCGTGCCGCCGCGATCGCGACATCTTCCGCCCCGTCGACGTAACCGCCAGGGAGTTCCCATACCCACCGATCGATGATGAAACGGTGTCGGTACATCAACAGCGCCTCCCGCCTCTCATTGAGTACCAACGTCATTGCACACCGCGGCATCCGGGCGACGTACTGGGTGAACTTGACTCCGTCCGGCAGCTCCACGTCCACAGTCGACAGCCTGATATGGCGGTTCTCTTCGACCAGACGCTCGCCATGAATCGTCCACTGAGTGCGGCTCACCTGCTCGACGGTATCGCAGGCACTACCACGACTGGCCGGACGCACCGACATTCGATGTCCTGATCCGCGAGCTGTCTTAGCCTGATTCCGACCATCCGTACCAGTCGACCAGCGATGCGCAGGCAATATGCTGGGCGATTGTGACCGAAACCCACCCCCGAAACAGCAGCGAACCCGCGATCCTGCCGACGACGTTCGTACCGGTGGAGCTGGAAGGTGAGCTGTACGTACGGTGGGTAGAGCGGGGCTATTTCAAAGCCGACGCCGCCAGCGACAAGCCGCCGTACGCGATCGTCATTCCGCCGCCGAACGTCACCGGCCGCCTGCACATGGGGCATGCCTATGAGCACACTCAGATCGATGCGCTGACCCGGCGCAAGCGCATGCAGGGGTATGAGACGCTGTGGCAGCCCGGTATGGACCACGCCGGGATCGCAACGCAGAACGTCGTCGAGCGCGAGCTGGCCAAGGAAGGCTTGTCCCGGCACGACCTGGGCCGGGAAGCATTCGAGCAGCGCGTGTGGCAGTGGAAAGCCGAATCCGGCGGGGCGATCTCCGATCAGATGCGGCGCCTCGGCGACGGTGTCGACTGGGACCGCGAGCGCTTCACCATGGACGAGGGCCTGTCTCGTGCTGTCCAGACGATCTTCAAACGGCTTTACGACGACAAGCTGATCTACCGGGCCGAACGGATCATCAATTGGTGTCCGCGTTGCACGACCGCGATCTCCGATATCGAAGTCGACCATCAGGAACTCGACGGTGAGCTGGTGTCGATCCGCTACGGCGACGGCCAGGACTCGATCGTGGTCGCCACTACCCGCGCGGAGACGATGCTCGGTGACACCGCCGTCGCGGTGCACCCCGACGATGATCGCTACCGTCATCTCGTCGGAAGCGAAATCGTTCTGCCATTGACCGGCCGCCGCATCCGGGTTGTCGCCGACACCCATGTCGACCCGGAGTTCGGCACCGGCGCAGTGAAGGTCACCCCAGCCCATGACCCGAACGACTTCGAGATCGGTCGACGCCACAACCTGCCCTCGCTGACGGTGATGGATGAGCGGGCGATCATCACCGCACCCGGCCCGTTCCAAGGGCTCGATCGGCTCGAGGCGCGCAGCGCGGTCGTCGCCGCATTGCGTGCCGAGGGACGTATCGCCGCCGAGAAGCGCCCATATCGGCATGCGGTCGGGCACTGCTCGCGCTGCGGCACTGTCATCGAGCCGCGCTTGTCGATGCAGTGGTGGGTCGAGGTCGCAACGCTGGCCGAGGCCGCGGGTGACGCCGTCCGCGACGGCCGGGTCTCCATTCATCCGCCCGAGTTGGCGAGCCGCTATTTCGACTGGGTCGACAATCTGCGGGACTGGAACATCTCCCGACAGCTGTGGTGGGGACACCGCATTCCGATCTGGCACGGCCCCGGCGGCGAGATGGTCTGCGTCGGGCCCGGCGAGACCGCTCCCGATGGCTGGGTGCAGGACCCCGATGTACTCGACACCTGGTTCTCCGCGGCATTGTGGCCGTTCTCCACCATGGGCTGGCCCGGCCAGACCGACAGCCTTGCGCGGTTCTACCCCAATTCGGTGCTGTTCACCGGCTACGATCTGATGTTCTTCTGGATCGCCCGAATGATGATGTTCGGGCTCTACGCCACCGGCCGACCACCATTCGCGACGATCGCCCTGCACGGCATGGTTCGCGACAAGCACGGCAAGAAAATGTCGAAATCCTTTGGCAATGTGGTGGATCCGATCACCTGGATGGATGCCTACGGCACCGACGCACTGCGCTTCGCGCTCGCCCGTGCCGCCAACCCGGGTACCGACGCCCCGATCAGCGAAGAATCCGTCGAAGGTGCCCGCAACTTCACCACCAAGATCTGGAACGCCACCCGCTTCGCCCTGCTCAACGGCGCTACCACCAGCGGACCACTCCCCGCCTCGGAGACGCTCTCGACGGTCGATCGGTGGATCCTCTCGCGGCTGAACACCGTGATCGCCGAAGCCGACGTCCTCTTCGACGATTACCAGTTCGCCAAGCTCACCGAGCTGCTGTATCACTTCGCGTGGGACGAAGTATTCGACTGGTACCTCGAACTGTCGAAGGCCACTTACGCTGCCGGCGGGCCAGCCGCCGACGTCTCGCGGCGCGTGCTCGGACATGTCCTCGACAGCCTGCTGCGACTGCTGCATCCGATCGTCCCGTTCGTCACCGAGAAGCTGTGGACCACCCTCACGGGGCAGGAATCCGTCGTCATCGCCTCGTGGCCCACCGATACCGGCTACCGCGACCACGACGCCGAAACCGAAATCGCCGAGTTGCGGCAGCTCGTCACCGAGGTCCGGCGATTCCGCTCCGAACAAGGTGTCCGCACCAGCCAACCGGTACCTGCCGACCTCGAACTCCCGCCCGCGCTGCGATCACACGAACCCGCGATCCGGCAACTGCTGCGCCTGGAACCCGCCGCCGAGGGTTTCCGGCCTACCGCGACGCTGCCGATCGGCCGAGCCCGGGTCAGCCTCGACCTGTCCCAGGCCATCGACGTCGACGCCGAACGACGCCGCCTGCAGAAGGCCTTGGCCGCCGCGCACAAGGAATTGGACAGCACCGCTAAGAAGCTGGGCAACAGCGGGTTCCTGGCGAAGGCACCCGCCGACGTCGTCGAATCAATCCGCGCTCGCAAGCAGGCAGCGCAAGAAGACGCCGACCGAATCCAATGGCAGCTCGATCTCCTCTCCAACTAGCGCTCGCTCGAAATCTGGGGGCGGCAGCATGGTTTGCCGAACAAGCATCACGCGCGTGGCTGATCACCGTAAGGGAGGTGAACTGGAACCCCCACCGCGGACGGCATCTGCCGGTACCGGTCCCGAACTCGGTAACCGTGGCTGGATACGCGCGAGTTCCTGGGCACCTTTCCGTAATGGCCGCCCTCGGCGATTCCAGGCTGGATCGGGGGCTGTCCATCGCAGGCGCATCAGCAAACTTTCCGCGAAGTCGAGTAGTGGACTACCCACGTCATCGGACCTCGGGTGCGTGAGACTCAAAAAGTCCAGTTCATGCGTCTCGATCTGGAGAGCGGGCGATAACGGATGCGTGCTCAGGCTCCGGAGCAGCAGGCTCGTCGGGAACAGGAGTCGTTCGATTACGACGCCTTCATCTCCTATGCCCATGATGATCGGCCGGTGGCCGCAGGGATTCAGAAAGGCCTGCACCGCATAGGGCGGCGAATGGGCCGCTTGCACGCCCTGCGGGTGTTCCGCGACGCCACCGACCTCACCGCCAGCCCCGACCTGTGGGGCAGGGTCAGCGAGGCGATCGACCGGGCCCGCTATTTCATCGTGGTGCTTTCCCCGCACTCGGTCGCCTCGGGCTGGGTCAACAAAGAGGTTGCCCACTGGCTGGAGCGGCGTGGGCCGGATCAGTTGTTGTTCGTCGTCGCTGATGGGCATGTGATCTGGGACGAGAACACCGGACGGTTCGACCCGGACCGATCCGATCTGGCTCTGCCGGTGCTGACGGAAACGGGAGCACTGCCCACCGAGCCTTTCTACGTCGACGTCAGCGAGGACGCGCCGTGGGATCCCCGCGCGGCGATATTCCGGGAAAAGGTCACCGATCTGGCCGCCCCGATCCACGGCAAACCCAAGTACGAACTCGCCAGCGAGGATCTGCGGGAGCAACGCCGCTTCCGGCGGTTACGGCGCGCCGCCATCGCGGGCCTTGTCATGCTGACTGTTCTCGCGGTCACCGCAGCCGCGATCGCGTTCGCGCAACGACGAGAGGCGATACGCCAACGCGACGAAGCGGTAGCCCGACGACTGGTGTCGGAAGGCCAGGCCATGCTCGCCGGCGTCACCTTCGGCAGTGATGCACGAGCGCTGACGCAGATTTTGGCCGCGCAGTCGATCGCATCACGGCCGGACGAGGGCGCGCTGCTCGGCGCCGTGCTCGAGCGGCGTGCGTTGCTCTCGATAATCGACACCACCGCGCAGGTGTTCAGCGTGGCGGTCAGTCCGGACCGGCAGCGGATCGTCTCCGGCGGCGCCGACGTGCGGCTGTGGGATGCGACCAACGGCCAAACGATCGGGGAACCGATGACCGGCCACCAAGGCCGGGTGTGGAGTGTGATATTCAGCCCCGATGGGCAGCGCATCGTCTCCGGTGGAACTGACAGCACGGTCCGGCTATGGGACGCGGCCACCGGCCAACCCATTGGCGAACCGATGACCGGACACCAGAAGGGTGTGCGGAGCGTCGCTTTCGCCCCGGACCGGCGGCGCATCGTCTCCGGGGGTGACGACAGCACTGTGCGGCTGTGGGACGCGGACACCGGACAACCCATAGGGGAACCGATGACCGGACACCAGGGGTTTGTGTTGAGTGTGGCGTTTGCCGCGGACGGGCGGCACATCGTCTCCGGCGGCACCGACAAAACCGTGCGGGTATGGGATGCGGCGAGCGGCCAATCGATCGTCGAACCGATGACCGGTCATCAGGGTGAGGTGACGAGCGTGGCGTTCGCCCCGGACGGCCAGCGTATCGTCTCCGGCGGTATGGACGGTCGTGCCGGAAACGTCCGGCTGTGGGACACGAACTCCGGAGCACCGATCGGCAAACCGATGACCGGCCACCAAGGCGCGGTGAAGAGTGTGGCGTTTGCCCCGGACGGCCAGCGTATCGTTTCCACCGGCATCGACGGCACCGTGCGGCTATGGGATACGAACACCGGTTCATCGATCGGTGAACCAATGACCGGACACCGAGGCATGGTCTCGAGCGTGACGTTCAGCCCGGACGGGCAGCGCATCATCTCCGGCGGCACCGACGGCACCATGCGAGTGTGGGAGCCGATCACCGATAAACCAACCATCCCAGGCACGGTAGCGAGCGTGGCGTTCAGCCCGGACGGCCGCCGGATCGTCTCCGGCGGTGAAGACGTTCGGCTGTGGGATGCCACCACCGGAGCACCGATCGGCAAACCGATGACCGGACACGGCGGCGAGGTGATGAGCGTGGCGTTCGCCCCGGACGGGCAGCACATCGTCTCCGGCGGCTCCGACGGCGCTGTGCGGTTATTGGATACGAACACCGGAGCGCCGATCGGCAAACCGATGACCGGACACCGCGAAACGGTCTGGAGTGTGGCGTTCAGCCCGGACGGGCAGCGCATCGTATCCGGCGGCGCGGACAACACTGTGCGGTTATGGGACCCGACCATCGAAGCACCGATCGGCAAACCGATGATCGGACACGAGGGCCAGGTGATGAGCGTGGCGTTCGCCCCTGACGGCCGCCGGATCGTCTCCGGCGGCTACGACAACACCGTACGACTATGGGACGTGGCCACCCACCAACCCATCGGCCAGCCGATGACGGCGCACGTGACCTGGATAACCAGTGTGGCGTTCAGCCCGGACGGGCAGCGCATCCTCACCGGCGGCTACGACGGCACCATGCAGCTGTGGGACGCGACCACCGGACAACCCATCGACGAACCGATTGCCGCGCACCAGGGAATGGTGTGGAGTGCGGCGTTCAGCCCGGACGGGCGCCGCATAGTCTCCGGCGGCGCCGATGCCACCGTGCGGCTGTGGAACGCGGCCGCCAGCGACCCCGTCGGCCCTCCCATGACCGGACACCCGGCAACAGTGTGGAGCGTTGCGTTCAGCCCGGACGGGCAGCGAATCGTCTCCGGCGGAGACAATGGCAGCATATGGATGTGGGAGGCAACACCCGGCGCGTGGACGAAAGCTCTGTGCAGCAAGCTCACTAGCAACATCAGCCACAAACAATGGCGTAAGTGGGTCTCTCCCGACATCGAATACATCAAGGTCTGCCCTGAACTACCGATTGCCTCCGACGACAACACGGCCGCGAAATGAGGGTGAGCGGACACCGGTTTGCCACCACCGATCGCAGGAGTGCATTCGGACGGGCTCGCTCGAGCGAAGGAATCCGTTAGCAGCACACAACGACACGCCAGAGAAGGGTGGACAGTGCCTCAGAACGATCGCCAGTCCGAGCTTCGCCACCGACTCTGGAACGACCCGGACGACAAGCCCAGGCCCGCCTACGACAGCGCGGTGCTCGAGCAGTACCGGCTCTACGTGGAGATGGCCGACCGCATCAGCGCGCGGCGCGGCCTGACGAACTCGTTCTTCGTGACCCTCAACACCGGCATCTTCACCCTCGTCGCCGCCTTCGGGAAAACACCGCCGTCGAACAAGGAACAGTGGCTGGCGATCCCTCTGGTCGCGATCCTCGGCCAGTGTTTCGCCTGGTTCTACCTGGTACGCAGCTACCGGCTGCTGAACAGCGCCAAGTACCAGGTCATCGGCGTCCTCGAAGAACGACTGCCCGCCTCGCCGTTCTGGAGGGCCGAATGGTGGGCTCTGGGTGAAGGGAAGGACCGGTCACGGTACTGGCCCCTCACCCATATCGAGCAATGGATCCCGATTCTCTTCGGCCTCGCCTACATTTCGGGATATCTCGCGATGGTTCTCACTTGAGCACGTCGGCTGATGCCGTGCCGACGGTCAGGACCTGTCACCGAACCAGCGACGCAGCGCTTCGAGCAGCCCGTCCCGCGCACCAGCGTCCGCGGCCCAGGCGACATAGCCGTCCGGGCGGATCAGCAGCGCGGAAAGCTCGCGTGGTGCAGTGGGTTTCGCCGTCACTACACGCACAAGATCGGACCACGGAGCGCACATCCCCCGGAGTTCGGCGGAATCGGTCAGGTCCAACAGGATCGCCCGACCGCCGGAGAAGTGCTCACTGAGCCGACTGCCGTCGGAGAGTTCGATATCCGGGGTGACTGCGCCGACCAGGTCATGCCCGCCGCCGAGATCGTAGCGGTGCAGGACACCGGAGATCTTCTTGAAGATGGCGGTGGCGCCGTCGCGAGTCGCGAGCAGATCGGTGACCACATCACGCAGAGCTTTGCTGCGCCGATCGAGCCGCATCAGCGCGATCTGGGCGCGGGTCCACTCCAGTACCCACGCGCCGGTCGGATGCCGTTCGGTGGTGTAGGTGTCGAGCAGGGTCTCGTTCGCGTCGCCGCGCACCACCGCGGCCAGTTTCCAGCCGAGGTTGACCGCGTCGCCGATGCCGAGATTGAGGCCCTGTCCCCCGAACGGCGAATGCACATGGGCCGCATCGCCTGCCAGCAGCACCCGTCCCTTCCGGTATTCGGTGACCTGACGGGTGTTGTCGGTGAAACGGGTCGCCGAGTGCACGGCCGTTATCTCGACCGGCACGCCCGAGACCGCGCGCAAACTGGCCTGCAATTCGGCCGCGGTCACCGGTGTCGCGCGGTCGGCGGGCGGGCCGTCGAGCTCGACGGTGAGGATACGACCCGGTGTCGGGCCGTTGACGTAGATTCCGGCATCGGTCGAGTTCCAGCCCGGCCGCAGACCTTCGGTACCGGTCATCTGGACCACCGCCTGATGTCCGGTGATCTCAGGGTCGAGACCCGGAAAATCGAATCCGGCGCGCTTGCGGACCATGCTGCGCCCGCCGTCGCAGCCGACCAGCCAGGCCGCGCGGACCGTGCTGTCGCCGCAGTAGATGGTGACACCGGTTCCGTCGTCATCGAAGTCGGTCAGTTCGACGCCGCGCCGGACCGGCACGCCGAGTTCGATGGCGCGCCGGGCGAGAATCGCTTCGATGCCCTGCTGGGGCACCAGCACCGCCTCGGCAGCGGGGCCGAGTTCGGCGAACGCCGGGTCGTCGAAGTCGATATCGGGCATGCGCAGCATGATGCCGGCGAAATGACCGGCGATCGGCAGGCGCTGGGTCGCCGCCCCCGCGCTCGGGGACAGACCCGCGGCGCGGATGCGCTCCACCATCGCGTTCTGCTGTTGGAGCAGCTCGGGCAGCAGTCCGCGGCGGAACAGGGCTTGCGCGGTCGGCACATTGATCGCTCCGGCTTTGATGGTCATATCGGGCTCGGTGAGCCGTTCGACCACCAGCACGTCCGCGCCGCCGAGGCGAAGTTCGCAGGCCAGCATCAGCCCGACCGGTCCGGCTCCGGCGACCACCACATCGAATGTCTCGTTCATGACCGCGACTCTGCCGCCGGATGGTTGCGGCGGTCTTGCGCCGCCTTGCACGGGTCTTGCGTCGGGACGACGACCCATGCTCTCGCGTTGCGCCCGCCACCCGTGCAGCACGGGGCGAAAGGCAGGCGGTGAATACCGCCTGCCCTTGGTGTTCCGCTGGGTCAGTCGCCGAGCGTCCGGAAGAACTCCCGAACGTCGCCGACCAGTAGCTCCGGCACCTCCAGCGCCGGGAAGTGGCCGCCGGAGTAGAACTCCGACCAGTGCGTGATGTGGTGGGCGCGCTCGGCGAAGCGGCGGATGGCGTAGTCGCCGTCCTTGAACACCGCGACGCCGGTGGGCACCGTGCCCTTCGGCTTCGGCGCGAACATGCTCGCGTCGTGGAAGCGCTCGTAGTAGAAGTTCGCGACGCTGCGGGCGGTGTCGGTGAACCAGTAGATGCTCACCGTGGCCAGCAGCCGGTCCTTGGCGACGGCCTGTTCGGGCAGTTCGTGGGCGGAGTCGGTCCACTCCTGGTACTTCTCCGCGATCCAGCCGAGCTGGCCCGCCGGGGAGTCGGCGAGCAGCTGCGCGATGGTGTTCGGGCGCGATCCCTTCAGGTTCATGTAGGCCGAGCCGTCGTCCTGGAACTTCTTCATCGCGCCCAGCCGGGCTTTCTCCGCATCGGTGAGCGCGGCCATGTCGGCGGGGTCGCCGGTCGGGAAGGTGACCAGCGCGTTGACGTGCACGCCGACCACGTGCTCGGTGTCGATCCGCCCGAGCGCCGGGGCGATGAACGCGCCGTGGTCGCCGCCATGCACGCCGTAGCGGTCGTAACCGAGGCGCGCCATCAGCTCGGCGAGCGCTGCCGCGATCCGGCCGTCGTTCCAGCCGGTCTCGGTGATCGGGCCGGAGAAGCCGTGTCCCGGCAGCGACGGGATGACCAGGTGGAAGGCCGGAGCGTCGGGGGCGCCGTGCGCGGCGGGATCGGTGAGCGGGCCGATCACGTCGAGGAAGTCGACCACCGAACTGGGCCAGCCGTGCAGCAGCAACAACGGGGTGGCGTCCTCCTGGGCCGAGCGGACGTGCAGGAAGTGCATGTTCTGGCCCGCGACGGTGGTGGTGAACTGTGGGTAGGCGTTCAGCTCCGCCTCGACGGCCCGCCAGTCGAATTTCTCGGCCCAGTACCCGGCCAGGTCCTTCAGGTAGGCGGTCGGCACGCCGCGTTCCCAGCTGGTGCCGGGCAGGTCGTCGATCCAGCGGGTGCGGGCCAGGCGCAGGCGGAGGTCGTCCAGGTCGGCCTGCGGGATGTCGATGCGGAAGGGTCGGATTTCGGTGTTCGTCATGCCGGTAATGCTTCGGGTAACGAGGGGGTCGCCGAATCACGAGAATTCGTTATCTTGCCGCCGGATGTCTCTTTACCCGCCGCGATTCTTCACCCCGGCACTTGGCACCGACCGTGCGCTCCGGGCATGATCGCGCCGTGGTGAGCCTTCCCGTATGCGGTGCCTTCGTGGGGCGGGCCGCCGAAGTCGCGGCATTGCAGGACGCCTACCGGGACCCGGCGGTGCATACCGTGCTGGTCGCGGGCGAGGCGGGCATCGGCAAGTCGCGGCTGGTCGCGGAGTTCACGACGCGGGTCGGCGCGCAGACGGTGGTGTTGTGCGGACGTTGTCCGGAGTTCGGCGCCAAGGGCGTGCCCTTCGCGCCGTTTGTAGCGGTCATGCGAGCGCTGTTGCGAGACCAGGGCGTGGACGGGCTTGCGGCCCTGCTTCCGGTCGCCCAGCCCGCGCTGGCGCGCTGGCTTCCCGAGTTGGCAGCGCGGTCGGGGGCGGCGGAGACCGACACCGATCGAATCCGGTTGTTCGGTGAGATCCTGACCGTGCTGGAACAGCTGGCTTCGGTCCGGCCCGTCATAGTGGTCCTGGAGGACCTGCACTGGGCCGATGACGCCAGCCTCGAGCTGCTCGCCTTCCTGGTGGCCAACCTCGCCCAGCGGGATCTGCTGCTGGTCGGCACCTACCGGCCCGCAGATTCCGAGCCACTGCGCAGGCTGGTCGCGGGATGGCGCCGCGACCCGGGGGTCCGCCTGCTGACTCCGGCGCCGCTGACCAAGCACGAAGTCGGCCGACAGCTGGCCGCGCTGCTCGGCCGGGAGCCGGAAGCCGGAACGATCGCCCGAGTCTTCGAGCGCAGCAAGGGGATTCCGTTGTTCGTCGAGGCGCTCGGTCCCGCACCCGCGGATACACCCGCCGACCTGTCGGAGCTGCTGCTCGGGTACCTGGCCGACCTGCCCGACCGCACCGGTTCGGTATTGCGGCTCGCGGCGGTGGCCGGGTCACCGATTCGCCATACGCTGCTCGAGCGTGCCGGCGACATCGGTGAGGACGCGCTCACCGCCGCCCTGCACCAGTTGGTCGACCACCAACTGCTGATCGCCACCGACACCGGCTACGAGTTCCGGCACATTCTCATTCGCGACGCCGTCTACGACGATCTACTGCCGGCCCAACGAAAACGACTGCACGCCAAACTTTGCCAGGTACTCGCCACCGACCGGGCCCAGTTCCCCTCCGGCGAGCTGGCCTATCACGCGTACGCGGCGGGCGACCTGCCGCTGGCGCTCGAAGCCGCGTGGTACGCCGCAGCCGATGCGGAAAGTGCTGGCGCACATAGCGATCAGGTACACCACCTGGATCGGGTGCTCGAATTGTGGGATCGGACGCCGGAAGCCGCGAGCCGGGTCCACGCCGATCGACTCGGTGTGCTGGAAGCGGTCGTGGCGGCATGCCATCGCGGCGGCGTCATCGAGCGCGGCATCGCGGCCGCCGACGAGGCGCTGGCCGCCATCGATGCGACCGTCGAACCGGAGCGCGCCGCCCGGCTGCACCACTATCGGGCCGGGTTGCGCAATCAGAGCAGCAGCGGCGGGGACGACGACCTGCTCGCCGCGCTGGCGTTGCTTCCCGCGGATCGGCCGGCGGTGCTGCGCGGCGAGGTGCTCGCCGAACTCGCCGCCGCACGCGTATTCAGCGGCGACTCGGCCGCGGCCGAAAGCGATGCGCGCGCCGCCGTCGATGTGGCCGAACAGCTGGGCGAGCGAGCACTGGCCGCGCGCGCATACGCATATCTCGGGCTCGCCACCGCTGACCATCCCGAGGTCGCCATGGCGCACTTCGAACAGGCGCATGCCGCCGCGACTGCCGCGCGCGATCCGAGAACGCTACTGACGGTGGTGCTGTGGGAGTCGGCACTGCTGGTGGCGTCGGGTGCGAACGAGGCCGCCATCGCCGCGATCCAGCAGGGGCTGCGCGCCGCGCACGAGACCTATCGTTTCGTCGAGACCGGACCGATTCTGCTGGTCAAATGGACCCAGGCGCTCACCGCACTGGGCCGCTGGAACGAGGCGCTCGATCTCATCGACGAATGGCTGACCGAACGGCTGCCGCCGCTGAGCACCGCCGCGCTACTGCTGTGCCACGCCAGGATCATGCTGGCACGCGGTGACGCGGACGCCGCGGAGACCAGCACCAAGACCGCGCAGCCCTTGCTCGGCGACCGCCGATGGGCCAGGCAGTACCAGATCCAGCTGCATACCCTGCAGACCGAGATCGCGCACGCGGCGGGCAACCCGCAGCGCGCCGCCGAGATCGGCGCCGTGACCCTGACCGCCGACGACTTGGCCGCACATCATCACGAGGCGTGGGCGCTGGCCGCCGCGGTGGCGCGAACCCGCTGCGCGACAATGGTTCTCGGCACTGTCATAGAAAGGCTGCCGGTGACTACGGCTGTGGACGTCGCGCACCGGGACACTTGTCGCGCCGTGCGCAGTGGCCGTCCCGCCGACTGGACTGCGGCGGTCTCTGCCTGGCGAGCCCTGCGCCAGCCGTACGAGCTGGCACGCAGCCTGCTCGAATCCGGCGAAGCCGAACTGGCCACCGGCGATCGCACGGCGGCGCGCACCGCATTGCGCACGGTCCTGGAGCTGGCCGGCGAATTGCAGGCGCCGCCGCTCCGCGAGCGAGCCGAGCAGCTGGCCGACCGCGCCGGGATCGTTCTCGATGGACCCGCGGACCGTCCGCCGGTCGCGCAGCGACCGAGCACCGGGGGCCTGACGCCCAGGGAACTCGAGGTGCTGCGGCTGGTGGCCACGGGCGCGAGTAATCGCCAGATCGCGGCCGAGCTGTTCATCAGCGCCAACACCGCGGGCGTTCACGTCTCGCGCATCCTCACCAAGCTCGGCGCGGCCACCCGGACCGAGGCAGCCGCGATGGCGCGGGACCGGGGACTGCTCGTTGCCGGCGGATGACCGACCGGCTACGGTCCTAAGATACACTGGCTCGAACATGTCTCGAAAGGACGGGCTGATGCGGTCGACCTTGCTGTCCCGGCGCGATCTCGATTTCCTGCTCTACGAGTGGCTCGACGCGGAGGGGCTGACCAAGCGCGAGCGGTACGCCGAGCACTCGCGGGAGACCTTCGACGCCGTGCTCGAGCTCAGCGAGGCTCTGGCCACCAGGTACTTCGCGCCACACAACAAGCTCAACGACGCCAACGAACCGACCTTCGACGGCGAACGCGTGACCATCATCCCCGAGGTCGGCCGCGCGCTGGAAGCCTTCGCCAAGGCCGGATTGCCTTCGGCGGCAATGGATTACGAACTCGGCGGCGCCCAACTGCCCGCCACCGTCGCGCAGGCGAGTTACGCGTGGTTCCAGGCGGCCAACCCCGGCACCGCGGGCTATCCCTTCCTCACCGTGGCCAACGCGAATCTGCTGGTCTCCCACGCCGCTCCGGAACTGGTCGAGAAGTTCGTCCGTCCGATGCTCGCGGGCCGGTTCTTCGGCACCATGTGCCTGTCGGAGCCGCAGGCCGGTTCGTCGCTGGCCGACATCGTCACCCGCGCCGAGCCGCAGGGTGACGGCACGTACCGGCTGTTCGGCACGAAGATGTGGATCTCCGGCGGCGATCACGAGCTCGGCGAGAACATCGTGCACCTCGTGCTGGCGAAGATCCCCGGCGGACCGGCCGGCACCAAGGGGATCTCGCTGTTCGTGGTGCCGCGCTTCCTGGTCGGCGACGACGGCGCGATCGGCGAGCGCAACGACGTCGCGCTGGCCGGGCTCAACCACAAGATGGGCTTCCGCGGCACGGTGAATACGGTGCTGAACTTCGGCGAGGGCCGCTGGACGCCCGGCGGCGCACCCGGCGCCGTGGGCTACCTGGTCGGCGAACCGCATCGCGGGCTGACCTACATGTTCCACATGATGAACGAGGCGCGCATCGGCGTCGGCCTGGTCGCCGCCGCACTCGGCTACACCGGCTATCTCGAGTCGCTGGACTACGCCCGCACCCGCACCCAGGGCCGGGCCAAACTGCCCGCCGACCCGGCCGCGCCGCAGCGCCCGATCATCGAGCACGCCGACGTGAAGCGAATGCTGCTGGCGCAGAAGGCTTATGCCGAAGGCGGACTGGCGTTGGTGCTGTACTGCGCCCGGCTGGTGGACGACCAGAAAACCGCCGAGTCCGAGGAAGACCGCCGCACGGTCACCCTGCTGCTGGACATTCTGACCCCGATCGCCAAGAGCTGGCCCTCGCAGTGGTGCCTGGAGGCCAACAGCCTCGCCATCCAGGTGCTCGGCGGCTACGGCTACACCCGCGAGTACAACGTCGAGCAGCATTACCGGGACAACCGCCTCAACCCGATCCACGAAGGCACGCACGGCATCCAGGGCCTGGACCTGCTCGGCCGCAAGGTGACCCAGCAGGGCGGCGCCGGCCTGCTCACCCTGGGGGCGCGGGTCGAGGCGACCATCGCCGCCGCCCGCACGTCGGGTGACGAGGCGGTCGAGCTCGCCGCCCAGCTGGATGCGGCGTGGCGGCGGCTGGTGGAGGTGACCGCCGGACTGTTCGCCTCCGGCGACATCGAAGCCGCGCTGGCCAACAGCTCGGTGTACCTGGAGGCATTCGGGCACATCGTGCTGGCGTGGATCTGGCTCGAGCAGTTCCTCGCCACTGGGGACCGTTCCGGCGACTTCTATGATGGCAAGCGGCACGCGGCTCGGTTCTTCTATCATTTCGAGTTACCCAAGACCTCACCGGCGCTGGATCTGCTCGCCCGCCTGGACCGGACTACGCTGCAGATGCGGGACGCCTGGTTCTGAGCACGACCTGTTTCGATACACGTTCTAAACGATGTATCATTCTTCGGTGATCGATTCCAGTCAGCGGACCACCCGCCCTCCCGGCCGACCGGCCTCCGCGACCAGGGAACAGGTCATCGAACACGCCCGCAAGGCGTTCCTGGCCGGTGAGCGGGTGGACATCCAGGCTATCGCCGGGCAACTCGGGCTCAGCCGTGCCTCGATCTACCGCTGGTTCGGCTCCCGCGACGGCGTGCTCGGCTCGGTGCTGGCCGGGGAGTTCGAGGCCCTGCTCAGCCGCGCCGACGCACGCCGCCGCTCCACCGGCGCCCGGCGCATCCTGGACGTGCTCTACCGGGTCAACCGCTGGATGACCGACAACGAACCGTTCCGCCGCTACTTCGAGAACGAGCCGCTCTCCGGGCTGCGCATCCTCACCGCGAGCGACGGACCCGTACAGCCGCTGATCGTGCGCACGGTCCGGGAATTGATCGTCCGCGCCACCGAGGAGGACGGGTACCGTCCGCCGCTGGAACCCGGGCTCCTGGCGTACGCGATAGTCCGCCTCGGCGAGGCGTTCCTGTACAACGACAACGTCGCGGGCATCCGCGGCGACATCGACCGCCTGCACGAGGTGCAAGCGGCGCTGCTGGGCATCCCCGAGGCGATCAAGCAATGACCGGGGCGCTCGTGCACGAGCGTTTTCCCGAGGTGACCGGCACCTTGCCGTTCCTCCGGCTCGGCACCGCACCGACCCCGGTGCGCCGGTATGACCTCGGCACCACGGCCGAGCTCTGGTGCAAAGACGAGAGCGGATACGGCGACGGCGGCTGGGGCGGCAACAAAGTGCGCAAGCTGGAGTGGCTGTTGCCCGAGGCGCGGCGCCGCGGCGCGCGCACCATCCTCACCGTCGGCGGCACCGGCACCAACTGGGGTCTCGCCACGGCCTTGTACGGCCGCGCCCACGGCATCGATACCGCTCTCGCCCTGGTCGACCAGCCGGTCGACGACCATGTCCGCGCGCAGCTGCGGCGACTGGAGAACTCAGGGGCCACACTGCATTTCACGCACAGCAAGCTGCGCACGATGCTCGCCGCGCCGTGGCTGTATCTGCGCCACCTGCGCGGCGGAACGCGCCCGTATTTCCTGCCCGCAGGCGGCTCGTCGCCGATCGGCGCCTTGGGTTACGTCGAGGCGGCGTATGAACTCGCGGCCCAGATCGCCGCGGGCGAGCTCCCGGAGCCCACGCACATCGTCACCGCCGTCGGCTCCGGCGGCACCGCGGCCGGTCTCGCACTGGGGCTGCGACTGGCCGGGTTGCGCACGCGCGTCGTCGGCGTCGTCGTGAACGACACGCTTCCCCTCGACGCCGCGCACATCGTCCGCCTCGCCGAGCGCGCCGAAAATGTGCTTCGTTCTCGCGGAGCCCGCTTCGCCCCGACCGGACTACGGCCGGAGGACGTCACGATGACCACCGAGTGGCTCGGCCCTGGCTACGGCCACGCGACGCCTGACGCCCGGGACGCCGAAGAGCGAGCCGCGACGGTCGGACTGCGATTGGAGACCGTCTACACCGCCAAGGCATTGGCCGCGCTGCTCGACATGGACGCCACGAACGCCTTCGGCACCGGTCCCGTGCTCTTCCTCGACACCTACGGTCCGCGCCCAGCGGCTCGATGAACAGACGAGCGAAACCGGCCTCCGCCGGGTACTCGGCACTGCTCGGTGTCCCCGAGGTGATCGAGTCGTCACGGAAGGACCGCCGTGGACCGCGGACCCTCGGCTCCGGAACCCGTGAGGTTCGACGATTGGTGCGCGATGAGACCTCACCCGTGCACGGTGGTGCAAGCACGATCGCACAGCCGCACGACAGCAGTCCTCCGGCCTCTGCACGTGGGAACCTGATCTTGTGCAGGTGGACGCTGGCGCGGGCGACCTACGATCCATCTCCGTAGATACGCCCGTCGCTCTCCACACGCCGCAGAATTCGGATCGGCGTGATCGTAATCTGCTCGCCGTCGCGGGGGTGGCGGATTACCCGCGCCGCCCCACATAGTGCCAGGTCGGGGCAGGGGTTGCCCGGCGCACTAACATCCTCTGATTTCCGGCGGGCTCGACACGGGCCCAGGGGTGGCCGCCGCCGCATTATCGTCGCTATCCGTGCAGGTCAGCGATAGAAAGGCGGAGGCGGTGGCGGCGGAACCCACGCCCGTGCGGCAGTTGCGCGCCGATCAGGCGCGGCGGGTGGCCGATATCCTGCGGCACCAACTGCACGCGGGCGCGTTCGACAGCACGCTGCCGGGCGAGCAGGAGCTCGCCGTCGAGTACGGCGCCTCGCGCAATACCGTCCGCGACGCCTTGGCGCTGTTGAAGGACGAGGGCCTGATCGACCGCGCGCCCAAGGTGGGCACCCGGGTGGCCACCCGCAAATACGATCACGGGTTGGACGCGCTGCTCGGGTTGCAGGAGACCTTCAAAGGCCATGGCACCGTGCGCAACGAGGTGCGCGCCGCGATGCACGTCACCGCACCGCCCGCCGTCGCGCGCCGCCTCGGACTCGCACCGGGCGAACGCGTCGTCTACCTGGAACGGCTGCGCTACCTCGCGGATCTGCCGCTGAGCCTCGATCTCACCTATCTGGCGCCCGACATCGGCACCGAGGTGCTCGGCCACGATCTGGAGCACACCGACGTGTTCGTGCTGCTGGAACGCATCAGCGGCCACTCCCTCGGTTCGGCCGATCTGGCCCTCGAGGCCGTGCCCGCCGACCCGCACACCGCCTCCACCCTCGACGTCCCCGGCGGCGCGCCGCTGCTGATGCTGGAACGGCTGACCCGGCTCGACGACGGCCGCCCGGTCGACCTGGAGTACATCCGCATGCGCGGCGACCGAATCACCATGCGCGGCAGCCTGACCCGCAGCACACCTGAATGGAAGGTCCTCTAGATGGCACTCGTGAATCAGCGCGCCGACATCCCCGTCACCATCGACGAGTCGCTCTGCATCCAGGGGTGCACGCTCTGCGTCGAGATCTGCCCGCTGGACTCGCTGGCCATCAACCCCGCGAACGGCAAGGCCTTCATGCACGTGGACGAGTGCTGGTACTGCGGTCCCTGCGCGGCCCGCTGCCCCACCGGCGCCGTCACCGTCAACATGCCCTACCTGCTCCGCTGATCTGGAAGACCGATGAAAGCAAAACTCGCCTCCGTCCTGCTCGCCGCCGCGCTCGCGCTGACCGGCTGCTCCCTGGAGAACACCGACGCCACCCCGGCCGGCACCGTCAAGGTGGTCATCGGCTACCAATCCAAGACCATCAACACCGTCACCGCGGGCACGCTGCTGCGTGCGCAGGGTTACCTGGAGCAGCGGCTACAGAAGATCACCGACAACGGCGGCGCGAAGTACCAGGTCGAATGGCAGGACTACGACACAGGCGCCCCGATCACCGCGCAGATGGTGGCCGAGAAGATCGACATCGGCTCGATGGGCGATTACCCGCTGCTGATCAACGGCTCCCGCACCCAGGCCAACGAACGCGCGAAGACCGAACTGGTGTCGGTCACCGGGTACAACCCCAAGGGCGCGCTGAACATGGTCGTGGTGCCGAATGATTCGGCGGCGAGCGGGATCACCGATCTGGCCGGGCAGAAGATCTCCGCCAGCGTCGGTTCGGCAGGCCACGGCACGTTGGTGCAGGCCCTGTCCCGGGCCGGTATCGACCCGGCCAAGGGCGTGGAGGTGCTCAACCAGCAGCCGCAGGTCGGCGCGACCGCGCTGGAATCGCACCAGGTGAGCGCGCTGTCGCAGTTCGTCGCGTGGCCCGGTCTGCTCGTCTTCCAGAACAAGGCCAAGCTGCTCTACGACGGCGCCGAACTCGGCGTGCCGACCTTCCACGGCGTGGTCGCCCGGCGCGCGTACGCCGCCGAGCATCCCGAAGTGCTCCAGGCCTTCCTCGCCGCACAGCTCGACGCCACCCAGTTCCTGCGCGACAAGCCGTTCGAAGCCGCCGAGATCGTCGCGGACGCCTCCGGCCTGCCGCAGGAAGTGGTGTACCTCTACAACGGTCCCGGCGGAACGAGTTTCGACACCACGCTCGAGCCGAGCCTGATCGCGGCGCTGAAAAGTGATGTGGCGTACCTGAAGTCGATCGGAGACTTCGCCGATCTCGATATCGACCGGTTCGTCGAGGATGCGCCGCTGCGCAAAGCGTTCGCCGAGACCGGCCGCGACTACGACCGCGAACTGGCGGACCAGGCCAACCCCACGCGGGTCACCGGCATCGATCCCGTCTGCGGCACCGCCGCGCAGAACCCCGCGCTGGCCGGGGAGCTGTGGCTCGACGGCGCGGACAAGCCGCAACCGGCCGCCGACCCGACCTGCCTGCTGCGCGCGATCCAGGCCGCGAAGGCGCAGGGCAAGACGATCCGCGCCGCCTACGTCCCGGACGCCGAGCTCGGCACGCGCTGGTTCGCCGACAAGGCGGTGTGGCTGCGCGACGGCACGACCTACCTGCCCTTCACCACGGCCACCGCGGCGCAGCGCTACCGGCAGTCGCACCCGTCGGCCACGCCGGTCGGTTACGACCAGGCCGTCACGGAAGTACGCGGATGACAAGCGAACTCGCCGCCCCCTCGGCGCAGGTCACTACGTCGGCGCCGGCCGCGACCCGGTCGGCCCCGACGCCGCCCTCGGTGTGGCGCTCGCGCCTGCTGCGAGTCGTGTCGGTCGCCGTCGTGGTCGGTGTGTGGCAGCTGCTCACGATCAACAACGTGCGGGCGGGCCTGCGCTTCGACACGTTGCCCACCGTCACCGAGATCATCGCCGAATTCGGCACGCAGCTGCGCGCCGACCAGTACTACCTGGATATCGCTCAGTCGCTGCTGCGGATCGGCACCGGCTTCGGGCTGGCCGCGGTGGCCGGCGTGATCGCAGGCATCGGCCTCGGCCGGTCCCGGCTGCTCGCCGACACTCTCGGCCCGCTCGCCGAACTGGTGCGGCCGATTCCGGCGATCGCGCTGGTCCCGGTCGCGATCCTGCTGTTCCCCAGCGACGAATCCGGCATCGTGTTCATCACCTTCACCGCGTCGCTGTTCCCGGTGCTGGTCAGCACGCGGCACGCGGTGCGCGCGCTGCCGACCATCTGGGAGGACGCGCTGCGCACGCTCGGCGCGTCCCGGCTGGACGTGCTGGCGCGCGTGGTGTTCCCCGGCATCCTGCCCGGCGTCTTCAGCGGCCTGTCGGTCGGCGTCGGCGTGGCCTGGATCTGCCTGATCTCCGCGGAGATGATCTCCGGGCGTCTCGGCGTCGGCTACCGGACCTGGCAGGCGTACACCATTGTGGACTACCCGGCGGTGTTCGTCGGCATGATCACCATCGGCGTCCTCGGTTTCGCGACTTCGGCGCTGGTCGAGCTGGCCGGCCGCCGCATCACCCGCTGGCTGCCCAGGGAGGTCGAGGCATGACCACAGTGATCGAAGCACCGGCCTCGACCGGCATGCGTTTGAGCCTCGCCGGCGTCCGGATCGCCTACGGCGGCGAACCCGTGCTCGACCGGCTCGACTTGACCATCGCGCCGGGCGAAATCCTCGTCGTGGTCGGCAAATCCGGTTGCGGCAAGTCGACACTGCTGCGCGCCATCGCCGGACTGCGCGCGCCGGAGGGCGGTTCGATCCTGGCCGACGGCGACGCCGTCACCGGACCCGCCGCCGACCGCGCCCTGGTGTTCCAGGACGACGCGCTCCTGCCGTGGCGCACCGCGCGGCAGAACATCGAACTCGCCCTGCGCCTGCGCGGAACCCCCCGCGCCGAACGCCGGACCACGGCACTGCACTGGGTGGACGAAGTCGGGCTCACCGGGTATGCCGACTATCTGCCCCGCGACCTGTCCGGCGGCATGCGCCAGCGGGTCCAGCTGGCGCGCAGCCTCGCCGCCGCACCGCGCGCCGTGCTGATGGACGAGCCGTTCGGCGCACTGGACACGCAGACGCGGGAGACCATGCAGCGCCTGCTGATCGACACCTGGCGCGCCCATCCCACCACCGTCGTCTTCGTCACCCACGACCTCGACGAGGCCCTGCTGCTCGGCGACCGCATCGCCCTGCTCGGCGGCGGCACCCTGCGCGCGCTGGTGCCGGTGCCCAGCCCGCGCGAGGCGATCGACCGGTCCGCGACGAAGGCCGAGATCCTGGAGAAGCTGTGAACATTCCGCCGCTGTCGGAACGGATTCGGCTGGACTGCGACGTGCTCGTCATCGGCGGCGGCACCGCGGGCACCATGGCCGCGCTCACCGCCGCCGAGCAGGGCGCGAACGTGCTGCTGCTGGAGAAGGCGCACGTGCGGCACTCCGGTGCGCTGGCCATGGGCATGGACGGGGTGAACAACGCCGTCATTCCCGGCAAGGCCGAACCGGAGGACTACGTCGCCGAGATCACCAGGGCCAACGACGGAATCGTCGACCAGCGCACCGTGTACCAGACCGCGACGCGCGGCTTCGCCATGGTGCAGCGGCTGGAACGCTATGGGGTGAAATTCGAGAAGGACGAGTACGGCGAGTACGCGGTGCGCCGGGTACACCGCTCCGGTTCGTACGTCCTGCCGATGCCCGAGGGCAAGGATGTCAAGAAGGCGCTGTATCGCGTGCTGCGGCAACGCAGCATGCGCGAGAAGATCCGCATCGAGAACCGGCTCATGCCCGTGCGCGTGCTCACCGAGAACGGACGCGCGATCGGCGCCGCCGCGCTGCACACGCGCACCGGCGAATTCGTGGCCGTCGGTGCGAAGGCGGTGATCCTGGCCACCGGACCCTGCGGCAGGCTCGGGCTGCCCGCCAGCGGATATCTATACGGCACCTACGAGAATCCGACGAACGCGGGCGACGGTTACTCGATGGCCTACCACGCGGGCGCCGAGCTCAGCGGCATCGAGTGCTTCCAGATCAACCCGCTGATCAAGGACTACAACGGCCCGGCGTGCGCCTATGTCGCCAATCCATTCGGCGGCTACCAGGTCAACGCCGAGGGCGAACGCTTCGTCGACTCCGACTACTGGTCCGGCAAGATGATGGCGGAAGTGAAGCGCGAGATCGAATCCGCGCGCGGACCCATCTACCTCAAGGTCTCGCACCTGCCGGACGAGACGCTGAGCACGCTCGAAGGCATCCTGCACACCACCGAGCGCCCGACCCGCGGCACTTTCCACGCCAACCGCGGCCACGACTACCGCACCCACGACATCGAGATGCACATCTCCGAAATCGGCTTGTGCGGCGGGCACTCCGCCTCCGGCGTGTGGGTCGACGAGCACGCGCGCACCACGGTGCCCGGCTTGTACGCGGCGGGCGATCTGGCGTGCGTGCCGCACAACTACATGATCGGCGCGTTCGTCTTCGGCGATCTCGCGGGCGCGCACGCCGCGTCGACGCTCGATGAGGTCGCGGCGCCGGATGAGCTGCCCGAAGACCAGCTGGCCGCGGCACACGAGCTGATCTACGGCCCGCTGCGTCATCCGGACGGGCCGCCGCAGCCGCAGGTCGAATACAAATTGCGCCGCTTCGTCAACGACTATGTGGCGCCACCCAAAACGGCCACCAAACTCGCCATCGCGGTGGAAACCTTCGAACGGATGCGCGATGAGATCGAGGGCATCGGCGCACGCACCCCGCACGAGCTGATGCGCGCGGTCGAAGTGTCGTTCATCCGCGACTGCGCTGAAATGGCCGCCCGCAGCTCCCTGACCAGGACCGAATCCCGTTGGGGCCTCTACCATGAGCGCGCCGACCTCCCCGAACGCGACGATGTCGAATGGCGATACCACCTCAACCTCCGCAAGAACCCCGACGGAACCATGGCATTCCTGAAGCGGCCGGTGGCCCCGTACCTGGTTCCGGTGCCCGGACTCGACGACCTGCCCTCGGCCGATGTCGCGGCGGTGCCGGTGCACCAGCCGCAACCGGCCACAGGCCGTGCGCCGCACGCCGGCGTCGCCGCCGCTGAGCACGGCTCCGCCGCTGGGAAGCAACCGACCACTCCCCCGTCACCCCGCATTGTCGCGTTGCTCGCGCTCGACGAGCCGACCGTGCCGCAGCTGTCGGCCCATCTGACCGATCCGGACGCGGGCGTGCGGGCAGCGGCGATCTCGGTGCTGACCGAGCACACACCGGACGGCTTCCCGGCCGCCCTGATCGACGCGCTCGACGACGAAGCTGCCTCGGTCCGGCGCGCGGCCGCGGCGAGCCTGCGCGAACTGGTGGAGGTCTTGCCCTCGGCGGCCGGGCTCTCGGACCGGCTCGGCTCGCCCGACCCGGTCGTTCGCGCCACTGTGATCGATCTGCTGCGCGCCCTTCGGGCCGGAGCAGCTTCGCAGTACCGCGCGGCGGGCACGGACGTGGATCACCGGGTGCGCATCGAGGCGGTCCGCGCCTTGGTCTCGCTGGACGACCGCGACGGCGTCGCCGCCCTCGCCGCCGACGACAATCGCGAGGTCCGCATCGCGGTCGCCCAAGCGCTCGCCGCGATCGGCGACGGCGGCGTCGAAGTGATTCGCGATTTGGCCGGCGACCAGGACCCGCTGGTGCGCGCCGCCGCGCTCACCGCGTTCGCACAACTCGGCGCCGAGCCCGACGACGTCACCACGCTGGAGACAGCGCTGCGCCATTCGGCCTGGCAGATCCGGGTGGGCGCGGCACGCGGACTCGCCGCGGCCGACCCCGCCCTCGCGGTGCCGATCCTGGCTGCGGCGCTGGGCGATCCGCATCTCGACGTGCGCAAAGCTGCGGTCTTGTCGCTGGCGGCGTGGCCGGACCTGCCCGCCGCGCACGATGCGCTGCGCGGCGCGATCGATGACACCGACGCCGATGTCCGCGCGTATGCCCGGCGGGCGCTGGCCACCCAGCCCACCGCCTAGGGGAAGCTGGTTGCCGCAGCTCGAATCGCTGATTAGATTAGCGGCTCGACCGTTGCCGATCCGCTAGCCGAGTCATAGCCGGGGCGGCGACGCCGGCCGTCAGCGGCGAAACCGCAGGCGTTCTCGATGATCAGCGACGGGAGTGTGGCGTTGACCTTGCCGAACTGGCTGGATCTCGCCGTGCTCGTCGCACTCGTCGGCGCCGCGGCGCTCGGCTGGCGACGCGGCGCGATCGTGGCGCTGCTCGGATTGGCGGGCGCGTTGGCCGGTGCGATCCTCGGCGCGACCCTGTCGGCCACGACACTCGCGAACTTCGCCCCCGGCGCCGTGCGACTGCTGCTCGTGCTGATGGTGATCACCGGACTGATCGCGTTCGGCGCGATCGCCGGGCACCGGGCCGGGTGTACCGCGCGCACGGCCGTGTCCACGCCCGCCGCCCGACGCACGGACGCCGTTTGCGGATGCTTGGTCCATGCGCTCGCGGTTCCGCTGGTGGTGTGGTTGTTCGCCGCACCAGTGGAGTCGGCGGCCCTGGTACGTGATTCGACCACGGTGCGGACCGTCGACGATCTCGCGCCATTCTGGTTGGCCGGGCTGTCCGAAGTGCTCACCGCGCCGATCGCCGACGCCGGGCTGGCCCGCCCGCTGGCGCCGCCAGACCCGGCCATCACCGACGGACCCGTGCCCGCCGAGTTGCGGCCCAGCGTGCTTCGTATCCAGGATCTGGCGCCGACCTGCGGAGTTCGCCAATCCGGTTCCGGATTTGTGATCGCGCCGGAGCGGGTGCTGACCAACGCCCACGTCGTCGCGGGGTCCACCAGGGTCTCCGTCGACGCCGCGGACGGGCCGCTCAGCGCGAGCGTCGTGCAGTTCGATCCGACCATGGACATAGCGGTGCTCGCCGTCCCCGGTCTCACCGCGCCCGCCCTGACAGCCGCGCCGCGGCCGGCCGGAACGGGTGCCGACGCGATCGCGCTCGGCTACCCGAGAGGTGGGTCCTACACCGCGGTCGCGACCCGGGTGCGCAGCCGCGCCGCACGCCAGGTGCGCGACATCTACCGCACCGGTCTCGGTGAGCGCGAGATCTACACCCTGGACGGCTCGATCCAGCACGGCAATTCCGGCGGTCCGCTCGTCGACCTGAACGGCCGCGTGCTGGGCATCGTCTTCGGTGTGGACGAGAACAACGACAGCGTCGGATTCGCCACGAGCCTGCCGGAAGTTCTCGATCGACTCGATCACAGCTGGCTCTCCGACCGGCCGGTCGACACCGGCCCCTGCGCCACTTAGCGCACGACTACATTTTGCTTGCGCTCGGCCGCACGTGCCCGGGTAGTGCGTGCTCGGTTCCAGCCCCGATACCCCTCACGCCTACACGTCGCCCGCACTCCATCGCACGCGACTACGCGCCGCTTCCATGAGTACTCGCGGACGATCATTCACGACTACACCCTGCTGACGATCGGGTTCGTCGCGCGCGATCGGGCGCTGTGTGCTTGGTTGACTCGCCGACGCTGCCGCACGACCACACCTCGGGCCGCGCAACTCGATCGCGCGCTGTGTCCTCGGTCGACTCGCCGATGCTCGCTCACGACCCGCGTACAGCTCCGTCGGTCGCACCCCTACGATTCCGCTCGCTGAGCTCGCTCACGACGCGTCGGCGACGATCACGACGCCGGTGGACGCGTCGAGCAACGGGATCGTCCGCTCCGCGGCGTCGTCGACGTGCACGCGCGGGTGGGTGGGCAGCTCGGTCTCGTAGTAGGTGCCCGGGCCGTAGAACTGGCCGTACTTCACCACCACGCCGTCGATCTCCAGCACCGCCGCTTCATGCTCGCGAATCACCGCGCCGCGCCCCGCGGGCGGCTCCCAGGCGATGCTCTGCGCGAGAAAGCGTTTCGCTCCGGCGGCCCGCGCGGCGGCGATCAAGTTGCGGGTTCCTTCGGTGCGAATGCGCGCGTTGGCCTCGGTGCGTTCCGGAAGCAGCGCCGCGTCGTCGGGCAGATCGGTGAGCTGGTGCATCACCATGTCCGACCCGAAACCGACCACGGCCGCGGTCAGGGCCTCCGCGTCATAGACGTCGCACACCACCGGCGTGGCCCCCGCAGCCCGCACCTGGTCGGCCTTCGCCGCCGACCGGGTCATCCCCGCGACCTCATGCCCCGCCTCGACCAGCAGCGGCAGCAAGCGGACGCCGATCACGCCGGTCGCACCGGCCAGGAAGATGCGCACGGTGTCATTCTGCCGGACTTCGTCGCGGCGTGTTTGCTGCCCCCCGTCGTCGATGAAGCCGTTCGATCACCGCACGGGCCGGCCACGCCCGGCGCGAGTCCTACCGGCCCCGCTCGCGTCCGAGCGAGAGGGAGCACGGGCGAACGATTCCATTGCCGCTGGCGGTAAAGCCATTTCGAGAGCATGGGTTAGGGTCCTGCGGACCCGCGCGCTGGCGATCCAGCTGCTCGGGCGGTCACGTCGCACACCGGAATCGAGGCAAGTGAATGAACCACAAGCTCTGGTTGCTCGGACGGTCGGTTACAGTCGGCGCTCACCTCTTGGGCGAGAAGCTGTTCCGGCCGAAAGCTCGGGACGTCCACGACGTACCCGTGTCCGGTGAAACTCTCACACCGCAGTGGCTCACAGCCGTGCTATGCCGCGATGTCCCCGAGGCCGAGGTGCTCTCGTTCGAAACCTCCAACAGCAGCCGCGGAACATCCACTCGCGTCGCGATTCGCGTGAAGTACAACGATGCGGGCAAGCAGGCGAGCTTGCCGGCCCATCTCTTCGCGAAGACGACAACTGCCTTCTCGCAACGGATTCTGCTCGGTGGCGGGAAGATGATCGACGGCGAAACCCGCTTCTTCCGGGATTTCCGGCCCCAGGTCGATATCGAGGCTCCGTTCGGCTATTGGGGCGCCGCCGATGCCGGGTCCTGGCGTTCGATCGCTCTGATGGAAGACATCGCCTCGACCCGCGGTGCGCAGTTCATCGAGCCGAACGCCCCGGTCGCCCGCGATCAGATCGAGGATCTGGTGCGCAATCTCGCCCGGCTGCACCGCACTTTCTGGAACCATCCGTCGATCACGGATCTCAAGACCACGACCGAAGCGCTCCAGGCATATCTCGCCGCCATCGACATGAAGAAGCGGTGCGAGGTCGGCCTGCGGCGGGCCGAGGAAGTGGTTCCCGAGGCCCTGCACGGCCAGAGCGAACGGCTGTGGGCAGGTGTCGAGCGAGCGATCGAGAAGGCGACCGACGAGCTACCCCAGACCCTGCTGCACGGCGACCCGCACATCGGCCAGACATACCGAACCGGCTCGGGGCGAATGGGTTTCGTCGACTGGCAGGTGGTGATGCGGGGAGGCTGGGCGCACGATTTCGCCTACACCGTCAACTCGGGATGCGAGCCAGAGGACCGGCGTGCCTGGGACCGCGAACTGCTGGCGGCCTACCTGGACGAGCTCGGAACCCTCGGCGGGCAGGCGCCGTCTTTCGATGACGCCTGGCTGGCCTACCGGCAGCAATCCATGTTCGCCTACGCGGCTTGGGCGTTCACGATCGGCAGGGCGGCGTATCAGCCCAAGATGCAGCCGGTGGAGACGTGCTTGACGCTGTTGAAGCGAATCACCACGGCCATCGACGATCACGATTCCCTGGACGCCCTCGGCGTCTGAGTTCCGCTGCCCATCACGCTGTCGCGGCAGGTGGGCGCGCTATACCATCGACCGGTTCCAGCGAAGATCCGGTAACTCGCTCCTGTGCAGCGTCTGGGGGCGGAGCGAGGCTTCAGCAATCGTGCAGTGCCCTACGAACAGTTGGGAGTTTGCTCCTTTGAGTACTACGCAGTCGCAGGTTCCGGCTCAATCGTGCCCGGTCGTCCACGGCTCTCCGATCGATTCCGACGACCCGCGGGTGCCCCTGTACTCGCCGGAGTTCGCGGCCGATCCACACCGGGCCTACCGGGAAATGCGCGGGCGTTATGGATCTTTGGCGCCGGTGGAGTTGTCACCCGGCGTACCCGCCACCTTGGTGATCGGCTACAGCACCGCGGTGCGGATCCTCAATGACCCCGAGCACTTTCCCGCCGACCCCCGCGCCTGGCAGAAGAACATTCCCGCCGACTGCCCCATTCTCCCCCTCCTGGAGTGGCGGCCCATGGCCAGTCGCAGCACGGGGACCGACTTCGCCCGCTACCGAGGTGCGATCACCGCGAGCATCGACGAGGTCGACCTGTACGCCCTCCACACCATCGTGGAGGGGCTCGCCATCCCGCTGATCAACTCCTTCTGCCGCGACGGGTCTGCCGACCTGATCCGCCAGTACGTGTTCCCGCTGGTATTCGAAGTCGTCAACTATCTGCTCGGCTGCCCGCCGGATATCGGCGGGCAGGTCGCCGCCGGTACGGCCGCCTTGCTCGAAGGTGTCGACGCCGAGAAGGGCAACCAGATGCTCGGGGAAGCGCTGATGAGATTGGTGACACTCAAACGCGCCGAACCGCAACGCGATATCACCTCGGTACTGCTCCAGCATCCCGCCCGGCTGGATGACGTAGAGGCCTCCCACCACGTCTCCCAGGTCTACGGCACCGGGATCGAATTCGAGCTGAACCTGATCGCCAACACCCTGCTGCTGATGCTCACCGACGAGCGCTTCGGCGACAGCATCCTCGGCGGCAACCTGTCGTCCCGCGATGCCCTCGACGAAGTCCTGTTCAACGACCCGCCACTGGCCAACCTGCTGATCACCTACCCCCGCCACCCGATACTCATCGACGACGTATGGCTGCCCGCACACCAACCCGTCGTCATCAGCATGGCCGCCTGCAACAACGACCCCGCGATCCGCGCCGACGACCTGACCGGCAACCGGTCCCACCTGGCCTGGGGCCTGGGCCCGCACGCCTGCCCGGCGCGACCCCTGGCCTACCTGATCGCCCAAGACGCCATCGACCAACTCCTCGACGCACTCCCGGAGATCAGGCTGAACCTGCCGAACCAGACACCCAACTGGCGACCAGGCCCCTTCCACCGGGCGCTGACCGAGTTGCCGGTCACGTTCCCACCCACCGCGCCGCTGAACACCTGACAGCCGACGGCTAGCGCTCGAGGTGGACTCGGTTGCGCCGCATCCGGCGCGGTAGCCCGAAGATGCCGAAGAAGACCGCGACCATGGTGCCCGCCCCGTACCAGAGGGTGCGGCCGAACGTGCGGGCGAAGTTGTGGGCGTTGGCCTGCAAGCCGGCGTCGGTCAGGATGCGCTGCGTCGCGGCCGGCGGGCCGGAACGACTCCTGCAGCTGTCGGGGACCTGGGTGGGGTCGGTGGCGGCGGATCTGTCGTGGACGCAGGCGCGGAACTGGGCGATGATGGCGTCTCGGTCCGCGGCCGGCACGCCATCCAGGGTGAGTTGCCGGTGCAGGGCGGGAGTGACAGCGTCGACACCGCGTCCGGAGTCGTCTGCGAATTGGGTGAAGAACACGACGCCCACCAAGGCGATCCCGAGCGCCGTTCCCACTTGCTGGACGGTGCTCAACGTTCCGGAAGCCGACCCCGCATCGTCTGCCGGGACACCGGTGAGGATCAGGTCGACCATCGGGGCGACCACCAGCCCGAAGCCGAAACCGGCGACCGCGAGGGGGATGACCATCTGCCAGGGTGCGACCCCGGGTCCGTAATGGGTGGCCACCCAGCTGTATCCGGCGAACCCGGCGGCGTTGACCAGCGCACCGGCCATGAGCACCCGGCGGCCGAACCGGGGCACGAACACCTGCACCGCGAGCCCGGACCCGGCGGCCGCTGCCACGGCGAACGGGGTGGCGGTCAGCCCCGATCGCAGCGGTGTCCACCCGAGTCCGATCTGCAGGTAGAGCATCCACATGAAGAAGAAGCCGCCCAGCGCGACCCAGAAGATCGCCCACGTCGCCATCCCGGTCGAGAACGCCCGCGCCCGGAACAGGGCCAGCGCCATCAACGGTGACCCGGCGGTACGGGTGCGCCGGCCCTCGTAGGCGACGAACACGCCGAGCAACACCAACCCGGTCGCCATGAGCACGAACGTCCATGCGGGCCAGCCCAGGCTCCGTCCCTCGGTCAGGGGATACACGACCATGACGATCGCCGTGGTGGCGAGCGCGACACCGATCGGATCGAGCCGGCTCGCAGCCGGTGACCGTGAGTCGCGGACCAGCACCCACGCCCCGGCCAGCGCACAGATTCCGACCGGAACATTGATCAGGAATATCGGGCGCCATCCCCAGCCGAACAGGTCCCATTGCAGCAGCACACCACCGAGGACGAGTCCCGCCACCGACGCCGAGCCCAGCACTCCACCCCAGATGCCCAGCGCCTTGCCCCGCTCGTCCGCGGGAAAATCGACCCGCACGATGGCCAGGATCTGCGGCACCATCAGTCCTGCCATCGCGCCCTGCAACACCCGCGACCCGATGAGCACGGCCGGGTCGGCGGCGACGCCGCACAATCCCGACGCGAGGGTGAATCCGGCGACGCCGACCAGGAACACCCGTTTGCGGCCGTAGAGGTCACCGAGCCGGCCGCCGGTGATCAGCAGTGCCGCGAACCCGAGCACGTAACCGGCGACAACCCATTCCATTTGGGTGTATTCCGCGTCCAGGTCCTGGAGCATGCTCGGGATCGCCACGTTGACGATGGTGATGTCGAGCAGATCCATGAACCCGGCGACCAGCATGACGACCAGCGCGAGCCAGCGCCGCGGGTCCGGCGTGTGCGCGGCAGCAGCATGTGCGCGCAGGGCGTCCACATCGACGGCCGGCCGCCGCATCGAGTACGTGTCCTCCGGCATGGCAGTGGTTCCTCCCTGGTCATCCGCCTCGGCGGTGACATACGAGGCGCATCCTCTCCGTCATATCTATGACGAATGAGATCGGAGGAAGATGACAGAGAGCGGTTGAGGACGGTGACAGATGGATGACCGGAACTTGCTTGCCGAACAGTTCGAACGCAACCGCAGCCACCTGCGGTCGGTCGCCTACCGGATGCTCGGTTCGATCAGCGAAGCCGATGATGCCGTCCAGCAAGCCTGGTTGCGTCTCGACCGCGCCGCGACCGACGACGTGGACAACCTGACCGGCTGGCTGACGACCGTCGTCGGGCGGGTGTGTCTGGACATGCTCCGTGCGCGCCGGGCCCGGCGGGAGGAATCTGTCGGACTGCGCACACCCGAACCGATCCGGGCCGGGCCCGGCGTTGCGGCCGATCCCGAGGACGAGGCGATCGTCGCCGACTCGGTGGGACTGGCCTTGCTCACGGTGATCGAAACGCTCACGCCGGCCGAGCGCGTTACCTTCGTACTGCACGACCTGTTCGATGTCCCGTTGGCCGAGATCGCGCCGATACTGGGCCGCTCGGTGAACGCGGCGGCGCAGCTGGCCTCTCGCGCCCGCCGCCGGGTCCGCGGTGCCGATCCCGTCCTTGATGCCGACCAGGTTCGCCAGAAGCGCATCGTCGAAGCGTTCCTCGCCGCCGCACGCAGAGGTGACTTCGAAGACCTGCTCGCGGTCCTCGACCCCGAGGTCGTACTCCACGCCGACGCCGCGGCGGCGCCTGCCCGCCATCCGTTGCAGGTGCGCGGCGCGACTGCTGTCGCACGCGGGGCGCGCGCCTACGCGGATCGCGCCAGATTCGCGTGGACCGCGCTTATCGACGGCCGGGTCGGCATTCTCAACATCGCGCCCGGTCGTGCGGTGCTGGCCCTCGACATCACGGTCACCGGCACACGGATCACGGCGATCGACATCATCGCGGAGTCCGAACATCTGAGCGCACTCGACATCGTTCTCCTTCGATCCGAACCGAGCACGGACGCCGCTGCCCATGCTGGGACGTGGCTATAACCGATCAGCCACAGCCCACGCGGGCGGTGACCTCCTCGCCGTTCACCGTGTATTGGATCCCGCGGCTGGTCAGCATGCGCAGCACCGCGGTGTTCTCCGCCGTTGTGCTCACGAACAGTGACGTGTAGCCCTCGCTGGTTGCGCACTGGATCAGCTGTGCGAACACCGCGGTCCCGATGCCGCTGCCGCGGCGGGAACGGCCGATCCAGACCCCGGCTTCGGCGATGCCCGTTTCGACAGGACACAGTCGGGCGGCCCCGACCACCGCACCATCCGCGACAATGCAGTACGTCGATTCGATCGGCGGATCTGCCAGTGCCCTACCGCGGTGGAACTCTCGGAACGCCGCTTCCCGCTGGGCATTCCAGCCCGCGCCCGGTCCTTCCACCGGCATCACCTCGCCCGGATCCGCGTCCGCCACGGCGGCCTGCAGCAGTTCGGTGAGCAGTTGTTCGTCGAGGGGTTCGAGCGTGACGTGGTCGGGCACAGGCCGATCCTGTCATCAGAGACCGGGCGCGGGCGAGAGAATTGTCGGCTCCGAGCGGCGGGGTGGACAGGTCGCAGCACATCGTGCGTGGCGCGACAGCTGACTCGTCGCGCCAGCGTTGACGGCAGACCTGCGGCGTCCTCCGCTCTATGCTCACAGCGTCGCGTCCAGGAGAGGAGAGCCGGTGGCAGATCGGGAAGTGCTGAGCTGGGAGTCATTCGGTACGGCGAGCCGGGAACTCGCGACGATCATCGCGGAGGACGGCTTCGAGCCCGATCTGATCCTCTCGATCGCGCGCGGCGGGCTGTTCGTCGCGGGCGCGCTCGGCTACGCGCTGGACGTGAAGAACCTGCACGTGATGAACGTGGAGTTCTACACCGGCGTCGACCAGCGCCTGGACATGCCGGTGATGCTGCCGCCCGTCCCGCAGGCCGTTGACCTGGCCGGAGCCACCGTGCTGGTCGCCGACGATGTCGCCGACACCGGCGCCACCCTGAAGCTCGTCCGCGACTTCTGCTCCGGCCAGGTCGCCGAGGTGCGCTGCGCGGTGATCTACCAGAAGCCGTGGTCGGAAGTCGACAGCGAGTACGTCTGGCGACGCACCGACCGCTGGATCAACTTCCCGTGGTCCACCGATCCGCCGGTGGTGCGACGTCGAGCGCAAGTGCTCGACGCATAACCCCCGTCACTGCCCGGGATGTTCGCACGCCACCGCATCCAATCGCTCGCCGAGCGCGTTGACCTGATCGCGCAGGGTGACGACGGACTCGATGGGATACCCCACGGCGGCCAACACCGACTGGACCATCTCCCTGGCTCGCCGCCGCAGCGCGTGTCCGGCCTCGGTTGAGCGCAACTCGACCGATCGGCGGTCGTGCACGCAGCGCACGCTCTCCACCAGGCCGCGCGCTTGCAGGCGCTGGATGAGCGGCGAGACGGTCCCGTAGTCCAGACGCAGCTGTTCGCCGAGTTCCTTCATCGTCATGCCCGGTCTCTCCCACAGCGCGAGCAGTGCGATGTACTGCGGATAGGTGACCTCCATCGCGTCCAGGAAAGGACGGTAGGCGGCGGTCATCGCCCGCGAGGTCGAGTAGAGAGCGAAGCACAGCTGGTTGGCGAGCGCGAGCAGGTCGTGCTCCGCGTCTCGTGCGGTGACGGGCGCCCCGGCCGGGTCGGCACGCACCGCTGAAGAAGGATGCGCTACATCGGACATCAGGACACCTTACAAACCAATCGAGCCCTACCCTAGCGAGACCACCTTCGCCTGCCCGGAAACGACAATGTCGTCGCGATCGACAAGCGCAACCCGTACCTGCACCGTCTGCCCCGCTGACAACGGCGCATCGTCACCTGCTGTTCCGACCAGGATGATCACGGCGGTATGTTGGGCTCCGTCGCATGTGACGGCGTTCTGCGTGCCGGTGGCCGACGGACTGTCTGCGTTGGGATCGCCCACCATCGCCTTGATGCCGGCCACTCCGGCCGAGGCTTCGCAGCTGTAGTCGACCCCCACGTTGGCCGGCCCAACACCACTGACGTCGATAGTGTTGGCGGCGAGAGCGGGAGCAGCGCCTGACATGATGGCCAGCCCCATCGCCCCGAAGACGGTGACGATGAGGGCAGGACGTCGGTAGTTCCGGATAGTCGCCATAGATCTTCGTCCTCCTGCATAGGAAGTAGATCGTGGAGGGCAATCAGAAGACACCGCGGCGCTCACGGCACCACACATCTATGCTTCCCCACCGCCACCTCGGAGCAAACAACCTCTCGAGGATCAGATCATTCCGGGCTGCTGAATCGCCCCGGCGGGTTGGGGGCTTCATCTCTTGCGAAGGGCGGAGTTGTCCCAAAGTGAAAATAGCGCTTTCCGAAAGTATTTCCCGGAAGCTCAGTGTGAAATAGAGCCACCGCGTGCAGGTGATCCGAAGACGCCTACATTCACCCAGTGCCTGAATCGGCGACGCACAGTGGGCACGCTCAGCCGAAGCAAGCGGTTTCCCGACCGGCCTTTCGGCCCGATGGTCAGGAACCGCCCGCTCAGTATCGGGTGTCAGCCGCCGATCGCGGCCAATGCCAGTCCGGCCATTTTTTCCATGCCCAGCGCGTTCGGATGGATCGGCACGAAGTTCACACCCCACACAGCCGGCTCGACCCAGCGGATGCCGATGGGTTTGCAAACGTCGTGGCCGATGGAGCTCTGCATGCCGACGAAGGTGGTACCCGTCTCGTCCGCGGCGCGCTTGACGACGCCGTTGAGGGTGTCCTGGATGTTGTTGATGTAGGGAACGTCGCCCTCGGCGATCGGCATCGTCAGGAAGCAGTTGCTGTTGTCCTCGGGCATGACCTGGGGGTACGCCAGAATGGCAACCTTCGCGGACGGCGCCTTGGCATGGATGTCCGTGAGCGCCTTCTTCACCGCGGGGTAGGTCTTGTTCAGGATGTCGTTGGTGAACTGGTCGCCGTAAATGGTCTCGCAGGGGTTGCCCTGGCCGGCAGTTCCGGTCCCTGCGCTGATGCAGGAGGAGATCACCTTGATCAGGGTGTCGTTGTTGTTGCCGCCGATGGTCAGGGTGACTAGCTTGGTGTCCTTCGTGACGGCGTCGAGCTGGGGGATGAGGCTCGGCCACTGGCTCCCGTAGAAGTCCTCGGTCTTGGCGCCCGAACAGCTGACGTCGGTGAACGACTCGATGCCGAGGGCGTCGGCAATAAGGTTGGGGTAGTTACGGGTGGTGCGCGAGCAAGCCGGGGTGACTGTGGGATCCGGCGGGAGGATGCCCGCTCCCGCGCTATAGCTGTCGCCCATGGCGACATAGGGGGTAAGGGCCGGTGCGGCCTGGGCCGGGGCGGCCGCAACGAGGCCAAGGCCCGTCGTGATTGCCGTGGCGAACGCAGCAGCGATCCGCGCGCGAACGTCCTTGACCATACAAAACTCCTGCAACAGAACTCACAGTTACCGACCGGTAACGATTTGGCGGAGGAACTGTGACACGGCGCACACGGTTTCGCAACTAGCATCATCGACGTCATCGTTTACTTAAGGAAGTGATCGGCTCCCAGGACACATCAAGCTGCGGACCGCGTAGTGCACGCACAGGTGGCCGTAGACCTCTTGAATCACTCCGGCGGGCGTCTTCGACCTCAACACCACACCGCGGCCGCGTCGGTGAGTCTCGAGCCCGTCGAAGGGGAATTCGATATCCCCTCGCTGTGAATACAACAGGGCCAGCTCGTCCGCAGGCGCCGCCTCGGGATCGGTGATGGTGGTCAGCAGCCGGTCGATTCGCTCCGCGTCGTGGTCCGCGTCGGCACCGGACGCGATGCGGACGAACTCGACGACGCGCACAGCGATCGCCTCGGTGTCGTCGTGGCGCGCGCTCGTCCCGGGATCTACCCGAGAAGCGAAAGATCCATCCTCATAACGTTTTTCGACGCGAAGCACGGAATCGGACGGCATTCGCCACAACAGGTCGGCACCGGAGGATCGGCACAGGTCCCACAGGCGGTAGCTGAAGAAGGCGCGGTCCGCGAGCAGCAACATTCCCGGGCGCAGCGATCGCACCACCGATTCGGTCAGTGCCTGCTCGCGATGCTCGCAGGTCCCGAGCGCGGCGTCGACGATCGCGTGTGAACCGCACTCGACCAGCCCGAGGACCCGCACCTGAGGTAACACTCCGCCCCGGCCAGCCCGAGAAGACGGCGGCCGGCCGAAGTGCTCCACATTCGCGCCGCTGGCAGCTACATCCATGGTCGATCCGTGGATGCCCATCAGCCGCCAGGACCGGTAGGAACTTCCCGGAACCCGGGGATCGGACAGTGGCACGGCCACCTTTTCGTACAACGCGCGCAGCGGCACAGAGCCCAGGCGCCTACGGGCCTGGAACAGCGCTGCCTTGGTCGGGATCGTCCGCTCGAGAGGCCATCCGTACGCCCACTGCAGCCCGGACACGAGCTTCCGCATCACCTCCTCGTACGAGCAGGACGCGAACAACGCCAGCGCGAGCACGTAGTAGACCACCAACCGTGCAGGCAGCAACCGATTCCGGCGTTCGACCCGTCCATGCTCGACCAGCACGTCATCGACAACCTCGGGCGCAAAAACCCTGGTCAACGCGGCCAATGCGATGTGATCGGACAACCGCTGGTCATCCTGCGGCTTCACCCATCCCGCACGCGGCACAGCATGGAGAATAGCGACGCCGCCGATCTAAGTAAACGGTATCGGAGTTCAGCCGCGGGGACAGGCCGGTACTGCGACCGTGGTGCAGAGCATCCGGTAGGTCGTGGTCCAGGCGACCGGCAGGCACATGGGTGGCTGTGCGTCCGTTCCAGCCGGCGTGCCGCCCTGCGGAACGCGGGATGGATGTCATCGGCGATAGACGGTTCGGTAGATGCCGTGAGTTCTATCCACCCGGCGGGGCGGCGTCGAGGGTGAGTTGCCGGGCGTGGAAATCGAAGTGCCGCACTGGGTACCGGTAGAGGTCTTCGAGAGTCATCCTGTCTGTGAACAGCGGGTCCCATCGGGTCGGGAAGGGCATCGACAAGCCGAAGTCGGCTTCCGGTTCGGTGGCGAGCGTGCGTTGCAGTGCGGCGATCACCCGGTCGCACTTGTCCGTCATCCGGCGTCGGTTGTACACCAGCGCCGCCCCGCAGGACCCCACATAGTTGATCACGTGGAACGGCATAGTCCCCACATCCAGTACTCGGACAAAAGCCCGCCCGACCCGGTGGCAGATGCCCGAATAGCCGCATCAACGGCAGCAGTCTGCGCACGACCATGAACCCGAACACCATATGGAACAGCAGCTGCTCGTTGGTCCACCGCGTGCCGTCCGATCTGCGCCCGAGCGCCCCCTGGTCAGCGGATGCGACCAAGTAATGCAGTGTGCGCCGCGCACGCTGCAGTTCAGCGGAAATATCGCCGCGGTCGATGATGGATGTGGTCATCGGCGTGTCTCCGTCCGACCGATTCACCCCCATTCTCCCCACAGTGGCACCCAGCTGGTTGTTGCCCAGCCGGCAGGGCCGCGAGCGCTCGGCGGCCGCGCCGGCTCCAGAGGCGTCGGCGCTCGCAGTACCCGGCCGAATCTTCGACCGATGTCGCGATTGTCCTGCCCACGTGCTCTCACGGCGGCCCGGGTGCGTCCTTTCCTGTTCTCCTCCGTCTGTCCTGGTGCCCATTTCCACGGATCAAGGAGTCACCATGACCAACCCGAATGAGTTCGAGTCCCCGGCGGCACATCGGACCGGTGCACCGCCGCAGTCTGCGGCGCCCATGTGTTGCAGCACTGAACGGCAGACCGCGTGCTGCGATCCCAGCGAAAAGGCGACGTGTTGCGGTCCGGCGGCGACAGCAGTCGGCGGGTGCGGCTGCCAGTAGCCCTCGCCCGGCGCGGTGCGGTGCGAGCCTCGAGCGGCTCGCACCGCATCTTTGTCTGGTCGTGGTGACGTGCGGATGACCGGCGGCCGTTCCCGGAGCGGGGGGTGCCGGTCTACTGGTCCGGCGGTGAAGTGGCACCACAGCCGCAGCCTCCGTCGCTGCTGGCTGCGCCGCCGCAGGCTCCCTCGCGGGGTTGGTAGTCGTGCACGTGGCCGGTGCGGTCTTGGCTGATCCGGCAGCAGGCGTGTAATTGAGCCTGGAGGGCGGCGCGGCCGCGTTGGACGCGGGATTTCATGCCGGACACCGAGATACCCACCTCGCCGGCGGCAGCGGCGTGCGTGCGGGCGTCGAGGTCGACCATCTTCACCGCGGCAGCCTGCTCGGCAGGCAACGCGGAGAGCATCGGCACCAGGCAGGAGGCGAGTTCTTTCTCCGCCGCCTCGTCGGTGTCGGGTTCACCGTCGCCTGCGGAGGGGTTGTCCGGGACGGCGTCGACGGGTAGTTCGCGGCGGTGGGGCGCTGACCGGTAGTAGTCGGTGATCGCGTTGCGGGTGATGGCATACATCCAGCCCAGCAGCCGGTCCTGCTGGCGCAGATTGTCCAGGCTTTTGGCCATCCGCAGGAACACGATCGACAGGATGTCCTCGGCGTCTTCCGGGCGCGAGACCCGGCGGGCGATGAAGGCCCGCAGGTCGTTGGAGAAGCGGCGCCACAGCTGCTCGAGATCACCATCTTCCCGCTGTGGTGTGGTCGCGGTAGTGGCCGCTGTCTCGCTCATGATCCTGCCTCCTCTCCGTCTCCAGCATCCTCGCCCGCCGCCACGATCGCGAGCCTCGGTTTGTCATCACCGTTACGGACGGCGCTGACCGCGATCGGACGCATCCGTGCGTCCCAATCAGGAGTGTCACGTCTGTATGGGTGTCGAAGTCGATGTCGGGTTCTCCGATTCGATGCATCAATAGGCGCGGTGAGGAGGTGAGAGAGCGATGCTGACCACACATCTGTTGTCGGATCTGACCGAGGAAGAGGTCGATCTGATCGTGGCGGAGGAACTGCATCTGCTCGACGCCGCCGCATGAGCGCCGTCGACGCCCACAGCGGGCGTATCCGCTGAAGCAGCACACCGACTGCGCCTCTCCCCTCGCGGGGTAGAGGCCATCGGTGTGCTCGGTTCTGGGCAAACAGCGCGTACACACAAAACTTGCTCCGTCCTTTCCCTGCCGCAGGGAAAGGACGGAGCGAGTGCGTCGTCGGTTCAGCGGGCGCGTCTCGACCGAACCAGCCGGGTGAGGACAGGGATGCTGGTGACCGCACTCCACAGTCCGATCGCGGCGACCAGGGCAGTGGCGGTGTCCGCGGCGGTGGCGGTGCCGAGCACGTGTCCCCGCAGGGCGTCGGTGGCGTGCGCGACCGGATTCACCGTGGCCATGGCCTGCATCCAGCCGGGCATGGTCTCGATCGGTGCGAACGCACTCGAGACGAACATCAGCGGCATCATCACCATCATTCCGGCGAACTGGACCACGTCCGGGCGGCGTAGCCGGTCCCCGATCAGCCCGAACAGGGCGCTCATCGCCCCGGCCAGCACCACCAGGACCACGACCGCGGCGACAGCATCGACAGCGGTGCCGTGGAAGTCGAAACCCAGTAGCACAGCTGCGATTCCGAGCAGCGCGGCTCGGGCGAGGGTGAACACGGCCTCGTTGATGGTGCGAGCCACCCCGGGCAACGTCGGCCGCATCGGCAGGGCCGCGAAGCGGTCGTGCAGGCCGTTGGTGTGATCGATCGCGGCCGAGACTCCGGCGTTGGTGCCCGCCATCACCGTGGAGACCGCGAGCATGGCCGGGGTCAGGAAGTCGATGTAGCTGACCCCGGCCGGGAAGCCGGGTCCGGCGGCGACGCTGCGGAACACTTGGCTGAACAGCACGAGCATCGCCATCGGCATGGTCAGTGAGAACATCAGAAGCTGCGGGACGCGGGCGCTGGTGCGCAGATTCCGGACGGTCAGGGCGGCGAGCTGGTTCCCGATCGGGGAACGCCCGATCGCGGGCGTAGTGGTGGTGGTCATCGGTGGGCTCCAGTGGTGTGGGCGAGGTGAGTGAAGACGTCGTCGAGGCTCGGGGAAGTCACGTCCAGGTCCGTGACGTCGATGCCGCCGCGGTGCAGGCCGGCGACCAGTGCGGTCGCGGTGGAGGCGTCGCCGACGGTGACCGACACCCGCACCCGGGTGCCGTCGACCTGGTCGGTGTCCGGGCTGAACGGCAGATCCGCGATCTGGTGGGCGGGGACGGTGGCGTGCAAGACCTTGCCTCCGACGATCCGTTTCAGCTCGGCGGGGGTACCGCGGGCGGCGACCCGGCCGCGGCTCAACACCACGATGTGGTCGGCGAGCCGGTCGGCTTCCTCGAGGTACTGGGTCGTCAGCACGACGGTGGTGCCCGCGGCGGTGAGTTCGTCGACGACGTCCCACAATCCGGCGCGGGCCAGGGGGTCCAGACCGGTGGTCGGCTCGTCGAGGAACAGCACCGACGGGTCACCGACGAGGCTGGCCGCCAGATCGACACGGCGGCGGGAGCCGCCGGACAGTTCCCCGACCCGGCGGGTGGCGTACTCGTGCAGCCCGAGCCGGTCGATCAGCGCGTCGGCTCGTGTGCGAGCGGTACGGCGTAGCCCAGTCAGGCGGCCGATCAGCTCCAAATTCTCACGGGCGGTGAGGAATTCGTCGAGTCCGGCGTATTGACCGGTCACCCCGATCCGGCGGCGAACCTCGCTGGCGTCGGCGATCACGTCGAGGCCCCCGATCTCCACACGGCCGATCGTGGGCCGCGCCAGGGTGGTGAGGGCGCGGATCAGGGTCGTCTTGCCCGCACCGTTGTGGCCGAGCACCCCGAGTGTCGTGCCCGCAGCAGCTTCCAGATCGACACCGTCGAGGGCCCAAGTTCTGCCGTAGGCGACGTGCAGATCCTCGACCACGACGGCCGGGGCGGTCATCGCACACCCCCGACGCGGTCAACGAGGTGGTTGAACAGGTGGATGGTCATCAGAGGGTTCCTCTCGGAAGAAGGTGTGCTCACACCCGGCGTGGATGGGAGTCCACTTCCTCAGACGAACCCGCCGCGAGTTGGACGCACCCGCCGCCGGTCGCGGTCGACGATGCCAGTGTCGCGGCCCGCCCCGCGCAGCGACACCGACGACAGCGACCGCTGCCACTCCAAGCCCAGGTAGCCGAGACCAAGGGCTGTCGTGGACAGACCTACGTCGAGCACCACAGTGCACAGGCCGCGGCGGCGCATGGTGGACTGGAACGTATTCGCACTCCCGGAACGGGTTGTGACCGCGTCAGTGTTCGCCGGATCTACTTCCGACCGCCGACTATTCGGAGGGCCAGCTCGGCGTAATAGTCACCGATGTCTTCGGGCGACCACGAACCGTCGGCGCGGTACCAGCGCGTGATATCGATCCCCAGCGAAAGCAAGGCGGTCGCGGTCATATGGGTATTCGAGTTCTCGAATGCCCCGGCCGCGACGCCTTTTTCGATCAAGACCCGGACCTCGCCTTCGATCGCGTGTCGCGTCTTCTTGATCTCCTGTTGGTGTTCTCGGCTCAGGGCCGCGAGTTCGTAGTTGATGATCCGCGCCACGGTGTGGGCGCGCGCGTGATGGATGGCGAACTCCCGCATCAACGCCATCAGTTGGTCGGCGGGATCTTGTGCCGAGGCAATGGCAGTGCGGACACGCGCCAGTGTGTCCAGGTGACCGATACGCGAGATCTCGTAGAGCAACTCTTCCTTGGAGCGATGGTGCACGTAGATGGCTCCGGTGCTCACTCCGGCGATCGCTGTGATGTCGCGAGTTGTCGAGCCGTGGAAGCCGCGTTCAGCGAAGGCGGCCACGGCTGCGTCGAGCAGCCGTGCTCGGGTTTCCTCCGCGCGCGAGCGGTCCGCGGTATCGGTCACCTGGACCGGATGGCTCGGCGAGCGAGCGCTGGTCCGCCGGTGCCGGCACTACTGAGCAACACGTTCAGGGTTGCCACGTGGTCTCCTCCCGGGCGGTGTGATCACTGCCCAACGGCAACCCGACGAGGTCTGCCAGAACCGCCCGATGGCGGCCGGGACTTCCCAGTCCGATCTGGTCGGCCTTGGCGCGTTTGAGGTACAGGTGTGCCGGGTGCTCCCACGTCATGCCGATCCCGCCGTGCAGTTGGATGGCCTCCTCAGCGGCATGCACCGCGATATCGCTGCAGTACGAAGCGGCGACGGCGGTGGCGATCGCACTGTCGGAGTCGGCCGCGGCGAGCGTCCCCGCCGCATACCGTGCGGCAGCCGAGGCCGACTCGACCTCGACGTAGAGGTCGGCGAGGCGGTGTTTGAGCGCCTGGAATCCGCCGACCACCCGACCGAACTGGCGGCGCAGCTTCAGATACTCGACGGTCGACTCCAGGCACCGGACCGCGAGCCCCGCTTGCTCGGACGCCAGCAGCGCGGCGCCCATCGTCAAGCCCGATTGCAGTGCACTCCAACCGAATTCGGCTGGGACGACGATCCGACCGGGCACGGAGTCGACACGGATGTCGGCCAAGGGGCGGGTCATGTCCAGGGAGACCACCGGCTCGATCGAAACCGCTGCGGCCGCGAGCGCGTGGACTTCCGTACCGTTCGCGGTCTGCACGGCGGCCAGCAGGACATCGGCGTCGAGTGCGCCGACGACGCTGGTGACGCGGCCGGAGATCCGGCCGGCAGCATCAGCGGTCAGCGTCGGAACCTCATGCACCGATGCGGTGGAGAACGGCGTCAGAAGCGCTGCGCTGCATTCACCGCCGCCGAGCTGACCGACCAGCGCGGAGTCCCCGGCGAGCAAGACGGTCGCGGCGATCACGCTACTGGTCAGAAACGGAACCGGCGCGACGAAGCTCCCGAGCTCCTCGAGGACGACGGCGGCATCACGAGCCGTACCACCGGCTCCACCGCGGTTCTCGGGGATGAGGAGCCCAGCGAGCCCGAGGTCGTCGGCGATCGATTTCCACAGCGTGCGGGTCAGTGTCCGATCGCCCTCGTAGGCCCGCACCACCGCGGCCGGATCACAGCGCGCGGTGAGCAGGTCACGCACCGCGCTCCGCAAGGAGGCCTCGACATCGGTGTCGAGCAGCAGGATGTCGCTCATCGGCTCAGGTCCTTCCAGGCGATGTCCTTGTCCACCCGAGCTTCGCCCGGCAGGCCGAGGACGCGTTCTGCGATGATGTTGCGCAGGATCTCCGAGGTGCCGCCCTCGATCGAATTGCCTTTGGCCCGCAGAAAGCGGTAGCCGGCGCCACGCCCGGCGAAATCGACCCGGTCGGGGCGCACCATGGTCCAGTCGTCGTATCGCAGGCCGTCTTCACCGTGCAGTTCGACTTCCAATCCGGACACCTGCTGGTTGACTCGCGCGAACGACAGTTTGACCGCGGATGTTTCGGGCCCTGGCTGACCGCCCGCAATCTGCTGGCGCAGTCGGGTTGCCGCCAGGCGCGAGACCTCGGCTTCTACCCACAAACGCAACAACCGATGGTGCAGTTCGGGGGTGCGCTTTTCCGGGAATTCTCGCCAGAGACGAGCGGCGACACCGACAACTCCGCTCTCGCGGGGTACTGCGCGCCCCCCGATCGAGACGCGCTCGTTGTTCAGTGTGGTAGTCGCGACTCGCCAGCCCTCCCCTTCCTTGCCCAGGCGGTGCGCGTCCGGGATGCGCACGTCGGTGAGGAAGACTTCGTTGAATTCGGCCTCGCCGGTGATCTGCCGCAGCGGCCGGACCTCGACACCGGGGGCGGTCATATCGCAGATGAAGTAGGTCAGGCCCGCGTGCTTCGGCCGGCTGGGATCGGTGCGCGCTACCAGGATCGCCAGCTGCGCCTTGTGCGCGGCCGAGGTCCACACCTTCTGCCCGTTGACGATCCAGTCGTCGCCATCGCGAACTGCCCGAGTGGCGACCGCGGCCAGGTCCGAGCCGGCACCCGGTTCACTGAACAGCTGGCACCAGATCTCCTCCCCGCTCCACAGCGGACGCAGGAAGCGCTGCCGTTGTTCCGCTGTGCCATAAGCGAGGATCGTCGGCGCGGCCATGCCCAGACCGATACTGTTGATCTCCGCCTTGTTGCCCGGAGATCCGGCCTGCTCGAACAGGGCGTCGACGAACGGTTGCAGTTCCCGGTCGACAGCCAGCCCACCGAGACCGATCGGAAAGTGAACCCAGGCCAGACCCGCGTCGAACCTGGCTCGATGAAAAGTCACGGCATCGGTAGTGGCCGGATCATTTTCCGCGAGTACGGTTTCCACCCGGCGGCGCAGATCATCGCGAACCGCGTCGGGAGTCGTCATTTGTCATCCTCCTGATCGGTGATCACGGCACCGACACCGCGACCGTCTCGGCCATATACAGGGGTTTGTCCGCGCCCTCGAACTGCACGGTCACCCCGGCTCACCGCCTGCAACGCGTTCTTGCGGTTACGACAGGCGCTCGAGCACCATTGCCATCCCCTGACCACCACCGACGCACATGGTTTCCAATCCGATCTGCTTGTCGTGGAACTGCAGCGAGTTGATCAATGTGCTGGTGATGCGGGCGCCGGTCATGCCGAACGGGTGTCCGACCGCGATCGAGCCGCCGTTGACATTGAGTTTGTCGAAGTCGACCTGGAGCTCCCGCGCCGAGGGAATTACCTGCGCGGCGAAGGCTTCATTGATTTCGACCAGGTCGACGTCGTCGATGCTCATCCCGGCACGAGCCAGCGCCTGCTTCGACGCCTCGACCGGTCCCAGGCCCATGATCTCGGGGGAGAGCGCGCTGACTCCGGTCGCGACGATCCGGGCCAGCGGCGTCAAGCCCAGCTCGGCGGCCTTGGTGTCGGACATGATCACGACCGCGGCGGCGCCGTCGTTGAGCGGGCAGCAGTTGGCGGCCGTCACTGTCCCGTCGGGCCGGAAGACCGGATTCAGTCCGGCGACCTTCTCCAGGGTGACTCCAGGGCGCGGGCCATCGTCCGTCGAGACGACGGTGCCGTCCGGCAGGGTGATCGGAGTGATGTCACGCTCCCAGAACCCGTTGGCGAGGGCGGCCTCGGCGAGGTTCTGGCTGCGCACGCCGAAGGCGTCCTGTTCGGCACGGGTCACACCGCACAGCTGCGCCACGTTCTCGGCGGTCTGCCCCATCGCGATGTAGATGTCGGGCAGCAGATCCTCCGTGCGCGGGTCGGTCCAGATCTCGCCGCCCGCGGCCAATTTCGCGGTTCGGCGTACCGCGTCCGCGAACACCGGGTTCTCCGTGTCGGGCAGGCCGTCGGCGTTTCCCTTGACGTAGCGGCTCACGGTTTCGACACCGGCGGAGATGAAGACATCGCCCTCTCCGGCGCGGATCGCGTGCAGCGCCATCCGGGTCGTCTGCAGACTCGACGAGCAGTACCGGTTGACCGTTGTGCCGGGCACCCGGTCCAGGCCAGCCAGAATCGCCACCACGCGCCCGAGATTGAAGCCCGACTCACCGGCGGGCTGGCCGCAACCGAGCATCAGATCATCGATGTCGTTCGCACCGAGAGCGGGCACCTTCGCCAGCGCGGCCTGCACGATCTGTGCGGCCAGGTCGTCCGGCCGCAGGTCCTTCAGCGACCCTTTGCCGGCACGACCGATCGGCGACCGGGCGACGGAGACGATGACGGCTTCGGGCATGACTGCGAACCTTTCAGGCGGCTTACTAAGCGCTTGTTAACTTCGTGCCACGATGGTGGACGGACTCGCAGCGGTCAATACCCAGGAGCAATATCCGGACTGTGGGACAGCACACATTGACACCGGCGGCATTACTCGTTCTGGGCTGCACACGCTTGCAACCACCTGCGCCACGTAATGTGCCGTCCAATGAGCATGGCCGGCGTCACATCAGCTTCGTCCTCGACACCTCGCCATTCATCCCAGGATGTTATGCGGCACGGTCCGATCGTGCGCGTGTCGTTACCATCCGGATTTTCTGTTGGAACTGATCTCTGAAATTCCCCAACTCGCAAGCGGATTCGCAGTTTACTATCGGATTCGTCTCAAACTTGCTGCCGTGTACGGCAATTCGCCCGGTTCGCCAGGCTGATGCCGCCTACCGAATTTCTGTGCACCACTCGTCAGATCCGACCGAACGCAGTTCTCGACAGCACCATCGTAGATCCTCTCGGTAGCCATCTCGGGGGGTGCTGCAGGCCGCGCGCTACTTCGCCGACGCCGCGGTCGCGAGATCCATCCAGAGAGAACGGAGTCGCCGCATGGCCATCGAGTTCCTCGTCCCTGCCCTCACCGCACTGGTCGCGGTATCCGTACTCGTGGCCGGGGATTGTCTGCATCCGAAGACATGGCGGCAGACCGACGACGACACCGTCGGCGCATTGGTGCTCAACTTGATCAACACGATCTTCATGGCAGTGGTCGCGTTCATCGTGGTGATTGCCTGGCAGCAGTACGACAATGCACGCAATCACACCATTGCCGAAGCAAAGGCACTCATCGATACGTATTGGGCGGCGCACGCGATGCCGGATCCCGACCACACGCGAATCCAAGGCCTGGTCCGCGATTACACCGCACAGGTCATCACCGAGGAATGGTCCGTCATGGCCGACCAAGGCCGGCTCAGCCAATCCACCCAGGACACCCTCGACACACTGCGCGATGCGGTGGCGTCGGTCAACGCGGCGGACTCCGAGACCGACAGTCTGCGCGCAAGTGCTCTGACCAGCCTCGAGGCGGTGGCCCAGGCTCGCGCCGACCGTGCCCTGGACGCCGGTTACCGAGTTCCCGGGTTCCTCTATCTGGCTATGTGGGTCAGCACGGTCCTACTGCTGCTCAGCGTGGTCCTTTCCGGCGTCCAAGTCACCAAACGCAGTGTCGTGACGACCGCGCTGCTCGGCGCCGTCGTCGGTGTCGTGATCCGGGCGATCTACAACCTCGACCAGCCGTTCTCGGGCGGGAACCTGGTCCCGAAAGACGCCTTCGAACTCGCTCTGTCCCGCTACCAGCACACGTCTTGATCTTTCCGCGAAGTTTCGACAACGACGAGGCGACTGCACATGCGACGCAATCGAGGCGCAACTCGAACACGAGGACTCGCAAAGGGATTCGCCGCGGCGATGCTCCCACTGACTATTGCCGCACTCGCGGCCCGGCCGATCGAAGCATCCGCAGAGGCGCCACCGTGGCAACCCGTCGGCGACCTCGCAACCGGAAGCGCCGGCCCTGGGGTCGGCGCCGACCCGGCGGGCAGTCCTTCGGGCCTCGGCCCCGGCGCCTCGGCATCAGGCAGCGCCTTCGGTTCCGATGCCGAGGGCGCGTCGTACGGTGAGCCTTTGGGTCTCGGCCCAGTTCGTATGCCTTCCGGCAGCGCCGCGGGCGTTCGCCCCGGCTATCTCTCCACCGGCAGTGCCGACCCTGATGGCGCCGGTCTTCTCGGCACCGCCGATACGGGACTCGACGGCACGCACCCCACAGCGGATGCGGCGCCTGACCCGAACGGCATGGCAGGTAGTCCAGCCGAGGCACTACAACTCGATACCGGCAGCGTCCAGCTGGCGTGTACCGGTAGCGCCCTGGCCGGAAGCGCATTGCTTCTGCTCGGATCGGCCACCGGCAGCGGCTTCGGCTCTTTCGGGTCGAGCCTCATCGGCACGGGGTCGAACGGATCAGGACTCGGCAGCGCGGCGGTCGGTAGCGCCGCCACCGGCAGCGCGCTGCTGACCTGCCTGCTCCTGCTTCCCACCGCGCCGCCGCCGGTGCCTATGAGCCCCCTCCAACTCGGCCCGCCCGCACCGGAATTCGTTCCGGTCCCAGCCACCGTCCGCACGCAGACACTTCCGATCCAAGCGGAGCGCCCCCTCGCCGAGCCGCCACCGAACCGCCAACGGCCGAGGAACCTGCAAGCCGCCGAACCGACCACAGACCCTCTCGCCTGGAACCTCGTAAAGCTGATGACGGTATTGGTCGTCACCGTCCTCACCATCGCCCGCGTCCGCATGTCGCCGGGCCCAGGGCGAACCCGCTGACCAGCACGAGCCCGGGTGAAGGCACACTGCCCGGGCGGTGGTACCCGATCAGGGCGCCATGTCCGGCCCTTGCGTGCAGAGTGCCGACTCCACCCGCCTGCTCGGCGCGGGTTCGCCGGAAACGCACGGCTTTCTGCTCGAACCGAGCGCGGAGATCTGCCGGGGACACTCGAACCGCTCGAGGTTGCACCGTGTGCGTGGAAATCCAACGGGGCGGCGATGAATTTCAGCTGTTCCCACCGTCAGAGATGTTGGAGCCCCGCGACGACATCGAAGGAGAGCCATGACCACCGACCGGACCGCCGCTGATCCGACGGCTGATCCTCACTTGCTCGACCTCACAGAGGTGCCCACAGCTGTCGTTCACAGCCGAGTCGCGGAGGGCGAGTTGCGTGATTTCTTCGACAAGTCGTTCCGTACGTTGCCGGAGGTTATTGCCGTCCAGGAGGCGATGATCCAAGGACCGGCGTTCGGCCTGTACAGGGAGGCGGCCGACGGCTTGGTCGACGTCGAGGTCGGGTTTCCGGTCGATCGGCGCATACAGCCCGACCGGGATGTCACCCCCAGTCGCCTGCCCGCGGGAAAGGTGGCTCGAATCGTGCACGTCGGCGCGTTCGACGGATTGAGCGGTACCTGGGACCGCTTACGGTCCTGGATCGGAACGCATGGGCTCACGCCGGGGCCGGTCCGGTGGGAGGTCTACCTCATCCGGCCGAACCCGCAGATGGATCCGAGCGATCTGCGCACGGAGCTGAACTGGCCTGTGCTGCGTGCCTAGTTGCGGGCGGCCTGCGCAACATGGTCGCGCTCAGGTGAAGGGCCACCGGGTCAGTCGATCCTCGGCGCGCGACTCGTACGGCCGCGCGCCGAGTGCGCGCGCCCGGTCCCGCGCGGCGAGCACCTCGTCGCGCGCGCCTGGGAGACCGAGGATTCCACGTGCGGTGCCGCGGTAGAGCCCGGACGGCCCGAGACACACCAGTCCGGGCCACTGCACGATCAACGTCTCACCCCACCCCTGGGTCAGGGGTTCGAGTTCGGCGGTGAGCTCGACCACCCGGTCGCGATGCCGCGGCGCGCATCGACCGACCGCGAGCAGCGCCTCGACGAGCAGCGGCACACGCACGACGACGCGCGGGCCGTGCGACCTCCGCGGCAGGGCGATGATCGACTCGATCGATGACATGGCCCGCTCGTGGTCACCGATCTCCGCGGCGGCCATCGCAACCACGAGCGCGAAGTCCTCGTCGAAGTCCTCGGCCATGCGCTCGGCTTCGTTCAGTACCTCGCCGAGGCGTCCGCCATGCCACAGCTCGATCGAACTGCTCGTCAGCACCGAGGCCTCGGCGAGCAACCGGGCCTGATCGTCGACCGTCCCCAGGTCTTCGGCGAAGCGGGTCATCAGCGCCCGCGACCGCCGGTAGTCGCCACGCAGCACGGCGAGCATCACCTGCCACCACAGCTGGGTGGCCGCGAGGTCGGTGCCGCCGGCGGAGGCGAGCCGGGCGAACTCGGCCGAGAGTCGGCGGACCAGCCGCATATCGCCCGCCTCGAGAGCACAGACGCGGCGCAGATGGACCGCTGTCGCCCGCGCCGTGCGGTCGTGGCCCGCGAGTTCCTCGAGTTCCTCGGAGATCTTGCGCCGATCCGCGACGGTTGCCGGGTCCCAGGTGCACACGAATTCGGCCAGCAGTACCTGCGGCCACGATCGGCTCCCCGGTGCGCTGCGAGCCCGCGCGTCGGCCAAGGCGTCGAGATCGCCGGCGAGACCGTGAATCGCGCGGTCGGCGGCCTCGATCGCTTCCACCTCGGCGACCAGGTCGGAGTCCAGATCGAGGCGATGAGCCAGGGTCTGCGCTCGCAGCCCCGAGGAACCTGTTTGCACCACGCCGTATCCGGAGAAGTAGCCGGCTACGCCACGCGGTGCGGCCAGCAGCGCGGTCCGCGCCAGCCCGGACCGGTCGCGGCGTTCACCGCAGCGCCGACCGGCTCGGTCGAAACACGCGGCGGCCGAGTCGTAGTGGCCGAGCCGGTTGTGCGCTTGTCCGGCAAGCCAATCCAACTCGATCAGCAATTCCGCGTCGCCGGGATCCGCGTGCCGGATCCCGCGCGCGGCGAATTCGGCGCACTCGGTGGCCGCCTCCCGGCGCAGCGCGTCCCGCGCCGCGGCGACACAGGCGTGCGCGGCGGTGGAATCCAGCGAATCGAGTGCGGCGGCGCTGCGATGCAGTGCCTGCGCGGTGAGCGCATCGGGTCGCAGGTCGGCCAGCGCGTCCGCGATCCGCTTGTGCAACAGCGCCGTCCGTACCGCACCGATCGTGGCGAGCACGGCGGCGCGCACGAGCTCGTGCCCGAAGGCGACTGTGCCGTCTTCGACTTGGACGACCCGCGCGGTGACGAGTTCACTGATCCGGTCATCGAACCGTGGGGCGCCGTCGGCGGCGGCGGCCAGTCCGATCGAAGCGTGCGGGCCGATGACGGCCAGCACCTCGGCGAGCGCTCGCGCCGACGGTGAAACGGCGCCCAGCTTCGCTGCCGTGATCTCGGTCGCGGCGCCGCCGACGTCCAGGGGACGTCCGGCCCGAACGAGATCGCACAGTTGCACCGCGACGAAGGGGCTGCCGCCGCTCAACTCGATGATCTGGGCGCGCACGCCAGGACCGGCCGAACCAGGATCGGCGCGGACCAGTTCGTCCACCGCCGCGTCGGAGAGCGGCGGCAGGTCCACCGCCACATGGGCTCCCGCGGACTGGAGCAACCGCACGGCGGCGCCCACGTCGGCCGGGAGTGGTTCGGGCCGGACCGTGAGCAACAGCAGAATGGGGTAGGCGCGCAGCACCCGCATGGCCGCCGCGATCATCCGCACCGAATCGGGGTCGGCCCACTGCACGTCATCGATGATCGCGACCATTCGGCCGGTCTCCCGCGCCACGTCCGCGAACAGCGCCGCGAGTGCGCGCGGTGTCGGGATGTCGGGGACGGCGCGCCCGGACAGCGCCGCCTGATCCAGCCACGGCATCAGCGTCGCCAGGGCCGTGGAGCCTGCCCCGCTGCTGCCCGCGGTGAAGAAGGCCACGTCGCCGTGGCGTCGCACGGTATCCTCGACGACGGCCGTCTTGCCGATTCCAGCTGCGCCGCGCACCGTCACGACGGTCAGTCCCTGCCGGGACCGGCTTCGGGCGCGGTCGAGTACCGCGGCGACGTCGGCACGTCCGACGAGTCCGGACCGCCCCATCGCTCCGGCAGTCGACGGCGTTGCCGGATGGCGGATTTCGTTCTCGACCCGGACGGTGTCGGGCGCGGGATCGAGCCCGAGATCTTCGCGTAGCGAACGCCGCAACCGAACGAGAACGTCGAGCGCTTCGGCGATCCGTCCGCAGTCGCGCAGCGCCAGTGCCAGCAGCCGTGCCGTGCCTTCCCGATGGGGGTGCCGCTCGCGTTCGTCGGTGAGCAGTGTGACCGCGTGCCGGGCGCGGCCGAGCACGATCAATCCCTCGGCGCACAATTCGACGAGTTCCGAGCGCAACTCCGCCAGACGTGCCCGTTCGGGAGCGAGTTCGGCGACGTCGTCGACATCGGACAGCGCGTCGCCGCGCCACAGGCGCAACGCGCGTTCGAGCAGATCGACGGTTCGTCCGACGTCCCCGTCGGCGTGTGCCGCCCGGGCGTCCCTGGACAGCACGTCGAGCAAGTCGAGATCGGTGCCCGATCCGCCGCATCGCAGTACGTAGCCGTTCGGGTTCGTCTCGATCCGGAATTCGGGGAGCGGCCGCAGCGCCCGGCGCAACCGGGACACGTAACCCTGCAGGGTGACCAGGGCGCTCTCGGGCGGGCTCCCCCGCCACAGCAGTTCGCAGAGATACTGCGCACTGCGAGTGGTGCGCTCGGCCGCGAGGATGACCAGGAGGTCGGCGTGCTTGCGCGCCGGAATGGTGATGCGGGTGCCATCGGGACCACGCACCTCCAGCGGCCCGAGCACCGCGATGGCGGGTGGGTCGTCATCGGACCGGCCGCGCACCAGCGTCACACCAGCGCCCTCGTCGACTCTTGGCTCATGACACACACGCAAGCACTCCTGCCAACCCCGGCCACCGGCGCGGATCGGACCGTCGGCGGCCCCTCTCGCGAGACTGTACTGCGGATGTGCGGTACCGCGCTGACCATTGGCGGCCCCCTGTGCATCGCGGGCGGCACATTGCATCCGATTGTCGCGGGCAAGGGCCATTCGGTCGAAGCGCTCACCAGCCCGGGCACGCCGATCGCGCAAGCCCTGCTCGGCGTAGGAACCGTCCTGCTGGTCCTCGGCCTCCCCGGAATGTACGCCTGGCTGCGGCCGAGACTCGGCACGGCCGGATTCGTCGGCACGGTCTGCTACCTCGTCGGCAATATCGCCACCGCGACCGGTCATCTCACCGTCGAGTTGTTCGTCGCCTACCCCTTCGCGTCCCACCCCGACACCGCGCACCTGATCGCCGACAACGACAACATGATCGACTCGACCGCGTTCGCACTGTTCAACACGATCGGCGGTCTGGTCATGCTCGCCGGGATGGGCCTGCTGGGCGCGAGCATGCTGCGCCACCACACGATTCCCCGCTGGATCGCGGTGCTCACGACGCTCGGCATGGTCGGCTTCTTCCTCCCGATTCCGGCCACCCAGGGGCTGTCCGGATTCATGTGGGAAGCGCCACGCGGCATCGCCGTCGCCGCTATCGGTGTCCTGATGCTGCGCCGGCCGGGCGGATTGCGCCGTTGGGCGAAGCACGCGCGCGGCCGGTTCTCCTCGGATCACGAGCGGACCGCGTGATCCGGCCGTTCCGGACGGGATGTCGTCACCGCGGTGGGGACCTGCCGCGGCTCCGGGCGAGCGGCTCTCGTGTCGGTCCTCGTCCTGCCATCGCTGGGCCGAGCGAGTCCACGGCCCGGCGAGGAGGTGTTCTTCCAGTGCACGGTCGGCCTTCCGCATGCGGTGGGCTCGTGCAGCCGCACGGGCAGCACGGTCCGGACATCGACAGGCATATGGTGCACGCTCTCGGTATTGCGGCTGCGTCGACCCGAGAAGCGTGAGAGTTCTTCCGAGTCAAGCGGTTACGGCGATGACGGCGGAAACGGGACGTACGAGCGGCCTGGGTCGGGACCGAGCCTCGAGGTTCGGCGGGACCGCAATCGCTTGCGATACGCCACTATTGACCGTGCCGTTGCACAACGATACGTTATGTGCGTCACGAACGGTGAGGTGCCGCCGGCCGACAGGACCGAGGCGCCCGCCGCCGAGTTCGTGGCTTCTGCTTCCTGAACAGAAGGACGGGTCATGGCCTTCATCGGTCTCGGGCTGGTATTCCTCTTCATTCTCGTGTCCGGTGGCCTGCGATCCGTCGAGGTCGGGTTCCAGAACACGCAGAAGATCTACGTGCAGAACGTGTGGCTGTGCGCAGTGTTCTCGTATGCCGTTGCGCTAGCTGGTTTCTCGATCTTCCTGGCAGTGTCGAGGGTGGTCGCGCCTTCGGCGTGGCCGAGTCTCGACGACGTGCGGGACATGCCGTGGTGGGCGCCGTTCGGCGGCTTGATCGGCGGCGTGGCGGTGGTCGGCATGATCGCTGTCGCCAAGTACGTCGGCGTGGCGACCTTCAACGCGGTGGTCATCGTGAGCGAGATGGTGGTCGCGCTGGGGATGGATCACTTCGGGCTCATGGGGTTCCACACCAGGGAGATCACCCCGGCCCGCCTGGTCGCGGTCGGATTGATCACGGTAGCGGTCTACCTGATGGCCAGTGACTCGCCGGAACAACCACCCGCATTACTCACCGCCGCCGACGCCGAGGGGGTCTCCCGATGACGACGACTACCACTCCCGCTGCCGAGAAACGTCCCACGCTGACGCGCTCGGCGATGACCCTGATCTTCGCGCTCATGCTGGTCGGCGGCGCGTTGCGGTCGGTGGAGGCCGGGTGCCAGAACACGCTGAAGCTGGCACTGAAGGACGTGTGGCTGTGCGGGGTGATCTCCTACGCCGTGGCCCTCATCGGCGTCGGCGCGATCCTCGTCGCCTCCCTGATGGTTTCGCGTCGCCGGGTATGGCCGGCCCGAGCCGACCTCGCGGCCATGCCCAAGTGGGCCCCATTCGGCGGACTCACCGGTGGCGCGGCGATCTTCGCCATGATCACGGTCGCCTCCAGCGTCGGAGTCGGCACGTTCAACGCTTTGATCATCGCCGGTCAGATGTTCGTCGCCGCGGCGATGGACCACTTCGGAGTGCTGGGGTTCCCACGTCGCCGGATCAATGCCCGACGCGTCGCGGCTTGCGCCATGATCATCGTCGGCTCCTACCTGATGGCGAAATACTGACCTCGGTTATGTTACTGAGCATTCATAAGGCCGGGGCGTGCATCCGACCTGCCACGAGCGACAACATGGCGGGGTTGACGAACTCGACCGCGGTCGATGTTATTTGTCTCAACTGTGCACGATCCGCGGTTGTGGAGCGATAGTTTCGCTACCCTCTGGCGCGGGTATTGGCTGAGGTGCCGTCCGGGCCGGGCGGAACCGCGTCGGAGGTAGGGCATTACGCGTGAGCAAGTGGGCCGAGCTGCGCAAATTCGCTGTGGGACTGGCGAAGTCGAGTCAGCGAAATGTCCGTGGTCGAGTCGGTGTGCGCGTGCGGCTGTTGGCGATCGTGCTCATCTCCAGCGTCACGCTCCTCGCTATCGGCGTCGGCGCGGCAGGCTATCTGGTGAATTCCAGCCGGGCGTCGAAGGAATGGGCGGAGCTGGCCGGCAGCACCACGGGACCGGCCATTCTCATGGTGCAAGCGTTCCAAGAGGAGCGGCGGTTGTCGCTGCTGTACTTGGCGGGGGATGCCGAATTCGCACAAGGGCTTGCCGCGGCGCGGCAACGCTCGGACGCGGCGCTGGCGGCGGTGATGGCCAAGGGTGATGCCGCCCGCAAACTCAATCCCGACGGTTCCGCCGACGATATCGAGGGTTACAACAAGCTCTTCGCCATGGTTCCGACGCTGCGCGGCGGGGTCGACGCGCAGCAGGTCGCACCGAATCAAGTGTTCGAATTCTTCAGCCAGGTCATCGGAACGATCATCGCCGCGTCGATGCTGGCCGCCCGGGTCGCGCCGGAGGCCGACCTGGCCGTCGAACTGGGCTATGGCGTCGATCCGCTGCGAGCGGCCGAGTCGCTGTCGATGGCGGACACATCGGGCGCGGTAGCGCTGACCCTGGGCGAACACACTCCAGCGCAGCTCACCGAATTCAACCGTCTGGTGGGCGAATTCCGCAGCGAGGTCGCCTTTTCCGGGCGGGTGCTGAAGGGCACCCGGCTCGCTCAGCTCAACGCGATCACCGCGGGACCGGCTTACCAGAACGTGATCGCGATGCAGGACGCGGTGATGCTGCGCGGCCCGGTGTCGGCGAACGACACCACCGCCGACGAGTCCACCCGTCCGAGCGAGAGCACCGGACGGTCCCAGGACCCGCGCTCCACGTCCAAAACCGCCCCGCTGCCCATGAGCGTCGCGGCCTGGCAGGAGGCATCCGGCCAGGTGGTGTCGGCCCTGCTGAAGCTCTGGGAGGACCAGAGCCGCGACGCGCACGACATCGCACGGGACCAAGGCGAGCGGACCGCGCAACAGTCCCTGCTCGGCGGCGCGGCGGTGCTGTTGATCGCGACCCTCGCCTTCCTGGCGGCATTGATCCTGGCCAACCGCTTCATCGGGCGCATGCGCCAATTGCGCCGCGACACTCTGGAATTGGCGGACAACCAGCTGCCCGATCTGATGCGCCGACTCGGTGCGGGCGAGAACGTCGATTCGACGGACGAGACGTCGCGTCTGGATTTCGGTACCGACGAACTCGGCCAGGTGGCCGACGCCTTCAACCGGGCCCATGTCGCCGCCGTGGCCGCGGCGGTCGCGGAGGCGAAGACGCGCGCGGGCGTCAACGCGGTGTTCCTCAATATCGCCCATCGCAGCCAGGTCGTGGTGCATCGGCAGCTCACACTGCTCGACGAGGCCGAACGCAAGGAGGAGAACGCCGACCAGCTGGAGCTGCTGTTCCAGCTGGACCACCTGGCCACCCGGGCCAGGCGCAATGCGGAGAACCTCATCATTCTCGGCGGCGAGCAACCGGGCCGTCGTTGGCGCAAGCCGGTTCCGCTGCTGGAGCTGGTCCGCGGTGCGGTCGCGGAAAGCCTCGATTACGCCCGGATCCAGACCGGTCGAATGCCGGAAGCGCAGGTGTCGAGCAAGGCCGTAGCCGACCTGATCCATCTGATGGCCGAGCTGATGGACAACGCGACCGCCTTCTCACCCCCGCAGGCACGGGTCGAGGTGTCCGGCGTCGTGGTCGGGCGCGGCGTCGCGATCGAGATCATCGATCAGGGCCTTGGCATGTCGGATGCCGACTTCGCCGCACGCAACGAACTGCTGTCGAATTCGCCGGACTTCAGCGTGGTGTCGCTGTCCGGCGACGCCCGGCTGGGGTTGTTCGTCGTCGCGAAGCTGGCCAACCGACATGGCGTTTCGGTGCGGTTGGGCGAATCGGTATACGGCGGTGTCCGGGCGGTGGTGCTGATCCCCACCGCACTCCTGCAGCCGCAGAGCCCAGCCCACGATGAGCACGACGATCTCGACGGCAAGCCGGTCGAGTCCACGGGCACTACAGCACAGGACGACGCGACGCCTCAACCGGCAGCGCGGCAATCGGCCTGGTTCACCCCGCACTCCGAACAGGGCTCGTCCGCCCCGGCACGAAGCACCGGCGCGCATGGAGAAGGCAGCGAATCGAACTCGGTGGCCGCGACGTATCCCCAGGCCACCGCGGATCCCAGGCCGGCATTGCCGCGACGCCGCCGCCAGTCCGAGTCCCCGACGGAGACGGCCACGCCCGCCATCGCTCCGGTGCGGCAGCGAACCGCCGACGAGGCACGCAATCTGATGAGTGCCATCGAGAACGGCACCCGCCAGGGACGCCGGACACCACCCGATACCGACTAGACCGCAACGAAGAACTCACCACGAGAAGGCGACGATGACTACTTCCCCGACAACCGGCCTCGGCTGGCTGCTCGACGAGCTGGTCAAAGGACTAACCGGCGCCAGGTCGGCCGTGCTGCTGTCCTCGGACGGGCTGCTGCTCGGCCATTCGCAGCAGCTGGACCGGACCGATGCCGAGCGGTTCTGCGCGATGGCGTCGGCGCTGCACAGTCTGTCGCGCAGCGTGGGCCACCATTTCGATGCCGGTGGGGTCAGCCAGACCGTGGTGGAACTCGACCGCGCGGTGCTGTTCGTCACCGCGGCGGGCGCCAACGCCTGCTTGGCGTTGCTGGCGTCCGAGGACGCCGACATGGGCATGGTGGCCTACCAGATGAATCAGACGGTGCAGCGGGTCGGCACCCATCTGTCGGTCGACATGCGCCCGCAGCCGCCCGCTTCGCAACAGCCATGAGCTATCCGCGCGAACCCTGGTACGAGGAGGACGCCGGCCCGCTGGTCCGGCTCTACGCCATCACCCGCGGCCGGGGTCGTGCCGTGCGGCCGGAACTGAACGTGGCCACCCTGGTGGTCGACGCCGGGCACGGTACCGTGCTGCGCCGCACCGAACCGGAGTACGCCGCCATCGTCCAGTTGTGCCGCACCCCGCAGTCGGTGGCCGAGGTGGCGGCGCAACTCGGCCTTCCCTTGACGATGACGAAGGTCCTCGTCGGCGACCTGATCGATGACGGCCTGCTGGTCTCCCGGGCGGAGCCGACCGCCGTGGCGGCCAACGCCGACCTCGGCCTGCTCCAGGCCGTGCTGAACGGCATCCGAGCGATCTGAACCCGCGGTGCGACCACATCAAACAAGCTGTGCGGCAAGTCGCTTCGCGTTCATGTAGGCGATCGCCTCGATCGACACCATGGGGTTGACACCCGATGCGGTCGGGAAGGACGAGGCGTCGGCGACGACGATATTCGACACCTCCCAGGTGGCGCCGTCGGGATTGGTGGCCGACATGTCCGGCGAGCCGCCCATCCGGGCCGAGCCCATGATGTGCAGGGCGCCCATCGAGCATTGCCCCGGTCCATAGCCGGCGGCTTGGCAGGCGGCGGCGAAATCGGCGTGCGAGCCTTGCTTGCCTGGTTCGTAGGAAATGCCCGCCTGGTGCCCGGAGAAGATCCGACGTGCGCCGGCCGCTTCCAGAATGCTTGCGGCCCCGACGACTCCGGTATGCATATGCGCGGCGTCATAGTCCGACAGCCGGTAATCGACGAACGGCTCACCGCTTCGGTCGATGGAGACGGTACCCGGATCGCGGTCGCGGGTGATGATGCCGATGGCGTTGGTACGCGCGAAGTCGAGCATGACGGCACGATGATCCGTCGCGCCGCGCCAGCTCATGAATCCGGTGGCGAGGCCGGGGTGCACCGGACCGGTCTCGTAGATGACGCCATAGCCGTTTCCGTCCAGATTGCTGTGGTGACGGCAGATGCGGGTCTGCATGCCGCCCTCCCAGGGACGGATCTCCTCGTCGAACACCCCGAACACGGCAGCCGCCGGATGCAGGCGCAGATGGCGGCCGATGTTCTCGTTACGCAGTCCGGAACGCCGCAGCAGGGCGGGAGTCTGGATCGCCCCGGCCGCAACCACCACAGCGCGAGCGTGCACGTCGATCTGCACGCCGTCCGAAGTGCGTGCCGAAACACCCTGCGCCCGGCCGTTCCGCACGACGATCCGCCGCACGTCGGCGTCCACGACCAGCCGCGCACCCCGGTCGGCCGCATCCGCGAGCCAGGTCTTGGTCACCGACTGCTTGGCGCCCAACCGGCACCCGTAACCGCATCGGCCGCATTCCACGCCGGCATCGCAGGCGTCGGAGACGTTGCGCGGCAGCGTATCCACGTCCCAGCCCAGCGCCAGGGCACCGCGCTCCAGTACGCCGTCGCGCGCCGACAGCACAGAGCGCCGGTCGGTCACGCCGAGGCGCCGCCGCACCGCGTCGAGCGCGTCGCCGAATTCGGCCTCGGCGAATTGCCGGGCGCCCAACGCGGCCCACTCTGTCCGGACGTCGTCGGGCGTGGGCAAGGCGGTGCTCCAGTTGACCACGGTTCCACCGCCCAGGCACGTGCCCGCGACGAGAGTGATCTGCCCTTCCGCTGAGGCGGACGGGCCCGGCGCGTACAGGTGCTGCAGGGCGCCGAGCTCGCCGGTGCCGAAATCCCGATCGTCGTAATAGTCTCCGCGTTCCAGCACCACGACGTCGAGACCGGCTTCGGCCAGCACCGCGGCAGCGGCACCGCCGCCGGCGCCCGAGCCGACGACCACCACATCGCAGGACAACTCGGCGTCCGCACCGCATCGCATCGGGGTCAGGGAAGGCTCCGGCGCCGTCGGCAGCGGTCCCGCCGGGGCGGGATAGCCGATCTCTTTCCAGAGCGGGTTGGTCCCTGATGGGCCGGGAGTGACGTTGTAGGAGAGCAGCGAAGCTTGCTTGAGCGCCTGGAAGATCACGCGCACCGACCCGAAGCGCGAATCGGCGAGCCGTAGCAGCGCACGCTCCCGCTGCTGCTGCGACAAACTCGAGAACCGTCGTGGACCGCTGCCGGTGAGCAAGCCGGTCAGCGGCGAGTCCCACAGGTTCAGCAGCATGGCCAACTGCTTCTTCTCGGCCTGCCGCGGATTGCGGCCCAGCAGTTCGAAGACCGTATCGACCGCGCCGAGCGCGCTCGCGCCGGGCAGCGCCAGCCCGTCGCCGGGGTTGAAGGTGTCGCAGATGATGCTCAGTGCAGCGCGCTGCTTGGCCGTTGGTTCCATGTCGAACAGTACCCTTCGTTCCGCTGGTAGCGTTGTATCACATCGTGCGAATTCGTGCTTACAAAATCACGCATTTACCAGCCGATAACTGCTCAATTTGTCTAGAATGGACAGACACATAGCGGTGCCACTGAGCATCCGCGGACCGCAACGTCCCGGCCGGTGCGCGGGGCCACCGGCAAGGCCGCCCCACACCAGGAAGTCGGCGGCGGATGCCTGCGCCGGCCCCGCGACGCCCGGTACCGAAAGAGCCACGAGAGCCCGAGCACAGTCGCGCCTGCACCATGACCACGGCGCCTGCTCCCAGTCAGCCGGAACCGATGATCGCGCGTCTGTGCCGCGCTCGGCCGGTCACCGGCGGGGTGGGTCCAGACCGAGGTCGGTGACCCGCGCTCCTGGCGTATGTCCGGGATGACCAGCCGCGTGGCGTCGGCCGCGCGACACCGACGCTCGGCACGATTGCACCGACAGCGGTTTCGGCTCGGACGGCGGCTCGCTCCGATCGAGGTCCACGCGAATATCGAGACCGGCGACATATCCACCGTCGTCGAACTCGATGTCGCCCGCAACCCCGTCGCCACTGAATTCGAGCCACCGGTAGTCATCGAGGAATTCGGTGCGCAGGCCCCGCCGGGTCAGGTAACTGTGCACGGCGCGTCGATGGTCGCTCAGCGGCAGCGCACCGACGCCGAAGGCCAACACCCGCGCGAGGCCGGACGCGGTGGGCGGCGGCAGCACGAACGCCGGATGTTCGACGAGAAACGCCACGCACGTCCCGTCGGTGACACCGCAGTAGGAACTCCAGCGCCCATAGACGATCTTCGCGGCGTCCGCGAGCAACCCGGCGACCTGGTGTGGCTCCGGGGCCGCACCCGCCAGGGTGACCGGCAGCTCGGCAGAACACAATTCGGCGACGCGGTACCGAAAGCCGAATGCGCGCACCGTCTCCGCGGCCTTGAGCAGCGACGGAGGGTAACCCCATGGATTGGCCCATCCCCACAACCACGACTCGGCGTCGGCCGTGCCGATCAGATGAACCTTGGTGCACACGAATGTGCCCGCTTCGCCGACGAATTCCAGCCGCCGTCCGTCCAGATCCGCGTGCCACTCGTGCTCGCCGAGCACTTCTTCGAGATGCAGGCGATGCTCGAGCGACAGCAATCCCGCGTCGTCGAGCAGCCGCGTCAGTGGCACAGGTTCGGACACCTGGGTCAGCGTACTGAAACGCCACTGCGGCACTGCTGATCGGATCGCCTAGGCGGACGTGGTATCGGTCACCATGCAGGCGATTCCGGCATGCCCGCACTTCAGCTGTTCGCGTCCGCTGCGCCGGTCTCCTCCTCGGTGCGGGACGGTACGTCGACGACGAGTGCCGTGGCGTTGTCGGTTCCTCCGGCACGCAGGGCGGTGTCGACCAGAGTGCTCGCGACCGTTGCGATCGTGCCGTCTTCTGCGAGCATGGCTTTGATCGTGGCGATGCCGAGTCGCTTGTGCACGCCGTCGGTGCTCAGCAGCAGCCTGCCCGTGCTCGCTCCCGTGACGGCGTAACCGATCTCGTCCGGTCGCACGGTGCGCACGGAGGTGGTGACGACATGACCCATCCGTGGCGAAGGAACGACCCCGCGCGCGCGGAACAACTCCTCGACGGTGTGGTCGGTGGTGATCTGGTGCAGCACCCGCCCGTTCCACCGGTACGCGCGACAGTCACCGACCCAGGCCACCTCGCAGGGCCCCTCCGACCCGCCCATGGCGGGCAGCACCGCGACGACCAGCACACTGTCGGCCGAAGGCTCCGGCACCGTCTGCCGCAATTCACGTTGCGCCGCAAGGATTGCCGCCTGCGCCCCCTGACGCGCGCCGACCCGCGCCGCCACGGCGGCCGCCGTACGGGCCGCCTTCGCGGACAGGAGATGATCACCGACACCGTCGGCGACCACGAACGCCGTCGCCCCGGTCACCGCGTCCGTCTCGACGGCCACCGCATCCGCGTTGATCGACCGAGCTCCGCGGCGACTCACCGAACCCGCGCGTGCCGTGCCGATCCCGAGCGTCCGGATCCGCGGCATGCTCGGGGTGGTGGCGGAATGCATGGCTCTCCTCGGGCTGGGGATGTGCCGCCGATCGGCGCGCCCCTCCAGGACACCGGCACAATCCGTGCGCTTCGCGAGAGGTCCCCGTGTAACTGCTGAGAATCAGTCATCAATCGGGTCACGGCTCGCCCGCAGGTTTACATCATGGTCATCTGACCAATCACCGGCCTTCCCGATCCACCGGCCGTACCGACCCGGCTCCTCCGTGGTACATCGGGGGCGGGTTCCAGGAGCGGCCGCGGCGGTATCGGGGCACAGCACGCGGGGTGGTCCGGAATGCCGGAGACAACGCCACTGGGTCGTAGCAGCGGCCCCGGGCGGGATTGTCACCAGCTAAGACCGGTGGACTTCGGGACGCACGGCCGAGTCACCGGCGGTATGACGCCCCTCGAGCCACACGCTCACCGCCACCGTGACATACGCCGCGGCCGTCGCCAAGCCCGGCAGGATCAGCATGAGCGTGAGAAACGAAATGAACGAAGACACAAGCCCTCCCGGACCACCCGATCGGATATTTCGCACCGGCGCGCCACACGGCGGCACCGTCATAGGCCGCGCATACCCACCAATCGAAGTCCGATGCACGCCGAGCCGTGTCCTCTCCACCGCGCCGTAGCGACTCCACCGGGGGGCGGCCCGCAGGACCCGGCGAATCCGCCGTTAGGACTGGCGCGACACCACGGCCGAGACATCGGTTTCGTAGGCCCCGGCGCGGGAATGCGCTGTGCGAAGGAGCCTGTATCGCATCGGTTGCCGCTGGCTCCATACCTGGTCGGCGGCGAGATGAAGTGGCCATCCTGGAAGGAGAACAAGTATGTCGCCTGCAACGATCAATTCGACCTCGGACGCCGTCGACTTCCTCATCGAGCAGCACGGACGGATCCGGCAATTGTTCGTCGAAACCGCCCAGGCATCCGATGTCAAGGAGCGCGAGAAGAAATTCGTCGAACTGCGACGGCTGCTGGCGGTGCACGAGACCGCCGAGGAGGAGATCATCCACCCGCGCGCACGCCGGGAGATCGGCGACGGCGCGGGCATCGTCGAGGCGCGCCTCGAAGAGGAGAACAAGGCGAAGAAGCAGCTGGCGGATCTCGAGGAGCTCGACATCGGCTCGGTCGAGTTCGAGGTCAAGCTGGACGGGTTGCGCCGGGCCGTGCTGGCGCACGCGGAACACGAGGAGAACGAGGAGTTCAACCGGCTGCGCCAAGAAATGGATCCTGATTCCCTGAAGCGGATGCGCAGCACGGTGCAGCTCGCCGAAGCCATGGCACCGACCCGCCCCCATCCCGGCGTCGAGTCGGCCACGGCCAACGCTCTCGTCGGTCCGTTCGCGGCGATGATGGATCGCGCGAAGGACATGATCAGCAAGCCACGCTGAGCAAGATCCCCATTCGACGCCGCGGCGCCGGGATTGCCTGATCAGGCGATCCCGGCGCCGCGCTCTCGTACTCGGTCAGCCGCTACCGACGCCGTCCTCGCGCCTTCCCGCAGACGGTTTGCCTGCCTCAGCGCTCGGATCGGGTCAGAGAATCACAGCAGAACCAGTGCGACACTCAGCACGCACACCATCAACACCCAGGCCGCGACGGTCAGACGAATAGAACCCTCCGCATCGGAATCGCCGCGATCCCGGCGTCGACCAGCGCGGTACGGCGGGCGCGAGGCCGAAACGGACATGACATCCTCCTTCGGTCGGCTTGCGTCGGGGAGTCGCATACCCGCTTTCGGCGCCGATCGTCGCGGTGTCTTTGTGGCGAATCCCACCGGCCGGGCACTGCGACGAAATTACGGCAGCTCACCTGCGGTGTTTGGCGTCGGCGATGGCGGGAAGTCGCTCGATGCAGGAGAGGAGTCGGCAATGACCGAACCGAAAGACACCTACGACCCACCACAGGACACGGGCGCGCCCGACTCTGCGGAATCCGATCCGGCCGCCCTCAGCAGCGCCGAGGACCTGGACGAGGACCGGCTGCGTTCCGATCCGCTCGAGGCCGGGATGGACCCGCCCGAGCACTGGTCGGGAGCCACCCGGTACGGCATGACGCACTGGGAGGAATCCCATCCCCGACCGATCGGAGAACGGCTCGCCGAGGAGGAGCCCGATGTCGACCCCGACCGGGAGCCGGGAACCGGGGAGACGCGGAGGCTCAGGGACATCACGTGCGACAGCGACGAGGTGCGTGTCGATCGCAGCTACGAGGAGGAACTCGGCGTCGCGGCCGATGTCGCGGGTGGCTCGGTGGCGGAGGAGATCCGCCACGCCGCACCGCCGGAGTGATCCCACAGCCGCTCGGCGTTTCGTCCACCACCACACGAAGAACCGGCCCGACGAAACCCGTCGAGCCGGTGGTCACGAGTCAGGCCGCGCGTCAGCCGATGATGGCGTTCATGATCGTGCCCGCGCTCGTCGCCACCGCACCGCCCGCCATCGCGCTGGCGACCATCTTGGGCGACTGGAGGGTGCCGCCGTTCCACTTCTCCCACGCGAACCTGCCACCGCCGTATGTGATCGCCGTGATGCCGGAGAGCTGGACCAGCCAGGTGAAGTAGCGGCCCAGCTGCATCAGTTTGTCCGCCATCGGCGGCTCTTCCGGAGTCGGATTTTCGAACTGCGCCAGCACGGTGTCGTGTAGCGCGGCGAGAATCATGCTCACGTTCGCACTCCTTTTTCGCATGCCGAAGGTGGGGCCGGAGACAAATTCGAGGGAAGAGCGGAGCTGCTGAGCGGCAAACTCGTGACAAGATCGATTAGAACGCATCGCGGTGGTGTATTCCCCGCGACACACCGGAGCGCGCATGACGGGAGTCACAGCCTCTCTCCGTGCCGAGCGTGGCTGCCACCATTAGGATTTCACTAGGTGCAGGGGCTGACATGATGTCGGTGCAGTGCGGCGCCGACCCCACCGTGACCGCGGGGAGGGCACAATGCACACCGCTTTCCTGATTCCACTTCTCATCACACTGCTGATTGTCACGGCCACGGCTGTCGTGGCCGGCTACGCCACCGTTATCGCGGCTTATTGGTTCGAGCTGCGCTCCACCGAACGACACGGCGGGCGTGCGGACCCCTCGCCACGCTGACCGGACCGGAATTCGCCGCACGACTGCCCTCACTGACGTCGCGCACCCCAGCGAGAAACAGCGCGTCCACGGCGACGTTTGAGGCGTCACCGCTCGGCAATCACGACGAGGGGAGCCCGATGTTCAGAGGTGACGATGGTCGACGATGTCGAAAAACGGTGGCGCGATCCGCGGATGTTCCGCCGCGCCGCGAGCTATGTCGTCTCCGTCCTCGCCACGGCCACGCTGGTCTTCCTGCTTATCCTGCTGTGGTCCGCGCAGAGCGAGTGCGTGGACGCGGACACGCTGCTGTGCGACACCACCGCGGAGACCGCCGTGGTGATCGGACCGTCGGCCGTCTTGCTGATCGGCGGGATCGGCGCCTTCGTCGAAACCTATCTCCAGTGGCGCCGCGGCCGGGCCTGGCCGATCTGGCAGGGCGCGGGCTGGTTCCTGTTCGTGCTGATGGTGGTGTACCTCGGTATCGGCGGCGGCGCGACCGCGAGCTGATCAGCCGGCGACTCGCACGACGGCCTTGCCGAAGTTCCGGCCCTCGAGCATGCCGATGAAGGCTTCGGGGGCGGCGGCCAAGCCGTCCACCACGTCCTCGCGATAGCGGACGCGGCCGTCGGCGACCCATTCCCCCATCTCGCGCAGGAAGTCCGGGTACAGCTCGCGGACGAACTCGGTCTGGATGAATCCACGCACGGTGAGGCTCTTGCTGAGGATGCGGCCGTAGAAGGCGGGCAGCCGGTCCGGACCCTCTGGGACGCCGGTCACGTTGTAGTTGGCGATCAGGCCGCAGACCGGCACACGCGCGTAGTTGTTCAGCAGTGGGTAGACCGCGTCCGCCACCGCGCCGCCGACGTTTTCGAAGTAGACGTCGATACCGTCGGGCACCGCTGTCGCCAACTGCTCCGCGAAATCGGGCGCACGGTGGTCGAGTGCGACGTCGAAACCGAGTTCGTTCAGGTAGGCGACCTTGCGCGGCCCACCCGCGATGCCGACGGCCCGCGCGCCCTTGATCTTCGCGATCTGGCCGACGGCCGAGCCGACCGGCCCCGTGGCGGCGGCGACCACGAGCGTCTCGCCGGGCTGCGGCTTGCCGATCTTGCCGAGTCCGGCGTAGGCGGTGAATCCCGGCATGCCGAGCACACCGAGCGCGGTCGAGACCGGAGCCTTCGCCGGATCCAGCTTGCGGAGGCCACGCGCCGGTGCGACGTCATGCGTCTGCCAGCCCGAATAGGCCAGCACCACATCGCCTTTCGCCAGCGACGGCGCGCGGGATTCGAGGACTTCGGACACCGTACCGCCGACCATCACCCCACCGATCGCCACCGGTTCGGCGTAGGACTTCGCCGAACTCATCCGGCCGCGCATGTACGGGTCGAGAGACAGATACAGCGTGCGCAGCAGTACTTCTCCCTCGGCCGGAGCGCGGAGTTCCGCCGTCTCGGTCCGGAAATCCGTCGGAGTCGGTGCACCCACCGGCCGGGAGGCAAGCACGATCCGCGTCGACTCGACCATGCCGCTCACCCTAACCGGACACACGTGGACGCCCGGACTGCGCACCCGCGCGTGTCCGGCGATCACCAGGACGGGGTTCTCGGCCCGAGGAACAAGCCGCCGTTCACCTCCAGCGTCTGACCGGTGACCCAGCGACCGTCGCCGGAAGCGAAGAAGGCCACCGCGTCGGCGATGTCCGCGCCCGCACCGACGCGCTGCAGCGCGGTCATGTTCGCGACGCCGGAAATCGCGCCCTCGTTGGTGTGCAGCCAGGAATTCATCTCGGTATCGGTGATACCGGGCGAGATCGTGTTCACCGTGATCCCGCGCGGTCCCAGGGTGTTCGCGAGTGAGCGGCTCAAGACGTTGAGGGCGCCCTTGGTCATCCCGTAGACGACTTCCGGGGTGGCGAACCACGTGACGCCCGAGGAGATGTTGACGATGCGCCCGCCGTCCGGCAACAGCGGCAGGGCCCGCTGGACGATGAACAGCGGCGCCCGCACGTTGACCGCGAACAGCCGATCGAACTGCTCGGGGGTGGCGTGCTCGATGGTGGCGTCGTAGACCATGATCGCGGCGTTGTTCACCAGGATGTCCAGCGGGCGATCGCCAAGTCCCGCGGCCAGCTCGCCGAACAGCTGATCGATATCGCCTTCGACGCCCAGCTCGGCGCGCACCGGAAACGCCCGGCCGCCCGCGCGCCGGATCGCCGACACCGTCTCCTGCGCCGCCTCCTTGTTGCTTCCGTAGTGCACGGCCACCTCGGCGCCGTCCGCGGCCAGCCGTTCGGCGATGGCGCGGCCGATGCCCCGCGAGGCTCCGGTGACCAACGCGGTTTTTCCGTTCAGGTCGGTCATACTCCAGCTCTTCCACTCTTGTTAGGTAACGTTCCCTAACATTCTGTCGAGGGCTACTCTATCCCCGTGGAAGCGAAACGTCGACCGGCCGCGGAAACCAGGGATCACATCCTGGTCGTCGCGCGGGAGCTGTTCTATCAGCAGGGGATTCGCGCGACGGGTGTGGATCGTGTCGCGGCCGAGGCGCGTGTCGCGCCACCCACCCTGTATCGGCTCTTCTCCTCCAAGGACGACCTCGTCGCCGCCTATCTCGAGCGCGAGGACCACCACTACCGGGAGTGGTTCACCGCCGCGGCCACCGGCGACGGGCCGCGGGAGCGCATCCTCGCCTTGTTCGACGCACTGGCCGAGCAGGTCCGTCCGGAATCCTGTCGCGGTTGCCCCTTCCTCATCGCGCTCGGGGAGTTCCCGGATCGCGACCTGCTCAGCCACAAGCACGCCGTCGTCATGAAGAGCTGGGTCCGCGGCCAGTTCCGCGCGCTGGTCGACGAACTCGCGGCGACCGCGCCCGTCCCCGATCCGGCCGCCTTGGCCGACCAGCTGATGCTGGTCATGGAAGGTGTCTACGCGACAACCCAGGCGTTCGGCCCGACCGGCCCCGCCGCCCGATCCCGGCTTCTCGTCGAAGCTCTGCTTCCCGGTGACGCCCCGTCCCGGTAACGAAACCGCTTGCCGAACAGCACGATCGACGTGAGCGTCCGTGACATCGAGATGAGCGCAGGGAACATTGGCGTAGCCACCGTGGCTTCGTAGCGTCGAAACCATGACCTTGGAAATCGGCACCATCCTGCCCACCTCGACGCCCGACCCCGCCCGTCCCATCCTGGGCGACGTGCGGGCGAGCGCCCGTTTCGCCGAACAGGTCGGCCTCGACTCGGTGTGGTCCACCGACCATCTCGTGGCCAGCGCGCCGATTCTGGACAGCACCGTGGTGCTGGCCACCGCCGCCGCCGTGACCGACCGCGTCCGCATCGGTTACAGCGTCATGCTGCTGGCGTTGCGCCCGGCCGCCTGGGCCGCCAAGCAGATCGCCACTTTGCAGTACGTCTCCGGCGACCGGCTGATCCTCGGCGTCGGCACCGGCAACCCGGCGCACGGTGACGTCGGATGGCGTGCGGCCGGGGCGCCATTCGCCGAGCGCGGTCGTCGCACGGACGAGGCGCTGCGCGTGCTGCCGGACTTGGTCGCCGGGCGGCCCACGACGTTGCCCGACGGGACCGCGGTCACGCTGGCACCGGGCGCGTCCATGCCGCCGGTACTCGTGGCTGGCGGCGGCGCGGCGGCGCGGCGGCGCGCCGCCGCCTACGCGGAAGGCTGGGTCACCATCGGTCTGGAACCGGATCAGGTGCGCGCGAGCAAGGCCGAGTTGGCTTCGCTCGCCGAGGGATACGGGCGTCGTCCCCCTACCGTCACGATCGTCGCGCCCCAGCTGGCGACCGATCCGGGCTACGCCGCCGACCAATTGGCCGCCTACGCCGACGCGGGCGTGGAGCGTGTCATCCTGGCTCCCTCCGGAGCAGAGTGGCGCGCCGACTACGAGTTCGCCGCGAAGATCAAGGAGCAGCTGAAAACTCAGCTCACCCGCTGAACAGCAGTCCGAGGCCCAGGCCGAGCAGCACCACCGCGATCACCGCATCCAGTACCCGCCACGCGGACGGCCGAACGAACAGCGGGCCCAGCAGTCGCGCGCCGAATCCCAGCGCGGTGAACCAGAGCACGCTGGCCAGCATCGCCCCTGCCCCGAGGAACCAGCGCTCCGGACTGCCATAGGTGCTGGCGAAGGAGCCGAGCAGGACCACGGTGTCCAGGTAGACGTGCGGGTTGAGCCAGGTCAAACCCAGGCAGGTGGCCACCGTGGCACCGAATGCCGCGGTGGCCTTTGCCGACTCGACGGTGAGCGCGGCGGAGCCGAACGCTCGCCGCGCCGCCAGCGCCGCGTAGCCGATCAGGAACGCCGCACCCGCGTAGCGCGCCACCACCACAACCGCGGGAGCGGCCTGGACGATCACGCCGAAGCCACCGACCCCGGCCGCGATCAGCACGATGTCCGAGACAGCGCACACCGCCACCACCGCGAGCACGTGCCCGCCGCTGATCCCCTGCCGCAGGACGAACGCGTTCTGCGCACCGATCGCCACGATCAGCGAGATGCCGAAGCCCAAACCGGACGCGGCCGCGGCCGCCGCCGAAGAAATGCTCACGTCCAGCGACGCTAAGCCGGGCACCATACCCAGACAAGCTAAAGATTCTTACTGCTCATTAGCATCTCTTAACCATGGACCTGCAGCTCGACCAGCTCCGCGCTCTCGACGCCGCGATCACCGAGGGGACATTCGACGCCGCGGCGCGGCGGTTGAGCGTCACCCCGTCGGCGATCAGTCAGCGGATCAAAGCCCTGGAGGACGCGGCGGGACGGATTCTCGTGCAACGCACGAAACCGGTGCGCGCCACCGAATCCGGTCTCGCCGTGCTCCGGCTGGCCAGACAGATCCAGCTGCTGGCCGGGGACACCGCGCGTGAGCTGGGCGGCCGGCCCTCGGACGGTCCGATCCGGGTGCCGATCGCGGTCAACGCCGACTCGCTGGAGACCTGGGTGATCCCCGCGCTCGGCCGCGCGCCGCGCGGAGTGTGCTTCGAGATCCATCGCGAGGACGAGGAGCACACCACCCGGCTGCTGCGCGACGGCACCGTGATGGCCGCGATCACGTCCACCGCGCAACCGGTGCAAGGTTGCAGGGTGGAGCGGCTCGGCGCTATTCGCTACCGGCCGATGGCAAGTCCGGAGTTCGCAGGCACCTGGTTCGCCGACGGCGCGACTGCGAAGTCCTACGCGGCGGCTCCGGTGGTGCTGTTCGACCGCAAAGACGACCTGCAAGATCGCCTTTTGCGCCGGCGCGGCCGCAAACCGCTGAACCCGCCACGCCACTATGTCCCGTCGTCCACCGGGTTCGCCGAGGCGGTCCGTCTCGGACTCGGCTGGGGGATGCTGCCCGATCTGCAAACGGAAGACGATCAGGCCGCCGGTCGCCTGGTCTCGATCGATCCCGGCGTCGTCATCGACGTTCCCCTGTACTGGCAGCAGTGGCGCCTGGACTCCCCCGCCCTCAGCGCCGTCGCCGCGACCATTGCCGCGGCGGCAGCGGCCGTGCTGCGCTGAGCTTTTCCCGGCAACACATTCACCGCCCCTGACGTCGCCGGGCCAGAAGTGCGAGTACTCCCACCCCGGCGACGCCGTATCCGAGAAGGTGCGACCGTGGGCACGGCAGCACCGCAGTGTGGTTCGGCGTCGAGGCACGGGTGGATGGACTTGGACTCGGCGGCCCGGGACGACACTCGCCGGTTCATGCGCGTCCGATCCGGCGGTCTCGGGTTGTCGAGAGGTAGTTTGATCCCGCACGGCGACCACAGGTTCAGCTCCACCTCGCACCCGACACCAGATGCTCGAGGAGTTCACTTGGCACGGCACCGTCGTTCGCACCGATCGCGCACTCGCGACGCAGCCGCCGGGGCTGCCGTGATCGGCATCCTGCTGACCGCCCTCGGAACCGACGCGGCCGCACGCCCGATCGGCCCGTTCGACGTCGGCGGAGCGATCGAGGTCGAATACGACCAAGCCGGTGGACCCGCCTTTTTCGGCGACCCGGTCTCCGCCGAATCCCCGGCCGCACGCGGCGGCCGCTACCAAGCTTTCGAGCGCGGCTCCTCGATCTACTGGCGCCCCGACACCGGAGCCCATCAAGTCGGTGGCGCCATCCGCGACAAATGGGGCGACCTCGGATTCGAGGGCGGGCTGCTCGGCTATCCCGTCACCCGGGAAGCGGCGACACCGTCCAAGCCCGGCCGCTACAGCGTCTTCCAGAACGGCTCCATCTATTGGTCGATCGGCACCGCCGCCCATCAGATCGGCGGCACGATCCGGAACAAATGGGCCTCCTACGGGTGGGAGAACAGCCCGCTGGGCTTTCCCATCACCGACGAATCACCCGCGCGCGGCAGCTTCGGCCGCTACAACCTCTTCGGCGGTGGGGCCATCTACTGGTCTCCGCTCACCGACGCCCACGTCATCTGGGGAGCGATCCGTGAATCCTGGGAAGCCGCGGGCGGCGAAGCGGGCCGCTATGGCTACCCCACAAGCGACGAATACGACTTCCAGAACGGCAAAGCCCAAGACTTCCAAGGCGGCCGGATCACCTGGCGACCGTGATGTCACGCGGGATGAGCGACCGCGGCATCGTCCCGACGCCGTGAACCCCCGGCAATCCGGTGATTTCGTGCGATCACGTCGGCTCCGCCAGCGGCCCCAACCAGTGTTGGGGCCGCTGCGGCCGAACCAGCCAGTGCCCGAGTCGATCCTCAGACCCCGACCTCGACAGGGATACTGCCACATCGTTTCGGCGGCGTCGCAGCGATGATCGTCCATCGGTACGCACATGCGCGCGTGCATGTGCATGGACGACGGCGGACCCCGAATCCTCGGAAATCGAGGTCGGCGGCCCCAGATTGATAACGAATCAGCATCATCGAATGGCTTCCGATGCCAAACTGTTGTCTGCCACAGCGAGCAATGCGGCCAATTTGACTCGACGACAACCTCATCCGCAGTCGCTGAAACGAATCACCCGCCGCTACTAGTTGATTCATCAAAGTCACCGCGGTCGCGCGAATCGGGGGCGTCGAAGTGGCCGCCACGCGCACGAAGCCGATGCCGCGTCTCAGGATCTCCACATCGACGGAGAATCCACCAGCTACTGCGCCGCGCCGGCTATCTGGGTTGCCGCCACCGCGAAACACCGAATAGCGAGCCGATCTCGGGACAGAATCAGGCGTTCCGCTCGCCGGGCCGGGTCTCGGACAGCAGCGCGCGCAGGAAGCGCACGCTGTCGGCTGGCGACAGCGCTTCCACGCTGAGCCGGTTCATGACCGACATGTACACCTCCACGTCGCGCCTCTTCTCGAAGTAGAGCGAGCTGGTGAGTTGCTCGGTGTAGACGATGTCGGGCAGTTCGGGCTCCGGGAATCGGAGAATGCTGAACGGCCCGCCCGCGGCAGAGTGCCCGCCGGCCGCGTACGTCAGGACCTGGATCCTGACATTGGGACGTGCGGCCATCTCGACCAGGTACTCGATCTGCTCTCGCAGGACTTGCGTGCCGCCAACGGGCCGGCGCAGCGCGTTCTCGTCGATGACCGCCCAGAGGGTCGGCGCGGCCGCCCGGTCGAGGATCCGCTGGCGGCGCATGCGGATGGCGACCCGGCGCTCGGTCTCGTTCTTGTTGGCGAGCTGGATCACCGCACGCGCGTAATCGGCGGTCTGCAGCAGACCCGGAATGAATTGCGCCTCGTAGGTGCGGATCGTCGTGGCGGCTTGTTCGAGACCGATGTAGGTCTCGAACCACGCCGGGAGCAGATCGCTGTAGCGCTGCCACCAGCCGGGGTCGTTGGCGCGGCGAGCCAGTTCGAAGTATGTTTCGCGTTCAGAGGGGTCGACAATGCCGTACAGGGTCAGCAGGTCGCGGAGGTCGCGTTCCTTGAACCCGGTGCGGCCCAGCTCCAGACGGCTGATCTTGGCGTGCGAACCGCGGATGGAGTCGCCCGCGGCCTCCCTGGTGATCCCACAGCCCTCGCGAAGCTGACGTAGACGACTGCCGAGCGCGATCCGCAGCACGGTCGGACCGCGTTCTGCGGCAGGTAATTCCGCGCTGGCGCCGCTGTCCTCGTCGTTGGTCATGGGTGCCTCCGGTCGATCGCGGGGGTAGACCGCGGGGCTCGATGCCTTCACCATTACAGCTCACGTGACGTCGGCTGCTGATCCTACTCGGCCGTGCTCCAGTCCCGATCACGATGCGAGCACGAACCGCAAACTTCGGTGCGTATGCATGTATTCGCAAGAGCGGCAACGCAATTACTTGACCGCAATGCTGGGCAAGCCGCGACCGGTGTGCGTAGAGTCGCCCCCGACGGTGGCCGCGCGGAGGAGGAGAGCCATGACGTCAGCCGAAGGGTCGACCCGGCTAGCGGGAGTCGACCCGAACACTCCGGGCATCGCACGCGTGTACGACTACGCCCTCGGCGGGACGAACTGGTTCGAGGTCGACCGGGAGGCCTACGAGCACCTGAAGAAGACCGTGCCGCGCCGCCGAGGACGAGTACCTGCACGGGCTGGCGAGGCAGGCCGAGCGGGCGCTGCACGACGAGCGGCTCGGTACCGGCCGGTGGCGCACCCACGCGGAGATCCGAGCGTTCTTCGCGGGGCTGGACATGGTTCCGCCCGGACTGGTGGAGCTGCACGATTGGTGGCCCGGCGGACCCGCGCTGCGCACGCCGTGGCCCGACGAACATCTCATTCTCGGCGGCGTCGGCCGCAAACCGTAAACCATTCCCCCACCACGGAGCGCGATATGACATCGAACGACGTGCAGATCAGCGATCAGGACATCCATGACATGCTGTCCGAGGTCCTCCGTTTCACCAGCATCGACCTCGCGACCTCCAAGGACGGCGTCAACTGGTGCTCGACCGCGTTCTTCGCCGAGCTGGACGGCGATCCGTTCCGCTTGACGCTCGTACTCGAGTCAGGGGGACGGACATTGGCCGGGCTGCGCGCGAACCCGAGTGTGGGAGTCAAAGTCGTCCCCGACGGATTCCTCAACCCCTTCGCCCAAGGTTTGGGCACGGCCGCGGTGCGAACGCAATCCAGCGAGCGAGAGGAGACATTCCAGGCCCTGCTGCGCAAGGAGCCGCGGATCGAGCCGTTCCTGTCCACACCGATCGAGTCGGTGGTGGTGCGGGTCGACTGGTGGCGGGTCACCCACGTGCAGGGCGGTTTGCTGCCGGGACGCGTGCTGCACCGGCCCGGCACATAAGCCGCAAATCAGACGAATTCGGCTCCGGCCGAACGGATAAGCACCAATTGCCCGGGAAATCAGCGGACCCTAGGCTGATGAGCCAGGCCACGGAAACGCAGAGAGAGGTCTCCATGTCCGATTCCGCCCCCCGGACCGGCGTCAGGGTGCCGGTCGGCGTGGACACCACACGCGCGAGCATCGCCCGCGTCTACGACGCGACCCTGGGCGGCAAGGACAATTACGAGGTCGACCGCTTCGTCCGCGACAAGGTCGCCGAGGTCGCGCCGCGACAGAGCGATGTGGCCTGGATGAATCGTCGCTGGCTGCACCGTGTGGTGCGATATCTGGCCGGTACCGTAGGCATCGACCAATTCCTCGATGTCGGCGCGGGTTTGCCGACGGTCGGCAACACCCACGAGATCGCGCAGCAGCAAAATCCCCAGGCGCGCGTGGTGTACGTCGACAACGACCCGGTGTGCAATATCCACGGCCGGGTGTTGCTCGAACGCAACGAGTACACCCATTTCGTGCCCGCGGATCTGACCGAGCCCAAGACCTTGCTCGCGCACTCGGAGGTCACGCCGCATCTCGACCTCACCCGACCGTTGGCGCTGATCCTGTGCGGCATCCTGCACCACGTCGACGACGCACTCGATCCCGCCGGAATCATGCGGCAGTACATCGACGCGCTCCCCGCGGGCTCGTACGTCGCGATCACCCACTTCTGGGACCCGGCCGACGGATCCGAAGCCCACGATATGGCCATCGAGCTGCAACGACGTTTCACCGAAATGGGTTTGGGCTCCGGCTGGTACCGCACCCGCGAACAGATCGCCTCGTACTTCGGCGATCTGGAGTTGATCGAACCGGGCCTGGTCGAGCTCGACGACTGGTGGCCGATGGGTCCCGCACTGCGCCCGCGCCTGACCGAGGAACGCCTCCTGCTGGGCGGGGTCGGATTGAAAGCGGGCTCCGCCAACGGTGTCGTGACCGCGTTGCGCCCGCGATCGACGGGCACGCGCGACCTACCCGATTCCGCCGATGACGACTCGGCAGAGAGGTAATGCCGCGATGACATACGACGACCTGAACGGACCAGAACTACGCGAAGACCGGTGGCGTTTTCTGGAGGTTCCGCTCGGGGAAGACAAGACCTGGCGCTACGCCGACCCCGCCGCTCAGACGGAGATCGGGGACGGCACGGTGTCGGTCCGTATCGAAGCCTTCACCCGGTCCAATGCCGCCGTCCAGATCCTCGACAACCCGAAGCAGCTGCTGGTGTCGACCGAGGCGTTCGATCTCACCGGCGGATCACGCACCTTCGCGGTGGAGATGGCCGCGGAGAACATCGGCGTCACCGGCGAGGATTACCGGGACGGGTTCGCCGCCTTCAACGTTCTCGATATGGGCAGTGCCCAGGTGTTCGACCTGATCGCGACGAGCAAGAACGCCTATGCGATCCACGAAAGGCTGTTCGTGCCGGGTGTCGTCCCGAAAGAGCAGGCATTCACTCATGTCGTGCACGCGCCGCTGGCGGGCGTCGACATCAAACCCGCCGAGTTCCATCGCTACGCCGTCACCATCGACCGGGCCGCGGACACCGTCGGCTGGTACGTCGACGACTCGCCTGTATACACCACTTACGCTCCGCGACTGCCCGAGACGGTGCAGATCGGGTTCGGCATTATCACGCTGCATCCGATCGAGGACGGCCACAGCACGTCGCTGCGCGGGCAGGGCCTGCACGGGTCTTGGCGGAACTTCACCGTCGACTGATCGAGTCCGAAAACGCATGGTGCCCGGTCGCGTTCGACCGGGCACCGCTTCGTCCGCCGCCCTATCGTGGGGCTACCACCGCTCGGACATCTCCTTCCGTGGCCATTCGGCGCCGCCCTGGCGGGCGTACTCTTCCGACATGGCGTCGGTCTCCGCCACGTCGAAGTCGTACTCGTCGAACTCACGACGGCGCGGGTCCCACACCATCGCCACGGCCGCCACTGCCAGCAGCGTAATGACTATGGCCGCTATGACTCCATACAGCACGTCTAACACCCTTCTGCAGAAATAACGAATCGCCGACGCGGACCGTGCCGGATACTCAACGCGCACAGCTCATTTCACGTCGCACGCATCCTAAACCGAGCCGGACCCCACGGCAGGCCGAGGATCGGTGACGCCACTCACCATTGCGCCGATCCGGCCGGAACACGGCGCGCACCGATTCCGTGGAAACACCACCGCGAATGTTCAGCGTCGCCTAGGCTCAGCGCTGTCCCGGTGGCTCCGGGACATCCCACGCGGAACCGGTACGCCCAATCCGGCCGCGATTGCTGGTGGTAGCGGTGGGGTTCACCCAACTCGATGAACCTCGCCGTCCCCCAATTCCCCCTGAATCCCGCGGACATTCGCGTGGAATCACGCGCATCCGGCATCCGTAGAGCTACCGTCTTCGGTCATGGACGACATCGAACTGCAGCCACCGACCGTCGCCTCCCCCAAGCACACCGGACTGGTCCTGGACATCGCCGCCCTGAGCATCCACAACCCCCTCGCCGGGCCCGGCGAGATCACCTATCCCTTCATCCGCTGCACCGACCACCGAGTCCTGCGCCTACCGGAGCCGTTGCACCGCTGGGCGACCGAAACCATCGCGCTCAGCCATGCCACGCACGCCGCAGGCGCACCACCCCTGTTTCCCGGTCAGGTCGAATTCGGCATTCTCGACGGCATCATGTACGCCGAAATCCTCTGAACGACAGGCGCACAGCCGTGGCCGTCACGCCAAGTCAGCGGCGCGGTGGTCCGGTATCCCGCCGGTGATCCGGCCCATTGATCGCCTGGGTGGCCGCTGAGCCTGCCCGCCACGGTCTGAGCCGGAACCCGAGGGCAGCGGTGCGAGAGCGCGGCGGATCGAGGTCAGTAAGGTCAGGGGCGGGCATGAACAGACCGTGCCCAGCCCGCTCTGTGGCGAACGAAAGGGCTGGTTGGCGGCGCGCCCGGCCCCGCGTGTGGCGCGCGTTCCGGGAGCACGACACACTGGACGCCGTGAATCGCATGTCAATCCGACCGCGCGACCGCGCACTGGACGGCCTGCCGTGACCGATCTGGCTCGCGGTGAGAACCGCCCCGCGCCCGGAGATCGGCTGACGGTCACCGTCACCTGCTCGGCTCCCGTCGACGTTTCGGCGCTGCTGCTGAACGCCGCGGGCAGAGTACGCTCCGATGCCGACTTCGTGTTCTTCAATCAGCCCGTCGCGACCGGCGTCACCTACCGGCACGGTCGAGGCGCCGGTGACGTGGTGGACATCCAGACCAGTGCGCTTCCCGCCGATGTCGACCGGGTCGTCGTCACCGCGAGCCTGGACGGCAGCGGGCCGCCCACGTTCGCGGCCGTCGGCTCCCTGCGTGCGACCATCGCGTCCTCCTCGGGCACGCTGGCCTTCCCGATGACCGGGCTCAGCACCGAGACCGCGGTGGTCTGCGTGGAGATCTACCGGCGCGGCGGCGGATGGAAGGTCCGCGCGGTCGGCCAGGGTTACGACAACGGCTTGGCCGGGATCGCGACGGCGTTCGGCGTGAACATCGACGACGAACCCGCGCCGCCCACCCCGCCGCCCGCTCCTGCTCCCCCGCCGGTGGCCGGACCAGTGGCTGCGGCGCCTCCGTCGTATCAGCCCGCGCCACAGTCCGCCTATCCCGCGCCCCCGGCCTATCCACCGCAACCGGCCTACGCTCCGCAACCGGCCTATCCCCCACAACCCGCCCATCCACCGCAACCGGCCTATTCCGCGCCCGCGGCGGCGCCGCCACCACCGATGCCTTCACCTCAGCAAGGAGCGCTGCCGATGCAGAGCGAACTGTTCGCCCCCAGCCACGCCGAAGTCACCGGCGCGGGCATTCAGAAGCAGGGCGGCAAGATGATCAAGGTCGCCGTCAACGGCGAGGTCATGGCGCGGGCCGGGTCGATGGTCGCCTACCAGGGCGATCTGCATTTCCAGGCGCTCGGCGCCGGCGGTATCGGGCGGGCGATCCAGCAGCGGCTGACCGGTGAAGGCGTTCCGCTGATGAAGATCTCCGGCCGCGGCGACCTGTTCGTCGCCAACGGCGCCGCCGACGTGCACACCATCGATCTGGACGGCACCGACGGCCTGACCATCAACGGCGCCAACGTGCTCGCGTTCGATTCCAGCCTGCGCTACGACATCCGGATGGTGCAGGGCGCCGCCGGATTCGCCAGCAACGCCGGATTGTTCAACTGCGTCTTCACCGGCCGCGGCCGCATCGCCATCACCACGCACGGCACACCGGTGGTGCTCAACGTCGATCAGCCGACCTATGCCGATCCGCAGGCGGCGGTCGCCTGGTCGTCGAGCCTGCAGACCGGCATCAAACGCAACGACTCCTTCGGCCTCGGCAGGCTGATGGGCCGCAGCACCGGCGAGGGGATGACGCTGTCGTTCTCCGGCCACGGTTTCGTCATCGTGCAGCCCTCGGAGCTTCCGCCCGGCGGCTTCCTCGGCGGCACCGGCGGCGGCCAGGAGGCGGGGCAGAGCGGCGGCGTACTGGGCGGACTGTTCGGGTAAACGCGGCGCTATCGGTGTCCGCTCCGGCATGCGCGGAGCCCTCCGTGGTCACGCTTCGCTGCCGCCTCCGGGCCTGACCGCTCATGCCGTGAGCGAAACGAGTTCGACGACGGTGATGTCCGACGGTGCGCCCACGCGCACCGGCGGACCCCACGCCCCGGCTCCCCTGCTGACGTACAGCTGGGTGTCGCCATAGCGCTCCAGCCCGGCAAGGGTCGGATTCGCCAGGCCGGCAAGGTAATTGCCGGGCCAGATCTGCCCACCATGGGTATGGCCGGACAGCTGGAGATCGACACCGTGCGCGACCGCGTCCTCGATCAGAATCGGCTGGTGCGCCAGCATTACCGCCGTGCGGGCGCGGTCGCGGTCGCCGAGCGCCTTGCCGAAATCCGGGCCTTGGCCGGTCCGTTCGCCCTGCACATCGTTCACTCCCGCGAGGTCGAATCCCGGTAGCTCGGTGCGGGCATTCGCCAGCAAGTGCATGCCGAGTTCCTGGACGTGCTCGATCCACTGCTCGGCGCCGGAGAAGTACTCGTGGTTGCCGGTGACGAAGAACGCGCCGTGCCGGGCACGCAGCCGCGCCAGCGGCTCGACGGCCGAGCGCAGGTGCTCGACGCTGCCGTCCACCAAGTCGCCGACGACCGCGATGAGGTCGGGTTGGGTGTCGTTGACAGTCCGGACCACCCGCTCGGCGAAGCTGCGGCCCAGGATCGGGCCGAGATGGACGTCACTGACCACCGTGATCCGGAATCCATCGGCACTGCGCGGCAATTTCGCCAGGGGCACGGCCACACGCTTGACGCTGGGTCCGTTGAGGACGCCATACGCTCCGAGGCCCACGGTAGTCGCTGCGGCGGCCACGGCGGCTCCACCCACCACCCGCGAGACGAAGACGCGGCGAGGTAGTCGACTGGCCGCGGACGCGGTCGGCGCGGTGGAGACGGAGTCAGCCGACGCTGTCGCGGCGACCTCGTCCGGCATGGAATCCGGCGCTGCGGCGGAGTTGTTCGCGGCGACAGCCGGATCACTCGCAACAGCAGTAGCCCGTATGGGATCCGATGCGAGCGCACCCGAGTCCGCGGCGGCGGCAGGTTTCCGCGCAATGGGCTTTTCCTGGTCGGGACTCAAAGCGGATGTAGGTTTCGCCTCGACCGTAGCGGCCGGTGCGTCCACCGCTGGGTCGCGGTCCAGCCAGCGCAGCAGCAAACGCCGGATCGGCTCGCCGACCAGCAGCGCCAGCAGCAGATACACCAGCAGCGCGCCCCAGAGATAGCCGGGCCAGGCGATGATCCGTACCACGGCGAACGGCGCGGACGCCACCTCGGCGACCGTCGCACCGACCAGCAGCAGCGGCCCCGCCAGCACGACCGCGGTGCCGACGCGTCGCCCGAGCGAGCCCTCGATGGTGGTGTCCCGCACCAGGCGCCGCCACAGGTACCAGTGCAGCGCGCCGAACACCGCGACGACGCCGAGCACCGCGAGAAGGGCTCCGACGGCAACAAGCACAACCACCACAACGGCACTCTCTGTGAGCTTTTCGGGATCCGCGGCACCAACTTACGTCACGGCGTCGATAACGCGCGCCGTGCCGGGTTGCCCCCGCCGGTCATCTCGTCCGCTCGAGCACACCGCGCACGAAGGCGGCCTGACCCGCGTGCTGCAAATCGTCGGAGATCACGCTGACCAGCCGCACGCCCAGCGTCACCGGCGGGTCCCATCGGGTGTCGACGACGCGGTCGAGATCGCCGTCCCCGAGCTCACGGACGAAACGCAGCGTCTGCTCGTGCACGGCGTCGTAATAGCCGGTGAGCAGTTCGGCCGAAGCGCGGATGGCGGCCACGTCTGCGGGCCGGTCGCCGTATCCGGTCGCGGTTTTGTCGACCGGCAGGCCGAACCGGTCGAACCAGCCCTGCGCGGTCCATACCTGCTCGATGCCGGCCACATCGGCGATGTGGTCGTCCTGCACGCGGGTCAGATGCCACACCAGCCACGCGATCGAGTTGGCTCCCGGCTCGACCCGGTGGACCAGGTCGTCCTCCCCCAGCCCGTCCACCGCCTCGTGCACTGTCTCCTTGATCCGCTCGTAGCCGTCGGTCAGCACATCGGCACTCGTAGCCATGGTCGACTCCTCTCGATGTCCGGTGCCCTGACGGTACCCAGCGCGGCGACCCGGCACGAGCGCCGACGAGCCGGGAATTCTCGCACGTTCGCACCACATTGAACGTGCCGTTATATGGCGGTACGATATTCAATGGCGAGATCAGGTTCGGTGGAGGCAACTGGGTCACCGGCCGGACGACTACCTACCGAAGTGAGGAAGTACCGAATGATGCACGACCACAAGGCCGGACGCGCACGGCGAACGGCTGTCCGCGTGGCAATGGTCGCCGCGCTCGCACTGACGCCGGCCGCCGCCACCGCGGCACCCGCGCTGGCGCAGCAGCCGACCGTCGCGCAGACGAATCAGGCCGAAGAAATCCACGGACGCGGGTGGCATCACCACGGCGGGTGGGGACGCCACGGATGGGGCGGCTATGGCGGCTACGGATACTGGGGCAACCCATATGGTTTCTGGGGTAGCCCGTTCGGCATGTGGCCCGGGATCTTCGTGCCGCTGCTCGGCACCGGAAGCGCGTTCTGAGCACCAGTCGCAGTACGTCAGGCGATTCCGGCTCCGCGGCATGCGCTTCGGGCAGCCGCCTTCCCCGGACGCTCCCGTCGCGGAGCCGGAATCGCCTGTAGCCGAACGCACTCGACTCTCGATGGTCGGCCCCGCCGCCAACGCGATCCCCGCACGTCCGACGCGACCGTCCGGTGAGACGGAAATCCGCAACACGACGGCGTCCTCGAATTGTGCTTTCACCCAAGGAGTCCGCCCGAGCGATCCGAACTTGCTACCCCGTGGCGGCTCCCCCGCACACCACAGCGATCCCGCAGCAGCATCGAGGCAGCACGACCCGCGCGCCCGCCCCGCACTGTGTGCCGACGCCTGGAATTTTCGAAGAAATTCGTCGATCCAGCGATCGAATTATCTGCCATATCGGCCGATTCAGCAGACATTCGGCAATCCATCGAAATATCCCGGGCGAAACACCCACTGCCCGTCCATAATTCGCGCGCTGCGCCCGATGAAGCGATGTGGCTATTTTTCAGTGAAATTCGCAGAACGATTGCTTCGGCAAAGCCGTGCGGCCAGAATGGGTAGGGCCGAGAACCGGCACTTCGGGGATTCGTCGGCACTCGTGGCCGACACGACTATGTGGGGAAATACGATGAGAGTCAACAGATTCGCCGCCACCGCCCTGCTCGCGGTCGGAGCCACCGGAATAGCGACGGGTGTCGCGAACGCCCAACCCGCCGCGCCCGCGCAGGTCAGCGTGCACGGTGTCGAGCAGGGGGTCGGATTCACCTCGGCGCCTGCCCCTGACGGCAGCGCGGTGGTCACCACCGTCGAGGCGGGCAGCTTCGCATTGACCGCCGACGCCAGAGCCGTCGAACTCCGTGACGGCGCGGGGCAGGTCATCACGACCCTTCCGCTGGCTTTCCAGTCCTCCGGCGCGACGTACGGACTGGCGCCCACGATCACCGACGCCGGCCGCACCCTCACGGTGACGCCGGTCGGCGCTCCCGCGGCGACCGATCGGCTCAACCAGTTCGTCAACGAGCAGGAAACGCTCGCGCGCAAGCAGCACAACGCGGGGGTGGGCGCCCTCATCGGCGCGGGAATCGGCGCCGTGATCGGCTTCTTCCTCGGCGGCGTCGGCGCGCTGGTCACCATTCCGATCGGAGCGGGCATCGGTGCGCTGATCGGCTTCTCCACACCGTAATCCGCTGGTTCGGTGTGCGGCCGCCGATCCTGCGACCGCACACCGAGTACCCGCCGCAGAAGCTGCGTCGACACCGCTCATCTCGCGAGCAGCGCGAAAAGTACAGGGTTGGCCACCAGGCACCGAACTCCAGCACCGGACGGTTTGCCGAGGACGATTCCACGCCGCAGACGTGATGACTCACGCGACGAGGTCGGTGCCCCTGCGCCATCGCACCCACAGCGATCTCCGCTGCCGCCCACCGACTCCATATCCCCGCGCAAAACGGGATGCCCGCAGCGCTCACTGGGGCATGATGAGAGAGCACGGAGACGATCGGAGCGACGACACAGGATCGCGAGATGGCACAGCGCCGTTCCCTCGCGCAGCAACGCGCTGCACTGGAACAAGAGTGGTCCCGATGGGTACCCGCCGGGACACCGCAGGGTGACTCCGCGCTGCGCAGCGAGGTCGCGCAATCCTGGCTGCGATCGCTGCGCACCGTCGATCCCGCGTGTGACCACGCTCCGCATGACGAAGCCGACGTGGCCGCCCGCTGGGCCCGGTCCCCGCTGCGCACACCGGTATCCGAGCTGACCGACCAGCTGCGCGGCGTCACCGAGGACGCGGGCTACGTCGCCGCGATCACCGACGAGAGCGGCACCATTCTGTGGTCGCACGGCGGCCCGGTGATGCGCCGCCGCGCCGAGCAGGTGAACTTCGCGCCGGGCGGGCGATGGGACGAGGCGCACATGGGCACGAACGCATTGTCGTTGGCGCTGCGCACCGAACGGCCCCACACCGTGTTCTCCGCTGAGCATTTGGTGGCTGCCCTGCACGGATGGGTCTGCTATTGCGCGCCGATCCGCGGCGCGGACGGCCATCAGCTCGGCGTGCTCGACCTGTCCACGACCTGGGATCGAGCCCACCCGCTCGCCATGGCCACGGCACGCACCCTGGTCAGCGCCATCGAGACCAAGCTGCACCACCGCATGGCAACGCCGGGCGTCCGGCTGACCTGCCTCGGCACCGGCCGCCTGACCCGCGACGGCGCACCTGTGCGGTTGCGCCCCAGGCACCTGGAGATCCTGGCGCTGTTGGCGCTCGAGCCGGAGGGTTATACGCATGAGCGGCTGCACTTCGCGGTGTACGGCGATCGGCCGGTCGGCGCGAGCACCCTCAAGTCCGAGATGTCCTATCTGCGGCGCGCGACCGGCGGTGACATCACCAGCCGGGTCTATCAGCTGGTGAGCCCGCTGCCCTGCGACGCGGTGGACGTGCTCGCGGCGCTGGAAGCGGGCGACACCGCCACGGCCGTCGAGTTGTATCGCGGGCCGCTGCTGCCCGACTCGGATACTCCGGGGATCGTGCGCTGGCGGGAGTACCTGGAGGTCGGCGTGCGCACCGCGGTGCTGTCCAGCGTGAGCGCCGAGCACGCGCTGCGCTACGGCGAGCACGCGCCCCACGACATCGAAGTGCACGAACACGCGTTGCGCCTGTTGCCCGCCGGTGACGGTCGCCGCGCGCTCGCCGCGGCCCGGCTGCACAGCGCGCTGCACGACTGAGACCCGGACCGCGCTCGCCGCGGCGGTCCTGCTGCCGCTCGCGACGGTCGCCGGGTGCGACAGCGGGCTCGACGACGCCGCCGCGACCGCGCGCTCGTCGGCGAACGCGTCGCGGTCCCCCGGTATTCGGCGGCCTGGCTGCCCGGTAGTCACTCGGTAGCCGTCCGCACGCCACCGTCGGGCCGCACTCGTGCGCCTCAATGTTTCCTCAACCCCCGCGCGGCATAGTGACCTGCATCACGGCCGGACCGCCGTGCACTTCACGTCCGCAACCAGCGAGGAGTCACCCGCCATGAGTTACGCAAAGCCGGGAACCGAGGGCAGCGTCGTCGAATTCGCCACGCGCTACGAGAACTTCATCGGCGGCGAATGGACCGCTCCCGTCGAGGGCCGCTACTTCGAGAATCCCTCCCCGGTGGACGGACAGACGTTCTGTGCGGTGGCGCGGTCGTCGGCCGCCGACATCGACCTGGCGTTGGACGCCGCGCACCAGGCGGCCGACGCGTGGGGTGCCACGTCGGCCACCGAGCGCGCGAACATCCTGAACAAGATCGCCGACCGGATCGAGGACAACCTCGAGGCGCTCGCGGTCGCCGAGACCTGGGAGAACGGCAAGCCGGTCCGCGAAACGCTGGCCGCCGACCTGCCCTTGGCGGTCGATCACTTCCGGTACTTCGCCGGAGCCGTCCGCTCTCAGGAGGGCGGTATCAGCGAGGTCGACGCCGACACCATCGCCTACCACTTCCACGAACCGCTCGGAGTGGTCGGGCAGATCATTCCGTGGAACTTCCCGATCCTGATGGCCGCCTGGAAGCTCGCGCCGGCACTGGCCGCGGGCAACGCGGTGGTGCTCAAGCCCGCCGAGCAGACCCCGGCTTCGATCCTGAAGGTGGTCGAGTTGATCGCCGATCTGCTGCCGCCAGGAGTGGTGAACGTGGTCAACGGCTTCGGCGTCGAGGCGGGCAAACCACTGGCCGCCAGCCCGCGGGTGGCCAAGGTCGCCTTCACCGGTGAGACCACCACCGGCAGGCTGATCATGCAATACGCCAGCGAGAACATCATCCCCGTCACGCTCGAACTGGGCGGCAAGAGCCCCAACATCTTCCTGCCCGACGTCATGGCCGCCGACGACGCCTTCCTGGACAAGGCCATCGAGGGATTCGTGATGTTCGCGCTCAATCAGGGCGAGGTGTGCACGTGCCCGTCCCGCGCGCTGATCCACTCCTCGATCTACGACGAGTTCATCGCCCGGTGCCTGGAGCGGACGAAGGCGATCAAGGGCGGCGACCCGCTGGACGAGACCACCATGATCGGCGCGCAGGCCAGCAACGACCAGTACGAGAAGATCCTGTCCTACATCGACATCGGGCGTCGCGAAGGCGCGCAGGTGCTCACCGGCGGCGGTCCGCGCAAGGTCGAGGGGTACCCCGGCGGCTACTACGTGGAGCCGACGATTTTCTCCGGCCGCAACGACATGCGGATCTTCCAGGAGGAGATCTTCGGGCCGGTCGTGTCGGTGACCACGTTCGACTCCGCCGATGAGGCGCTGAAGCTCGCCAACGACACCCTCTACGGTCTCGGCGCCGGGGTGTGGACCCGCGACATCAACGCCGCCTACCGGCTCGGCAGGCAGATCAAGGCGGGCCGGGTCTGGACCAACTGCTATCACGCCTATCCCGCGCACGCGGCCTTCGGCGGCTACAAGAAGTCCGGCATCGGACGCGAGAACCACCGCATGATGCTCGACCATTACCAGCAGACGAAGAATCTGCTGGTCAGCTACTCCCCGGACAAGCTCGGATTCTTCTGATGCCCGATCCGGTCCAGCGCGTCGAGCTCACCGAGCCCGCGGAAGCGCTGCTGCACAGGCTGATCCAGCAGCACGGCCCGGTCATGTTCCATCAGTCCGGCGGCTGCTGCGACGGCAGCTCACCGATGTGCTACCCGCGCGGCGAGTTCCGGGTCGGGGCGGCGGACGTCCTGCTGGGGCAGCTCGATTCGGATACGCCGTTCTGGATGAGCGGGGATCAGTTCGAGTACTGGCGCCATACCCACCTCACCGTCGACGTGGTGCCGGGGCGCGGCAGCGGGTTCTCCCTGGAGGCGCCCGAAGGCGTGCGTTTCCTGATCCGCTCGCGGTTGCTCACCGACGAGGAAGTGGCCTTCCTCGACGCGCATCCGCCACCAACCGGGGCCGACCAGCCGCAGTGACCGGGGCACCGGCCGACTGCGGGATACGGCGGCGCCGGTGCACCGACCGGGCTGCTCACCGAAACGCCGCCTCGGTGAGCAGCCCGCCCTCCCTGCCGCGGCAAGAAAATTCCATGCGGGAATAACTGAAGAGCGGATACGGTCGTCGGAGGTGATTAGATAGGCGAACGAGAGGGGCCGCGGTGGCGACCGAGACTGTGCCTGCGTCGGTCGGGCTCCGCTCCGAACGCGGCGCCATCCTCGGTTCGCTGATGCTGGCGACCGGGCTGGTCGCGCTCGATTCGACGGTCATCGCCACGGCGGTACTGACCATCACCGACAGTCTCGGTGGTTTCGCGCAGTTCCCCTGGCTGTTCTCGGTCTATCTGCTGGCGCAAGCGGTGACGGTGCCGATCTACGGCAAGCTCGCCGACACCGTCGGCCGTAAGCCGGTGATCCTGTTCGGGATCGCGATGTTCGCTCTGGGTTCGCTGCTGTGCGGGGTGGCGACCAGCATGCTCGGTCTGATCGTGTTCCGCGCGGTGCAGGGCATCGGCGCCGGGGCGATCCAACCGATGACGATGACCATTGCCGGTGACCTGTACACGCTCTCCGAGCGCGCCAGGGTGCAGGGCTATCTGGCCAGCGTGTGGGCCATGTCGAGCGTGGTGGGTCCGCTGCTGGGCGGCCTGTTCGCCGAATACGTCAGCTGGCGTTGGATCTTCCTGATCAACCTTCCGCTTTCCGCGCTCGCCTGCTGGATGCTGCTGCGCAACTTCACCGAAAGCGCGCCGCGGCGCACGCAACGCGTCGACTACCTCGGCGCGGCCCTGCTCACCCTCGGCGCGGGTGCGCTGATCCTCGGGCTGCTCGAGGGCGGTCAGGCGTGGGCCTGGTCCTCTCCGGCCAGCATCGGGATCTTCGCCGGCGGCGCGGTCGTGCTCGTGCTGTTCGGGCTGGTGGAGCGCGGCGCGGAGAATCCGATCCTGCCGCTGTGGGTGTTCACCCGCCGCGTGGTGATCGCCAGCAGCTTGGTGTCCGTGCTGATCGGAGCCGTGTTGATCGGATTGACCTCCTACGTCCCGACTTTCACCCAGGGCGTGCTCGGCACCGGCGCGCTTGTCGCGGGGCTCACTGTGGGCGCGCTGACCCTCGGCTGGCCGCTGGCCGCCTCCCAGGCCGGGAAGGTGTACTTGCGCGTGGGCTTTCGTGCGAGCGCGCTGATCGGTAGCGGATTGGCCGCGCTCGGAGCAACCAGCACGCTGCTGATCACGCCGAGCTCGACGCTGTGGCAGGTCGCCGCGTCCTGTTTCGTGATCGGCACCGGCATGGGCCTGGTCGCCACTCCTACGTTGATCGCCGCGCAGACCAGCGCCGAATGGACCGAGCGCGGCGTGGTCACCTCCGCCAATATGTTCGCCCGCTCGATCGGCAGCGCGGTGGGCGTGGCGGTGTTCGGGGCGCTCGTCAACGCCCGGGTAGGTCATACCGATCACCCGGAGCCCGCGGCGCTCGCCTCGGCGGTGCACCTGGTTTTCGGCACGATCGCGGCGATGGCGGTGGTGATGGTGCTCGCGTCGGCCATGATGCCGCGCCGCTCGTCGAGCGACTGACGCGCGAAGTTAGCCGGTTTTCGGAAGTTCGCCCGATACCCTCCGAAGCATGCTGGGCTTCCTGACCGAACCGGACTTGGAGGAAACAGTGGCGATAGCCGTCTGCGCGATCATCGGGGTGTGCTTTCTGGGAATGGGCGGCTACGCGCTCGGTGCGCCTGCCGCGCTGATCCGCCCGTTCGGTGTCCAGCTCACCGAACCACCGGCACGCTATGAAGTGCGCGCGGTCTACGGCGGCTTCGGCGTCGCGATGGCGGCCGTGCTCGCAGTGGCCGCGCTGGATCTCGGATCACTGCGCACCGGCATCATGGTCGCCGTCGGCGCCGCCCTCGCGGGCATGGCCATGGGCCGGATCTTTTCCGCTCTGCTCGACGAGCGGGCGGCCTTCTACCCCAATTGGTTCTACTTCGCGGTGGAAGCGATCGGCGCCACCGCGCTGTTCCTCACGCTGTAGCGCTGTTCAGCGCACCACGGAGTCCCTTGTCGCGATGGACTTGCCGAGCTTGCCGAGCGCAAGATAGCCGCCCGACACCAGCACCGCCCACACGACGCCGACGGCGATAGCGGTGCGCCCGCTCTCGGTGAACAGCAGCAGCACGACCACCACACAGAGGAACGCCAGCGCCAGCACCGTGGTGTAGGGCGCGGCGGGCAGCCGGTAGTCGCTCGCGGGCAGCTCACCGCGGGCGACCTTGGCACGGTAGAGCAGGTGGCACACCAGGATGACACCCCAGACGAAGACGATGCCGATCGTCGACACCGAGGTGATGTAGGCGAACGCCTTGTCCGGGGAGATGGCGTTGACGATCGCGCCGATCACCATCGCCGCCGCCGACGCGGTGATGCCGACATAGGGCACCGCGTTCGGGTTCAATTTGCTCAGCCGGGCGGGCGCCTCGCCGTGCAGCGACAGGGTGCGCAGCATGCGGCCGGTCGAGTTGATGCCCGAGTTGCACGACGACAGCGCCGCGGTGAGCAGCACGAAGTTGACGATGCCCGCCGCGCCGGGAATGCCGATCTGCTCGAACACCTCCACGAACGGATTTCTACCGGATCGGACATTCCACATGCCATGATCGGGTCGATACCGATGAGCACCTGTCATGACTGAACAACCAACGCGGCGGCCGCGACTGCGTCGCTATGCCCTCCGCGCGGCCCTTGCCCTGATCGTGGTCGTCGCCGTCCTGGTCGGCGCGGTGTTCGCGACGACGAATGTCCTGCGCATCCCGGCGCCGCCGACATTGCTGGACCTCATGGTCGACCGGCCCTCCACCCAAGGCGCGCTGTTCGAGAGCCGGACGGTGGCCGCCTCCGCCACCCCGCGTCCGCTACCCATCGCGACGCGACCACTACCGGACCGGGTTCCGTGGCAGAGCTCGCAAGTCTCGGTCGCCGACTTCCTCCGCAACACGCACACCAATTCGTTCCTGGTCCTGCGCGGCGGCGCCGTGACCCACGAGTGGTATCGCGACGGCGTCACGGCGGCCACACGCCAGTCCTCCTGGTCGGTGGCGAAATCCATCGTGTCGCTGCTCACGGGCCGGGCCATCGACGCCGGGAAGCTCCGCGAAGACGATCGCCTGGTGGACATCCTCCCCCAGCTGGTCACCGGCGGCCCCTACGACCGCGTCACCATCCGCGACCTGCTGGACATGGCCTCCGGCGTCGACGTCGGGGAGAACTACAACAAATACCTGCCGCTGACCGGCACCGCCCGCATGTACCTCACCGAGGACTTGGCCGGATTCGTCCGCGAGCACCGCCGCCTGCGATTCGATCCCGGCAGTGCGGGGGAATACCGCAGCGTGGACACCCAACTGCTCGGCATGGCGGTGGCGAAGGTCGAGAGGATGCCGCTGGGCGAGGTGTTGCAGCGCGACATCTGGGGACCGATCGGCGCCCAGGACGACGCGCTGTGGAACCTCGACCGCGCGGGCGGCGAAGAGAAAGCGTTCTGCTGCCTGAACGCGACGGCCCGAGATTTCGCCAAGATCGGCCAGCTGGTGCTGGACGGCGGACGCGCGGGCGACGCGCAGATCGTGCCGCCCGCGTGGATCGAGCGCATCCGCACCCCGGCCCCGCACCGGGTCGGCGACTGGCCTTATGCCGCGCAGTGGTGGCATCCGACCGGTGGGGACGGCGCGGACCTCACCGCCGTCGGGGTCTACGGACAGTACGTCTACGTCGACCCGCCCAGCGGCACCGTCATCGTCAAGCTCAGCGATCACGGGACCACGCAGGACGAGCAGGAGACCGTCGAGGTGTTCCGCGCGATCGCCCGCGGGTGAGGCGGCCGCGAAATACCCCGGACGCGCCGGGCGTTGGCACTGGGGATCGGCACTGTGGAGGAGACCCATGATCGACGTCCCGTTGTCCGTACTGGATCTCGCGCCGGTGCAGTCCGGCCGCACCGTCGGCGAGGGGCTCGACGCGACCACCGAATTGGCCCGGCGCACCGAGGCTTTGGGCTATCACCGGTTCTGGGTCGCCGAACACCACAACATGCCCGGCATCGCCAGCTCCGCGCCGAGCGTGCTGCTCGCCCACCTGGCGGCCGCCACCTCGACCATCCGGGTCGGTTCCGGCGGGGTGATGCTGCCCAACCACGCTCCCTTGGTGGTCGCCGAGCAGTTCGGCACCCTGCACGCGCTGCATCCGGGACGCGTCGACCTGGGCATCGGACGCGCGCCGGGGACCGACCAGGCGACCGCACGCGCGCTGCGGCGGACCGAGAACGGCTTGTCGGCGGAGTCGTTCCCCCAGGAACTGGCCGCGCTGCTCGGCTACTTCCGCGGCGCCGATCCCGGTGGCATCGCCGCGACGCCGGGCCGCGGCGAGGAGCCGGAGATCTGGCTGCTCGGCTCCAGCGGCTACAGCGCGCAGGTCGCCGCGGTGCTGGGCCTGCCGTTCGCCTTCGCCCACCACATCGCCCCGGACAACACCGAGCCCGCGCTGGCGCTGTATCGCGAGCATTTCCGGCCCTCGGAACGGCTGCCGCGCCCGCACGCGATGGTGGCGGTCGCCGCCATCTGCGCCGATACCGACGAGCGCGCCGACACCCTGGCCCGGCCCCGCGACCTGGCTTTCCTGAATCTGATCCGCGGCACACCGCGGGCTCTGGCTACGCCGGAGGAGGCCGCCGCGTTCGAACCGTCGGAGCACGAGCGCGCGTTCATCGAGCAGCGCCGGGCCGGGCAACTGCTCGGCTCGCCGGAGACGGTTCGCGCTCAGCTCACCGACCTGCTGCGGCGCACCGAGGCCGACGAGCTGATGATCAACACGCTGGTCTACGACATCGACGACCGCGTCCGTTCGTTCGAATTGGTCAAGGAGAAGGTCGCCGCGTAAGCGAGCGGGGCATGGCATACCGCGGCACGCCGTCAGCGGTTGCCGCAGCTCGAGCCGAACGCCAGGTAGGGTAAGTAAGGCAACCCTAATTATTCTTGTACCGGAGGTTCTCTTGGCCCGTCCTCGCACCACCCTCACCGTGCAACGCACCGAGTGGCTGACCCCGCATCTGATCCGGGTGTTTCTCGGCGGCCCCGGCTTCGCCGCGTTCCGGTCCAGCGAGTGCACCGACTCGTATGTGAAGTTCATCTTCCCGCGCGACGGGATGGAGGTGTTGCGCACCTACACCGTCCGCTCGGTGGACCCGGTCGCCGGGGAGATCGCCGTGGACTTCGTCTTCCACGGCGCGGAGGGAATCGCGGGGCCCTGGGCGGCCGCGGTTCAGCCGGGCGAAACGATCGACCTGTACGGTCCCGGCGGCGCGTACTCGCCCCGCCCGGACGCCGACTGGCACCTGCTGGCCGGTGACGAGGCGGCGCTGCCCGCGATCGCCGCCGCGCTCGAGGCGATGCCGGGTGACGCGACCGGGCTCGCATTCGTCGAAGTCGCCGGTCCGGACGACGAGCTGCCGCTGAAGAAGCCGGACGGCATCGAGCTGACCTGGCTGCACCGCGGCGTCCGCCCGCCGGGCGAGCTGCTCGCCGAGACCGTCCGCCAAGCCTCGTGGGCACCGGGTCAGGTCCAGGTGTTCATCCACGGCGAGGCCAAGGCGGTCATGCAGGACCTGCGCCGCTACGTGCGCAAGGAGCGCGGCGTGCCCGCCGAGTGGGCGGCGTCGATCTCCGGCTACTGGCGCCGCGGCCGCACCGAGGAAGGCTTCCGGGAGTGGAAGGCGGAACTCAACGCGGCGGAGGCGGCAGCGGCCAACGGCTGAACCGGCACCGGTGGGCGTTCTGCGGACGCCCACCGCGACAGCGTTGTCGCACAGGAGCGTTCATCCGGCATTCGGACAGGCACGACGCGCTCAGTCGCCCCAGCTGCTCTGCGCCAAGATCCCCTCCCAGGTCAATGGCGGCAGCTCGGGGTGGCGTTGCTGCAGGATCACACCGGCCAAGCTTCCCGGCGGCGCTTTCTGCGGCTTCGCCAAGGCTTGCGCTTCGAGGGCGTCGCCGAGCGCGCGGCTGCCACAATCCAGGTTTCCGGCGGTCGGCGGCGGCGCCAGACGGGCGAATCGGTGAATCCCGCGGTGTGCGCGGCGATCGCGTCCCAGATCGTATCCACCCTGGCATCGGTGACGCCGTTGTCCTCGAGAAATCGCGCGGCATAGTCGGCACCGTCGATCTCGAATTTCTGGTCGCCATTGGCGATGTCGGCCAAGCCGATGTCGTGCAGCGCGCAGATGAGATACATCGTCTCCTCGTCATAGTCGGCACCGGGCCGGATGCCCTGCTGTTCGGCGAGGGCGCGTCCGAAGAGGAAGCCACGCACACTGTGGTTGCGCAGAAGCGGGGAAAGCTGGGTGGTGACCAGTTCGCCGACCTTGCCCGCCAACGCGGTGGTTGGAAAGCTCAGCGAGAGTGATTGTGCCGGGGCCGTTTTCGCAGCGACAGCGAATGCGCTTGCGGCAATACCCGCGCCCATGGCGGCACGGCGTGATATCGACATGGTCGACTCCCTTGTGAGTAATGATGCGATCAGCGCGCGGGCGCGCGGAAGCGCCTGCGGTAGTCGCTCGGCGACGTGCCGAGCAATTCGGCGAAGGTACGGCGCATCGTCTCCTCGGAGCCGAACCCGCAGCGGCGGGCCACCACCGCCATCGGCGCGTCACCGGATTCGAGCAGCGCCTGCGCGGCCTCCACCCGGGCCTGTTTGACGTAGCGCCCCGGCGTCATACCGATTTCCTGTTGGAACAGCCGGCTCAGGTGGCGCTCGCTCAACGCGGCGCGGGCCGCCATCGCCGCCAGGCTGTGGTCCGCGCACAGATCGGCGACCACCGCGTCCACTACCTGGCGCACGCCGCCGGTGCTCGGAGTCGGAATGCTGGTGCGGACGCTGAACTGCGACTGCCCGCCGGGCCGGTGCAGGAATACGACGAGGTGCTTGGCCAGGTTGCGCGCCAGTTCGGCACCGTGCTGCTCTTCGACGAGCGCCAGCGCCATGTCGATACCGGCGGTGACGCCCGCCGACGTGATGATCGGCCCGTCCCGCACGTAGATGGCGTCGGCGTCGACCCGGACGCTCGGAAACCGCTGGGCCATATCAGCACACGCCATCCAATGGGTGGTGGCGCGCCGACCGTCGAGCAGTCCCGCTTCCGCGAGCACCAACGCCCCGGTGCACACGGACGCCACCCGGCGAGCCCTGTCGCCGACCGCGCGCACCGCGTCCACCAGCGCGTCCGGAACACGATCCTCCGGCGCATATCCCGGCACCAACAGCGTCTCGATCGCTCCGCCGAATTCGCTGAGCGCACCGTCGACGCCCAGCGGCACACCCACATCCGTGCGCACCGGCGCACCATCCGGCGACGCGAACCGGATCCGGTGTCCTGCCCAGTGCAGCACCTGCACCGGCCCGGCGACGTCGAGCATCAGCACACCGTCCGACACCGCGACCACGACGTCACCACTTGCCTCCATGAGCCCAGTCTCGAGCCATCTATCCGTGTCTGCAAGGACGCGTATCCCACAGATCCGGACATGCCGGGACGCCATCCACTCCACGGACCAAGCAGCGGCGATGCGGAACATCGCCCGGTCGGCGGACCTACCCGAGCTCTGAGATTCCCGGCGGCGCGCAACGGCCGGGAAGACGGTATGACTCGGTAATACCGCCCTGGTAGACTGGCCTTATGAAGAAGATCACGATCAGCATCCCTGACGAGATCGCCGACAAGGCCGCCCGCGCTGTCGAGTCCGGCAACGCGTCGTCGGTGTCCGCGTGGTTCGCTGATCTCGCCCGCCGCGAACCCGATTGGGCCGCAGCCTCCGAAATCCTCGCCGAACTCGCGGCCGAGGCAGGCGTCACCGGTGCCGATCGCGAATGGGCCGCCGGCGTGTTCGATGAGATCGACGCCGAGCGGACCGACGCTCTCGGCGGTGCCGCGTGATCGTGCTCGACACCGGCGCTTTGATCGGACTCGAGAAAGGCAAGCCGCGCGCTATCGGACTGCTCGAGGAAGCCGCCCGCCGGAAAACGCGAATCGTCGTTCCCGCAACGGTGCTGGCGCAGGCATGGCGCAACGATCCCCGTCAGCATCCGATTCGGCGGTTGCTGAAAACCGAGACGGTGATCGTCGCCGCGCTCGATGAGCCCGCCGCCGTCGCTGTCGGCGCTGTGCTCGCCGCGACCAGCACCGCCGACGTCGTGGACGCTCACGTGATCGTGACCGCGCGCACCCTGCGGGCCGATCGTGTCGTCACTTCCGACCCGGACGACTTGACCGCGCTCGATCCTGCGGTGCGGCTAGGCCCTGTGTCGAAGTGATGAGGGCGGGCCTGGTGGCCTGCCTTCACTCGTTTCGGAGCCATTGGTTGATCACGGCGATGTGGATGGTGGCCAGGTAGCGGACGGCGAGCTTGTCGTACCTGGT
>NZ_JADLQX010000233.1 GCF_015477605.1 Nocardia amamiensis
TGGGTTTCGGGGAATGCCATTGCCGATGTGGCTGTGACGCCGGAGGGCGAGATCGGCCCGAACAACGGTCCGACCGGGAATCCTGGGACCAACAACTCTTCGACCCATGGTGCTTCGCAGTTGAGCACTGGTTACATCGTGGGTTGCCAGATCAGCATTGCCGACGACGCGATCTCCGCGGGTGTGTCCGGGAGTGTGAACCTCAGTGGGGCGAGCGCTGGTGGTTCGATCGGTATCAACCTCGGCCCGGGCGAGGTGAAGTTCGTTCAGATCGATTACAAGGACATCCTGAAGCCGGGTGTGTACTCGGTGGAGTATCAGGATGCCGAGATTCAGATCCAGGGCTGCGCGGGTTACGCGCAGGCGCGTTCGTACACGGTTGTCGAGATCATCGGCGATCACTACTCGAAGACCACCCTCTACGGGATGCCGTTCAGCATCGGCTGACG
>NZ_JADLQX010000234.1 GCF_015477605.1 Nocardia amamiensis
TCGCCGGTCCGCTCATCGGTGCGCACCACGACCACCGCCTGCGCCACCGATTCCAGCGCCGTGAGCGCCGACTCGATCTCGCCCAGCTCGATGCGCAGGCCGCGCACCTTGACCTGGAAGTCGGTGCGGCCCAGGTACTCCAGCTCACCGTCTTCGGTCCAGGCCACCAGGTCACCGGTGCGGTACATGCGCTCGGCGTCGCCGAACGGGTTGGCCACGAAGCGCTCGGTGGTCAGGTCGGGACGGCCCACGTAGCCGTGCGCCAGCTGCGCGCCCGCGAGATACAGCTCACCCGGCACACCGACCGGGACCGGCCGCAGGCGCGAATCCAGCACGTACACCTGCGTGTTGAACACCGGAGCGCCGATCGGCACCGAGACGGTGTCGTCCTCGGTCACCTCATGGAAGGTGACATCGACCGCGGCCTCGGTCGGACCGTACAGATTGT
>NZ_JADLQX010000235.1 GCF_015477605.1 Nocardia amamiensis
AGCCTGAACCTCGAACTCCGGCTCCGGCAACGCCTTACGATCCAGCTTGCCGTTGACGTTCAACGGCAACGCATCCAGCACCACGAACGCCGACGGCACCATGTACGACGGCAAACCAGCCGACAGCAAAGACTTCACCGCGGCCACATCGATACCGGCGTCGATATCACTCGGTACCAGGTAGGCGACGAGCTGATCACCGGTCTTCGGAACCGACTTCGCGATCACCGCCGCCTGCGAGACCTGCCGCAAGGCCAACAATGCGGCCTCGATTTCGCCCAGCTCGATCCGGAATCCACGAATCTTCACCTGGAAGTCCGTACGACCCCGATACTCCAGCTCACCATCGGCATTCCAAGCCACCAGGTCACCGGTGCGATACATCCGCGCACCCGGCTCGAACGGATTCGCCACAAAACGATCCGCCGTCAAATCCGCACGACCGAAG
>NZ_JADLQX010000236.1 GCF_015477605.1 Nocardia amamiensis
CATCCCTACAACCAGGAACAACAGTGGAAAAGCTGGCCAGACCAGCGGCTACCCCATGCCCGAAACACGCGCGTTCACGCCCCCCCGGGCGCGCGAACGAACCAGAACCCCACTCCACGGATCCAGGTTTAGGTGTCGTGATCGGCGTGGCGGTCGGTGGCGTGGTGCCGGCTCGCCAGGTCTGCAGGAGGCGGCGAACCTGGCGTTCACCGCCCCGGTAACCGCGCTCGCGCAGCTCGCCGGTCAGGGTTGCGGCGTTGGTGCACCCTTGCTGCCAGCGTTCGGCCAGGTAGGCGGTGTGTGGGTCGAGCGCGCTGCCACGTTTGGGCGACTGGGTCAGCAACTCGTCGGCGCTGCAGGCTCGGGCGTAGCGGCGTACCGTCTTGTCGTCGAGGTTGAGCGCCCTGCAGATTGCGGTGTGCCCGATTCCCTTGTCCCACAACGCGT
>NZ_JADLQX010000237.1 GCF_015477605.1 Nocardia amamiensis
GGGATGTTGTTCACCGCGGAGGCGGTGTCGAACTGGTTGAGGAACCACATCCGCTGCTGCGCCAGCGACAACGGGATCCGCTCCGGACGCGGACCGGCCACCAGAGCGCGACGACCACCAGCGCCCGCGTGCTGCTCCACCTTCGCGGCCAAACCAGCGACAGTCGAGGCTTCGAACAGCACCCGCACCGGGACGCGGGCATCCAACGCCGCGCCGATCCGTGCGGCAACCTGCGTCGCGAGCAGCGAATTACCGCCGAGCGCGAAGAAGTCGTCGTCCACGCCGACCCGCTCGACACCGAGCACCTCGGCATACACCGCGGCCACGATTTCCTCGATCGGGGTCGACGGGGCACGGAAGGCTTGGACCTCGAACTCCGGTTCCGGCAACGCCTTACGATCCAGTTTGCCGTTGACGTTCAGCGGCAAAGCGTCGAGGACCA
>NZ_JADLQX010000238.1 GCF_015477605.1 Nocardia amamiensis
CCGGCGCCCTGACCTGCGAGTATCTGCACGCCTAGAGACACGGTCCCCAGGCGCGTTTCTCCATGTCTGGGCAGGTCAGGGCATAAATCTGGGCTCTATCCGCTCCGAATTACGCGGAACGCAGGCACGAGGTCGAACAGCCCCGCCTGTTGTACGGCCGCCACCTTGCGGACCGTCTCCCCCACTGGCAGGACTCGACCGTCGAGCACGAGATCTCCGATCAATGCGGTGCATTCAGGTTCGAAGCCGGCTCCGGGCGCCACCGTCGCGATGACGGCGTTGGCGAACGCCAGCCGGCACGAGGGGCCGGTGATCCAATGCCGTTGCTTGACAAGGCAAGTGGTTCGTCGCGGTCGTGGTGACACATGTTGGTGATGTGATCTTGTATCGGGCATGCATCCTTGGACCGGGTTGTCGGATCGCGTGGAGTTGGGGGCGGTG
>NZ_JADLQX010000239.1 GCF_015477605.1 Nocardia amamiensis
GCCTCGGCGACCGCGGGATGGCCGATCACGGCGTTCTCCAGATCCACCGACGAAATCCATTCACCACCGGACTTGATCACGTCCTTGGAGCGGTCGACCAGGGTGAGGAACCCGTCCGGGCTGATCTTGCCGACATCACCGGTGCGCAGCCAGCCGTCGTGGAACTTCTCCGGGTCCACCACCGTGCCGTCGGGCGAGTAGTAGGAGCCGGTGATCCACGGACCGCGCACCTCCAGCTCACCCAAAGCTTCCCCGTCGTTGGGCACCACGCCGTCGTCGCCGACCAGACGGGCCTGCACCCCGGCCGGGAACCGGCCCTGGGTCACCCGGAAGGCCCACTTCTGCTCCTCGGTGACCGCGGTCGCCGGCGGATGGGCGACACTGCCCAGCGGCGAGGTCTCGGTCATCCCCCACGCGTGCAGCACCCGCACCCCGTGG
>NZ_JADLQX010000240.1 GCF_015477605.1 Nocardia amamiensis
GGCTTTATGGTGCATAACTCGGTGAATGCCTGGCTGACCGGGAAACGCTATGCCATGGACGATCTGGCTCGTGACGTTCAGAAGCGCATTGATGCCTATCGCTTTGCCACCTGGCAGATCTATGAAAACCTCTCTACCAGTGCGGCAGGTGCAACACCCGGCAGTAACCTGCAGGAGACGCGACTGCGTCCTGACGTCTACTACCTGGAAAAAACCCGGCGTAAAACGGAAGCGCTGATTTTCGGCTCACATGACAGCAGCACGCTGGACATGACCATGCGGATGTCGAACTATCTGGACACGCTGTGGGGCGCAGAAAACCCCACCTGGTCGATGTACTTTTTAAATGGTCAGGACAATAGCCTGATTATGATCTCGACCCTGCCGCTGAAAGATATGGCGACGCGTTATAAAGAGAGTGCCATCAGTTCAATGG
>NZ_JADLQX010000241.1 GCF_015477605.1 Nocardia amamiensis
CAGTTGCGGCAGCCGGGGTGTCTGGTCTTCAGTGCGCCGGACCGGGCGATGTCGCCCGCGGATTCGGGAGTTCCGCTCGATCAGTGCTGCGTTCGCCGACTCCCTAGAACGACCTGGTCCGATACCAAGCCAGCAGCGGTTGCAGCACCGGAAGCGGGACCGGCGGTGTCCGGTTCTCTCCCGTGCGCTGGTGTCCGGCGACGGTGTTGGCCGGTTGCGGCTCAAAAGGGTTCTTCTCCCGGCAATTCCGGCAGCTGAGGTTCCCCCGCTTTCACGGAGAGCTCTGACGTGGTCCTATTGCCTGCGTTCCGCGTAATTCGGAGCGGATAGAGCCCAGATTTATGCCCTGACCTGCCCAGACATGGAGAAACGCGCCTGGGGACCGTGTCTCTAGGCGTGCAGATACTCGCAGGTCAGGGCGCCGGGG
>NZ_JADLQX010000024.1 GCF_015477605.1 Nocardia amamiensis
GATATCCGCCACACCGGATTGACCAGCAACCCGATCATGCGTCACCATCACCACACGGCCCGCGACCAGACAACACGGTCCCATACCCGTGGCAAACCGGTGGTCCCATCACCCTGGCAAGCGACAGCGCTGCTGATCGCGGCGCCGGGCGCGGCTGCCTATGGCGGCACTGATGACATCCTCGGCAGCTTCCTGGATGGGTTCGCCGACGCATTCGGCAGCTCGTCGAGCAAGCCGCCGCCGCGTTCGCAAAGCACGATCTACCCCGACTCCGCTTCATGCAATCGCGAGGCCGCGCGACTACGGAGACCTGGCGTCATCGCCGAGTGCAACCCTCTCGGCGGGACGAGCGGCCAGTACCAGCTGATCGTTATGACGCGCTGACGCAGCATCGTGGAGATAACCGACTAAAGGGGATTCAAGGGGAATGACGACGATGAGCGATGGGGGCCAAGAGCGTCGGCCGCCGAATCGAACGAGGATCCGTACTACCGTGCTTGTCGGTGCGGTCGCGGCGATTGGTGTCATCTTTGTGATTGGTAATGCAGCGTATGGCGCTCGCGCGAACAACAATAAAGCGCGCGCCATCGCCACCAGCAGCAGTCACACGTTCACCCCGCCCCCACCGCTGACCACCTACGCCTCTACCCCGCCGCACGCAACTGCGGCACAGGCGACCGCAACCGCCGCGCAGACACCCCGGAAATCGAAGTGGTCGGGCAACGGCGTGTTCAGCGTCGGCAGCACACCCACTGGGGGCGCAAGGGCGGCGATTCCGCCAGGTCGGTACACGATCGAGATGACCGACTCGAAGATCGGCGTGCTGTCGGTAATACGCTGCTCAGATTTGCCGTGCTCGGAGATTCAGAACTTCCTCGACGCCGACACCGGATTCGGTGACGGCTACGTCAGCGTGATCGAGATCCTGCCCAGCGACGGCGGCGTGCGGCTGATGAACGCCACGCTGACCGCAGTACGGTAGCTGGTCTCACGCGAGGTCGTAGTACAGGTAGGTGTTGGTCGCACCGGCTGCGACTGTGCCGCTGGCCCCGAATGCTGAGGTGTACTGCAACGAGATGGTGTCGTTCGCCGCGAGGGTTGCCGATGTCGCTGAGAAGGTCCCTGAGATCGAGTTGAACGGGATGGTCTGTGTCGCGATCGACGAGCCGTTCTTCAGGATCCGCAGTGTGAGCGCGGTCCCTGAGAACCAGTTCGCCGTGAGGGTCAGTTTGCATTGGATGGTGGCGTTCCCGGCGCCGTCGGACTTCAGGGCGTCGCTGACGATGGAGGTGGCCGGGTATCCGGAGCGTGCGGTCCAGCTGGTGATGAGCGCGGTCTGATCCGAGCCGATGGATTGTGTGCCGGACTTGTCCATGCCCATCGGTGACAGGGTCGATGTCTGCACTGTGGGCGCGGGCGCGGCAGCCGTCGTAACAGCGGCGGGTGCGGTGATCACGATCGCCAGGACCGGCGCGGGCGCGGCAGCCGACGCCGCGGCAGCAGGTGCGGGCACGGCCGCGAGCAGTGCCGGTGCGGCCGCGGACGCTGACGTGGCGCCGGATGGCGGTGCGACCGCGGCCGATACCACCGGCTCCGCGGTCGCTGCCGTGGCTGCGGCGGCCGGGGCCGACAGGATCTGTGACAGTCCTGGTGTCGGCATGACCGCCGCTGCTGCGGCTGGATCGGCGAGCGCGACCACGGCCGGCGAGGGCGCGGCAGCCGATGCCGCGGCGGCCGCGGCCGGGGCGGTCGCAGTGAACGCGACGGCGGGCGCGGGCATCTCGGCGGTGGCAGCAGCAGCCGGAACGGGGATGATCAGATCGTTGGTCAGGACCGGATCGGCAGCGGCCGCGACCGACCCGGCGGCGGGTGCGATCACCTCCATCAACAGCACGGGTGCGGGCATCACCGCGACCGTTTCGGCTGCGGGGGCTACGACTCCCTCGGCGTATTCGAGTGTCGGTGCGGTGGCCGAGGCGGTCGCCGCGGCGGCGGGCACCTCGATACCCATCGTCACCTGAGGTTCGGGCATGACCGCGGCGGCGGCAGCCGGGGGTGGCGCGGCGGCGGCCCCGAACGCGGGAACCGGCATCGCCGCGGTAGCGGCCGCCGCAACCGCGGCAACCGCGGCGAAGATCTGAGGTTCGGGCATGACCGCCTGCGAGGCTGCGGCCGGTGCCAGGATGATGCCCTCGAGGTCGAGGTATACCAGTGTCTCGCCGAGGTAGACGCGACGGATGTGCTGGGTGCCCAGGTAGATCCTGGTCACGGCTGCGCCGCGCGCGTAGATGCCCACCGGGTCGCCTGCCGGTTAGGACGCGGCCAGGTACAGCACGCCGTCGGTGGCGTCCCAGGTGATCTGGAAGTTGATCCCTGTGGGCGATTGGTTCGCGCCGAAGTCGACGTAGCCGAGCAACGGGCGGGTCGCGTTCGTGGATGGTGAGCTGTTGTAGACGATGCCGTAGCGGCCGTTGGTGAACGTGACGTTGGTCCACACGGCGTTCGCGGCGGTGAGCCTGCACCGGTTGGTGGCACTGTCGTAGCTGACTGCGCAGCTGGTGAGCAGGACACCGCCAGCGGTGTAGTTGGTGCCGCTGATCTCGTTCGACACGACATCGTCGAGGTAGTCGTGCGCGTCCTGATCGGGGGTGTAGCCGGATCCGGCGATCAGGACTTTGATCGCGTCGGTGGTCCAGTCGACCTCTTTGCGCGCGAGCGCGCGTTGGCCCAGGCCGTACCATTTCGCGGTGGCTGCCATGACGATCTCCTTATCCGTTGATGAGGTAGGCGGTTTCGGGGTCTGGGGTGGGGATCGCGTTGTACGCGGCTTGAGTGGAGGTCTGGATGCGGGCGACGCCGCCGCCGTTGCGGACGGCGGTGGCCTCCTGGGCGGGTGGTATGGGCAGCCCGGCCTGGATGAGTGGAAACAGCCGGATCGGGTCCTCGGAGTCGGGGACGACAATCAGGTACCGGCGTGGCCCGACGTAGACGACGGTGGCGCCCGGATCAAGGTTGGCGGTCGTGAGCACACCGCCTTGTGCCTGCACCGTGTACAGAGCGGTGGTGATCATGCCTGTGCCGTCGAAGGATTCGCGGTCGAGGATGGACTGGAACCCGAAGATCGTGTTGTTGTCCGCGCCCGCGATCGAGGAGATCGGTTCGCTGATCACGGTCATGGCGTGGCCTGCGCGATCTCGTAGCCGCCGAGCATCAGCAGCGCCAGCCAGTACGCGCCCTCGACCTGCTCGGGTGTGACCGGATCCTCGTGCAGGACAAACGATCCGCCGCGGCGATGCAGCGACGTGTATGCCGACGAACCGGTCTCGCAAGCCGCAACGACGTTGACCTCCGCGTTCTGGTGGTGCGCCGCGCGCGAGATCCAGGCCGTGACGTACTGGTGTTGAATGCCGCCGATCCGGGCGGGAGGGTCGAGCCGGTAGCAGCGTGCCGGGCCCGCGTAGCCGCCGACGTCAGCGATGTGGAGTGTGGCCGTAGCCATGCGCCCTCCTTAGTCGAGGATGTAGTGGATGACGGTCACGCAGCCCGCGGCGCCGGCCGCGCCGGCTCCGCCTCCGCCTGCGGGGAAGCCGCCGGCCTGCCCGGCTGCGCCGCCGCCGCCGGACTGGGCCACCTGCCAGAACGACGGATTCGATACACCGGCAGCGACGAGGCCGGACTTGCCGCCCGCTGCGCCTGAGCCGCCACCCCCACCGCCACCGGCGAGCAACCGAACCGGCGCGGAGGTCACGGACTGCCCGGCTTGGCCGGCCGCGCCGCCATCGCCGCCGCGCATACCGGCGACCAGGCCGCCCGCGCCGCCGTTGGATCCGCCCTTGCCGCCGGGTGCGATAAGGAGATTCCCGAAGCTGCTGTCGCCGCCGTCGCCACCGGACGTGCCGCCGGCACCGACCGTGATGACAACGGATGCGGGTAGCTCGGTCGCGGCGATGCGCCGTTGCGTGATGACTGCGGCGCCGCCACCGCCGCCGACGGTCGCGCTACCCCCGCCACCGGCCCCGCGTAGCACGACCTCGATCGCGAACAGCCCGTCGGGCTGTGGCCACGTGTCGGAGCTGGTGTACACGACTGTGGTGCAGCGCATCTCAGCTCAGGCGCTCGATCACGAACAGGACACCGTTGCCTCCCGCGCCGCCGGCACCGTTGTTGCCGGCACCGTTGCCGCCGCCCCCGCCGCCGCCCCCGCCGGCGGGGAAAGCTCCCGCGCCGCCGGCGACACCGGACTCGGCGTTGCTGCCCGCGCCGCCACCACCGCCGGTCGCGACGATCGAGCTCGGCGCCGTTCCGGCTGCGCCGTTGCTTGCCCCGCCTGCGGACGCGCCACCGATTCCGCCGGATGCTCCTGGCACGGCACCGGACGTGCTGCCGATTCCGCCGCCGCCGCCACCGCCGCCACCACCGCCGTGCAGGTCGTAGGCGCTGGTGGAGTGGGTCCCGGCCGTCGGCGGAACCTGGGTGGTGCCCGCGCCGGTGAACCCGCCGCCGTTACCGCCGTTACCACCCGGGATCATGCCGGCGCCACCCTGGCCGCCGACGCCGTTGACGTTGACGCCGCCGCCGGTGCCGCCCTGTCCGCCGCCGCCGATGACGTAGGAGCCGAAACTCGTATTCCCGCCACCGGTTCCGGGGCTCGGCGAACCGGTGCCACCCGCACCGGCCGCGCCGATCGTGATCGGGATCGGCACGAACACGCCGCCGGAGACCGGCAACAGGGAGGCCGGGATGGACAGGTGCACCTCGCCACCGCCGCCACCGCCACCGCCGCCGCGGCGGTTGTCGGGAATGACGTCCCACCGCCCGGACGCACCGCCCGCACCCGCACCGATGACGATGATGTCGACCGACAACAGTTCGGGGTTCGGGTAGTAGGTGCCGTTGCTTTCGAACTTGATCGCCAGCCCCTGCAGGATCATCTGCTCGATCTGCTCTTGCAGAGTGGTGATCGACTGGCTGTGGTCGTTGATGATCGGCAGATCGGCCACGTAGCTGTTGTCGACGGTGCCGAAGATTGCGTCGATCACCGTGCCGAATCCGCCAAGGATCGCAGCGATCGCCGCGGCGATGATCGCGACGATCCCGCCCTCGATCTGACCCCACCGGCCGTCTCCGACCGTGGCTTTGAGTTGGTCGGTGATCGCGTCCTGGGTGCGCCCGGACATGCCGGGGACCGAGCTGCCCGCCGAGACGCCGTAGGGGGTGGGGTCGAAACTCGCGCCGGGCGGGAACGTCACCTCAGCACCTCGGGTACGGGTTCTCGGCCCGCTTGCGCTCGTTGTCGGCCTGTCGCGCGTTGTTCGCCCGGAACCGGTCGAGGTAGTGGGTGAGCGCGGCGCGGCTGCGCTCACGCGAGTCCGGGCCGGGCTCGATCGACAGGACGCCCGCGATCAGGTCGGCGACCGCCTGGTCTTGGGCCTTGCGCGCGGCGTTGTCGTCGGCGGCGATGTCGGCTCGCTCGGTGATCGTGCGCCGGAACTCCACGTTGCACAGCCGCTGCGAACTGTTCGCGTGCACCATAAGCCCGACTGCGGCCAGGAACAGCACCGCGATCCCGGCCTTGAACCACGGCCCGGAGAACGGCCGGCGGTCCAGCTCGGGCTTGAGCAGGTGCCGGTCGCCAGCGTCGACGCGCCGGAAGCGGACGAACTGGCCGACGAGCACGCCGGTAATGAACGACGCCGCAGCCAATCCCAGCGCTTCAGGAAGACTTGTCATCGCTGTCACCGTCCCTCGGATCTCGGGGATTCTTGGCCTTGGTGTAGAGCGAGACGAATACGCCGACGATCGCCATCATCACGATGTTCAGCTCCGGCGGGGGCTGGTAGGACGGGCGCCAGATCGGCGCCAGGTACCCGACCAGCCATACGATGGTGACCAGCGAAGACAGGACGCCGAACAGCCGCGCCATGAACCGTTCGTCCACGCTCACACCCCTTCCGCGCACCAGCCGCCGCCATCGGCGCTCACGCCCACCGCACGCGACGCGCGACAGCGCACGGCAGCACCCGGCGCCCCGAGGTGACCACTACTCAGCCCTCCCGCCCGCCACCCGGCGGGCCGGGCTCGAGCACGCCGATCCACGGCTCGGCCTTCTTGACGAACACCAGGATCGGGATCAGCAACAGCGACGCCGCGGTAGCCCACTGGCCGAGGGCTGTGAGCGGCCCGTCAGTGAAGGTGCTCGCCGCAACACCGAGCAGACCGACGACCGCACCCAAACCGGCGACAATCGCCTTCGCGATCTGAGATGGCTTGTACTTCAACGGATTCAGGGTGTTCACTTCGCACCACCAAACAGCAGCTCGTCGAGCTTGGCCTCCATTCGGGCCAGCCGCTCGTTCTGCGCGGCCTGCGAATCCACCAGCGTCAGCGGCTCGCCTTTGTCGTTGACACCGAGCTGCTTCCAGCCACGCGTCACCTGATCAGCGATCGCGTTCACCAGCTTGTCGAGGTAGAAGATCGCGGTGCCGTACGACACCAGCTGGTCCTTGAAATTTTTGAACTGCTCACCCCACACGCCGGGCTCTCCTCTCTGCAGCGGCCGGTGTTTCATTGCCCGCGCCACGTCGGCGCGGAAAATGGTCATGTCGATCGCGCCCGGATCCCACTTCCCCTGCGACGCACCGGCCCACTCCTTGTGACCGATCGCGTGCGAGGCGGGCTGGCCGAGGTGGTCGAGGATCGCGGCGACGCCACGGACATAGGCGTCGTACTGCGCATCCGACCAGCTCGCGCGGTGCGGCAGCCCGGGCCGGCCGCCGCCGTCGTTGGCCGCCTCGATGCCGATCGTGCACTGATTGGCGTTGCCGGTCGGCAGACCCGGGTACGCCCCGGCGCCTGCGTGCCAGGCGATGCCGACACCGCAAATCGTGTAGACACCGTCACGGTCGAGGTGCAGCTGCGAGCACAGGCCGAGATCGGGATGCTCGGCGATACCGCGGGGCGTCTCGCCGAACGATCCGGTGTGGTGGCACACCACTCCCCAGATCGAGCCGAAATCTCCGCGTCCGCGGTCGCGCCAGCCTGGATACTCGCGCACCTCCAGGCCCGCGGCACGCAGCACGTCGGGCAGCCATACGGGGTCAGGCATTGTCGTTGCCCTCCTTCGCGCGGGCCCGCTCGATCTGCTCCAGCGCGGCATTGACGGCGTCGATGTGGGCGGGGATGTCCTTCTCCAGGCGCGCAGCCATGGCCGCGCGCTGCTGCGGATCTTTCAGTGCATCGATCTGGTCGAGCAGGCTCGGCTTGACCGCCCGCAGCATCTGCCGCGCCTGTTCCTGCTGCTGCTCCGGCGTCGATGGCGGAGCCTCCGCGGCTTGCGCGGCGCGCTGCTGGGCGTACTCCTCGCGCTTCACCCACACCCTCGGCGCCATCCAACCGGCCTCAGGGTGCTCCCCGGTCTCCAGCGGCAACTCCCGCATCAGCTCCGGCACCACCACGACACCGCGTTCGATCAGCGTCTGCGCCCACGCCTGCCGCACGCGAGGATGGATCGGCACCAGCACATTCGGGTTGCCGGCCTGCCCGGGGAAGGCGTCCAGCAGTGCGGTGAGCATCGTCAGCTGGTCGCCGTCGTCATGGAATATCGGGTGCCCGAATGTGTTGTCAGACAATTCGCTTCCTTACGAGATCAGGTGCACGCCGATGTTCTGAAGGGTGGTCAGCGTCTTGGTCATCAGGCGCGCGCTGCGCTCTGCCATGCTCAGCGCGGCATCCGCCTTGCCGACGGTGGTACCCCAGCCGAAATACTTCTGCGCCTCGAAGTCCCAGTCGATCTCCATGGTCTCGGCCTGGTCGACGAACAGCTTGTCGGTGACATGGCTGGCGGTTGACGCGATCCGGTGACCGATGTCGTAATCGAGCCCGGGCAGGTACTCGCCACCGTCTCGCATCGTGAACTGGTGCGCGGTCTGCGCCCGCGTCGACTCGAATCCTGCGCGCAATGCGGCGACAGCGCTCAGGCTCCACGAGTTGTTTTCCGCGCCCTGCTGGAAAATCTCGTACAGATGGACCCAGCCGAGGTTATGGGCGCGGGTGTTGTTGGTCCATTGCAGCCACGCGAAAATCGTTCCGACGAGAAATGGCATCACCACGTCGGCGACAATCGACCCGAGACCAGAGAATCCGGCGAGCAGGAAGTAGCCGATCAGCGCGGCGATGCTCTCGATCGTCAATCTGGCGAGGTTGTCGGCCAACGGGTTGTCGCCGCCGACGATGACGCTGACGGCGGTCGCAGGCGACCATGTCAGCTGGCTGGTTTCGATCTGGCTATATCGGCTGTCGCGGATCGTCACGTGCGGCGCCGAGGGCACGGTGCCGTGGTAGTGCTCCTGGTAGTACTCGTCCGGCCAGATCGTCTCGTCGTCGGTCACCAGGACGCGGTAGTCCTCGACAAACCCGGACAGGAACTGCGCGACCGACCGCTCCAGGCCCGCCGCAATACCGCCGCCGGTGCCGGTGCCGGTGGCACCGTAGTAACCCGAGTTGTCGACCACCTCGAAGACGAGTGCGCCGTTGGCGATGTCGGGCACGCCGTCGATCGGCGACACCTCGCCGTCGACAGTGAGGATCCGCCGATACGTGATCGTCAGCTGCGCGTCGTCGAGCGCGTCGGCGACCGCCTGGTCGATGCGATTCATGCGCGTCGCCAGCATCGCCCACAGCGAACTGTCGTCGAGGTCGAATGCCTTGGCCTTGACGAAGACCTGCCAGTCGTTCCAATCGAATAAGTCGTCCCAGCTTTCGACGTTGAACGGATCGTCCGGAAGCGTCCAGGGATGTCCATTGAGCCTGATCAAGTTCATCAGGATCAGCATGGAAACTGCCCACTTCGCGGGGCCGAAAATTGGCAGGACCCTGGGGAACTGGAAAACCGGGATGGGTAGCGCGGGGTTCGGCGGGCCGAGCATGAATTGCAGGAACTGAAGGTCGTCCACGAAATTCACTTCGAGATAGTGAATTCGATTCTTGGTGATAACGTTCCAGTTCTTGAGCAGTCCCGACCAGCGCTTCACCCCGCCCATCGCGCAGACGGTGAGGACGACGTTCTTCTTCGCGTCCGGATCGTCCGGGATGCTGGTCAACCACCGCGCGAGATGGTGATCCAGCCGCAACCGCAGCTGCCCACCCTGGGACTGGTTGTTGCGCCACGGGAACTTCCCGGCGACCGTCTCAGGGACCCGCCCGCGCAGCGTCAGCCCGGGCGAGCCGTCCTGCTGGTTGGTCCACAACCGGATCAGCGGCGGCATCCTGCGCAGACGGGTGAGGTTCTCGCGGATTCCGTCGGTCTGGGCCATCAACGCCGGGATGTCGGCGAGGGTGGTCGTCACAGCGTCACCCCCCACGGCCGCGAAAAACGACGCGGAATCCAGATGCGGATGCCTGCCCCGGGGTTCGCGTCCTCGACCTGCACGGTGACCGGGGTTGGCGAAGTCCAGGGCTTGATCGGATACAGCAGCCCGCGCGACTGCCACCGGTTCTGCACCGGGTTGCCGTTGGCTGCGATCAGTGTCGGCTTGTCCGGGTCGGTGTCGATCGAGGTGTCCTCGCCCGCGATCAACTCCGGTAGCCACTCCATGCGTGCGGCATCGTCATCGGCACGGTGGAACGGATAGACCGACTTCGCGTAGATCTTTTGGCCCCAGCTGCGATCCGGCACCCGCCAGCGCGCCGGAGCCGTCACGAACCCGTACCACCACACCGGCACGTCGCCGCGGTTCTCGAACATCAGCGTGCCCGTTCCGCTGGTACCCGAGGTCAGTTCCCATTCCAGCGGCACCGGTGTCGACTCCCAGAACGGCTGCTCACACGCTGCGCTGATCGCCAGCGTCGAATCGTGCGTCAGCCACGGATCCCGCGCCTCATAATCGGCCGAGCCGTATGCGGTCGGCTCGGTGAGCAACCGCATCGCCAAGCGCCTGACGCCATAGGCGGTGTGCGCCTCCAGCCAGAACGTGTCCTCACCGACCATGCCGAGCGCCATCCGGAACCGGGAGTCGATGTCGGCCCACACGATCGGATCCGGTGCGTGGATCTGCACCGAGAACACCGGGTCGCGACGCTCGAACCGCATCCCCTGGTAGTGCGATCCCGTGCTGGATTCCAGCCAGAACGTTTTCGCCGGGGCATCGATCAACTTCTGCGGGCCCCGACGCAACAGCACGCCCTCGGTCTCATCGGTCAAATTCCAGCGGGAACCGTCCTGACCGATCAGGTACAGCGTCAGGTAACCGCTCACCCGGGCAACCCCGCCATCGGACCTTGCGCCTGAAGCGCCTGATGCCGCTCCAGTTCGCGAATGAACTCATGGGGGTCAGCGAGCTGGATCGGCGCATGGAAGTGCGTGCCGTGATCGCGGTTGATCGTGGTCGAATCCCCACCCCGCGCCCCCATCCCCACAGGCAACGGCGGCAGCGGCACCGGCAGACCCGCGTTGATCGCCTCCAAAGTCGGCGCGTTCAATGCGGCATCGACCGCGTTGACGACGAACTCGCCGTTGCTCAGCGGTGCGAAGAACCCGTCGCCGCGCGGACCACCCGGGCCCCACGCCCAGCCGCCGTTGCGGTAGCCGTGGCCCTGCCCCCACACACCGACCGGGCTGCCGTAACGGGCGACCGTGTAGCGCAGTGCCGCAGCGATATTGGCGCTCGGGTCCCAGATGTCATCCGGATACAGCGCCGACCGGTATGAGGCGAACGTCGGATCGATGACCTGCATCAACCCCTTCGATGGGGTGCCCTTCTGGGCGTTGGAATCCCACAGGTTGATCGCCTTCGGGTTACCGCCAGACTCGGTGCGCATCTGCGCCTTGCCCAGCTCGAGCCAGGACGCCGGCATCGCCAGCCCACGCAGCACCTGGGCGAAAGTTCCGCTCCACTGCTCGACGCCACCGCCCGCGTCGTACGACTCGGCCGATCGACCGGCCTGCCCGGACGTTCCCGCGGGGCGATCCTCACGATCGACCGGCAAGTTTTTCGGCACGTAGGCGTAGCCATCGCCCGCCCCGGCCTGCTCGTCCCGGCTGGTGTTCGAAGAGAAGTCGACGATGCTGTTGAACGCCTTGTTGTAGACGTTGTTGCTCGACAGGATGCTGTTCTCAAGTCCGAGTCCCGACAGGATGCCTTCAGCGACAATCCCGCCCGCCCTGGAGAAGATCCCCTGCAGGCTGAGATCGGTACTGTCGCCGGACTTCTCAGACTTGTTCGCCTCGGCCAGAGAGTTCTGTGCTCGCTGGTATTTACGGTCGGCGGCGGCCTGCTCTTCAGGCGTCGAGTTCAGATCGTTGTAGACACGGTTGCGCTCGGTGTTGGCCTGATCGACCGCGGCCTGTGCGTCCTCGCGGTCGAGATCCTTGCCAGAGCGACGGCCCGGCAGTGCCTGTTGCGGAAGGACTTCCGTCGACGATCCGGTCCGGCCAGCCTTCTTATCTTCCAGCTCGTGGACCTTGTTCTTCGCTTCGTCGATCTTCAGCTCCGCGGCGCGACGCTGGGATGGGGAGACGTTCTTCTTGAAGTCCAGTACACGCAGTTCTTCTTCCGCCTTGGTGACAGCGTTCTGCGCTTGCTGCAGGTCGACCTCATCGCCGCGGGTCCAACCGACCGCGCCACCAGCGCGCATCGGTCGCACAAGACCGGCCTGCAATGCCGCGCGGAAACGGTAGACGCCCGCCTGCCCGCCGAGCTTGTCGACATCGGAGGTGGTTAGCATGTGCTCACCAGGCATGGCGAGGATCGGCACCGAGTCCCGGCCGGGAATGCCGCCGGTGACCGGACCGCCGTCCGCCCGGAAGGCCATCGGCGCCCGCCACTCGCCCGACTCCGTAGCCTTCGCGTACTCGGCATTGATCGTGACGGTCTTCGATTCCGGCTTGGTGACCTCACGGATCTCGGACTTCGCCTGATCGGCGTTCAGGGTGATCTTCAAGGTCTTCTCGTCAGGCATCAGCTCGACTTCGCGGCCGGCGGCCCGCAGCCCCTGGATCATGGACGCGGCTTGCTCGGCCGAAGCCGCCTTCAGTTCAACCGTGTTGGCCGTTACCACCCCGACCGCTCCGCCGTAGGCCTCGAAGGCAGCCTTGCCCCGCTCGGTGAGCTGGAAGGTCCCGTTCAATGCCTCATTGATTCGCAGATGCGACTCACGCGCCCTACCGGTCTCTGTTTCCAGGCCGTTCATCTCGCCGCCCAGCGTGGCTGCGCTTTCTGCGATGTCCGGGAGAGCCTCCTTCAACTCGGCAAGGTCTTGCAGACTGCCGTTGCCATTCTTGGCCCACGCCTGGTCGAACTTGGCGACGGCGTCTGGAATGCCCTGCAATGCCTGTGCCACCTCGGTGCTCGTCAGGCCGAGAGTCTGCGCGACCTGATCGAACTGCATCTTGGAGTTCTTGTCTTTGGGGTACTGCTCCAGGATGATCCCGGTCAGCCGGGCGTTGATGTCATCCTTGCCCGCCTGGTCCAGGCCGAGTCCTGCACGCACATAGCGCTGCGGGTCGACACCGAGAGTCTGGGCGCGCTCAAGGAAGCCGCGGTCCTCTAGATCGTTCGTCGTCGAGGCGATCGACTCCTTGGTTACCGCACCGATCTGCTCGTCGAGGGTCTCCCTCAACTCCCTGAGCTTCGTGCGCTGACGCTCGGCAGCGTCGGCGGCCTCCTGATGTTTGGCGGCGAGTGTGCCGATCAGTGCCGAGGCAGTGACGACGCCAGCAGTGACCAGGCCGCCGGGTCCGAGCATCGCGCCGATCCCGCCGAGCGCACGGCTGAATGCCGTTGTGCCGGAAGATGACGCCATCGCCGTGCGGAATGTTTGCAGCCGCGTGTTCGCGCCGGAGATCGCTGTCTGCAAGGTGTTGAAGATCGGGCTGAGGGTGCGGAACGCCAGGTAGCTGATCAGGACTGTTTTCAGCAGGCTGTCGTGCTGGCCGAGTAGTTCGGACCCAGCGCGCAGGAACGGCATCAGGATCGCCGACCATGCTTGGGCGGCTTCGTAGGCGGTGACGATCAGCGATCCGGCTGATTTCAGGAGGGGGAGCCAGCGATCGAGTTGTTCCCGGCCCTCGGCGAAGAACGATTTCATCTTGGCTTGGCCTTCGCTGGACTTCAGCCAGCCGGCCCAGCGTTCGGTGAGGTTGTCGACGGTGCCGAGGAATCCGTCGCCGTCGGTCTTGCCCGCGCGCAGCACCGAGGCGATCATTGATCCGACGTTGCCGATCACCGAGAACAGTTCGCGTCCGGTGTCGATGCCTTCGCGCATCCATCGTGACAGGTCGCCGGACTTGTCCGCGCGGGTGAGGAATGCGTCGAGGCGTGTGGTGGCGTTGGTGAAGCCCTGCGCCAGTTGCGGCAGGAAGGTGGAGCCGGTTCCGCCGAGGGTGCGGACGCTGTTGATGATCGGGGTGATCGAGCCGTTCAGGTTTCCTGCGGCGTCGGTGGTGTTGGCGAACACGGTGTCGAGGAACGTGGTCGATTGCTCGTTGCCGAGTTCGTCGAGGGCGGTGTGGAGTCCGGTGTTGAATTGCTTGGCCACGCCGCCCATTCCGCGGTCGAGGGCGGGTAGTTGCGTGGTCAGCATCCGGTCCAGCGGCTGCGACAGACCGGCGAGGGTGGTGTTCTGCACTCGGGTGCTGATGCGGTCCCATTGGTCGCCGAATCGCTTGCTGGTGTCGACCAGGGCGCGGCCCTCGCGGCCGAGGCCGTCGTAGGCTTCCATCGCTTTCTTGCCGTCGGCGAAGAGGGCGTCTTTCATGCCGCCGAGTCCGACAACCAGCGTCGAGACACCAGCGGCGGCACCGGCGAAGATGCCGGGCAGCAGCGCCCCGGCTTGCGCGAGCGCTTGGATGTCGGCGCCGATCGAAGCGATCGCTGCCCCGCCTGCGGGTAGCGCACCGATGCCGAGCACACCGGCATTCAGGAGTCCGGCGTTGCCGAACCCGGACGGCAGCCCGCCGGATCCGGATCGGCTGGTGCCGCTGGCGGCGACGTTGACCGTGACCGTCTGCCCGTTCAGCGCGGCGATCTGCGCGGCCGCGCTGGCGGTGTCGGCGTCAACCTGGATGGTCATGTCCTGGCCGGCCAGCTGCCGCAGCATGGCGATGTCGTTCGCCGCGACCCGTGTGTCGGCGCCGACGTGGATGTCGACGGCCAGGTCCATCAGCGCCAGCCGGGCGCGGATCAGGTTTTCGAGGTTGTCGAGCGAGGTCTGATCGACGCCGACGGTGACGTCGAGTTGTGCCTGGATGGTCTCGAGCCGTGTGCGCAGGGCGTCGGCGAATCCGGAGGTGTCGGGGTTGATTTCGACGTCGAGCGCGGCGGTGATTTCGGCGAGCCGGTCCCGGAGTTCGTCGGCGAAGCGGGACATGTCCGGGTTGATCTCGACGCCGAGTTCGGCCTCGACCCGCTCGAGGTCGGCTCGCAGCAGCCGCACGAAGTTGCTGAAGTTGGGGCCGATCTCGACGTCGGCGGTGCCCGCGGTGAAGTTCGCCACTCATTCACCTCCTGGGATCAGTTGCAGCTCGAAAGCGCGGTCGCGCTGGCGCTTGTACTCGGCGCGGCGGGTGATGTGCGGAAGGGTCGGCCGTGGGGTGGTGGGGGCGGTCGCAATATCGGCTCGCAGGGTTGCGTAGACGATTTGGGTGAGGCGGTCGAGGATGTCGGCGGCCCATCCGTCGAGCCGGTCGAATCCCTCCAGGGGCACGTCGGCGGCGGGTGCGTCGTCGGCTGCGGCGAGTTGTTCGACGACGTCGGGGTCTTGCAGCAGCGCGGACCTGTACGCACCGCCGGGGTGGGTTTTGAGGCGGTCGAGCCAGTCCCAGAGCACGCGCCAATCCCTGTGTCGGAGGATCCAGTCGTCGAGGTCGGCGTGGGCGATGGTGTGCAGATCCCAGCGGATCTCGGCCCCATAGACGGCGATGCGGTCTATGAGGCCGCTGTACCCCCCACCTGGGCTGCGCCCCGGCCGAGGAAGTGATTGGTCAGGCGCATCTGCAGCCCGATCAGCAGACGGTCGCCGTCGGGTTGGGTTTTGAAGGCCTGCACCACGCGCAGCAGCCCGACGTCACCGAGGAGCACGCTCAGGATGCCGATCGCATCGGCGCGGCGGCTGGCCATGTCGAGCAGGACCTTGTTCTCGAGGTCGGCCGGGAACCGTGCGATCACCGGCGGGTCGAACCCCCATTCCTGGCCGAGTTCGTACGGTTCGGTTACTGCGGCGATCAGCTCGTAATCCCCGGCGATGGCGCGTAATTCGTCGAACGCGGCGATCTTCTCCGGCGCCGTCGCGGGCCGGGCCTTCTTCGCCGCAGTCTTGCCGGCAGTGGTTGTGCGGGGTGTGCGGGCGGCCATGGATCCTCCTGGTTTTCCTGGTGTTTTCCTGGTGGAAGCCGCCCCCGCGCCGCACCAGGAAACGGCAGCGGGGACGGCGCTGGAGGGGTCAGGCGACGGTGATTGCCGTGGTGTCGGTCAGTGCGCCGAGGGTGGCGGTGATCGTCGCGGCCGAACCGACGGCCACACCGGTGACGCGGCCGGACGTCGAGACCGTCGCCCGGCCGGCGTTGGAGGTGGCGTAGGTGCATGCTGCGGTGCGGTCGAACCCGTTGTTGTCGATGACCAGCAGTTGCAGTTGTTCGCCGACGGCGATGCTCGCCGCGGCGGGGCTGACGGTGATCGAGGTCGCCGCGGCAGCGAATCCCGCGTCTTCGGCGATGTCGTCGAAACCGGCGCCGGCGACACCGAAGTCGTACAGCGACCCGAACTCGGCGTCATCGAGCACGGTCATCGTGAACCCGAGGCCGAGTTCCTTGCCGATCTGGCCGGCCATCGCCGCGCGCTTGGACACCGACACCTTCGGGAACTTGAACCATGGGTAGAGGTAGTCGGAGGCGAAGTCCTTCGCGATCAGCAGCGCCGAGTAGTAGCGCACGGTGAGGTCGGAGTACTTGCGGCCGGTGTAGCCCTTGCCCGGGGTGGCGCTGATGGTGGTCAGGTCGGTGTTGTGCCAGATCTCCTGGTTGATCTTGCGCCACTCCTGCGCCAGGTAGTCGATGGTGAATCCTTCGCCGGTGACCAGCTTGCGGCGCGGTGATGGCGACCCGTAGCCCTCGATGTCGGCGGTCTGGGTGTCCGGGGCGAGGTCGACCCCCTTGGCCTTCTGGATCTCCCCGGAGGTCTTCCACCCGGCGGGAAGGGTCTGCAAGACGCCGGCCGAGTCGCACAGATCGGTCGGCATGTAGGAGGCGCCGGGAGTCCACGCGTGCAGGCCGACGTACCAGTCGCTCGCGGTGAGCACCAGTGCGTCGTTCTTGTCCTTCAGGGCGGCGAACGTGGTTGCGGCCATGGCAGGGCTGCTCCTTTCGGGCATGACGAAAGTCCCGCGGCACCGGGTGTGGTGCGCGGTGCGTCAAAGGGGGGTGGATCAGAGAGGGAGGGACTCGCGGATACGCGCGTAGTCCGGAATGCCGCGCGGCAGACGACATTCCACACGGAAGGTCACCGGCACCAGCCGGTGATCGGGATTCAGTTCGGGCAGCTGCTGCGGTCCGATCATCTCCTCGACGAACGAGACGTAGGAGACCGAGCCGTCCTCGTGGCGGACCTCGCCGCCGTGCTCGTAGGACAACAGCATCTGGCGCAGGTATTCCACGACCGCCCACGAATCCGCGCGGGTCTGGCCGATGACGCCCAGCTGCACGGCTGCGGCGTCGATCAGGCCATCCGCGCCGAGGCCGCCTCGATACACGCGCACCACGACGCACCCGGCGTCGAGCAGCTCGTTCAGGTCGTCGGGCAGCCACGTCACCGCCAACCCTGGCGGGTTCAGCAGATCCAGCCAGCGCTGCGCCAGATCGAGCACGACCAGTTCGCGGTCGGGCCAGCCGCCCTCGTACCAGTCCGGAAACTGCACGCTCACAGCGTCCCCAACCGGTTGAGCACCTGGTTGAGATCATGCGCGCCGCCGACGACCGCGGTCACATTGCCATCGTCGTCGTGAATCTCGTAACCGAATTCGTGCGACAACCCATGCGGCGCCTCACTGCCGCCGATGACCAGACGCGACTTCCAGCGATCCTTGAGCCGCCCACCACGGAAGGTCTCGACACGCGCCGACCGCGCCAGGCGGCCGGTGCGCTGGGAGACCTCGTCGCGGTAGATGGCCTGCGCGATCTCGGCGACCTCGAACATCAGCGAACGCATCTGCGCCGACAGCAGCAGACCGGCGATGGCCGGGTTGCTGCCGGCACCGGCGGCGTCCCGGTAGGGGATATTGTGGCGCACCTATGTCACCGCCTTCACCGAATAGGTCACATAGCCGGGGTCCCAACCGCTCATCGGATGCACGTGGTCCCAATTCGCCGGGCCGAGCACCTGATACACGACCCCGGTGGATTCGCGCCGCAGCTGATCGGACTGCTTGACCTCGGCCGAACCCTTCGGCACCGCCAGGGTGCCGGTGAGCGTCGCCGAGTCGCGGGCTGTGGCCGGGTACGTGCCGCCGGGTTCGACGGGCACGTTCTGCCAGAACACGCAGCGTTCGAGACTGCCGGCGGCCGCCGGGGCCTTGTCGCCGACACGGTCACGAATGCCACGCAGGATCGTCCATTCCTCACCGAAGGGGACTTCGAACGGCTGCATCGCTACAGCCCTGGGGCCGAGACCGACTTGGCTCCCGAGACATCCACGCCCAGCGCGGCGAGGATGCCGTCGCGCTCGGAGTCGTAGATGTAGAGGTTGCCGTCGGGGTTCTTGAACGCGATCTGCGTCGAGAACGGGCCCATCACCTGGTAGGTGGACTGCGCGCCCTCGACCGCGCCGGTGGTCATCGCTCGGCGAACCATGCTGCGCGAGAGGATGTTCAGGCCCTGGGCGAGGTTCGCATCGGCGGCCGCCAGGGCCGCGAGGTCGCCGAAGGGCTTGAACCAGATTCCCAGCCACCAGGCGGCATCGTCGAGCAGCACGCTGGCGCGATCCTTCTCCGCCTGGGACAGGGTGCGCCAGCCGTCCTCGAGCTCGTCAGCGGTGGCGTAGGCCATCGCCTCAGCCGTCCACGCGCAGAGTGCCGCGACGTTTGCGGGCGGCGGGCCTGTCGGTGTCGGGCTCGCCGTCTTCGTCCGCGGGCTCATACACCAGGTCAGCAGCCGCCGCCGGGGCAGGCTGCGCGTCCTCGGCGTCGTCGGCGGCGTTCTCGTCGATCGTCTCGCCGACCGGGTCCGGGTCCGCCGCCGGGGCGGGCTCGGGTTTCGGCAGGAGCACGTTGAGCCGGTCGAACCGCTCGAGATCGGCGGTGTTGACCTGCACCACCGTTCCGCAATCTGCGCGTCGGGTACGGCCTTTGTCGTCGAGGTAGACGATCGAGCCCAGCACCACGGTCCGTTCCACGGTGCTCATGCCGCGAGCCCGGTGATCTTCAGCGCGTTGTACGGGTTGGTCACCGCGAACACCGGGCTGATCGAGGTCTGCACCCAGGTCGACTGGACACTCGGATCCCGCCAGGTCTCGGTGGTCAGCGGCTCCTCGTAGCGGACCTGTCCGACCATGCCTTCCTGCACGGCGTACGCGGTTCCCGCGGTGATCACGTTGGACACCGCCAGCCCGAATCCCTGGCTGCGCAGCCAGGCTTCCGCGTCGCCGTAGATGATCGACAGGTTCGCGAATTCCTGCGGGTTCAGGATGATCAGGTTGTACTGCGTCCCGAGCTCCTTGACCGCCGCCCGCTTGCGGATCTCAGCAAGGTCCGCCGCCGGCAGGGCGGCCTTGTTCTCCGTCGAGATGGTCAGCACGGTGGCATCCAGCCACGAGGTGCCGCTGATCTGCACGTCGGAACCGATCGCGGTGATCGAGGCCTCCAGCTCCGTCAGGGCGCGCACGTGCAACTGTCGCTGCACGTCGTTGCCCAGCTTCACACCTTCGGTCTGGATGGCCGACATGTCATTGCGGCGACGGGCCTCGTCAGTGATCTTGAACTTGCCGCCGAGCTTCTCGACCTGCGCGGTCAACGGCTCGGGCCGGTCGAAGGTGACTTCCGGGAACTCCGCGCCCGGCGCGACCTTCTGCACGGAGCGGGTCGGGAACAGGTCGTTCTTGGTGAGCTGGGTGTAGACCAGCGCGCCACCGGAAACGGTGCCGCCGTTGGTGAAGATCCGCTCGGCGAAGTAGCCCTTCAGCGCCAGATCCGACAGGTAGGCGTTGATGCGCGTCGGCTCCTTCAACATCAAATCGACGGTGATGTTGTTGCCCGACACCGACGGGGTGCCCAGCGGGAACTCCTGGTTATACGCCGTGTATGCCATTGCCGTTCCTCCTTTCGGTTACGCGCCGTAGAAGGCGATGAAGATCGGGTTGTTGTTGGTGCCGTCCTCGACGGCCTGCCCGACGGCGATACCGGAGGCGAGGGTGACGACCTTGCCGCCGGTACCGACCTCGACCTGAGCGCCGGCGGAGATGCTGCCGCCCGCGGTGACCGGCAGGATCCCGCCGCGGCGGATCAGGCCGATGGCGCCGGAAGCGATGTCGGCGCAGGCCACCCCGAATGCCTTCGCCGCGGCGGTGGCGGTCGCGACCTTGATCAGGCCGGTGGTGGCGTCGCGGGTGGCGGAGATACCTACACACGTCTTACCCGTGATAGCGGCGGTGGCCAGGCCGGTGATGTCGGCGCCCGGCCGAAACAGTGGCTGCGAATCATTCGCCATGTCAGCTCCTTTCGGAATCCCGCGGCCGCCAGGACGCGGGGTATGAGGTGTCCGGCGGTGCCGGTGGAGTAGGCGAGGCTCCAGGCCTCAGACCCTCGACCGGCCGATCACTCGGCGGCGGGGTCGGTGCGGCGCTGGAGGGATACCGGGCGGCGATGCGGGCCGCTCGGGCGTCCAGCTCTTCCGGGGTGCCTGACCCCAGCAAGTCGAAGTCCTCTTCGAGGACGCCGTGCTTGTGCGCGGCACGCAGCACGTTCAGTTCGTTGGTTCGCGCGTCGAGATCCGTCTTGAGCTGCGCGGCCTGGTCGTTGGCGCGCTGGATGTCGGTCTTCGCCGCCTCCTGCGCCTGGTTGTGCGCCTCGATGATCGGCTCAGCCTCCCGCAGCCTCGTACGCCAGCCCGCGTTCTCCTTGCGCAGATCCTTGATCACCGCCTCGTACTCCTCCGGCGTCTTCGGGGCGGCGGGCTCGGGCGGTGCCGGATTCGCCGGTGCGGCAGGTTCGGTCGACGCCGATGCGGCAGGAGCGGGGGCTGGTGAGGCCGGCGGCGCGGCGGGCGTGGGCGCGGCCAGCGGAAAGCTGCTGATCCCCCCTCCCCCTGCGCCTGCGCTGCCGACGACGATCGGGATGGCGGGCTGGGTAATCGGGTTGTCACTCATCGGTGGTGGCCCTCCTGGGGCGTCGGGCCGCCGCCAGGGCGGCCGGTGGGCGTTCCTTGATCACAGTCGCGAAAGCGCGGATGGCTTCGCTGCCGGTCAAGCCTTCGGTGACCTCGGCCCAGAGCTTCTCGATTTCCTCACCCAGCTCCGGGTCACGCTCGATGCGGCGGAACGCTCTGTTGAACACGCGCCGCGGCTCCTCGCCGGCCTGAGTGGCCGCTGTGCTCGCGGCGATCCAGAGCCGTTCCAACCGCTCGGATTCCTCGCGGCCCTCCCAGTCCTGGCCGCGGCGCACGAGCACGGCCTCGCAGTCGCATCCGTCGTGGTAACGCTCGCCCAGCGCACGACTGCCGCGAGGCCGCCCGCCGCGGCCGACGACCGTCAGCGCGGACTTGTCCGACCGGTAGACCGGGCCGCGTGAGGCCAGCATCGCGCAGAACGCGCAGTTCTCGCTGCCGGACAGCACACGCGCCCAACCGATCTCCTCGCCCGCACCGAGCGCCGCGTTGACCACCGCGTTGCGGCCCGCCTGCGCGGCATGCCGCGCCAGGGTGGCCGACAGGCGCTGCGACACCTGCACGACCACACGGGGGTCGGTGCGGTTGTCCAGCGTCGGCGCGATCACCCGGCTACGGGCTCGCCGACGGGATCGCGGGTCGAGTTCGCTCGGTGCGGCCACGCGACCGCGAGGGCGCTCGGCCACCTCCGGCGCGGTGACCCGTATTCGCTCCCGCGGCTGTTCATCGGCACCGGTCACGCGGGCAGCGGGCTGCGGTTCCTCTGGTTCGGGTGCGGGCCGCGGCGGCGGAGGCTCGACGGCGCGGTCGATCGCGGCCACCACGGCGGCGACCGGGTACGGGTCCGGTTCTGGGATGCGAATATCCGGGTCGAACTCGCGGATCGCCCGCGTGGCCTGGGCGTGGCTGCGGCGGCGGGCCGCCACCACCTCGCGGTGCAGGCGGCGCGCCATCTGCTGCCGCTGCTGCGGCGTGACCGGCACACCCTCGGCGCGCATGCGCCGCAGGATGATCCGGGACAGCGTGGCGCCGAGCGCGCGGTGCAGCAGCCGCAGCGCAGCGGACAGCATTCAGACCTCGATCAGGCGGTCGTCCTGGCGTGCGCGCGCTTGCAGGGCGCGCTCGACCTTTTCCTTCGACCAGCCGGGAATGTCCTCCCAGACCATCTCCGGTGGGATGTCGAGCATCGTGGCCATCTTGCCGAGACCGTCGATCGTCTGCGCGAAGCTGCGTGCGGTCGTGTCGTCCCAGATCACCTCGGCCGCGAAATCCGCTGCCGCCGCCACGTCACCGGAGATGTGCGCCGCGGTGCGCAGTGTCTGCTCGTGCGATTCCCCGAGCGAGGTCTGGATCTCGGAGGCCTTGCGATCCTTACCCGCCTCGAGCGCTGCCAGGCTCGCCTCGGAGATATTGCTGATCCCCGACAAACCGAGCTGCTGGGCAGGTACCTGCCCGATCGCAGCGGCGTCGCGCAGGGCGCTCTCTTTGGACTTGATGTAGTTCTCGAGGTCGGTGGCGTCGAACTGGCCGGCTTTGGTGTTCGGATCCTTGAAGAACTGGGTGTCGGAGACTGCGACACGCAGTGCGTCGGCTTCGCTCTTGGGCAGCCAGCCCATGACGTAGCGCTGCTTGAACGCCGAGTAGTACTGGGCCACCAGCATTTGGTAGGTGGTCTCGTTGATCCTCTGCTGAATCGTCAGCAGGGGTTCGATGATGCCGAACTGTTCCTCCCCGTCGAGCAGGATGCGGTCTCGATATCGCACGATCGGGCAGACGCCGACATCGTGACGACGGCCCTCGATGTAGTCGAAGTTGTTGACGCTGATGTAGGAGGGGTCGCGCCAGCCGAAGGCGGACTGCGGGAGGTTCTTCGCGCCGATGAAGTGGACGTTCACCTCGTCGTAGAGCCGAATCATCGGCCCCTTCATTTCCAGCGCCATGATCGGCCAGGCGTCGTCGACCGGGCCGCCGTCGCGCGGATCCCACTCCAGCGGCTCACCGTAGATCGCGGTCATCTGACGCGGGGAGACGCCGCGGATGTAGACCGGAATCTCCTCGCCGCCGGTCCAATCCTTCGGCCGCAGTGACGGCAGCACCGTCGCATACGAGGTCCCGTAGTGCAGTGCCGAGCGATGAATGCCGGTCTGGCCCGCGCCCATCCGGTTGCGCTGCCACCACTTCCACGGCCCCGACCGTGTGCCGGTGCGCCGCTGGGTCAGTTCGTCGACCGTGACACCGGTCAGGTAGTTGCCGACCTTCATCGCCTGGCCGTACACGTCCAAGATCAACGGCAGAAAGTTCGTCTGCGACTTGCGGGCAAGACCGACCAGAGCGGCCAACGACCCCTGCGCCTGCGAGGAACTGATGCCGCGGATCTCCAGTGCGTGCACCGCCGCTTCGGGCGAATCCCACGGCTTCAGCGCCGCGTCGAGCACATCCAGGCGCGGCATCTCATATGCCCGCGGGCCCTGCAACATCTCGCGTACGGCGTCGACGGCCTGAGCCCGATTCACCGATCACCGCCTCTCACAAGAAGAACGCCTCGTTCGGCCCGTCGGGGTTGGCCAGCAGCCAGGTCTTTCGCATCAGCCGGGCGCCGACCATCGCCACCGCGGCGTCGACCTTCCTCGACGAACCGCGGCCCGACTTGCCTAGGCCGACGCCGTACTTGCCCGGGCGCCGGCGCGCGTTGTGCACGTGCGTGCGCAACCGCTTGTTGCCGTCGTAGCGGAACGCGCCGTCCTTGATGTCGGTCACCGTGCGCTCGGCGTGCTGGGTGTGCAGCGCGGCGTGCCGCGGTGAGCGCATGTCCCAGATGATCGGGTGCTGGCGGTCTCCCGACTTCACGGCCGGCAGACGCCAGTCCTGGATCTCGGTCCAGTCGTCGCACAGCGGCTCCCAGTACAGCTCGCCGGACTCGTCGTCACGGGCGTCGGACGGGTCGCACCACAAGCCGTACACGTCCCAGCGAGCGCACGCCCACCGGACGCGGCCGTCGACGTCAGCGCGGTCGACCAGCCACGCGCGCTTGCTGTCCCAGTTCGCCGGTCGTTCCCATATGCCGACGACGAACACGTCGCCGGTGTCGAGGCGGCAGCCGATCAGCGCGGTCGCGTCGTCGCTCTTGGAGCCGTCGAGGAACAAGAACACCTCGGCGCCCTCGGGCGGTAGGACACTCGGGTCGGCCAGGCGATCCCAGAGTTGCGGGGTGGTCCAGGCGTCGGCGGTGGCGACGATCTGGTTGTACCACTTGCGCCGTGACTCGCTCGGCGGGTTCTCCGGGTTCAGGATGTACTGGACGATGCTGCCGTTGCGGCGGGTGTCCAGCCAGGTCGAGTCGCCCGCGATCGCCCGCACCACCGCGGGCGCGTCCTCCGCGGTGAGCGGGGCCTCCGGCGGCGCTTCCAGCGAGTCATACAGCAGGCCGAAGTCCATCGCCGTCGGGTCCTCGCCCTGCGTGGCGTCGTAGGCCTCGCGGCGGCGCTCGCCGACCGAGTCCTCCCCGGGACGGTAGGCGTTGCAGATGTCGAGCATCCGCGCCGCGCCGCGCTCGGACTTCGCGGCGTTGCCCGCCAGGGCACCGGCCATGTCGTGACCGCGGTTGGACTCGCGCCAGTTCTGGGTCTCGTTGCGGATCACCAGGGTCGGGCGCCCGCCCTCGATCGAGTCCGGGTTGCTGGTCACGGCCTCGATCTGGCGGGTATCGCCCAGCCCGAAGACGTGGAACTTGCCGGGCTGGCCGATGCCGTAGCGGTTGCGCGTCTCCGGTGGCAGCAGCACCGGGAACAGTTGCATGGTGTTCTTGGTCTGCTTCTCCGACACCGCGACGATCTGCACCCAGGCGTTCGGCTCCTGCGCGCCGACCGGGCGGCCATGATGCCAGTGGTCGAAGTTCACTTCGGCGAAGCACGCAGCCAGCGCCAGGCACGCGGCCAGCGGGTCCTTACCCCAGCCCTTCAGCCGTTGCAGCACCGCGTTGCGATGGATGAAGTCGCCTTCGGCATCGACCGCGAAGTACCAGAGGATGAACCGGGCCTGCTCGAGGGTGAACTGCCATTCGCGGCCCTTCTTGTCGCGCAGCCACCGACCACACCACGCCAGCACCCGCCACCCGAGCGTGCACTCCGGCAGCAGCCATCCGCCGTCCCACTGCCAGGTGGGGCCGATCTTGACCGGCTCCCACTCCAGATCTGTTGGCGGCGCGGTGGTTTCGAGCTTGTACTCGTACCACTCGATGATCTGCGCGAACTCCGATTCCGCGGACGTGATGAGGGCAGGACCGGCGCTACGCGCTCTGGCCACGCTTGGACCAGCGCGCGTTCGCCGCCGCGCGGGCCGCCGTGCTCCGCGATTCCATCCCGGCCTCGCCGCTATCGGCGTCGGGCAGCTTCAACTGCCGCAGCAGGCCGGCCAGCGTCGCGCGATGCTGACGCAGCTCGCTCACCAGCGGGTTGACCACACGCTGACCCATCGAGCCCGCGATCATGATCGAGTCCTTCGACAACGCCGACTCCAGAGCGTCGATCAGATCGACCTCGCGCGCGGCCTCACGCAGCACGCGCAGCTCGTCGGGACGCAACTCCCACTTGCCGACGATGTCGGTCCACAACTTCCGGCCACCGGGGCGAAGCCCCTTCGGCGCAGCAGGTTTCGATGCCATCCGACCTCCAGGGTCTCGACCGCCACCAGGGCGGCTGGCCGAGCCGCCCCGAGGCCGAGACCGCAGGTCAGCTCACTACTTCGGACAGATCAGCCAGGCGGCGCACCGAGCCCGGCGCCGGACGCTCGGTGACCGTGATGTACCGGCCAACGCTGTAGTGCTCCACCCGCAGACCGTCGCCGGTCACATATCGGCGGCCGCGGCCTTCGGGCATGCGACCCCAGACGTGCAGACCATCACCCGAGGGCGAGACCTCGATGTAGGTCGGCGGCAGCTGCGCGAGGAACCTCGCGGCGGCCGGGGTCAGTAGACCGTCGATGAGGCAGTGGTCGAGGTCGAGGCAGCCGATGCCAGCACCCAGGACGAACCCCTTGCGGGCGGCCGGGCGCACGCGCGACCACGGCGACCAGGTCGCGGCGTCGGTCGACGAAGCAGCCTTGCCGGTCGGCTGAATCGGCACCTTCGTCGGCAGCCCGCCGCGGCTGGCCAGCTTCCACATCACCCAGCGGTCGCGGGTGCGCAACTCGACGGGCAGCACCTGGCGGTCACGGTAGGCGGCCTGCTTGCAGGCGTTCGAACAGAACCGCGGCGTCCGGCCGCGCGCGTTCGTCGGCTGGAACCGCACGCCGCAGTACTCGCACTCCCTGCTGCCCATACACCCATTCTACCTGGATGTGTTACGAATTAGAGCCCCTATCAGTGGTGATGCCAGCAACACGGCGGACTGGTCACGTCGGCTCACCGGGCGCACCACGCTGACCTGCGAAAAAACAGGAGAGGGGCGCACGCATGGTCGGAGGTGCTATGCCTTCCGCCGCTCCCGAGCCCGATCGAGGGTCATCCCCCACCCCTCAGCTACGCCTCGGCAACCGTCCGGGGTGTGGCTCGGGCTCGCGGTACCGACTCCGCTTGGCCTTGCCCGCTTGCGCCTCACCCTGAGTCTTGGCGTCGTGGCAGTCCTTGCACAGCACCTGAAGGTTGTCGTCGTCATCGGTCCCGTCGGCCTTGACGTTGATGATGTGGTCGACCTCATGGCCGGGCCTGCTGCACTTCTGACAGATGCCTTTGTCGCGCTGGCGGATCTGCTCGGCCTGTGCCCGCGGCACTCCGCGGTATCGGTCGGGGTCACGGGACCAGGCCATCAGTCCGGCGCTGTGGTGTAGATGAGCGGACCGGACTCGTCGAGGCGGCAGCCGCTGTCGTAGGTGGCTGCCAGTCGGACAGCGAGGTCGACGGCCTTCACGGGGTCGGCGCGGTTGGCAGCGGATGTGTGCATACTGCCGAGCGCGATGTCGCGGCCTGACCCGATGGCGACGATGCCGTTGTTCGGGCGGATCGCGTTGTGCGCGTGCACCAACCACAGATGCTGGCGCCAGGCCATGAGGATCGCGCCGTCGATGTTGTTCCCGTCGAGCACCGATGGGGTGGCCTCGGCGAGGATCTGGGTCATCGCTTCGGCGACCTGGTGAGCCCAGCTGTCCACCGCATCCCGGTCGGCGTGTGGCTGCGGTGCGCTCTCGATGGTCAGATTGTGTGTCACGGTCGGCACGATGGCCGCGTTGCCCGATGCGCCGATGATGAGCTGCTCCGGGTATATGGAGAACTGCTTGCGTGCGATCTTGCCCTGGTTGTAAACGAACGTGCCGCTGTGATCGGAGGCGTTGTCGGCGCCCATCACCACGTGATCGCCGGTCACCATGGCCGCGACGACGGTCACGCGCGACCGGCTCTTGCGCCGCCTGCGCCGGCCATGCCGCACGCGCACCTGCTGCCGACGATGTGGTGGGTGTCGCCGACGCAGGGCGGCCGGTCCTCGTCCGCCCTGTGCGTGACCGGCTCGGATGCGTCGAGCAGGTGAGCCAGGCTGCCGAGCGCCTGACGGGCGGTGGCCTCATCCCATTCAGCCGCGGCGTCCAAATCGACCTCGTCCACGAAGACCAGGACACCGGCAGCGCCGGTGGTGGCGCGGATGCCGTGCGCCTGATACGCCAGTACCTCGGCGTCTACGGGTGCACAGCGGTCGATCACGAGTACGAACGGCGTCTCGGATGCGGCGCCGAGTGTTCGCGTCGGCAGTTCGAGCACGCGCAGGCGCATCGGGCTCACCACTGCACCGCCATCAGGATGCGCAGCGGAATCGCCTTCAGCATCGGCGCGTGACCGATCGGGTGGTGCAGCAGGGAATCGACGGCAGCTCTGACGATCTCGGCTGCGGCGTTGGCGAGCGTGGGCAGGTCCATCACTCCTGCTCGAGGTCTGCGAATGCCCGCGCGACCTCATCGAAGAACCAGTCCATCGGCGTTGTCGGCGGATCCGGCTCGACGACGCGCAACAGCACCGGATCCCCGCCTTCGGGTGGGCTGAAGAGGGTTTCGCGTGACTGGTCGAGGTAGAGCACACCGCCGTCGCCATCGATCGCGCCGCCGGTGATGCGGATGTAGCTGCCGTCGTCGCGACGCAGGAACCGGTCAGCGGCGATGGCGCAGTCGTCGAGGTAGGCGCTGATGGTGCCGGCATCGACGATGATCTGCCCGGCGAGGTAGTCGCGACTGCCGGTGGTCCGGGTCTCGATGTCGACCTGGGCGGTGGTGGGCAGATCGACTGCGAGGGTGAACGTCTCGAAGTCGAGAGTGCGGTGAATGCCGGCCATGTACTGTTCGACCTCCTGGTGGATGGAATGAATTTGCGACGACATAAGGGGCTCCGGTGGCGCCCGTGTCCCCCGCTGGCCCGGACGCGGGCACCATGGTCATGGGCCGCTTGCGGGGAGTGCGGTGCTGCGATCGAGGGTCAGTTCTTGGCGCGCGCGATGGCGGCGTTGGCCCAGAACATCGTCTCTTCGAGTTTGGTGAGCGCGAGGGCCTTCTCGCGGCCGGGCGGTAGTTCGCGGTCGAACCGGTGGGCCAGCTCGCGGCAGGCGGCGCGGGTCTGCTCGTGTGCGGTGACCTTGTCGCCGCTGGCCGGGTGATAGTTGAACCGGTTGTCGATGTCGTCGGTGCTGTTCGGGTCGTGGTAGCTCGTCACAGCGGATCAGCTCCTTGCGATAGGTGGTGGTCGGTGTGTTCGGCCAGCCGTCGTGTCGCGATCTCGGCGTAAGCCGCGCTCGCCTCGATACCGAGGAACCGCCGGCCTTCGGCCAGGGCGCCGACGCCGGTGGTTCCGGAGCCTGCGAAGGGGTCGAGAACGAGACCGCCGACAGGAACCGTGCGCACGAGGTAGCGCATCAGCTCGACCGGCTTGGCCGTGATGTGCTGGCGCTCTTTGCCTTTCGGCGAGCCGATCCGGTACACACCAGGCAGGCAGGGCGGCTGGTGATCGCGGTCGATGGTGCCGTGCGAGGCCCACAGGACGTATTCGCATTCGTTGCGGAAGCCGGGCTGCGGGCGCGCATTCGTTTTGGCCCACACCGTGATTCCGCGCCAGCGCCACCCCGCGGCTTGCAGCGCATCCGACATCGCGGGCAGCTGGCGCCAGTCGCAGAACACGAGGGCCTGCCCGCCGTGGCGCACGAGGCGCAACGCTTCACCCAGCCACAGGGTGCACCAGAGAGTGAACGAGCGCTGGTCGCGCTGGTCACCACCGAAGTCCGGCATCGCCTTGCCCGCGGCCGAACCGGTGCTGACGTACTTCTGCCGGGCGGTGCGCGATGTTCGTTCGGCGCTGCTGGTGCCACCGCTGCAGTAGGGCGGGTCGGTGATCAGCGCGTCGAACCCACCGGTGGTGAGAGTCCGCATGGTCGCGAGGGCCTCACCGTGGATGATCTCCGCATCGCGGATGCCCGTCCGGGTCGGATCGCTGTGGTCGTCCATGACCGCCGCCTTCCAGCCCCGAGCGGGCCGCGGCGGCCCGTCAGGGCATGAAAAAACCGCCCTGATCGACTTCCGGGGTCGGGTCGTCAGTAGCGGTTTGGAGTCTCACTGTAGCGACCTGGCAATTTGCGTGCAAGATCGTTGGTCGGCACCGGGCTTCGCGCACGGCGGCCCGGCGAGGCGGCTAGCGGCGCTTGTACCGGTTGCGCAGGTAGTCGTCGACCCACTTACGGCTCGACCGCCATTGGCCATCAGCGCCCCTGGTCGCTTGCAGGGTCCCCCGATTCGCTGCGGTACGCAGTGTGGTGTGGCTGATCTCGTTCGTGGCCAGAGCGCCCAGGGGGACCAGCTTGGCCGGCCCCGCCACAGCGGGCACGATGAATCGGTAGAGGTTGTCGAGGATCGCGCGAGCGAGGAACTCGCCCATCGCTCCGTAATCGCCCTTGTCCGCCCGTCGCAGCGCCTTGAGGTAGCGCTCCCGGTCGTTCTTGAAGATGATCACCGGCGGATACCCGAACCGGACGAGCATGAGATTCATCACCAGGCGTCCGGTACGACCGTTGCCGTCGAGGAACGGGTGAATCTGTTCGAAGTGGCAATGCGAGCGGGCGATTCGTTCGGTGAACTCCGGCGTACGTGCGCCGATCGTCAAGGCGTCTTCGCGCCACGCGGCCATGCGGGAGTCGATTGTCGGCCACGTCGGCGGCTTCATGCCGCCGTGGAACTGCTGGATCTCGTGCTGACGAAACGACCCGGGGCCCTCGTAGTCGGTCGCGTCGGGATGGGGTGCAACGTCCCAGACCGGCTGCATCGCCAACTGATGGATGTGACGGACCTCGTTGATCGAGATCACGCCGTCGGACTGATACAACGAGTCCTGCGTGGGGCCATCTTTGCGCCATGAGCCCTCGCGATACACCCACGTGGACGCAGCCGCGTAGCCCTGCACCTCCAGATACTCTTTCAACTGTTTGGCGCCAACTGCTCGGCCCTCCTTCAGCAGCTGCTCCACCTCGGAGATGACCAGTGTGTTCCCCTCGAGCGCTGTCGAGTGATGGGCCTCGGCAGTCCAGATATCGGTCCAGATATCCGATGCCTCCAGCGGGCTCGGGAGGCCACCGAGCTGGTTCCACAACTCACTGATCTGCGCATCGAGTCGCTTGTAGATCTCGTCACGAGCCGGACGGCCACGCCCCATTCGAGCACCCTTTCGATTTGTCACGCTCACGCGAAACTAAATGAACAGTACACTTTCGCGTGGGGACTAACTCGATTTACGGTCGATGACGTGCGCAAATGCTGATGTTCGCGCCCGGCCGATCAGGATCAGCCGTACGGTTTCGATCATTTGCCGCTACTCGGTGCACCCTCGATTGCCCGCCCTCGAGTTCGGGCAGGAGTGGGCGGGCTGGCGTGTGGAATCGATCTGCGAGGGTACGTGCCCTGGTGTGAACGATCGTGTCAGGCTCAGTGTCGCGGCGGTGCGGGATGCGCGGTTGTCGTTTCGAGCCAAGGGTGTGCTGGCGTTGCTGATCGCGGCCGGCGGCGGTGAGGAGTTCACGATCGAGTCGATCGCCGCCGCGGGCACCGAGGAACCCGCCGCGATCACCACGGCACTGCAGGAACTCCTCGAGTACGGCTACCTGGCCCGCCAACACCAGCCCGACGGACAGCTCAGCGAAACGGAATGGCTCATCACCGACACCCCCGACCGACCCGAACCATCATGAAACCGGCAGAAACCGCTCGTCGATCGTCATGTCCGCTCCTTTGGGTTGATCACCACGTGGCCGGGATGCAGGCCAATCGGGATAGTCGCATTCCGAGCCGCGAGGAGGGATCACGAGGATGCTCCTCCGTCGAGGGTTGGCCGGGTGAGGATTTCGTCGATGGTGGTGGCCATGGCGCGGAACGCCTCCCAGTCGCGGCGAGCGCGTTCCTTCTCGGCGTCGAGCCATTCGGTCGGCGGCCGGGGCGGGGACGGCTCGACCAGCCGCAGGTATCCACAGGCGCCACCGCCCACCGGGATCAGCACCGGCGCGGACTGGTCTACCTCGAGGTGCCCGCGACCGCTTCGGCGGTCTCGCACGAATCCCCAGACTCGGATGTAGATGTCATCGACCACCGCCCAGTAGATGCGGCGGTGGAAGTTCTCGATCAACACCGCGAGCAGATATCCGGGGACGAAGATCCGGCCGGCCAGGTAGCGGCGGGTTCCCGCATACCGTGTTTCGAGGGCGGCGCCGGCGTCGGTGAGTGTGGTGAGGAACTCCAGTGCTCCGGGCTCCTCGCCTGAGGCGACGATGTCGATCTCCGTCACGCCGGCATCCCTCCTCCGGGGTTCGCCAGTGACCGTTGCGGGTCGTAGTCGTAGAGGCTGCGGCCGCGGGCTCTTTCCTCGTCGGTGACCGTGTACTCGTCGATCAGTTGCCGGCCGCGGAATATGCTGACGCGCGACCAGCATCGCTCCCCGTCGTACTCGACGACGCTTGCGATGTCGCCGTTGCTGTCGACGGTGATGACTTCGCCGGTCATGCCGTTGCCTCCTTCGTGGGCTTTGTAGGCTTGGCGGTCCGTTCTCGTGCGGCAGTGTCGAGTACGTCGCCGAGCCGGTACACCTGCTCGTCGTCGGGGGCGAGCAGGTGGTCGGTGATGCGGATGAAGCCGTGCTCGTCGACGTGGCGCCAGCCGCGCGCCTGGATTCGGCGGCCCTTTTCTCGGTCGTTGCTCGCCCACCGATACAAGGTCGGCCGCGCGACCGGATGCCCCAGTGCCGGCAGCAGCCGCACGAGTTCGGCGAGGCTGTAGCACTGCTCGATCGCCAGCGCGGTGGCCTCAGCCTCGATCCGGCGCACGTCGTACTGGGTTTTGCAGCGGCCGCAGTACACGTAGGCGGCCGGGCGTCCCTGGTCGTCGAGTTCGGCGCGCAACCCGTACCCACAGGGCTGGCCGTCGTCGAGGGTTGCCGAGCACGCACCGAGGTAGCGGCGTTCGACAGGCCGGTCCACGAAACGGGTCAGCGCATCGACAGCTGTGGTGATGTCGGCCAGCAGTTCGGCGGCGGCCTCGTGCGCGCGCAGCTGGTGGCGGTGATGCGCCAGCCACACCGCGGCCTGCGCCGTGGCATCCGGTGGAACGACGGGCAGCGCCGCGGCGGTCCGGTCGGCGGTGACCGCGCCGCGGCGCGCGGCCGCCAACTCGAGCAAGTACGGCCCGCCGATGTACGGCGACTCGCCGAGGTCCTCGGCCAAAACTCGCGCCCACGTCGTGACCGAGTTCACGAGCCGGTGATAGGCCATGTCGCCGGCGAGGACGACGCCGCGGCCGGTCGTGACGCGCACCGGCAGCACGATCTCCGCGCTGCGGCCGACCTGGTGTGCGGTCATGCGGGCCAGACCCGCGCGGGTGACCGCGAACTCGGCCAGCAGCGCGGGCACCATGCCCAAGGCCTCGACGATGCGGTGGCCGCACTTCGTGCACAGCGGCGCGTGGTCGGCCACGGGACGTTCGCAGGCTAGGCAGGGTGTCTCGCTCATCGCCTGCCTAGGACGAATTCGAGTAGGCCCTCGACGAATCCGCTCACCAGCTCACCGGCCGCAGCCGCAGCGTCGAACTCCAGGCGTCGACGCTTCGGCAGCGTCGAGGGTTGTATGGGCGTAGTAAGTGCCGGTGGCGAGGAAATCCCTGAATCGGATTCCGGGAGGACATTCCTGGGGCGTGTCGGCCAGGGCACACCCGGGCAGCCGTTGACGTCCCGCTCGTAGGTCTCATACCAGGCCATCGCTATGCCTCCCACGTGATGTCGAGCCAGAGCGCGCCGTCCCGGCCGGGCTCGGCGGGGTGAATGACCGGCTCGGGTGTGGAGACATGGCGTGTGGAGTCGTCGGGGACGAACCCGTATCCGGGGTGCACGTTGAACCCGCGCTTGGTCTTGACGACCTTCTGCGGGGTGAGCCCGTCGACGACCGCTTTCACCGTCGGGGCGAGGTTCACGCTGTCGCGTGGCTTGTTGTCGCGGGGCCGGTAGTGCAGCGTGATCGTGGCGTACCCGACGCCCTTCGGCAGGCCCGCGGCGCGGGCGAGGGTGACCACGGCGGCGCGGATGGTCGCGATCTTGCGGGCCTTCGCCATCCGCGCGCCGGGGCTGGCGCCGCCGTCGTTCATCGACAACGGCGGGCACGTCCACGGCAAAAAGATCACCGCCGTGGCACTACCGACGTGGACGACCCCCGTGGGGGTCGCTCGATCACGCATCAGACAGCCCGCCACCCTCGGCGAGGCGCTTCTTCGCCGCATGCCAGTCATGAAGTTCCTGCTGGTACCGCTCGGCGGTCATCGCGTCGTCGACATCGACGCGCAGGCGGTAACCGGAGTGCTTGCCGCCCTCGAGCAGATCGGTGCCATGGGGGAAGTCGCAGCCATCGAGGCGGCCCGCGATGTCGTCGAGCACGTCTGTCATCGCACTGCCGCTGTCGGCGTGTGCTTCGAGGACCAGCTGCACTCGACGCTCGGGCACCGCGTGCGGGGCCGCGGCCTGCCCCTTCCGCTGCCGCGCGGCGGCGCTGTACGAAGTCATAGCAGTCCGATCAGGGTGTCGAGCGCGCAGTCGATGGCGGCGGCGCGCTCGGCCGGCGTCATCGCGGCGGCGGCGGTCCACATGGCGTCGTTGGCGCCGTCGAGTCCGGTGCGTGCCAGCGCGCGGAACTGCGGCACGAAACTCGAGCTGTCGTCGTCGATGTAGGCCGAGGGGGGCACGCCGCCGAGTGCGTCCTGCAGGCCGATGCAGGCCAGCTCGACAACGCGGGCGCTGGTCGGTGCATGGTCGGCGACCGCGGCGATCAGTTCGCGCTGGCAGGGTTGACATCCGTCGAGTGCCGCGCCGACGAGCTGGCCGAGCAGCCCGGCGTCGACGTCACGCCCGAATGGGTCGACGTCGACGGGGGCGCCGGAGTGGGTGTGTTCGCGAATCATAATGCGGCGGAGTCCTCCTCGGAGGTGGTGAGTCGATGAATGAGCACCGCGGGGTCGGTCAGCACAGCGGCGGCGAGGGCGACGCCGAGCGGGCTGTAGGTTTCGCCGAGCGCGGTGAGCACGGCGATCAGGCGCTTGTCGGCGTCGCGGGCGGTGGACTTGCGGGTGGTCGTTGCGGTGCGGGCGATTCTGCGGGTCATGGGATGCTTCTTTGCTGCTGGATGGTTGGGCGTAGGGCGATGACTCGGGCGTTGCCGCGGGCCACGGTTGCGGCGTCGACGATGCGTTTGACGGTCTTGTGGTGGACCTTGGCGTGTTTGGCGATGCGGGTGATGCGTGGTGTGCGGCCGGCGGCGGCATCGGCATCGGCGGCCGCGATCACGACGGCCACGACATCGGGGGGCATGGTGGTGGCGCCCTCGGCGATCAGCCGCGCGGCCAGCGCGTGCACCGCACTCGGATGCAACTGCACCGCGCTCGCACGCGCAGCCGGGGCGGCCGGTGTGGCGGTGGGTGTGGGTGCACTACCCGCGGCCGGTGCCGGGGCAGGTGCGCTCGCGGCGGCGGGTGCGCGCGGCGGTGCACCCATCGGCGCGGGTGTGGGTGCACCCGCGGTGGCCTGCGGTGATTCCGGTTCGGCGGTCGCGGGTGCGGCCTGGTGCATGGCGTGGGCGACCGCGGTGCTCACGGTGTGGTGGATCAGCAGCGCGATGCCGATCATGGCCGGTGGGATCGAGTGCACCCCGACCTCGAACCACGCGCCGGTGCGCAGGTGCGGGTAGGTGTTGAGCCCGAGGGTGAGCGCGAGCAGCGCCGCCTCCGCGGCGGTGCGGGCGCGGCGGTCGAGGTGGATCTTGCAGGCCGCCAGCCGGGACGCGCCGGCCATCACGATGATCAGGCAGACCGAGATCATCGCCTCGACCAGATAGCTGAACCAGTACAGCGGGTCGGTGACGGTGAGGCCGGCGGCGATGTTGTGCTGCACGTTCACCGCCGACCAACCCATCGCCGCGGTGACGACGAACCCGACACCACGCCCGGCCCAGACCCGGTAGCGGCGCAGCCCGGCCAGCCACGCCGCCGGGTGCAGGGTGCGCCGATGCTCGGCCAGCGCCCGGGCCGCGCCGAGGGTGTCGCGCTGCTCGATCGCTGCGATCGCATCGGCGGTCTTGCGTGCGCGCTCGCGGGCGGCGGCCGCCGATCGGGCGCTGGCGCGCAGGCCTGCACGGTCCAGTCGGCGGGTGTACTCGGCCAGCTCGCGCTCGGCGGCCAGCTCGTCATCGCTGAGCGCGTCGGTCAGCGCCGGGTCGTTCTGGTGAGCCATCCGCAGCCGCGCCCGGGCGACGCGCCCGGCCAGGGCGTCGGCGGCGGTGTGGGTGGCGTGGTGGCGGCCGCTCATGCTTGCCTCGCGGGCGGGGCGGCGGGTGGGGCGGGCAGCCATTCACCGACCGGTTTCCCGCCGACGGTGGCGCCGGTGACCACGTGCGCGTCGGGGACCGCGCCGCGGGCGCGCTGGATGCTGCGCAGCCCTCGGGCGATCCGGTCGGCGGTCACCCGGTCGCGGATGACCCGCAGATTCGGCACACCGCCTCCGGCGCCGCTCCACACGACACCGACCGCGCCCTCGATCCGCTCCTCCTCAGGCATAGGTGATGGCTCCCATCTGCATCCGGTGCCACCAGCGGCGCACCCACAGCGCATCGGCCCGGGCGGCGTGTGCTTGGCCGGGCGCGGGTGGTTCGACGCCGCACAGCCGTGACAGCAGCGCCGAGTTGCGCGGCAGCCGCTCGAGCAGGGCGAGGGTGATCCGCAGTGGCTCAGCGGCCGCGGCCGCCAGCCCGCCTTCGGCCATCGCTGCCGCGTAGGAGACCCCGAGCTGGCCGCGCAGCCATCCGGCGGCCTCGGTGGCGATGTTGGTCAGGTGGTAGTCCCACGGCTCGGCATCCAACCCGTGGCGATCCAGCATCCACGCGAAGGTCTCGGTGTCGAAGTTCGGGTTCAACCCGACGATGTTGGTGCCCGCCGTCCACCGCGACACCAGCACCGCGGCGGTGGGCTCGTCGACCGCGAAGACCGTGGCCGGGTCGATACCGCCGTCGGCGATGGCCTCGTCGATGGTGGTCGCGGCGTGCTCGGCGGGGGTCGTGCCCGCCGGGATGTCGGGGGTGTGCGCCGCAGGCCACCACAGCACCGGCGGGGCATCCGGGCCGCGGTCGGTCGCGTACTCGACATGCCGTTGATGGAACCGGCCGATCTTCAGCGCGGCGGGTTCGGCGTAGGTCAGGTCCACCTTGGTGATCTGGATATTGATCTCCCGGCATTCGACCGGGTCGCCGGAATATTTCTCGAATTCCTGGATCAGGTGAATTTCCCAGGGCCTACGACGCAAGTGAGCGGCCGTGGTCTCGACGTCGACGAACGTGGTGGATGCCATTCGTGCTCCGTTTCTGAGTTCGTTTCGTGGTTCGTTTCGTGGAATCGAGGGCATTGCGGCGGGCCTCGGAAATCACCGGCACCCGCCCGTCGCCCGGGCTGGGGCGCGGCGCGTGGCGCTGCCAGTCGGCGACCGAGTACGCGGTGTGGTCGCAAACGACCACCGGCAGACCCAGGGCGACCAGTTCGGGTGGTTCGTGGCGATGGCCGTGGTGGTCGCACCACGAGCAGCCCTGCCGGTCGGCGGTGCGCTCGGCGACCACGGCGATGCGCGCCCGTGCCGCATCCGCGCAGTCGCCGCACGGCTGCCCGCAGCTGTGCCCGCACGCGTGCTCGCCCGCCGTCGCCGTGGCCGGTGGTCGGGATCGATGCCGACCTGGTGGTGGTCTGCCGGGATCGTGATCAGAGTCGGAGTCTGTGCGCGGTTCGCGGGCGCGGGGCACGTAACTGGGTTGCGTTAGGTGATTGTTTTTCTCGATCGGTGAAGAAACAGAAGGTGACCTAACAGCTGCAACTGCACCAGCAACACAGGGTTCGTCGAACCCTTCGCCGAAGGGTTCCGAATCCGCCCGATTCGCCGGTTTCGGCCCCTCACCGGGAAGGGTTCCCGGAACCCTTCCCGTGAAGGGTTCGCCGAAGGGTTCCGGCGCGGGCGCGGGCAGCCGTGCGGCGCGCTCGCGCAGGTGCTCTTCGGCGGCGACCAGGGCAGCGTCCAGGCGGGTCGCCATCTCGGCGTTGGCGGGCCGGTGCACATCGACGCGCTGCAGTTCGGCCAGCAGCACCGACGCCAGTTTCGGGGAGCGGACCAGCGCCGCGGAGCGGGCGGCGTTGATCAGGATGTTCGGTTTGCGGCCAACCTCGTCGTCGTGCATGAATTCCCGCACCAGGAATTCCTCGGTGGCCGCATCGACGAACACCTCACCGGTGCGCTCCAGGCGTGCCAGCGCATCCCAGATATCGGCCTCGGTGGCCGGAGCGACGATCCGTACCCACCGCCGCACCGTCACCCGACCCAACCCGGCGTTATCGCATTCGGTGTGGCTTTGCAGCACGAGAAACAGCAGCTTCTCCAGAACGTCGTGCTGCTCGCAGAATTCGTCGTCCTGTAGGCGAGAGGCCCACGACTTCGTGAAATTCCGTCCCATATAAATTCGCCTCTCTGACTTCCGGCCGGACCGGGGGTGGATCCGGCCGCATTGACTGGAACTAGGTCTGGTCCCCGGCGAGCGGCTCGGCGATGTCGAACAGCCCAGGCTCAGCCAGTGCCGCGACGCGGCGCGCGGCGGCGCGTTCGTGCATCTGGCACACCGGCCCGATCCGCGCCGCCACCGAGCTCGGTGCGTGGACCCAGCCCCGGCAGCGGCGGCACTGCACCGCCAACCGCACCGGGGTGCCGTCCTCGAGCGCGGCCGCGGCGGTCTGCTCCGGCGGCTGGTCGTCGTGATGGGTGGCTGTCACTGGTCGCGCTCACTCTCGGGGAGATCTCCATCGGATTCGGTGACGTCGAACAAGGTCAGGGCCCCGACCAGCGCGCGGCACTCACCGCACAACCGATCGCGCGGCACCGGCCGGTCCGGGGCGAACGGGCGGCGGCACTCCCGGCAGTCCATGAGCACCACCGGCCCATACCGGCCCACCCGGTAGCGGTGCGGCAGCGGGCCACACTCCGTGCGCACCACCCGCACAGGCGGCGGCCCCCCACCGGCCGCAGGCCGCCTGCCCTGCTTCTCCGGAGGATCGCCACTGCCCGGCCACGGGCCCGGGATTACTCCCGCGCACACCCGGAGCCGCCCGCACCGCCGGCCTGCGCGTCCGCCGCCGCGCGCCACTGCTGCGCCATCGCCGACACCGCGTCGGCGTAGACGTAGGGAGAGGTGATGTGCAGGGCCGCTGTGTACGCCGCCACATCGGCCTCGACCCCCGGCGGCGGCGGGGCCAGCACGACGATCGCGACCGCCTCATCCCGCGCGGCCAGCCCGGCGGCCGTCTCGAGCAACCGCGCAAATGCCACACGAGCCTGCGTTTCATCAGTGACGAACGCGTGCGCGATGCTGCCGGAGAAGGGCTGGTCGCCGTTGATGGACATCGAATGAACTCCTTCACGAAGGGATGTGGACATGTCGGGCGAAAACCACAGAGCCGACTAGTCGGTTCGCGAAAGAGGATGTGTAGTAGCGGTTTTCACCAGCCATCCAGTAAGCTCTCCTCTCGCACGAACACTCGCCGTTGTCCCGCGGCTCCTCGGCCGCCGCGACCCGCTTCGCCTCGCTGGTCGCGGCGGCCGACGGCCGTTTCACCCCTTGCTCCAGGGGTATGTTGGGAAGGGGTGCGGCTCCGCGAAGGGCCAACCTCTCGCCATCGCGCGGGTCCTTCACCAAACAACCAGGGCCGCACCCCCGCACCTCGCCTGCGAGGACAATCCACCCGCAACGAGGGCAGCTCAGCTACACCGGCCACACGCCCACCGGCGCACAGAAACTCGCCAGCGGCAAAGGCGCCGGACGTAGCCACACACGCAGCCACACGAACCAATCACCCACCCAGATCACCCCCTCCCCGCGCCCAGAACGACCGCGCCGCCGCGACATACATCGGCGGCGCCAGCGACGCGCAGCGGCGCGCCAGCTCCGGGAACTCACCACAGCGGATGTCGTCGGCGAGCACCTCGTCCGGGCCGCCGTCCCAGCCCCGTTCCTTGGCCGCAGACCACATCCGCCCCGCAATGTCAGCGGTCATGACAATCACGGCCTCGGTGCGATGCGGCAGCATGTGCAGTTCACCCCGGTGCAACGCTGCGCGTTCTTCCGGGATCATCCCGCCCGGGCCCGTGCGCAGCCCGAACGTCTCGACCTGCAACATGCAGGCAACCACGGGGGCGGCGCCGGGCTTGTCGCGTAACCGGTCAGCCAGATGCTTGGACATAACCTCGAGCAGCACAGGCGGGTAGTCCTGCGGCCTCACCCCCGGGTCGATGACCGTGACCATCGTCGCGAAGACACGTGTCCCATCCCAAGCCAGCGCAGTGAAGTAGTGCGGACTGTCCCACTCGTCGTGCCCAGCCACAGTGGCATTCGTCACACGCACCATCTCGTCCTCGGCCGGGCTATGCGCCGCGATCCACCCGAGCTGCGCGGTCATCACGGCCACCTCCGCCCAGTCCGGACCAGCCACCGCCGCGCCACCACCGCCAGACGCGCGGTCCACATCAGCACCGCAGCCGCCAACGTCACCCCCGCCCACACAACGAACGTGCCAACCGAAACCCACCCAGCCAGATACGCCACCCAGCCCGCGGCCAGCCCCGCCGTCGCCGACCACGCCGCAGCATCACTCGCCAGCGGCGTCCACCAGCGGTAGCCCGGGCCCGCGATCACGACGCCACCCGCCGATGCCGCCCCCGGACCCGAGCCCGGTGGCGCGCCACATAGTCGGAGACCCACGTCCACCCGCACACCCCGGCCGCACCACACCCCGTCAACGCGACCGCGGCCATCGCCAACCACACGACCACGTCGAACAGGATCGGGACCCCCAAACCCACTGCCAGCTGCAGACGAGAGGCAGCGACCGCCACAAATCCGAGCCCCGCCGCGGTACGCACAGCGACCCATCCACGAGCACGCAACTGCACATACGTCAGCACAGTCGGCCTCCATGTGCCGCAAACTCGGCTCGCAGCAACCTGTGTGCCCAATCGGGCAGCTCATCGACGCGTGCACTCATGACGCTGCCTTGTGCTGGCCGCCGTCTATCAAGACCTCTACCGAGATGCCCAGCAGGTCGGCGAGCCTCTTGAGCTCCACCACGTCGAATGTGACCTTGCCAGTTAGTCGACGAGAGATCGCCTGCTGACTGAGGCGCAGGTGGCGAGCCACCATTGACTGCGACAGGTTTGCTCGTGCAATTTCCGCTCTAGCCGAGCTTGCTACACGCTCAGCGTGCAAATCGGTCATGCCGCGTAGATTACACGCTGGGCGTGCACCGTCAATGAGGTTGCCGCATCGTGTTGCGGAGGCTGCCACGCCCGTGTGGCGCGTTGCCTACACTCTCAAGCTGGAATCTACTCGCTCACCGTGTCATCATTGGCGCATGACGGCTACATATGAGACCGGCAGTGTCAGTAGGCAGGAGACGTTGACCGAGGCTGTGGCGCGGCGATTGCGAGGTCGCTGTGGCGAGCTGCGCATCTCGGGCCTGCAACTTGCAAATATGACCGGGCTCGGTCGATCTACGATTAACCGCAGACTGTCCGGCGAGACGGCGATGAACACCGATGAGCTCGAACTCATTGAGCGGACGGTCGGGATCTCGGCGTTGTACCTCTTAACCGGTCAGAGGACCCCTGCCGAACAGGACGTTCAGGCTTCTGTGCGCCATCAGGGACTCGAACCCCGAACCCGCTGATTAAGAGTCAGCTGCTCTGCCAATTGAGCTAATGGCGCGCGGCGTTTCCGCTGCGGGACAAACCTTAACAGGCTGAGGTGTCAGAAGTGAAATCGCGCTCTGACCGGCGCTGATGCGGTATCTGCCTGCCCGTAACGCCGGGATGTGCGGAATTGATCTATCGGTTGTAACGCTGCAGTGACGGGCGCGGTGTTCACATTGGCCCAGGCGTGACGTGCTGGCAGAATGTCCGATTGTGGTTCCGACCGCCCGCGTCACGGCGGGGTGAGCGGCATGGCGGTTGGCATCCGAAGCCATCGGTGCGTTCCGGGAGCACCGAGACTTGAAACGGGGTTGAAATGAGCGTTGGTAAGGGTCGGCGCAGACCGGCCACGCGGTGGTCGATACGCACGATCGCCGCACCTCTGATCGTCGTAACCGTCGCCGCACTGGCGTTGACAGGGTGTTCGTCCTCCGACGCCTCGCGCGCCGCGCAGGTGGCCATCGATCGCAACCCCATCACGGAGTTGATCAAGCCCAAGCTTCTCTCTCCGGTCAAGGACGGCGAGGTGGGGGTCTCGCCGGGGATGCCGATGACATTCAAGGTCGAGGACGGCAAGTTCACCACCGTCAGTTTGATCAGCCCGCAGGGCAAATCGATCAGCGGCAAGCTGGCCGCCGACGGACGGTCCTGGGAGACCACCGAGGTGCTCGGCTATGGCAAGACCTACCGGTTGAAGGCCGACGCGATCGGGCTCGGCGGAGCGAACTCCGCGACGCTCAGCTTCACCACCAGTTCGCCGGACAACCAGACCAAGCCCTATCTGATCCCGGGCGAGGCGGAGGTGGTCGGCATCGGTCAGCCGGTGGCCGTCCAGTTCGACGAGAACATCCCCGACCGGAAGGCCGCGCAGGCCGCGATCAAGATCACAACCGAGCCGCCGGTGGAGGGCGCGTTCTACTGGGTGAACAACCGCGAGGTGCGCTGGCGGCCGGAGCATTTCTGGGCGCCGGGGACGAAGGTCACCATCGATGTGAATGTCTATGGGCGTGATCTCGGTGACGGTCTCTACGGCCAGGACAACATCCACTCGTTCTTCACCATCGGCGACGCGGTGATCTTCACCGCCGACGACAACACCAAGCAGGTGACCGTCGAGCAGAACGGTCAGGTGATCCGGACCATGCCGACTTCGATGGGCAAGGCCGGCACGCCCACCGACAATGGTGTCTACATCGTGGCCGACCGGCACGAGAAGATCATCATGGATTCCTCGACCTACGGCGTGGCGGTGAACTCGCCGGACGGGTACAAGACTCCGGTGGACTACGCGACGCGACTGTCCTACAGCGGCATCTTCTTCCACTCGGCGCCGTGGTCGGTCGGGCAGCAGGGATACACCAACGTGAGCCACGGCTGCCTGAACCTCAGCCCGGCGAACGCGCAATGGGTGTACCAGAACGCCAAGCGCGGCGACATCACGATCGTGAAGAACACCGTGGGCGGCACGCTGTCGGGCGTGGACGGCCTGGGCGACTGGAACATTCCCTGGCCGGTCTGGAAGGCAGGCAACGCGGACGACAACCGCTGAGCCGCAGCACGAGAACGCCGAACGGGCCACCGGGAATCCGGTGGCCCGTTCGGCGTTCCAGGTCCCCTCTCGGGGCGGATGATCGGGGGAATCGGTCTGGAGCCGACTGCTGCGGTGAGCCGGGAACCCGACCTTTTGGTGGCACCGATGACTGCGCGGACGCTGCGGCTGACCGATACGGAGCCGTACTCGGCGGAGTAGCAAGCGGGCCAGGTCAGGAACTCAATGCCCTGACCTGGCCCGGATGGGGTGAGCGACGGGACTCGAACCCGCGACAGCCAGGATCACAACCTGGTGCTCTACCAACTGAACTACGCTCACCATCGCCGGTGAAGAACCGGCGGGCTAGATATTAGCGTGTCACCCCGCCGACTCCCTAATCGGCTTCTGGCGAGCCATTGAGCTGGGCTGATTCAGCGACTTCTTCGGCGACCTCCTCGGCCACCTCGGCGGCGGCCGCGGCGATCTCGATGGTGGACGGCCCGGGCGGGGCGACGAACGCGGTGCGCCGGTAGTACTCCAGCTCGCGGATGGACTCCTTGATGTCGGCCAGGGCGCGATGGCTCAGGCCTTTCTCCGGCTGGCCGAAGTAGATGCGCGGGTACCAGCGGCGGCACAGCTCCTTGATCGAGCTCACGTCGATCATCCGGTAGTGCAGGTGGGCGTCCAGCAGCGGCATGTCCCTGGCGATGAAACCGCGGTCGGTGGCGATCGAGTTACCGGCCAGCGGCACGGTTCGGGGGGTCGGGATGTACTGGCGGATGTAGTCGAGCACCCGCTCCTCGGCCTCCTCGATGGTGACGGTGGAGCGGCGGACCTCCTCGGTCAGACCGGAGCGCGCGTGCATCTCGGCGACCACCGCGGGCATCGCGGCCAGCGCGTCGTCGTCGGCGTGGATGACGATGTCCACGCCCTCGCCGAGGATGTTGAGATCGCTGTCGGTCACGAGCGCGGCCACCTCGATCAGCTTGTCGCTGTCCAGGCGCAGGCCGGTCATCTCGCAATCCATCCACACCATGTATTTGTCGGACACTCGTGCAACATTAGCCGGATCGAACCGCCCGGCCCCTCGGTACGGCCCGTTCCCCGCCTCCGCGCGCGCCGCGGACGACGGCCGTCGCGACCCGCGCGGCCGAATCGGCGCCGGGAAGGCAGCCAAGGCCGCCGACGAGGGTCTCCCTGCGCGCCAGTTCGCGGGCGCGGCCGTGGCGGACGGCGATCACCGGACGGTGGCCGACACTGTTGTACGACGAAGCGGGGCTGTGGTGGCAGGCGCCCGTGCGCGGCACCGCGAGCACTTCGCCGGGACGCAGGTCGGTGGGCGGGCGTATGTCGGTGGCGAGGATGACAGGCCGCTGACGCCGTCGGTCACGCAGGTCGCTCAGCCGCCGAGTTTCCGGTAGAACGCACCCGCGATGGGCGCGGTGAGGGCACGGGGTCCGTATTGTCCCGCCACGCTCATTCCCTTGCTGATCAGGCCGGGGACCACGCGCATCTTGTTGCGGGCGAGCGCGTCGATGGACACCTTGGCGGTGTATTCCGACGAGACCCACATGAAGTCGGGCACCATCCGGTCCACGATCGAGGCATCCGCGGGATCGGGAGCGTCGGTGCGGACCGGCCCGGGGGCCAGCAGGGTGACATGCACGCCGGAGCCCTTCAGTTCGCCGCGCAGCGACTCGGCGAAGGTGTTCGCGAACGCCTTGCTCGCGGCGTAGGTGGCGTTGTTCGGGATCGGCATATTGCCGGCCGCCGAGCCGCTGATCAGGATCCCCCCGCCGCCCCTGGCGATCATGCCGGGCAGCACGGCCAGCGTGAGATCGTGCACGGCGACGGCGTTGAGTTCCATCTGTGCGCGTTCGTAGCCGGGGTCGAGATCGGCGACGGCCCCGAAGGTCGCGATGCCGGCGTTGTTGCACAGGATGGCGATGTCGCGCGCGGCCAGCTCCTCCGCCAGTACACCGCGCTGGGCGCGGTCGGCCAAGTCGACCGGACGCACCTCGGCGGTGATGCCGTGGGCCAGGGTCAGTCGCTGCGCCAGCTCGGTGAGCAGCTCCTCGCGACGGGCGACCAGGATCAGCGAGTAGCCGCGAGCGGCGAGGTCGGCGGCGAGCGCGGTGCCGATGCCGGAGGAGGCGCCGGTGACGACCGCGCGGTTCTCGGAAGTGGGGGAGGGCAGGCTCACCCGGTGCAGCTTAATGGGCGCTGTCGGACAAGGTCCGCCTCGAGTCCGCGCGCGGCCGCAGCAAAGGCCGAGGTATGCCTCGGCGATGCGCGGAGACCACCCGCGCTCACGGTTGCGCGTGCGCTGATGTCGGAGGCCTGAATGCGGTCCGGTGTATCGCCCGCCTATCGCCGCCGGGTGCGGGCAATGCCGCCCGCGCTGACAGGGGCGGTTCCCCGCGGGGTGTTCAGGCGCCGGCGTAACGGCGGCCGGGCGTCGACGCCCGGCCGCCGGGAGGGTTCACAGCCGGGCGGCGAGGCGGGTGCCCTGATCGATGGCCCGTTTGGCGTCGAGTTCGGCGGCCAGCTCGGCGCCGCCGATGAGGTGCAGGTTGACGCCGGCGGCGCGCAGCGGGACCTCCAAGTCCCGGACGGATTCCTGGCCCGCACAGATCACCACGTTGTCGACCGGGATCAGCTGCGGCCGTTGACGTTTCTCGCCGAAGCTGATGTGCAGGCCATTGTCATCGATGCGTTCGTAGTTCACGCCACCGATCTGCTCGACGCCCTTGGCCTTCAGCGCGGCGCGATGCACCCAACCAGTGGTCTTGCCGAGGTCCTTGCCGAACGGTGTGGTCTTGCGTTGCAGCAGAACGACTTCACGTGCCGCGGGGGCGGGCCTCGGGGTGGTGAGCTGTCCGGGAACCTGCTCGTCGTCGGACGTGACGCCCCACTCTTCCTTCCACTCGTCCAGCTTGAGCGTGGGATGACCTTCGACGGTGAGGAATTCGCTCACGTCGTACCCGATCCCGCCCGCGCCGATCACGGCGACGCGCTTGCCGACCGGCTTCTCTTCGCGGACCAGCTCGGCGTAGGACAGCACCATGGGGTGATCGATGCCGGGAATGTCGGGGATGCGCGGCTGCACGCCGGTGGCGAGCACTACCTCGTCGTAGCGGCCCTCGATGAGTTCGTCGGCGCCCACCCGCTTGTTCAAATGCACGGTGACACCGGTGCGCTCGAGCATCCGGTCGTAGTAGCGGATCGACTCGCTGAACTCCTCTTTGCCGGGGATGCGGCGGGCGATGTCGAACTGGCCGCCGATCTTGTCGTCGGCCTCGAACAGCTCGACGCTGTGGCCGCGTTCGGCGAGGTTCACCGCCGCGGCGAGCCCGGCCGGTCCCGCGCCGACCACCGCGATGCGCTTGGTTCGGCGGGTGGGCAGCAGCTTGAGCTCGGTCTCGTGCCCGGCGCGCGGGTTGAGCAGACACGACACGGTCTTGTGCTGGAATGCGTGGTCCAGGCAGGCCTGGTTGCAGGCGATGCAGGTGTTGATCTCGTCGACACGATCCTGCGCGGCCTTGTTCACCCATTCCGGGTCGGCGAGGAACGGGCGGGCCAGGGAGATCAGCTGGGCGTCACCGCGGGTCAGGATCTCCTCGGCCACCTCGGGCATGTTGATCCGGTTGGACGCGCAGACCGGAATGCTCACCTGGGCGGTGATCTTCGCCGTGAACTCGACGAAGGCCGCGCGGGGGACGGAGGTCACGATGGTCGGCACCCGCGCTTCGTGCCAGCCGATATCGGTGTTGAGGATGTTCACCCCGGCGGCTTCGAGTTCCTTTGCCAGCGCGACGATCTCGTCGAAGGTCTGTCCCTTCTCCACCAGCTCGGCCATGGACAGCCGGAACACGATGATGAAGTCCGGGCCGACGGCGGCGCGTGTGCGGCGGACGATCTCCACCGCGATCCGGCGCCGATTCTCCGCGGAGCCGCCCCATTCGTCGGTGCGCTTGTTGGTGCGCGGCGCGAGGAACTGATTGATGAAATAGCCCTCGCCGCCCATGATCTCGCAGCCGTCGTATCCGGCGAACTGGGCCAGTTTCGCGCAGCGCGCGTAGTCATCGATGGTCCGCTCGATGCCCTTGGCCGAGAGCTTGCGCGGCCGGAACGGGTTGATCGGCGCCTTGATCGACGACGCCGAGACACTGCCCGGCATGTAGGAGTAGCGGCCGGCGTGCAGGATCTGGATGGCGATCTTGCCGCCCTGCTCGTGCACCGCCTTGGTGATCGTCCGGTGCCGGTATGCCTCGGTCTTGTTGGTCAGCTTCGCGCCGAAAGGCAGCAGCCAGCCCGCGCGGTTGGGCGCGTAGCCGCCGGTGATGATCAGGCCCGCGCCGCCGCGTGCGCGTTCGGCGAAGTAGGCGGCCAGTTTGTTGGTGTCCCAGGCGCGGTCCTCCAGGCCGGTGTGCATCGAGCCCATCACCACGCGGTTGCGCAAGGTGGTGAAGCCGAGATCCAGCGGCTCGAGCAGGTGGGGGAAGGAGCTCATCGGTGAGGTCGCCTTTCTCTGTCAATCCGCGTGCGGGGCTGCGACGCGCGGATGCAGTGCTTGCAGAACTTCGTCGCACCATTCGACGAATCCCGACTCCACGCGGATGCCCGCGCGCAGGACGAGGTATTGGTGCAGGGCGGTCCCTGCGAGCTGGCCAGGGGCTGGGAAGTCGCTTTTCTCGATGTGCCGGTACAGCTCGAGCCGTTGGGCGTGCTGGTCGCGGTGGCGGGCCACCTCGGTGCGCAACGCCGTGATGTCGCCGTAGTCGGCGGCGCGGACCTTCACCGCGAGCTCGTTGCGCGGGGTGCCGGAGTCGCTCGGTTCGGCGATCCAGCGGGCCAGTTCGGTGCGGCCCGCCTCGCTCACCGAGTACACCTTCTTGTCCGGCCTGCCCTCCTGGACCACGGACTCGCCGTCGACCCAGCCGGACTCCTCCATCCGCTTGAGGACGCGATAGATCTGCTGGTGGGTGGCGCTCCAGAAGTAGCCGATGGACTTGTCGAAGCGACGCGCCAATTCGTACCCCGAGCCGGCGCGCTCGCTCAGCGATACCAGCAACGCATGCTCGAGTGCCATGGGGTGAGGATAGCCGTGACATTCGGTACTATGCAACTGGGTGCATAGTGAATCTGTGGTGCTGGACCGCGAGTCCGTGCTCGATCAGGCTGGCTCGGCCGTCGCTCGCTTTCCCGCCCACGCCGACGGGCCGCGCCCATTAAGCTGCGCGGCATGACCGAGGTGAACGCGCGGGCGACGGTCGGGCAGGCCGCCGGGCGCGGGCAGATGGTGGCGTGGGGGCTGTGGGACTGGGGGTCTTCGGCGTTCAACGCCGTCATCCTCACTTTTGTCTTCTCGGTGTATCTCACCGACAAGGTCGGCGACGACCTGCCCGGCTCGGTCTCCGCCAGCGCTTGGCTGGGCTGGGCGCTGGGTATCGCGGGTCTGATCGTGGCGTTGACCGCGCCCATCAGTGGTCAGCGCTTCGATGCTTCGGCGAAACGCAAGCACTCCCTCGGCGTGCTGACCGCGCTCATGATCGCCGCGATGACGCTGATGTTCTTCGTGCACGACGATTATCGCGACCTGTGGCTGGGCCTCGTGCTGCTGGCGTTCGCGTCGGCCTGCTTCGAGTTGTCGAACATCCCGTACAACGCGATGCTGCGGCAGGTGTCGACTCCGCAGACGGTCGGCCGGGTCTCCGGATTCGGCTGGGCGATGGGCTATTTCGGCGGCATCTTCCTGCTGTTGATCTGCTATTTCGGTTTCATTTCGGGCGAGGGCGACAACCGCGGGCTGCTCGGCGTGCCCACCGACGACGGGCTCAACATCCGCTTGGTCGCGGTACTTGCCGCCGTCTGGTTCGCCGCCTTCGCGCTGCCGGTCATGTTCGCGGTGCCCGAACTGCCCCGCACGGACGCCGATCCCGGCGCGGCGAGCGCCGGGTTCTTCGCCTCGTACCGGGTGCTCTGGCGTGATTTGCGCGAGCTGTGGGGCACCGACCGTCGCACGATCGGCTTCCTGGCGGCCAGCGCTGTCTTCCGCGACGGTCTCGCCGGGGTGTTCACCTTCGGGGCGGTGCTGGCCGTGCGGGTCTACGGCATCGATGACTCGGACGTGCTGCTGTTCGGCATCGCCGCCAATGTGGTTGCCGCGCTGGGGGCGATCGTCGCGGGGAGGTTCGACGACGGCGCCGGGCCGAAGATCGTCATCGTGGTGTCGCTGGCCGCGATGCTGGTGTGCGGGCTCGCGCTGCTGGTGGTGTCCGGCCCGCTGATGTTCTGGATCTTCGGATTGCTGCTCACGGTTTTCGTCGGTCCCGCGCAGGCGTCGGCGCGGTCGTTCCTGGCGCGGCTGGCTCCGCCGGGCCGCGAGGGTCAGCTCTTCGGCTTGTACACCACCACGGGACGTGCGGTGTCCTTCCTCGCTCCAACCCTTTTCGGATTGTTCGTCTGGCTGTTCGACGCCGATCGCGCGGGCATCGCCGGGCTGCTCGTCGTGCTCGCGGTTGGCCTCGCGGTGCTGCTGCCCGTGCGGTCGCCGGATCCGGTGGAAGTCCATGAAAAACCGACTCCGGAGGAGCCCGGGCCGACCCGTTGAGATTCGCCGCGCGCGGCCGGGTCAGCGCCGCTTCGGTGGCCGCCACGCACCCATGCCCAGTGCGATCATCCGCATCTGCTGCACGGTGCGGTCGACGATCGCCTGCTCCTCGCGCGATGCGGCGGACACGTAGGCGGCGATTCCGTCGGTCACCGTCGTCACCATCAGGTCGGCGGCGATCTCCAGGTCGCGCGGCGTCCAGGAGTCCAGTGCTCTGATCCGGGACAGATCGGCGACGAGTTCCCGGATGATCAACTGGATCTCGCGGGCGATGGCGGTGCGCAGCGCCGCCGATCCGCCGTGCCGCTCCCTGGTGAGAAAGCCGAACAATTCCCGCTTCGGACCTACCTGCGTGAACACGAATCGCACCGTGTCCGACAGGCCCGCGTCGGCGTTGCGGCGCACTTCGCGCAGCGCCAGCCGCAACGCGGTGACGCCGTCGTCCACCAGCGTCGCGCCCAGGTCTTCCAGCGACGCGAAGTGCCGGTAGAACGCGGTCGGCACGATACCGGCCGATCGGGCGATCTCCCGCAGGCTGAGCGCGGCGAAACCGCGGTCGGCGGCCAGCGCCAAGGTACCGTCCAGCAGTGCCTGCCTGGTCCGCTCCTTGCGTTCGCCTCGGGTAGCTGCCTGCTCACTCATCCCGGTGAGCATACATCCGTTCACCATTCGGTCTATCCATAACTGTTGTTCGGGTCACAGGTTTTGCCGGTTGACACCGGCCCACGGTCATCGTTCACACTAGTTGAGTGTACAGACGTGCACTGAAGTGGATCGCACGTCGTCAGCCCGACTGGAGGCGTAGAACGAATGGTGGATCTCGTCAACCTGGTGCAGACCCTGACCTCGCCGCACCCGCTGGATCGGTATCTGGAACTGGTCCGGCCCACCCTCACCCTGCGGGACATGCGGGCGGAGATCACCCGCGTGCGCCACTCGGCGCCGGGCTCGGTGACGCTCACCCTGCGTCCGACCAGACAGTGGAAAGGCCATCGGGCGGGACAGTACGTCCAGCTCGGCGTGGTGATCGATGGCGTGCGGCACACCCGGTGCTATTCGCCGGTGAATCCGGAAGGCGGTCGCGATCGCCGCATCGAGCTCACGGTGAAAGCCCATCCCGGCGGAGTGGTGTCGCAATTCCTCTATCACGAGGCCGCGCCCGGCATGGTGGTCGACCTGACGCCCGCCGACGGCGTGTTCCGGCTGCCCGAGCCGCGTCCGGAACGCGTGCTGCTGATCAGCGGTGGCAGCGGCATCACCCCGGTGCTGTCCATGCTGCGCACGCTGGCCGAAGAGGAGCATCCGGGCGAGGTCGTCTTCCTGCACTACGCGAAGTCACCCGCGGTACTGCCGCACCGGTTCGAACTCGATGTGATCGCGCGGCAGCACAAGAACTTTCGCATCGAACTGCGGCATCCGTACCGACCGGACAGGCTACGCGTCGACTCCGGTGCGCCGTGGGTGGACGTCGCGCATCCGAAGGGCAGCGGGTACTTCGACTACGACGAGCTGGAGCGCGTCGCGCCCTGGTTCGCCGACGCGCAGACCTATGTGTGTGGTCCGCAATCGCTGATGGACGCGGTACGCACGATTTACCACGCGGAACAGTTGGACGACCGGCTGCACACCGAGGAGTTCACGCTGTCCGTCGCGCCTGCCGACGCCGGGCAAGCCCACGGCACGGTGCGCTTCTCGGCGAGCGGGGTGAGCGCCCAGAACAACGGGGCGCCACTGCTGGAGCAGGCGGAATCCGCGGGCCTGAGTCCGGAGTACGGATGCCGCATGGGGATCTGCTTTTCCTGCACCGCGGTGCGCCGCTCCGGCTGCACGCGCAATCTGCGCACCGGCGAGACCGACAGCGATCCCGACCAGCCGATCCAGTTGTGCATCAGCGCGCCGGTCGGCGACGTCGACATCGATATCTGACACCGAAGGGGAGCAACCATGACCATTCTCACCGAAACCGAACACGGGCCGCTGGTGCTGAGCCCGGAGCAGATCGAGGAGCTCGGGCGCGAACTCGATGAGCTGCGCGCCGCGATCGTCGCCGATCTCGGCGAGCGCGACCGGGAGTACCTGTACTCGATCATCAAAGCGCAGCGCGGCTTCGAGATCGCCGGGCGCGGGCTGATGTATCTCGGCTTCCTTCCGCCGTTCTGGCTGGCCGCGGTGGCGGCGCTGAGCGTGTCGAAGATCTTGGACAACATGGAGATCGGGCACAACGTGATGCACGGCCAGTACGACTGGATGCGCGAACCGGGACTGAATTCCCGTGTGTTCGAGTGGGATACGGTGTGCCCGGCCGACCAGTGGAAGCACTCGCACAACTACCTGCACCACACCTACACCAACATCCACAACAAGGACCGCGACATCGGCTACTCCATCCTGCGGATGGACGAAGCACAGGAGTGGAACGCGCTGCGGCTCGGCCAGCCGCTGTATGCCTTCGTGTTGATGGTGCTGTTCGAGTGGGGGGTGATGGGCCACGATCTCGAGGTCGAGAAGATCTTGCGCGGCGAGCGGAAGTGGCCGGAGGTCAAGCAGCTGATCGTCGGCCAGTGGCGCAAGGCGGGCAAGCAGGTGGTCAAGGACTATCTGGTGTTCCCGGCGCTGACCGGGCCGCTGTTCTTCCACACGCTGGCCGGCAACGTCGCCGCCAACCTGGTGCGCAACGTGTGGGCCTTCGCCATCATCTTCTGTGGACACTTCCCGACCGGAGTGCAGACGTTCACCGAGGAAGAGACCGCGGAGGAGACCAGGGGTGAGTGGTACATCCGCCAGATGCTCGGTTCGGCCAACATTACCGGCAGCAAGCTGTTCCATATCATGTGCGGCAATTTGTCGCACCAGATCGAACACCATCTGTTTCCGGACCTGCCTGCCAGCCGCTATCCGGAGATGGCGCCGACGGTGCGCGCATTGTGTGAAAAATACGGCCTGCCGTACAACACCGGCCCCCTCGGTAAGCAGATCGGCTCGGTCTGGAAGAAGATTTTCAAACTCGCGCTGCCGCCGCGCTGGGTGAAGAGCGAGCCCTCGCCCGGTGTTATCGTGATGCGTCAGCGAAAGGCGAGCGAAGCGGGCGTGTGAATGATCGGGAAATTCGAAAGCAACAAGGATCTCATTCAAGAATTGACGTCCTCCGGAGCCCGGCACGTCGGCAATATCGCCAACATCATCACCGGCACCGTCGCGGAGGTCACGAGGGAGATCGGTGAGTGGATCACCGACGCGATCGAGATGAACGAGGCCGCCGCCGCGGCGCGCCGGGACGCGGCGGCGCAGCGTGATCTCGGGGACGATTCCGACGACGCCCAGGTCACGAAGCCGCCGGTGGCCGAGACGCCGGGGTTCGTCGACGCCGAGGTCGTCGACGCCGAGGTCGACGAGACGCGCTGATCACCACACCGGCAGCCGGCGTCGGTGCTCGATGACGTCGGTGATCAGATCCTGGTAGCCGTCGATCAGCTCGGCGAGCCTGGTCCACTGCAGGTGAGCTTCCCCGTCCACCTGCAGTGGATGTGGCCTCATCGTGATGTCGTCGCCCAAAGAATATTGGGCGGCAATCCATTTCTCCGCGATGCGATCGATCACCGCGCCCAGCGTCTCCGTGTGCAGCGAGGCGCCCGCGCGGTGTTCGATGTGCCCGTCGACCCAGGAGTCTATGCGTCCTATCCACTCGGCACGCTGGTCGTCGATGTTCTCCACCAGTTGGGTGCACGCAGCGACCCGCGTGCTGGAGGCTCCGGCGGCGTGCGCCTGCTCGAGCGCCCGGTGTCGTCGCTCATGGCATTCGGCGAGCGCTCGCGCGGCCTCCAGCACGCAGTGCCGGTGCCGGTCGGCGTCGTCGGGCTCACGAAATGCGCGAAGCAGTGCGGCGGCCGGTGGTAGCTCTTCGGCTCCGAAGCGGCGCTGCGCGTATTCGGTCGGCATGGTGTACCCCTGCGGCACGATCGGAAATCCTGGCTACGCCAGGGCCGAGGGGGATTTCGGGGAGGGGCGCCCCTCGGCTCCGGCGCAGTCCCGAACCCGGATGGCCATCCCACAGTCCACCAGCACGGCAGAGAAACCGGGAAATCCGCGACGATGCGAGAGAAGACGGTCCGAGAAAATCGGGACACTTTCAGGAAAGCGCGGCAGCCGAAGCCACGCAATAGGGTGATGGACGAATCCGAAAGCTGCCGGGAAATCGTTATGTTCCGTTACGGATCGGTCACCTGGGGGCTGCGAGCGGTCGCGCATCCGCGCGAATAGCCGAGCGCATTGGTGGCAACCCGATCCGGCGCCGCGGCTGCGCGTCCGGGTTCGATCGGCTAGCCTCGGTGTTCGTGCCCGCCTACGTGTCATCGCCCGAGTTGACATTCGGGTTCATGTTCGCGCTGGAAGACCCCGAGCGAATCGCGGAGGTCGTGCGCACGCTGATCGTCCGCAAAACCGTCTCGGTCTTCCGTCTCGCCCGGCTGTCCGACGACGACGGCCCGCCGGAACGTTACGTGGTCAACTGGGCGGTCATCCCGCAGATCTCCATCACCACCGCCGCTCCGGATCAGGATGAGCTCCGCGCCACCCGCACCATGCTGGTCAACGCATTTCTCGGCGAGGACGGCGAAGTCAGCCTGTACTCGGCGCAGTCGAACGGACCTGTCTGACCGATCCCCCGAGGTAGCGGCCGGGCGGCCGACCCGATCGGTGGAGCCGCTCCGCGCGATGGTCAGCGGGGGATGACGGACGGCCGAACCGCGCAGGCCGTGCCGTCCAACTGGTCCAGCCGGATCGAGTAGCCGGGGTCGTTTCGCCGCACCGGCGCCTTCCCCGTAGCCCGCGCCTCGGCGCAATCCCGGAATGGCTGCTGCGGTGTGGTGGAGGTGGCCGCGGGGCGACACCAGCACGGCGATCATCAGTACACCGACGACCACCACAACCGGACGAGATTTGCGCATAACCGAGTTGCCTCCAGGGTCAACGCGATTGGTCGAAATGTCCGTCAGTATTCATGTCGCCGTGGCGTAGTGCGATTCGCGGGCACTGCCGGCAAGGCTGCCGGCGCTGGGCTGCGCGGGCGTTGCGGCAGGGCCGTCGCGCGCCACGCCATGCTGCACCGATTTGTTGGCGTGTCGGTATCGGATGGTGCCGTTTCCGAATGACCGGATGCGCCACAATCAGGACATACCGCACTGTTTGTGGCCTGAATCACAAACAACCGGAAGGAGTGTCGATCATGGAACCTGAGAAGTCCGTCGCGGCGGCCGACCCGATTCGCGTTCGGGGAGATCTGGACCCGGAGCTGTCGCGGTGGATGTGGCTGGTCAAGTGGCTATTGGCCATCCCGCACTACATCGTGCTGTTCTTCCTGCACGTCGCGTACCTGGTCCTCACGATCGTCGCCTTCTTCGCGATCCTGATCACCGGCACGTACCCGCGGGCGCTGTTCGACTTCAATGTCGGTGTCATGCGCTGGGGCTGGCGGGTCACGTTCTACGCGTTGTCGGTGCTCGGCACCGACAAGTACCCGCCGTTCAGCTTGCAGCCGAGCGCGGAGTATCCGGCCGATCTGGAAATCGACTATCCGGACACCCTGCACCGCGGCTTGGTGCTGGTGAAATGGTGGCTGCTGGCTATTCCGCACTACCTGATCGTCGGCGCGATGGTGAGCGGAGGAGTCGCGATCGGGATGAGCGGCGGCGACGATTGGAGCGGTCCCTCCTTCCCGCTGATGAGCATTCTGCTGATCGTCGCGCTGATCGCGCTGCTGTTCACGGCGCGCTACCCGCAGGGCGTCTACGACTTCGTGATGGGCATCAACCGCTGGATCATTCGCGTTCAGGCCTACGCAAGTCTGATGCGCGACGAGTATCCGCCGTTCCGGCTCGACCAAGGGCCACGCGAAGCCGACTGAACCCGGATGCCGGTCATCCATAGTGAATCCGCCCGCCTCAGCGGGCGGATTCGTATATCCGGCGGACCACGTCCTCTATCTCCGGCTCTTCGATCGACAGATCCCGCACTTCGGCACGGTCGGACACGGCGGCAAGCAACTGTGCGGCAGTGATCCGCTCCGGATCGAAGGCCAACCGCTGCCGCATGCCGTTGCCTTCACTGCTGAGCAGTTGGGCTGAGGGCAGGTCGTCGAAGTCCGGCGCAGGTTCGGCCAAATCGACCACCAGGACGCGGCGGGCGCCGACCGTGGCCGCCAAACCGGTCAGCGAACCGTCGTACACCAGCCGCCCGTGGTCGACGACGAGCACACGGCCACAGAGCCTTTCGATGTCGCCCATGTCGTGGGTGGTGAGCAGCAGGGTCGTGCCGCGCTCGGCGCGCTCGGCGCGGAGGAACTCCCGCAGCCGTTGTTTGGACAGCACGTCGAGACCGATCGTCGGCTCGTCGAGGATCACCAATTCCGGCGAATGCAACAGTGCGGCCGCCACTTCCGCGCGCATGCGCTGGCCGAGCGACAGTTGCCGCACCGGTGTGTCGAGGGTCTCCGCCATCTCCAGCTGCTCGATCAGCTCGTGCGCGCGCTTGCGCGCGGCATCCGGTTCCAGCCGGTGGATCGCGGCGAGAATCGAAAAGGATTCGCGCAGTGGCAGATCCCACCACAGCTGGGAGCGTTGCCCGAAAACCACGCCGATCCGCCCGGCCAGTTCGCGCCGCTGCCGCACCGGGTCCAGCCCGCAGGTGCGCACATTGCCCGAGGTGGGCACCAGGATGCCGGTGAGCATCTTGATGGTGGTGGACTTGCCCGCGCCATTGGCGCCGATGTAGCCGACGGCCGCGCCCCGCTCGATCCGGACGGTCATCCCGTCGACCGCGGTGAGTGTTTCGCGGCGTCGGCGCCAGCGTCGGCCGTCCTTGCGGTACAGAGTGAATTGCCTGGTCAGGTCGTTCATGTCGATGATCGCTTCCGCGCGCCCCGACTGCGCCATGCCTATCCGCCGCCTCCCTGGTAATGCCGTGTGCCCGAGCGCCACAAACCCAGCGCCAGTAGCCACACCCACAGCGCCGCGACCGGAGTCAGCCAGGCCAACCAGGAGGGCAGCAGGGCCGGACCGGGCAGTCGAAGGAGCGCGAGGGTGGGTAGATAGGCGGTGAAGGCGACCGGTATGGCGAATCCGAACAACAGCTTCATCGGCGTGGGGAACACCGACGCCGGTTGCGTCGCGGCGAACGAGCCGCCGTAGGTGAAGCTGTTGGTGAGTTCGGAACCATCGATCAGATAGAACTGCAGCCCGGCGGCGCAGACGAACACTCCGCCGAACAGGGCGATACCGCCGAGCAGCGTCAGCGTCAGCAGTGTGGTGGTGCCTGCTCCCCACTCGATGTCGTTGCGCACCAACCCGGCTCCGAGCGCAACGATCGACACCGACGCGCGGGCGAATCTGCGCAGCGAGATGTCGCTGGTGATCAATTGCAGCAGCAGCGGTTGCGGGCGGAGGTGATAGGCGTCGAGCTGTCCCAGCCTGATCAGGACGGGCAGCGTGTCGAGATGGCCGAACAACACTTGGGACAACGTGAAACTGGTGTGGCTCAGTCCGAACAGCAGTAGCGCGGCGTCCAGGTCGAGCCCGCCGAGCACCCGCGCGCTACGGAAGATCAGCCACACTTCGGCGAGTTCTATCAGGCCGAACATGAACGCGCTGACAACATCACTGGCGAACGACAATCGGTAGCTGCGCTGTGCGCGGATCCTGGAGCGCAACACCGCCACATAGGGCGTCGACCACGTACCGGAGCGAGGCGGAGCGAGTTCAACCACCCTGCACCTCGAGCCTGCGGCGTCCGGCGAGCAGCAGCACGCGCCCGGCGATCCCGATCGCCAGCACCCAGAACGCTTGGACGGCGACGACCGAGCAGGCCTGCGCTCCGGTGATCCGCCCCGAGAGCACGTCGACCGGCACCTGCAGGATCGACGGAAAGGGAGTGGCCGCCGCGAGCGCGGCCAGCCACGACGGGAACATGTGCACCGGCACGAAGAGTCCGGCGAGGAACGTCCCGGAGGCGTAGTACAGGGCGCGGATGCCGCGGGTGTCCACGACCCAGAACCCGATCAGCACCACGACGAACCGGCACAGGAACGAAACCACTACGGCAAGCAGCACACTCACCATGCCGAGCAGGTAGGGGCCGGGCGTCGCGGGCATCGCCAGGCCGAAGGTGAGCGTGCCGACCAGGACGCTCGGCAGCCCGCGCGGCAGGAACGTGCAGGCCGCCCGTCCGAGATCATCGGCGAGATAACCGCATTGGATGTCGACCGGGCGCAGGAAGTCGATCGCGATGTCGCCGGTCTTCACCCGATCGTCCAGCTCGCCCAGCGGGGCTGCCATGAACTGCACCGCACCGAGCAGTCCCTGGGAGATCCAGACGTACGCGCCGATGCTGCCCTGGTCGTAACCGCCGAAGTCACCCGCGGCGTCCACCGCCGCGACCAGCACGGCCGCACGTACGAAGCCGAATACGCAGTTGGTGAACAGCCCGGCGAACATGGCCAGTTTGTACTGCCACTGTCTGCGGAATCCGGCGCCCACCAGAGCTGCGTAGAGGACGACGGCGCTGCGAATTCGTTCTCCGACGGCACACTGTCCGTCCCCCTCCGGTATGCCGCGCACAAAGAGTTCACCCTACCGCCCGGTGCGCAGGCGGGGAAGGCTTGGCACTCTTTCGGAGACACTATCCCTGCGTCGCGATGATCACCGAGACGAACCGCGCACGACGCAGGAGCACGGTGGCGGCGGTCGTCCATACCGTCCTGGTCGGTGTGCAGCTCGTCGACGTAAAACCGTGCGCACCAGAACGAATCGCGAGTTATCCGTCGTCGTGGGAACGCCCAGCGGCGGCACGCTCGGCGAGGTGGATGACGCGAGGGCGGCGGGACGCGGGCCGCACCGCGTCACGGAGCGATCGGCTGAAAGCGGACGATTTCGTCGTGGCCTGGATAGATCACACCGGCCGATGATTCCGGGACTTCGTTCCAGGCTCCGGGTAGGTCGCGCAGCGGCTCGGAGACCACGAACCGTGCTTCCTCCCCCAGCTGATACAGAACCTCGACCTCGGGATGCAGCGCGCGCAGGGTGGCGATGTCGGTGGAGTAGTACAGCGTTCGCGTCTGCCGTTCGCTGGAGTAACGGAAGAACCACATCGACTTGCCGTCGGTGGTCGCGACGGTCATCTGGACCGGGGCGGCGATGTCGTGGGCGTGGCCGACTTCCTCGACCAAGCCGACCGCACGGGCGACGGCGCCGAGCGGGTCGTCGGGCAGCCCGAAGGTCAGCGCGAGGAAGAACAACAGCTCCGAGTCGGTCGAACCCTGGATGTCGGGGAAAAGCGACGGCCCCACCGCGTTGATCAGGTCCCGTTTGGTCTCGTGGAAACCGTTCAGCGCCCCGTTGTGCATCCACAACCAGTGTCCGTGCCGGAACGGGTGGCAGTTGCTGCGTTGCACCGGAGTACCGGTCGACGCGCGCACGTGTGCGAAGAGCATCGGCGTCCGGACCTGTGCCGCGACTTCCCGCAGGTTCTCGTCGTTCCACGCCGGTTCGATGTTCTTGAACACCGCCGGTCGCCCGCCCAAGCCGTACCAGCCGATCCCGAAGCCGTCGCCGTTGGTGGTCGTCGCGCCGAGCCGGGAGTGCAAGCTCTGGTCGATCAGCGAATGCTTCGGCCGGAACAGAAGCGCCTCGGCTAGGATCGGCTCCCCTGAATAAGCCATCCACCTGCACATATATCGATTGAAGCAGAACGCCCGCTGTAGCGGGGCCGGTTGCTCGATGGGGTTCGAATCGACTGCGGCGTGTACTCCGCGTCCACGGCGAGCGGCCATACGCACCGGGCAGCACCGTCGCGAGTGCGGCGGCGTGCCGCCCCGCAACCCGCTCGCGAAGATGTCGGGAGAGCCGGGCTGGATCTGCGCACCACTAACACGGGGAACGGGCCACCCGGCGAAGATTTCTTGGTGTTTGAGTTTCGCGGCTACCGGGTAATAGCACTGGGGACCGGCATCTTTGCAGGTCACCAGTGCTGTTGCGCCCCCGGCAGGAATCGAACCTGCGACCTAGGGATTAGAAGGCCCTTGCTCTATCCAACTGAGCTACGGAGGCAGTGGGTTCCACCATGGCCGACATTGGCCGTGCTGTCCAGCGGGCCAATTATAGCGACCGTCCAGGTCGCTGGTTTCTTAGCAGTAGCAACGTTTCAGCCACCCCGAGACCGTAGTCGACGCACTGTGCTGATCCGCGGCCCAGAATATCCGCCCAAACCCGACCGGGCCACGGAATACTCGCCGAACTACGCTCAGTCGCATGTCGTCCGCGTCTACCCCGTCCGCCGCTCCCGATGCCGAGGCTTCCCGGTCCGGAGCGACGTTCGCGGCGGTCACGGCGTTGTCCGGGGCAGTCGCGGCCGTGGTCGCGGCACTGGTGGTGGGGCTGTCCGCGGCGCAGGCGCTGAGCTTGCTCGGCATTCCGGACCCGGGCGCGTCGACCACCTACGGCCTGCCCGCGGTCCGTGCGCTGGCCGATCTGTCCGCGGCGCTGACGGTCGGCTCTTTGCTGTTCGCGGCGTTCTTGGCGCCGCCACAGCCGAACGGCCTGCTGGACGTCGGCGGATACCGCGCGGTGCGGAGGGCATCGAACTTCGCGCTGGTCTGGGCGTGTTGCGCGGCGCTGCTCGTGCCGCTCACCGTCTCCGACACAACGGGCCAGCCGGTGACCGGCATCCTCCGCCCGGAGAGTCTGTGGCGGGCGATCGCGCAGGTCGAATTGGCCGGTGCCTGGCGCACCACCGTGATCTTCGCGCTGATCGTCGCGGTCGGGTGCAGGTTGGCGTTGCGCTGGGGCTGGACGCCTGCGTTGTTCGGCGCCTCGATCCTCACGATGATGCCGTTGGCGTTGACCGGACATTCGTCCTCGGGTGGATCGCACGATGTCGCCACCAACAGCCTTATCCTGCACCTGGTTTCGTCCGCGGTCTGGGTGGGCGGACTGTTCGCGGTGCTGGCGCATGCCCTGCGCAGCGGGGCGCACACCGATGTGGCGGCTCGGCGTTTCTCGCTGACCGCGACCGTCGCCTTCGCCGTGATCGCGGTCAGCGGCGTGCTCAACTCGTGGGTGCGGGTACCACTGGACGAACTTTTCACCAGCACTTACGGCAGGCTGGTGCTGGCCAAAGCCGCCGCGTTGGTGCTGCTGGGGGTTTTCGGCTACCTCCAGCGCCGCGCCGCGCTGCCCGCTCTGGCGGCGGATGCCGGCGATCGTGCGGCGCTGGTCCGGTACGCGGGCGTCGAGGTGTTGATCTTCGCCGCGACCGTCGGACTCGCCGTAGGGCTCGGGCGCACGCCGCCGCCACCGCCCGACTCGGTCCCCACGCCGGCCGAAGTGGAACTCGGCTACAACTTGGCCGGGCCTCCGACCCTCGCGCGGCTGCTGTTCGACTGGCGGTTCGACCTGATCTTCGGAACGCTGTCGATCGTGCTTGCGGTGCTGTATCTGCTCGGTGTGCGGCGGCTGCGTGCGCGCGGGGACGCGTGGCCGGTCGGGCGCACGTTCGCCTGGCTGTCCGGCTGCGTGGTGCTGCTGATCGCTACCTCCTCCGGAGTCGGCCGGTATTCGCCCGCGATGTTCAGCGTGCACATGGGTGCGCACATGGCGCTGTCGATGCTGGCGCCGATCCTGTTCGCGCTGGGTGGGGTGGTGACGCTGGCGCTGCGGGCGCTGAAGCCCGCCGGCCGCGGCGGCGTGCCGGGTCCGCGGGAATGGCTCCTGGCGGCAGTGCACAACCCGGTGTCGCGTTTCCTGACCCATCCGGTCGTCGCCTCGGCGATCTTCGTCGCCGGTTTCTACGCGCTGTACCTGGGCGGCATCTTCGACACCTACGCCGACTCGCACGCGGCGCACCTGTTGATGAACCTGCACTTCTTGCTCAGCGGTTACCTGTTCTACTGGGTGGTGATCGGCATCGATCCCAAACCTCGGCAGGTGCAGCCGCTGACCAAGCTCGCCATGGTGTTCGGCTCGCTGCCGTTCCACGCGTTCTTCGGGATCGCGCTGATGAGCATGGCCACGGTGCTGGGCGGCTGGTTCTACCGCGGTCTCGGCCTCGGCTGGAACGCCGACCTGCTCGGCGACCAGCGCACCGGCGGCAGCCTGGCCTGGGCCAGCGGCGAGGTTCCCCTGGTGGTGGTGATGCTGGCGTTGCTGATCCAATGGTCTCGCAGCGACCAGCGGCTCGCGCAGCGCACCGACCGAGCCGCCGAACGCGACAACGACGCCGCCCTCGCCGCACACAACGCCATGTTCGCCGAACTGGCCAAGCGAGATGGAGAAGTGCGTAAGTGAGTGAACGCGCCACCACGGTCTCCGCACACAGACCGGTCGGGCGGGTGCAACGGTCGGACGTGCGAAGCGCGCGCAGGCGGATGGCCGGGCAGATTCGCAAAACCCCGGTCTTCCACACGTCCGTCGCGAGCCCGTCCGGTCCGGTGCCGGTGACGCTGAAGCTCGAGCACCTCCAGCACGCCGGGACGTTCAAGGTACGCGGCAGCCTGAACGCGCTGCTGGAGTCGGGGCAGGGCATCGATCAGGTCGTCATCGCGTCCGGCGGCAACGCGGGCATCGCGGCCGCGCTGGCCGCCGCGCGACTGGGCAAGTCCTGCACCGTGGTGGTGCCGGAGACCGCGCCGCACACCAAGGTCGCGGCGATGTGGTCGCACGGCGCCGAAGTGCTCTGGTATGGAACCAGCTACGCCGAGGCGCGGCGGCACGCGACCGAACTGGCCGCCGATCGCGGTGCGCTGCTACTGCACGCCTATGACCTGCCCGCGGTGGTCGCCGGGATCGGCGTGATCGGGCTGGAGCTCGAGGAGCAGGTGCGCGGACGACCGCCGGTGCTGGCCGCGGTGGGCGGCGGCGGGTTGGTCGCCGGGATCGCGGCCGCACTCGGGCGCCGTCAGCAGGTGATCGGGATCGAGCCCGAGGGGGCCGCCATCCTCGGTGCGGCGCTAGAGGCGGACCATCCCGTGGATGTGGCCGGCTCCCGCGTCACCGTGGATTCGCTCGGCCCGACCCGGATCGGTGACATCGCGCTCGAGGTCGCCCGCCGCAACCGTGTGCGGTCGCTGCTGGTCAGCGAGGATGCGATCGGCGCGGCGCGCGAGTACCTGTGGCGCGAGTTCCGCATCCTGGTCGAGTTGACGGGGGCCGCGGCGCTGGCCGCCATTCACAGCGGCGCGTACGTCCCCGCGCCGGATGAGCGGCCGATCGTCGTCCTGTGCGGTGCGAACACCGACGTGGCTGTGTTCTGACCGAGCGCCTATGAAGGATCCGATTTTCACAAGTCGGACAGTTGTGCACATTCGCGGATCGAGTCTCCCGCCGCGCGTGGATTCCGAGCACGCTGGAGGTGCCCTCCTGGAGGGGGAGGAAATCCGGACCAGCCCGGATCCGAATGCGAAGGGGCCAACCATGTACGAGGCGAACGCGACCGTCATCGGAACGATCGCTACTCATCCGATCAAGCGGGATCTGACCAATGGCGAACAGGTGGTCACGTTCCGGCTGGCGAGTAACTCCCGCAGGCTCGAGCACAGCTCGGGGCAGTGGGTGGACAACGGCACGCTGTATCTCACCGTCAGCTGCTGGCGCAGGTTGGTGGCGGGGGTCGACGCGTCCCTGCGCCGCGGCGACCCGATCATCGCCTACGGTCAGTTGCGCTCGCACGAATACCGCAGCAAGGACGGCGTCGAGCGCCGGGATCTGGAGATGCGTGCCACCGCGGTCGGCCCAGACCTGTCCCGCTGTGCCGCGCAGGTGACGCGATGGTCCGATCCGGCCCCGCGGAATACTTCGGCGGGTTCGAGCGCTGACAATCGGGAGCCGGCCGGCGGCGCGCTGGGGGAGGACGTCGCGGCCGTAGGCTCCACACCTCCCCGCGGCAGCGCGCCCGAGCCCGTCGGTACTTGATCGCATGACCGGTTTTCGTCCGGCGGCAGTGGTAGCTCTGCTTCGTCCTCTCGTTTCCCGCACCGATAGGCTGCACACTTATGGCTGAGTTCATTTACCAGATGAAGAAGGTTCGCAAGGCGCACGGCGACAAAGTCGTGCTCGACGATGTCACCTTGAACTTCCTTCCCGGCGCCAAGATCGGCGTCGTCGGCCCGAACGGCGCGGGTAAATCCAGCGTGCTGAAGATCATGGCCGGACTGGACCAGCCGAACAACGGTGACGCGTTCCTCGCCGCCGGCGCCACGGTCGGCATCCTCCAGCAGGAGCCCCCGCTGAACGAGGAGAAGACCGTCCGCGGCAACGTCGAGGAGGGTCTCGGCGAGATCAAGGTCAAGCTGGACCGGTTCAACGAGATCGCCGAGCTGATGGCCACCGACTACTCCGACGAGCTCATGGACGAGATGGGCAAGCTCCAGGAGGAGCTGGACCACGCCGACGCGTGGGACATCGACTCGCAGCTCGAGCAGGCGATGGACGCGCTGCGCTGCCCGCCGCCGGACGAGCCGGTCACCACTCTCTCCGGTGGTGAGCGCCGCCGGGTCGCGCTGTGCAAGCTGCTGCTGAGCAAGCCCGACCTGCTGCTGCTCGACGAGCCGACCAACCACTTGGACGCGGAGAGCGTGAACTGGCTCGAGCAGCATCTCGCGCAGTACCAGGGCGCCGTGCTGGCGGTCACCCACGACCGGTACTTCCTGGACAACGTCGCGCAGTGGATTCTCGAGCTCGACCGCGGCCGTGCCTACCCCTACGAGGGCAACTACTCCACCTACTTGGAGAAGAAGGCCGAGCGCCTCGAGGTGCAGGGCAAGAAGGACCAGAAGCTGCAGAAGCGGCTCAAGGAAGAACTCGCCTGGGTGCGTTCCGGAGCCAAGGCCAGGCAGGCGAAGAACAAGGCCCGCCTCGGTCGGTACGAGGAGATGGCGGCCGAGGCCGAGAAGATGCGGAAGCTGGACTTCGAAGAGATCCAGATTCCGCACGGCCCGCGTCTGGGCAACGTGGTGGTGGAGGTCGAGCACTTGGACAAGGGCTTCGGCGACCGCCAGCTGATCAAAGATCTGTCGTTCACCCTGCCCCGCAATGGCATCGTCGGTGTCATCGGGCCGAACGGTGTCGGCAAGACCACGCTGTTCAAGACCATCGTGGGGCTCGAGCAGCCCGACAGCGGCGAAGTGAAGGTCGGCGAGACGGTCCAGCTGAGCTACGTCGACCAGAACCGTGCGGGCATCGACCCGAAGAAGACGGTGTGGCAGGTGGTCTCCGACGGCTTGGACTACATCGAGGTCGGCCAGCAGGAGATGCCGTCGCGCGCCTACGTGAGCGCCTTCGGTTTCAAGGGTCCCGACCAGCAGAAGCCCGCGGGCGTGCTTTCCGGTGGTGAGCGCAACCGCCTCAACCTGGCGCTGACCCTCAAGCAGGGCGGCAACCTGATCCTGCTCGACGAGCCGACCAACGATCTCGACGTGGAGACCCTCGGCTCGCTGGAGAACGCCCTGGAGAAGTTCCCCGGCTGCGCCGTGGTCATTTCGCACGACCGCTGGTTCCTCGACCGCACCTGCACCCACATCCTCTCGTGGGAAGGCGACGCGGACAACGACGCCAAGTGGTTCTGGTTCGAAGGCAACTTCGAGGCGTACGAGGCGAACAAGGTGGAGCGTCTCGGCCCGGAAGCGGCCCGCCCGCACCGGGTTACGCACCGGAAGCTGACTCGCGGCTGAGTCGGCTACGGAGGGGTGGGTGCGGCTGGTTTTGCACCCACCCGCTCGACCGGCCCGCTCGTCTCTGACGGCGGGCCGCGTATTGCACAGTTTGTGGTGCGAGCCTCGGTCGCGCGAGTCTCTTGGGACGCCACGAGTCTCAGGGCGGCGCGGTGGACGGTTGCCCCGACGAAGCGGCGCGTTGAACCTTCGCCGACAACCCGGACCAGGAGTGACACCTACCCGCGCGTAGCTCGCTAGGGTGGGAGTTGTGAATGCGCAGGCGCAGTTCGAGCAATCGGTGGCCGGGACCACCGACGCGGTGGCCGAGCTGACCCGAGGTACCGGTACGGCGCCACTGCCGCGGATACGACCTGTAGCGCTCACCTGACGTTCGCGGGTCCGATCTTGTACTGCGCCGAGGCCGACCGTTGGGCCTCGGCACCTGAGCGGCGAACTCCGCGGTCGTGGTGAATACCCGGATATCGGAAGGGAACTCACCCACGCGTCTTCGGCGCACAGTTACTCTCGGACCGGCGTCACTTTGTTACGGAACCGATATCCGAGGGAGTTGGCGAAAAATGACCGTCTCGTCCGAATTGTCCAGCGCGGCGTGGGCCGCGGGTTTGCCGCAGTCACTGCGCGGCGACCTCGCGACGCTCGAGGAAGCGTATTTCCGCCACGTCGACGCGGGCGATGTGGACTGTGCGATCACCGGCATCACGCAGATCTTCCGCCGGCACATGGAGCTGGCGGTGACTCGCCTCCCCCGTCGCGCGTTGGTACGGGTGTACCACCCTGATGACGAATTCGGGGTCGGCGCCGCGGTGCAGATCGTCACCGACGACATGCCGCTGCTGGTCGAGTCGATCAGCTCGTCGTTGAGCCGGATGGGTGTCAGCGTCAGCGAGATCATCCACCCGATCTTCGAGGTCGAGCGGGACGCGGACGGGCGGCTGACGCACGCCGCACCGCATGAGGTCGACGGCACCGGCCCGGCCGGGCTCCGCGAATCCTGGATGCACGTGCAACTGCATCCGTCGACCAGCCCGGCGCTGCTGGCCAGGGTCGAGGCCGCCGTCCCGGACGTGGTGGACGACGTGCGCCAGGTGATCGGCGACACCGAAGCCATCCGGGACGTGCAGGGCAAGCTGGCCGACGACCTGGAACTCGCCGCGCAGTCCGGGACGGCGCCGTTCGCCGCGACCGATTTGGTCGACACGGCCAATCTGCTGCGCTGGCTGGCGCAGGGAAACTTCACCGTCCTCGGCTATGCCCGCTACCGCCTCAGCGCAGGCCAGGGCCAGGAGACGTCCACCATGCTGCCCGGCACCTGCCTCGGCGTGCTGCGCCCGGACGTCGGCACCGACTTCCACGTTCCGGTCAACGGCGGCGACCGTCCGCTGCTCACGCTGACCCAGGGATTGGTGCCCGCCACCGTGCACCGCTCGGTGTACCCGTACTTCGTCGGCGTCGCCGACTTCGACGCGACCGGGACGATCATCGGCGAGCATCTGTTCATCGGCGTCTTCACCGTCACGGCGGTACACGAGAACGTCTTGGATATCCCGGTGATCGAACGCCGGGTGCGGTCGGCGATCGAGGCGAGCGGATTCGATCTGGATTCGTTCTCCGGTCAGGCGATGCTCGAGGTCATCCAGTCCTTCCCGCGCACCGAATTGTTCTCCTCCGACGCCGAGACGCTGCGACGCACCTCGACCGCCGTGCTGAGCGTGGGCCTGCGCCGCCAGGTGCGCCTGTTCCTGCGTGCGGACGCCTACGGCCGCTATGTCGCCTGCCTGGTCTACCTGCCGCGCGACCGGTATACCACCCGGGTCCGGCTGGAGATGCAGGACATCCTGGTCCGCGAATTGGGCGGCGTGTCCATCGACTACTCCGCGCGAGTGGGCGAAAGCGACTTGGCCCGTGTGTATTTCACGGTGCGGATGGCGGAGGCCGAGTCCGGCGCTCCGCGTCCGGCGGTGCCGGCCGCCGATACCTCCGAGGGCAATCGGTTGCGGCTGCAAAACCTGCTCGCGGAGGCGAGCCGCACCTGGGACGACCACCTGAACGACGAGGTGAATACGTCGGCGGTGCTCGATCCCGCCGTGGTGCAACGGTATGCGGAAGCCTTCCCCGAGGGCTACAAACAGGATTTCGCCGCCGCCCGCGCACTCGCCGACATCGTGCGACTGGAGCGGCTGCGGGACGGCGGCATCGACCAATACCTGTACCGCAAGCCGGATTCGGAACCGGGTTCGTGGCGCTTCACGCTCTACATCGGCGGCCGGGGCATCTCACTGAGCCAGGTCCTCCCGGTGTTGCAGAGTCTCGGCGTCGAGGTGGTGGACGAGCGGCCGTACCAGGTCGAGCTGGAGACGGCGGCCGACGGCGGCGCGGGCGGTGAGCGGTGGATCTACGACTTCGGTCTGCTGGCCCGTCCCGAATTGCTGCGCAGTTCGCTGGACCGGGATTTGGACGCGGAGCTGCTCGAGTCCTCCAAGCGCGCCGATGTGCTGGAGGAGGAGGTGCGGGGTCTGCGCGAACGGTTCGTGGAAGCGTTCGACGCGATGTGGTATGGGCGCGCGGAGGCGGACGGTCTCAACGAGCTCGTACTGCGCGCCCGGCTGCCGTGGCGGGCCGTCTCGGTCCTGCGGACCTACGCGAAGTACTTGCAGCAGGCCGGTTTTCCGTACAGCCAGGCGAACATCTGCCGGGTGCTGCTCACCTATCCGGATATCGCGCGATTGTTCGTCGACCTGTTCGCGGCGCGTTTCGATCCCGATACCGTCTCCGCCGAGCATGCCGCCGAGCTGGAGGTCAAGGTGCGCGGCCGGATCGATGATGTCGTCAGCCTGGACGCGGACCGCATCCTGCGCGCGATGCTGGGCTTGGTCAAAGCGACGCTGCGGACCAACTACTACGTGACGGACAGGGAAGGCAGGTCGCGCGATTACGTCTCGGTGAAGGTCGAACCGCAGGAGATCGCCGAACTGCCCAGGCCCCGTCCGCAGTTCGAGATCTTCGTGTACTCCCCGCGGGTCGAGGGCGTGCACCTGCGCTTCGGGCCGGTGGCGCGTGGTGGGTTGCGGTGGTCGGATCGGTTGGAGGATTTCCGCACCGAGATCCTGGGTTTGGTGAAGGCGCAGGCGGTGAAGAACGCGGTGATCGTGCCGGTGGGTGCGAAGGGTGGTTTCGTGGTCAAACAACCGCCCGCGGCGACTGGTGATCCGGTCGCGGATCGGCAGGCGCTGGGTGCGGAAGGTGTTGCCTGCTATCGGACCTTTATCTCGGGTCTGTTGGATATCACCGACAATGTGGATCGTGCGAGTGGTGAGGTGTTGCCGCCTGCTCGGGTGGTGCGCCGGGATGGTGATGACACGTATCTGGTGGTGGCCGCGGACAAGGGGACGGCGACGTTTTCGGATATCGCCAACGATGTGGCGCTGAGTTATGGGTTCTGGTTGGGTGATGCGTTCGCGTCGGGTGGGTCGGCGGGTTATGACCACAAGGCGATGGGGATCACGGCCAAGGGTGCGTGGGAGAGTGTCAAGCGGCATTTCCGTGAGATGGAGATCGACACGCAGACGCAGGATTTCACCGTTGTGGGTGTGGGTGACATGAGTGGTGACGTGTTCGGCAACGGCATGCTGTTGTCCGAGCACATCCGTTTGGTGGCCGCGTTCGACCACCGCCACATCTTCCTCGACCCGAATCCGGATGCGGCCATCTCCTACGCAGAACGACAGCGGCTGTTCGCGTTGCCGCGCTCGTCGTGGGCCGATTACGACGCCTCGCTGATCAGTACCGGCGGCGGCGTGTGGGACCGGACGGTGAAGGCGGTGCCGATCAGCCCGGAGGCCAGGGCGGCGCTCGGACTGGCCGACGACGTCGAATCGCTGTCGCCGCCGGAACTGGTTCGCGCGATCCTGCTCGCGCCGGTAGACCTGCTGTGGAACGGTGGCATCGGCACCTACATCAAGGCGAGCGCGGAGACCAACGCCGAGGTGGGCGACAAGTCCAACGACGCGGTCCGCGTCAATGGAAACCAGTTGCGTGTCAAGGTGATCGGCGAAGGCGGCAATCTCGGTGCGACCGCGCTCGGCCGTATCGAGTTCTGCCGCAACGGCGGCAAGATGAACACCGACGCGCTGGACAACTCGGCGGGTGTGGATTGCTCCGACCACGAGGTGAACATCAAGATTCTGCTGGACGCCGTCGTCTCCAGCGGACAGCTGCCCGACACCGACCGCAACCCCCTGCTGGCCTCGATGACCGACGAGGTCGCGCAGCTGGTTCTGCGGGACAACGTGGCGCAGAACTTCCTGATGGGCATATCGCGCACCGAGGCCGCGCAGATGCTCAGCGTCCAGATGCGGCTCATCGAGGATCTCGAGCAGCGCCGCGGCCTGGATCGCGAACTCGAGGCGCTCCCCTCGGATCAGGAGATGAAGCGCAGGTTGGAGGACGGCGCGGGTCTGGCATCGCCGGAGCTGGCCAACTTGATGGCGCATGTGAAGCTGTCGCTGAAGGCCGATCTGCTCGATTCCGATCTGCCCGACAGCCAGTACTTCGCCGCGCGGCTGCCCGAGTACTTCCCGACGCCGCTGCGCAGCCGGTTCGGCGCGGCGATCAAGCGGCACCGGCTGCGCAGGGAGATCGTCACCACCATGATCGCCAACGAGATGGTGGACTACGGCGGCGTCACCTACGCGCACCGGTTGAACGAGGAGATCGGCGCGACCACCACCGACGCGGTGCGCGCCTTCGCCGCGGCCAGCGGGATCTTCGACCTGCATGAGATGTGGGTGCGGATCCGGGCATGCGACGCGCCCGCCTCGGTGCGCGACCTGCTCGAGCTGGAAACCAAGCGGACACTGGATCGAGCGTCCCGGTGGCTGCTGAGCAACCGGCCGCAGCCGATTGCGGTCGGCTCGGAAATCAGCCGGTACTGCAACGAGGTACGCGAACTCGCACCGAAGGTGCCGAGCTGGCTGCGCGGGCACCATGTGTCCACGCTCACCGACCAGTCCGCCGAGCTGATCGCGCGCGGCGCGCCGACCGATCTGGCCACCGAGGTGTTCGCCCTGCTCAATCTGTTCCCGTTGCTGGACATCGTGGACATCGCCGACATCACCGACCGAGACGGCGACGAGGTCGGCTCGCTGTACTACGCGCTCAACGATCACCTCAAGATCGATTGGCTGCTGCAGGCGGTCAGCCACCTCGAGCGCGGCGACCGCTGGCACGCACTCGCGCGGCTGGCATTGCGCGACGACATGTACGGGTCGTTGCGTTCACTCACCCTCGACGTGCTCTCCGGCGGCGACCCCGAGGAGACGGCGGACGAGAAGATTGCATACTGGGAGTCGAAGAACCAGTCCCGCCTCGGCCGAGCCAGGGCGGCACTGTCGGAGTTGTTCGAGTCCGGAACCCACGATCTCGCCACGCTGTCGGTTGCAGCGCGGCAAGTGCGGAGCATGGTGAGCGGGGTGGGCGCTCAATCGGAGGTACCACGGTGACGAGGTCGATGCACAGAGACGGGACAGCCGCGGGCAGTCTGGTGCTGCCCAAGCGCTTCCACGCCAAAGTGGACGTCAGATGGTCGGACATGGACGTGTTCCAGCACGTCAACCATGCCCGCATGGTGACGCTGCTGGAGGAGGCGCGGATCCCGTGGCTGTTCGAGGACGGCCGCCCGACCGCCCCGCTACGCGAGGGCTGTGTACTCGCCGACCTGCGGGTCCGCTACCGCGGCCAGCTGCGGCACGAGGACACGCCGCTGGATATCGCGATGTGGATCGAGCAGGTGCGCGCGGTCGACTTCACCATCGGCTACGAGGTGCGCGCCTCCGGCGCCGAGCCCGACTCACCGGCGGCGGTGGTCGCGTCCACCCAGATCGCGGCGTTCGACATGCGGGCGCAGCGGCTGCGCAGGCTCACCGACGCCGAACGCGACTATCTGTCCGAGTGGATGGAGTGAGCCCTGGTGGGTCGGTGATCGTCCAGTGGTGACCGCGGAGCAGCCGTGAAGGCGGAACAACGAGTGCTGCACGTGTCCGATCCGGCGGAGCGGGAGAATCTCGCGACGTTCCTGACCAGGGCCGCGCGGCTGGACCCGGCGACGGTGGTGCGTCTGCGCCGCCGCGGGGAGGGCTACGTGGCCGCGTGGGTGGCCACCGGTTTCGAGGCGCTGGCGGTGCGCACCGTGGTCGCCGAGCTCGGCGTCGACGATGTGACCGTCGGCGCCGATCTGGTGCTGGCCGGGCTGGCCGGCGGCAGCCCGATCGACCTCGGATATTCGATGGACTCCGCCTGGCGTGGCGCACTGCCGCCCGCGGACGGCTTCGCGCATGTCGACGACGTGCCCGCGCGCACTCTGGTCGAACTCGCCGAACAGGGTGCGCGGCTGGCGAAGGAGCACGGTAGCAGCCACGGCCCGCCGGCCTCGCTACTCGACCAGGCCGTGCTGACCGTGTCCGGTGCGGGAACACAGGTGCAGGTGCCGATGCGGGTCGTCTTCGCGCTCACCGCTATGGATTTCATCCCGCATTCGGGCGAGCAGGCCGATCCGCGCCGCATCCCGCCCGCCGAGATCGTCCGGGTGCGCGCCACCAGAACATGGTTGCGGCTGGACGCCCGCTACGGCTCGGTCGCTCGCCGCCTCGGCGGTGGAATTCCACTCCTGCCGCACTGAGCTGTGTTCGATTTGCAGCGCCTGCGGCGCTGCGTGTTCGCGGCCCCTTTGTGGCTCGCGTCCGAGCGACCGCCGCTCGCGACTTCGTCGCTTGCGCGTCGGCCGCTCGGACGCGAGCCGGGCCGCGAACGGGCAATGCTCGATCTCGCTGCGCTCGAAAACGGGAGTGGAGCCGGTGTGGTTGCGCGAGATGGAAAGCGCGGCATCGAGGCCGCCGTCTGTGGAGGTGTGCTGGTGGGTGCCTGTGGCGAGTTGGTCGCGGACGTGGCGGCCACTTGGCCACGAACGGTGTTGGCGTCTCCCTTCGCTCGAAAGTCGAGGTTGGGCATATGCGGGGCACTTCGCCGATGCCACCGGTGCCGCGTTGAAGCTGTCGCTGTGCATTGCTGCCGGGCGGCCGCGTTGTCGCCGCAGTGCGCGCGAGGGCCTTGTGGGCGGCCGAGTGTGTGCCGGGTGCTGCGGCGAGTTCCGTAGTAGCAGAAGGCCACCCGGGAACGATCGATAGGATGGGCGGCGCCGTCAGCAGGAGGGGACGGCGCCGCCCTGCATTAGTGGTGAAGAACGCTGGCCGAGAACGGCTTTCGGGCAGGTCAGGAGACGCCGACCAATCGCAACAGCGCGGTGGTCGAGGCGGCGGCCAGGATCACGACCAGGATGGGTTGCTGCTTCCAGGCGAGTGCTCCGCCGACGAGAACGCCTGCGGGCATGGCGAATCCGAGATCGCTCGAGCCGAGCGGCAGGGTGGTGACGGCGACCAGCGCGGTGAGCAGGACGACCGCGCCGATCTCCAGCAGGCGCACCGTTCGTGCCGGAATGCGGACCCGTTCGCGCAGTGCCGGACCGGCCCAGCGGAAGGCGTAGGTGCCCGCGGCGAGGGCGAATATTCCGGCGGCCAGCATCATCGCGCCTCCGGTGTGACGGCTGGAGCCGGTCGTTCGCGCGCCGCGACGAGCACCCCCGAAAGGGCAAGCAGCACAGGCAGTCCGGTGGGCAGGAACGGTGCGCTGGCCAGCGCGACCGCGGTGCCGGCGACCACCGCGCCGAGCGTGGCTCGATCGCGGAGGGCGGGCAACACCAGCGCGAGCAGCACCGCGGGAAACACCGCGTCCAATCCGAGGGCCGAGGTGTCGGGGACCACTGACCCGATCAACGCTCCGATCGCCGCGCCGCCGGGCCACGCGAGCAGCACCCCGGCGCCGGTGACCCAGTAGGCCGTCCGCTTGCGCCGCGCGTCGGGCTGCGCGATGGCCAGCGCCACGGACTCGTCGTTCATCAGATGCACCCCGAGCGGCCGCCGCCAGCCGGTGCCGACCACGTCGGGAACCGACAGTCCATAGGGCAGGTGCCTGGCATTCACCAGCAGCCCGGCGAGCACGGCCGCGAGCGGGCTACCGCCGGTGGCCACGATGCCGAGGAAAAGGAACTCCGAGCTTCCGGCGAGCACCACGCAGCCGAGGAGGACGGGCAGCCAGATCGGGAAGCCCGCACCGACCGCGGTTGCCCCGTAGGAGATCCCGATCACGCCGACGGCGGCGCAGACGGCCGCGATGCCCAGCAGCCCATCTCGGCCCAGTGTTCGCCATATCGAACGCATGTTTCCTATGGTGAACATGGCAGGCCGGTTCGTCAATATGGTTTTCTGTTGGCATGACGCAGCAGGACGCGACGACGACACCCCAGGCGGTGATCGCCGCCGCGCTGCGCCGCGAGCGCACCAGGGCCGGGTTGTCGCTGAGCGAGGTCGCCCATCGTGCAGGCATCGCGAAATCCACGTTGTCGCAACTGGAATCGGGAACCGGGAACCCGAGCCTGGAGACATTGTGGGCGCTGTGCGTCGCGCTGGACATGCCGTTCTCCCGGTTGCTCGACCCGCCGCGCCCGAACGTGCACGTGATCCGGGCGGGGGAGGGCCCGGTGGTGGCCGCCGAGCAATCGGAGTATCGAGCCACGTTGCTGGCCGCCGGTCCGGCCAACTCGCGCCGCGATCTGTTCCGCATCACCGCGGAACCCGGGCATGCGCGCAGATCGGACCCGCACATCCCGGGCGTCGTCGAGCACGTGCTACTCGCCGAGGGACGCGCGCTGGTCGGCCCGGTAGACGCGCCGGTCGAGCTACATCCCGGCGACTATATCGCCTACCCAGGCGATCAACCGCATGTGTTCGAAGCCCTGGCGTCGCCGACCTGGGCGACGCTGGTGATCGAATACACCTGAGGGCTCAGGCCGCGCCTTCGCCGAGGTACTGCAACCACACCGGGTCGAGTTCGGCGGTGGTCGACAGCAGGCGCCAGTGCGGGCCTTTCGGCGAGACCAGCGGGGAGCGCAGGGTCCAGCCCAGTTCGCTGAGCAGCTTGTCGGCCTTGCGATGGTTGCACGGCGCGCAGCTGGCGACGCAGTTCTCCCAGGAGTGTTCCCCGCCGCGGCTGCGCGGGATGACGTGATCGATGGTCTCGGCCTTGCCGCCGCAGTAGCCGCACCGATAGCGGTCCCGGTGCATGAGGGCTGCGCGGGTCATCGGCACCCGGGCGCGGTAGGGCACGTGGACGTAGCTGCGCAGGCGGATAACCGACGGAATGGCGACCGACGTCTCGGCGGAGTGCACCACAGGTCCCTCGTCGTTGTGGTGAACGGCGTCGGCCTTGTCGCAGATGAGGAGGACGATCGCGCGGCGCGCGGACAAAGCGGTGAGCGGCTCGTAGGTGGCGTTCAGAAGCAGCACCCTGGTCTTGAGCCAGTTCGTGCCCTCGGCGGGCGGTGCGGTGGGGCGGGGGCCGTGGTCGTGATGGCCACGATGTCCGCCCGGGTGGTGTTCGGACAAGATGTGCAGCGGAGTAGCCCCCGACCCACGATTGTGGACGTCGGCGGGCTGGAGTTGTCGGTGCGCTCGCACCTCGTGTGACCGCGCACTGTGTCGCTGCTTCATCTCGACCTCGATTTCATGATTGGCAGGATCATGTGGTATCTGCGGAGCAGAGACTGTCACCCAGTTGACCATGGAACGTCGCGCATTGCACGGTGATTTCCAACAATGTCCGGTTAACTGTGGCTGAAGAGCAGCTCACCCGCGACGTTTCCCGGCGCTGAGCGGCCGCGGGAGGGCAGCCGCGCGCCGGTGCGGGCACAATGGACAGCGGCGCATCCGGTGAATCGAGAGGGTCTATGACTTCGGGCGAGCAGACAGCGACGTCGTTCTACGAGACGGTCGGCGGGGCGGAGACGTTCCGGCGGATCGTCGCGACGTTCTATCGCGAGGTCGCGGCCGATGAGGTGCTGCGTCCGCTCTATCCGGAGGAAGACCTCGGTCCGGCCGAGCGCCGGCTGCGGATGTTCCTCGAGCAGTACTGGGGCGGCCCGCGCACCTACTCCGACGAGCGCGGCCATCCGCGCCTGCGCATGCGGCACATGCCGTTCACCATCGGACCGATCGAGCGCGACGCCTGGTTGCGCTGCATGCGTATCGCGGTCGCGGAGATCGAGCCCGAAATCCTCGACGACGAGCACCGCAAGGCGCTGCTGGACTACCTGGAAATGGCCGCCAACTCGTTGGTGAACGCCCCCTTCTGACAACGCGTCCGCGCGCGCCGGGAGAGGTGTGTGTCGACCGCATTGCGGTGGGGGCGAATTCGGCTTTGGCACTATGGCGGATGTGAGTGATGCACCAGCCGTGACTGCCCCGGTGGATCGCGCCACCCAGCCGTGGTGGCGGTCGGCCGTGTTCTACCAGGTATATCCGAGATCCTTCGCGGATTCGAGCGGCGACGGGATCGGTGATCTCGGCGGAGTCCGGGACAAACTCGGTTACCTCGAACTGCTCGGCGTCGACGCGCTGTGGGTCTGTCCGGTGATGCGTTCCCCGATGGCCGACGGCGGCTACGACGTCGCCGATCCGCGCGACATCGACCAGCTCTTCGGCGGTCTCGCCGCGATGGACGCGCTGATCGCCGAGGCGCATGCCCGCCGGATCAAGGTGACCATGGACCTGGTGCCGAACCACACCAGTGATCAGCACCCGTGGTTCGGCGCGGCGCTGGCGGCGGGCCCCGGTAGCCGGGAACGCGAGCGGTACATCTTCCGCGACGGCCGCGGACCCGGCGGCGCCGAGCCGCCGAACAACTGGCCGAGCATCTTCGGCGGACCCGCCTGGACCAGGGTCACCGAGCCCGACGGCACGCCGGGCCAGTGGTACCTGCATATCTTCGCCCGCGAGCAACCGGACTTGAACTGGGCCGATCCCGAGGTCGCCGCCGATTTCGAGCAGACCCTGCGGTTCTGGCTCGACCGTGGCGTGGACGGGTTCCGGCTCGATGTGGCGCACGGCATGGCCAAACCCGACGGCCTGCCCGACATGCCCGAGCTCGCCGTCTCGGCCCTGCTCGCACACGACGACACCGACCCGCGCTTCAACAACCCCGCGGTCCACGAGATCCACCGCCGGATCCGCAAGGTAGTCGACGAGTATCCGGACGCGGTGACCATCGGCGAGGTGTGGGTGAACGACAACATCCGCTTCGGCGAGTACGTGCGCTCCGACGAACTGCACTTGGCGTTCAATTTCCGTCTCGCCGAGTCCGCGTTCGGCGCCGAGGCGGTGCGCGACGCCATCGACAACTCGCTCGCCGCCGTCGGGCCGGTCTTCGCCGTGCCCACTTGGACGCTGTCCAACCACGACATCGAGCGCGAGGTAACCCGGTACGGCGGCGGCGCGGTCGGCGTCGCGCGGGCGCGGGCGATGATCCTGCTGGAGCTCGCGCTGCCGGGCTCGGTGTTCATCTACAACGGCGCCGAGCTGGGACTGCCCAACGTGGACGACCTGCCGGACGAGGTGTTGCAAGATCCGGTATGGGAGCGCTCCGGGCATACCCAGCGTGGCCGCGACGGCTGCCGGGTGCCGCTGCCGTGGGAGGGCGCCGCGCCGCCGTTCGGGTTCACCACCGGCACGCCCTGGCTGCCGATTCCCTCAGAGTGGGCGGGGCTGACGGTAGAAGCGCAGCTGGAAGAGCTCGGCTCCACCCTGTCGCTGTACCGCATGGCGATCGAACTGCGCCGGCTGCGGCCAGAGTTCGCCGGGGACCGGATCGAGTGGTACGGCAGCCCGCCGGGCTGTCTGGCGTTCCGGCGGCCCGGTGGACTGGTCTGCGTGCTCAACGCCTCGAACGCGCCGATCCAGCTGCCGCCCGGGGATGTGCTGCTGGCCAGCGCCCCGTCCGACGGCGGACAGCTGCCGCCGAACGCGACGGCCTGGTTGGTCTGAGAACGACCAAAAAGCCCAGGTCGCGGCAGGGCGGCAGGGACGCGGACAGGCGAACGGCTCGACCGGACGAAGAACTACTACACACGATCGTCTACCTTTGACCCGTGAGCATTCTCGAGACAGTGCTGATCTTCGCCGGCATTCCGCTGGTGATCTACGGCGTCATAGCCGGGTTGTCGTTTCTCGGTAAGCCACTGCCTGGCGAGAAGCCGGTCCACTTCGCCCTCGGCCAGAAGTGGACCCAGTCGCCGGTGCTGTGGAGTGCTACCGACGAGGTGACCGTCCCGGGTCACCACATCGCAGAGACCTCGCATGGACACCATGCGGCCATCGAGGCCACCGAGGTGGAGCTGATCGGAGGACGGGCAAGTGGCAGGTTCTAAGTGGCCCGCGGTGGTCGAAGCCGATCTTCCGCACGGATACGCGCTCACCAGTAGCGGGCGCGTCTCCGGCGTGCACGAGGCGGGTGACGTGTTCAAGGAGGCGCCGTTCAACGATCACGAGCGGCTCACGATGGACAACGTGCTCACCGAGGCGACCCGCGCGACCAAGGTGCGCTTCAACGTCTACATCGGCGATCTGGGCCAGGACCCGGCCGCGGGCGCGGACGCGATCTTCCCCGACACACCGGAGGCGGCGCGCTCGGTGCTCATCGCGGTCTCGCCCAACGACAAGGCGATCGAGGTGCGCGCGGGCCGCGATGTCGCCGACCGCGCGAACGATCGCGTCTGCCAGCTCGGCGTCACCGCGGCGCTGAGTTCGTTCCGGCAGGGCCAGCTGATCGACGGCCTGGTCTCGGCGGTCCGCGTGATGGCAGCGGCCATCGGTCGCTGATTCATCCGGTACAGCGCATTCCGGCGCGCTCACCCGTTTTCGGGTGGGCGCGCCGTCGTTTTTCGGGCGGCGATTCCGCGTGGTGATGTTGCCGGGCGGCGCTGACGATATTCCCGGATTTTAACCATCTATCTCACATTGACAGGTTAGATCTAGCGGAGCCACTCTTAACCACTGAAATATATTTGAGCGGTTAGAGGATGTGGTTGGCATGCGGCGTGAACGGATTGCCTGGGCCGGCCTGGCGGCTATGACGGTGTCGTTCGGGCTGAACTTCTCCATGGGCGTGTTCTTCGTGCCCGCGGCCGCCTCGTACGGGGTGAATGCGACGGCATTGGCCGTCGCCGCAGCTCTCGCCACCATGGCGACGGGGCTGGCGCAGCCGTTCGTCGGCGGCCTGCTGGACCGGGCCGGGGCGAAGCGAGTGCTGACCGGAGGTCTGACGTTGCTCTCGGCGAGCTATCTTGTGCTCGCGGCGGTCCGCACGACCTGGGAATTCGTCACCGTCTACATCCTTCTCGGTGGGATCGGGTTCGCGTCGTCGTCCACGCTCGCGGTCACCACGCTGATCGGGCGGGCGCTCGGAAATCAGGTCGGTCCGGCGCTCACAAGGGCCGCGGTGGGAATCAATCTGGGGCAGCTGATCACGCCATGGGTTGCCACGGCGCTGTTCGAGCCGGTCGGAGTTCGGGTCACCTTTGCACTGCTCGGCGGCGCGGGCTTGGTGGTCACCGGTGTGCTGTGGTGGGTGCTGCCCGCCGATCATGTCGTCGGCGTCGCCCGCCGAGCCGAGTCATTGGCCGGTCGAGGGCGAGTGCTGATCTCCTTCGGTTTGCATTCGGCGACCCTCTACGTGGTTGTCCTGTTGCTGCCCGAACATGCGGTCGAGACCGGCTGGTCGATCGTCGAGGCCGGTCGCCTGGTGGCCGTCGCGGCAGTGGCGGCGGGACTGATGTCGGCGGTCATGGCGCGACTGCAGCGCTGGTATCGACCCGAGGCCTTGGTGCAGATCCTGTATGGGATGCGGACAGTCGCGCTCGCCCTTGCCGTGTGCCTTCCCGGGCCCAGCGTAACCATCGCGGTTGCGGTCGTGTTCGGCGCGGCCTCGTTTCCGGTCATTCCGTTGACCATGGCGATCATCTCCCGCGGCCTCGACCCCGCCCGGATGGGCCGGACCTTGGCACCGGCGTGGGTGATCCATCAGCTCGCCGCGGCCGCCGGCTTGGCGGTCGCCGGTGCGATTCACGCCCGAACCGACAGCTATCGAGGCTATTTCGCACTCGGCATGGCCTTCAGTATCGCCGCGGCGCTACTGGTCGGCCCAGTGCGCAAACCCCGAACCGAACTCGTCACCAGCACGGCCTGATTCGGGCCCCGGCACCGGTCTGATCCGTGCTTCTGCCACACCACCTCGTCGAGGTCATCGCCGACCTGCGACCGAACGCAAGTGTCCCATCAACACAACAAGGAGAATCACCATGAACGCCGTACGTCACAACACCGTCGAGATCCAGGGCCTGCCGGTCTTCTACCGCGAGGCGGGAGATCCGAGCAAGCCGACACTCGTCCTGCTGCACGGCTTTCCGACCAGTTCGGCGATGTTCCGCAATCTGCTGCCGGAACTGGCCGCGGACTATCATCTGATCGCACCGGACCATATCGGTTTCGGGCAGTCGGCCATGCCGTCCGTGCTCGCCTTCGACTACAGCTTCGAGAAGCTCACCGAGATCACATCGGAACTGTTGGATACCTTGGGCATTCAGCGGTTCGCGCTCTACATTCAGGATTACGGTGCGCCGATCGGGCTGCGCATCGCCTCCCGGAATCCGGACCGCGTCACCGCGATCATCACCCAGAGTGGCAACGCCTACCTGGAGGGCTTCACCCCGTTCTGGGAGGTGCTGTTCGCACACGCCAACGACCGTGCGGCACACGAGCCCGAGGTGCGCAAGCTGCTCGAACTCGACGCCACGAAATGGCAGTACACGCACGGCGTTCCGGCCGACCGGCTGGCGCAGGTCAGCCCCGACACCTGGACCTTGGATCAGCACTACCTCGATCGGCCGGGCAACAAGGAGATTCAGCTCCAGCTCTTCGCCGACTACAAGCTGAACCTCGACCGCTACCCGGAATTCCAGAAGTACTTCGCCGAGCACCGGCCCCCGGTCCTGATCACCTGGGGTGAGCACGACGAGATCTTCGGCGCCGACGGCGCCCGCGCCTACCTGCGTGATCTGCCGGACGCCGAATTGCACCTGCTGGATACGGGCCACTTCGCGCTGGAAACGCACGGCACCGAGATCGCCGCACTGATCCGCGGCTTCCTCGCCCGCGAACTCGGCTGACCCGGCGCAGCTCGGGCCGGACTGACATCGCGCCGGGTCGGAACCGCACCGGGTGCACAGTGCCGGCAGGGCATGCTCACCATGATGAATGAGCATGCCCTGCTTCGGCTGTCCGACTCGTCGAGCCGGAGGATCGATCGGCCGTCCGTCGGCTCCCGGCGTCCGCCGGGATGACGGAGGGCGCCGGGATGACGGAGGGCGCCGGTTCAGTCCCGAGCGTCGAAGGCGCGGGCGCGCAGGGACCGTTCGATGCCTGCCTTGCCCTCGCTGACCAGGCGGCGCAGGGCGGGTGGGTGGTCACCGGCGAGGAACTTGTCGGCGACGGACACCGCGTCCTCGCTGATCGCCCAGTGCGGGTAGAGGCCGACCACAACGGTCTGGGCGACCTCGCTGGAGCGGCGCTCCCAGACGCTGGGGATCTCCGCGAAGTACCGCTCCACGTAGGGGGTGAGCAGGTCACCCTGTCCGGCCGGCGCGAATCCGCCGACGATCGAGCGGGCGGTGACGTTGGGCACCGAATCGTCGCGCATCACGGTGGTCCACGCCTGTTCCTTCACCTCGGCGATCGGCCGGGCCGTCGCGGCCGCGGCCGCTTGGCGCTTGCCCGCCGCGGTGGGGTCGCCCGCCAGCTCCTGGTCGATGACGGGTGTTTCCAGCCCATCGGCATCGATCTCGCCCGCGGCCGCGAGCGCGGACACGAGCCGCCAGCGCAGGTCGGTGTCGACCACGAGTCCGGCCAGTCCGACCTTCGCCGGGTCGCCGTCGAGCAGCTCGCGCAACACCTCGGTGTGCCAATCCGACAGCTTCGCGCCGGTCAGCGCGTTGACGAAGGCCAGCTGATGATCCGAGCCCGATTCGGCTTCGCGAGCCAGCTCCAGGAGCCGGTTCGCGTAGTCCGGCCAGCCGGTGGCATCGGCCCAGGCCGGGTCGGCGTAGCTGCCGAGCGTGAGGTTGGCCTGCATCAGAAGTCGTTGCACCACACCGATTTCGGTCTCGGCGCCGACTCCGCGCTGGACCAGCGCGACGAAATCGCGGGCGCGGAACTCGGCTTGGCGAGTCATCTCCCAGGCCGCCGACCAGGCCAGTGTGCGCGGCAGCGGCTCGGCGATGTCGGCGATGCGGTTGACCAGCACGTCGAGCGAGCCGGCGTCCAGCCGGATCGAGCAGTAGGTGAGATCGTCGTCGTTGACCAGCACGAACTGGCCGCGCGGCACGCCGACCAGCTCGGGGACCTCGGTGCGCTCGGCGGCGTCGAGGTCGAGCTCGACGCGCTTGGTGCGCACCAGCTTTCCGTCCTGATCGTCGTAGACGCCGATGGCCAGCCGGTGCACGCGCCGCTCGCCCGCGCCCGGCTGGGCGCCCTCCTGGACCACGGCGAACGAGCTGAACCTGCCCTCGGCGTCCACCTCGAAGTCGGGGCGCAGGATGTTCAGGCCCGTGGTCTTCAGCCACTGCGCGCCCCAGGTGGACAGATCCCGCCCGGACGACTTCTCCAGCGCCGCCAGCAGATCGTCGAACGTGGCGTTGCCGTAGGCGTGCTCGGCGAAGTACGCGCGCAGTCCCGCCAGGAACGGCTCCAAACCCACATAAGCGACCAGCTGCTTCAGGACACTGGCGCCTTTGGCGTAGGTGATGCCGTCGAAGTTCACCTCGACGGCAGCGAGATCCGGGATGTCCGCGGCGATGGGGTGGGTGGAGGGCAGCTGGTCCTGCCGGTAGGCCCAGGACTTCTCGACGTTCGCGAAGGTAGTCCACGCGTTGGCGTACTCGGTGGCCTCGGACTGGCACAGCACCGAGGCGAAGGTGGCGAAGGACTCGTTCAGCCACAGGTCGTCCCACCACTTCATGGTGACCAGGTCGCCGAACCACATGTGCGCCATCTCGTGCAGCACGGTCTCCGCGCGACGCTCGTAGGACGCGCGGGTCACCTTGGAGCGGAAGACGTAGTCTTCCAGGAAGGTCACCGCGCCCGCGTTCTCCATGGCGCCGGCGTTGAACTCCGGCACGAACAGCTGGTCGTACTTGCCGAACGCGTAGGGGACGCCGAAATTGCCGTGATAGAAGCCGAAGCCCTGTTTGGTCTCGGTGAACAGCCGCTCGGCGTCCATGTACTCGGCCAGCGAGGCGCGGCAGTAGAGACCGAGCGGGATGCTGCCGTGCTCGTCGGTGTAGACGTCGGTCCACCGCGCGTACGGGCCGGCGATGAGCGCGACGAGGTAGGTGCTCATCCTCGGGGTGGTGCGGAAGACGTGCTTGCCCGGGTCCGCCGCGAGCGTTTCCACGACCGCGCTGTTGGACACGACCTGCCAGTCCGCGGGCGCGGTGACGGCGAGGTCGAAGCTGGCCTTCAGATCGGGCTGGTCGAAGCAGGCGAACATCCGCTTGGCATCGGCGGTTTCGAACTGCGAGTACAGGTATACGGCGTCGTCGGTGGGGTCGACGAACCGGTGCAGGCCCTCGCCGGTGTTCGAATATTCGCAGTCGGCCTCCACCACCAGCTCGTTGCGCTCAGCCAGATCGTTCAGCGCGATCCCGATCGACTCGTCATAGCCGGAGACGTCCAGTGCGGCGCCGTTGAGCACCGCCGAGCGCACACCGCGCGCGACGATATCGACGAACGTGCTCGCGCCCGGCGTCGCGGTGAACGTGACGGTGCTGCGGGAGAAGAAGGTCTGCTCGCCAGGTTTGCCCGTCCCATCGGTCAGGTCCAGCTCGATGCGATAGTTCTCGACCGACACCGTCGAGGCTCGTTCGATCGCCTGTTCACGAGTGAGGTTGGGTGCGGACATAAGGCTCCTTCGTAGTCGAAGAACTGGCACGTGCGCCACCAACAATGCCACCTCGCAGCGGTGTGCCGCGCGGGACTTTCCGGACCGACCCGGGCGAGCCGGGGCGTCACGGTCGGCGGACGCGGACGGCGTGCCGGGCCTGCTCCAGGGCCGGCGGTATTGTGCCTGGTGCAGGGCAGGTTCACCATCACGGATTCGGAGGCTCGACGTTGAAGCATGTGCACGCCGGGAAGGTGCGTGACCTGTACGAGGACGGCGACACGCTGGTGCTGGTCGCCTCCGATCGGGTGTCGGTGTACGACGTGGTGCTTCCGACGCCGATCCCGGACAAGGGCGCGTTGCTGACGCAGCTGTCGAACTGGTGGTTCGAGTACTTCACCGACGTGCCCAACCACGTGGTCTCCGCCACCGACGTGCCCGCCGAGTTCGCCGGCCGCGGCATCCGGGTCAAGCCGCTGAAGATGGTGCAGGTGGAATGCATCGCCCGCGGCTACCTGACCGGGTCCGGTCTCGCGGAATACCGGCGGACGGGCACGGTGTCCGGGGTGGCGCTGCCTGCGGGGCTGCGCGAGGGCGACAAGCTGCCCGAGCCGATCTTCACGCCGACCACCAAAGCGTCCGAGGGGCACGACGAGTCGATCACCTTCGCCGACGTGGTGAACCAGGAGGGCCGCGAGGTCGCCGACCGGCTGCGCGAGCTGACTCTGCACATCTACACCCGCGGTGCGGAACATGCCGCCGAACGCGGCGTCATCGTCGCCGACACCAAGGTCGAGTTCGGCTGGGACGGCGACGTCCTCACCCTCGGCGACGAGGTGCTCACCTCGGATTCCTCGCGTTTCTGGCCCGCCGCCGAATGGGAACCGGGCCGGGTGCAACGCTCGTTCGACAAGCAGTTCGTCCGCGACTGGGCCACCTCGACCGGCTGGGACAAGGAACCGCCCGGCCCGGAGATCCCCGCCGACGTGGTTGCGGCTACCCGCCAGAAATACGTGGAGGCATATGAGCTCATCACCGGCCGGAGCTGGACGGGCGTGCCGCGATAGCCCGAAATCGAGTAGGTAGGTCGTAACAATTCCAGCAGGCCGGGGCGCAGTGCCCCGGCTCATCATTCCTTCGGCCGTGCGCGACGCTTGTCGAGTGCTGCCCTGATCAGATTCCGCGCAGCTTCGCCAGTGACCGACTGCCGGGCAAGGGTATCGAATGCCCGTCCGTAGAGGGCGATCTCCCGGGGCTGGGTAATAGTCAGTTCTGCCGTATGACCCTCGACTTTGATCAAACGGTTGTCGAACATCATGAAGTTCTCCACCGATACGATGACTTCAGCGGTGAGAGGGACGATTCCCAACGTGACTCTCGGCATTCCGATTATCGAGAGCAGCCTGTCTAGTTGTCCGATCATGACAGCGTCATTGCCAACCGTACCGTACAGCGATTTTTCGCTGATCAGGAAATGAAATCGGTGCCCGCGCTTATAGAGTATTTGCTGCCGCTCCATACGTTTCGACACGCCGATGTCCAAGTCATCTGGAAGGTTGTAGAACTGGATGACGCTTCGAAGCTTGGCTTCGGCGTATTCGGCAGTCTGAAGCAGCCCAGGAATTACCTGCGGCTCGTAGTTTCGTATGAACTCGGCGGCGGCCTCGTTTTTCATGACGAGCTGCTGAGCACGTTTGATTCCTGCGCCGAGTACCCGTCGCCACTCCATGTATGCAGCGTCGATGTTGTGCAGACTCGCTAGGAGTTCCGGCAACTCGTCCTCGGCATTGCAAAGCCGACAATATGCACGCACGTCGTCGGGTGAAGGTGTGGCCTTACCGTGCTCTATTCGGCTTATCTTCGACTCGTGTACGCCGAGATGAGCGGCAAGCTCCCGGCCTGAGATTCCCGAATCCTTTCGGAGTTCTCGCAGTCTCAGGCCGAAAGCCTCTCTTGCCTCCTGAACTGAATTCGTCACTACCGAGCGTTCGCTGAGTTGGCGTAGTAATCCTGGTAAGGTGTCGCAAACGGCCAGAGCTTATTCCTGACCTCTCGGCAGTATTCGACAATTCCCGGATCGGTTGTCGTCCCGGTCCCGGCCGGTCTTCCGTCCGGGTGTGCAATATTGAAGGCTACCAATTCGTCATCGAACAACCACCAATCGTCACTCGGTACGATCTCGGGGTCTACCGAATGACGCGGGACATATCGAATGTCTTCGCCGGCCTCAACGTTTTCACCTGTGACCGAAAGCAGCCAACGCTGATACCCGGTGTGCGGCACAGTGACCACACGAATGCGACTGACCGTTACACCTCGGCCGGTCATGTCCCGGATGAGTCCGAGCCAATCGCTTTTGTCGTACTCCGGCGGCGGTTCACCGTTCAGGAACCGCCGCAGTGCCTCCGATTCAGCAGGTTCGGCGTAGGAGTCGCGAACCTCCATATGGAAGGCCGAATGTCGGCACTCGTGGAACGGATGAACCCAGTCATCGACTCCGCGAAACTCCACCGTAGTAAGTCCTCTCTGCCTTCGGAACCTCGATAGCGGTTTCGTAGGTCTCCATGGTCATCTGATCCAGCGTCTCACGGTCTGTGATCGGGCGACCGGACACGAGGAAGGTGCCCCTGCCTGTGTCTTCGAGTCGAGCCTCGATGAACGTATCCGGCTCCAGGTAGCCGAGAAGCAGGTGAGGGATCTCCACCCTGCCGGACTGGTCGGTAGTCCATCCGATGATCGCGTAATTGCCCTGGTCAGTAACGAACAAGGTGGGGCATCCGTTCCTGTCGGACCCCCCGCTTCCGAGGAAATGCAAGAGCATGATCGGCTCTCCCGTCTAGCGGCTTGCGCCTGCTTGCAATGACATTGCCTATTGTTCCGTTGCTTTGCTGCAGATGTGGACGGATTCAGTAGTTTCTGCAAGTATCCGCAAGTTGATAGACCGGTCTGGTTGCCGCTTCGTAGCGTCGGAGTCGGCCCCCGTGACATGTGACGCCCAACCGGTCACGGGGTGCCTACCAACTGCCTACGAGGGGTCGCGATGGACAGACACACGAGGGTGTTCGTGTTCGACGGCGGACTGTTGGAGGTCGCCGACTGCGAAGACGCCTACGACGACGGCTTTGTGTATCTGGAGTTGCGTACTCTGCCGCGACGGGTTCCGGGTGCTGACGAGATAGATCCGCCGGGTAGCCCGTTCGAGCCTGCCGATGCCGAACTGTGCGGGCGTGTGCTGCGACTGCTGCGAGACCTGCCGTGATCACGTTCGGATGGTTCATCGCGATCGGGGTTCCGCTGGCGGTGTTCGCCGCAGCGGTGTTCTGGCCTGAGCGGATACCGAAGGACCGGACCGTCAGGGGAATCCGCGAACGGATCGAACGCGAGGACACGGGCCGGATGAAGCCCGATGGGTCACGAGAGTGCTGATCGGCTCCCGGCTGATCAGGCTGTTTGAAATGGGGAAACGTTGCAGTACACCATTTCTCGGCTCTGCGCTATCGTTGCGGCGCTGGGTGCGATGCTGATTTCCGGCGCAGGCAGCACCATCGCGAACGCCGGTCCCAGCGGGCCGCTGGCGATCGATGTGCGAAGGCAGCTGTGTGGCAACGGATTCATCTTCTCAAAGCCGACGATCGTACCGCCGGAGGTTTATGCAGATGCATGGGCGAAATGCGACATGCCCCGCGAAGGCGACCCTGGTCTCACGCGTGACTACTACCTGAGCTTGCAGCGGCTCGGTAACTCGGGCCGGTGGGAATCCGTTGGCCAGGACGTACGAACCAGGCTGGTGCCGTGGTCGCGTCAGACCTACACCGCAACTGCTCCGTGCGTGCCGGGGAAGTGGCGTATGTACGCCCAGGTAGTGGGTACGATCCAGGGCAGGCCATACGGCCCGATCGAGACCGTATCCGGTGCGCGAGATGTTTCGGCCGACGACTGCAAATAGGCGGATGACATGCGATTGCCGAATGGACGGCGGTACGCCGACTACGACGGGCCGGTTACCATGCGCGATCACCTGACCGGCCTGTGGAGGGCGGCAACGCGACCACGACCCCGGCGATGGGTGAACCCGCGCTACACGGGTGCGGGCCACATGCTGCTTCGCGAGATGGGAAGGTGGACAGTGCGGCCCATGATCGGGTGGCGATCACGGCGATGGGTCAGCAAGCCGACTTACGCAACCCGGGCCACCCCCCGCAACGATCTCGAGGCAGCCCGGAACTGGATGGTCGCGTCTCTCGGAATCTGACGGAAACAAGCTCGTACGGCCATACAACCGTGACCGTCGTGCCCGGTTTTGGCGTGGCGAGTTTGCGGTCACCAGCATAGATTCTGAAGCATGCGCACGCCGGGAAGGCTGGGCGTAGCGGCCGGTCAGCCCGCCAAGTGCTCGGTCAGCCGGTCCAGATAGGGCCGCTGGCCCGCCACCAGCTTGTTCCGCGCGGTTGCCGGATCGAACCACTCGGCGCGGTCGATCTCCGGGAACTCCACCAACCGGCCCGACCGCGGCGGCCACTCCAGCTGGAAGGTTCCCGGCACGACGTCGGCGGGGTCCACGTCGCCCTCGAGAGCCCAGGCGGTGAGGATCTTCTTTCCCTTGCCGCTGCCGTAGCGCACCTCGCCCAGCGGTACCCACGCGCCATCGGGAACCGGGAGACCGAGCTCTTCGGTGAACTCGCGACCCGCCGCGACGCGCGCGTCCTCCGTCTCCGGCTCGTACTCGCCCTTGGGAATCGACCACGCGCCCAGGTCTTTTCGCGCCCAGAACGGCCCGCCCATGTGCCCGAGCAAAACTTCGACCGCACCGGCCGCACTTCGGCGAAACAGCAGGACGCCCGCACTGTGTTTTTCTGCCACACCGCGTAGTCTGCCCCGGCCGCACCCGGCTACCTGTCCCAGCCCGCTCGTGTCGGAAGCCGCGGCACCGCCAGCCCGTGCGGTCGATCGAATACAGCCCGAAACGGCAAGCCGTGCGTACTGCCGCTCCGCTGCACCTAACGACGTCGGCGCGACTCCGAGTATCGAGTGGAGCGAGATCGCGCACTGCTCGTGCGCGGCACGGCCCGCGTCCGAGGGGCCACGCCGAAGTCGTGGGGGCGGTCGGTGACTCGATCGCCCGTAGAGACCGCAGCGGATACCGCGCCACGCATGCGGATCGGTCCGACTCCCGGTCTCGAGCGCAGCGAGATCGAGCCTCGCCGCGAACACGCAGCGCCGCAGGCGCTGCAAATCAGACAGAGCGCAGACGGGCGGCGCGGATGGTCAGGTAGTCGCGTTCTGGGATGCTGGTCGTGCGAGCGGCGGCACTCGTGTAGTAGGTGATCGCGGCGGCGATATCGCCTGCCATCTCATGCAGATGACCGCGCACCGCGTCGAGGCGGTGTGTGCCGGTGAGTCGGCCGTCGAGTGTCGCGGCGAGGGCGAGACCGGCTTCGGGCCCCGACACCATCGCCGTCGCCACCGCCCGGTTGAGGGTCACCATCGGGTTGTCGGTGAACTGCTCGAGCCGGTTGTACAGTGCCGAGATCTTGGCCCAGTCGGTGTCCTCGGCGCATGCGGCCTGGGCGTGCAGAACGGCGATGGCGGCCTGGATCTGGTACGGCCCGCGCAGGCCGCCGGCGAGCGTGCCGGTGACCAGCGTGGTTCCCTCGGTGATCAAGGCCCGATTCCACCGCGCGCGGCTCTGTTCGGCCAGCGGAATGAGCTCGCCGTGCGCGCCGATGCGAGCGGCGCGGCGAGCATCGGTGAGCAGCATCAGCGCGAGCAACCCGGTGACCTCCGGATCGTCGGGCAGCAGCCGGTGCACCGCCCTGGCGAGCCGGATCGCCTCGTCGGCCAGATCCGTGCGTTGCAGAGTCGGCCCCGAGCTGCTGGTGTGTCCCTCGTTGAAGATCAGGTACAGGACGTGCAGGACCGCGCCGAGGCGCTCGCGCCACTGCTCGTCATCGAGCCGCGCGAAAGGCCGCTCCACGGTGGCCAGTTTCTTCTTCGCCCGCGTGATCCGTTGGGCCATAGTCGCTTCCGGCAGCAGGAAGGCGCGCGCGATCTGTTCGGTGCCGAGCCCGCCGACCGCGCGCAACGTGAGCGCGATGGCGGCGGCCGGGGACAGGGCCGGGTGGCAGCACAGGAATAGCATGGTGAGCGTGTCGTCGTGGTCGACCGGGACGGCGTCGGTCACCTCACGGTCGAACGCGGTGGTTTCCCTGCGCCGCCGGGCCACCTCCGTGCGCACCGCGTCGGCCATCCGCCGCTGCGCCACCTGGGTCAGCCAGGCGCGTGGATTATCCGGGAGGCCTTGTCCAGCCCACTGCGTCGCGGCCGCCAGCAGAGCTTCTTGCAGTGCGTCCTCGGCGGTGTCGAAATCACCGAACCGGCGGACGAGCGTTCCGAGGACCTGCGGCGCCAGTGTGCGCAGCAGGTCCTCGGTGCTCGCCGGGAGCGGTGTGTCGTCGGGCACCGCACGCCGGTCGCTCACTGCTCGGTGGCGGGGGCGCCCATCACCGCGCGAACTTCGATGTACTCGCCAATCGGTTTACCGCCGGGGCCGGGTGCGGCGGAGGCCTGCGCGGCGATCTCGTAGGCCCGTTCGGGGCTGTCCACGTCGACGAGCCAGTACCCGGCCAGGAACTCCTTGGTCTCCGGAAACGGTCCGTCGGTGATCACCGGCGCCGACCGCCCGTCCGAACTGACCACCCTCGCCTCGCTCGGTCCGGCCAATCCCTGCGCGTCCACCAGCTCGCCCGACTCGGCGAGCTGCGCACCCAGCGCGCGCTGGAAGTCTATGTGCGCCTGGATCTCTTCCGGCGACCATTCGTTGACCGGTGTGTCGCAGAAGCTTGTGGGTCCGTAGGTCTTCAACAGCATGTACTTCATGGTTCGTTTCCTCTCCTCCGGCGCCGGCCGCGTCCCGCGGCCTGTGGCGTCCCGATGAGGTCGGAGCCCTGCACACGGATTCGACACATCTTTGAGTGATTCACGTCACAGTGGTTTCTCGGTGTCCGCCAGCTGGTCCGGGTCGACCGGCTCACCCGCCAGGATCAGTTCCTTGATCCGGTCGGTCACATCCCAGACGTTCACGTTCATCCCGGCTAGCACGCGGTTGTCCGAATCCAGCCAGAACGCCACGAATTCGCGGGCCGCCAGATCGCCGCGCACGACGACCCTGGCGTACTCGCCCGGTGCCGCGTATCCGGTGTACTCCATGCCGAGGTCGTATTGATCGGTGAAGAAGTAGGGCAGCCGGTCGTAGGAAACCTCTTTGCCGAGCATGGTCGCGGCGGCGACCGCAGGCTGGTTGAGCGCGTTCGCCCAGTGCTCCACTCGGATCCGCCGGTCCAGGACGGGATGCCGGTGTGCGGCGATGTCGCCGACCGCGACGATGTCCGGATCGCTGGTGACCAAGCGCTCGTCGACGAGCACGCCGTCGCCCACCGCGAGCCCGGCGTCGGCGGCCAGCTCCACGTTCGGGCGCGCACCGACGGCGACCAGCACCGCGTCGGCCTCGATCGTGCTGCCGTCGGCGAGCCGGACACCGTTGGCGATCGCGGTGGCGATGGCATCCTCGGTGGTGATCGCCTCGACCTGCGCGCCGAAACGGAAATCGACGCCGTTGGCCCGGTGTAGATCGGCGAACACCTGGCCCATCTCCGGTCCGAGCGCCGCCCGCAGTGGCAGGTCCCCGAGCTCGACGATGGTCACCTCGACGTCCGCGGCGCGGGCCGCCGCCGCGACCTCGAGACCGATCCAGCCCGCCCCGATGATGACGATCCGGCGGGTGGCCCCGCTGAACAGTTCGATCAGCGTGTCGGAGTCCTCGATGGTGCGCAGTGTGTACACGTTGGGCGCGTCGGCGCCTGGAATGGACAGGGTGCGCGGCGTCGAGCCGGTGGCGAGCGCGAGCTTGTCGTAGGGCAGCGTGGAGCCGTCGGGCAGGGTGACCGTCTTCGCCGCGGCGTCGAGCCCGGTGACCGTGGTACCCAGACGCACATCGACGTGGTGGTCGCGGTACCACTGGGCGGGCTGCACGATGAACTCGGTGAATGCCTTCTTGCCCGCGAGATGCTCCTTCGACAGCGGCGGCCGGTCGTAGGGCAGGTGTTCCTCGGCGCCGATCAGCGTCACGGTTCCGTCGAAGTCCTTGTCCCGCAATGCTTCCGCGACCTTGGCCGCGGCCAGGCCGCCGCCGACGATGACGAAATGCCGGTCAGAACTCATCGCGGACTCCTCCTCCGAAGGGAACCAGGCTCCTGCCGACCAACCCTACTGGCAGCCGCCTGGGCGGCTCGGGAAAACGGCGCTCCGGACGGGAACGAATCGCCCGCCGGTGTGGTTGCTCGGTAAGGCGGCCTGCTGTGCGCCGCCCGTGAGCATGCGATCGAGAGGAAGCCGCCCGTGACCGACAAAGCCACCAAGGACGTCGCCGATTTCTGGTTCGACCCGCTGTGCCCCTGGTGTTGGATCACCTCCCGCTGGATCCTCGAGGTCGAGCAGGTCAGGGACATCGAAGTGCGATTCCACGTGATGAGCCTCTCGGTGCTGAACGAGGGCAAGGACGTCCCCCCGCAGTACCAGGAACTGCTCGACACGGGCTGGGGACCGGTCCGTGTCGCGATCGCCGCCGCGCAGGAGCACGGTGACAAGGTGCTGGCGCCGCTGTACACCGCGATGGGCACGCGTATTCACAACCGGCGCGCGGAGTACGAACGCGAGAGCCGCAAGGAGACGCTCGCCGCGGTGATCGCCGACTCGCTCGCCGAGGTCGGCCTGCCCGCCGAACTGGCCGCGGCCGCCGAGAGCACCGAGTACGACGAGGCGTTGCGCACGAGCCACCACAAGGGCATGGACAAGGTGGGACCGGACGTCGGGACCCCGACCATCCACATCAACGGGACGGCGTTCTTCGGCCCGGTCCTGTCCCGCATTCCGCGCGGTGAGGAAGCGGGCAAGGTGTGGGACGGCGCCGTGGCGCTGGCGTCCTACCCGCACTTCTTCGAGTTGAAGCGGACGCGAACCGAGGATCCGTCGTTCGACTGAGCACCGAACGGCGAGTGCCCCTGCGGCACTCGCCCCGGTCACAGTATGGATTCCGGCGGGCTCGCCGGCGCCGCACGTCGCGGAGCCGGATTGCCGCCAGGTGGCGCACCCGGCGCAGTCACAGCGCTGACTTGGGCGGATTCGCCGGCGCCGTCCGTTGCGGAGCCGGATTGCCGCCAGGTGGCGCACCCGGCGCAGTCACAGCGCTGACTTGGGCGGATTCGCCGCCGCCGTCCGTTGCGGAGCCGGATTGCCGCGTGGCGGCGCACCCGGCGCGGTCACAGTACGGATTTCGGCGGATTCGCCGGTACCTCACCGTACGAACTCGGGTAGCCGCCCGTCGGCACGGCGGCGCCCGCGGGCGGGTTCGGGCGCAGGAAGAGCTTGCCGTGCCTGCTGCGGTCGCGCAGCGCCCACATTCGCCAGGTGAGCACGGGATGACTGGACAGGGCGTTCACCATCCAGACGAAGAACCCCTTTTCGAACGCCGCCCGGTCGGCCATCTCGTCGAAGCCGACCAGCCGGTTCATGTACTTGCCCGCGGCCAACGTGCCCATCGCGGCGGACGCGCCGGTGTGCCGGTTGCAGTAACCGTGGTTGTCGGCGGTGTACTCCTGCGCGCGGATCAGGGTGCTACCGATGATCGGCAGGAACGGAACGAGGAACATGCCCAGCTGCCGCCAGTAGGACGTGTGCCCGGCCGCGATGTGGCCCACCTCGTGGCCGATGATGAACGCCAGCGCGTCGGGTTCGCGTGCGGCGCCGCCGATCTCGAACAGGTCGCTGTAGACCACCACGAAGCGCCGGAAGCCGTGCCCGCTGGCGAACGCGTTGATCCGGCCGTTGCCCAGCACCACGTACGCGTCCGGCACCTTCGCCATGCCGAAGCGGGCGGCCGCATCCACCACCATCTGGTAGCCCTCGGGGAACTGCGTCGGCGACATTCTCACGCCGTTCACCCGCTGCGTCGCGTAGGTGATGCCGCGGCCGAACCACAGCAGCAGGGGCGCGGCCACCAACGCCACGACGTATTGGTCGACGTTGCCGGTCACCAGGAGCAGCACGGCGATCAAGTAGGCGAAGACGGTCAGCACGATCACGAGCACGAGCATCGGAATCTCCCAGCTGTGCCGCGCGGGCATGCCGAACGGCGACAGACCACGCGGCTGCTGCCGCGGTGGCGCCACAGGCGGCATCGGCGCACCGGGGTAGGGGCCGTAGGCCGGATACGAGCCGGTGGGCGCCGGCGGATACGTGCCCGACGGGTACGGCTGTCCATAGGGTGCGGCGGGTGGGTTCGGAACCTGCGCCCATCCGGCCTGCTCGGCATACGGGTCTGCCTGCGGGGCCGCCTGGTCGTGCGGCTGGCGTTCGTGCGGCTGCATGGATTGAACTCTATTCAGTCACCGGGAACAGGTAGGGCCTCACGCCATGCGACCATGGCCGCGAACACAGCTGGCGTATCAGTCGATTCGCCGCGGCGAGCGCCGGTGTTAATCATGGGGGTGCGCCCTGTTGCCTGCCGCGCCGCGAGGGCCTGACACAATGCCTGCCATGCGCGTATACCTGGGTGCCGACCATGCCGGTTTCGAATTGAAGAATCACGTCAAGGCCCATCTCGAGCAGGCTGGCCATGAGGTCGTCGACTGCGGCGCGCTCGTCTACGACGCCCTCGACGACTACCCCGCGTTCTGCATCGAGGCGGCCCGCCGTACCGTCGCCGACCCGGGCAGCCTCGGCCTGGTGTTCGGCGGCAGCGGCAACGGAGAGCAGATCGCGGCGAACAAGGTGCCCGGCGCACGCTGCGCGCTGGCGTGGAGCGTCGAGACCGCGAAGCTGGCCCGTGAGCACAACAACGCACAGCTGATCGGCATCGGCGGCCGGATGCACTCCACCGAGGAGGCGCTGGCCATCGTGGACGCGTTCCTCAGCACCCCGTGGTCGGACGAGGAGCGCCATCAGCGGCGCATCGACATCCTGGCCGAGTACGAGAAGTCCGGCGTGGCACCGGCCGTTCCCGGGTACTGATCTCGACGGGATTGTAACTGCCTGTGCCGGAAGGACATACGCTGCACCGCCTCGCGCGGCTGCATCATCGCCGTCTCGCGGGCGGTGTGGTGCGCGTATCCAGCCCGCAGGGCAAGTTCGCCGCGGGCGCGGCCCGGGTGGACGGCCGGGTGCTGCTCGCGGCCGAGGCGTGGGGCAAGCACTTGCTGCACCACTACGACTCCGGCCTGGTCGTGCACGTGCATCTCGGCCTCTACGGCGCATTCACCGAATCCGAGCTGCCGATGGGGGAACCGGTCGGGCAAGTCCGGATGCGCATGATCGGGGGACCGGACGGAACGTCAGGCTTCGGCACCGATCTGCGCGGGCCCACCGCGTGCGAGATCCTGCTCGCGCCCGAAGTCGCCGCGCTCACCGATCGGCTCGGCCCGGATCCGCTGCGCCGCGGCGCCGACCCGGACCGTGCCTGGCGACGTATCCATCGCTCGCGCAGGCCGATCGGTGCACTGCTGATGGATCAGCAGGTGGTGGCCGGTGTCGGCAACGTCTATCGTGCGGAACTGCTGTTCCGCCATCAAGTCTCGCCGCATCGCCCGGGAACGGCGCTATCGGCCGACGAATGGACGGCCATGTGGACCGATCTCGTCGCGCTGATGCGGGTGGGGGTGCGCGTCGGGAAGATGGTCGTGGTCCGGCCCGAACACGACCACGGCGAGCCTTCGTATGCGCCCGATCGTCCCCGTACCTACGTCTACCGCCGCCAGGGCGCGCCGTGCCGCCTGTGCGGCACGCCGGTCGCGGATCAGGTCATGCAGGGCCGCAACCTCTTCTGGTGCCCGACCTGCCAACCGGACTGACCCGAACCGATCGCAGGCCGCCTATACCGGTCATCCCGCGACGGCGGTGTCGATATCCGGCTCGTCCGCGAAGGCGAACCGGCGCCCGCCCGCCGTCTTGGCGGAATACATCGCCCGGTCGGCGCGGCGAAGCAGATCAGTGAAATCGATCGGCCTGCCCGGCGGGTTGTAGGCGGTTCCGACGCTGGCCGACACCGGAACCGGACCCGCCGACGACCAGACCGGGTCGCGGAGCGCGGCCACGATCCGGTGTGCGAGGTCGCCGAGGGTGTTGCGGTGCGCGTTGATCGCGAGGACGAACTCGTCGCCACCGTACCGGCAGATCACGGTGTCCGGCGGACAGGCTTCGCGTAGCCTGCCCGCCAGTTCGACCAGCACCTCGTCGCCGATCGCGTGCCCGTATCCGTCGTTGATCTGCTTGAACCGGTCCAGGTCGATCAGCAGTAGCCCGACGCCGCGGGTCGGGTCGGTGGCCATCAGCCGCACCTTGTCCTGCAGCAGTGTGCGGTTGGCCAGATCGGTGAGCGCGTCGTGGGTGGCCTCGTGGCGCAGCCGGTGCTGCAACGCGGCGATCTCCTGCACCCGCAGCGACACCTTGGCCGACAGGTTCTGCTCCTGCTGCGCGAGCGCCCGCTCCTGCAGCGCCTGCGCGTAACTGTCGATGGCCTGGCTGGCTATGAACGGCCAGCGCGTGGCCACCAAGGAACCGGGCGTGCCGGAGGGGAAGCCGAGCAGCCATCGCGTGGCCTGCGCCAACATCCGGATCCGCTCGAACGGCGCCTCGGCGAGCCTGGCTCCGAGCATCCGCGCTTCGAGCCAGGGGAACGGCTCGGTCCGCGCGAGCGTGAGCAGCCGCTCGATGATCTCGATCAGCACCGGCTCCAGCTGCTGGGGTGTGGCGCCCGACCCGGGCTCGGCGCAGACCGCACGAGCCCATGCTCGGGCCATGGTGGCTACCGGGGGTTCGATGTCGGCGGACATCGGACTCACCCGGTACGGGTGACGTCGGTGCCCAGCTGCCCTGTGCTGACACAGGCGCCGGCGTCACGCTGATCGTGCCCACTGCTACGCGGTTGTGTCCACCTGGTTCGGCGCACGCTCACCGCCCCCTTTCCAGATACCCCCGTCCGGCAAAAAGGATCCTAGCAAGCCACTCGGCATCGAAAAGCACCGTTTTACAACGTGTTCTCGACACCTCGCGAATAGCGATCGGGATTGTGATCGTACCCTTCGCGTTGGTGTTACACCCGAATTCCGTTCGCTGCGAAATCGCGCCACGACGCGCTGGTGACACGCTGCAGGACGTGGGCGGGAAGGGGCGTGCGGGCCATGAGTGCGGCCCGAACCCACCCCGCGCCACCGGTTCTCCGAGAATTCGTTCTCGCACGCGACGTCCTTGTCTTCCCTGTCGAGCTTCGAATGACTGTTCCGGATGTTCTCGGGTCGGCGCTCGCGTCCTCGCCGCCTGCACTGCATGTTCCGCATCGCGCACTGCTCCACCCCCGCCGAGGCCGTCGTCCGGATGCCGGACAGCGGCACGCGCGGTCACGATGAACGGCGGTGCCTGAGGCGCGATGGCCGGGGTGGACGTCGCTCCCACGTTCGGCCGGGAGACGCAGCCGGTTGCCGCGCGGTTAGCCGACCGTGCGCGGTGGCGGGACGTTCTCGGGGCACACTGCCCCGCCGACCCGCCGGTGCAGCGCCCGACGCTCGGCAACACGCCGAACAAGTCAACTGTGACGGCGAGTCGTGCGGTCCTCATCGGAAATCCCCTGAGCGATGTTCCTGGCCTGGTCGGCGGCGGGTCGGCGATGTTCCCCGGCGGAGTCATCGCGCGTCACTCGAGTTTCGCCCACCGGCATCCGACACGCCAGAGTTTCAATGAAAAATCACCTCTAAAATTTCACCGCCCGCGCGCCGGTCCGGTCCGGCGGACGACTCGTGCGACACTCGGTGCGGCAACCCTGGAGCGCTCCGGTCCGCACCGTCGAGATCAGGCGGCTCAGGGGGGCTGATTGGCGTTCCGGAAGCCGGATTCGGTACAGTCGGATCGCACACGACATCGTGGCGATCCCATCGGTGTCGTATGCCTGCGGGTGTAGTTCAATGGTAGAACCTCAGCCTTCCAAGCTGATGGTGCGGGTTCGATTCCCGTCACCCGCTCCACGGAGCATTCATCCTCGTCGGCGGCGGCCCCGCCGCCGCGAGGGCCACGGGGTGTAGCGCAGCTTGGTAGCGCATCCGCTTTGGGAGCGGAGGGTCGCAGGTTCAAATCCTGTCACCCCGACCATCGTTCAGGCGATCATCGTTCGCGGCCCGGGGCGGAGGGGCCGTGTTCATTCTGATTCAGCAGCGTCAGGTAGAGCCGGATGGCGACTGCTTCGGCGTCTTCGGTCATGGGATCGGTATACGTACGTGCTCCAGGGAGATTCGCCGCGTGCGAACGTGCGGCCGCGGCGAGTGCGGTGAACAGCCCGGAGGAGCGTTGGATCGGGGCTTTCGCCCGCCAGGCGAGGTCTGCTGCGCCGCTGGGCAACTCTTCGGCACAGGCCATGCGTAAGGCGAGTTTGTCGATTCGCCGGCCATTGTGTTCGCCGAACAATGCCGGCGGCGCGAGAGTTTCGGCCAGCCGCCACCAGCGCACCGTTTGAAAGACGTGAACGAGTTTGTCTGCGTAAGTATTCAACAGTGCCGGATGGAAATGCGGCACCAGCCGCCGGTAGCGAAAGTTCGCCGCCGACTCGGCACGGATCAGGCGGTCGAGTTCCGCGCGGGCCGCGGGGGAGTGGAGCGGGTGGCGCAGCGAGCGGCCACCGCCGAAGATCGCGTCGGCGCCGGAGCCGGTGAGGATGGCGCCGACGCGCTCGAGCCGGTCGAGGCTGCGTCGCGCGGCGAGCAGCGGGATGCCCGCCGCCACCTCCCACAGCTCTGACGTGCCGAGCCTGCGCATGGCGTCGCGGGCGAGGTCGATCACTTCGGCCCCGGTCAGCCGGATGACGTCATGGGGGAGGCCGAGCGCCGCCGCGGCCGCCACCGCGCCCGTGGCGTCGGTGTCACCCGTCGTGACGATCGTGATCGCATGTGGCCGGACGCCGAGGCGCACCGCGACCGCGGCGAGATAGATCGAGTCGACCCCGCCGCTGAGCAAGACCGCCGGGACGCCGTCGAAGCGTTCGACCACCGCGCGCACGCGCGATCGGGTCTCCTCCGCGATGAGTGCGGCCGCGGCTCGGGGGTCGGTGATGGTCCGTACCGCGGGATCGGGTGTCGCGACGGTGTCTCCGAGTAGATCGGTGACGAACTGGATCGGCTCGGAAGTCTGTGCTTCCGTGTTTGTCTCGTTGTTCACCGCACGGGCGCGAACCGCTGCGCCGTCACCGATCGGACGGTGCCTGCGTGCCCGAGGTCATCGAGGGCGGTGGCAGTTCGGAGTGCCTGGCGAAGGCCTGATCGATCAGTTCGGAGGTGGCGCGAGTGACGATCAGCCGAGCGATCGCCAGGTCGGTCTCGAGCTTGGTGCGATCCCGCGGCGTCCGCGCGGATTCCTCGTACGTCTGCCCCGCCAAGCGGTAGAACAGCTCGGTGGCGAAGCGGTCGGCGATGCGATCGCAGTCGGCGCGCAGACGTTCGACCAACTGGAACGTGTCCCGCATCGGCAGTCCGGTGTCGGTGAGCCGGGTGGCCAGATCGCAGCAACGCGGGTTCGTGACCCGGTACGCCTCGAGCGGATCGTCGCTGGCGGCCAGCGCTTGCTTCGCATACTCCGGCAACTCGGCGTACTCGTCGTTGGGTTCGGTGATGGCTTCCGGGTCCGGTTCGGCGGTGGCGGCCGCGGCCGCGTCCTTCACGCCGAGGACGTCCGCGAGTCCGTCGCCACGGTCCCAGGCCTCGAGCAGCTCCCTGATCCCGTTCAGCTTCATGCCCCGCCCGAGCAGGCGGCTGATGGTCTGCAGCCGGTCGAGGTGGTCCGACCCGTAGTACCCGATCCGCCCACGCACCTCCGGCGAGGGCAGAAGACCTCGCTCGTGGTACACGCGGACGCTGCGCACGGTGGTGTCGGCTGCCCGTGCCAGTTCGTCGATCGTGAATTCAGAGTCTGCAGCCATGTTTAAAAGGAAACCATAGTTGGGCCCCCGTGGAAAATGGGCCGTTTCATAACGTGCCGTTAAAAACGGTAGCTGGGTGTTGCTCGAAGGTCAACGAGCCGTTACATAGCGGTACAAGATCTTGTGTGCTGGGCAACAGTGGGCTACCGTGGCGTAGACCAGCTTATCGCGGCTGGGTTCCGGGGACTGTTGAGCAGCCCTGATGACCGTCCGATCCATGGGCCAAACACCTGCCACAGGTGTGCCCTCGGCATCTCCGGAGATGGCTATGAGCATTACGCGAACCCTTCCGATGGACACGGGAGCCCTTGCGCCAGCAAAGATCTCGTCGATTCCGGCAAAGTCGAACCAGCGGCCCCCGTGCGCCGACGTCCCGGACAACTGGGACATGGACACCGGGAATCCGGATGCCTGGCGGTCAGCCGTGCGAACCTGCCAGAGCTGCCCCCTCTTCGTGCAATGCCGCCAGTTGGCGCAGACGCTCACAGCCCGCGGTGACGGTCCCCGCGCGATGATCTGGGCGGGCGTCGCCTACGACAACTCCGGCAGCGTCATCGAGAACCTCGACCGGCACCGCGCCGCGCCGATCGACCACAAGCGCCCCATGCGCATCATCCGCAATGGGCCGCGCCCGCTCCGTACTGTGTCCACCTTGCCCGCGCCCCGCAGGCACATCGTGCTCGGGCAACCCCTCAAACCGACTGGCACCGACGGCCTGTGACTATGCTGCGTGGACCTTTTGGCGTCGAGTCCTTGGTGGTGCGTAAGTCATGACAGTGCTGGCGTTGGAGATCGGTTCATCGAGGTTCGCGGCGAGCCGAATCGCTGACGACGTCGGCACCGACGACGTGGTGCAGATTCCGGTCCCGGCCTCCGGCGCGTGGGAGCGGTGCCAGGAGATGTTGCTCGAGGCCGCGGGCGGTGCCGAGGTCACCGCCCTCGGCATCGCCTCGGCCGGGCCGATCGACATGGCTGCAGGGGTGGTCGCGCCCGTGGAAGTTCCCGAATGGCGGACGGGGTTCGCCATCGTGGACGCCGCTCGGAAGTTGTTTCCCTCGGCATCGGTGCATCTCGCTCTGGACGGTGTGTGCCTGGCTCTGGCCGAGCGGAACTTCGGCGCCATGACCGAAGTGGTGGACGCGATGGCCATCATCGCATCTCATCGCATCAGTGGCGGGATCATCGTGGGCGGATTCACGGTCGTGGGGCGGACCGGTAATGCTGGACATGTGGGTCATGTCTTGGTCCCCGGCTTCGATGATCGCTGCATATGCGGCGGACGAGGCTGTATGGAAGCCGTCGCCAGCGGCGCATCGGCGGTGCGCTGGGCTCAGGAGCAAGGGTGGGCGGGTAACTCGGTGGCGGAGTTGGTGGAAGCCGCCCGTGTGGGCGAAGGCATTCCCGCCGCCGCGCTGGGCAGGGCTGGTACCGCGCTCGGCAGGGCGATCGCGTCGGTGGCCGCACTGCTCGACATGGATCTCGTCGTACTCGGCGGCCCGCTCGTCGAAGCGGGTCCGGTGCTGTGGAAGCCCCTGAACGAGGCGGTCGCCACCCATGCCAGGCTGAGCTTCCTACCGGGATTGCGCGTCGTTCCTTCGCAGCTCGGCGATGTCGCGTTGCTTGCAGGTGCAGGTCTGCTTGCGCTCAGCGCGCAGAGCGCTTGATCGCATCCTCACAGTCGCGTAATGCACTGTGTGAGAAAGGGTTTCCGGACACGTCGGATGATTTGCCGAGCGGAAGCCCGCGTGTCGCCCATGCTGGTGTGTGGTCGGTTTGCGCGCGGTGTGCCGCCGGACCACGTGCCGTCTGTGGGCCTGGTCGACTGAACGAAACCTGAACAAAATGAACACGCTGCGGCGTGTCCGATGAACATGATGGAGACTTGATAGGAACAAAGACTTGAGCCTTACGAGTTGATTGCGCCGCTGAATAACGGTACATTGCCTAATGTCACATGATGTCTCATCCGGATTGAGGCGGATCCGGAGGAACGGCTGGTACGGGCAAGTGCGAAGCGAAGTGGCGCAGTGATTCCATGGGTGACGATCGAGACGTTGGCGCCGGACGGCATGTCCGTCGCGTCGGTGGGGGATGCGCCGCGTGAGTTCGCGAACTGGCAGCGGGTGTTGCAGCGGACGCTGTCCAAAACGCCCGCCCTCTACGACAAGCTCACGACCGCGGGACTGACCGAGGCCATTCATACGGCGCATGACCAGGCACAGGACGTCGACCTGGTCATCCAGACGCGCACCGGCCCGCACCAATTGCTCATCCGGCCGGTCTTCGGTCCGGCGGCTGACGTGCATGCGGTGCGCCTGTGGCTCGGCCCGGCCGCCGAGCGGGTGCCGGTGCTGCGCCCCGCGGTGGGCGCCATCTGGGACCTGAGCAGTCAGACCATCCAGCAGCCCAGCGGTATCACGCGGTTGTCCGGTAGCACGGCCGAGCAGTACGTGCCCAGGATGTCCATCGCGGAACTGTTCCACCGCGTGTCGAGCTTCGATCGGCACGCGGAGGTCCTCGATCTCCTCTATGACCCCAAACCTGGGGACCGGATGCAGTTCGACACCACCGTGGTGCACGGGTTCGGCCGTCCGGCGCAGTGGCGGCTCACCATTCGTGCCCGCGACGACGAACGCACTCGCGGCGCCTGGTTGCTGATCGAGGACGTCACCTCGGAAAACGCGCCGTCGGCGTGGCCGACCCTGGAGCGGATCGGGTTGCGCGAGGCGCATCGTCGCGCGGGTACGCATCTGGCCGTGATCCAGCTCGAGCGCACCAGTATTTCGCACTGGCTCACCGATCCCGCGCCGTGGGTGCGCTGGGACTATCTCTTCCGGCCCGTCGACGTGTTCCACCCCGATGACCGGCCTCGCCTGGTCGAACTGGGTGAACGGCTGCGGTCGGGCGACAGTGCGGGCGTAACCCTTCGGGTACTCAACTACGGCGGCGGATACACGCCGACATCTCTGCTGCTCTATCCATACCCCGGGTACTCGAGCAGGCAGCTCGCGATCGCGCAACTGGTCCGGGCCGCCGATGACGTTCCGCTGCTGGAAACCCAGCGCCAAGTCGTGGAGCCGCGGCAGCGCAGCGCGCCGATCGGCTATGACGAACAATTGCGGCATTGGCTGGCGGGCAGGATGAAAAGCAGCCCGGCCTGCTGAGCCTTTTGGTTCCCACTGCTGGGAACTACCGGCCGGTTGGGATGGCCTGTGCTCTCTACCATTTCGGGAGTGAGGACAGTGGTTCGTGGGCCGGCAGATTCGGGTGAGGCTCTGCTTCGCCGGATGGCCGCCCGCCGCCGTCGCGACAATGTGGTGGTCGCGGTGCTCGCCGTACTCGCCGTACTCGGCGGTGGCCACGCGATTCTCAGCGTCTTCGATTCCGGCCCGCCTCCGCCGTCGGACGATTCGACCACGGCAATTGTCGGGCGTGCGCAATTGGCCGGTTCTTTCGCCGAGCAGTTCGTCGTCACCTACCTCACCGCCGTTGCGGGGCAGCAGGATCGGATCGGCGAATTCGTCGGCTCGAATCAGCAGATCGCGCTGCCTTCGTCCGCACGGCAAGTCTCCGACCCGTCGGTCGTCTATGTCTCGCGCGCGGTATCGACAGGTGGGCTCGATGTCTGGTCGGTGACGGTATCGGTGCGAGTCGGAAAGAGCGGTGCGGCCACGGCTCCGGAGACGCGGCAGTTCTACCGGGTCGCGGTGTCGGTGTCGGACGGACGATTACGTGCGCTGTCGGTGCCCGCGGTGGTCCAACCACCCGCGAAGGGCGTCGATCTGAAACTGGCTTATGGTTCGCCCTGCGCAGCGGATACGCCGCTGGCGCAGGTGGCCGCGGGGTTCCTTGGCGCCCTGCTGGCAGGAACCGGTGACGTGGCGCGCTACACCACACCGGATGCCGGCTTGGCCGCGCTGAAACCCGCCCCCTTCACCGCGGTCGAGCTCGTTTCGCTCAGCGCGGACGACGCGGGCTGCGGATCCTCCGCCGCGAAGGCCCAAGTGCTGGCCACCGTGAACCCCAAAGCCGATACCGGCGCCACCGCCACGCTGGCCTACCCGCTGACGATGATCCGCAATGCCGGCCAGTGGCAGGTGGCGTCCATCGATCCGATTCCCGCCCTGTCGAGTCCGCTGGCGGTGGTCGTCGGTCAGGATTCCCGCGGCGGCTCGCCGCCCACTTCGACCTCGTCACCCTCGACGTCGGTGCAGATTCCGCCGGCGACACAGAATTGATCAGAGAGGCAGCCCGATGGGTAATCTGAGCAACATCCTCTATGGCATCCTGATCTTTGTCCGATGGGGCGGGCTGATCATCATCGCCATTATCACCATCGGTGTGGTGATTTCCGAAGGAGCGAAATCCAGGCTGTCTCCGGCCAGGATCATCGTCGTCTTCTTCTCCGGGATCATGGCCGGGGTGGTGATCTGGATTCTGCCTACGACGATCAACTACGCGCGGACCGATGCGAACCTCATCGTTCCTGATCACCCGGTCGGCGGTTATCGGTGACCCAGGTAATCAAGGTGTTCACGCCGATCAAACGTGTTCCCACGATGATCGGCAAGGCGCAGAACGGGCAGAAACTCCCGTTCGGTCCCTACACCCTGCCTCAGGTCGGCACCGGCGCGGTGTTGCTGCTGATCACGTCGGTGTCCGCGATGACTCTTCCGGTCAACCCGGCGGTCACCTTCATCGCCGGTCTCTCACTGACCATTGTCTCCGTCTTCGCGGTCGGACTCGTGCCGTACACCGGCGTGCGGATGACCTCGCGCGCCCTGTGGCTGGGCAGGCTCATCGTCTACCGCAAGCCGGTGTCCGCCTCGGGAATGCCGATCAACAATGACTCGGTGCGCCACACCATGTTCATCGAGGAGACCGTGGTGCTCTTGCTGCCCGACCGCCCGGGCGTGGCCGCGGCTGCCCAACCGAAGCCCGATCGCCGGCTGCTCGAGGCGGTCGCCGGGGGCGGCAGCGGCGCCGACCTGCAGCAGCGATTGAACGGCAACGGCAACGGCCCGGCTTCCGGAGGACGCGCCTGATGGCACTCGGACGAGATCTGCAGCCCACCGCGGCGATTCGCGGAAATCTCCAGTTCACCCATTCGGGTCTGGTCACCGCGACCTACTTCATCAATCCGCTCGGCTACGGATTGCGTAAGGCCGGCGACAAGCACGACGTGAAAGCGGCGCATCACGCGCTGGTGACCAATCTGCCGAATGGCTCGCTGCTGCTCGGCATCCAGGCGCGGCTGAATACGATCGACGTGCTCACCAAGATGGTGGAGGGCGTCGACCTGGACGAGTGCGAGGATTACGCGGACGAGGTGGTCGCCTCCTACGAGCGCGTCAACGCGATCATGCCGCAGACGCGCATCTTCCTGTTGTCGATCCCGGTCGGCGCCAGTAACTCCAGCATGTCCGCGTTGTCGCGCCTGTGGCGCGGCAGCACCGCCACGATCGACGCGACGGCGATCTCCCGGGCCGACCTGGACGCCTACGACGAGAAGGCGAACGAGATCCTGTCCAGGGTCGGCAGTGACTTCGATCCCGTGCCGGTGCCCGCCGCCCTGTTCCAATGGCTGTGGGAGCACTATCTGTCGCGCGGTGCCGCAGGGGACCCGGTGGCGCCGACCCGGGCGGGCGCGCTGGACGACGCGACGGCGGCGGTGTTCCGCTCCGCCGCGCTCGACGAGGGCGCCCAGGCCGAGAGCAATCGGCGTATCCGGCCGTCCTTCGTCCCCGTGATCAAGGTGGTGCAGCCGGATTTCGAGTACCGCCCGTCCTATCAGGCGATGCTGACGCCGCATTCGTTCCCATACGCGGGCATGACATTTCCCGGCGGCAGCGAGTTCCTCAACGTGCTCGAGGGCCTCGGCGACGTGACCGTCGACTGGGCCATGCGGATCTCGACCAAACCCGCCGATCAGGTGCTCAAGAACAATGAGCTCAGCCTGCGACGGCTCGGTGAGCAGATGGATCAGCGGGACCAGGAGATCTCCTTCGCGCAGAACACGCTGACCTCGAAGGCGCAGATGCTCGGCGAGTACAACCACCACTTCGAGGTCAACGGCGGTGAATCGGAGGTCTCGTTCACCACTGTCATCGCCATCGGCGGACCGTCGCGGGACGCCACCATGGATGCCGTCAACACGCTCAAGCGCCGCTACAAGCGGTTCCAGGTAGAGATGACCGCGCCGGTCGGCGCGCAAGTCGACCTGTGGTCGATGTTCGTTCCCGGCAGCCCGCCGCGGCGGGCCTTCGACGATTACGCCCATATCCTCCCCTCGGACATGTGGGCCGGTTTCGTGCCGTTCACCACCAGTCAGATCGGCGACGACAGCGGGCCGGTGATCGGGGTCAACCTGCTGTCGGGTCATTTCGAGCCGATCCACTTCGGCATCATGGAGGCCGCGCTGCACGACCTGTCCGCCTCGTTCGCGGTGACCGGCGAACTCGGTTCGGGCAAGTCGTATTTCCTCAAGCTGATGGCGGTGCTCGTACACGACATGGGCGGGCAATTCCTCGCCATCGACCGCAGTCAGGTCGGCGAATGGGAGCATTTCGCGAAGTCGATCGATGACGCGGTCATCATCGACCTGGCCAATCCGACGGTGTCGCTGGACCCGCTGCGATTGTTCGACCCGCGGATCGCGGGCGAACGCGCACTGGACTCGATCCTGCCGCTGCTCGACCTGTCGCCGACCTCCGGTGCAGGTGCCGCGGTGAGCAATCTGCTGTCGCCGAGAGGAATGGCCGAGCACGGGATCAAGAGCCTGCTGGATCTATTCCACGTCGTGCGGCGGTTACGGGATCACCCGGGCCAGGGCGAAGAGTACGCCGATCTCGCGGCGCGGATCGGCACCGTGGTCGAGCGGGTGCCGGTGCTGTTCGACCCCAAGCTGCGCCCGTTGCGCCTCGATGCCGCCGCTACCGTAGTGCGCAGCCACAACCTGCAATTGCCGACGGCCGAGGAACTCACCACCCCGCATCTGTACAACCGATTGCCGCTGACCAAACGGCTGGGCACCGCGCTGTACGAGCTGGTGGGGGTGGCCGCGCGGGAGGCGTTTCTCAACGACAACGGCAGGTTCGGCCTGTTGGTCGGCGATGAGGCGCATCACTTCACACAAACGCAGGTCGGCGCCGCGGTCACCTCGGACTTCAGTCGTGACGGCCGCAAGCACCTGGCCGCGATCGGCCTGGCTTCGCACGATCCGGCCACCGACTTCCAGGGCGCCGCGCACAACCTCATCCCCAACCGGTTCATCTTCCGGCAGCGCGACGAAACCCTGGCGCGCAACAGCTTGGAGTGGCTCGGCGTCGATCTGGAGGAGGCGCCCTTCTTGTTGCAGATCCTTCGCGAAGAGACCTCGCCTCCGGTCGGCCCAGGGCGTCAGGTGCCAGAGGAGCGTCGCGGTGAGATGTTCATGCGTGACGCGCTGAACCGCATCGGTCGGGGCAAAGTGCTCGGCCCGGCGCGTCCGGACCGCGCCGCGGCGATCACCAGCACCCCGACCAGCGTCGCAGGCCTTCGCTCCGCCCTCTCGGAACGACCGGTCCGGCCATGAAGTCGCGTCTCCAGCGGACCTTTCGATCGGACCAGCCTTCCTTCGGCATGCCGTGGGAACCGCAGTTCTGGGATACGGAGCGTTACCGGCCGCAGGCGGTGTTCCGGCGATGTCGTGCCTGGATCGCGGCGAGTCGCCCCCGGCGCTGGACCGCCTGGATTCTCATCGCCCTTTTCGTCGTGTTCGTATTCCCAGGCCTCATCTCTGCAATATCCATGGCGCAGACCGGTACCGTGACGCCGGCGGCCGCGCCCAACAGCGCGCTCGGTTGGATGGATATCAAGGACTCGTCCGGCGTCAATGTTTCGAGCTACATGTTCGTCAGCAATCGCGGCAGCGTGTGGAGCCTGGACCTCGGAAGGCTTGTGTTGTGGAGCCTGATCATTCTTTTCTTCGCGATATGGCACCCTCTCACGACGACATTCGTCTGGTTGCCCGGTGAAGCACTGGATTTCGGGTGGCTGAACATGTTCGGCGCGCCGTTGCGCGGGGTGGCCGAAAACCTCACCGCGCAGATCGCGACGCCGATGGTGTTGGTGACCTTCGTGACGATCGGTGCAGTCCCGGTGGGGTGGTTCATCGTGCGCGGCTATTCCGCGAAGGCCACCGCGCAGGTTGTGACGATGGTGGGAGTGGCGATCCTCGGGCCGGTGTTCTTGGCCGATCCGCTGGCCGAGGTCTTGTCTTCGCACGGCTTGCTGGCGCAGGGGCGTGACCTCGGTATTTCGGTTGCGGCCGGCTTGAACGGCAACAGCAGTCCGGATCCGAAGCAGGTGGTGGCCGCGATACAGGTGAGCGGCGCCGACAATTTCATGCGGGCTCCATTGCAGGTGTGGAACTTCGGGCACGTGGTGGACGAGCGACCGGCCTGCAAGGCGGCATGGTCGGCTGGTGTCATGGCTGGTGATGAAGAGCGGGTCAAGGACGGGCTGAAGGCGTGCGGCGACAGTGCCGCCTATGCCGCGGCCGACAATCCGAGCGTAGGCCAGATCGGAGCCGGACTGCTGCTGTTGCTGTGCGCGATCATCCTGCTGCTGTTCGCCGTGTACATGGCCATCAAGATCATCTGGGCTGCACTGGACACGATCTACTACGGGTTCATGACGATCTTCGGGTTCGCCGCTGGTGGGTTCGTATACGGGCCGACGCAGACGTTCACCGTCCGGTGTGTGGTCCACGGCTTCATATCCGCGTTTCGGATGGCCGTTTTCGTCATCTTTCTGGGCTTGTACCAGCTGTTCATGGGCAGTCTGTTCCAACAGGCACGGGGCCAGGTCATGGCGGTGTTCGTCATCGGAGCGATCGTCGAGATCGTCGCAATCGTGCAGCTGCGGCGCCTCAGCAAGAGTTTGGACGGCGGCAACGACTGGATAGCCAACCGGTTCTCGCTGGCGATGCAGAACGGCCTTTCGGCGCAGGGCGCCGGCGCCGGTGGTGGTGGCGGCGGGAGGGCCCTGGGTATGGGTGATGCGAATGCGAGCAACTCGATGGGCCCGCTCGGGGTCCTCGCCGCCGCCACCACTATCAACAGCTCGCCGATCACAGGCTGGCTCGCCGGCCGCAACAACCCGCTCAGTCGTTGGGCCTGGCTGGACCAGGTCGAAAAGAAGAACAAGGCAAGGGGACTGAAGACCAGGGATCTGCGAGCCGCCGCACATGCTAGTGTGTTCGATCGCGTTTGGCTGGCGAACGAGGCGCGGGCTGGAATCGCACGCTCCAGAAGGAGTGGCCGGGGCCGTGCGAGACACGCTGCCTTCGCCGCGGAGAATGTCTCGCATGCGGCAGGCCTGACGGGCGGTATCTATCACTCCCTCATCATGGCCGGTATGAGCGAGGAGGAAGCGCAGCTGGCCAGTGACGTACGAGTGGACATCATGCGGCACGCGGACAAAGAGCCACTCGCCTCGACGCACCTCGGTCATGTCGTCGCCGCCCACAAGCATTTCGAGCGGGATGCCATCAGGAATCCGGGAGGAACCAGGGCGATAGCCAGGTTCCACGGGTTGGAAGCCAGCGTCGATCGGTATCGAGGCGATTACTCCGGCGGTGTCCAGCTTGGCAGGCAGAGGCTGCACGATGTCGGGTATTCGTATATCCGAAACCCTGACGCACAGTTCATCAATAGCCTGCGAGACGCTGCCAACTCGGAAACCGGCGGACTCTTGTCACTCGCCGGCGGGGGGACGGAAAGGGTGACACAAAACGAGGCGGACCGGCTGAGGCAGTGGCTCTCGAACGAGCATGCGCTCCGAGTCCAGGCCGCCACCAATTGGGTGGCACAAAATCCTGCCGACTTGGAGCGGGTCCGGGTGCTACGTTCCGAGATCGACAAAGCCGCCATGACGAACCAATTGGAAGCAGGGCGGAATATCACGGGTGCTGTCTCGCTTGCGCAACCGGACATCAACAGGACCCCACTCCCGGTGCACCCGGGGAATCGGGACCCACATGAGCACATCCCGGAGGGTCTGCTGAATGACCTGAGATTCCGGCGCCCCTGATCAGCACCGAGGTTCCGAACGCTGGGCAACCGGCCGGATTTCACAGAAGGGTATTCGATGATCGGTCGTCTCCTGATCCTCGCGATGATCCCGGCCTGGGTGTGGGTGGTGTTGGCGGTCACGACCGGCCTCTTCGGTGTGGTCGTCGTTCTGGTACTCGTGGTCGGTGGCGCTACATCGTCGATCGCATCGGACCTGCACTACCAGTGCGACAGTGTGGTGGGACCCGATCCCTCCCAGACCGTGACTCCGAGTCGCGCCACAGCCGTGGAGCGGCCGACTGCGCGGAGCACACCGGCAGCCGGTGTGTACACCGCTCCCACTACGAACCCGTTCGCGGAGTTGACCATCGCGCCGGACGACACCAGCGCGTCCGACTGGCAGCGCGCCTGCGCCTCGGCGCTGAAAGACGCGCCATACCAGAATGCCCCTTTGCTGACCGGCAGTGCGGGAACCGGCGCCCAGTGTGCGCGTGAGCTCGCGCTCGCACAGCTGGGCGCAGCTTCGTCGGCGAGCGGGGCTCGGAACGGGACGGGTGGCCAGGAGGAAGCGGCGGGATTCGCCAGATCGATCATCTACGGGGCCTCGGCCGCAGAGTCGACGGGACGGTGTGAACTCGCCGCGGGGCCGGTGGCGCAGCCACCCGCTGGAGACGCGGGGCGACCAGGAGGTTCCGCTCGGCGGGCATGCGGACAGTCCGACAGTTCCGGTGTCGCGGTTGTCGTTCTGCCGCACACGATTGCGGCGCAGGGAGCATGCGGTCAGCGAGTGGATCCGTCCGCGGTGTCGGCGGGCGATCTGGTCTTCTGGGACTACCGCAACAACGCGCCGACCCACGTCGGAATCGCCGTCAGCGCCACTCAGCTCGTCACCGCCGATTCGGTGACCGGCGGGTTCGTTCAACTGACCATCCCCAGCCGCAGTGACGTGCGGGTGAAGCGAGTCCTCGGCAGCGGGACGTGACGAGTACGCGATGCCACCTACCGAAGTAGAGCCCCAGATCGTGCCCGGTGAGGACGTTGCGGCGCCGCCTGTTCCGGTGACGCCGTGGTCGGGTCGACCGGGGAATCCACGCTCCCGGCCCGGGACCGTGCCGCCTGGGCAATCGGAAACTCCGTCGCCTGGACCTGGTCAGTCGAATGGTGCACCTGGTCCGGGGCAGTCGCATGGTGCTGGGCAGCCGGACCAATCGGGTTCGCCTGGTCAGCGGGGGGTTCCGGGTTCTGCTGGGCAGCAGGGGAACCCGGGTCAACCGGGTCAGGGTCAGCCGGGTCAGGGTCAGCCGGGTCAGTCGGTGCCGGGTGAGGTGGTGCCGGGTGGTGTGGTGGCTCCGCAGGTGGGGGAGGTTCCGCCGCCGCAGGGTGGGGGTGAGGGGGAGCCGCGGCCGTTGGTGGATGGTGGGTTGGTGGGGGATTTGTTGCCGGTGGCGGCGATGGCGGCGCCGTTGGCGTTGGGGATGTTGCCGATGATTGCGTCGGCGTTGGCGGGGTTGGGTAGTGGTGGCGGTGGGGGTGGTGCTGCGCCGGTGGCTGCGGATGCTGGTGGAGGTGTGGTTGGTGGGGGGATGTCGCCGGAGGCGCAGCGGGCGTTGCAGGTGTTGCGGGAGTTGGAGGCGGTTTATGGTGGGGGTGATCCGTCGGATCCGCAGGGGCGGGAGTTGGGTAGGGGGTCGGGGGTTTCGTCGGGTCGGGGTGCGGGGGCGGCGTCGATTCGGGCGACGCGGTTGTTTCAGCGGACGGCGGCGAAGGCGTTCAATAATTTGGATAACCAGTTGGTGTCGTATGTGCGGGGGTTGGCGGGGTCGAACAAGGTCGATAAGAAGGCTGTTGTCGGGTTGGTGCGTGAGGTGAATGTGGCGTTGGCGGAGTTGGGTCCGCAGGCGTATACGAAGGCGGGGCAGCGGAAGGTTCATCAGATTCTGACCGCGGCGTTGCAGAAGGCGCAGGCGATTGTGTCGGGGGGGCAGGCGAAGTCGGCGGATACTGCGGCGGCGATCAATCGGTTGACGAAGCAGTATCTGTACAACATCGCAGGAAAAAACTACCGACCGCCGAGCCGGCCGGGCGTATCTGCCGACAATATCCCCGGCGGCCAGAATCCGCAGGTCGCCGACATGTATCGGTACCTCGTCTCGCACTATGGGCTCACACCTGCGCAAGCAGCCGGAATTCTGGGCAATATCCAGGTCGAATCAGGGTTCAGGACCGACGCTTTCAACCCGCGCGAAGGCGCCATAGGTCTGTGTCAGTGGCTGGGTGGACGACGGCGGAATCTCGAGCGGTTCGCCGCTACCTATGGAAAGCCGGTCACCGACTGGAAGGTCCAAATCGATTTCATGATGCACGAATTGCGCAGTGGCGAGTCGGGTGCCTACGCACGTCTCAGAGCAGCGCAAACGCCCGCAGCCGCGGCGGCGGTATTCGATCAATATTACGAAAGAAGTTCTGGCGAGGCCCGCGGGCAACGCATGGCGTATGCGAACGCCATCGCGGCAGCTATGCGCAACGTCCCCGCGTAGCGCGGTGCGTTCCCGGCCATGGGGATATCGCCTGAGACAAGTAGACCAGGCCTCGATTAAGACCATGTCTCACATGGCTGATTTTGCTTTCGCCAGCTTCTTGAAGCAGGTGAGCGTGGCCGCCAACGTCAGGAAGCCCAGATAGTGAGTTCCTTTGCGGTCGTAGCGGATTGTGAGCCGGTGGTA
>NZ_JADLQX010000242.1 GCF_015477605.1 Nocardia amamiensis
GGAAGGCGTCGAGCAGGAAATATGGGGCCACCTGCTGGTGCACTACGCCATCCGCACCCTCATGCACGACACGGCCGACGCCGCGGCCGTCGACGCCGACCGGTTATCGTTCACCCGCAGTATCCGCCTCGCGCGCCGGCAGGTGACCGCGCAGGCGGGTTTTTCCCCCTGACCACCTCGCGCAAGCGCTGGCCGAGGGCCTGCGCGAGATCGCCCGCCACCTCCTGCCGCCCCGGCGCGGGCGCGTCAACCCCCGCGTCGTCAAACGCAAAATGTCGTGCTTCAAAGTCAAACGCGACGAACACCGCAAACCCGTTCCACGACAACCCAATCCGATCGACGCAGTCACCATCGCCCCACACTGGCGTACCGCATCAACCACATCGCTGGCCAACGCAACACCCAGAACCGACCAACCTTAAGTCA
>NZ_JADLQX010000243.1 GCF_015477605.1 Nocardia amamiensis
TTTCCCTTGCCGCGTGGTCGCGGATCTGCGTTTGACTTTCCGTGCTACCCAACCTTTTTCGGCCATTATCGCGGCGATGGTGTTGTCGGAGACCCGCCAGCCCTTCTCCCGCAGCTCCAACCCGATGCGCGGGCTGCCGTAAGCGGCACCGGAGTCCTCGAACTCCTTGCCGATCGCCGCGGTCAACTGTTCACGGCGCCGCCGGCGCGGTGTGGGCGCACGGTCGTTCCACTTGGAGTACCAGCGACTCGCTGACATCGAGAGCGCGGCAGGAAACGGCGTACGGGACACCGTGTTCGGCCCTCTGGGAGGCGATGAACCCGGCCACGCCCACTTGGTCGCCTCCTTCACCCACAGGACCACTGATCGCTTGAGCACATCACGCTCCATCGCCAGCTCGGCGTTCTCACGCCGCAACCGCAACAG
>NZ_JADLQX010000244.1 GCF_015477605.1 Nocardia amamiensis
GAACGCGGCTGGCGGGACATGAAACAGATCCTCGACCTGCGGCCGGTCTATCACCGCCTCGAGGAACGCATCCGCGCCCACGTCGTGTTGTGCTGGCTGGCACTGTTGATGATCCGGATCATCGAAACCACCACCGGCGCTACCTGGTTCACCACCCGCCGCGAGCTGGACAGGCTGCATGTCGGCACCTTCACCGGACCGGCCGGCACTTTCCGGCGGGCGACTGAGCCGACCAAGCCGCAACGGGACCTGTTCGCCAAGCTCGACATCCCGATCCCGAAGCAGATCGTCGAACTGACCCCGGCGCCCTGACCTGCGAGTATCTGCACGCCTAGAGACACGGTCCCCAGGCGCGTTTCTCCATGTCTGGGCAGGTCAGGGCATAAATCTGGGCTCTATCCGCTCCGAATTACGCGGAACGCAGG
>NZ_JADLQX010000245.1 GCF_015477605.1 Nocardia amamiensis
GCGGCGACCGCCCGACGCTGCCGGGAGACCGACTGGAAGGCGGCGAGCAGGGCGCGCTCCGATGCCTTCGCCTGGTCGAGCAACCGCTGTTCGATGTCCTCCGCGGCCCGCACGAGGAACGGAGCCAGCAAAGGGTTCACTCCCGAGGACGAGCCGGTGATGTCGAGGACGCCCTCCAACCGCCGCGTCACCGGATGCAGAATGGGGTGCCCGTAGCAGGTGAACTCCTTGAACGGTTCGATGTAGTGCTCGGCACCATGAACGATGATCCCCTGCCGGGTTTCGATCGCCGTGCCCAGCGCATTGGTTCCGATCGTCTCCTCGGCCAGACAGACCCCGTCCCGGATGCCGAGGCTTTCCAGCGCGGATTCGAACCGTGGGTCGCCGAACCAGCGGTACACCAGACGACAGTCACGGTCGAC
>NZ_JADLQX010000246.1 GCF_015477605.1 Nocardia amamiensis
CTGCCACTCGGCCAACCATCGCCAGCACGTCGCGCCCGAGGCCCCGAACAACTCCGTGGGCACCCGGTTCCACCCTATGCCGGTACGCGCCACCCACAGGATTCCCTCCAGAGCCGCCCGGTCATCGGCCCTGCGCCGCCCCGGGTTGCGAAACCGACGCTGCCGCACCGGAATCAACGACTCCAACCTGGCCCACAACTCATCAGTCACAACCCCGTCAACCACACCGAGAAGTGTGGGAACCATTGCCCCACAAGCCAAACCGACACGCCGACTCATTCTGAACTGATCTCTTAGCCTCAATACCAGTGACTTAAGGTTGGTCGGTTCTGGGTGTTGCGTTGGCCAGCGATGTGGTTGATGCGGTACGCCAGTGTGGGGCGATGGTGACTGCGTCGATCGGATTGGGTTGTCGTGGAA
>NZ_JADLQX010000247.1 GCF_015477605.1 Nocardia amamiensis
CTGGTGTGGATGCACGCCGAGTACGGCTTGGCGGCCTACGACGTGGTGTTGCAGAAGACCCCGGCGACGTTCGACGTGTCGGTGTGGGAGTTCTTCTGGCCGTTGCAGGTCGGTGCGCGGCTGGTGGTCGTGAAGCCGGACGGTCATCGCGATCCCGCGTATCTGGCGGGCTTGATCGTCGACGAGCAGGTCACCACGGCGCACTTCGTGCCGTCTATGCTGTCGGTGTTCGTGGCCGAAGAGCGCGCGGCCGAATGCACTAGCCTGCGTAATGTCTTCGCCTCGGGTGAGGCGTTGCCCGCGGTGACCGCGCAGAAGTTGCGTGAGTTGACCGGTGCGCGGTTGCACAATCTGTACGGTCCGACCGAGGCCGCGGTCGATGTCACCTTCCATGAGGTGA
>NZ_JADLQX010000248.1 GCF_015477605.1 Nocardia amamiensis
CCACCAGGTCCAGCGACCGCGGCAGGATCACCGCGACCAGCGTCTCCGGGCCCGCGCCGTCGGCGATCAGCCTGCGCGCCAGCACATTCGCGCGCCGGTCCAGCTCCGCGTAGGTCAGCGTCTCCACACCGAAGCGGGCCGCGACGCGACCCGGGTGCGCGGCGACGGCGGCGTCGAACAGCCCGACCAGAGTGATGCCGGGATCGGCGAACCGCTGCGTACCAGCGGCGTCCGCCGCGGATGACACCCAGCGCTGCGACACATCCAGACGCTCGCTCTCGCCGAGCAGATCGATATCGCCGACCGCGATCTCCGGGTCCTCGGCGACACCGCGCAGGATGCGCACGAAGCGGTCGGCGAAGGCGGCCACCGTCTCCGGGTCGAACAGATCGG
>NZ_JADLQX010000249.1 GCF_015477605.1 Nocardia amamiensis
CAACCCGACCGCGATGCGATCAGACAACCGTTCATCCGTCTCCGACTTGACCTGCCCAGGCCGCGGCATGCACACCTCCCGGGCACAGACCCTACCAGCCCACAAACCTTAAGTCACTGGTATTGGGATTAGCCTCGATCTTTCGTCGGGGGTGCGGCCTGGTCTGATCGTGTTCGGGTTGGGTTTTGGCTGGTCATCAGCAGCGTGTGGGCAACCGGGGGTTGCGTTTCCCCTCGTACCGTGGAGGCCTGACCATGGAGGAAAGGCTGGATGGCGGAGAAGAGACGCAAGTTCGATCGGGGGTTCCGTGGGGGCGCGGTGCGGATCGTGCGTGTGACCGGGCGGCCGGTCGCGCAGGTTGCCCGTGAGCTGGGGGGTCAACGA
>NZ_JADLQX010000250.1 GCF_015477605.1 Nocardia amamiensis
TCAGCGAGGTGCCCGGCGCCGAGACGGCGATGGACGCCGAGCTGGTCTACGCCACCGACCTTTTCGACGGCGCGTTCGCGGGCACGTTCGCCGAGCGTTTCGTGCGCGTGCTGCACGGCGTCGCCGCCGAGCCGTCGGTCACGGTCGGCGACATCGACCTGCTGGACGACGCCGAGCGGTCGCTGGTGATCGAGCGGTGGAACGACACCGAGTTCCCGGTCGACGCCGCGCTCACCTCGCCGGTGGGTGATGCCGCGGCGACGCTGGTGTCGCTGTTCGAGGCGCAGGTCGCGCGCACGCCGGACAGTCCCGCGGTGACGTTCGAGGGGACGAGTCTGTCCTATGCCGAGTTCGCCGGGCGGGTGCACCGCCTGGCGCGCTG
>NZ_JADLQX010000025.1 GCF_015477605.1 Nocardia amamiensis
TCGGCCAGGTCCCCGAATTCGTCGACCCGAATACCGCGGCACCCGCCAACAATGGTGGGACAGGCGGTGGTGGGGGAACCGGAGGCAACAACGGCGGCAATGGCGGCGGGAGCGGCAACGGCGGCGGCGCAGGCAACAACAGCGGCGGACCCGGCACAGGCGGAAACAGCGGCACCGGCGGCGACGGCGCCAACCCTCCCACCACCAGCGGCCTTCCACCTTCATCCTCCAAAAGCGGCTTGGACTCCGCGGGCAACCAACCGACGCCGACCGGGTCGACCGGTCCGACCAACTCGACCAGCCCGCTCGGCAGTTCGGGGCCGTTGTCCAAGCTCGCGGACATGCTGGCTCAGCTGAATTCAGGCCCCATGTTCAACGGAACCCCCGGCTCGTTCGGCGCGACCGGCCCATGGGGTGCGTCCGGCCCATGGGGCGCATCGGGTCCGTTCGGGTCAATAAGTCCGGCGGGCCTCGGCGGCGGATCGGCCGGCGGCGGAGCCGGGATCGGCAGTCCGGTCGACGACAAACTGTTCCCTCGTGCCGGCGCCCCCGGGACCGGCACCCCCACCAACACCGGCCGTGCCGGAATCCCGGACACCGCAACCCAAACCAACGCCGCCTACCCGATGGGGATGGGCGGCTACCCGATGGGCGGAGGTATGGGCGGCGGCATGGGCGGACAAGGCCAGCAACAACAGCAGGAGCGCAAACGTGCCGCCTACCTGGACGGTCCCGAGCACCTCGAGGAAGCCGTCGGCGACGATCCACTGTCGGTCCGGCCCATCATCGATCGTTGAGACAGGCGGCCGACCATGCGCTTTCATATCGTGAATTTCCCCAATACCGAGACCACCCGGCACTATCAGCCGTGCGCGTATACGCAGAAGAATCGGCGCTTCGCCTCGATGATGACCGAGCTCGGTCATGAGGTATTCCTGTACGGCGGCGAGGAGAACGACGCGACGTGCACGGAATTCGTCCCGATCATCACCAAAGCTGAGCAGTCCGAGTGGTTCGGCGGCGCCGACCTGTACAAGGACCCCATCAATCTCACGTGGAGTCCCCATGATGTGCATTGGCAGACCTCCAACGAGCGCGCGGTCACCGAGATCGCCCAGCGGAAGATCGAGCACGACTTCATCGGAATCCTCGGTGGCACTTGCCAAAAGCCCATCGCAGATACCTTTCCCGAGCTGATGACCGTCGAATTCGGCATCGGCTACAGCGGGGTGTTCGCCAACTATCGTGTGTTCGAGAGCTACGCGTGGATGCATGCCGTCTACGGCTCGTATGCGAGTGTCCCCGGCGTCATGAGCGCCCGCGGCCAGTTCTACGACGCCGTGATCCCGAACTACTATGACGTGGCGGACTTCCCGTTCTCCGACGAAAAGGACGACTACTTCCTGTTCATCGGCAGGATGGTCGAGGCCAAAGGCATTCAGATCGCGATCGACACCTGCACGCGGCTCGGCGTGAAGCTGATCGTCGCCGGCGCGGGGGAAGTCCCCGAGGCCGACTGCGTCGAATACGTCGGTGTAGTCGACTCGACGCGCCGCGGCGAGTTGATGAGCCGGGCCCGTGCGGTTTTCGTGCCGACGCTCTATCTCGAACCTTTCGGTGGCGTCCACGCCGAGGCGATGCTGTGTGGGACCCCGGTGATCACCACCGACTGGGGTGTGTTCACCGAAACCGTGCAGCACGGTGTGCAGGGCTTTCGCTGCCGGACGCTACGCGAGTTCTGCGAGGCCGCTGACGCCGTCGACAAACTCGACTATCGCGGAATCCGCGACTACGCGATCTCGAAATTTTCCACTGACGTCGTCGCCCCACAGTACGAGGCGTATTTCGAACGCTTGCTCACGCTGTGGGGCGAAGGCTGGTACGCGACATAGGAGGTCACTGTGACGGGAACACTGTCGCGGTCGGACACAGGGCCTACCGTGCTGACGGAATCGGGCCGCCGGAACCTGGTCGTTCTGCGGGCGGGCGACGAATCACTGCACGAGCAGTGGCTGGCCGGTCCGCATCCACGCACCTGGGACCTGGTGGTGAGCTATTTCGGTGACGACCCGGACCGCTACCGGGTCGCGGACGTGACCAGAATCGACCGCAAAGGCCCGAAATGGCCTGCCCTGCACCATGTCCTGACGGTCGACCTGGCTGAGGTGCTCGACCGATACGATTACGTCTGGCTCCCCGACGACGACCTGGCCGCCGACACCTCCAGCATCAACGAGCTGTTCCAATACGCGGCGCAGCACCGGCTCGCACTGACCCAGCCCGCGCTCACCGAGGACAGCTACTACTCCCACGAGATCACGCTCGTCGATCGCCGATTCGTCCTCCGGCACACGAACTTCGTCGAAATCATGGCGCCTTGTTTCAGCCGGGAATTCCTGCGCCGTTGCCTGCCGACCTTCGACGCCACCCAGACCGGCTGGGGTCTGGACTTCCACTGGCCGCGATTCATCACCGACTCCACAGCGATCGCCATCGTCGACGCCGTAACGGTCCGGCACACCCGACCGGTCGGCGGGCCGAATTACGCTGCGGCTCGGGCGAGTGGGATCGACACGTGGGCGGAGTATTGCGAATATCTGCTCACGCACGAAATCAGTGATTTGACGCCGCGCGTGCACCGCGGCGTCGGCGCACCCAACCGGCCGGCGGGAACCCTTGAACCCACCGCGATCTGCGTAACCATCGACCGGTGGCGCCCCGAGTTGGCCGGCTGGATCGACTTCCACTCCGCGCAAGCGGAATTGACCATCGTCTACACCGATGATCCGGACGTCCGGGCCGCGCTGAGCGCAGTGCGCGGTGAGCGGCCCGTCAGTCTTCGCGACCACGCGGCACCCACCGACGACACGGTTCCCCGCGAGGTAGCCAACATCGCCGACGCCGCCGCAACGGCCGAGGCGGCGGGTATGCAATGGCTGCTACCACTCGGCCCCGACGAGGTCTTCTATGACGACGGTCGCCGCCGCTGGCAGATTCCCGGCGCCGGGCAGGTGACATTCATCGGACACGAAGCCATCCCCTCCCCGGTGCCGGTGACCGATCCGATCCACGAGTGCACCGTGTTCCGGGTCAGCGGGCGGTCACCCTTCCTCGACACACCGGCCAACCGCAGCGCGGTCCGTCTCGGCCCTGCAGTCGCACCGGTGGACGAGTACGGTTTCACCGGATTCGACGGCGTGCACGGCACCGTGACCGCGCCGATGATCCTGCACTACCCGTATCCGAGTTTCGAGAGCTGGCTGGCTCGAGCCGAAGAAGTCGCCGAGGTCGGCGGCAGCAAGGCACGGCATTTCGCCCATCACTCCAGAGACCTGCTGCAGGTGGCCCTCGCCCATGGCGAGCTCTCGGGCGCACGCGCCTGTTTCCAAGCCGGAATCCCGTCCGACGGCATGGTCGACCGGATGCTCCTGGCCGGTGAGCTCATGCGCGCCGAGCCGCTGCGACTGATGCGCGGCCCCACCGGTGCGAGAGCGGCTACCGGCAGTCGGTGAGGTCGAGGGCCGCGCGCACGAGGTGTCGGTGCCGTGGTAGCGGTAGACGTCGTCAAGAGATCCGGATTGGCCGAATGTGCTGACCCCCAGCGCAATACCGCGCACCTGGCTGATCGTGGCCAGGAAGGTCAGGGTCGAGGCGGCAGCCCGCGGCGCGGTCGCGGCGATCAGCGACCGGCCATGTACCGAGCTACCGACGTTCGTGGTGGACGACCCTCGACGCGTGCTGGGTCCACTTGCCTCGAGGATCTACGGCGAGCCCTCTCACAAGGCAGCCACAATGGTCCACCGCTGGATCCACGCTGTTCCAGCGCACATCGCCCGGTCGTACCGGCACGTACCGCAATTCGCCGATCCCGCCGCTCTGCCGAGTTGATCGGCCCGATTCTGTGCGAACTCATCGAGCGCACCGGTGTTCTGCTCCTGCTCGACCTCGCCTACGCCCTCCGGACTACGCGATCGGAACTGTCGTACCGGCGCGCCGCGCCGCGTCACCGTCACGGCGGGCATACAGACAATCGGACGTCCAATTGCTGATCATGTCCGATACGCACGTTCCCACGCGGGCACGGGATCTGCCGGGGATGCTCTGGCGCGAGGTCGGCGCGGCCGACGTGGTCGGACACGCGGGCGACTGGGTGGAGCTCGCCCTGCTGTACCGGCTGGCAGTGCGCAGTATGCGCCTCATCGGCGTCTACGGCAACAACGACGGTCCCGAGCTCCGCGCGCGGCTGCCCGGGATCGCTCATGCCGACCTCGACGGACTCTTCCAATGCGACCGGTTCAATGAAATATTCAATTATCCTTTTCCCCGGTGCGAGGCGTCGGCACTTGCTCTGGGGCGACGGCCGTGCGCAGGGTCTCGATCCACCAGTCGACCGTGCGATCCCGCGCGCCCGCGCCCAGGCCGGCGCTGCGGCGGAATTCATCGCCGAACAGCGGCTCCATCGCAACAGCCTGGTGCAATGCGGCCACCGTCAGCTGAATCGCCTCGCGTGTCGGCGGCGTTCGCCCGAGGGCCACGCAGCTCTCGCACGCCTGGGCGTGCAGCCGGTCCACCACCTGATCGAGCAGTCCGCTGCCGGTGTCCCGCCAACCGGACCGGTGCAGCGCAAGCGCCAGTTCGGCATAACCGTCGGCGTACAGCGCCGACAGCGCATGCACCAACTCGGCGGGGTCGATCGGACGATCCGTCCACGCACCCAGAACGGCGTGCAGTTCCGTCTTCAGTTTGGTCCCGCCGAATCGCAGCAATGCCTCCAGCAGTTGGTCACGCGTGCCGAAGTGATGGTTGACCGCGGCATCGGACACCCCGATCTCGGCGGCGACCGCACGCACCTGCACCGCGGCCGGTCCACCCGTGGCCAGCAGCTTGCCCGCCGCCTCCAAAATGATCCGCTTGGCGTCATCGGGTTTGCGTCGCACTCGGTTAGCCACTCATAGATCCTACCTTGACAAGTCAAAGTAGCTCCTCTTACCTTGGATGCTCAAGGTAAGGAGGTGGCGTCGTGCACGGACAATCCACGATTCCCGCGATGACCGATCTGGCGGTGACACTGGGCGTCTCGATCCACGATTCGACACCACCCCGCGAGATCCGCTTCTCCCATGCGGGCTGTCGGCTACACGGATTGGACTGGGGCGGAACCCGATTTCCGGTACTGCTGCTGCACGGCGGCAAATTAACCGCGCACACATGGGATTTCGTCTGCCTCGGCCTGCGCGGCGATGTCCGGCTGGTCGCGCTGGATCTGCGCGGACACGGTGACAGCGACTGGTCCGACGACTACAGCATCGACACCCTTGCGGCCGACGTCGTCGCTACGGCCGACCACCTCGGCTTCGATCGGGTCGGGCTGGTCGGAATGTCACTCGGCGGCGTGGTCGCCGCGCACGTCGCTGACGCGCGGCCCGACCGAGTCGACCGGCTGGCACTCATCGATGTCGCCCCCGGCGTGGACTTCGACAGCACCCAGCGAATGCGAGCATTCATCACCGGGCTCGGCCCGGTGCGCGAACTCCAGACGGTGGTAGATGCCGCCATGCGGGTCAATCCACGCGCCAACCGCGCGACAGTCGCCTACCGCATGAGCACACTGTTTCGCCAGGCGCCCGATGGCGATTGGGTGCCGAAGGCCGATCCGAGTCCACCCGACTTCCCCGCTATTCTCGCCGCCATCGATCGGCTGGCCGCTCAGCTGAGCGGGGTGCGGGTGCTGTTGGTGCGCGGCGGACGCAGCAGGGCACTTTCTCAAGCCGCGGCCGAACGACTGGTCGAACGCATACCGGACGGGGAACTCGTGGTCGTACCGGACGCCGGGCACAACGTCCAGGAGGACGATCCGGCCGCGCTGATAACCGCACTGCGCGCCTTCTTGACACGCTGACCGCTACCAACGCCCGGCAACTGCGACCGCAGTCACCCCCGCCGCCGCATGCACCTCACTTTGCGGTACGGGGTACAGCCCGGAGTAAGACAGGCAACAGGTGCAGTCAACGCCGAGTCTCGTCGACGCGACCCGACGGTGTCGGCCGGACTGCAGTTGGCGGTCGCCGCGGTACTGACCACGCCTCTGCTAGGTCCAAAATCATTGGTGTACAACGTCTTCCAGTGCGCGGTAATGGCCAGGAGCGTATGGTGGTCGGCTTTCAGTGCTCTGTCACCCGTATGGCACGGACGCACGCTGCTGGGCAAGGCGGCCGGCCGGTTACGATACTCAACCACGCCGATGCGGCCGGTAGGAATCAATCGGACTTCGCCTTGCGCTCAGCCAGTCGCGTGGTGAGCTGGGCCAGCACTTCGCTATATTCGTCGTCGCTGCCCGGGTGACGGTCCGGGAGGGTCAGCCGTCCGCTGCACCGCGAACGTACCAGACGGCGTGGAGTATCCTGACGCCGCAGCGAGCGGCGGCGGCCATCCTGTACGCGATGCCGTAGGCGCGGCGGGTGTTGGCGGGCCCGATCGTGTCCAGGAAGCGGCATCCCGGCCGACAGCTCCTATCGTCTGCTGCCGGCCTGACGGCCCGGCCTCACTTCAGGTGCCGGACGAAGAACCGGTTTGCCGCTGGTTTCGCGCGTGGCTAACCCGAGAGCTGCACGTCGGCCAGCCCACTGCGGGACGCGCGCCGGTAACTGCCCGGCGCGACACCGTATTCGCGTTTGAATGCCTTCGCGAACGCGAATTCCGAGCTGTATCCGGCTCGTTCGGCCACGGTCGCCAGCGGGGCATCGGTTTCGCGCAGCAGCCTGCCCGCCGCGGTCATCCGCCAACTGGTGAGATAACCGAGCGGCGGCTCCCCCAGCACGGCGGTGAACCGCTTGGCGAACGCGGCGCGCGACAGACCGGACGCTCGGCTGAGTTCCTCGACGGTCCACGGATGGCCAGGGTCGGCGTGGATGGCGCGCAGCGCGGGCGCGATGACGGGGTCGGTGACCGCTGCCGCCCATCCTTTCGCACGATCCGCCGTCATGCCCTGATACCAGGCTCGCATGATCAGCAGCAGGAGCAGGTCGATCAGGGCCGCGACGATGCTGTCGCTGCCGGGGCCCGGATTGTCCATCTCGCTGGTCAGCTGGCCGACTGCGATACGGAGGGCGGGCTGCTGGCTCGCGGCAGGCAGATGGATCACCTCAGGCATCCCCGCCATCAGCGGATGCTGCCGGGTTACGTCGAGTTTGTAAGCGCCGCAAGCAAGGACGGTCCGTTCGCCCGGCCCGTCTTTGTACAGACCGCAACCGAGGACGGGCTGATCCCCTTGCGCTTCGACGGCCACTCGGCGGTCTACCGTCTTGCCGTCGATCAGTAACTGACGGATGTAGGAGCTGTGGTCGACCCGATCTTGGGTGAACACGTCCGGCGCCAGGACCTGGTCGCTGCACAGCGTATGTCCGCTGCCCTGTCGCAGGAACACGGTGTCGCCGGTATCGAGCCGGACTGAGGCGCCGCCGTCGGGTGGGACGAGCAAGCAACTGCCGTGCAGGACCACATGGAAACTGGCGCCGGAGACAGCGGGGAATCGCATGCTCCACGGCGCGCGGGCGTCGGTGCGGGTGAACACCGGTGTACCGGTTCGCAGCGCAGTGAGGGCGTCGCTGAATACATCCACTCGCTACCTCACCGCATCCCGAAGACGTTGGGACAGAAATGCGAGCGTATCAGCCATTCAATCGCGGTCCCGGCGAACCTAACGTTGCTCGCGTTCCACTAGAGCACGGAAGGTGCGAGGTCGATGGGCACAATCACCACAGCTCAGAGCATGCGGCGAGGTCGAGCGACGCTGACTCCCGACGGCGATGTTTACCGCGGAATCGTGCCCGACGATGTGGTGGTGGGCCATGGCGGATGAGCCGATCGCGCCAGCGTTGATGAACGCCTTGGTAACCGAGCATTTCGTGCTGCAATCCGCCGCCAGCACAACCGTCAGCGAGGCTTTGGGGCGCGCCACACTGTATCTATCGTCGCTGTCGAGCTCGCTGGTGGCCATGGGGTTCGCTGCCCAGTCACCCGATATCTTTCCCGCGTTTGCGGCCGCCGTGATTCCGGTGCTCCTTCTGCTAGGCGTGCTCACCGTCGTTCGGCTGGTCGACACCGGAATTCAGAACATCACCTATTTGGCGGGCATAGCTCGGATCAGGGCTCGCTACCGAACCCTTTCGCCGGAGGCGGCGCAGTTCTTCCAGTCCTGGGGCGATGCGGAGGACGAAACCGGACAAGCTTTGGCGTCATTGGCGGTGACGAGAAGCCCGTTGGTCGGTCTGTTCACCACCGCCAGCACCATCGCTTCGATCAACAGCGTGGTGGCGGGAGCCGGAATTGTGTTGCCGCTGGTGAGACTTTTCGGTATTGATCTCGCAGTGGCTGTTCCCGTCGCGGTGGTGCTGTCCACAGTGCTCATAGCCGTCTTCTACCGGTATCAGGACCGCCGCTACCGGGCCACAGACAGGTTGCGAGGCCCCGATCGCACACCGGTTGTGATGCGAAAGGGAATATCCAGATGACACGAATGCGCGCCGTGGTGGCCGAACGGTTCGGGCCGCCCGAGGTGCTTCGGGTGGCGGAGGTGGCCGTGCCGGAACCGTCAGCTGGACAGGTCGTGGTGCGGGTTCGAGCCGCGGGTGTCAACGCCATTGATTGGTTGACTCGCGCCGGTCTAGGAGTGAGGGTGTCTCGTTTCCCGGCGATCCTCGGCTGGGATATGTCGGGCACGGTAATGGCCTGTGGGTCAGGTGTGACCGGACTACGGGAAGGAGACGACGTGTTCGGGATGTTGAGCTTCCCCGCGCTTGCGAGCTGCTATGCCGAGTACGTTGCCGCGCCTGTCACAGATGTGGCACTCAAGCCGAGTGCCATCGACCATCGCCAAGCCGCCGGTGCGCCGATGCCTGCGATCACTGCCTGGCAGGCACTGTTCCGCCACGCCGATCTGCGGGCTGGACAGCGGGTGCTGATCCACGGAGCCGCAGGCGGTGTCGGACACATCGCTGCGCAATTGGCGCATCTCACTGGCGCGGAAGTGATCGCGACCGCCTCGGCGCGCAACCGTGACTTTCTTATCGACCTCGGTGTGGACCAGGTGGTCGACTATGGCTTGGGACCAATCAGCGAGCTGGTGTCGAAGGTGGATGTCGTCGTCGATTCCCGCGGCGGCGCCGACTTCCTCGATCTGGTGAACGCGGTCCGCCCTGGGGGAATTGTCGTCACCCTCAAAGGAGAGCAACCCGAGTACCGTGCTCAGCTCGAGGCGCAACAGGTCCGCGCTGGGTATGTCTATGTCGGCCCCGACCCGCAGGCGTTGAAAGCTGTCGCGCAACATTTGGCCGATGGCGCAGTTCGCGTTGCAGTCGACCGTGCACTCCCGTTGGCGCAGGCCGCCGAAGCGCACAAGGTTGGCGAAACCGACCACGTGCGCGGCCGGATCGTGCTCGACGTCTACTGAGCCATCATGAGTCGGCCGCGGTCTGCGGGGGCCGGTGATCTTCCGGTGGCGTTTGGCCTGTCAGGCGCGGTCGTGGAGAGTGATCTGGTAGCCGTCGGGGTCGGCGAAGGTGAATGTCCGACCGAAGGGGCCGTCGATCGGTGCGGAGACGATGGTGTGACCGTCGGCGACGAGAGCATCGTGAATTGCCTGGATGTCTGTGGCGTGGAGCCAGATCGCGGCACCGATGCCGGGCTGAGCAGCGGATGCGAGATCGGTGCCGGGAACGACGTCGCGGAGTGCGAACGCGATCGGCTTCGTCTCGAAGACGACGGCGTGCGGAGGTCCGGTCTGCGAGCGGACGAGGCCGAGGTACTGCTCGTAGAACGCCTGCGAGGCGTCGAGGTCGCGCGCTTGGAGCGAGATGAAGTCGGGGCCGGTGGCGGGCATGATGATGCTCCTTCTTTACGTGTCAGGTTTCTGACACGGGCCAATCTATGTCAGAATGCTGACATGAGTCAAGACGGTGCCGGCGTCGACCTGGAGACGTCACTGGGCTACCTGCTGAAAGAGGCTTCGAGCGCCCTCCGCGTAGCCATGGAGGAGGTGCTGCGGCCACTCGGGATGAGCGTGACGCACTACTCCTGCCTCGAGCTGCTGGCTCAACGACCGGGCCTGTCGAATTCCGAGCTCGCGCGGGGCGCGTTCGTGACACGGCAGACGATGAACGTGCTACTCCAGGCCCTGGAACGAGACGGCTACGTGACCAGGCCCGCGCAGGCACCCGTCGGAAAGGTTCTTCCCACGCGGCTCACGCCTCGCGGACGACGGAGCCTCGAGAAGGCGACCGTAGCGGTCCGGTCCGTCGAGGTCAGAATGCTGGCCGGCCTGACCGAGACCGAGCAGTCAGACGCGTTCCGGATCCTGCGGAGCATGATCCATTCCCTGCGCGATGGCAACGACGGTGCATAGCTCGTTCCCCGGCGCACGTCTCGCCGCGCCCGGATAGGAGTGCAGCCGAGCGTGAAAATCCGTGCAGTCAACTTCGAAACCGACAGACCCCGACTACACCCTCTTCCGCGATGAAGCTGATTGTCGGCATGCCGAGGCTGATGATGACGGTTCGCCGGGCTGCTTCCTCGTCGAGTTGGGCCAGTTTGCCTTCAGCACCGGCGGGGCTTACTTGCAGGCCTTCGATCTCGCCGTGCCATCCCTCTCGCTCTGCTTCGCCGATCCGGGTGGTGAGGTTGTCTGGGATTTGTTCCAGCCGGGTGCGTTGTTGCGGAACCGGCCGCAGGAGCGAACATCGACACAGGCTTCTATGAACTTGATTCCCATGGTGCAGAGCTTCTTCCGGAGATCGAGCCGAACGTGGGCACTCCGAGTCCTCGAGGTTCAACCGCGGCGCCGGGACCTTGATCCGCTCGTCGGCGGCGTTGGTGGTGGTGGGCTCGACGGTGGCTTCGGCCGGCTCGAACAAATTCGCGACAACGCACCCATCGCATCACCGAGGCCGAACAGCAAGGCTCGCTCGGCGAAGCCGAAGGCCTGCGCGTCAGCCTGACCGCGGCCACCGGAAAACTGGCCCAGCTCGACGAACGAACCCGCCGCGCCGCCACGGTCGGTGACGGCCTTACGTGTGGGATCGCCCACGATGCCTGACTACTCGGCGCCGCGACTGGTGAAGTCGAAGGATCCGCCGTCAATGCCCCAGGAGATAATCCGTTCGGGGTGAATTCGGATGACCGCGCGTTCCTGGGGTTGGAACGGTGGCTCCTCGTCATCGAGCGCCTCGGCCGTGCCGCGTACCTCGATGCCGCGAATCACGTATGGCTCCAAGGAAACCTGTTGGTCGATGACGAACGACACCCGGCTGCCCGCCTCGACATTGCGGAACTTTCGACTGGCACGCATCCGCATGCCCCCGATGTCGATCGTGCCGTCGGCGTTCACCCGATAGCTGGTCGGGTTGTTCTGCACAACGCCGTCGGGCGACACCGTGGCCAGCCGACCGATCCCGGCCTCCGCGAGGAACTGTTGTTCATTGATGGTGAAGGTCATGTCAGTTACTCCTCAGTGAATTCGATATCAGGTGTGCCCCCGGCGATCAGCCGGAAGTTGTTGGGTGCGGGAAGCGCAAGCTGCTACTCACGCGCGACACCGCCTACCCCGTGCTCTGCGATCAGAACAGGATCAGCGCGGCGCACAGTCCGGCAATGGCAATGAACTGCAGGGTGACCCGGTACTTCAGAATGCTGTCCCACTTGTCCTGCAGCGCGCGGGCGTTGGCCGGAATGATGCCGCTCTGCGCGGCGGCGGTCTGCTGGGAGTTGATCGGCTTGGCGATGCGGACGTAGAAGGCGAGCCAGGTCAGCAGCGCCGCCACCGTTATCCCCGCCGCGACAGCGGCGCCGATCTGCCCGGCCCACAGCGCGATCAGCAGCGTGAGCACCGCGGTCACCGTACCGACCGCACCGACAACCGGCATGCGTTTATCGCCGTAATAGTGACCCCATCCCGCACTCATGGTCACGGTCGCATCATCGAGCTTGCGGTATACGGACCGGGTGATCACGGCCACGCAGACATCGGTGCCATAGACGATGGCATTGGAGAGAACGGCGACGGCGGCAATGATCTGGCCCGTGACAATCAGCATTTTCGGCCTCCTTCCAGGAGCTAGCAGCGCTAGCAATCGAAGCAACGTTAACATTCGCTCGCTAGATTGTCTAGCCCTGCTAGATATCAGACCGCTACCGCGGGGATCGCGCTCGGATCAGCAAGCTGCACACGCCCGTTCCGGCCGAGCAGACGCCGTCACGCGGCAAGCCGGTCACCGAACGTTGCAGATCTTCGGTCTACTGGATCCGCTGGTGGCGCTGGGCCTCAACGCGGTCAGTTGCGGCAGCCTGACCGCGCCGGGGTCGGCGATCGACGACACCTGGCCACTCCCCCGCCTTGACGCCGGTGAGCCGACCTGCCGGCCAGTGATGCCGCCGCAGCTCAGGCGGCGGCATCACTGCCACGCACCGAGGCCACCCGCAGAAACGCACTCATCTGCCGCATACCGCGCGATGCGATGGGTCAAAAATGGTCGTTTCTGACCCAAACTCGATTCGGCGCACCGGCATCGCGAAACCGCAGCTTGCCGAAACCACGAATCGGGTCACAACCCGTGTGCGGAATCTACGGGACGAAACCAGCGATGTCGTCCCTTTGGGGAACAGTTCTGGGCATGACTCGGTTCGTCTACGCGCGGGTCTCCACTCGCGGGCAGAAAGACGACTCCCAGATCGATGCGCTCAACCCCGGCAGAGGCTTACCGTGTCCACTGGTCGACCAACACCGCCAGGCGAGCGTCCCGCTGAGCCGGCCGCAGACGTCCACCGCGGTCCAGGGTCGCCAAGCCGTGCAGGGCACTCCAGCCGACCTCGGTGAAGGTCTCCGGATCGTGCTCGCCCGCGAACGGTGAGAAGGCGGCGAACATGACGGCGAACGCGTCCCGCAGCGGCTGCGAGGCATTCTCGCCGAACGCGAGGTTCACCTTCATCAGGAACATCGCGTCGTAGAGCGCGGGCCGCGCGGTCGCGAAGTCGAGGTAGGACCGCGCCACCGCCGCCAACGCTGCGCGCGGCTCGCCGCCCGCGGACTCCAACGCCGCGCGGCTCCACGCGGCCATCTCCGCGATACCTTCCTCGGCGACCGCCGTGACGATCTCGTCCTTGCCCGCGAAGTGCGAATACAGCACAGGCTGGCTGTATTCGATCCGTTCCGCCAGCCTGCGCACAGTCACCGCGTCCCAGCCCTGCGACTCGGCCAGCTCCCGAGCAGTGTCGATGATCAGCCGGTGCCGTTCGGCGCGTTCCCGTTCTCGTCGCGTCTGGGTCGCCATAGGCCGACTATAGCATCGCTTGACAATCTAGCGTTACTAGATCTCATCAATCATTGCCGACGCAACGCTTCAACCTGAAGCAGGAATCGATCGCCGTAGTATCCAGAGCCCGTGTATCGATCCTGGAATCGCTGACATGGGGTTAGCCGATGAGGTTGCCGCCCCCGACAGCAAGAACTCCGGAATGCTGGCGGCTTCGGATCGGGCGAAACTCGCCGACCTGCTGGCCGCCGGGCAGCGCGCGAGCGAGTTCCGGGATTTCAACACCGACATGATGGCCGGGTTCATCCTCGCACTGCGCAACGGCGTGATCGCCCGCATGGCCGCCGAACACGACTTCGACCTGGACACATCCACCACCGAACTGCTCGCCGCTATCCGGTCCGCCACCACAGTGTGAGCGCCACTGCGGCTTCCCGCGGCTTATGGCGCAACAGCTGCGGCAATGGTGATGCCGTCGAGCAAGCGGTTCAGGCCGAAGTAGAACAGCGACTCGGGGTCGATGATGACTCCGGGGGCGGCGCGCAGGGCGGCGAAGTGCGGGTAGCGGCCATTGGCAAGAATGGCCGCGAGCTGCGAATCCGATTCCACGAGTTCGGTTTCGGCGTCGATGCCGGTCTCGTCGGTGGCGATGCGATCGTGTTCGAGGTCGGTGGCGCAGCCGCGCACATAGCCGAAAAGGGTGATGGCGGCGTGCATCGCGGTATCGGCGTCGAGGTCGAGTTCCCGGCGAAGAAGCCGAGGTCGAACTGGTCGTGCGGCGTCCTGCAGACCATGGACGGGGCTCACCGCCGTTCTGCGCAACTCGGGCCGAGACGCCGCAAGAGCAATAGCGGGATCATTCGCTCGGTCCTGCCCTGATATTCGGTGAGCTCGGCAGATTCGGCGAGAAGCTTCGACCAGAGTTCCGCGCGTGCGGTGCCCACCAACTCCTCGGCCTGCGCCGGGAACCTCTCGATACCCACCTCGACCGTGATCGTCGGATTGGCCTTGAGGTTGTAGTACCACATCGGGTGTGTCGGCGATCCGCCGTTGGACGCGACGATCGCGAAGTCGCCGTCATTTTGGGCGAAGTAAGCCAGCGGCGTGACGCGCTCGATCCCGGATTTGGCACCGATATGGTGGATCAGGATCAGCGGGGTGCCTGCCAACACCCCGCCGACCCGTCCGCGGTTCGCGCGAAACGCCTCGACGGTCCGGCAATCGAAGTCAGTCATGGCCGATCTCATAAACAAGGCCGAGGCGGCCGTCCGGCAGTTGCTCGACATTGCGCAGTTCGACCGCGCGACGTTTTTCCGACGTCGCGAAGAGCCCCGTACCCTCGCCCGCGATCAGCGGGTAAACGATCAGCCGCAGTTCATCCACGAGCCCGGCATCGATGGCACTGGCCGTGATGGCGGCCCCACCCATCAGGTAGATGTCTTTGCCGCGGTCCAACTTGAGCGCCGCGAGTTCGTCCAGGCCGCGCAGGAATTTCGTGTTCGGCCATTTGGCCGAGGTCAGGGTGTTCGACACCACGTAGTGCGGGGTCCGGCGAGCGACCTGCGCCCATTCGATCTCTCCGGGCGTGGGCACGCTGCCGCTCTGCGGATGGACTTCATCGGGCTGGTTCTGGATCGTGGTCCAGTACTGCTCATATCCGGGGTACATCCGGCCGCCGAGCACGCACGCGTCCACTTGTGATGTCAGATCGTAGTCGTCCGACCAGCCGTCCACCCAGTCCGCGTATCCCTGCGAACCCTCGGTCTTCCCGTCGATCGAGATCTTCATGGCTGCGATAATTCTGCGCATTATTGTTCTCTCCCAATGTGTTTCGGTTCAATTGCCGATTCGCGCGGCGTATTCGACACGCAGATCGGCCATGACGTCGTCGAAGTGCGGCGGTGTGCGGTCGGCCAGTCGGTCGACGAGCAGGTTCAGATGCGCATGCCAGCCTGCGCCGTAGTTGACGATGCCGTCACGGTCGGCGATCCGGCGGTGGGTGACGACGAGCCGGACCCGGTCGCCGACCGGGGTCAGCTCGAACGTGACATCGGAACCGTCTTCCCAGGTGTAGGACAGCAACCGCGATGGCTCCCACGCCAATACCGTGCCCTCGATCAGGTGTTCATCGACCGTGCCGCGCGGGTGGCCGGTGAGCTCCGCATTGCGGAATACATGTTCCGCCGCGCCGCCGACTCGCGGCTCGACGCCGCCCGCCGCCAGCCACGTTTTGCGTTTGTCCGGCTCGGTGAGAAATGCCCAGACCCGCTCGATCGGGCCACGCACTTCACGTTCGATGCGAAGCGTCTCCGGGGTGACCAGGGTGCAGTATTCGCTCATTGCTCTTCCTTTTCGAGGTCGTCGGCTTCGAGGGCCGCTTCGAGTGCGTCGATCCGCTCGTGCCAGAACTGCTCGTAGTAGTGGAGCCAGGCGGCACCATCGCGCAGCGGTGCCACGTCCAGCGCACAGGTATGAGTGCGTCCATGGACGAACCGCCGCACCATGCCCGCACGTTCGAGCACTTTGATGTGCTTGGACGCCGCTGCCAGCGACATCGAGAACGGCGCCGCCAGCTCACCCACCGAGCGCTCCCCGCCCGCGAGGAGGCTCAGCATTGCTCGGCGAGTCGGATCGGACAATGCGTGGAAGATCGTGTCCAGTCGCTCCGACGAATTCTCAACCACGAGGTTGAATATCCCCGAACGTCAACCAATTGTCAACCATCGGGTTGAATGTTCCGGGCCAAGGTCCACGCCGGCACCTCCACCGGTTCAGCATCCTGCTCGGCGGCATCGAGGAAAGCCACGCCACCCTGGACGACCGACACCGGCCTGACTGTCCGACTCCCACAACGCACGGCACGACCGAACAACGACAGCAGCACCCGAAACAGACACCGCCCACCCCGGAGGTGACGTCACTTTTCGTCAGCACAAACCGCCGTTCCAGGCCCAGGGTGACGCCCAAATTCACCTGCAACTGACGCTGAAATTCACCTGTCTAATCAGGCCGGAACGATCGAAGGCCGGCGGTGAGGCAGCGATGAGCTTGTCGAGGCTGGGGCTGACCGCCGAGCAGGAGCGGGTGTACCGCTACCTGCTGCGCAACCCTCACATCGGCCCGGACGCCGGTGGCTCCGAGCTGGGCGAGCCCAATATACGGGTGGTCATAGCGGAGCTGCGTAGGTTGGGCCTGGTGACCGGCTCGCATACCGCGATATCCCCACCTCCGCCGTCGATCTGCTGGTACGGCAGCGCTTCGAACGGATGCGACGGGAGTTCGCCACGCTCACCGGCGCCTGGGACGTGCTCCGGGAACTGTCCGAAGAGCACAGTAAACCCTCCCGGCTGCGCGCCGGGAGAGTTACCGAGTATTGCGAATTGCAACCCTCAGCCGCAGACCCACAGGGCGTCGGCCTTGTTGTCACCGTCGGCAGGCACATTGCCCTTGCTGTTGTCGGGGACCGAGACGAGCAGTTGCCACTCCTGACCGGTCCAGTTGTAGACGCCGACCGTCTTTCCGGTGCGGTTCCAGTACGAGCTCAGACGATCTCCATTTCCTTCGTTGCCGATGTCGTGCAGCAGGCAGTTGTTGTCGACCTGCACGAACATGCCGGTGCCGTTGCGGTGGTCGTAGCCGCAGAACAGTCCGCCCGGGCAGTCGTAGGCCGCCGACGCCGGCGTCGGCGCGAGGGCTGCGCCGTACCCGGCGACCGCGAGGGTGGCCGCCGCCGCGACGCTGAGACGGCGAAACTGTGTGAGTGAAAACATAATTGACCCTTCGAAGCCGATGGGATCGAGTATCGGTGCGGCGGAAATCCGCCGCACTCATGATGGGGGGACCCGGCCGTCCGCGACTATCCACCTCGCGCGAGTTCTGTCCGGGCCGCGCGGCAGGTTCGGCGCTGCGCGGCGGGTCAGGCGCGCAGCGTCACCGACGGCGGCACACCCCATCGCCGCCGGTACAGGGCCGAAAAACGGCCCAGATGCCAGAACCCCCAGTCCGCGGCCACCGCGGCGACCGTGGTCATGGTGGGGTCCGCGGCGACCAGCGCGGCGTGCACGCCCACCAGCCGGGCTTCACGCAATCGCGCCGTCGGTGTGGTGTCGAGGTATCGGCGGAAGCCCTCCTGCAGGCTCCGCACCGAAAGTCCCACTGCCTCTGCGATGTCGGTGATGGTGAGCATTTCGTGCGCATGGTCGGTAATGAGTTGTTCGGCCAGGCGGATGGGACGCGGCGTCGACTTTCCGGGGGCGCCGTCGAGCAGGAGCTCCGAGTAGCTGTTCGGCTGGGCCAGCAGGAATTGGGACATCATCAGCTGCTCGATCTGCGGCCGCAGCTGCGGATCCAGGAACAGGCCGGGGCCTTCGGCGTCGGTCTGCAGCATGCGCACCGATTCGAACCAGATCCGGGCGGCCGGTGATCGCAATTGCATGGCGATGGCCATCCGCAGCGGTCGATTCGGCGGCCGGCCCAGCATCCGCCGCAAATGGTCGTCCAACGCGGCACGGTCGAATCGGACGAGGAGTTGCCTGCTGCTCTCGTGCCAGTTCATGTCCAGGGGCGCGTCCGGGTCCGGAACCGAGGCCACCGCCGGGCCGGAGGCAATATCCGCGGTCCCGTTGAGTATCCGGGCCCACCCTGCCAGCGGTATTTGAACCAGGCGGAAGGTTTCGATGGGTTCGGTCCGGATCCGAACCTGAACCCCGTAATGCTTGTAGACGAGGCCGACATCGCCGTACCGGACGACATTGCAGCTGGCCTCCATGGCGGAAGCGCCCGGGTCGAGCCGGTGCTCACGCAGAATGCCACTCATCCCGGCCCGGGCCACCTCGGGGTCAGCGGTCCGAAAATAGCGATGCCCCGACAGCGGTTCAACGAACATTCCGACTGCCCTCCAAGCAGCAGGCGCCGCGCGAACGGGCCTGGATCAGTGGATGCCGAAGGTATTGTCCGTCGACACCTGCGGGCACACAATCGGTTTCGCATTTCGTAGCGCGTCTTGTGGACGCTTCACTGGGGTCAGGAATCCACAGCCGTTTCCGCTGGTCGGCCCGTTGCCGGAACAGTCAGCGCCTGCATATTCTCCGGAAGCTCCTCACCGACAACCAGATCGACCTCCGACTGCGGGTCGCGTTCACCTTGCTGCTGCTCTACGGGCAGCCGCTCAGCAGAATCGTCCTGCTCACCATCGATGACGTCCTCACCAACGCTGACGGCGTCTCGATCCGATTCGGCGAACCACCCACGCCGGTTTCCGAGCCTGGTCCGCGAACTGGTCGACTACTGACGGGGAACTTTGGGTACCCGATTTCCGTTCTCGAGGACCACGCCGATATGGGTGGGCCTGGAATCTGCGGCATTGCGGCCAGGGAAGATATAGCACTGCAGAAGCTAACCAGCTGTGGTGGTAGACCACAGGGCTACAGCGTATCTGGACGGTAGTCGTAGGTCCGACGGCGAGATAGAGGAGCCTGCCCGCAGAGGTGGTCGAGCTCGTCGGCTCGGCACCTCGAACTGCCCGACGGTACGCTGCCAGTGTGGAACTGGCCGCCGCCGAGACGGGCGAGCTGGTGTTCGGGGAGACGGTGGATGCCGACGCGGTGCTGCCTTCCACCGCTGACGACGACTTCATCGAGTTCCTCGTCGGAGGTGTGGCTCTGCACCGCCCGGGGCGGTGCAGAGCTGATACGAAGCGGGACGGCCTACGGCGATGAGGCCGGAGGGTCAGCGGTTCCAGGGGTGAGCGCTGACCCTCAGCTCACCCCAGGTGGATAGGGCCGGTGTGGATGGTGGGCTCCTCGCCGGTGAACCGGTGGATCAGCCGTGTTCCCCTCGCTTGCTTGTCGAAGTAGATGAAATCGGTGTCGGGGTCACGCAGCGTTAAGCCGGCCAGGTCCCAGTTGTCGGTGGTCTCCGGCCACGACGGATTGGAGATGGACGTGATCGCAAAGCCGCCTTCCAGCGCCGGTTGGTTAGGTACGCACCCCTCGAACTCGCCGATCCTGGAGTCGATGGTGTTGCCCGGTATCCCGCCACTGACGAGAAAGCTCTTCGTACCCAGCGTGACCTGAACGAGGGTGTTGCCTCGTAGGTCGTCGCCGGCGATCCGAAAGGTCAGCTCGACACGGCACACGACATTGCGGTCCGCTGAGGCCGGACCCGCCGCCAGCGTCGCGGCAAGTCCGACCGTGATGCACAAGATCAGCGCGTGGAGGGTTTTTCGGATGGTGTGCATGGAGGTTGCTCCTGTCTGTGCCCGTCTTCGGAAGATGAATGACCGGTGCGCGCCCACAGCCGAGTCCAGTCCCGACCGCCATTGCCGCGCAGCACATGTGGCTGCCTGCCCAGGCTGAGCGACTTCGCCGGGTCGCGCTCCGATTCCGCCGGAGACGGCTCGCGGTTGCTTACTTTCGCGCAGATCAACGGTAGTTTTTGGGCAGGCGCGCGACCTATACGAACAATTTCGAATAGCGCTTCCGGATTCGACCGGACGACGGAATCGGTTGGCGCACAATACTGGAGTAAAGTCAGGACCCGACTCGAACGCCAAGAAGATCCACGACCTGGCTCTGGCGATCGTCACCGAACGCAATCAGGTGCAGATCTGGCCGCTGCTCATGCAACGACTCATCACCGACCTGACCATGCGATCTCGCGGTACTCGTCGATCTGGATCGGCACGCCGGCACTGGACACGCCCGCACCGGCACACCGGACTGGTTGTTCGAGGCCCCTTGGACGCACTCATCCACGCGCACATGCGCTCTCATGCCCTACTCCGCCACTACGCACGCATGAGGGACACGACGCCGCTGACTCTCGACGGGGCGCCGAGCTGCGCCAGCCGATTGAGAGCCTGATCCGCTGGTCCACCCCGTTGATGGTCCGCGGCCCTGACGGCGACTCTTTCCGCCCCGAATGGCTCACCCTCGCCGTCCCCGCCTTGCTCGACACCCGGGTCAAGGTCCGCCCCTCTGCGACGGTCGGTCTCGAGATCGGCGGCCCGCCCTTCCAGCTCCGCGCGACGCGCTCCGGCTTCGAGGTCGGCCCGCACGACGGCCGCTACCTCGACGCCACCGTCCGCGCCGAGCCCGCCTACGTCCTCGGCCTCGCTGCCGGCGCCCTCACCCTCGGCGACGCCCGCACTCTCGGACTGGTCGAGGTCGACGGCGACGAGTCCGTCGTCCGCACCGTCTTCGCCGCCTGACAGGACCGCTCCGTCAGGCGCGCGGTGGCAGCATCCCGTGGAGATACCGCTGGACTTTCGTATCGAGAGCGGCGGTGATCGTGGCTAGAGGCAACGCGACGACATCGCGCACACCTTCCGACGGAGCCGCGACGTTGCCCGAGCCCACGACTATCCCGGGAAAACCCCTCACGGCGTCGACTATATTGAATATGAACTCAGATTCAATTATGGTCCACTCGAGCGACTGAGCGGAAGGGGTTCTCATGACCAGCCCGGCACCGGCATCGGCCGAGAACGACCATCGCGCAACCGCGGTGCTGTTCGATTTCGGCGGCGTGCTGACGTCCAGCGTCTTCGGGGCGTTCGAGGCGCTCGGCGCCTCCCTCGGCTGCGATCCGAGGTTGCCGCTGCGCCTGCTCGGCCAGGACTCGGACGCGCGGGCGCTGTTGATCGCTCATGAGGAGGGTCGGATCGGCGAGCGGCAGTTCGAACAGGGATTCGCGGCAAGGCTGCGCCATCATGGCGTCGACGTGAACGGATCCGGCTTGGTTCGACGCATCCAGTCCACGATGCGCGCCGATGACGACATGATCCGACTGGTGGCCGACGTCAGGGCAGCCGGGTTTCGGGTAGGGCTGTTGTCCAACTCGCTCGGCGACGACTGCTATGCCGGATTCGACCTGGACGAGATGTTCGACGCTGTCACGATCTCCGGCGAGATCCGAACCCGCAAGCCTTCCGCCCGAGCGTACGAAATCGCCTGCGCCCGTTTGGGTTCCGATCCGGAAGCCACCGTGATGGTGGACGACCTGAGGCAGAACATTGTCGCGGCCGAGGGTGTGGGGCTCACCGGCGTCCTGCATCGGGAGGCGTCCGACACGGCCAGACAACTATGGGGCGCACTCGGTCCGCACCCAACCTTCTGATTCTCTCCCACAGCGAGTGGCAAAGCATTTCGAAACAAAGAACGGATGGACACGTCATTGAGTCCGATCATCCAGGAGCCCAGCGACACCGTCCTGGCCGAAAAGCGCGGCCCAGTGCAGATCCTGACACTCAACCGGCCGGACCGGCTCAATGCCTGGAACGATACTCTCGAAGCGCGCTACTTCGAATTGCTGGACGAGGCGGAGAACGCCCCCGACGTCCGGGCCATCGTCGTCACCGGAGCGGGGCGAGGTTTCTGCGCCGGAGCCGACATGGAGGATCTGCAGCAGATCAGCAACCGCACGGATCTCACCGTCCCCCCGCGGCCCCGGCCCCGCGAGTTTCCCTTGTCGGTCCGAAAGCCATTGATCGCCGCCGTCAACGGTGCGGCGGCTGGCCTGGGTCTGGTCGAGGCGCTCTACTGCGATCTACGGTTCACTACTCCGGAGGCGAAATTCACGACGGCCTTCGTGCGCCGGGGATTGATCGCAGAGTACGGAATCGCGTGGCTGCTTCCTCGCCTGATAGGTCGTAGCCGCGCCCTGGATCTGCTGCTGTCGGGCCGGGTGATCCGCGGCGAGGAAGCCTATGCGATGGGACTCGTCGATCGGATCTGCTCGCCGGAGAACCTGTTGGGCGAGGCGGTCGCCTATGCGACCGAATTGGCGAATTTCTGCTCCCCCAACTCGATGAGCCTGGTCAAGAGTCAGGTCAATCGCGCCATGCACGCGGATTTCGCGACGGCGGTCGCGGAAGCCGAGGACCTGATGCCCGCATCCTTCACCCATCCGGATGCGACCGAGGGCGTGACGAGCTACCTCGAGCGCCGCCCGCCCGAGTTCGCTCCGCTGCACCCCATCGCTGCCGACTGAATTACGCGGCCCGCGCCGGGATGGCGGGGGCCTCTCCTTCCGTCGTTCAGAGTGGTTGCAGACCAGTGCCGTGGGCTCGGCGCTGCGCGGAAGGCGTGGGCGCACTAGTGTCCGTGCTCGGGCGCGGTCTGCAGTTCGGGCGCGGCGGCGGCCAGCAATGCGTCGCGGTCGCGGTTCAACGGAGGATAGATACGCCGGGTATTGATGGCGCGCTTCGTGTCTTTAGCCTCCTCTCCGCACGCGACCACGTGGCGGTCCCAGCCCTCGGTATACACCGCTCCTGCCGGTCCCAGATCGAGAACCGTTACATACCAGGGGATCCGCAACGGCTTCATGGGCTTGCCCAGAAGATCGCCGATGACGTTGTATCCCGCCCATCGGCCCATCGGGCGGCTGTGCTGGCAGGACATCACCGACATATGCTCGTCGTCCATTCTTGCGGCGGCGACGTCACCGGCGGCGAATACCCCGGGCACACCGCAGACCCGCAGGTAATCGTCGACGGGGAGTCGACCCAGCCGGTCACGGTCGACCCCGAAGTCTGCGGTCAGCAGGTTGGCCCGCATGCCGGCACACCAGACGACAGTGGCGGCGGCCACCACTTCGCCCGAGGTGAGTGTCACGCCGCGCTGACCGATGGCGACGACCCCGACGCCCAACTTGGTCTCGATCCCGGTGTAGGCCAGCGCCGCCTCGATGACCGGTCGCGCCGATAGGCCCATGTCCGAGCCGACGACGGGGTTGCGGTCGATCAGGATGACCCGCGGTGTGACGGCACGCGTGGCAAAGGAGTCGGCGAGCATCGCGGGCAGTCCGGTCGCCTCTTCGATCCCCGTCAAACCTGCCCCGACGACGACTACTGTCGCGGCCGCCGGGTCAGCGGGGCCCTCGGCCAGCCGGCGCAGGTGGGCTTGCAGTCTGGTCGCTGCGTCATGGGTGTCGATGTCGAAACCGAACTCCCGTAGGCCAGGGATGTCGGGCTTGACCACCTGGCTGCCCAACGCGAGCACCAGCCGGTCGTAGCCGTGAGCGCCCGCGGTGGATTCCACGACCCGTGCCGCAGCATCGATCGCCGTCACTTCGCCGATGATGTGCTTGATTCCGACCGGATCGAGAAGAGCGCTGAGCGGTATGCGGGATGTGCTCAGATCGGTCTCATAATCGCGCACGCGGATGTCGTGATACGGCGTGGAACTGATTGTCGTGACATCGACGGTTCCGACCGCCACACCGAGCTCGTCGAGCCGCCGGGCCGCCGCGAGCGCCGCCCACAGACCCGCAAACCCGGACCCGAGAACCACGACACGCGAAGGCTCGGTCACTGCAGCGCGCTGCACATCGTCATCCTAATGCTCCAGCCGGACTTCGTGATCGTTGATGCTGCTGGTCAGGGCGCTGGAGTGGGGCCCGCCATCGCGTGCTCCCATTCTCCGACGGCCGTATTGGGCCCGTGGGGTGCCGCCAGCGCTGCTGCGAGCACGTGGGCAGGGCAACGGTCTCGCAATAGGTGATGACCGACGTGGCCGGGTCGGCCGCGAGCAGGCTGCCGGGGTGTAGTCAGCGCAAACACCTGATCGAGGTCTTCGCAGACCACCGACGACCGTCTGGATCGATCGAGGATCGGTATCGGTTGTGCGGCGGATCGGTGGAGATGCTGGTCGTCAGTGTCACGGGCGGCGCGTAGCTGCCGCATGCTGGCGGACAGAGGTCGGCCCAGCACCCGGCAGAAGGGAGATAAGACGGTGGCAGTGGGACGTCGTCGGCTGCTGATCGGCTTCGCCGGTGCGGGTGGCCTTGCCTTGGCCGGATGGGGGTGGGCGCGAGAACTGGCGCCGCCACCCAAACCCGCGACAATCCGATTCGATCCCGCACCCGGTACCCACGATGTCGAAGCGCGCAGTCCCGCCACGATCACTGTCACCGACGGGACGCTGCGGTCGGTCGAATGGGTCGATGAAACGGGCAGGTCGCTGCCGGGCGTATCGGCACCCGATCGTCGAGCCTGGACCAGTGCCGAACCACTCGGCTACGGACACACCTACACCGCGAAAGCCGTGGCGCACGGCGAAACCGGCGACGTCACCGCGACGACCACCTGCACCACAGTGCAACCGCATCAGCTCATCGACGTCTCCCTACGCTCCGCCAATCTCGTCGAGCTGGTCGAAAACGACATCTACGGAGTAGGTTTCGTGCTCGTCGCCCATTTCGACGAACCCGTGGATCGGGTGGCCGCGGAACGCCACCTGAAGGTCACCACCCAGCCGGCCGTCGCCGGTGCCTGGTACTGGCTCGACGATCAGAACGCACACTGGCGGCCGGAGCACTATCACGCACCGGGAACCAGGATTACGATCGCGGCCGAACTCTTCGGCCGCGCGCTCGGCGAGGGCCGCTACGGACTGCGTGACCAACGGGTTTCGGTGGTCATCGGGCCCGCGCACGTTGCGATCGCCGACGACCGTACCAAGCAGATCGAGGTCTTCGACAACGGAAACCTTGTGCGCACCATGCCTACATCGATGGGCATGGGCGGCACCACGGTCGTCGGCGGCAGAGTCATGTCGTTCTGGACTCGCCCAGGCATCTACACCGTGCTGGACCGAAACAATCCGGTGATCATGGACTCCGCCAGCTACGGCCTGCCCACCGGCTCCGCCCTCGGATACCGCACGAGCATCAACCATGCGGTCCGCATCAGCCACGACGGAATCTTCGTGCACGCATTGGCCGCGAGCATGTGGGCCCAAGGCAATACCAACGTCTCACACGGCTGCCTGAACCTCTCCCCTGCCGACGCCGCATGGTTCTATGACTTCGTCATCCCCGGCGACGTAGTCGAGGTCCGCAACACCGGCGGCGACCCCCTCGATATCTGGCACAACGGCGACTGGAGCATCCCGTGGACCGACTGGCTTCGCGGTGGCGCCCACACATGACACGAACGAGAAAGAGCGGCTGATCTGGTCGTCATTCGACTCCGCCTCCGGGCACCGTTTTGTCATGCATCCCGGACCGCGCGCGGCATGCGCGACCCGAGCACGCCGCGCGCGACACCGACTAGCACACGCCCTGCAAGTGGGAGTGCGCGCGGAATACGGCCGCCGCGGCCCGATCCTGTCATATTCACGCTGTAGCGCCACCAGTCAGGGCGTGGGTCTGATTCCACGGCGACAGATTCGGCCGGACTGGTCCGCGAGGTGAACCGCACTGGTTCAACCTCCTTAGACCGAGCGCGGATCCGGCCACCTGCGGTGCCACAGTGGCCGCGATCGACGCCGCGTCAACGCAGACGGTAGGTTCGGCCTTGGACTCCCCACTCGCCGAATTCCGGGACGTCGCCACGGTCGATGGCACGGATCGACGGGCGGCCGATGTGAGCGAACACCAGTCGTCGAACACGACTTTCCCGGGCGAGGCGGGCGGTGTCGCAAACGGCGGCGTGCCCGCCGACGTTGCGCGCGAAACGAATCGGTCGAGCCCAGCCGGCGGCGTCGGCGAACATCAGGTCCGCACCAGCCGCCCACGATGGGAACTGCCAGAACTCGGGCGCCCACACGACCCGACGGCTGCCGCAGCAGATGAGATAGCCATAGGTGGGATGGTTGGTGTGCAAGACCGGGCACGGGTCGATTTGCAGTGCTCGATCACGGTAAGAGGCGACTGCCGGTTCGGTGTCGTAGGCCCGCGCAAGGCGGCGTATCTGCCCGATGAGCTCGGCGCGGGTATCGGTGATCAGCCAGGCATCGATACGGCCGCCGGGCTCGGCACCCGGACCCCCGTCGAACATGATCCGCTGCCCCGACGAGCACAACAGCAGCCCAGCCGGACGATACCGCGGCGAGTTCATCGCCCCGACACCGAGCAATTCGAACCCCATGCGACCGAACGCTTCCTCCCTATGCTGGACAACCGGCGAGACCGCGTGCGCCCCGCACCACGAAGCGGCCTGGAGTGGAGCCGCGAGCCCTCGATGAGTCGATGCGTAGCGGCGTCGGCGTCAATGAAGACCGGCCAGCGCATCGGCGTTCGGGTCAATGCTGGACGGGTTCGGTGCCGAGCAGGTCACCGTAGTCAGCGGGCAATTGTGCTGCAATATGGTCGAATTCCTGTGGCATTGCCACCTTCAACGCGGCCATGACGGCACGAGAATGCCTGCGCGCTTGCTGCTCGGTGCGTTCTGCGCCTTCAGCGGCGGCCACCCGTCGATAGAATTCATCGATCGCGAAACGCTCGCCCGCGCCAGTCTGTGGCAAGGCATCGGCGAAGGTCTTCGGCAGCTGCGATGCGAGATCTTTGGTCTCACCGCCCGTGATCCGCTGACCGAGCACCTGCAGGGTGGCCCGGATCGCCCGGGCACCCTCGTCGACACTATCGATCTCCGCGGTGCTGCGCACCGCGGATACCAACTGATCCTCGTTCATGATTCCTCCCGTTCCGAATCGGTTGCGGACAGATTTCGAACACAGTGCCACGACGTCCACGGCTCGTCTCCGGTCGCCCGCGCAGCACATCCGCCCGGTTGCAGAAACCGGGCCGCACGTCTGGGCACTACCACCAAGAGGCACCGGCAAACGGCTCTCGACGGCACAGTCGGCAGGCCCGGTACTCCAGCGGGCATGTCAGCCGAACCCCTGCACACGGACCCGACACGGCAGTCAAGGCGCTCGCGCCAGGGTCAGTACCTGTCGTCGATAAAGCACGTGTGCGTAGTGGTCGACTCCCCCTCAGGACACCAGTGCTGAACACAGGATCGGTCCCGACAACAGCCAGCGGTTGTCGGGACCGATACGTTATGTGCAGCCGAGGAGCCAGTTAGAGGTTCGCTTTGTCCGATCGGGCGCCTGCGGGAAGGACGGCGGCGATGTCGCCGAGTGCGGTGACGAAGGTGCGGGTTCGGGTGCAGCGGACCGTCGACCACCATGTACCGCCTACAACCAGGTGTCGAGGCTGGTAGTGGTGAGGAAGTGTTCCAGGTCGGCCCGCCATGGGGCGGGGGTGGTCTTTTCCGGTTCGATCGCGCTGTACTGGCCGCGGTAGAACAACAAGGGCCTGCCGGAGTCGGCGGATTCGGTCAGGGCCAGGACTCGGCCGATCACGATGTAGTGATCGCCGCCGTCGACGACGTTGTCCACCGTGCACTGGATTGTGGCCAGCGCGCCCTCAAGGACCGGAAGTCCCAGTTTCGAAGTGGCCCAGTCGATGCCCGTGAACTTATCCGGCTCACGTGAGCCGAAGCGGGCACACACCTGCTGTTGTTCCTCGGCGAGGACGTTCACGCAGAAATGCCCGGACCTCTCGATAGCGGCCCAGCAGCGCGACCTCTTGGTGGGGCAGAACAGCACCAAGGGCGGATCGAGGGACACCGCGGCGAACGATTGGCATGCGAAACCGATCGGCTCGGCGGGAGTATCGTCGCTGGGCGATGTGAAGGTCGTGATCACCGTGATGCCGGTGCAGAACCGACCCAGCACGTTCCGGAACCGACGGTCGTCGATCTCCGGGTACTCGCCGGTCATGGTCATTGTTGTTCGGGCGCCGGTGTCGCAACGGGCGCCTTTTTCGCAACGGCAGGCGCCGCCTGGTGACCGGGAAGGATCACAGCGGCGGCCACGGAGCCGACGGCCAACAGTCCTGCGGCGATGGTGAGTGCGGTGGTGTAGCCGTCTGCGAGATCGGCTGGCGCGTACGAGCTGCCGATGATGTTGCCGGCGATCGTCACCAGTACCGCGAGCCCGACCGACCCGCCGAGCTGCCGCGAGCTGTTGAGGACTCCGGATGCTAGGCCCGCCTGCTCGGCCGCTACGCCGGCGACACCGGCGACGCCCATACCCACCATGGCGGCACCTATGCCGATGCTGCAGACCATGGAGGGGCCGAGTACTGCGCTGAGAAAACCGCTCGACTCCGTCGCCCGTCCGAACCACGCCAGTCCCAGCGCGCCCAGCAGGCCGCCCACGACCATGACCTGCCGTGCACCGACTCGGCCGATCACGCCTTGCGCCACCCGGAGACCGACGACCACTCCCACGCAGAACGGCAGGAACGCCAACCCCGTGCTGGTCGAGCTGTAGCCGAGGACTCGCTGGAGGAACTGCGAGACGAAGTAGAAACTGGCGATCTGACCGGACACCAGCATGAATCCGAAAACGGTCGCGCCGATCAGGGACCGCCGCCGCAGGAAACCGAGCGGAACCAGCGGATCGGCCGCGCGCAGTTCGGCCCACCCGAACACGGCGAGTGCCACGATCCCGCCCGCGAACCACCCCAACACCGTCGGAGAGCTCCAAGGATGATGCTCGGTGGAGATCACCGCGGCGACGCACGCTGTCATACCGACCGTGACCGACACCGCGCCGAGCACGTCGACCGGTCCACGCCGCGTCACCGTCACATCACGCACTCCCCGGACCACTGCGGCGATCGCGGCGGCGACGAACACCAGATTGACCCACATCACCCATCGCCAGCCGAGATAGTCGGTCAGCAGGCCGCTCATGACGACACCGAACGCCCCGCCTGCCGCGCCGGCACCTCCCCAGACGGCCATCGCCTTCGAGCGAGCGGGCCCCTCCGGGAATTCCGAGGTCACCAGTGCCAGTGACATCGGCGACAGCACCGCCGCCGCGATGCCCTGTACCGCCCGGGCCGCGATCAGCTCCCAACCCTGCTGCGCGGCGCCGCCAGCTGCACTGGCTACCGCGAATACGACAAGACCGGCGAGCAGCAGTCGACGGCGACCGGTCAGGTCCGCCAGCCTGCCCCCGAGCAGCATCAGGCCCGCGTAGGGGAGCATGAACGCGTTGATCACCCAGCTCAGTGCCGAGGGGCTGAAATCGAGAGCGGCGTCGATATCCGGCAACGCGACGTTGACGATCGACAGATCCAGGGACACCAGGAACATCAACAGGAAGACAACCGCCAGGATCGCCTTCGGATGCTCGGACTCGCGCGCGGGCACAGCAACCTCCATAATTTACGAACGCGTATTTTTAATACAGTTAGCACACCCTAACCACCCTGTCGAGAGCTTCGAACGCAGAAGGAGTCCCTTGTCGCCCACCACAGCCCGCAAGCGTGGCCGCCCGATCAAGGTCGGCCGCAACGCAGTCGTCGCCGCTACGACGCAGCTACTCGCCGCCGAAGGTGTCGACGGTTTCAGCATGCGGCGGCTCGCCCGCGAGCTCGGCGTGAGCACCGCCGCGATCTATCACCACTTCCCCACCAAGAACGCGCTGTTCTTCGCAGTCCTGAGCGCTCGCGCCGACGAACTGGACCGGCCGTCGCTGCCCGACGATCCACGCGACCGCCTGGTCACGATCGTGGTCTACCTCATCGACACCCTCCACCAGCTGCCGTGGGTGCTCGACATCCTCGTGACCGGTGAAACCTTCGGCCGCGCGGCGATGTGGATTCTCGACGAATTCGTCCGTGCGGCAAACGAACTCGGTGCCAGCGACGACGAGGCGGTGTACGCGTACAACGTGATGTGGCGGTTCGCTCTGGGCGAGCTCATCACCCGCCGCGCCGCGGATGAGCGGGACGAGGCCACCGCCGCCGGTAACCCACCACCGCACTGGACCGACGTCGCCACCCCTGAAGTCCTCGCCGAATTCCCCACCGTGGTCCGTCTGCTGCCGCGCTGGTCGCACAACACCGCCCGGTACGACACTGCCACCGCTGCACGGCACATGATCAACGGTTTGCTGCCCGAGGCGAAGCCCTGAGGCGTTGCGGTGTCACACGTCCGTCTGCGTCGTCAACCGGATCAGCCTTCGAATCGGCCCCTAGCAGCCTCAGCAGCGGCGCGGTGAGAGCTGTGGTGACGAGGGCCATCACGACCAGTAGCGAATACAGCTGCGGCCCGATGATTCCGGCGGACAGTCCGACATCCAGCAGAATCAGCTCCGTCAGCCCCCGGGTGTTCATCAGTACCGCGAGGACCGAGGCCGAGTTCTTTCCGCTTCCAGTCGCCCGAGCGGACAGGTAGGCGCCGCCCAACTTGCCGGCCACCGCGGCGACGATCACCACCACGAGTTCGACAACGCCGGCGCGCTCGGTGGCGGAAAGGTCGACCCGAAGACCGGCGACAACGAAGAAGCAGGGCATCAACAGCATGCCGAGCGGCCGCACGGCCGCCTGGACCTTTTCTCTGGCGGCCCGCGGAAACGCCGCCCCGAACAAGAAGGCACCGAAGATCAGATGCAGCCCGGCCCATTCGGTCGCTGCGCCCCACAGCAGGGCACCGCAGACCGCGACCAGGGTGAGAGCCGAATCGGCGGCGGCGCAGGCGGTCCGGGCGAGGATGGGGCGCACCACCCACCAGGTCCCCACAGCCACCGGAACCAGCAGCAACAGCCGCCAGGTGTGGCCGGCATCGGTGCGGGTGGAGGTGACGATACCCGCGAGCACAACCCACGCGAGGACGTCACCGACCGCCGCACAGCCGAGTGCCATCTGCCCGACCGGTGTGGCGAACATCTTCCGGTCGTGCAGGATCCGGACCAGCACCGGAAAGGCGGTCACCGCCAGCGAACAGCCGATGAACAGCACGAATCCGACCCGGCCGCCGGTGTAGTGACGAGCCAGGACTGTCAGCGCCACAACGCATCCCAGCACGAACGGCGTGAGATAGGTCGACAGCGACACGACCAGCACGGCGCTGCGGTTTCGGGTGAGCCGGCCGAGGTCGGTCTCAGTTCCCGCGACGAACATGAACAGCGCGATGCCGATGTTCGCGAGAGCGGTGAGCGCCGGTCTTGTGTCCGTAGGGAAGACGGCACTCGACAGATACGAGCCGAGTATGGTCGGACCGGCCAGAATACCCGCGGCGATCTCGCCGACAACTGGTGGCTGGCCTACTCGTTCCGCCATCCAGCCCAATATTCGCGCGGTGACCAGGACGAGGACAAGATCCACCAGGAGCATACTGATGACATGGCTGGGCATCGACGGTCCTCCTAGTTCCTGTGTGTGAGAACCGCTGTATCGGGGGCGATTCGGAGACAGCGCATATTCGATCGCTCGGCTTCGTCACGGAGATCGGACAATCCGTATTCGGCCCACGGCATCGGCACCTCGGCCTCACGTATCACCCTGTGGTCGTGCAGGACTCGATAGGTCAACGTCCACATGGTCGCGCTGCCGGAGCCTGAGCCGCGGCTCCACACCTCGTAGATGTGGTCTCCGACCGGCGTCCGGGCGATCCGCAGTGGTGCCCGGCTCGGCGGTGCGGTCTCGTCCATCAGTTCCACAACCACCGGGGCTCCCGGTGGCAGCCGCTCGGCGAGATCGGCCAGCAGCCGCGTTCGTTGCGGTGGCTCGATGTGACCGAGCACCCCATAGACCACCGCACCGCCGATGCGCTGCGGCAGAGTGAACTCGCCGGCCGTGGCCGCGGCTATGGTGACCCGGTCGGCCAGACCGCGCAGGGCCACCCGTGCGGACAAGGCGATGCGCATGCACGGGGACGGCTCGACGGCAACGATCGCCGCACCGGGTAACGCGTCGGCGATCACTTCGGTGGAGCATCCGGTGCCGGCGCCGATATCGACGATCGGGCCGAGATCGGTCCGCGCCGTGCGCAGGGCAGCGGCGAGGACCGGCCCCTTGCGCGCCCACAGCGGCCCGGCCACCAGGTCGTAGAATTCCGCGGCGCCGGCGTAGATGTCGGTCATCGGGCGTACTCGACCAACCACACCGGGCTCGCGCCCGGCAGCTGACGCGCCGACAGTCGTCGCAGTCCGGCGGCTGCCGCACGGTCGTCGAGTTGGGCGGGTGTTCGTTCGCGACCGCCGAACAGGACCAGCAGGCGCAGGTCCATCGCGGTGGCGACCTCGGGGCGCGTCCCGCTGTCGAGATTCTCCACGACAACGACCCGGCCCTGCGATCCGGCCGCCTCCGCGCATCGCGCCAGAATCCGCTCGGCATCGGCGTCGGGCCAATCGTGGAGCACCCAGGTCAGCAGATACACGTCGGCACCAGCGGGAAGCGGTTGGAAGAAGTCGCCCGCCACGGCGGCGCAGCGGGACGAGAGCCCCGCGGTTGCGAAGGATTCTGCGGCCGCGCGCGCGGCGTCGGCCAGATCGACCACGGTGCCCGACAGCCGCGGATGCGCAAGCGCAAGGGCACGCAGCACGGTTCCCGAGCCTCCACCGACGTCGACTACGGTGCGCACCTCATCCCAGGCGTAGCCCTCGACCACGCTGGGAACGGTGAACCGGGTGTGCTTGCCCATCAGTTCGTTGTAGGAATCGTCGGTGTCCTCCCACAGGGAACGACCGTGCACCACGGGGTAGCCGGGATCTCCGGTGCGCACTACATCCAGCAACGCCGTGAACGCGCGATCCATGCGCCCGCCCGCACCCTCGAGATCGAACCAATCCCGCATGGCCAGTGGGTGTTCCGCACGTAGCAACTCCGCCGATTCGGTCAGACCGAAGCGTCCGGGTTCGGATTCGGTGAACACACCCCGGCAGGCGAGGTAGCGCAACAGCCGGTGCAGGGCGTCGGTGTCGGCGCCGGCCTTCGCGGCGAGATCCGGCACCGTGCAGATACCGTCGGCGATGAGGTCGGCGATCCGCAGGGTGGCGGCCACGCGGATAGCCCACGGGGTGACCAGATCGGCGCGGGACATCAGGGACTGTGGTGTCAGGGACATGGCGATCTCCGTACCGGTAGCGTTGCGGGACCCCGGCTCATCAGATCGCCGGTCGGTCGATAGGTGGTGCCCTCGGCCAACCGCAACTCGGGAGCGCGGTCGGTGAGAACCTCGACATAGATGCCTGCCTGCAGCCTGGTGAATGCGGCGCCGAGGCAGGCATGCGGACCGGCGCCGAAGCTCAGATGCGCCGAGGCCGCCGGGCGGCCCAGCTGGAACTCGCTGGGGCCGGGCCAGCGTGCCGGATCCCGGTTGGCCGCGGCGGTGAGCACGAAGACTCGCTCCCCCGCCGCGATCGGCACGCCGTCCACCGCGCACGGCCGCATCGCGGTGCGCATACTCCACAGCGCGGGTGGTTCGTGCCGCAAGGATTCCTCGACCGCGGCGGCGATGCGATCCTCAGGAAGCGGCCACATCTGCGTTATCAGCAGACGATGCAGCAGGTTTCCCAGCAGGTGGGTCACGTTGCGCACCCCCGCGACGACGAGGAAATGCACGAGCATGCGCTTGTCCGGAACCGGCAGCTCCGGGAATCGGCGCAACGCCACCGCGTCGATCACCTCGCAGAATTCCCGCCAGCCCGGCGAGGATTCGTAGCCGACCAAGGTGGCGAACCGTGCTACCCACAGCCGGATCAGCTCCGCCGGTAACCCCAGGAACTCCGCGAGCGCCAAGGCGGGCAGCGGTTCGGTGAAATCGGTCACCAGATCCCGCAACCCGTCGATGTGGGCATGGGCCTGCGCGCGCAACGCCGGTTCGAGACCGGCCAGGGCGCGGGGAGTGAACTGCGCCTGGATCAGGCTGCGGATCCGGGTGTGGTCGGGCGGATCGAGCTGCGACAGCGCCGGAGTCTTCTCCGATTCGTTCTCCGTCGCGGTGTTGTTGGCACGGCTGGAGAAGGTCGCGGTGTCGCGCAGCACGGCCCGCGCACCGGCATCCGAGGAAACGACACGAAAGCCCGGCATCGGTGTGGTCACCGCCGCGATGTCGCGCAACCGCGGATACGGGTCACGGATATGACCAGGGTCGAGCGGGTTGAACGGGGGGTCTGCGGTGGACATGTCGTACTCGCTCAGCACAGATCCTCGACGCCGATAGGTGCGGCGGGCGCCCGCCGCACCGGTTGCGGATAACCGAGCCGCCGGGTCAGCTCCGACCACAGCCGTGACAGCGTCAGGTGGTACTGGCCCGCGATGAACGGATCGGCACCGTCGGCGATCGCCTGCCGCATGGCAAACAGCGAATGCCGCACGCCCTCCGGCCACACCGAGTCGAAAACCTCGCGCACGCCGGGCGCACCGGACGGCCCCAGACACGACACCGTGGGCGAATCGCCGACATCGTCGAGGGAGAAGGTGCCGTTCTCCTTGGGGACGTACACCGCCGGCTTCCACAGCACGGGACCGTGTGTGCCGGCGAGTTCGAGTGTGCCTGCCTCGGTGACGAGTGCGATGTGGTGTTGCAGGTGTGTCGGGTGGTCCAGATCGTCCGGTACGAACTGGTTGTTCACCCGCACGGTGACCGGTACTCCGGAGATCACCGCGTTGATGCTGCGTTCGGTGAACTCGGCGCGGGCCAGCCCGCGTAGCCGTGGCGAGACATCGAGCGGATCGCCGATCGCCCACGGGCTCAGACCGCCGAGGGCCTGCCCGATGATGTCGAGCAGGTCGTAGGACACCTGTACCGCGCAGGCGGCGTGCACGGACACCGCAGGCTGGCGCTGCAACAGCCGGTGCGCCGCGTCCAGGAACCGGCGAACCGGTTCGAGGTGGACGTAGAAGGTGTTGACCGCGAAGCCGACGCCGCGCCGGGCCGCGATCCGCAGACAGTCTGCGAGCTCGTCCCCGCGCACCGGGTGTTCCAGTAGGACCGGAATATCCTGCGACAGCAGGGCCTTCGCCAGCTCCGCTCCCGGCCCCCCGCCGACGCCGCTGGGAACCACGACACAGGCGAGGTCGATGCCGCCGGACACCTGGTCGGGGGAGGTGAACAGCGGAACTCCGTAGTGCTGGGCACAGGCGCGGGAGCGTTCGCTGCCGCGTGCGAGAATCCCGGCGAGGGTGAACGGGGGTTCGTGCACGGCGCGCAGGTAGATCCGGCCGAAACCGGTCCCGCAGACGAGAACTTTCACAGACTTCCTTCCTCGCCGAACAGTCGCGGTACGACCCGGACCGGATCGAGGACTTCGTCGGCGGAATATGTTCCGGCGGGTATTTCGCCCTCCAGCGCTGCCCGAGCGCAGAGGATCGCCGTCGCGGCGGTCAGATCCGGATCGGTGCGCAGCCGCATCCGGCGCACGGCGCCACCCGTCCCGATCAGTTCGGCGGCGATCGACAGATACTGCGCACGTCCGGCGGTATCGGCCTGTGAGGCCGCGATGAGCTGTTCGGGTGTCGGTGTGCCCGAGCTCAGCAGCCGCCGCACGCACTTGCCGTCGAACTGGGTGGTCCATGCCGAATCGCGCAGTCCCAGAGCATGATTCACGCGGCTCGCCTGTGCGCGCCAGCCATCACGGGTGCCGAGGAATTCCCGCGCTGACGCCGGTGTGAAGCGGTAGAGTCCCCCGGCGGTCACCGACAGCCGGGCCGGTTTCTCGTCCAGCTGCGCGGCCAGCAGCCGGGGCAACAGGCCGATCGCGCCCGGCATCGCGCCGGCGTCGTAGACGGCGACGCGCTCACCACCCGACCGCCGACCGGTGGCCGGACCCGCGCATGGATCGACGTAATGCGCTCCCGCTGCGTGGATTTCGGATGCCAAGGGGTGACCGGTGCAGTTGATCACGACCTGGCATCCGGCGCACCAAGACCGCAGGTCGGCGAAGTCCGCGCGGTATCCCGGCCGCGGGCGGTGGCCGGACAGCATCGCCAGGACAGCCGATCCGACCGCACCGCTCGCACCCAGGACCCCGATCACGGGTCGGTCGCTCACGGTGTCCCCTCGCTGGCGCTCGGCGCCACCGTGCGCGATGCGCGCTGTATCGTTGGTTCGCTCGCAAGCTCGCTCACGGTGTCCCCTCGCTGGCGCTCGGCGCCACCGTGCGCGATGCGCGCCGTGTCGTTGGTTCGCTCGCAAGCTCGCTCACAGCGTTGCGGTGATGTCGTGCGATAGGCATGTGAAGTGATTGCCGGGGATGTCGACGACCTCGAGTCTGCCCAGACACAGTGCGGACCAGTATTCGGTGAGATCGGTCGACATGCCGGAGACCAGTTGCATGCCCTCGCGCGGGCGCAGCAGGGTGATGTCGCCGGCATACGGCTGCGGCCGGTGTTTGCCGGCGGCGTGGAAGCTGTGGCTGAAGACCTCGAACCGTTCGATGTCGGTGGTGATCCTGGCGACGCGTTCGGCGGCGGGCAATTCGGCGAGGGAACCGAAATCCAGTGAACCTGCTGGGATTCGGCCCGGGGTTCCGGCGAGTACGGCGCTCAGCGTGGCACCCAGCGCCTCAGTGTCTCCAGGGTAACCGAACACGGTCGGGTCCGCTCCCAGCGCTTGCGCGAAAGTGCCTTCGATCACCATCGGCTCCTCCACTTCGAATTCCAATGGGTAGCTGCTGATCACGGTCAGACCGGCGACCGTGCCGCCGCGTTCGGTGAAGGTGCGCGCGACCTCGGTGGCCAGCAGTCCGCCCAGGCAGTATCCGACGAATCGAACCGTGGTGTGTCCGGCGGCGAGCAGCGCCTCGGCGTAGTCGCCGGCCAGCCGGTCGAACAGCACCTCGTCGGGGATATCGGTGAACGCCTGCGCCTGGGGCACCACCAGTCCCAGGACCCGCCGCGAGCCCGACAATCGCGCGGCCAAGCGCTGATACGGTGCCATCGTGCCCATGCCCTCGTGAACCAGGACGATGACCGGATTCGGATCACTGGGCGGGCCGCCCAGATCCACCAGCGGCGACCCGGCGGCCGTCGACTCCGACTCCGCACCGTCACGGAGGAAGTCCGCCAACTGGGCCACTGTCGGTTGATGCAGCAGTTGCCGCAGAATGCTGTCGAAGTACAACGCGTTCGCGCGGGTGATCTCCCGCTGCACCCGCCCGGCGATCTGGCTGAGCAGAACCGAGTCCGCGCCGAGGCCGAAGAGATTGGCCGAGCGAGGAATATGTCTGCGGCGCAACAGCTCCGCGGTGATCTCGGCCAGCTGCCGTTCGAGGTCGTCGCGCGGCGTGTCGTCCTCGGCGCTCGTCCGATCGGATTCGGCGATCAGGGTCGCCGCCAGATCGGTGAGTGCACGTCGATCCACCTTGCCGTTGCCGGTCAACGGCAAGGCCGACACGGTGTGCACGATCTGCGGAACCATATACTCCGGCAGCGCGGCACGCAGATGCGCCGTCACCGACGGCCCGGCGATGAACACGTGCTGTCCGAGCGGTTCGAGGGGGTGACCGGGCTCGGGCAGACAGGTGACCTCGCCGAACGGTTCCAGTTCGGCCAGCCACTCCTCGCGGGTCAGGAATGTCCGGCCCGTTTCGGCGCGCTGATCCTCAGGGGCGGTCATCATGAACGCCTGCGAGGCCATGACCTCGTAATGCTCGCGAGTGGGTTCGGTGATCACGAGCGTGCCGCCAGGTGCGAGCAATTCCCGCAGCCACGCCATCGACCGGGTGGTATTGCGGGCGTTGTTGAGCACCCCGGCGCACAGGATGAGGTCGAATGACGCCGGTGCCAAATGCTGTTCCGCCGGGGGCTGGTCGATGTCGTAGACGGCGAAGGCCAATCCGGGGAACCGGGTGCGCGCGTGATCGAGCAGGAACGGCGACACATCGGTGTAGAGGTAGTACGCGGACCCGATATCCGGACAGGCGGCGAGGACTTCGGCGGTGGTCGCGCCGACCCCGGCGCCGACTTCGAGGATCCGCGCGGGACGGCGCTGGCGCACCGCCTCGGCGGCGACCCGGTTCATGTAGCGAGTCATGATGTTCGTGCGGTAGGCGGCCTCGGCCACTTCCATGCCGCCGCGGGGGAACATCAACCCGAACGGATCCACCTCGCCCCGCAGCACCCCCGCCATCGCCGCGGCGCTGCCGGCCAGGTAGTCGATCAACCGGGCGTCGCTGAGTTCGGGTACCGCCAGCGCGCGAACCCGCGCCCACGCCGAATCGAAATCCGCAGTGGGTGCCGGGTTCTCGGCCAGCACATGTTGCCACCGCTGATACAGCCCACGATGGCGGGGGGCGATCTCATGCTCGGCGACGGTGTGCATCGCCGCGTGAGCCGCGGTCAGTACTGCCGCGTCCAAGGCGTCGGCGAAGGCGCGCCCTCGATCGGCGTCGGCGTGTACCGAGTCACCGGCGTGCCGCAGCCGCGATTCGGCGAATGCCACGAGCTGCCGGTCGGCGCCTGCGCCGTGCACGACGACGGCGCTCGCCGCGACATCCGGATGTCCGGCCATCGCGGCTTCGATCTCCGCTGGTTCGATCCGGTGCCCCCGCACCTTGACCTGATGGTCGGCGCGACCGAGGAATTCGATTTCGCCGTCGGGGAGATAGCGGCCGAGGTCCCCCGTCCGATACCAGCCGCCGACGAACTTCTGGGCCGTCAGAGCGGGATCGCCGCGATAGCCGAGTGCGACACCCGCGCCGCCGATCCACAGCTCCCCCGCGACCCAGTCCGGACAGTCGTGCCCCAGCGCGTCGACGATCCGGAAGCGCTGATTGGCCAACGGCCGGCCGTAGCGCACACTCGCCGCATCTGGTGCCAGCTCACCGATTTCGTGACTGATCGACCAGATGGCCGCCTCGGTGGCGCCGCCGAGCGAGATCAGCCGCGCCTTCGGGAACCGCTGCCGAAGCTGCGCGGGCAAAGTGACCGGAATCCAGTCGCCCGACAGCAGCGCCACTCGCACCGACGGCGCATCACCGGGCAGATAGTCGGCCAGCATCTGGGCTTGGGCGGGAACGGAATTCCAGATCGTGACCCCGTGACCGAGAACCAGCTCCGCCCAGTGTGACGGGTCGCTGCGCCGGTCCGGATCGGGCAGGATCAGACAGCCGCCGACACCCAGCACGCCGAAGATGTCGTACACCGACAGATCGAATCCGAGCTGGGCCAGCCCCAGCACGCGGTCGTCGGCGCAGACCTCGAACCGGGTGTTGATGTCTTCGATGGTGTTGCGCGCGGCGGCATGGCTGATCATGACGCCCTTGGGGGTGCCGGTGGATCCGGAGGTGTAGATCACGTACGCAACCGCCTCGGGTCCGATCAGCGACGACGGCGGATTCACCACAGCATCCGGTGCGGGCGCCGGGATGTCGGTGAGGACGTGGTGGACACCGTCGAGCATCGCGGCGCGGCGCGGCCCGGGCTGGGTGGTATCGACCGGGACATAGGCGCAGCCCGCCAGCAGTACGCCGAGCACCGCGGCGATCTGGTCGATTCCCTTCTCCATGTTGATCGCCACCAGATCACCGGGTTCGGTGTCCAGGGCGCCGGCGACCGCGGCTGCACGGGCGAGCAGTTCGGCATGGGTGACCATTCGTCCACCGGCGATCACGGCGGGCCGGTCACCGTAGCGAGCCGCGGCGGCCAGCCACGGTTCGTGCAGCAGCCCCGACGGCAACTCGGCCGCGGTGTCGTTCACCTGCCTACGGATGCGCAGCTGCGACTCGGGCACCGGGATCGGCGGCTCGGCGTCGATCGGCCCGGTCAGCAGTGCGACGAATGCGTCGAAGGCGTCGTCGGCCAGCCCTTCGGGCAGCACTCCCTCACGGACGTCCCAGCTGACCAGCATGGAGTCGGCTTGTTCGACGGCCTGGCAGTCGATCCAGACCTGCGGGGTCTGGCTGATGCCGTAGCGGATATCCGCGCTGCCTCCGTTGAGCACGCCGGTGAACACGATCGGCATCAGCGTGCGCCGCCCGCGGCGACCGAGTTCACGCAGCAGCTCCACCCCGGAGTAGAGGCGGTGGTCCACGTCGTTCAACAGCTGTCCGCCGAGACTGTGTGCGCGCTCGGCCAGCGACTGTGACACGGTGAGATCGACTTCGAGCAGGTTCACCGAGGTGAAATCGCCCGCGAGCGTACACACCTGCTCGTGCAGGGCGAGACGGTTCTGCAGCGGCATGTTCAGCGTGAATCGCTTGCTGGTGCTCCAGCGGCCGATGGTCTCGGCATAGGCCGCCAGCACGAGCGCCGACGTGGTGACCTGATGTGCGGCCGCGGCGGCGCGCAACGTCGGTATCCGCCGCTGCAGGCGGCGGAATCGCGGCGGCGGGGTGCCTGCACCGGCCACCGGCAGCTCCGGCGGACCGGGCAGATCGTCGATGCGGGCGAGCCAGTAATCGCGGTGTTCGGCGTACTCCGTTGTATCGGTCATCGCCCGCTGGGCCAGTACATAGTCCCGGAAGGAGATGTCGATGTCGGCGAGCGTGCCACCCCGCAACAAGTCCAGCAGTTCCCCGACCACCAGTTGCACGCTGGAGAAGTCGGCGATGAGCAGATCGACTGACACATGCAGCAAGCGGCCGGGAGACAGACATAGCGTATGCAGTGGCCATCGGGCCGGATCGTACTGCGCATGACTCAGCTCCGCGCGGACCTTTTCGGCCGATTCACCGATCCGGATGCCGAATTCGGGCACCTCGGACAGCACCCGCTGGGTCCCGGTGGCCGGATCGATGACCGCGCGCAACATGTCGTGGCGTCGGATCAGTGTCTGCCATGCGGCTTCCACGGCCTCCGGCTCGACGTCGCCGAGCCACACCTCGAGATACCCGTGGCAGGGCACGCCGCCGTAGTCGAAGGCGTCGGTGCGCCCGAGCAGGTACGACGACTGGACATCGGTGAGCGGGAATGGTTCGTGCCGGTTCTGCGGACGTGGAATCAGGGTATGTTCGGCAGACAGAAGTTCGATCACCGCGTCGCGGTGGTGTTTCAGCGCGCTCTTGTGCTCGTCGGTGAACACCGCGTGCGGGGCGCGGTAGCGCAGTGCACCGTTCTCGGTCCAGAGCTCGATTCCCAAGGCACGCAGGACTCGAACCAGCTCCGCGGGCTCGGTGACGTCGGCTGGGTTGGTTTGGGCAGGGCTGGTCACAGCTCCCCTTCCTCGAATTGCTGGTTGTCGATCGACCCCGCGAGGTCGGCGATGGTGGGCGCGGCGAACACCTCGCGCAGGGTCAGCCGGATGCTGTGCTCCCGGCGCAGCCGCTCGGTGAGCCGGGTGACGACGAGGCTGTCGCAGCCGAGGGCGAAGAAGTTGTCGTCACGGCCGACGCTGACGTCGAGCAGTTCGCCGAGCAGTTCGGCGAGCAGTCGTTCGGTGGGGCCTTCCGGTGGCGCGGTAGTCGGGGCCGGTTCGATATCGGCCAGCGCCCGCCGATCCACCTTTCCGTTGGCGGTCAGCGGCAGCGCCTCCAACGGCATGAGGGCGTGCGGGACCGCGTAGGTGGGCAGCAGGCCGCGCAGCTGCTCGCGCAATGCTTCGACGTCGAGAGCGGTACCGGCGTCAGCGGGCACCACGAACCCGATCAGCCGCCGCTGAGCGCGGGGGCCGGTAGCGACCGCGACGCCGTCGGCGACGCCCGGACACGCTGCCAGCGCCGATTCGATCTCGCCCAGTTCGATGCGGTGACCACGGATCTTGACCTGATGGTCGGTGCGGCCGAGGAACTCCAAGGTGCCGTCGTCCCAGAACCGGCCGCGGTCACCGGTCCGGTACCACCGCTGCCCGTCGCTGGTGACGAATTTCTCGGCGGTGAGCCCTGGATCGCCCCGGTATCCGCGCGCCACGCCGGCCCCGCCGATCCAGAGTTCGCCGGCTACCCAGTCGGGGCAGTTCCGGCCGTTCTCGTCAACAACCCGGTACCGCTGCCCACGCAGCGCCCGGCCGTACGGGATCGAGGTCCAGTGCGGCGGTACCTGTTCCACTTCGCACACGTTCGACCAGATCGCGGCCTCGGTGGCCCCGCCCAGCGCGAGGAACCGGCAGCCAGGAGCCGTGGCGTGCAGTCGATCCGGCAGATCGAGGCCCACCCAGTCACCGGAGACCAGAACCACACGCAGCGGCAGGGTGGCGGTCTCATCCGCGTGAGCGGTCAGCAGCATGTCGAGCAGAGTCGGCACAGTGTTCCAGACGGTGATGCCATGGTCGCGGACCAGGCGTACCCAAGCTGGGGCGTCGCGGCGCTGATCCTCGTCGACGAGCACGATCGTGGCTCCGGCCGACAGCATTCCGAAGATGTCGTAGACCGACAGATCGAAATCCAGCGCCGACACCGCCAGCACCCGGTCGGTCGAGTCCACGTCGTAGCGCTCGTTGATATCGGTGATGGTGTTGTATGCCGCGGCGTGGGTGATCTCCACGCCTTTGGGATCACCAGTGGAGCCGGAGGTGTAGATGACGTAGGCGAGCGAATCGGGGCGGACCGTGACCGGCGCCGACAGGGGCGTGGGTGACCGGAAGCGATCGAGATCGTCGATCACCGTGGACACCTCCGCCGCGGCGAGGATGCGCGCTCGCCGGGACTGCGGCTGGTCCACCCCGATCGGCAGGTATGCCGAACCCGCGGCCAGAACGCCCAGGACGGCGGCGATCTGGTCGGGTCCTTTCGGCAGCGCCACGGCGATGACCTCGCCCGCAGGCAGCGTAGCGGCGATACTGAGCGCCCGGTGCGCGAGCTCGCCGTAGGTGATCTTGCGACCGTCGTGTATCACCGCGACGGCCCCCGGCGGCTGATCGAAGAATCCGCTGTGCAGCAGTCCACTGCGGGCGCCCGCGGCGCCGACACCGCGCTGCGGCGCCGTGACCTCGGGGAGCGACTGCCCGTGACCGTCGGTGACCGCGCGCACCAGATCCTCGAAGGCAGCGAACATCGCACCGACCACACCCGGGCAGAACAGCTCCTCGACCGCGTCGAGCGCGTACTCCAAACCGGAGTCGGATTCGTGGACCTGTAGATCCAGCCACACCTGCGGTGTCTGCGAGATCGCGAAGACTTTGTCGCCGAATGCGGACGGATCCAGGGTCAACCCGTCCTCGGCGACACCGAGCGCGCTGGTGAACACGACGGGGAAACCGACCTGTTCGCCGTGATGACGGGCCAGTTCACGCAGAATCCACATCGGTCCGGCATCACGATGATCCAGGTCCGCCCACATCCGCCGGTGCAGCTGCCGCGCGGCGTCGACAATCGTCGCGCCGCTGCGGAACTCGGTGAACAGCAGGGAGGTGAAGTCGCCCAGCACCCGGTTGATGTGCGGGTGGACCGCCCGGCGGTCGAACAGCGTGACGTTGACGGTGACGTCAGGGCGGCCGGACCACACGGCCAAGACCTCGCCGTAACAGGCCAGCAGCAGCACCGTCGGTGTGATGCCGTACTCGCGGGCCACCTCGCGCAGTCGCTGCCACCGTGCGGCCGGTAGCAGGCCCGAGCGACGCACGAAGCGCGGCGCGCCGACCGAAGCCGGGTCGATCCGCAGCGGCGGGCTGGGTGCGGGCGGCAGTTCGGGGATGCGCTCGCGCCAGTACTGCCGCGCTTCGTCCTCGCATGCCGGCCGGACCTGGGTCAGGTAGTCGCGGAACGTGATATCGATCTGCGGCAGCGCAACGCCGGGATCGCGGTAGAGCAGACCCAGTTCGGAGAAGAGGATCATCATGCTCAGCCCGTCGAGCAGTATGTTGTCCAGGCTGATGCCGATCCGATCCCCGGGCCCCAGTCGCACATCGAACAGGGGCCAGCTACCGGTGTCGAGAACCTGGTGCGACATCACCTCGCGCACATCGCGATCGGTGCGCCGCACCCGCCACTGCGGCAGCTCCTCGGCGCGCAGCACACGCTGATCACCGTCTTCGCCGAATACCGCCCGCAGCATGTCGTGCCGGGCGATCAAGTGTCGCCAGGCCTGTTCGAACCGTTCGATATCAATACCGGGACAGTGGAATTCGCTGTAGTAGTGCGTGCCGACACCACCCAGCGCGGCGCCGGCGCCCCGGCCGATCCAGTAGGCACGCTGAATCTCCGAGGCGGGGAAAGGGTCGTGGCGCCGATCCGGGTCGGCGGTGATGGTCTGTGGGGAAACCGCGTCGCTGTCGGACAGTTGTGCGGCGAACGCGGCGAGGGTGCGGTGGGCGTAGAGATCGGCCAGTCGCGCGCCGGGGAACCGGTCGATCATCCGGGTAGCCAGGAGCGAATCGCCGCCGAGTGCGAAGAAGTCGTGTTCGCATCCGATGTCACGGACACCGAGGACCTGTGACCATACCGCCGCGACGTGGCGCTGCGCGGCGGTCCGCGGGGCGGTCACTGCGGGCGCGGGACCGTGGTCGGCCAGCAGTTCGGTGAGTGCGCGGCGGTCCACTTTCCCATTAGCCGACAAAGGCATTCGCGGCAGCACCCGGATCCGGTCCGGACGCATGTACTCGGGCAGGAAATCTGCCAGCGAACGAGACAGGTCCTCCACGTCGACCGCGACGCCGGTCCAGCGCGCCGAGATACTGAACAGGCTGCCGTGCGCGCGAGCATGCTCCACCGCGAAGCCGCCCGCGGCCAGCAGCTGCTGCCATCGCTTCGGTGACAGCATCGGATCACCTTGCGGGAAGCCATTTTCCAGTATGGCCGCGGTGAGCAGGCCCAGCGGCGGCAGGCTCGGCTGTTCGACCAGGAACAACCGTCCTCCGGGGCGGAGCAGATACGCCGCGGCGGCCACGCCGGCGGCCGGATCGCGAAACGTGTGCAGCGTGGCGAAGCACACCACGAGATCGCATCGGCCATGCAGATCCGGCGGCAATTCGCCGTGCGGCGCAATCCGGCTGTGCCGAACGGCTTCCGCCGACAGCTCCGTGCCCGCACACAATGCCTCCACCAGTCGGTCGCCGGTGTGGTCACCGATTTCGGCCACATGGACCGAGCCCTGCGAGGGCACCAAGTGGCGCGCAACCGTCGTCACATCGGCAAGTGCCGCCGGTGATTCGGGCAGCGACCACAGGAGCGAGCGCGGCGCGAGAACTGGATCGTCGAGCAGTACCAGCGGATCGCGGTCCCCGGACAATACCGCCGGCAACGCCTCGCACGGCAGCGGCGACGAGGCGGTGTCGTATCCGTCGGTCTCCGCCAGCCAGCGTTCCCACCGCTGCACGAGCGGGCCGAAGCGCTCATGGATGCGCGGCTCTTCCCGCAGCAGTCGGGCGAGGGTGGCCCGCACGACCGGTATCTGGTCCTGGGGCGGCAGGCATGCCGGGTCGTATGTCGTCGCTTCGACCTTCGGTATCACCGGCGTCACGGCGGCAGTGAGCCGGTTACCGGCCGCCACGGTCACTGCCGTGCCGACCGTCGGATGCGCGCTCAGCGCGGCATCGATCTCGCCAGGTTCGATCCGGTGTCCCCGCACCTTGATCTGGTGGTCGGCGCGCCCCAGGAATTCCAGGGAGCCGTCGGGCAGATACCGGGCCAGATCGCCGGTGCGATACCAGCCGTCGGTGAATTTGTCCCGGGTGCGTTGCGGGTCACCGAGGTATCCGCGGGCCACTCCCGCGCCGCCGATCCACAGCTCTCCCGGTACCCAGTCGGGTCGGTCGCGGCCGAGCGCGTCGACCACGCGGCAGCGCACATTGCTCAGCGGTATCCCATAGGGGATCGAGGTCCACCGCCTGTCGACCTCGTCCACGAGCTGGATCGTGGAATGGATGGCGGTTTCGGTGGTGCCGCCGAGGGCGGCGAAGACGCAATCCGGTGCCACGCGGTGGAGCCGACCGGGCAGGTCGGTGCCCACGCGATCGCCTCCGATCAGCACCACGCGCAATGGCAATGGCGGGCAACCGGTCACCAGCATGTCCAGGATCGCGGGCACGCAGTTCAGCACCGTCACCTCGTGGGTGACGGCCAGCTGGGCCCACGCGGCGGCGTCGCGACGTTCATCTTCGCCGATGAGCACGATCGCGCCGCCCACCGACAGCGGCGCGAAGATGTCGAACACCGACAGGTCGAAGTCCAGCGCCGAAATCGCGAGGGTGCGGTCACGACTCGACAGGTCGAACCGCTCGATCAGATCGTCGATGGTGTTGGCCGCGGCCGCATGGGTGATCTGCACGCCCTTCGGCTCCCCCGTGGATCCGGAGGTGTAGATGACGTATGCCAGCTCGCCGGCGTTGGCTGCGGGAAGGGGGCCCGCCGCGGCGAGTATCCGCTCGCGCCGGTACTGCGGTTGGTCGGCACCGACCGGCAGGTAAGCCGACCCAGCGGCCAGAATGCCGAGCACATCGATGATCTGGTCCGGTCCTTTGGGTCGGCGGACCGGAATGAGATGACCGGCAGGCAGACCGGAGGCCACCGCCCGCGCCCGCCGCGCGAGTTCACCGTAGGTCAGACAACCATCGCCACCCCACAGGACTGCGGGTGCGTCCGGCTGCGCCTCGGCAAGGGCGAAGAAGCGGCCGTGCAGAGTTCTTGCGGCACGGGGCTTCTCGGTCGCGTTGACCGATTCGCGGACCGTGCGTTGCGCCGCGGGAAGCAGGTCCGGCAGCGGACCGTCCCAGGCCGCTTCGTCGGCCACCAGCGTATCGAGGAGCCTAGTGTAGGCGGTGAACATCGCGTCCAGTACGCCCGGCGCGAAGATCTGCTCCCGCGCGTCCCAATTGACCAGCAGACCGCCGTCGAACTCGGTGACCTGGGCATCCAGCGACACCTGCGGGCCCTGGGAGATGATCCACACCGGATCGCCGAAACATTCCCGCACGGCTGGAGCGAACAATTCGCCCAACCCCAGGGCGCTGGTGTAGACCACCGGAGCCAACTGAGGCTCGGCGTGGTGGCGTCCGAGATCGCGAAGCACATCGACACCGGGATAGGCGGCGTGAGCGGCGTCGCGGCGAAACCGCGCCTGCAGGGCCGTGGCCCGTTCGGCGAATGTGCCGGCAATGGTGGTGTCCACCGCCACCAGTACCGAGGAAGTGAAATCGCCGACCAGGGCTCCCACGTCCGGATGCAGCGGATCCCGGTCGAACAACGGCACATTCAGCAGGAATTCCGGCTGGCCGCTCCAGTTTCCGATCACCTCGGCGAATGCCGAGGCGACGGCCATCGCCGGAGTCAGTCCACGACTTCGTGCCCGCCGCTCGAGCGTGTGCCGTGCGTCCGGTGGTAGCCAATGATGCCTGCGTACGACCTGGGTTCCGGAACTGGTAGCCGATCCCGGGACCGCCGGTGCGCCGGGCAGTTCCGGCAATCTCCGGCCCCAATATGCGCGGGCCGCACGGTATTCCGTTCTGTCACGCAATTCGTCGCGGTCGGCGAGGTAGCGGCGATAGCTGTAGCCCAGTTCGGGCAGCCTCGCCTGCGGATCGCGATACAGCGCCGCCAAGTCGGCGAACAGGACCCGCAGGCTCTGCGCGTCTGCGGCCAACATGTCGAGGTTGACATGCACACGGGTCCCTCGGGGTGTGTGCGACAGCTGCACATCGAACACCTCGCCCTGGGCCACGTCGAGTTGCCGGTGCGACAGCTGCGACCGCAGCCGGTCCAGCCCGTCCGGATCGGTGCTGAGATCGTGCACTCGCAGGCCGCGCCACGGACTGCTGGCCAGAACACGTTGTTTTCCATGCGAGTCGAATGCGGCCCGCAGCATGTCGTGGCGCTCGAACAGCGCTCGGACCGCGGTCTCGAGCCGGACCGGATCGACGTCGCGGCCGTCGAATTCGTTGTAGAAATGTGCCGCGACCCCGCCGAGTCGCTGACCCGGTTGCCGTCCGGCCCAATAGGCATGCGCCATGGTGGCCAGGTCGAAGGTGTCGCTCGCGGCCGCTGGTTCGGGTTCGCGGCGTGCTCGGCCGTCGAAGAACCTGCCCGCTCGGTGCGGGGCCGCATCGGCGACCAGTTCCACCCAATCGCGTAGCCGGGGTCGTTCGAGTAGTTCGATGAATCCCGCGCTCGCGCCGGCCCGCCGCCATTGCGCGGCCAGTTCCATTGCGGAGATCGAATCGATTCCCCTGCGCAACAGATCCTCGTCCAGGTCGATCGTCACTGGCGAGACACCGAGAACCCTTGCGACTGCGGCAATTACATCGGATGCCGCTATCGACATCGGTTGTCCTCCCTCGCTGGAAAGTCGTGCCGAGACAGGCTAACGTAATCCACAATGATTTTCATTACCAATCTCAAGAGGGGTGCTCGTGGCGAACGCGACGGCGTCGGCCCCGACCGGATCGTCCGGGCGGTAGTCGCCGTGCCAGTGGGAGGTACACGATGCTTGGACTGATACGTCCGGGGCGCACCCGGATCGCGGTGGCGATCGGATGCCAGGTACTCGCCGCGGCGGCGGGTGTGGTGCCCTTCGCGGCGGTCGCGGAACTGGGACGGTGGCTGCTCTCCGGTGCCGACGCCTGGCCTGCGGTGCTGGTCGCTGCTGCCGCGCTGGCGGTCCGGCTGGCGTTGTCGCTGTTGGCCGCGTCGCTGACCCACTACGCCGACAACGACATTCAGCTGTCCATCAGGCGCGCGATCGCCAGGCACGTCGGCGGGGTCCGTCTGGGCTGGTTCGACAGTCGCGACGCGGGTGCCCTGCGGAAAGCGGTCGGCGAGGACGTCACCGCACTGCATCACTTGATCGCGCACTCGGCGCTCGAGATCGTCAATGCGGTCACGGTCCCGGTTGTCTGTCTGGTGTATCTGTTCTGGGTCGACTGGCGGATGGCGTTGATCACGCTGATTCCGATCGTGGTCGGAATCGAGCTGTACCGCCGCGCGATGGCCGGTTTCGGGGAGGGTATGCGCGCCTACAACGAAGCCTCGGCGGGGATCAGCAAGGGCGCCGTCGAGTTCGTGCAGGGCATCGCGGTGGTCAAGACTTTCGGCCAGACCGGTCGCGCACACGACCGCTATCGCCGCGCGACCACGGAGTTCTGCGATTTCTTCGTCGGCTGGATGCAGCGGGTCAGTACGGTGTCGGCGGCCGCGGAACTCGCTTTGTCGCCGGTGTGCATGCTGGTGGTCATTCTGGTCGGCGGGGCCGCACTGGTGACCACGGGTCATCTCGACGCGGTCGATCTGCTGCCGTTCGCACTGCTGGGATTGGCGCTGTCGGCGCCGATTCAGGCACTCAGCCAGAGTGGTCAGGCGGTACAGGCGGGCATGCACGCCGCCGAGGCCATCCGGCAATTGCTGGCCACACCGACTATCGAGTACGGCACCGCCGCGGCGGGTGCGTCCCCGGTGATCCGATTCGACAACGTCCGGTTCAGCTACGACGGGGAAACCGATGTGCTGACCGGAATCAACCTGGAGTTGCGGCCCGGCACCGTCACCGCGATCGTCGGCGAATCCGGTTCCGGAAAGTCCACACTGGCCTCACTCGTCCCCCGCTTCCAAGACCCCATGGAGGGACGAATCACGCTTGACGGCACCGATATTCGCGAGCTTTCCCAAGAAAGTCTCTACCGGAGTATCGGTTTCGTCTTCCAAGACGTCCGGCTGCTGCGCATGAGTGTGCGCGACAACATCGCCTTGCCGCGTCCGGACGCTTCGACCGAGGAGATCGCCGCGGCGGCTCGCGCCGCAGCGATCGACGACCGGATCCGCACACTTCCCCGCGGGTACGACACCGTGGACGCGGCGCTGTCCGGTGGCGAGGCGCAGCGGGTGTCCATCGCACGCGCCGTGCTCGCCGACGCACCCGTGCTGGTGCTCGACGAAGCGACGGCATCGGTCGATCCCGAATCGGAAACCGCTGTCCAGCAGGGACTGTCACGTCTGGTAGGTAAGCGCACCGTGCTGGTGGTCGCGCACCGGTTGAGCACCGTTGTGGACGCAGATCAGATCGTGGTGCTGCACCGCGGCGCGATCGCCGAACGCGGAACGCACGCCGAACTGTTGGAGCGTGGCGGCCGCTACGCGCAGATGTGGGCCACTTGGAAGGGAGCGAACGCATGATCCGGATGCTCGCGAGAATCACCGATCTGCGCGCGGCACTCACCGCCACCGTGCTGACCGCTGTCGCACAAGGCGTCGTCTTCGCCTTGTTGGTGCCGGTGTTGCGGAATCTGCTGGGTCCCGACCCCGGCCGTTGCCTGCCATGGCTGGCCGCGCTCGCAGCCGCGGCCGTCGTCTACGGAACGCTGTTCCTGCGCACCGCCCGGGCCGGGCACGAACTCGCCGGCACCGTGCTGCGAACGCTCTACGAACGTCTCGGTGATCACCTCGCTACCCTGCCGCTGGGCTGGTTCGGTCCCGGCCGTGTCGGTGACGTCGGTACACTGGCGGGTACCGGGGTCGTTCAGGTCGCCAATGCGGTGGCCAATCTGGTCCGGCCGATCGTCGCCTCGGTGGTCACGCCCGCCACGGTGGTGGTGCTGATGTTCGCCTTCGACTGGCGGATCGCCTCCGCTGTGGTGGTGACGACACCGCTGATCGCGCTGGCGTTCTGGTGGACCGGCCGCCTGGTGTCCCGAGCCGACGAGGGCGCGCACACCGCCACCGCCGCGGCGGGCACCCGGGTCGTGGAATACGCGCAGGCGCAACGGGTCCTGCGCGCGTGCGGCCAGATCGCCCGCGGTTACGGTGCCCTCGACGATGCGCTCGTGGCGCAGCGCGACGCCGGGCGTCGTCTGATCGGCGCGGCCGTGCCGGGCCTGGTCGGCTTCACCGTGGTTGTGCAGGCGGTGTTCACGCTGGTGCTGTGGTACGGCACCTACCTGGCTGTCGGCGGCTCCCTCGACATCCCCACGTTGCTGGCGATGCTGGTCCTGGCGGTGCGGTTCGTCGAACCGATGATCGCCGCCGCCGAACTGGGCGGCGCGGTCGAGGTGGCGCGCAATCACCTGCGGCGCATCCAGGACGTCCTCGGCACCCCGCCGCTGCCCGAACCCGCCGCGCCCGCGGTCCCGGCCGGTCCGGAGGTGCGATTCGACAACGTGGTCTTCGGTTACGACGAGTCCGCGCCTGTGCTCGACGGTGTGTCGTTCACCCTTCCCGCCGGAACGCTCACCGCCCTCGCGGGACCCTCGGGGGCCGGCAAGACGACGGTGACCCGGCTGATCGCACGGTTCTTCGACACCGATTCCGGATCGGTGCAGGTGGGTGGGTGCGACGTGCGTGACCTGCCGAACGAAGTCCTGATGTCGATGCTGTCGCTGGTATTTCAGGACGTGTACCTGTTCGACGGCACGATCGCCGACAATATCCGTCTCGCTCGCCCCGATGCCGACGACGAACAGATGCGTGCCGCCGCGGCGGCTGCCCGCGTGGACGAGATCGTCGCCCGGCTACCGCACGGCTGGAACACCCGGGTCGGCGAAGGCGGCACCATTCTGTCCGGCGGGGAACGCCAGCGGGTGTCGATCGCCCGAGCGATGCTCAAGGATGCGCCGATCGTGCTCGCCGACGAACCGACCTCGGCGCTGGACCCCGAGAACGAAGCCGCGATTCGCGACGGACTGCTGGCCCTGGCCGCCGAACGGACCGTGCTGGTCATCGCGCACCGTCCCGCCACCCTCGTCCGTGCCGACCAGGTGTTGTTCCTCGCCGACGGCACCATCACCGAATCCGGCCGCCACGCCGAGCTGCTCGCCGCCGGTGGCCGGTATGCGCAGTTCTGGCGCGACCGCGAACACGCCCAGACCTGGCGGTTGACACCGTCCCCTCCACCCCCGGCGGTCAGCACGACTATCCGACCGACCGACGTTGCCCGACTGATGGCAGAGCAGGAGTCCTGACCCGATGACGCATACCGAACCGTCCTATGATGTCGCAATTCTCGGAGCGGGCATCGCCGGAAGCACCCTCGGAGCCATCCTGGCCCGCCACAACGTCAAAGTGCTGCTGATCGACGCCGGAGTGCATCCCCGGTTCGTGGTCGGGGAATCCACCATTCCCTACGCCACCAACACCATGAACATCCTCGCCGAGCGCTACGACGTCCCCGAACTGGCGCCGCTGTCGAATTTCAAGGACACCACCGACCGGGTCAGCGTGATGTGCGGCCAGAAACAGAATTTCGGCTTCGTCTACCACCGGACGGACCGGCCGCAGGACCCGGATCAGGCCAATCAGGTGGTGCTCCCGATCTGGTACCGCACCGAGGCGCACTGGTTCCGCCAGGACATCGACGCCTACGTCTTCGATCTGGCGGTGAAATACGGCGCCGACCACCGGCTCAACACTCGCATCGACGCCATCGACATCGACCCCGAACAGGGCGTCACGCTGACGTCGACGTCCGGGCAACGGTTCCGCGCCGAATATCTCGTCGACGCCAGCGGATTTCGCTCACCGGTCTCGGAACGATACGAACTACGCGAACAACCCACCCGCGCGCGGACTCACTCACGGTCCCTGTTCACCCACATGGTCGGCGTGAAACCCTTCGACGCGGTCAGCTCGGTCCGATACGGGCAGCCGACCCGATGGCATGACGGCACCCTGCACCACGTCTTCGACGGCGGCTGGCTGTGGGTCATTCCCTTCGACAACCACGACGCGTCCATGAACCCGCTGTGCAGCGTCGGGCTGACCCTCACCGACGGCACCGATCCGGACCGGCGTGACGCACCCGAGAAAGAATTCGACGACTTCCTGCGCCGCTTCCCCGCCATCGCCGAACAGTTCACCGACGCCCGCACGGTTCGCCCCTGGGTCAGCACGGGTCGTCTGCAGCACTCGGTGTCGCGTACCGTCGGCGACCGCTTCTGCCTGACCGCGGCCGCCGCCGGAACCATCGACGCGCTGTTCTCCCGGGGGCTGGCGAACACCTTCGAAATCGTCAACGCGCTGGCCTGGCGGCTCATTGACGCCGCATCCGACGGCGACTGGTCGCTCGAGCGCTTCGCCTACGTCGACGACATCCAACAGCGCATGTTCGACATGAACGACGACCTCGTCTATTCCTCGTATGTCGCTTTCCGCGACTACACCTTGTGGGACGCGATGATCAGGGTCTGGGACACCTTCAGCTTCTATTTCGCCGCCACTCAAGAGCACACGCTGGGCAAGTATCTGACCTCCCGCGACGATCAACTGTTCCGAGCACGTGAAACCGCCGATACGGCACTGTCCGTCGCGCTACGCGAGCTGCTGGCTACCGCGCGCACCACGTGCCAGGCCGTCGAGCGCGGCGAACTGGCCCCAGCCGCCGCGGCCGACAAACTGATCGACTACCTGCACCGCGAGCGGTTCTGGCCCGACTACATGCCGCACCTCGATCGCGAGGCCAAGTTCTTCGATATGAATTCCGACCGCGCCATGCGGATCATGCACTGGTCACGCACCGAAGCGCCGCAGCGCATCAGAGAGTCGTTCGCGTGATCCCCGCCTCTCGGTCGATTCTCGATACGACCGCCGCGGCGGTGGCGATCATGGTCGCCGCCCCCGCGGCGGTCGCGAATCCGGTTCCCGGACTTCGACCGAGCACTTGTCATGAGGTGACTGCGGCACTTCCCGATTCGGACCGAACCATCGCGGGTACGCTGTGTTCCCCGCCGGGCGCTCATGCGGTGCAGATCCTGCTGCACGGCTATACCACCAACCGCAGCTACTGGGACTTCCCCTACCTATGGCCGACATATTCGTATGCGCACGCCGCGGAGACCGCCGGGTTCGCGACGTTGCGGATAGATCTGCTCGGCTCCGGCACCTCCTCCCACCCGCCGAGTACCGCCCTCGGTTACGGGGACCAAGCAGCCGCGGTCCATCAGCTAGTGTCCGCCCTGCGAGACGGCAGCCTCGGCGGGGTTCGGTTCGATACCGTCGCGATCGTCGGTCACAGCAGCGGTTCGCTGGTTGGCCTGCTCGAAGCTGCCCACTATCACGACGTCGACGCCCTGGTCTCCACGGCGTTCACCCCCATGTTCAATGTCGACGACATCCTCACTCGCCTAGCGCCGAATCTCGTTCCCGCCGTGCTCGATCCGCGATTCAGCGACTCCGGCCTCGATCTCGGATACGTGACCACCAGAGCCGGATCACGCGCGATGTTCTACCACCCGGCCGACACCGATCCACAGGTCATCGCCGCTGATGAGAAGAGTAAGGACACCACCGCCATGCCCATGCTGGCGACCGTCACGCCGGGGACCGTGTCAGAGGCGCTGCGCGCCGTCGACATCCCCGTCCTCACCGTGAACGGAGCAGACGACCCGTTCTCCTGCGGATTCCTTGCCTCGGACTGCTCGTCGTCGGCTGCGCTCGCCGCGTCCGGACACGCCGTCTTCGGGCCCATGGCGGCCGTCGAGGCCGAAGTAGTGCCCCACAGCGGACACAATCTCGCACTCGAATACACCGCTCCGGCCACCGCGCAGACGATCCTGTCGTTTCTGGTCCGCCACCTGGGCACGGGACATCCCCACACCACCGAGGCCGGCCGGTGATGTCCGAGAAGACAACCCTCCGCCGCCGGGACTATTACGAGACCATCGTGCGTGGGCAGTTCGACCCGGTCTCGGTGACCGCCGCACTGGCCGGGTCCGGGCGATTGTCCGGCTACGTCGCCTACGAACGCGAGGGACGAATCCACCTCGGCGCCAATCCGATCGGATCGGTCACCGTCGACCGGAACCATGTTCGTTCCACCCTCGGTGAAGGGTCCACCCAGGCATGGAGCGGCACCCCGTGGCCACAGGTCGGGGCCGCGCTCGAGCACACGCCGGTGCCCGGCTGGCGTGCCTACGGATGGGCCTGTTTCGAGCTGGCGCATCCGGCCGCGGCACCGCACGACGTGCTGGCACATATGATGATTCCGGCCATCGAGTTCGACATCGGCGAGGACGCTGTGCTGATCCGCACCTGCGAGTCCGCCGACGATCTGCCGCAACTCGTGGCAGACCTGAAACACCTCGCGGCGGACCTGCCTGGTACCCGCCCCCGACCTGTCCACATCGCCGAGACCGACCCACAGTTTCTGCGCGCGGTAGGTACGGCGGTCGACCGCATCCGGACGCACGCACTACAGAAGGTCATTCTGTCGCGTGTCGTCGACATCCCTTTCCCGGTGGACATGCCCGCGACATACGTCACGGGGCGGCGGGCCAACACACCGGCGCGATCCTTCCTGGTCGACCTCGGCGGGTGGCAGGTTGCGGGTTTCAGCCCGGAAACAGTCCTGGAGGTGGACACCGACGGAATCGCGGCGACACAACCGCTGGCGGGCACCCGCGCACGGACCGGCGACGCCGAGGTCGACCGGACACTGCGTGCGAAACTGCTCACCGATCCGAAAGAGGTTTTCGAGCACGCCATCTCGGTGCGCCTCGCAGTCGAGGAGCTGACGACGATCGGACGTGCCGGCGCAACCCGGGTCAGCGAATTCCTCGAGGTCAAGGCGCGCCACAGCGTGCAGCATCTGGGATCACGGGTCGAAACCAGGCTGGCTCCCCCGCATTCGCGCTGGGATGCCCTCGGTGCGGTCTTCCCTGCCATCACCGCATCGGGGCTGCCGAAAGCGGCGGCCTGCCAGGTGATCGGCGAACTCGAATCCCGCCCGCGCGGGCTCTACGGCGGCGCGGTCCTGATCGCCGACCACGATGGCGAACTGGATGCGGCACTGGTGCTGCGGGCGGTCTACCAGCGCGCCGGACGGGCCTGGCTCCGCGCAGGCGCCGGGGTGGTGTCCGCCTCCACTCCGGCCCGTGAGCACGAGGAGACCTGCGAGAAATTCGGCAGCGTCGCACCGTATCTGGTGCCCGCCGCGCATCCGTTTAGCACCGAAACGATAGAGAGGCAACGAATATGACAGCCATGCCCGGCGTTGGCGATGGGTTCGACCGGATACCCGACCACCTCGCCGAATCTTATCGAGCCGCCGGGTACTGGACACGCACTTCGCTGGGCGGACTGCTGCGTGGCGCCGCATCGCGCTGGCCGGGCCGCCCGGTCCTGCACACCGGTGACGGGGTACGGACCTACCGTGAGCTCGACACCGATGCCGACCGAATGGCCCACGGGCTGCTGGCATCGGGCGTCGCGCCCGGCGACCGCGTCGTGGTTCAGTTGCCGAATGTCGCGGAATTCGTGGTGGTGCTGTTCGGACTGTTACGTGCGGGTGCGATCCCGGTCCTCACCTTGCCCGCCCATCGACGCACCGAAATCATGCATTTCGCAGAGCTTTCCGGTGCCACCGCCTACATCACGGCCGATCGTATCCGTGACTTCGACTACCGGGAGCTTGCGACCGAGGTTGTCGACGCGGTGCCCTCGGTCCGCCAGGTCCTCGTCCTCGGAGATCCGGGACCATTTCGCGCACTGAGTTCGGTTCCGTGCGAAGGCAATTCGCTGCCCGAGCCGAATCCGGGCGAGCTTGCGCTACTTCTGGTGTCCGGCGGCACCACCGGATTGCCCAAACTGATCCCCCGCACCCACGAGGACTATTCCTACAACGCGCGTGCAAGTGCCGAGGTCTGTGGCTGCGGCCCCGACGATGTCTATCTGGCGACTCTTCCAGTAGCGCACAACTTCCCGCTCGCGTGTCCGGGCATTCTCGGCACCATCGCGACCGGCGGTTCTATCGCCTTCACCGCCGCGGCCAGTCCCGACGCCGCCTTCTCCGCCATCGAACGCCACCGTGTGACGCTGACCGCGGTGGTGCCGCAGCTGGCGCAGCTGTGGTGCGCGGCGACCGAATGGGAGAACGCCGATCTTTCGTCGCTGCGACTGCTTCAGGTCGGCGGGGCCAAGCTGGCGGAGACGAACGCCCGCGCGATCAGGCCCGCACTGGGTGCTCAACTTCAGCAGGTCTTCGGGATGGCCGAGGGCCTCCTCAATTTCACCCGGCTCGATGACGACGACGAAATCGTGTCCACCACACAGGGCCGCCCACTCTCGCCGGCCGACGAGATTCGCGTGGTCGACGCCGACGGCAACGACGTCGCACCCGGTGAACAGGGCGAATTGCTCACCCGCGGCCCCTACACGATCCGCGGCTACTACCGCGCACCGCAGCACAATTCAAACGCCTTCACCCCCGACGGCTACTACCGCAGCGGCGACCTGGTCCGCCGATTGCCCAGTGGACACTTGGTGGTCTGCGGCCGGATCAAGGACGTCATCAGTCGCGGCGGGGAGAACATCTCATGTGCGGAGCTCGAGGAGCATCTGCTCGCCTATCCCGGTATCCGGCACGCCGCGGCGGTCGGAGTGCCGCACGGTCAGGGGGAGAAGGTCTGCGCTGTCGTGGTCGTCGACGGCGAGACGCCCACCCTCGCCGACCTGCGAGGGTTCCTCATCGATCGCGGACTGGCCTCCTTCAAACTCCCTGACATGATCCGCAAGGTCACCAGCCTGCCTGTCACCGCCGTCGGGAAGATCGACAGAAAAGCACTGCGCATACAGCACTGATCATCTGCCGACGCGAACACAAGGCACGCAGATTCAGCCGATCCGCCGTTCCGCTACCGAGCGGACCCGTGTCGTACTGGACGTCCTGGGCCGGGGCGATCGCTTCTGGACACACCAGGGACGAAGTCCCCGCGACACTGCATCCGGGCACGACTAGGCTCCGGACCGGACAACGCCGCCGGTGAGCCCTTTGGCAGGTAACCGCGATGACCGGATCACGATATGACGTAGCAGCTGTGCTGATTGCTAAGGTCACAGCGGTGTCCGGCCAATGCGACGGATACGAGGGCGCGACTCGTGGGGCTGCTTACCCCACCTCTCGATCCGAAAGGCGATAATTCTGCCTGTGCGTCGTCCCATTGTCGTCGGTGTCGACGGCTCGGAAGCGTCGCTTGCTGCCATTCGCTGGGCCGCGGCGATGGCTGCCCGCCGCGATGCGCCGCTGCATCTTGTGCACGCCATCGGTGTCCCCGGCCATGCCATGCCGTTGATCGGCTCGCTGTTGTTCGATATCAGCGCATACCGGAAGATCGGTGAGTCCGCGCTCGACTACGGACGAAGCATCGTGCGTCAGTCGGGTCACTTGCCCAGGGATGTCGACGTTCAGACCTTCCTCGATTTACCATCGCCGGTCGCGGCTTTGACCGCACGATCAGCGGCGGCCCAGTTGCTCGTTATCGGTGCTCGCGGGTTGGATCCGTTGGAGCGTGCGTTGTTCGGGTCGGTTGGCGTCGGTCTGATGAAACACGCCGATTGCCCAGTGGCCGTTATCCCGGCTGTCGCGGAAACAGCGCCGCCTTCGTCACATCTGCCGGTCCTGGTCGGAGTAGATGGATCGCGCTGTAGCGCTCGTGCGGTGGGACTTGCTTTCGACGAAGCGGCGAGCCGGCAAGTGGGGCTCGTGGCCGTGACCACGTGGTCCGATCGAAACGGTGCACCCAGCACAGCGCAGGAGCGAGCCGAGGTGTTGCTCGGCGAAAGCCTGTCGGGCTTCACCGACAAGTATCCGGGTGTCTGCGTGGATCGAGTCGTCGTCGAAGGCAGCCCGGCGCAGCGGTTGCTCGAGGCGTCCCGGCACGCGCAGCTGGTCGTACTCGGTAGCCGTGGGCGAGGCGGAGTTGCCGGCGCCGCGCTCGGCTCCGTCAGCCAGGCAGTACTGCAAGGCAGCCGCATCCCAGTGCTCATCGCTCCCTGTCGGCAGTGAGAGCCTCGCCTATCCGAGCAGCCTCCGTCCGGCAATGGAAACCACAGTGACGGGGCGAAGGTCCCATGGTCAGCGTCGGTTCGGCCCTGTGCGCTCGTGTCCCGCCGCCGTAGCGTTGTGATTCTCCCGAGTTCCGCATCGCACCGCGCCGAGGAGAAGGTCATGCGCGCACGAGTTGTCTACGAGTCGATGTTCGGCAACACCGCTGCTATCGCGGAAGCCATCGCACAAGGATTACGCGAGCACGCCGACGTAGAAGTGCTGAACGTGGCCGCAGCCGGTGAGTGTCCCGCTCCGGCGGTCAGCTTGCTCGTGGTCGGCGGACCCACCCACGCGTTCGGGCTCAGCCGCCCGCAAACTCGCCGCGACGCCGCCAGGCAAACCGACGCCCCCATCGCGACCGACATCGGCGTCCGCGAATGGCTCGACGCGGCGGTGCCGGCACCGCCGGGCCACCGCGCTGCTGCATTCGGCACCAAGATAGCCAAACCTCCATGGCTGCCGGGATCGGCCGCACGCGGCATCGGAAAACGGCTGCGCCGCTTGGGTTATTCCCTCGCCGACGAGCCAGTGGACTTCCTGGTCGAAGACACGACCGGCCCACTCAGCGCGGGTGAGCTGGAACGCGCCCGCGTCTGGGCCGCCCGGCTCGCTCATACCGAACTCGACCGCATCATGCACCGAACGTGACCGGCGGTCTACGGCGAATCCAGGCTCCGCATAGGCGGAATTACACGTGTCGGTGAGCGTCGGCGCCACGCTCACTACGGTGTACAGCGTGTCCGTGGCCTGGATACCGGTGATCGTCGTGTCGACGCCTCGGCCACGGTCGCCGGCGATGCGTTCGATCACCGAGCTGGCGAGTGTCATCAGAAAGCTCGCGCGAGGAGAGCACCACCAGCACCAAAGTGGGTCCGACTGGCCCTCCATCCCGGGACCTCGCGAAGCTCCCACTTTCCTTCCTGTGCGGCGGTCGGCGCGTCCGTCGGCTCCTGGAGGTGCAGCCGAAGGGCCTCCTGATTGGGGACCAAGGACAGGCGTGTCCGGCCAGGTGCGATTCCTAACCTTCGAGTATCGTTCTCCGAAAGGACGCCGTACATGTCCACCTCGCTCACCGACAACCCGCACGACCTGGCGTCTGCGGCAGTGGTTGTCGGCATCGACGGTTCCGAAGCCTCCGATCTTGCCGTCCAGTGGGCCGCTGAGACCGCCTCGCGGCGCGGCCGTCGGCTATGCATCGTGCACGGCTTGGACCTCGCGGCAACCCAGGCCATTTTCGGCATGTACGACTTGGTGGTCCCCGCGGTTGCACAGACGCTGCGGGAAGAAGGCGCCGCACGCCTGGCGGCCGCGGCCCGATCGGCCCGCCGCGTCGACCCCGAGCTGCGCGTCGAAACCGAGCTTTCGCCCGCGCATCCGGCCACCGTGCTCATCGAGCGATCCAAAGCCGCGCACCTGGTTGCGCTGGGTGCCGGGCCGGGCGGGGAACTCTCCCACGTCGGCTCGACGCTGCTCGCGGTGACCGCGCACGGACACGGCGACATCGTGGTCGTCCGGGATACCGGCAGCGAGCAGCGTATCCGCCGGACCGGACCGGTCGTGGTCGGCGTCGACGGCAGCCGAGCTGCCCAGGCCGCAGTCGCCGCGGCATTCGCCGAAGCGAGCATCCGCGACACCACACTCGTCGCCGTACACGCCGCGAGCGACATGACCTTCCATCCCGATCCCGGAACGACCAGTCTTGTCCCGGCCCGCGAACTCGAAACCGCCGCACAGCGCGCGCTGGCCGAACAGCTCGCGGGCTGGCAGGAGAAGTACCCCGACGTCCAGGTAACCCGCGTGGTCTCCGTCACCGCGCCACGCATCCTGCTCACCGCATGGTCGAAGTCCGCGCAGCTGCTCGTCGTCGGCAGCAGGGGACGCGGCGGCTTCCGCGGTCTGCTCCTCGGCTCCACCAGCAATTTCCTTGTCCAGCATGCTCATTGCCCAATCATGGTCGCCCACGAAAATTAGAAGAAAGCGAAAACACATGTCTGCCAGCAACAATCCCCCCGTCCTCGTCGGAGTCGACGGCTCGTCGTCCGCGCTCGCCGCCGTACGGTGGGCCGCCACCGACGCAGCCCACCGTCACGCACCGCTGCACATCGTCTACGCGATCGGTGCACCGATGGACTTCGGCCCCGGGCTCAGCGTTCAGTACGTCGACTACGACGGCTACCGGCAGGAGGGACGGAAGGCGCTCGAGACGGCGCGCGAGACGGCCGTCGCGACAACCTCCCCGATCGGGGAGCTCGACCTCGAGACCGATCTCGTCGAGGCGCCGCCGATCCCGGTCCTGCGCGACCGATCCGAATCCGCGCGCCTGCTCGTCGTCGGCACCCACGGGCTCGGCGCCTTCAGCCGCATGATCCTGGGCTCGGTCAGTACGGCGCTGGCCCGGCACGCCGGATGCCCGGTCGCAGTGATCCCCGAGACGACCGACCACTCCGGCGGGCCGGTTGTGGTCGGCGTCGACGGCTCGCCGCGCAGCGTTCACGCTGTCGAGATCGCCTTCGACGAGGCCGCGCACCGCGGCGCCGAACTGGTTGCGGTGCACACCTGGTCGGAGTTCTTCCGCTATGCCTCGCGCAGCGAAATGCAGGAAGAAGCCGAGGAATTGCTCTCCCAGAGCCTGGCCGGCTACGGCGAGAAGTATCCGGAGGTGCCGGTCCGTCGCGTCGTCGTCGAGGATCGCGCCGCCAAGGTTCTGCTCGAGGTCGGCCAGAGCGCACAGTTGATCGTGGTCGGCAGCCACGGGCGTGGCGGTTTCGCCGGGATGACCCTCGGTTCCGTCAGTCAGGCTGTCCTGCACGGGGCGAACGTTCCAGTGATCATCGCCAGGGCGGCGAGCTGACGCCTCCCTGCCGTGCTTCGGGTCATTCCGAGGATGCCGAGTTCACCAACCGAATCGTCTCCCCCGCCGCCAGCTGTGCGTTCCGTTCTCGGCAGGTGATCTCGATCGGCGGTGCGGACCCGGCATCCGAGCTGACCTCGACGGCGTCCCCGCTGATGTGCACGGTCAGCCGATGGCCGCGATAGATGATCGGAAATGTCAGCGCGCCCAGCATTTTCGGCCAGTACGGGCAGAAGATCAGGCGGTCGTGGCGGATCTCCAGGCCGGTGAAGCACCGCTGCAGCAGGTCGATACTGCCGGCCATCGCTCCGAGATGAATTCCCTCCGCGGTGGTGCCGCCCTGGATGTCCGCGACATCCGACTCGAGCACCAGGTCGAAGAATTCCACGGCGCGGTCGCGATTGGCGCGAGCGAGCACCCACGCATTCACCAGCGCGCTGAGCGTCGAACCGTGGGAGGTGCGAGACAGATAGTAGTCGATGGTGCGTGGGATCATCTCGCCGGTGAACTCGTATCCGAGGTGGCTCAGCAGTTCTCGGAGTTCGTCGGCCGACAGCAGATAGAACAGCATCAGAACATCGGCTTGTTTGGCCGCCCGATAGCGGTTGACGTTGTCACCCTCGGCCTCGAGTATCCGGTCGAGCCGCTGAATATTGCCGTAGCGCTGCCGATAGCGATCCCAATCCAATTCGGCCAGTTGGTCGTAGCCGTCGAACTGGCTGATTACCCCGTCGTGGAACGGCACGTACATGCGGCGAGCGACATCCTGCCAGCGCTGGAGCTCCGATGGGTGTACGGACAGGGCTTCCAGCAATTCCGACCGTGCGCGCGGTGAGAGGAGACCGAGAGCGTCCAGCGTTCGCAGGAGTACCCAGACCACCATGATGTTGGTGTAGGCGTTGTTGTCGATGCCCGTTTCCGGCGCCTGCGGATAGCCGGTATGGAACTCGTCGGGGCCGATCACGCCACGGATGGTGTACCGGGCGCGCTCGGCGTCGTAGCCGGCCAGGCTCGACCAGAACCGCGCGATCTCTACCAGCAACTCGGCGCCGTTCTCGACGAGGAATTCCATGTCGCCCGTCGCCTGATAGTACTGCCACACGTTATAGGCGATAGCCAGTCCGATGTGATGCGCGCGCCCGCTGGGATCCGGATTCCAATGCCCCGATAGGGGATTGAGATGCAGCCGCTGACTCTCCTCGCGGCCGTCGCTGCCGGACTGCCACGGGAACATCGCCCCGGCCAGCCCAGCTTCGGCGGCCGCCTGGCGGGCCTCGGGAAGGCGGCGGTAGCGGTAGCGCAACAGCGATCGGGTCAGAGCTGGAAAGCGCGGATTGAGCACGGGGAAGACGAACAATTCGTCCCAGAACACATGACCGCGATACGCCTCGCCGTGCAGCCCGCGTGCCGGCACGCCCACATCGAGTTCCGGTGTGTTCGGCGACAAAGTCTGGGTCAAGTGCAGCAGATGCAGGCGCATTATCCGCACCGCGTGTTCCCTGCCGTCGAGGTCGATCCGCAGCCGTGCCCACAGATGCTCCCAGGCAACAACGTGCCCTGCGAACAGCTCCGCGTAATCCCCGGTGGCGTCGAGCCAGCGGACCGCTTCTTCATCGGGCCCTGCTGTCGCATGGTCGCGTCCGGTGAAGACGGTGACGATCTTCTCCAACGTAAGCGGGTCGCCCTCGGCGACATCGATGGAGAAGTCGTGTCCGATGACTCCGTCTCGATGAACCAGTTCCCCTGTCGCGCCGATGGATCGTCCGCCGCGCCGAAGGGTGCTGCGAGTCGCCACCGCGACCGGAATTCCCGATTCGCTGGTACGCACCACGAGCAGGACCGAATCACCGGACAATTGCTCGGCACGCACTGTCGTCAGATGCTTCTCCGACAGGTCCCGATAGCGCTCGACCAGGCGATTGCGCACGGAGCCGTCGACGGACGAGCGGATCCGCAGGTTACCCGACCAGTTCTCGGCGGTGATGGTCGTCGCAAGCGCGCCGACATGCGGACGGTGCATCGCCACGAACCGGCGCTGGGTCACCGTGGTGATCCGCCCCGCGGTGTCGCGAAAACGGAACCGCCGCACGAGTTCGGCGCGGCGCAGATCCAATTGCTGCCTGTACCACACTAGATCGGCGGTATCGATGTCGAACCAGTCGCTGCCATCGATCCGGAAGGTCACCGGCAGCCAATTCGGCAGGTTCACCAGGCTCTCGTTGTCGACACGCCGCCCTGCGATCTGGTCGCGGAGCCGGTTGTACACCCCGGCGATGTAGGTGCCCGGGTAGTGGACAACACCGGCCCCGCATTCCGGCGCCGCGCCGCGGGTAGCGAAGTAGCCATTACCCACCGTGCAGAGCGCCTCGCGGAGCTTTTCCTGCGGCGGGTCGTAGCCGTCGAAGGTGAGCGTCCACGATTCCGGAGGGTCCGCGACCTTTTCGGTGTGCAGGAGCTCGGCCAGCCGCCCGAGGAAGTCGCGCACTTGGCGGGGTCCGGCGACCGCGAATCGCGCGGCCGTGTACCTGTCGCCGGTCTCGTCGTGGCGCACCACGATGGGCAGTCCGTCGGATGCGACGGCGTCGAAGGCGTCCTCGTCGGTCAGATCGTCGCCCAGGTAGATCGGCAGCACGGGCGCGGTGACGTGCTCGAGGATCCAGCGCAGGGCAGTGCCCTTGTCCCAGTCCACATCAGGGCGCAATTCGACGACCCGTCGACCATGGGTGACGCGCAGTCCGGCCGCATGTCCGGCTTCGTGCGCCGCCGCGACGACCCCTGCGACGTTCTCGGCCGCCACGTTGCGGTGATGGACCGCGACCGCGAATCGTTTGTGTTCCACCAGAACTCCGGCGATGTCATGCAACTGTCGCCGAAGCTCGGTGGCGGCATCGGCCAGCGTCTGTTCGGCGCCGGGCGCGGCGTCGTGGACATGGCATGTGCCGTCCGGGCCCATCAGCTCGAAGCCGTGGCTGCCCGCGTACCAGATCCCGCTGACGCCCACGCGCTCACGCAGGTCCCGTAAATCGCGTCCGCTGACGACCGCGACGGGGCATTCCGCGGCCAGTTTCCCCAGCACCGCCGGCATTCCGTCGACCGGTTTCGCGTCGTCCGGATCGGCGACGATCTCGGCCGAGGTGCCATCGAAATCCAGTAGGACGGCGGCCTTCTCGGTGCCGAGGAGATCCCGCACGCGTGGCCAGCATTCGACCGCATCCGGGATTTCGGACATCCGCCGGAAGCCCCCGCGTAATCGCACCTGCTGGAGATCATCGACGACGGAGTCGGCGCCCCGCGCCAGTAACCGGTCCGCGTGCGCGCCACGGTCGACACCGATGATCAGTGCGAAGCCGCCACTGCGCCCGGCCGCCACACCTGCCTCGGCGTCCTCGACCACAACCGTGCGGCCGGGTTCTGCGCCCAGTCGGCGCGTGGCCTCGAGCAGCATCGCCGGGTCGGGTTTGCCCGGGAGGTCCAGTTCCTCGGCGACGATGCCATCTACCCGAACCGCGAACAGGTCGGCGATACCGGCGGCCGCGAGCACTTGTGCGCAGTTGCGACTGGCGGAGAACACGCCGGTGGCTATCCCCGCGGCATGCAGCCGCCGAACGAGCGTGACGGTCGATTCGAACACCCGCACGCCGTCGCGGGAGATCCGCTCCCGAAACAGGCGATCCTTGCGGTTGCCGAGCCCGCACACGGTCTCTGCCGTCTCCGGATCGGAGGATTTCCCCCAGGGCAGCGCGATGCCTCGCGCGGCGAGGAAGTCCGCGACACCTCGATAGCGTGGTTTGCCATCCACGTAACGTAGGTAGTCGGATTCGGTGAACGGTGAACGGTCTTGTCCGGCACTTGCGGGACGTTGCGTGAGGAAGACGTCGAACAGGTCGGCCCAGGCCGCGGCGTGAATCGACGCGCTGTCGGTGACCACGCCATCCATATCGAAGATCACCGCGTCGTGGCGGCGCGCATCGATCCGCGGCGCCGCTGGTGCACCGTTTCCCACTCCTCTAGCGTGAATGGGTCGATTCGTCCTGTCCAGGGGAAAAGGTCCGCAACAGCCGCCCGACGTGCGGGGCTACCAGCCACGAGACCTGGGGACCAACGACTCCTCCGCCACCGGCCTGCGACGCATACCGTCGATGATATGACCGAGCTGCCCACCGCTGAAACCATCGAGAAAGCCGTGCTGCTCGCCGGCCGGGCGCCGTCGCTGCACAACAGCCAGCCCTGGCACTGGACGTTCGACGGCCGAGCGCTACGTCTGTTCGCCGTGCCCGAACGCATGCTACCGGCGACGGATACCGCCGGTCGGCAGATGCTGATCAGCTGTGGCATTGCTCTGGGCCATCTGCGGGTAGCCATGGCCGCCGCCGGCTGGCGCATCTTCGTGGCCCGCTTCCCCAACCCGCACCAGCGACATCACCTCGCCACCATCACGTTCCAACCAGCCGAGATCGTGACCGACGGCGACCGCGCCCGCGCCGACGCCATACTGCGCAGGCGCACCGACCGGCTGCCGTTCGCCGCGCCCACCGGCTGGTCGGATTTCGAATCCGTGCTGCGGACCACCTTCGATCGGGCCGACGCCACGCTGGACGTGTTGCGGGACGACAGCCGGCCCGCGCTGGCCCGCGCCTCGGAGTTGACCGCGTCCCTGCGTCGCTACGACTCCGGATACCACGCCGAATTGCAGTGGTGGACCGGCCACACCATCGCCAGTGCGGGGGTCCCCGGGGAAGCCCTGATTTCTCCGGAGGAACGGCAGCGGGTCTCCGTGGGCCGCCAGTTCCCCACTAGCACCGGCAACCCTCGACGCAGCGCGGTCACAGCAGACCACTCGGTGATTCTGGTGCTGTCGTGTAACAGCGACGCCGCGGAAGATCTGGTGCCCTGCGGTGAGGTGGTGTCCACCGTGCTGCTCGAATGCACCCTCGCCGGGTTCGCCACGTGCCCGCTGACTCATCTGACCGAGGTACCGCGCAGCCGCGCCGTCGTCCGGGAACTGACCGCCCACTCCGGACAGCCGCAGGTCCTGATCCGGGTCGGCATCGCGCCCCAACGCGAAGAGAACGCTCCAGCGACGCCCCGCCTGCCACTCGCCGAAATTCTCGACATGAGCGAATCCGCCGGAAAAGCGAACTGACTCCGATGACAACTCGACGCATGAGAACCACGACGCTTGCCATAGCAACCGCCTCGGCGCTGGTCGGTCTGGCAGTGGCCTATCGAAGCTTCTGGCGCACCAAGTGGTTGACCTGGGGTGCCTCGGCGGAGGAGATCGCGAGGGTGATGCCCGGTGATGAGCTGCTGGTTGACGCCGACACCGTCGCGACTCGTGCCATCACGATCGGGACGGGGGCGGACGCGATCTGGCCCTGGCTGGTTCAGCTGGGTCCCGGCCGCGGCGGTGCTTACACCTACGACTGGATCGAGAACCTGCTCGGACTCCAGATGCACAGCGCCAATGAGATCTTGCCGCAGTTCCAGAACCTCGCGATCGGCGACACTTTTCCGCTCGGCGAGTCCGGCCCGCGCATGCGAGTGGCGGTCCTCGAGCCCGCGCGTGCCCTGGTATTCGCCTCCGAGGACGGCCGATGGGTATGGGCCTTCGGCCTCTACCCGATGGGGAAGGCCACCCGGCTGGTCAGTCGCAATCGCATCGCGCTGACGGGTGCGCCGACACTCGCACGTTTGGTCAACCTTCTGGTGATGGAACCGGGCAGTCTGCTGATGGAACGGAAGATGCTGCGGGGCATCAAGCGGCGCGCCGAGCGTATAGGAACACCGGACGGACGGAGGACCAAGGACCCTGACCCGCGGGCGGAAGGCCCATATCCGCCGGTCCCCATGCCGAGAACACTCGAAATATGACTTCCGGCGACGTCACACCCGCCGTTCCGATACCCGAGCGTCCGACGATACTGGCGGCGCTGCGGCTGGCCACACGCGCACCCTCAGTGCACAACACCCAGCCGTGGCGCTGGGTGCTGGACGGCAATCGCCTGCGCCTGCACACCGACACCGATCGACTGTTGACCTCGACCGATCCCCGCGGCCGCCAGCTGGTGATCAGCTGCGGGGCCATGCTGCACCATGCGCGGACCGCCTTCGCCCATCAGGGGTGGCACACCGACACCATGCGCTTACCGGACCGGCAGCAGTCCGATCATTTGGCGACGATCGAGTTCCGCCCGTGGCCGGACCCGCCTGATGGTGTCCACGCTCGTGCGCTCGCCATCGAACGTCGGCGCACCGACCGGCTGCCTATGGTCGCCCCGGACGGGTTCGACGAGATCTTGCCCCAGATGCGCATGCTCAGCTCTCCGCACGGGGTCGAGCTCGATGTGCTCGACGAGAGCGCCCGTGCGCGCCTGGCCGCCGGGTCGCAGCAGACCGAAGCCCTGCGCCGCGACGACATGTTCTACCAAACCGAATTAGATTGGTGGGCAGGGCATTCTGATGCGCCCGAGGGCGTGCCGCCGTCCGCACTGGTGTCGGACGCGGAGTTCGCGCGCGTCGGCGTTGGACGCGTTTTCCCCTCCGCCCCGCACTCGATGCGGCGCGATCACCTCGAAGACCAGGCGCGACTGGTGGTGCTCAGCACCGATGGCGACTCGGTGATGCAGTGGTTGCGCACCGGCGAAGCACTGTCGGCGGTGCTGCTGGAATGCACCGCGGCCGGGCTGGCGACCTGCGCGCTGACCCATATCACCGAACTCCCGACCGGCCGGAAGCTGCTCACGAACCTGATCCCCCGCCTGGGCACGCCGCAAGTGGTGATCCGGATCGGGACCGCGCCCGAGGACAGCGAGCTGATACCGCCCACCCCTCGCCGACCGCTCACGGACATCTTCACCGTCATCGGATCCCACTGATATTAATCGGCCGTGCGGTAACACTGCCGGGACGGCGGCGCGCGACAGGGGTCTGGTCAGCGGCCGGATTTTCTCAGTATCCGGCGTCACGGCGGCGGAATCCGGCGAAACCGAACGCCATACCGGCCGCAGCTGTCGCGATGATCACGAATATCGATGTGGCGGTGACGGTTTCGAGTGGTGCTTGCGGAGTGTGTGTGAAGGGGGATGCGTCGTCGAACCAGTCGGGCAGATCGAAGGCGGTCGCGAACAGCACGGCGACGGCACAGTAGGCGAAGGCCGCCCAAGCCAGTGGGACGGCGGCCCGCGGCAACCAGCCCGATCCGATCGTCGCGACCGCGACGAGTAGCCAGACGGCCGGCAGATACACCAGCGACACCCCGGTCATGCGCAGTGGTTGGACGGCATCCGCGACCGTCAACCCGTACGCCAGCCCGATCCCGAAACCCCCGACAGCGAGCACGAACGCGCCGCCGACCACGGCGATTGCGACGTGGCTTGCGAGCCAGGAATAGCGGCTGACCGGTGCGGCCAGGACAGTTTCGGCCCGGCCTGCGGTCTCCTCCCCGCGGGCGCGCAGGACGCTGGTGACACCGTATGCGGAGGCGAGCAGCGCGACGATCGAGACCGTGAGTGCCAGATATGAATCCACCGCGTCGGCTACGCCGCCGGGCAGGTACGCGGCGATCTCCGGGTTGTCGGCGAGAAAGTCCTCGATACTGTCGGCGAACGAGCCATAGGCCGCGCCGAGGGCGAAAACGCCGATAGCCCAACCACACAGGGAGCCGCGCTGTAACCGCCAGGCCAGGCCGAGCGGTGAACCAAGCGCCCACGACGCGGTCGCGCGCCCGGTCGCGTAGGGAAGCAGTCCGGCGCCGAAGTCCCGCCGTTCGAGCAGGGCGAACGCGACGACGGTGAGCGCGAGCGTCGCGGCAGCGAACAGCAACAGCGTCCACCAGCGGTCGCCGGTGTAGGGGTAGCTGCGCTGGCCCCATCCGATGGGCGATGTCCAGGACGCGACGCCACTGCCGACGTCGCCGACGGCCCGGGCCACGTACGCTGCCGCGAGCGCCAGGCCGACTGCTCCGTAGACGCTGCGCGGATTCTCGAAGATCTGCGCGGCAACCGCGGTGAGGGCGGCGAAGGTGACACCGACACCCCCGGTGACGAGTCCGAGCAGCAGCGAACCTCCGACCGGAAGTCCGGTGCCGACCGCGGCGGCGAAGACCACCAGCACGACGGCGACATCCGCGAGTCCGGCCAGCGCGAGCGAGGCGACGGCGGGGGCTCGGCGTCCCACCCTGGCCGAGCGGAGCAGTTCGGCCCGGCCGGTTTCCTCGTCCGAGCGGGTATGCCGTCCGACCAGGAACATGTTCATCAATGCGACCACGACCGCGAGATAGGCGAAGATCTCGAACACGATCTCGCCGCCGATGGTGTCCAGCAGCCGGGTCGGTCCGCCCATCGCGATGGCTGCCGCGTTGGCGCTCATCGTCTCGCGGATCTGCGCGAGTTTCTGCGGTGTGTTGTAGAAGCGTTGACTGCCCAGGGATTGGAACGCCAGCAGCGCGGCGGTGCCGAGCAGCCAGCACGGCAGCGTGAAGCGCTCGCGCCGCAGCGCGAACCGCAGCAGGGTGCCTGCTCCGGCGGTGATTTGGCGCAGCATCGATGTGGTGCTCACTGTCTCTCCTCGACCGCTGAGACCGGGGTGCCGTAGTGACGCAGGAAGATGTCCTCCAGGGTCGGCGGGGTGCTGGTGAGGCTGCGTACGCCGAGACCTGCCAGGATCCGCAGGACGGCATCGAGGTGGGTGGTGTCGACGTCGAACCTGGCGTGTGTGCCGTCACGGGCCAGGTCGTGCACACCCGGCACCGAGTCCAGATCCGTGGCGGGCCGAATGGTTTCGACGGTGATCGTGGTGCGCGTCAGATGCCGCAGCTCCGACAGGGTGCCGCTTTCCACGGTGCGTCCGTGCCGGATGATGCTCACCCGGTCGCACAGCGCCTCCACCTCGGCCAGTATGTGGCTGGACAACAGCACGGTCCGGCCCTCGCTCTTCGATTCCGCGATACAGCGCTGGAATTCTGCCTCTTTCAGCGGATCCAGGCCGACGGTCGGCTCGTCGAGCAGCAGCAGTTCCGCGTCCGAGGCCAGCGCGGCGACGAGCGCCACCTTCTGCCGGTTGCCCTTCGAATAGGCGCGTGCCTTCTGGCGGGGGTCGAGATCGAATCTCTCCAGCAGTTCGTCACGGCGGCGCCGGTCGATGTCGCCCCGCAGCCGCCCCATCAAGTCGATGACCTCACCGCCGGTGATTCCGGGCCAGAGGATGACCTCACCGGGCACATACGCCAACCGGGCGTGCAGTGCGACCGCGTCCGACCACGGATCGCCACCGAGCATCCGCACCGTGCCGGAATCCGCGCGCAGCAGTCCCAGCAGAACCCGGATCGTCGTCGTCTTACCGGACCCGTTCGGACCCAGAAACCCGTGTATCTCACCGGTGTGCACGGTCAGATCCAGGCCGTCGAGCGCCCTCGTAGCGCCGAAGGATTTCGTCAGACCGGCGATGGAAATCGCGCACTCGCTCATCGAAGCGTCCTTCCTGCCCGCAGTGTCCACGGATTTTCCGACTTCCACATGGTCAGCGGATGCAGGTCGAAGTTCATCTTCATCGCCCCGGTGCGGGACGCGCGGGAAAAGAGAATCCGGCCGGTGCCGAGTCCCCACCGGGCCAGATCGATGCGGAAGGCCAAGGGATCGTCCGGATCGTCCGGGTACAGCGGCAGCCCGCGCAGCAGCGCGGGAATCGGGGTCAGTACCCGTAGTGCCGGCCGGCCACCGCTGATCCGCACGTCGACCCCCGCGCCCACCATCGATAGAGCGCGAACATCGGTGAGCGATCCCGGCAACGTGTAGTAGCCGCAGATCTGCGGCCAGACCTCAGGATGATGTGGGATGTCGCCGCGAACAGCCGGTTCCGTGACACCGAGCAGCTCGTGCAGCAGCCCGGAGGTCTCGGCCGGGAGCCACAGCATGGCGCGGTGGCCGCCGGTGACGAAGACCATGACACCCAGGCCGTCGTCGGGCGCCAGCCAGATCTGGGAATTGAATCCCGGCAGGATGCCCTGATGCTCGACCAGCCGATGCCCCGCCGCGACCCCCCGGAAGAAACCCAGCCCCATACCCGGCACCCGGGGATCGGGCTGGTATTGCGCTGCGAACATCATTGCCAGCGTGTCGGACTCGAGGACCGAACCGTGTTCGTTGCGGCCCCCGCCGAGCAGCGCGGTGAGGTACCGGCCCATGTCGCGCGGCGTCGAGTAGATCGAAGCGGCACCGGCGGTGATCATCTCGCGGTGTGTGATCTCTTTCGGGCCGTGCGCGCGCAGCGCGTACCCGATCGCCCGGCGCATCGGCGCGCGATCGGGCGGCGCAAGGCTCGTGTCGATCATTCCCAGCGGCCGGAACACGTGCTCGCGCAGGTAGTCGGCGAGGCGAACACCGGTGACGTCGGCGACGATCTGTCCCAGGGTGGCGAAACCGTGGTTGGTGTAGGTCCACCGGGTACCCGGTTCGGCTTGAACACGCAAACCACGCCGGTAGTACTCGCTCAACGGCGTGACCACGGTCCCCGGGGCGACGCTCTCGCCGAAATCGGGTCCGAACACCCGTAGCGGGTGGGCCGTTTCGCCGATGCCCGAGGTGTGCGTCAACAGGTGGCGCACCGTTACCGGACCGAAGCTCGGATCGGCCGGGACCAGGCGGTAGGCACGCAGATACTCGCTTGCCGGCGCGTCCAGATCGATCCGCCCGCGCTCCCACAGCTGCATCACCGCGATCGCCGTGAATGTTTTCGTGATCGAGGCGATCCGGAAGATCGTGTCCTCGGTGACCGGCTGGTTCGCGGCGATATTCGCCAAGCCGTGCCCGGCGAACTCCATCCGCCCATCACGCACGACACCGATCGCGGCACCGACAACCGGCCGACGATTGAACACCGCTTCGATCCGCCTTGTCAACCGGGCTTCGTCGATTTCCAGCACGGCTCCTCCATTCACCAGCCCGCCCATCCGGCGGCGTGATACCAGCCTGCGGCTCCTGGCACCCGAGCGGAGGAGGACATCGGCTCGAACCGTGGGGCCGAACGTCCCCGCCCGTTCGAAGACGGCCGGACCTGTCAGGGCGATCTCCGATCCGGGATGACGTCGGCCGTGGCTCGAAACGTCACCAGAATCCGTCACAGCAGTCACGGGGCAGCAGGCCATGCGCCTGCGTCGCCGCTGGATGCCTCGGTCCGGACGAGTTCTTCGTACAGTTCCGCGATACGGCCTGGCAGTCCTGGTGCGGTGCCCGCAGTGGCGAGCGCCGCGGTCGCCGCGGCGATGCCCAGGCGCACCGCGGCATCCAGTGCGTACCCCCGGGCCAGCCCGACGGTGGTGCCGCCGACCATCGCGTCTCCCGCGCCGATCCCGCTGCGCACCCGGGCCGGTATCGGCGCGAACCACTCGTGCGATTCCCTGGTCACCACCATCGCTCCGGATGCACCGAGGGACAGAAGCACGATCTCGGTCAACCCGGAGGTGATCAGCCCACGGGCCGCCGACAACTGTTCCGCACTGTCGCGCAGCGGACGGCCGACGTAGTCGCTCAGTTCCCGCACACTGGGCTTGATCAGATACGCGCCGCCGCGCACGCCGCGTAGTGCGGCGCCCGATGTGTCCAGCACAACGCGGACACCGAGGTCGGCGACGAGATCGATGAGGATCTGATAGAAGTCATGCGACGCACCTGGGGGCAGGCTTCCACTGGCGACGAGGTAGTGCGCGCCGCGCACCGCTCGCTCCACCTCGGCCAGGCAACGGTGCTGTTCCGGATTGGTCAGCCGCGATCCGGGAAAGACGAACCGATACTGCTCGCCGGTCGCCTCTTCGGTAACCGCGAGACTCTCCCGGGTGGATTCGGCTACCGGCACCGGCCGCACCGGCACTCCGGCATCGCGCACCAACTGCTCGAGCAGCTTGCCGCTGTACCCACCCGAGGGAAACACCGCCGCCACCTCGAGGCCGAGCGCGGCCACCGTGCGCGCCACGTTGACCCCACCACCGCCCGGATCGAATCGAGGTGTCGCACAGCGCATTTTGTCGACCGGCACAACTTTCGCCACCCGAGTCGCGAGATCGACCGCAGGATTCATCGTCAAGGTCACGATCGGACTCACCGGAACCTCCTCGAACGGGCCTTCAGGGCCGCCCGCTGGCCCGCCCGGCCGCCTCTTCGTAACGGTCGCCGCTACCGTCTGAGGTGTGCGGCAACCGATCTGTCCTGTTCGCCGCTGTTCTCGGCCACGTCCGCCACACGGATCAGGTGCCTAACACCAGCATCGGCGCGGCGACGAACGAGTTCCGCAGGGCAGTAGCGCACAGGGCATCCGGCGAAGGGGAAGCGGACTCATGGTTTCCTCCTCGGAGCCGGGTGCTCCGACACGGTCGATTTCACCGGTATTCCGGTACGGCGGATAGAGCCCGCGGTACTGCGGTATTCCGACCGTTGTCCGTGGGAATGTGACCAAAGTCCTCCCTAGGCGCACGGCCAGGGTCGCTGCTGCGCACGGGCCGAAGGTCACCACTGCACTGCTGCACAAAGCCGGAGCGGGCACTGGCTTCTCCTTCTCCCACCTGCGTCCGCGTGGTGATGCTGTCACCTCGAGCGGAGGCATCGCCAGTGGCCCGGTCTCGTTCATCGAACTGTACGACGCCGCCACACAGGTGATCCGGCTCGGGGGCGCCGCTTCGGCGCTAACATGGCGGTTCTCGACGTCCGTCATCCCGACATCGAGGATTTCGTCTCGGCCAAGGCTGAGCCGGGCCCGCTGGCGACCTTCAACCTTTCGGTGGCGGTGACCGACGACTTCATGCGAGCGGCCGCCTCGGGCGGGCCCCACGCGTTGATACACCCGCGCACGGGCCGGACCGTTCGAATGATTCCGGCGCGCGGCTTGCTGGAGCAGATCGCGGAACGAGCCTGGCGAAACGGCGAACCCGGACTGCTGTTCCTCGACGCGGTCAACCGGGCGAATCCGGTGCCTGATCGTGGTCCGATAGAGGCGACCAACCCGTGCGGCGAGGTCCCCTTGGCAGCCTACGAGTCCTGCAACCTCGGTTCGGTGAACCTGTCGCGTTTCCTCTCCGGTGACCATCTCGACGAGAACCGTCTGGCCGATGTCGTGCGGGCGGCGGTGCGCTTCCTCGATGACGTGATCGATGTCGCGCGCTACCCCCGGCCCGAGCTGGCCGTCGCCGCGCGAGCCACCCGCAAGCTCGGGCTCGGCGTCATGGGTCTAGCGGATACTCTTGCCGCGCTGGGAATCCCGTATAACAGCGAGCAAGCGGTGCGTTTCACCGAGCATGTGATGGCGCACATCGCGCGGTGGGGACACACGGCGTCGGAATGGCTTGCGGCAGACCGCGGTGCTTTCCCGCTGTTCCCGCACAGTGGATGGGTGGACGGGGACGGACCGCCGATGCGCAACGCACAGGTCACCTCGATCGCGCCGACCGGCACCATCGCGCTGATCGCCGGCACTTCCGCTGGAATCGAGCCACTGTATGCCCTGGCCTACACCCGCCATATTCTCCGGCGCGACTTTCACCACTTCGACCCGCTCTTCCGGCAACTCGCCGTCGGATGCGGAGTTTGGTCCACCGCGCTGGAAGCCGAAGTCGCGTCGTCAGGAACGGCCTGTGGCTGCGCCGAACTCCCCGAGGAGCTGCGCCGCCGCTTCGTCACCGCCCAGGAGATCACGCCCTCCTGGCACGTCCGCATCCAGGCCGCCGCGCAACGGCACACCGACGCCGCCGTCGCGACAACCGTGAACCTACCGGCAGACGTGCACGTCGAGGACGTGCTCGACATCTTCCGGCAGGCATGGTCGGCGCAGGTCAAAGGGATCACCGTCTTCCGGTCCGGCAGCCGACCCGGGCAGGTGCTGCGGCACGCCGACGCCGCTCCCGAGCCGCATGCCGCCGTCGAGCCCGGTACCGTCCGGGCACCCGGTTGCGAAGCGTGCGAAGAGCTGGTTCCGATCGTCCGCCCGGTACGCGCCGGTCCAGGGACTTCTCAGCTTTCGGCCGACTCGGAGGCGCCTTCGCTCGACCGATAGTGCCGCGAGGAGAAGTAGGCCGCGGCGACCTCTTCCTGCGCACGCAGCTCGTCGCTGGTGACTACGTGGGCGTCCGGACCGGGGAAGGTGAGTGCCCGGTGCCCGGTATCGGTCCAGTGCACGAGGTAGGGCGGCGCCCCATCTTTCCCGTGGACTTCCTCGATGAGACCGTGCCGGACCGTGCCGCCGACACTGCGCCCCTCCACGATCAGCCAGTCCCCTGCTTTCGCCTGCATCGATGCCAACCTCCTGTGCGGTGCGATCCCATCGTCGCGCCGGGTGGCGCACCGCCGGTAGGGCCGTTGGTCCGCTGCACGGGGCGACCGACGATACGAATGCACCAACAGCAGGTCCTTGCGGCTGATGATGCCCCCTCGGCACCGATAACGGCGGGTATGGCTGTTCGGAAGCGAACCACCTCGCTGAATCCGCCGGCGAGTCACAGACGGTTCGGCACGCGCGACCGAACGGCGCGCGGCCTGTTCGGAACGCTGGCGCTTCCCGGCTGATCGGACTACTTTGCGGCCGTGGAACCGACTGTGCGAAGCGGGGAGCTATTCGAAACGGCGGCGGCTCATGCCACCCGTGACGTGCCGATCGCCGATCCCGGGGAAAGGGCCGACGATGTCCTGGCCCGCATGCGCGGCAGCCGATTTGCCAGCGCGGCCGTGATAGCGGTGTGTGACGGCACTCGACTGGCCGGTCTGATCACGATCGAGAATCTGCTGGCGGCACCCACCGGGACGGCCGTCGGTGCCGTGATGGACCCTGATCCGCCGACGATCGCCGGGCACCAGGACCAGGAGGCGGCGGTGTGGGAGGCGTTGCGGCATGAGGAACCGGGGCTCGCTGTGGTCGATGCCGAGGGCCGCTGGCTCGGGCTCATTCCACCGCGGCGGCTGTTGACGGTGCTGCTGCAGGAGCACGACGAGGATGTCGCCCGGGTCTCCGGATATCTGAAATCCGCGACCGGCGCCCGGACTGCGACGGTCGAACCGATCGGCCGCCGACTGTGGCACCGCTTGCCGTGGCTGCTGGTGGGGCTCGTCGGCGCGATGCTCGCTGCCGGTGTGGTGGATATCTTCCACGGCGAACTGGAGCGCGAAGTCCTTATCGCATTCTTCATCCCCGGCGTGGTCTATCTGGCCGACGCGGTCGGCACCCAGACCGAGGCGCTGGTGATCCGCGGCCTTGCGGTCGGTGTCGGCGTCCGTCGCATCGTCTACCGTGAATCCGTCACCGGCCTGCTCATCGGGCTGCTGATCGCCGTCGTGTCCTACCCACTCACGCTGACGTTCTGGGGTGCACCGGACGTGTCGCTGGCGGTGGCGATCTCGCTACTGGCCGCATGCTCTGTCGCCGCGGTCGTGGCGATGGGTCTGCCGTGGACGATGTCGAAACTGAAGATCGATCCGGCCTTCGGCTCCGGACCATTGGCAACCGTGGTCCAGGACCTCCTGTCGATCCTCATATATCTAGGAGTGACCGCACTCGTCGTGACCTGATGGCGGACAGATCGCACCTTTCACCGCGGGACCGGCCGCAACGCCACCGCGGTCACCTTGTACTCCGGGCAGTCGGTGACCTCGTCGGTGCGGCTCGAGGTGAGTTCGTTGGTCGGCGCTTGCGGGAAGTGGAACGCGGTGAACACCTGGCCCGGCGCCACTTCGTCGGTGGGGCGCGCCGCCAGGGTCATCCGACCGCGGCGGCTGCGGATCTCCACCCTGTCGCCCGCGGCGATACCTAGGGCGGCGGCATCGCTCGGTGCCAGGTCGAGGGTTTCCGCGCTCAGCAAATCCGTGTTGGCGGTGCGCCGGGTCATCGATCCGGTGTTGTAGTGCATCAGCCTGCGGCCGGTGACCAGAACGAACGGGTACTCGGTGTCCGGGCGCTCCCCCGGCGGCAAGTACGGACGCGCGGCGAGCTGGGCCCGGCCATCCGGGGTCGCGAAGCCGTCCAGATACAGCACCGGTGTTCCCGGGTGATGGCTGGACGGGCACGGCCACTGGAGCGGTCCCGTGGCGTCCAGTCGCCGATGGCTGATCCCACCGAAAGCCGGAGCGAGATAGGCGCATTCGGCCATCGCCTCAGCCGGTGTGGGACAGCCCAGGTCAGCGCCCATCGCTGCGGCGAGTGCATGCAGGATCGCGAAGTCGGTGCGGACCTCGCCCGGCGGTGCGAGCGCCGGACGGACGCGCTGAAAACGGCGCTCGAAGTTGACGAACGTACCGTCCTTTTCCAAGAAGGCGGCGGCGGGCAGCACCACATCGGCCAGTTCCGCGGTGCGGGAAAGGAAGACGTCCTGGCTGACGACGAAATCACAGGCGGCCAGCGCGGCACGGACGTGGTTGGCGTCCGGATCGGAAGTGACGATGTCCTCGCCGATCACATACAACGCCCGTAAGTCTCCGTCGAGTGCGGCGCCGAACATCGCGGGGATGCGCAGGCCGGGACGAGGCGGCACCTCCGCACCCCATGCGTCCGAGAACTGCTGCCGCACAGCGTGATCGGTCACCTTCTGATAGCCGGGCAGGACATCGGGCAGTGCACCCATGTCCGACGCGCCCTGTACGTTGTTCTGCCCGCGCAGCGGCAGCACACCGCAGCATCCAGGCGTACCGACCGCGCCACGCAGCAGCGCGAGGTTCGCCAGTGTGCGCACCCCGTCGGTGCCGTGGGCGTGCTCGGTGATGCCCAGTCCGTACATGATCACCGGCCGTTCGGCGCGGCCGAACAGCCGTGCCGCCTCGGTCAGGGATTCCGCTGGAATGCCCGCGATGGCGGCGACTCGGTCGGGCGTATAGTCGCGCAGCAGTTCGAGGAGTTCGGTGAGCCCGCTGGTGCGGGTCTGAAGGTAAGCACGGTCGGAGTAGCCTTCGTCGAGCACCACCCTGGCCAGACCGTTGAACACCGCCACATTCGATCCCGGTGTGCCGCGCAGGTGGACGTCGGCCATCTCCGCGAGCTCGGTGCGGCGCGGATCGATCACGATCAACGTTGCCCCGGCGGTCACCCGGTGCACGATGCGTGAGCCGACAACCGGGTGGGCTTCGGTCGGATTGGCTCCGGCGACCAGAATGCAGTCGGCGCGGTCGATATCGTCGAGGGAGTTGGTGCCGCCGGCGTAGCCGAACGACGCGGTCAGCCCGGCGGCGGTCGGCGCGTGGCACAGCCGTGAGCAGTTATCGATGTTGTTGGTGCCCAGTACTGTTCGGGCGAACTTCTGCGCGAGGTAATTCTCCTCGTTGGTCGCGCGGGCCGAGCAGATCATTCCGATGGCCGTACCGCCGTGGGCGTCGTGGATGCGGGTCAGTTCACGGGCCGTCAGTGCCAGCGCCTCCGCCCAGGTCGCCTCGCGCAGCGGCGAGCCGCGGCCCGCCGAACGAATCAACGGCCGGGTGAGCCGGTCACCGGAGCTGACGAAGCCGTGCGCGAAACGGCCCTTCACGCACGCATGTCCGCGGTTGACCGGTGCGCCGTGGGTGGGGGTTACCGAGACGATCCCCGCCGGATCGGTGTGCACGTCCAGTGAGCAGCCGACTCCGCAGTATCCGCACGTGGTGGTCGTTGTTGCGGTGTATTCGCGGTCGGCGCAGCGGCTTTCGAACAGTGCGCCGGTGGGGCACGAGTCGACGCAGCCGCCACACGACACACACGGCGACTCCACCCACGGGCCGCCGTTGCCTGCTGCGACTACGGTGTCGAAGCCGCGACCGGACAGTTCCAGCGCGAAGGTGCCCTGCACCTCGGCGCACATCGCCACACATCGCCCGCAGGCGATGCACAGGTCGCGGTCCAGGGTGAGGTATGGATGGGAGTCGTCGATGCCGCGCTCATGCACGGCGCCGGAGAATTCGCCGCCGCGCACATCGAGCCGCTCGCATACCCGCACCAATTCGCTGCGCTGCGCCGGAATATCGAGTGCCCGCGGAGGGAGTTCCGAGACGATCAGTTCGAGCGCGCCACGTGCGGCCGACCGCGCCTGGGCATCGTCCGGGTCGATGATCATGCCCTCGCGAACAGGTGTCGTGCACGCAGCCACCACCGAGTGGTCGGCGCGGACCAGGCACACCCGGCAGGATCCGCGCGGGGTCAGGCGCTCATCGTGGCACAACGTGGGAACATCGCCGCCCGCGGCCAGCACCGCGTCCAGAACCGTCGCGGCATCAGCGATTTCGACCTGCCGACCGGACACCTGCACCCGCGCCATCACGACCTGCCCGCGGGTGGTTCGGCATACACGCGCAGCAGGCTCCGCACCGCGGCGGCCACGCCCGACCCGAACGCGCACATGCTGCCTGTCTTCATGATGTCGAGCAGGTGCCCATAGGTCTCGTCGGCCGCGCTCAGCGCGGGATCCATGTTGCCGACCAGTTCGAGGCCGCGTCGCGTGCCCACCCGGCATGGCGCGCAGGCACCGCAGCTCTCGCGGGCCGCGAACGTCCACAGGTGCCGCAGCAGATCCACTGCTTGCACCTGCTCGGGGATCGCGACCACGCTGCCGTGCCCGAGGCTTACCCCACATGCGGCCAGGTCGGCCGAGGCGAGGCCGACGTCGAGATCGTCTGGGCCGAGGAAGCCGCCGAGCGGGCCGCCGATCTGGATCGCGCGCAAGCGCCGCCCGTCGCGCAGGCCACCGCCGAGCTCTTCCACGATGCGGCGCAACGGTGTTCCGAATTCCACCTCGTACACCCCGGGTGTGGCGAACTCCTCGTTGAGGCAGACGAGCTTGGTCCCGGTCTCGACTTCCCGGCCGAACCGGGCGTACGCGGCGCCGCCGTTTCGCACGATCCACGGGATGGCGGCAAGGGTTTCGACGTTCTGCACCACGGTGGGCCGCCCCGCATAACCGTATTCGGTCGGATATGGAGGACGCGCCTGCGCCGAACCGCGCAGGCCCTGTAACGAACGTAGCAACGCCGTCTCCTCCCCCGCGACGTACGAACCGGCGCCGTCGTGCACCGTGATGTCGAAATCGACGCCGGAGCCGTGGATGTTCTCCCCGAGATGCCCAGCGGTCCTGGCTTCTTCGACCGCCTTCCGCAACGCCGCCGCCGCGGCCGGATACTCCGACCGCACCAACACCAGACCGTGCCGGGCGCCGACCGCATACCCGCACAGCGCGAGTCCTTCGAGCACCCGGCGCGGGTCGTATTCCATCAGCAGCCGGTCGCAATAGGATCCGGGGTCTCCCTCGTCGCCGTTGGCGACGACATAGCGCGGTGCCGGGCTGTTGCGGGCGGCGTGCCATTTGGCGGCCACCGGGTATTCGGCACCGCCCCGGCCGCGCAAGCCCGACCGTGCGACCTCGTCCGCTATAGCGCTCCGGCGCCGCTGCGACAGCACCGCGGACCATGTTTCCCACGGCCGCTCCGGCCCGCACAGCCCGGCCAGAATCACCGGTTCCGGCGCCGCGCAGGTATACGGAATCGGCTGCGCCGATGTCCGTTGCGGACCGGTCAGAGGAGTGTCGTCAACAAGCATCGCCGGTGCTGCGTAACAGAATCCGAGACAATACACGTGCTGGGCGGCGCCGCCCGCCTCGGAAGTAGAGCCGCCGCGGGCCACGAAGCAGCCGGTACCGTCGCACACCCGCACCCGGTGTGTCGAGGCGAGGTCGGCATAGAACGACGCGGTCCCGGCCACCGCCGCGACGGGACGACACGCGTCCCTCGCGACGGCGTCGATATCCGATTCGGTGATCTCGTGGTGGTCGGCGATCGCGTCCCGCAAACTCTCGGTCACGTCCTCGGCGGGGGTGGTGAACCGGTTCGCACGCACTGCCATCCAGTCTCGGGGTCGGCCGTTCATCGCCTCCTCGCTCCCATCCCGGCTCGTCGACGGCCGGCACCGACTACTCTGCTCCGGCTCCGGCGCGGCGGGGCAGGGCCGGGCGACTCTCCATCGCGAGGACATAGGTCCCTTACGCTAGGTACACATCCTCCTTCTCACAGGCGCCGCTGGGCGTGCGACCGCGATTCCCGGGATCATCGGCCTCCTCCCGTCGCGGGATCAGCGGCCGCATCGGTTCGAGTGCACGGTGTGGGTCACATCCCCATCGTCATCGGCGGCAGGATCCCCCACTCGTGCAGGCGCATCATGAACATGTGCATCATCCGGGCCAGTTCGGACTCCATAACCGTTCCTTTCCTCTTTGCATCCGACCCATACCGGTTTCCCGGTGGCAGCTTGCGGTCAGGAACTAGCCTCCGCTGTCCGAACGCCCAGCATCAGTGCAACGTGTCACCCTCTGTCATGACATTCGTCCCGACGGCAGTCAGTGCCCGGACGCTCGAGGTCTGTCGGGCCGACCTGCGCGGGGCCCAGCCGCCACCATGCCCGGGCGTCGGTCGTGTCCGGCCGTATCCGCCTGCCGAGCAGATCGCCCGAGCTGATGACACTGACCACGGGCCATGCCAGGGTCGTTGGTCTATCGGCGTGGTACGGATGCCGCTACCGGGAACCATCGTTTCGATGCATGATCGGCACAAATCGGACCGAGCGTGGCCCGGCCACCCTGGCAGGAAGGAGGCGGATCCATGACCGTAGGTATTGTCCTGCTGCTCGCGTCCGTGATCGTGTCGCCGGCGCTGCTGTGGCGGGCGATCGGAGCGGCCATCGACAGGACCGTTCGTGACGGTCTACCCGGGCGGTATCGGCGCGATGCCGACGACACGACTCCGAGCCGTGCGCCCCGGGCCCTGTCCGACGAGTCCGATCCGTCGGTGCTGGACGCGGAACCTGGGTGGACCGATCCCGCGCGGGTGTGGTCCGCCCTGGACGCGGAGAACGCTCTGTTGGCCGCGTTGCTCGACCGGCGGATCAATCCGGCCGCGTTCCGCGCACGAATGGTCCGGCCGACCCGGCGGTGCGAACCGGCCGGCCCGGCGACCCGCGACCGGTAGCCGACCATGATGCGCTCGAATGACGTTGCGGCCCAAGCCCTCTGGGAGATGGCGGATCTGATAGCCATCTCCGGCAGTGATCCGTACCGGGTCCGATCCCACGAAAAGGCGGCCCGTTCGGTCGCCGGGTATCACCTCGACATCGATACCCTCGACCGCAAGGGTCTTGCTCACCGAACGGATCACCGTGAACGGCGTCGCCACCGGTCTCGCCGCAGACGCCCTGAATCGAAATCGAAAGTCGGATCCTCCTCCCACACGGGCGCTTTCAGGTCCAAAAGACTGCGGTGGACCCGCTGCCGTAGCCGCCCGTGCCGCTCCAGCCCACGATCGAGCCAGGCGCGTAGCTCTTGGTGCGCCGGGGGTGGTCCATCGACGACTGCTACCGTCCCGATCCCGAGACTGACTCGGCGGTCGGTGTCTTCCATTTCCATGAAACCGGTGTCCAGCGGGCCCAATTCCGTCATCGCACACCTACCTCGGCAGCTGCGGCGGAGCTGCTGTCTATGAAACCGCCAGTGCTGGTTCGGTTCATGACGATCCGAACCGGATGCCGCGGTGGGTCGGGTGTCCGCGCTTGTAGAGCAGCGCGGCGACAGCCGCCGAACCGGTCAACCAGGCCAGCGCGATGAGCAGTGCCCCTACCTCGTCGAAGTGATCGGTGAGGCCGGTGTCGAACAGGACGCGGCTGGCGCCGTAACCGGGCATGGCGCGCGCCCACGTCTGGGGTTCGGGACGCAGCATCGGGCTCTGCACCAGGCCGAGGTCGAGGAACGGGATGAGGAAGGCGACGAACACCCCGGCGATCCGCCCGAACAACGGACCGATGATCACGCCGATGAGCGCATAGGTCGCGGCCAGCAGCAGATTCGCCGCGGCGTATCCCACCCAGTTGTGGGCGTCGAACACGGTCGCCGTGATCGCGAGTGCTGCGGCGGTGACCACGAGCACCGCCACGGCGATCACTCCCAGCCGCGCCGTGAGCAGGACGCCGGCGCGGTATCCGGCAAGCCGCAGTCGGCGATCGCCGTCGGCGGCGTCGAGGGCAAGGAACAGCCCGGCCAGTGTCGCCAAGGAGCCGACCGCGATCGGCGTCATCGTTCCGGCGTGTACTTCGGGGAACCAGAAGGACATGGTGACGGTTGCGCGGTTCTCCCGCAGGGTCAACATCATCGACCGGGCCGGGGTGGTGATCTTGGCCAGCAGCACGAACACCACCGGAACCACGATCAACAGCACCGCGAGGACCGGGTTGCGGCTCAGCTCGACCACACCCAGACGCAGGCCCGTGCGCAACTGTCCGGCGGCCCGGCGGGTGGGGCGGGCGATGCGTGAACTGGCTACCAGCGCAGCGGCCGCGACCAGTGCGGCCGCGACCACCCAGATCAGTGCTGCGCCGAGGTCGCCGAGGCGTCCGGCATGGCCCGTGGGCAGGCCGACCATCCATCGGGCGACGAAATGTGTGGGGAACCAGCGGGAGACCTGCTCGGTGGTGTCGCCGACCTGTCCGATGAACACGTCGATGATCCACACGAACAAGATCACGACCGCTCCATTGACCGGATTGCCGGCGAGGATGCCGACGATCGCGCCGATCGCGAGATAGATCACCGCGAACATGACCGTCGCGGGGATCACCCGCACCGGGTCGCCGAGCCCGGCGCGGGCGGCGAGTGCGAGCAGCGACACCGCCGACACGAGCACCGCCAGCGCCAGCCCGGTCGCCGCCCGCGCGGCGACCAGACGGGCCGGGGACAGCCCGGCCAGCACCAGCCGTCGATCGGTCGCCCGCGCGGAGCGGACCTGGAAATACATGGCGATGCCCGACAGGAACGCCGCCGCCCACCCCGCGGTCGCGGTCTCCACTGCCGGTCGGGAACCGAGGTTGCGGCCGAGCAATTCCATTGCCTGGGCGATGCTTCCGGCCGCGACGAGCACGAACACCGTGGGCACGAGCACCAGCACGATCAGGTTGACCGGGTTGCGGATGTAGTCGCTGACGAAGCACCGCACGAACGGCGACACCGCCGTCGGTGGTGGCGCCGGGACCGACGCGGGGACGCTCATCTTCCGACCGCCCGCCCGTCGCGCAGTTCGACGATGCGGTCGAAGCGGTGTTCGTCGGCGACGAAGTGACTGATGATCAGCACTGAGCGGCCGGCGGCGCGGCGGTGCGCGACGAGTTCCCAGAATTTGAGGTAGGTGTCCCAGTCGAATCCGGCATACGGTTCATCCAGTAGCAGCACGTCGGGATCGGCCAGCAACGCCAGCGTGAGATTCAGTTTCGCCACGGTGCCGCCGGAGAGCCGGTCGGCGCGCGTGGTCGCGTAGCGTTCGAACCCCAACGCCGCATACAGCTCACGACGCGCACGGCGCTCGGATTCCCGGGTCATCCGATAGGCGCGGGCGAACAACTCGATGTGCTCATCGCAGGTCAGCCGCTCATACAGGACTGGTTCCTGCGGGCAGTATCCCAACCGCCCCGACCGGGTGACCGAGCCCGCGTCCGGAAACAGGTCACCGACCAGGATCTTCATGACCGTCGATTTGCCCGACCCGTTCTCCCCGACCAAGCCGACCACTTCACCGGGTCGCAGTCTCAGATCGACCCCCCGCAGTACGGGAACGCGGGGAGAAAAGATCCGGCCGCCACGGCGATAGGACTTCTCCAGCCCCTCGGCCGCCAGCAGCGGCGCGGCCTGCGTCGCCGACCGCGAAACCGTGTCCGATTCAGCCCCGGTGAGCGGCTCGGTGGTCATGACGTTGCCACGATGCTGGCCACCGGTCCGGCGAATGCGGACCGTTGAATCTGTGCTGCGCCGACCATGACACGTCCCATAGCGGCCCGGTTACGGTCGGCCGGAGGTGGGGCCGTGGTCGTGGCGTCTGCTCATCCGGTGCGGCTCGTAGTCGTTGCCGCCGTGTCCGTGGCCGCCCATCATGAACATCATCATCAGCGGGCAGGCCAGCACCACCAGCAGTACCAGCAGCGTCGACACCGACACGCCCGAAATGGCGAGACCGGCGACCAGCACGGCCAATGCGAGTGCGTACCACGGAAGATGCCGAGTGTTCATCGCCTTCCCCTTCTCTTGGGATCACCTCGAGTCTGCGCTGGTACACCGGTTGCCGAGGAGGGGATGAGGTCGCTTCGAGCGGCGCCCAAGGACCCTCATCCGAGCGCCGAAGGTCCCTACCCCGGCGGGGTATCGACACGGCAACTTCGACTACACCGGCATGTCCAACCCTTGCGGCCGGGCAATGGTGGCCGGATCGCGCGATGAGAAGGAGCTCGGCGATATGAACCTCATGCACATGTTGTGTCAATGGATGTGCAGCCTGATGGTCGGCTGCCCGATGATGGGGCAGCCGATGTGAAACTCTCCAGCCTCCAATTCCCGGCTGGGCGTGATGGTGGCGTGACGACCGATGCATCCTGCCTCCAGTGGCGTTCGGGCGATGTCGCCGGTATTACCGGCATCACGCCGGCATGGCGGCGGTGCTGAGCGACTCGGCGCCTCTGTCGGTGGGTGCTTGCTCGCGTTGTTCGGCGAACAGCGCGACGATTATCGATCGACTTCAGCGATAGAGTGCGTCGATGCTGGCGGCGAGGTTGTCGACGACTATCTTGCGGCGCAGTTTCATACTCGGTGTGAGATCTCCTGCCTCGACGGACAATTCGTGGTCGATGATGTCGAATTTCTTGATCTGTTCCCAGCGATTGAGTTGGGTGTTCAGGTGGTCGACGTAGCCGGCGATCACGTCGTGGGTCTTCTCGTCCCGCGCGATGTCGGCGAGCGGTTTGTCTGCCAGGCCGTGCTTGCCGGCCCATTCGGTGATGCTCTGGGCGTCTAGGCCGACCAGTGCGACGCAATAGGGCCGTGTCTCTCCGTAGACGATGAATTCCGCCGCGTACGGACACATTCCCTTGAATGTGGCGGCAATCGCGGAGGGCGCGACGTACTTGCCCTGCGAGGTTTTGAACAAGTCCTTCTTGCGGTCGGTGATGTGCAGGAATCCGTCTGCGTCGATCTCGCCGATGTCGCCGGTGCGGAACCAGCCGTACGCGTCGAAAGTTTCGGCGGTGGCGTCGGGGCGGTCGTGATAGCCGCTCATCACGCCCGGGCTTCGTAGCAGGATCTCGCCGTCCTCGGCGATCTTGACCTCGGTGCCGGGAAACGGCTTGCCTACGGTTCCGAACCGGTATGCCTCTGGGCGGTTGATGAACGAGGCGGCGGCGGTCTCGGTCAGGCCGTAACCTTCGAGCACGATGATGCCGATCGCGTCGAACCACTGCGCGACATCGCGGTCCAAGGGGGCCGCTGCCGAAACGAAGTACCGTAGCCGGCCACCGAAGCGTTCACGGATCTTGGAAAGCACCAGTTTGTCGGCAACTTTGTGCTGCAATGAAATCAGCAGCGACGGATCCTTGCCGGCCTGTCTCGCACGCGAGACTTTCAGGCCGACCCCGACGGCCCAGTCGAAGAGCTTCTTCTTGATCCCGCCTTCCTCGGCCACGATGCCCTCGATACGGGCATGCGCCTTCTCGAATATGCGCGGGGCGGCCGCCACGATGGTGGGGTGCAGGATCGTGAGGTTGTCCACTATCTTCTCCACCCGGCCGTCGATCGCCGTGGGATAGCCGATCAGCGGTGACAGCGCGAGCATCACCTTGCCGAAGGCGTGGGACAGCGGCAGCCACAAGAAGTTCAGATCGTCGGGGCCGAGAACATGCAACGCGTCGATTGCTGCGGCGCTGTAGGTCCATGCCGAATGCGGCAGCCTTACCCCCTTCGGGGTGCCGGTCGTCCCGGAGGTGTACATGATGCTGCCCAGGTGCTCGGGCCGGATGCCGCGGATGCGGTCGGCCACCGCGTCGGGCGATTCGGCGAGCAGTGTGCGTCCGCGCTCTTCGAGGTCATCGAGAGTGATCACCCAGTTTCCGTCGCCCTCGCCGTCGAAGATCACCACCTGTCGCACGTCGGGCAACTCGGTGCGGTGCTCGATCAGTTTGTCCACCTGGGCCTGATCCTCGGCGACGACGACACGGCTGCCCGAGTTGGCGACGATGAACGCGACGCCGGGGGCATTGGTGGTGGGGTACACGGTGGTGGTGGCCGCACCGGCGCACATCACGGCGAAGTCGGCGAGCACCCATTCGTACCGCGTGGACGACACGAGGGCGACCCGGTCCTCGGCCTGGATTCCCAGTGCGATCAGCCCGGCGGCGAGGATGTCGACGCGGTCACCGAACTGCTTCCAGGACACGCTGGTCCAGCGCTCGCCGTCCGGGAATCGGAATGCCTCCGCGTCCGGAGTCGCGGTGATGCGGTCGACAAGCATCTGGGCAACCGAGGATGCCCGGCGCTCGATCTTGCTGAGATCGGGAAGTTCCTCGGATTCCCGAAGGAACGTCATCACTTCATTCTACGGAGTCCCAGGCCGATCGATGAGGCGCTCGGACGAGAAAAGCATGCGTACGAGAAAAGCCCGGCATGATTCTTGGAATCGGTCCGGACGGGGATAGCGGCGCGACGTTCCCTATCGACCTTTTCGGATTGCTTGGCCGGCATTTCCCTTACGCGGGAGTACAGGCGTGCCCGGATCTTCCTGACCGTGGGCGTCGAGTTCGAGATCGAAGTGCACGGTGGCGCCCTCGTATCGGAGCGCGTCATTCCACCCCTGTTCGGTGATGATCGCGAGCATGAGGGTGTTCTCCGCGAGTATTTCCGCCGTCAGATGTTTCACCCCCTGCAGGTAGGCGGCCGTGCCCAGTCGCCGCACGAGCAATGTGCCGATGCCGTGTTGCTGGTCATGCGCGTTGACCGCTAGCGCCATCTCCGCAGTGAGGTGTCCCGCGGTGGTGTCGGTGACGACGTAATTGGCGACCCCGACCAGGTCGTCACCCTCGAAAGCGCCGAGCGCGAGGTGGGTGGAGTCGTGCCGGCACAGTTGTTCCGCGAACTCGTCGATGCGCTTTGGAGGGGCGCTGAAGAACCGCAGATAGGCATCGTGCGCCGACATCTGCTCGTGCAGCGACGCGACCGCGTCCCGGTCGTCCGGCGTCAGTGCGCGGACGGTCATCCCGGAGATCAGCGGCGTAGACGGTGCCGGTGCGGTATTAGCGGTGGATGCGATCGGATCCGCGCCGAGGCCCACCGGGGGCATCCGTGACGGACAGATCATGACGGGGCACCGGCTGCGGCGGAAGAAGTACGAACCGAAACCGGGTCCTTCCGGAACAGACGCGCGACCATCAGGTCCGGTGACCACCAGTTGCGCACCCGTCGCGCGTTCGTTCAACGACCGATGTGGGATGTCGGCGAGGGCGGACACGGTGACGTCGGGGAAGGCGTCCCGTGCCACGGCCAGGTGGGCGTCGAGGGAGTGCCGGTTCGTCGAAGTGACCGGAGCGGCCGTTCCGGGTTGCTCCGGCTGGGCGTTCACGGCGATGACCGATGCACCGAACAGGTGGGCGTAGCCGAACGCGGCGAGGGCGGCGTCAGCGCCGTCGATGTCGTCGTCCACGGCGAGAAGCACGGGGCGCTGGTCTGGAAGCTGGCCGGGCTCTCCCCGCCAGACGGTTACCGGGCAAGTGGCGTGCTCGGTAACCATCGTTGTGGCCGTCGGCACGTCGAGCGCCCCCACGTCGGGATGACCGAGGACGACCATCCGGGCGTCCTCTCCGACTGTGGCCAACGCCTGCGCGGCCGGTCCGTCGATCAACTCACCACTGATCTCGAGGTCGGGGTGATCGCGGCGCACGACCGCGATGGTGTCGTCGACGACGGCTGTCGCGCTGGATTCCGTCCGAGCCGCCGCTTCGGGTCCGGTCGCTGCGATGTCCGCCGACACGTCAGAAGTGGCGGCGGCGATGTAGACGACCCGCAGGGTGCAGTGCAGCCGTTCGGCGAGGCGGGCCGACCATAGGGCGGCGTCGCGCCCGATCGGCGGTTGGTCGACGGTCACCACAATCGGAGGATGCCCGTGTGTGGTCATGCGGTTACTCCCGTCCGGAGAGCTGGCCATCTTCCGCGTGGTCCGCCGACTGGCCGCCGATCGGTCAACGGCCGAGTAAGGCCGTCCGAGCGCGGATCGCGTCGACGTGACAAGGGCGGCGCTGACCGAGTTCCCCCGATGGTCGTCGTGGCCGTGTGCCGTAGGCCGGCAAAGCATCGCTGCCCTGCCGACGGCGTGGGCCGGCAGCGTAGGTGCCCAGCGGCGGCCAAGGCGGAGATGACGAAGGTGGCGGTGCTCAGCGTGTCCCGGCTATGGCCAGCAGACCCTACGCAGGCCTCGAATAACGCCTACTCGCAGCAGCGGTCGTATGGCGCTGTGTCGGCCGGCCCGTGTGCCTGGGCCATCCCGGGTCCCGCGGCGGTCAGCTGTGTCCGTTTCCGGTCTTCTTGATTTCGATGTGCTTCGCCGGGGTCTCCGACTCGGCCACCGGCACGGTCACCGTCAAGATCCCGTCGGTGTAGGACGCGTCGATGTCGTCTTCCTTCGCGCCGACCGGTAGCGGAATCGACCGGTAGAAACTGCCGTAGTGAAATTCCGAGCGGGTGCCTTCTTCCTTCCGTTCCGTGCGTTCGGCCTTGATCGTCAACTGTCCTTCCCGGACACTGATGTCGACGTCTTTGGCCGGGTCAACCCCGGGCAACTCGGCGCGCAACGTGTACCGGCCCTTCTCGAGATGCTCCTCGACTCGAATCATGTGGCCCTCGAGCGAGGTCCAGAGGGGCCGCGACTCCAACCGGGCCATCAGATCGGACCAATCGGGCAGTGCAGGCCAGGTCGGTAGCAATGCCTGGCGAGAGGGAAGGATGCTCATAGCGCGACTCCAGCGGAGAGAGTGGTTGATGACTCTTCGATTCCACGCGGCGCCCGCACCGAGCAGTAGGGCCTACGGTCCTTCCTCGGAGGACTCCGGTCCCTGAATAGGAATCCCGCTTCGAAGAGATGAGATCGTGTGGTTGGGTCAAGCAACTTCGTCGCCGAAACGGGTGAAGAGAAGCTCGTGCAGCCGCGGGGTCGGCGCGAGTTTTCCGGCGGTGATCAGCGTTCGCAGTGCGGCGCGTTTGCGCGGACAGTCTTCCGCAAGGCACTCGCGATGGTCTTGGGCGACCCGGTGTGCCTGATCGAGCGTGAGCGGTGCAGGCGGCGCGCGATGCGGCAACTCGGCTCGAATGTCCCACACACTCGGCCCGTCGGGCTTGTGCGGCCAGTAGTACGCCGTGAGTAGCGCCGCGACAAGCACGGCCGATGAGATGGCCAGCCAACCCAGCACACTAACGAGCAATGATCAGGACCTGTGGATGACGGGAAGGACGCACCTTCCCGGATGATCTATCAGTCCGAAGTCTTGATCATGCCGGCGCGCCAACGCCGGTCGGGAAGGTACGTCCGTGTTCACGGTAGTT